>CAYMYN010000028.1:0-54643 GCA_964394665.1 uncultured Planctomycetaceae bacterium
TGGGCTGGCGGTTCACCATCATCGACCAGCTCGACGACGTCGTGCGCTGGAACCTCGAGGCCATGGCGCGGTATCACCACCCCCGGTACATCCCCAGCGCCCGCCTTGAGAAGCAGATACTCCGCGCGGCCAGTCGCACGGCCAACTTCGGCGAGCTTCGCCAAGCGCGCGCCGAAGAAGGGCTCGTCCTCGCCCACCGCGCCCGCGGCGCCGACCAAGGCGGCGCGGGCGACGGCGCGTTCGGCGTCGGCGAGTTTCCCGCGCTCGAGGCGCGCGAGGGCCTCGCCAGCGTGGGCGAAGGGGCTGCGCGCGCCGGCCCGCCCGGGCTCGACGGCGAAGGCGCCGCCGCCGCCCTCGAGGCGCGCGTCGGCCGGGACGTCGCCGGTCGCGATGGCCAAGCCGTGGGGCGCGAGCAACCGGTTGAGCTCGAGGTCGCGCGCCAGGTCGCGGCCGGGGTTGAGTTGTTCCCAGCCCCAGCCCGTGGCCGCGCACAGGAGGCCCCCGCCGGCCGAGAGCGAGCGCGCCAGGGCCTCGCGCTCGGCGGGCGAGACGTTCGTGCGGCCCAGCACGACGAGGGCGGCGCCGTCGGGAACCTCGCGCGCGACGGACGTCTCGAAGCCGAGCTCCGCGAGGGGCGCGGCCAGACGTTCGGCGTCCAGGAGGTGCACCGTGCGCCGCCGCGCGGCGGGCAGACCCTCGCCGGCCCAGGTCAGCGCGTTGGCGAGCGACCGCGCGCCCTCGGGTCCGGCCGGCGCGTCGAGGTAGCCCGTGTGGCCGAAGGCGACGATCCGGCCCCCGCCCGCACCCTCGGCGGCCGCGACGACGACCCGCGGCGCGCCGTCGCGCTCGGGCGCGAGCACGGCGAAGGCCTGGGGACCGAAGACCGCGAGGCGCCCGGGCAGCCCCGGGGCGGGGATGCGCTCGAGCCCGGCGAGCAGCGCCCCGCGGGCTGCCTCGACGCGACGCTCGGCGCGCGTGTCCGGCGCGGGGTGGGGGAACAGCAGCAGGGCGAGGGGCAGCAGGGCGCGCGGCATGGGCGCGAGGATAGCGGCGCCGCGCTGGCCGCGGAGCCTCGCCTTGCCCCCCTCGCCGGCGTTGCGCTAGCCTCGCGCTCCGTACCGCGCGGTGCCGGATCCCCGGCCGCGCGCGTTCCTCTGCACCATCCCGGCGGTCCCGACCCTCGGCGTCGACGAAGAGAACCAGGAGATCCCCATGCGAACCCGCTGCATCACCCTCGCCCTGCTGTGCGCCGCCTGCGCCGGACCGCGGATCTCGGAGGACGTACTCGACGTCGCGCGCGCGACCATGCCGGGGGGCCAGTTCCACATCGAGTTCGGACCCGACGGGCGTGTGCTCGAGGCCGGCGGCGAGGTGCCCCTCGAGGCGCTGCCGGACAAGGTCCGCGCGTCGCTCGACGCCGCGCATCCCGGGGGTCACACCACGGGCGCCGCGCGCCTCGTCGTCGACGGCGAGCCCCTGTGGCTGGTCGCGAAGCGGATCGACGGCCGGGACTTCGAGTTCCTCGTGCGCGGCGACGGCAAGATCCAAGGCGGCGAGGAGAGCCTGGCGCGCACCTTCTGGCCGGCCGCGGTCCTCAGCGCCGCCCACGACGCCGTCCCGGGCGCCAAACTCGAGCGCGTCGAGCGCGTGTGGGGCGTCGAGGCGCGCGACGGCGAGAGCTACCACGTGAAGTTCGTCGACCGCGGCGAGTCGGTGCGCGTCGGCGTGACCGCGGAGGGCCAGGTCGTGCGCGTCGTGCGCCGCATGGCCGGCCAGGTGCGCGTCGAGCGCTGAACCCGGGTGGCTTGACCCGGGGTCAGCGCGCGCCGCCGGCGAACAGGGCGCGCAGGGCCTGGTCGAGGGTCGTCGCGCGGCGGCCCTCGGTGCGCACGAGGTGGAACCCGTCCCCGGCGCGCTCCATCTGCAGGCGCTCGTACTCCGCGACGTCGCGCACGATGTCGCCGCCGAAGCGCTCGGGTCGTCGCGCGCGGATCGTGGTGGCCTCGGCCGTGCAGACGAGCACCGCCGCCGGGCGCGGGACGCGGCGCGCCAGGAACTCCAGGCTCCGCGCGTGGGGCCGGTTCGAGCCGCACGCCAAGCGATCGTCGAAGGAGCCCTCGAAGAGCACCAGGCCGCCCTGGTTCTGCAAGGGCAACACGCGCAGGGCGTGGCCCACCAACCAGTCGAGGGCCTCGAGCAGCGCGCTCGGGCCGCCAACGCCGCCGCGTAGGCTGGGCAAGACCCCCGGGCGGCGCTCGAAGCGATGCACCCCGCCCTCGCGGAAGATCGGCGCCAGGCGCGCGGCGAGTTCGTCGATCAGCGCGCTCTTGCCCGCGCCGGCGCTGCCGATCACGGTCACGAACAGGCCGCGGGGGCGCAGCAGCGGCCGCAGGCGCCGTCCGAGGCCCGAACGCAGGACCGCCAGGCCCGTCTCGAGGGGCCGGCGCAGCGCGGCGCGCCGCACGAGGGCGCGGCGCAGGGCGCGCGCGTCCTCGGCCAGGCCGGCGTGATCCTCCGCCCGCAGGCGGCGCACGAAGGCGGCGGCCCAGCGCGGCCCGAGGATCTCGCCCAGCACCTGGTGCAAGCGCCGCGGCCGACCCTCGAGCACGTTGGCCAGGCGCACCAGGCGCCGCCGTTCGAGGCGCCCCTTTGCGAAGGGCAGCAGGAAGTCCGCGAGCGCGGCGAACTCGCTGGGCAAGGAGCGCGGCGAGTCCGCCGAGCGCGCGGCGAGCAGGCGCCCCGCGCCGAGCACCGGCACGCCGCCGACGCACAGCGCGGTGTGCACGCCGACCTCGAGGAAGGCGTGGCGTTCGGGGCCTTCGTAGGCGTAGGCGAAGAGGCGCCGCCGGTGGCCGGCGCGATCCCGTTGCCAGAGGCTCGCGCCACGCCGGGCGCAGGCCGCCTCGAGGGCGCGCTCGAGGCGCGCGGCTCCGGCGGGCTCGACCAGCAGCTCGATCGCGCCGGCCTCGGGCACGCGCGGGAAGTCGCGTTGCCCGGCGAGGAAAGCGTAGTTGACGCCTTCGGACTCGAGCTCGGCGACCAGGTCCTCCAGCACGCGCTCGAACGTGCCCGCCGGCCGCGGCCAGGCTTCGCCGGCGCTCGCGCGGCGCGGGGGCGGCGCGAGGGCGCGGCGGGCCGGGAGGGCCCGGGCGAGCAGCGCGACCGGGGAGAACGCGGAGCGGGACGGGACGCGGGGCATCGACGGTCGGCGAGGGTGGCGCGCGGGGTGGAAGGGCGCGCGAACCTCCGGCCCGCACCGCCCCGGATCCCGGGGAGTGCGTCGCCACCACGCGCCGGCGCAGGCTTCGTGAAGCGCGCCGTCCGCTCTTGAGCGGAAGCGGGGGAAGGCGCGGGAGAGCTCCCCCGCGGCCGCTTCGCCGGGATCCGCGTCACGCCGGGGTCGGCCCGCGGGTGAGGGGAGCGGACCGGGCGATGTGCCCGGCGACGGCCCCGCCCGCTGGCAGGGGCGCTCTCCCCGTCCCCAAACCCCGCGGCGGATCCCCCCCTAGCGCCGGGATCCGGAGCGCCGACCGAACCCAGACCCATGGACACTCGACCCTTCCTCTTCGCGCTGGCCCTGGCCGCGTCCTCCGTCGCGCCGCGCGCCGCGCAGGCGAGCCCCGCGATCGATCCGCGCGTCCCGATCAACGCGGTCAACACCCCCGGCGACGCGGAGTCCGAGTTCCGCATCACGCAGCCGGGCTCCTACTACCTCGAGGCCAACCTGACGGCCGCTCCCGGCCGGCACGGGCTCGTGATCGCCGCCAGCGACGTCCACGTCGACCTCATGGGGTTCGCGCTGCACGGCAACTTCGTCGGGGAGAACGCGATCGCGGTCTCCGGAGCGCTGGTCAACGTCTCGATCCACAACGGCACGATCTACTTCTGGAACGGACTCGCCGTGGCCGCGCAGGACGCCGCCAGTACGGCGTTCCGGGACCTTCAGGTGCGCTCCACGCTGCTGGGCGGGATCCACGTGGGCCGGGGCGCGAAGATCGAGCGCTGCCGCGTCTGGTCCTCGGGCTCCTTCGGGATCCGCGCCGGCGAATCCGCGCTGGTCGCCGACGTGCACGTGGATAACGCGTATGGGGGCGTCGGGATCCAGACCAGCGGCGGATCCATCGTCCGAAACTGCCTCGTGACCCAGGCCGGTCACGACGGCGTGAACGTAGGGGCAGGTTCACTCGTGCTCGCGTGCGTGGTCAACGAGGCCGGGATGAAGGGCATCTCCGGGGATCGGACCACGGTCCAGGCCTGCGTCGTACGGCAGAGCGCGGGGCCAGGAATCTCCCTGGCGCGCGGAACGGTGCAGGACTGCGAGGTCGCCAACAACCAGGCGAACGGCATCGAGATCCTCCTGGGGAGCGGGCTCGTGGTCGGCAACCAGGTCGCCGCCAATGGCCAGAACGGCATCTACGTCCAGAACGGTGCGCGCGTCGAGGAGAACGACGTGCGCGATCACACCAACGGGACCGGCATCCTCGTCCTCGGGGCCCGCTCCTTCGTGGCCAAGAACTCGCTCTTCGGCAACGCGAGCCCGCTGTCCGTGCCGCTCCAGGGCAACTTCGTCGGGCCGCTCGTGGCAGTGAACGCCGTGAACGGCCGCGGCGATCCCTGGGCCAACTTCCACTGGAACTGATCGACTACAGCCCGCTTTCTCCGCGCAGGGCGCGGATGCGCTCCAGCACCGGCGGGTGGGAGTGGTGCAGCCAGACGAAGAAGGGGTGCGGTGTCAGGTTCGAGAGGCTGTCGCGCGAGAGGCGTGAGAGGGCTTGCACCAAGGTCTCGGGCGCGCGGGTCGTGTCGGCGCTGAAGGCGTCGGCCTCGAACTCGTTGCGGCGCGAGACGAAGTTCAGGGCCACCGAGAGCACGAGCTCGATGGGCGTGTAGAGCAGGGCGAAGAACACCAGGCCCGCATGGACCGAGGGTCGGGTTCCGAAGGCCTCGAACAGCCCCGCGTGGCTCAGGAATACCTGCAGCAGGCCGAAGAGCACGCCCAGGTGCACGATGGCGAGCACGAGTCCCTTCAGGATGTGGCGTCGCTTGAAGTGCCCGATCTCGTGCGCCACGACGGCCACCAGCTCGTCCTCGGAGTGGCGCTCGATCAACGTGTCGAACAGGGCCACGCGTTTGTTCTTGCCGAAGCCGGTGAAGAACGCGTTGGCCTTGCTCGAGCGACGCGAGCCGTCCACGACGTAGACGTCGCTGAGGGGGAAGCCCACGCGCTCGGCGTAGTCGAGCAGCGCGCTGCGCAGGGTCCCTTCGGGCAGGGGCTGGAACTTGTTGAACAGCGGCAGGATCCAGGTCGGCGCGACGAGTTGCACCAGCACCACGAACAGGGCCGTGAAGCCCCAGCAGGCGAGCCAGGCCCAGCTCCCCGCGCTGCCGAGCAGCCACAGGACGGCGGCTAGCAGCGGCGCGCCGAGCACGAGCGTCAGGAGCAGGCCCTTGGCGAGATCCAGGGCGAAGGTCCCGGGGGTCGTGCGGTTGAAGCCGAAGCGCTCCTCGAGCACGAAGGTCGACCAGATGCGGAAGGGAAGGTGCACGACCGTGCGCCCCAGGACGAGGGCGCCGATGAAGAGCAGGCCGCTCGCGAGCTCGCCCCAGCCGAGGTCGCGCACGGCGCCGTCCAGCCATCCGAAGCCACCCAGGCCCCAGAAGGCGAGCAGCAGCGCGAGGTCGAAGGTGCCTGGGATCAGGGCGAAGCGCGTGCGGGCGCGGGTGTACTCCTGGGAGCGGCGGTAGGCCTCGGCGTCGTAGACCCCCTCGAACTCGGGCGGCAGCTCGGGCCGCAGGCGGCGCAGGTTGAGCACGTCGGCGACGACCGACAGGGCGTGCTCGGCGAAGAGGGCCACGAGGATGACGAGCGCGTAGACGTTCATGTAGGATCGCCGGCTGCGGTCGGTCCCCCCACGCGCGGGCGGTCACCGACGGCGGAGCAGCGTACCCGCATGGACCCCTCCCACCAACCCGCCGCGGAACGTCCCCGCCGCCCGCTCCTGCGCCTGCTCGTCGAGGTCGGGCCGCTGGTGCTCTTCTTCCTGGTCAACGCGCGCTGGGACAAGCTCGTCCCGGGATCGTCGCTCGAGAACATCTACGCCGCCACGGCGGTGTTCATGGTGGCGATCCTGGTCTCGCTGGCGGTCTCGTGGGCCACCGAGCGGCGCCTGCCGATCATGCCCCTGGTGACGGCCGTGTTCGTGTTGATCTTCGGTGGCCTGACCCTGTTCTTGCGCGACGAGCTGTTCATCAAGCTCAAGCCCACCATCGTCAACACGCTCTTCGCCGCGATCCTGTTCGGCGGCCTTGCCTTCAAGCGCGCGCTGCTCGAGCCCCTGCTCGGCACCGCGATCGAGCTGTCGGCGGAGGGCTGGCGCATCCTGACCCTGCGCTGGGCCTTCTTCTTCCTCTTCCTCGCCGCGCTCAACGAGGTCGTCTGGCGCTCCTTCAGCACCGACACCTGGGTGACGTTCAAGGTCTTCGGCACGATGCCGATCACGTTCGTGTTCCTGCTCTTCCAGGCGCCCTTGCTGCAACGCCACGCGCGCCCCCCGCGGGACGCACCGGAGCCGGACCCCGAGCCGGAGCGCGCCGGCTGAGAGGCCGAGAGAAAATCGAGCAGACCCGGAACGGACCCAGAGCAGACCATCCAGACGGCCTCTCAGAACGCCCTTTGGACGGCCGGCAAGCCGGCCGTACCGAGAGTGCTCGAATTCTTCTCACACTCTGAGCGCCGGTCCGCCGGGTTCGGGAGCCGTGCGGGGCCCGGGGGCGTCGAGCGCCGCGCGCTCGACGGACACGGATCGCTCCCTGCACGGTATGCTCGGGCCCTCCCGGCCAGAGGAAGCTCAGCATGGTGCGCATCTACTACATCCATTGGGATCGGGTCGAGTGCCTGGCCGACGTCCAGGTGCTGCGGGACGCCGGCCATCGCGTGCGCCATCAGTGGCGTTCGGAGACCGGCGAGGGCGCGAAGGTCTGGAACGAGGTCAAGCGCACGCCCCCCGAGGTGCTCGCGATCTGCCTCGATCGACTGCCCGCCCACGGCCGACGCATCGCTGCCGTGACGCGCGAGGTGCGCTCCCTGCGCGACCTGCCGCTGGTCTTCGTCGGCGGCGACGAGGCCACGGTCGAGGCGACGCGCGCCGAGTTCCCCGCCGCGCGCTTCACGACCCGCGCCGCCTTGGTCGAGACCGTCGAGCGCGCCGGCGCCTCGTCCTGATCCGGCTCGCGCCCTACGCACACGGGCCCGCCCCGGCCGCGCCGACGACGTAGGCGCCGTGCGCGGCCGCTCGCCCCCTTCGGACCGCCGCCGTGGCGCGCGTACGATGGTCCCGCGGGCCGCGCATGGCCCGCGGCCTCGATGCGCGATCCCCTCCACTGGGTCCCGGTCCAGCACAAGCTCGCGATGATGTTCGTGAGCGTGTGCCTGCTCGCCTTCGGCGTGGGCGGGTACCTCGTCTCGAGCTCCGCCGAAGGCGCGTTGGAGCGCGAGATCGCCCTGCGCCTGGACTTCCAGTCCCGCACGTACGCCACGGCCCTGGACGGCGAGCTGCGCATGCTCTCGGCGCGCATCCAGGACTTCGCCTCGGACGGTTTCATCCGCGATCACGTCGAGGCCCTCGCGCGCGGCGCGCCGGACGACGAGTCCCGCGCGCGCCTCCTGGCCGAGCTCCGCGACCACCTCCTGCGCCACAAGCTGCCGCTCGTGCCGGCCTTCGCCGACCTCCTGGTGGTGGACTCGGGCGGACTCCCCGTGTTGCTCGCCCACGGCGCGATCGCCGCGGAGGACCGCCGCGCGGCCGAGGCCTGCGCCGCCACCGACGGCCCTTGGTACGGCGGCCTGACGCCGAGCGCGGATCCCGGCACGGTCGCGCGCTTCGCGCTCGGGACACCGCTGCGGGCCCGATCCGACGGCGCGTGCATCGGCCGGCTGCTGGCCTGGGTCGAAACCGGGGCCTTGCTCGCCGGCGCGCTCCGGGGCGCGGATCCGCAGGTCGGCGCCGCGTCCGAGGCCGGGGGGGCGCCCGAGACGGTCGAGGCCGTGGGACTGCGGCTCGCCGATCGTCGCGGCGTGAGCCTGGTCGTGCCGGCGAGCAGCGCCGAACGGCTCACCCGTGGCGCTCCCGGCGACCCCGTGCTGGCGACGCTGGGCCTGCGGCTCGAGTCCCGCGCGCCGAACCGCTCGGGGGAACGCCTCCCGCGGCCGGGCGTATTCGCGCGCAGCTACCCGATCGCGACGAACGGCTGGTCGGCCGAGGTCGAGCTGCCGAGCGACGCCGCCCTGGCGGCCGTCAGCGGCCTGCAGAGCCGCTTCCTGGCGGTGGGCCTGATCCTGCTCGCGGGCGCCTCGCTGCTGCTGTTCTTCCCGATGCGTTTCCTCGCGCGCCCCCTGCGCGCCCTCAGTGCCACGGCGCGCCGCCTGGAGGGAGGAGACCTCGCGGCGCGCGCGCCGGTCGAGTCGAGCGACGAGCTGGGTGAGCTCGCGCGGGCCTTCAATCGCATGGCGGACGCGGTCCAGGAGCGCACCGCGCGCCTCGAGGCCGCGGCCGCCGACCTGGAGGCGCGGCGCGTCGAGCTGGCCGGCGAGCGCGACCTCTTGGGCGCGGTGATCGCCTCGATGCGCGACGGCCTGGTCGTGCTCGACGCGCGGGGCGGGATCGTGCTGCACAATGCCGCGGCGCGCCCGTTGGTCGAGACGCTGGGGAACGACCCCCTGGGCGCGACCTCGCGCCACGTGTGCGACGCACGCCGCGACGTCGCGCACTGCGGCGCGTGCCTCTTCGACCCGGGGACCCAGCCACGCTCTTGCCTGCTCGAGCTGGGCGGCGGCGTGTACGAGGTCCACGCGACCCGCCTGGCCCGGGACGCGCGCGGCGGCGCGGGGCGCGTGCTCGTCTGCCGCGACCTCTCGGACCGCATCGACAAGGACGAGCGCCAGATCCACCAGGAGCGTCTGGCCGTGCTGGGCGAGGTCGCCGCCGTGATGGCCCACGAGCTCAACAACCCTCTGGCCGCGATCCGCATGTACGACCAGATGCTGCGCAGCGAACTGCCCGCCGATTCCCCGCTGCACGAGAGCGTCGACGTCATCGAGCGCAACGCCGTGACCTGCAGCCAGGTCGTGCGCGAACTGCTCGACTACGCCACCGGGTCCAGCCCCGAGATCGCGCCGGTGGAGCTGGATGCCCTGCTCGACGACGTCGCGGCCTTCCTGCGGCCCCTGCGCAGCCGGGCCCAGGTCGAGCTCGAGGTGGAGCGCGGGCCGGGTGGGATCGAGGTCACCGGGGACGAGGTCCAGTTGCGCCAGATCTTCGTCAATCTGATCGTGAACGCGATCCAGGTGCTGGCTCCCGGCGGGCGCGTGCGCGTGCGCACCCAGGCCCAGGGCGATGCGGTCGCGGTCGAGGTCGAGGACGACGGCCCGGGGGTACCGCCCGAGGCCCGCGAGTCGATCTTCCGTCCCTTCTACACCACCAAGCCCCGCGGCGAGGGCACGGGTTTGGGCCTCTCGACCTCGCGCCGCATCGCCGAGATGCATGGGGGGGCGCTCGACCTGGTCGAGTCGCGGCCCGGCAGGACCGTCTTCCGCGTGCGCCTGCGCCGGGCGCCCGTGGTGGGAGGGAGCCGCGCTTGAGCTCGGGCTCGCTCGCGGGGCTGCGCGTGCTCGTCGTCGACGACGAGCCCGACATCCGCCAGGGCCTGCGCAAGCTCCTGGGCTCGACGGGCGCCGAGGTGCGCGTCGCGGCCGACGGGCTCGAGGCGTTGGAGCTGCTCGCACGGGATCCCTGCGACCTGGTCCTGACCGACCTGACGATGCCGCGTTGCTCGGGCGCCGAGCTCCTGGCCGAGGTCAAGGCGCGTTGGCCCGGCGTCGAGGTGCTGGTGTTCACCGGCTACGGCACGATCCAGGTCGCGGTGGCCTGCCTGCAGGGCGGCGCGGCGCACTTCGTCACCAAACCGTTCGACAACGACGAGGTGCTGCGGCTCGTCGGTCGGGTGGGGCGCCAACTCCTGGCGCGCCGCCGCAGCCTCGAGAGCACCCCCTCGGACGGACCGCCGCTCGTGGCGCGCGATCCGGCCATGCTGCGCGTGCTCGAGCTCGTCCGTCGCGCGGCGCCGACACCCGTGCCTGTGTTGATCGAAGGAGAGAGCGGCACGGGCAAGGAGCTCGTGGCCCGCGCGATCCACGCCGCGAGCCAAGTGCGCGCGCGGCCCTTCCTGGCGGTCAACGCCGCGGCCCTCCCCGACACGCTGCTCGAGTCCGAGCTCTTCGGTCACCGCCGGGGTGCATTCACCGGCGCCGACCGCGAGCGCGAGGGCCTCTTCGTGCAGGCGCGCGGCGGCACCGTGTTCCTGGACGAGGTCTCCTCGATGTCGGCGCCCTTCCAGGGCAAGCTGCTACGCGTGCTGCAGGAGAAGAAGGTGCGGCCGTTGGGGCACGGCCAGGACGTCGACGTGGACTTCCGCCTGGTCGCCGCCACCAACCGCGACCTCGCGGCGCTCATCCGCCGGGGCGAGTTCCGCGAGGACCTCTTCTATCGTTTGGGCGTGCTGCGGATCCCGATCCCGCCGCTGCGCGAGCGCCCGCTCGACGTCGAGCCCCTGGCGCTGCACTTCCTGGCCGAGGCCGCGCGCACCTGCCTCGGTGAGGCCGCGCCGATCCCGCGGCTCTCCGAGGCGGCCTTGCTCGCCCTCGGCCGCCATCCCTGGCCGGGGAACGTGCGCGAGCTGTCCAACACGCTCCAACGCGCGGTCGTGGTCTGCGCCGGGGAGGAGATCGGAGTCCACCACCTGGGGCTGGGGAGCGGCGCCTGGGATGTGCCCGTCGACGAGCCGCTCGATTACGCCGAGTCCAAGCAGCGCGCCATCGATCGGTTCCAGCGGGAGTTCGTCGAGCGCGCCCTGGAACTGTGTGGCGGCAACGTCTCCCAAGCGGCCGAGCGCTGCGGCCTGACCCGCGCCGCCTTGCAGCGCATCATGCGCCAGCATGGCATCAAGCGCGGCTCCTTCTCCGGTTGATCGGGGCGCGCGGGCCTGCATAGCGCGCGCGGCGCGGTGCATACCGCGCTATGCGGTCCAGGGGAGCCCGCGCAACGCGCAGCGCCCTCCACGCGGGCGGGAAGGCGGATCGGGGCGCGCCCGGCGCTCGGCGCGAGGCGGCACGGAGGTTGTTCCTGGGGGGGCGAACCAGCCCAGGAGCCCCGGTGCGCCGACCCTCGATCCCCCATCTCGTCGCTGGCCTCGTGTTCGCCGCCTTCGCCGGGAACGCGGCCGCCCAGGACCCGCCCTCCGAGGAGACCCTGCGTTTCTTCGCCACCAACTGCGCGAGCTGCCACACGATCGGCGGCGGCGCGTTGATGGGACCAGACCTGGCCGGCGTCACCGAACGCGCCGAGCGCGAATGGCTCGCGCGCTTCATCCGCGACCCCAAGGCGCTCGTGGACGCCGGAGATCCCTACGCGCTGCGCATCCTCGAGGAGGCGCGCGGCGTGTTGATGCCCAAGATCCCGGGGATCGACGCGAAGCTCGCCACGGCCCTCGTGGACCTGATCGAGTTCGAGCAGGCCCTCGAGCGCTCGCGCTTCGCGGGGGTGCGCATCTCGGAGCGCGCGCTGACCGCCGTCGACGTCGCGCGTGGCCGCGAGCTGTTCCTCGGGCGCGAGCGGCTCGCGGCGGGTGGCCCCGCCTGCGCCTCCTGCCACACGACCATCGACCTCGGTCTGCTGGGCGGCGGAACGCTCGGACCGGATCTGACCGCGGCCTACGCGCGGCTCGAGGGCCGCAAGGCGCTGAGCGCCTGGATGGCGGCCCCGCCCTCGCCGGTCATGTCGCCCCTCTATCGGGACCGGGGCCTGCAGGAGGAGGAACTCCTCGGGCTGGTCGCCTACCTCGAGGACGTCGCGCGCACGGGGCAGGAGCGCGCACCCTCGCGCAAGCTCGCCTTCGTGCTCGGTGGAATCGCCGTGTCGGCCCTCGTCCTGGTCTTGATGGACCTCGCCTGGCGCAGGCGCTTCCGCGGCGTGAGGCGTTCGTTGTTGGCCGCCGCCCGCCCCTGAGTCCGCTCCACCCGTCCGGGACGTGCCCACCATGCAGAACGGCAAGAACCCCTTCATCCAGGACTCGGTCGAGCCCCGCACCCGTAAGTGGGAGGAGTTCTACCGCAACCGCTGGCAGCACGACCGCGTGGTGCGCAGCACGCACGGTGTGAACTGCACGGGGAGTTGCTCGTGGAACGTGCACGTCAAGGACGGGATCGTGACCTGGGAGATGCAGGCGCTGGACTACCCGCGTCTCGAGGCCGGGATCCCGCCCTATGAGCCGCGGGGCTGCCAGCGCGGGATCTCCTACTCTTGGTACCTCTACAGCCCGCTGCGGGTGAAGTACCCCTACATCCGCGGCGCGTTGCTCGACCTGTGGAAGCAGGCTCGGCGCGAGCACGAGGACCCGGTCGAGGCCTGGCGCGCGCTGATGGCCGATCCGGAGAAGCGGGCCCGTTTCCAACGTGCGCGGGGCAAGGGCGGCCTGCGGCGGACGAGCTGGGACACGGCGCTCGAGATCATCGCCGCGGCCGCGGTGCACACGATCCGCGAACACGGTCCGGATCGAATCGCCGGCTTCTCGCCGATCCCGGCCATGTCGATGCTGAGCTACGCGGCGGGGGCGCGCATGCTGCAGCTCATGGGAGGCGTGAACCTCTCCTTCTACGACTGGTACTGCGATCTGCCCAACGCCTCCCCCGAGACCTGGGGCGAGCAGACCGACGTCAACGAATCGGCCGACTGGTACAACGCGAAGCTGCTGGCGGTCATGGGGGCCAACCTCAACATGACCCGCACGCCGGACGTGCACTTCGCGGCCGAGGCGCGCCACAACGGCTCGAAGATGTTCGTCTTCTCGCCGGACTTCAGCCAGGTGTCGAAGTACGCGGACGAGTGGCTGCCGATCAACGCCGGTCAGGACGGCGCCTGGTGGATGGCCGTGTGCCACGTGATCCTGCAGGAGGCGCACCACGAGCGCGGGATCGCCAGCTTCCTCGACTACACGCGCGCTTACACGGACAGCCCGTTCCTGGTCGAGCTGGTCGCGGGCGATGGCGGGCTCCGGCCGGGTCAGATGCTGCGCGCCGGTCGGCTCGAGCGCTACGCCCAGGAGGAGAACGGGGAGTGGAAGTTCCTCCAGTGGGATCGCGGCGAGGGCCGCCCGAAGATGCCCAAGGGCAGCGTCGGCCACCGCTGGGGGAGCGAGCAGGGGAAGTGGAACCTGTTGCCGGAGGACGGACTCGACGGGTCGCCGATCGACGCCGAGCTCACCTTCCTCGGGCAGCACGACGAGATCGTCCAGGTCCGCTTCGACGACTTCGGTGAGGGACGCGAGCTGCTGCGCGGCGTTCCAGTGCGCCGCATCCGGACGCGCGAGGGCGAGGTGCTGGTCGCGACCGTCTACGACCTCCTGATGGCCCAGTACGGCGTCGGCCGCGGCCTGCCCGGCGAGTACCCGCGGGACTACGACGACGAAGCGCCCTACACCCCCGCCTGGTCCGAACGCTACACGGGGATCGACCGCGCCACCCTGCTGCGTTTCGCTCGCGAGTGGATCTCGACCGCCGAGCACACCGGGGGCAAGT
The DNA here is from genome assembly GCA_964394665.1 of uncultured Planctomycetaceae bacterium. Lineage (GTDB taxonomy): Bacteria > Planctomycetota > UBA1135 > UBA1135 > CAYMYN01. The sequence continues at coordinate 13,628 of CAYMYN010000028.1, forward strand.
GCACCGTCATCATCGGCGCGGGGATCAACCACTGGTACCACGCCAACCTGATGTACCGCGCGGCGATCCACGCCCTGGCGTTGACCGGATGCGTGGGCAAGAACGGCGGGGGGCTCGCGCACTACGTCGGACAGGAGAAGCTCGCGCCCATGGAGTCCTGGTCGAGCGTGGCCTTCGCCCGCGACTGGGTCGGCGCGGTGCGCCTGCAGAACGCGCCCAGTTGGCACTACGTGCACAGCGATCAGTATCGCTACGAGAGGAGCTTCCGGGACTACCACGGCGTGCCGCGCGAGCAGCCGGCGAACAGCCTGGCGGACGGCCACACGATCGACGTCAACGTGCGCGCGGTGCGAAACGGATGGCTCCCGTTCTATCCGCAGTTCGACGAGAACCCGCTCGAGACGGTCCGCAAGGCCGAGGCCAGCGGGGCACGCGGTGAAGAGGGCATCGTCGCCGACGTCGTCCGGCGCTTGAAGGAACGCGACCTGCGCTTCTCGATCGAGCGCCCCGACGCGGAGACCTCCTGGCCGCGGTTGTGGTTCATCTGGCGCGGCAACGCGCTGATGAGCTCGGCCAAGGGGCACGAGTACTTCCTCGACCACTATCTCGGAACGCACCACAACAACGTGTCCCAGGACGTCGCCCGGGATGCGGTGCGCGAGGTCGAGTGGTTGGCGAAGGCGCCCAGCGGCAAGCTCGACCTGGTGGTCGACCTCAACTTCCGCATGGACACGTCGGCCCTCTACTCGGACATCGTCCTCCCGGCGGCGACCTGGTACGAGAAGGCGGACCTGAACTCGACCGACATGCACAGCTTCATCCACCCGCTCACGCCGGCGGTGAAGCCCTGTTGGGAATCGAAGAGCGACTGGGACATCTTCAAGGCCGTCTCCAAGCGATTCTCGGAGCTCGCAGCCAAGCACCTGCCGGGGATCACGCGCGACATCGTCGCCTCGCCCCTGGCGCACGACTCCGCCGCCGAGATCGCGCAGCCGCGCATCCAGGACTGGAGCACGGGCGAGGTCGAGGCCGTGCCCGGCCGGACGATGCCCTCGTTCAAGCTCGTCGAGCGCGACTACCCGAACCTCTACCGCCAGTTCTGCTCCTATGGCCGCGGGGCGCGGGAGAAGGGCCTCGGCGCCCACGGCACCCACTACGCGATCCAGGACCAGTACGACGAGCTGCTGGCGACGGCGCCGGTCGAGCATTGGGGGGAGAGGACCTACCCCTCCCTCTCCGAAGCGGTCGACGCGGCCAACGTCGTGCTGCGCCTGGCCAGCGTGACCAACGGCGAATTGGCCTGGCGTTCCTACAAGAACATGGAGGCCAAGGTCGGTCTGCCGCTGGCCGATCTCGCCGAGCGCACGCGCGGCGTGCGCTACGACTTCGACGACCTCCAGGCCCAGCCGCGGCGCCTGCTCAACAGCCCGATGTGGTCGGGTCTGTGCGACGACGGTCGGCCCTACGCGCCGTTCACCTACAACATCGAGCGCAGCGTGCCCTGGCGCACGTTGACCGGGCGCCAACACCTGTACCTCGATCACGAGGGCTACCTGCAGTTCGGCGAGCACCTGCCGACCTACAAGCCCAAGCCCCTGTCGGCCCAGTACGCCGACCTCGAGTTCAGCAAGGCCGAAGGCGCGACGATCCAGCTCAACTACCTGACGCCGCACGGCAAGTGGCACATCCACTCGACCTACGGCGACAACCAGCGCATGACCACGCTCTCGCGCGGCTGCGAGCCGTTCTGGTGCAACCCCAAGGACGCCGCCGCGATCGGGGTCGTCGACAACGATTGGGTCGAGGTCCACAACGACCACGGGGTGGTCGTGACGCGCGCGGCCGTGAGCCGCCGGATCCCGCCCGGGATCTGCGTCATCTACCACTCGCCCGAGCGCACCTACTCGGTGCCGAGGTCGCCGCTGCGCAGCAACCGCAGGGCCGGTGGCCACAACAGTCTGACCCGCACGCGCCTCAAGCCGAACCTGATGGTCGGCGGCTACGGGCAGTTCACCTACCACTTCAATTACTGGGGCCCGACGGGCTGCAACCGGGACACGCACGTCCTGGTGCGCAAGCTGCCGCGGCTCTCCTGGTAGTCGGCACGCGCGCGACGAGGCGAAAGATGGACGTACGCTCCCAGATCGCGATGGTCTTCCACCTGGACAAGTGCATCGGGTGCCACACCTGCAGCATCGCCTGCAAGAACGTGTGGACCGACCGCGAGGGCACCGAGTACATGTGGTGGAACAACGTCGAGACCAAGCCCGGGACCGGCTACCCGACGAAGTGGGAAGATCAGGGCGAATACCGCGGGGGCTGGGAGACCGACGGCAAGGAGCTGCGCCTGCGCTCGACGAGCAAGAAGCGCATCATCCCGAGCATCTTCCACAACCCTTCCCAGCCCAGCCTCGACGAGTACTACGAGCCCTGGACCTACGACTACGGGGAGCTCTTCAACGCGCCGGAAGGGGACGATCAGCCCGTCGCTCGACCGGTGTCGATGATCACCGGGCAGCCCATCGAGGTCGAGGCGGGCCCGAACTGGGACGACGACCTGGGGGGTTCGGAGGTCTATGCCAAGAACGACCCGAACCTCGACGCGTTGACGCCCGAGCAGCGCACGCAGATGGCCTCGATCGAGCGGCTGGTGATGTTCTACCTGCCGCGCATCTGCAATCACTGCCTGAATCCCTCGTGCGTCGCGAGTTGCCCCTCCGGAGCGCTCTACAAGCGCGGCGAGGACGGCATCGTGCTCCTGAACCAGGAGCGTTGCCGCGCCTGGCGCTCGTGCGTCTCGGCCTGCCCGTACAAGAAGACCTACTACAACTGGTCCACGGGCAAGTCGGAGAAGTGCATCCTGTGCTTCCCGCGCCTGGAGACCGGCGAGGCCCCGGCCTGCTTCCACAGTTGCGTGGGGCGCATCCGCTACCTCGGCAACGTGCTGTACGACGCGGATCGCATCCAGGCGAGCGCCCTGCGGCCCGATGGCGAGTTGGTCGACGCCTCGCGCGAGTTGATCCTCGACCCGCACGACCCCGAGATCGTCGCCGCGGCCCGGCGTTGCGGCGTGCCGGACAGCGTGATCGATTCGGCTCGGCGCTCGCCGGTGTATCGCTTCGTCAAGGAGTGGAAGCTCGGCCTGCCGCTGCACATCGAGCACCGGACCTTCCCGATGCTCTTCTACGTCCCGCCCTTGCTGCCGGTCATGTCGTCCGCCAAGGGCGAGCTCGTCGGCAACGACGTCAGCGCCCTGTTCGCCGAGGTCGACCGCGCCCGAGCTCCGCTCGAGTACCTGGCGCAACTGTTCTCGGCGGGAAACGTCGGCAAGCTGCGGTATGCGCTGCGCAAGCAAGTCGCCGTACGGGTCTGGCGTCGCCATCGCACGGTGGGGGACGTCAGCGAGGCGGTCGCGCTGCAGGCCCTGAACGAGGCCGACAGCTCGCCGGAGCAGGCCGAGGCGATCTATCGCTTGACGTCACTGTGCACCTTCGAGGAGCGCTTCGTCGTCCCGCCCTTCCAGCGCGAGATGGCGCTCGAGATGCTCGAGGACCCGGGTGAGCACAAGGCCGGCGCCGGCTTCGGATTCCGCACGCCCCCGGTCAGGAGCTGAGCCATGGAACGCAGCGTGATGCACGACGCGTGGGCCGAGGTCCTGAGCTATCCCCGGGAGGACGTCGACGCGGAAGCCGTGCGCGCCGCGCTGAGCGCGCTGGCCGGCCGCTTGCCGGCGATCGCCGACGATCTGCGGCCGCTCGCCGACTTCGCGGGGCAGGTCGGCAACGAGGCGCTCCAGGAACGCTACACGAGTACCTTCGACGGCAGCGCGAGCCGGGCGCTCGAGCTCGGTTGGCACCTCTTCGGCGAGAGCTACTCGCGCGGGGCCTTCCTGGTCCGCATGCGCCAGCTCCTGGCCGAGCACGGCTTGACCGAGGCCGGCGAGTTGCCCGATCACCTGGGGTGCGTCCTGGGGATCTTGGGGCGTGCGCCAGAGGACCTGGCCGCCGCCCTCGTGCGCGGGTCCGTGTTGCCGGCCCTCGACAAGATCGTGGCGGGGTTCGACGACCCGCACGATCCCTACCGCGCGGTCCTCGTGGGCCTGCGCAGCTTCCTGGACACCAACCACCCGCCTGCACCGTCGGCGGCGGAGGGAGCGCGGCGATGCTGAACGACTACCTGCTCTTCGGCGCCCTGCCGTACGTGTCGCTGGTGACGTTCTTCCTCGTCACGATCCGACGCTACCGCGCGCAGGCCTTCTCGTACTCGAGCCTGTCCTCGCAGTTCCTCGAGAACAAGCACCACTTCTGGGGCTCGGTCCCCTTCCACTACGGGATCCTCGTCGTCCTCGCCGGGCACGTCGTCGGCTTCCTCATGCCGCGGGCGATCCTGGGTTGGAACGCGGCGCCGCTGAGGCTGCTCTTGCTCGAGGTCACCGGGCTCGGTTTCGCGCTCCTGACCCTCGTGGGGTTGGTCAACCTGATGCTCCGCCGCTGGTTGCAGCCCAAGGTGCGCCGAGTCACGGTCCTCTCGGACTGGGTGGTCTACCTTCTGCTCCTGATCCAGGTGCTGAGCGGCCTCTGGATCGCGGTCGGGATCGGCTGGGGCAGCTCGTGGTTCGCCACCTCGTTGACCCCCTGGTTGTGGTCGTTGGTGCGCCTCTCGCCCCAGGTCGACCTGGTGGCATCCCTACCGGTGCCGGTGAAGCTGCACGTGGTGAATGCCTTCGTGCTGATCGGCTTCTTCCCCTTCACGCGCCTGGTGCACGTGTTGGTGGTTCCCAACCAGTACCTCCTGCGCAAGACGCAGGTCGTGCTCTGGAACGCTCCCCGTCCCTCCGGGGATCCGTCGTCGCGCTGAACGCCCATCTTGGAGCCCGCCGTGCAGACGAAATCGATTCCCGAGCTGGTGGACTTCACCCAGGAACGCATCCGGGTCCTGCACTTCACATGGATCGCGTTCTTCATCTCCTTCTACGTCTGGTTCAACATGGCGCCCCTCGCGACGACCATGTTGCGGGCCGAGGGGGGGCCGGACGGCTGGCTGACGCCCGAGCACCTCAAGCTACTCGCGATCGTCAACGTGGCCCTGACGATCCCCGCGCGGATCGTCATCGGGGCGTTGATCGACCGCTTCGGACCACGGCGCTGTTTCTCCGGGCTGCTGATCGTCACGGCCTTCCCGACCTTCGCCTTCGCCCTCGGCAACACCTTCACGCAGCTCCTCGTCGCGCGCCTGCTCCTGAGTACCGTCGGCGCAAGCTTCGTGATCGGCATCCGCATGGTCGCGCAGTGGTTCCCGCCGCGCACCATCGGTCGCGCCGAGGGTTTCTACGCAGGTTGGGGCAACTTCGGCTCGGCGTGGGCCGCGATGACCTTGCCCTGGATCGCCCTCGAGGTCTTCGGCGGCGGCGAGAACGGATGGCGCTACGCCCTGGGGGTCAACGGTTTGGTCTCCCTGGGTTACGGCGTCGCCTACTTGTTCCTCGTCCGCGACATGCCTGACGGGCAGAAGTTCGTCGGGATGAAGAGAACCCAGCCGTTGCTCGTGAGCAGCCGCTGGGACCTGGGGCAATACCTGCTGTGGTCCTTCCCCTTGGTCGGCGCCATGGGCTTCCTCGCCTGGCGCGCGGCGGGAGTGCCCCTGGGCCAGGCCGGCGAGGAACGGGTCCTCTCGCAAGGGCTGCTGTGGGGCGTCTACGGAGCGCTCGGGCTCGTCTTCCTCGCGCACGTGCTCAAGAGCCTGCAGGTCAACCTGCCCCATCTGCGCCGCGGTGTGCCGCCGGACTTGCAGGTCCACTTCCCGAGCGTCGCGGCCCTCAACACCACCTACTTCGCGAACTTCGGCGCGGAGCTGGCCGTCGTGTCGATGTTGCCGGCCTTCTTCGAGTCGACGTTCACCATCACGCCGACCCAGGCGGGACTGGTGGCCTCCTCGTTCGCGTTCGTGAACCTCGTGGCGAGACCCCTGGGTGGACTGCTGAGCGACGTCATGCGCAATCGCAAGGCGACCATGATCCTCTACATGGTCGGGATCTGCGCCGGCTTCCTGGGGATGGCCTTCATCACCGGTCACTGGCCGCTGTGGACGGCGATCCTGCTGACGATCGTGTGCTCGATCTTCGTGCAAGGGGCCGAGGGCGCGACCTTCGCCATCATCCCGATGATCAACAAGCGCATGACGGGCCAGATCGCGGGCATGGCCGGCGCCTACGGCAACGTGGGCGCGGTGGTCTACCTGGTCCTGTACACGCTGGTCGACGATCGCACCTTCTTCCTGGCGCTGGCCGCGGGCGCGGCGGTGAGCGTCCTGGCCTGCTGGATCTGGCTGCGCGAGCCCGAGCACGGCTTCGCGGACGAAGCGGCCCCGCTCGATCTCCCGCGCATTCCGGCCCTCAGCGAAGCCGTGAGGAGGTCGCGATGAGCACGCCCACGCTCGCACCCCGGGGTGCCCTGGAGGTCTGGAGACCCGAGGACGCGGCGTTCTGGGCCTCCACCGGCAGCCGGATCGCCTGGCGCACGCTGGTGCTCACCACGCTCAGCCTCGTGCTCTCCTTCGCGACCTGGTTCACGATGTCGGCGGTCGTCGTCCGCCTACCGCAGATCGGCTTCCGGTTCGACACGATGCAGCTCTTCTGGCTGGCGGCCATGCCGGGGCTGGCGGGGGGGAGCCTGCGCGTCCTGCACACGTTCCTGATCCCGATCTTCGGGACCCGCGCGGTGATCGGGGTCTCGACCCTGCTGAAGCTGATCCCCTGCGTGGGGCTCGCCTTGGCGGTCATGAACCCGGCGACGCCGTTCTGGATGTTCCTCCTGCTGGCACTTCTGGCCGGCATGGGCGGCGGGGACTTCTCCTCGTACATGCCGAGCACGAGCCTGTTCTTCCCCAAGCGCTTGCAGGGGACCGCGCTCGGGATCCAGGCCGGCATCGGGAACTTCGGGGTCTCGGTGGCCCAGTTCGTCACGCCCTGGATCATCGGCTTCGCGGCCTTCGGCGCCCTCGGCGGCGCGGGTCAGACCCTGAGCCGCGGGGGAGAAGATCGTCCCATCTGGCTCCAGAACGCTTTCTGGATCTACGTGCCGCTGCTCGTGGTGCTGGGGATCCTGTGCCTGGTCTGGCTGCGTCGAGTGCCCGTCCAAGCGTCGTTCCGCGAGCAGCTCGACATCTTCCGGAACAAGCACACCTGGTACTGCACGCTGACCTACGTGATGACCTTCGGGTCGTTCTCGGGGTTCGCGGCGGCCTTCCCGCTGCTCATCAAGACGGTCTATGGCGACTTCGAGGGCGCGCCCGATCCGCTGCGCTTCGCGTTCTACGGGCCCCTGATCGGATCGCTCAGCAGGGTGGTCTTCGGCTTCGTCGCCGACCGCACGGGCGGCGCGATCCTGACCCACGTGACGGGCCTGGCTCTGATCGCGCTCTGCGCGGGGATGCTGTTCACGGGCTGCCTCACCCCGACCTCGCTCGACGCGTTCCCGCTCTTCGTCGCCTTCATGCTGGCGATCTTCTTCTTCACCGGCGTCGGGAACGCGGCCACCTTCCGCCAGTACCCATTGATCTTTGCGCATTCCCCGCGCCAGGGAGCGGGGGTCCTGGGCTGGACCGCGGCGGTCGCGGCCTACGGACCGTTCCTGGTCTCGATGTTGGTCGGCGCGTCCATCGCGCGCACCGGCTCGGCGAGCGCGTTCTTCCTGGGAGCGATCGGCTTCTACGTCTTGGCCACCGGGGTCAACTGGTGGTTCTACACACGCAAGGGCTGCGAGGTGCCCTGCTGAGGTGCTGCCATGAGACCGCTCCCCTGGGTCTTCGGAACGGCGAGCTTCGTGCTGGGCGCGATCGGCCTGCTGTGGGATTGGAGCCCCCGCCTGCCCGGTAACGACGAGGGCCATGCGCCCGTCCAACCGCTCGCTTTCTCGCACCGGGTGCACGCCGGCGACCTGGGCATGGACTGCTTCTTCTGCCACTCGGGGGCCGAGCGCAGCCGGCACGCGGGCATCCCGGCACTGTCGGTGTGCATGAAGTGTCACCAACACGTGACCGCGGGCTGGGGCGAGGTCGTCACCGAGCGCGAACGCGCGCAAGCCGAGGAGCGCGAGCCGCGCCGCGTGATCTCGAGCGAGCTGGCCAAGCTCTACGCTGCCCTGGCGCTGGACGACGAGTTGCTCCCGCTGCCGGACAGCGAGCCCCGATCCATCGAGTGGGTGCGCGTGCACGGCATGGCGGACTTCGTCTTCTTCGACCACAGCGTGCACGTCGCGCGCGGCGTGAGCTGCCAGACCTGCCACGGCCCGGTGCAGAGCATGGAGCGCGTGCGCCAGCACTCGAGCTTCTCGATGGGCACCTGCGTGACCTGCCATCGCAGCAGCACGCCGGATGCCGCGGGACCGAACCGTTGGCGCTCCCACGCCTCGACCGACTGCGTCACCTGCCACCTGTGATGCCATGAACGAAGCGCAGCGAATCACGGACGACATGCCGCATCCGGGGCCGGACGATGGCGTACTGCTCCCCGGGGAGCGCAACGAGCCGACGCGGCGCGCGTTCCTGCGCTACACCGGCTTCGGCATCAGCGCGGCGCTGTTCGCGGGCTGCTCGCGCGCGCCGCTACAGCGCGCGATCCCCAAGCTCGTGGCCGAGGAGGGCCGTGACGCGGGTGCGGCGTACTGGGTGGCGACGACCTGCGCCGCCTGTACGGCGGGCTGCGGGATCCTGGCCCGCTGCCGGGACGGCCGTCCCATCAAGCTCGAGGGCAACCCCGATCACCCCCTCTCGCGGGGCGGGCTGTGCGCCGCAGGGCAAGCGGCCGTGCTCGGGCTGTACGACGGGCGCCGGAGCGGGGTCCCGCGCCTCGACGGGCGCGAGCTCACCTGGCACGCCGCCGACCGTCGCATGCGCGAGGAGCTCGAACGCGTGCGCCGCGAGGGAGGCCGCGTCCGGATCCTGACCCGCACGGTCACGAGCCCCAGCACGCGCGCCCTGATCGAGCGCTTGTGCGCCAGCCTGCCCGACGCGCGCCACGTCGAGTACGACCCGCTCTCCTCGTCGGCCCTGCTCGAAGCCCACGAACGCACGCGCGGCGCGCGGGTCCTGCCCCGCCTGCGACTCGAACGCGCCGACCTCGTGGTCTCCTTCGACGAGGACTTCCTTGGGACGGGGCGTGCGCCCGTCGAGCACGCCGCGGCCCAGGCCCTCGCGCGCGACCTGGGGGCGGATCCCCCGCGGCTGGCGCGGCACGTGCAGCTCGAGGCGCGCCTGTCGCTGAGCGGTTGCCGCGCCGACGAACGCATCGTCCTGGCTCCCGGGGAACGCGGTGCGGCCCTTGCGGGGCTCGTCGAGGCCCTGGCGGCGCGTCGCGGCAAGCCGAGCGCGATCCGGGGCGCGCTCGAGGGTAGCCCGCTGCGGGCGGACCTCGAGCGCCTGGCGGACGAGCTCCTCGCCCACGCCGGGCGCTGCGTGGTCCTGGTGGGCTCGAACGACCTCGGCGAGCAGATGCTGGGCTGCGCCGCGAACGAGTGGATCGATGCCTACGGCGCGACCCTCGACTTGACGCGACCCTCCCTGCAGCGACGCGGTGACGACCGCGCCCTCGAGGGCCTGGTCGCCGAGCTGGAAACGGGCCGGGTGGACCTGTTGGTCGTCGCTGGAGCGAATCCCGCCTACGACACGCCGCTCGCCGCGGCGGGTGGGGCCGCGCTCGGCACCGCGCGCTTCACCGTGGCGCTGACCGATCACCCGGACGAGACCTCGCGGCATGCCGACCTGCACCTGCCCCGCGCGCACTTCCTCGAGAGCTGGGACGATGCGGAGTCGGCGCTCGGGATCCTCTCGCTCACCCAACCGACGGTGCCGCTCCTGCGGGGTGGGCGCACCCTGCGGGAGGTGCTCGCGCGGTGGATGGGGGATGGGCGCGAAGACCGCGAGTTGCTCCGCGAGCACTGGAAGCTCGCGATCCATCCACGATCGGAGAACGCGGGGCCATTCGACACCTTCTTCGAGCGCGCCCTGCACGACGGCGTGATCGAGCTTCCAGTGGGCACGGCTGCGCGCGGGACCTTCCGATGGGACGTGCTCGAGGCGCCTGCCGCCCAGCCGTCGCCGCCGGATCTCTCCCTGGTCCTCTATCCGAAGGTCGGTCTCCTGGACGGATCCGGCGCGCACAACCCCTGGTTGCAGGAGCTGCCCGACCCGGTCACGAAGATCACCTGGGACAACTACGTCTGCCTCGCTCCAGGACGCGCCCGTGCGTTGGCACTGGGAGAGGGGGACGTCGTGCGGCTCGAGGTCGAGGCCGGGAGCGCCGTCGAGTTGCCCGTGCACATCCAGATCGGACAACACGAGGCCGTGGCTTGCGTGGCCCTGGGCTACGGTCGGCTGGGCACGGACCGTTTCGCGGGGATCGGGCCGGACTGGATCGGCGCGCGCCCGACGGTGACCGTCGGCGACACCGTGGGTCGCAACGCGGCGCCCTTGCTCGCCTTCCGCGACGGCGCGCTGGCCTACGACGGAGCGCCGGTCCGCGTGCAGCCGCTCGGGCGACGCGTCGACCTGGCCGCGACCCAGGACCATCACAGCCAGAACCTGCCCGAGCACCTCGCCCCGAAGGGCGCCGCGGCCCGCCGCGTCGCGCAGCGCACGACCTGGGCCGCGTGGATGGCGGACCCCGCGCGGGCCGTGGAGCGTTTCGAGGGACCCGTCCACGACCTGTGGCCGGACGACCACGCAAACGACGGGCCCAGGTGGGGTCTGGTGATCGACCTCACCCGTTGCACGGGCTGCTCGGCCTGCATGGTGGCCTGCCAGATCGAGAACAACGTGCCGGTCGTCGGCCGGGACGAGGTGCGCCGCCACCGCGAGATGCACTGGCTGCGCGTCGACCGCTACCTCGACGAAGGGGAAGGCGCGCTGCGCGTCGAGCACCAGCCCATGCTCTGCCAGCACTGCGGGTCGGCGCCCTGCGAGTCGGTCTGTCCGGTGCTGGCCACGGTGCACTCCGCGGACGGTCTCAACCAACAGGTCTACAACCGCTGCGTGGGGACGCGCTACTGCGCCAACGCCTGCCCCTACAAGGTGCGGCGCTTCAACTGGTTCGACTACCCGCGCGAGGACGAGCTGCGCGATCACGGCCTCAACCCCGACGTCACGGTCCGCAGTCGCGGCGTCATGGAGAAGTGCTCGATGTGCGCACAGCGCATCCAGGCGGCGCGTGCGGCCGCGCTGCGCGAGGGGCGGGTGCTGCGCGACGGCGAGATCCAGACCGCGTGCCAGCAGTCCTGCCCGACGCGGGCGATCACCTTCGGGGACCGCTCGGATCCCGAGAGCGCCGTGGCGCGCCAGGGCGCCGGGACGCTGGCCTACACCGTGCTCGAGGAACTGAACGTGCGTCCGGCGGTCGGGTACCTGGCGCGGGTGCGCCGCGAAGGGCTCCCGCCGCGCGCCACGGAGGCCGACCATGAAGGTTGAGCTCGAGGCGCCGGCCCTGATCGGCGGTCACAAATCGTTGGGGGACGTGACCCGCGACGTCTGCGCGCCCCTCGAGCGGCGCGCGGGGGCGCTGTGGTGGGGGGCCTTCTCGGTCTCCGCCGCCCTGCTGCTCGTCGGCGTGCTGGCGGTCGCCTACCAGACGAAGGTCGGCATCGGAACCTGGGGCCTCAACCGCACCGTCGGCTGGGGATTCGACATCACGAACTTCGTCTTCTGGGTCGGAATCGGCCACGCGGGCACGCTCATCTCGGCCGTGTTGCTGCTGTTCCGCCAGAAGTGGCGCACGTCGATCAACCGCTCGGCGGAGGCCATGACGATCTTCGCGGTGATCTGCGCCGCCATCTTCCCGCTGATCCACATGGGCCGCCCCTGGCTCGCCTTCTGGGTCTTCCCGTACCCGAACCCGCGCGGACCTCTGTGGGTGAACTTCCGCTCGGCGTTGCTCTGGGACGTGTTCGCGATCAGCACCTACTTCACGATCTCGCTCCTGTTCTGGTACGTGGGCCTGCTGCCCGACCTGGCGACGATCCGCGACCGGGCCAGCGGGCTGCGGCGACGGATCTTCGGCTGGTTCAGCCTGGGCTGGCGCGGTACGGCCCGGGGGTGGTCGCGCTACGAGACGGCCTGCGCCCTGCTCGCCGCCCTGGCGACGCCGCTCGTCGTCTCGGTGCACAGCGTGGTGTCGACCGACTTCGCCACCTCGATGGTCCCGGGCTGGCACGCGACGGTCTTCCCGCCCTACTTCGTGATCGGGGCGGTGTTCTCGGGCTTCGCCATGGTGCTGACCTTGATGATCATCGCCCGCAAGGTGATGCACTTCGAGGACTACATCACCATGCGGCACATCCACGCCATGTGCAAGGTGTTGGTCTTCACCGGCAGCATCGTGGGCCTGGCCTACCTCACCGAGCTCTTCGTGGCTTGGTACTCGGGTAGCGAGTACGAACGCTTCGTCTTCGCCAACCGCATGGCGGGGCCCTTCGCTTGGGCCTACTGGATCATGTTCACCTGCAACGTCGTCGCGCCGCAGCTCCTGTGGATCCGCCGCGTGCGCGGCTCCCTGGCGGCGATCTTCGGGATTGCGATCGTCGTCAACGTGGGCATGTGGTTCGAGCGTTTCGTCATCATCGTCACCTCGTTGCACCGGGACTTCCTGCCCTCGAGCTGGTCCGGCTACGTGCCGACGCTCATCGAGGCGGCGACGTTCGCCGGGAGCTTCGGGCTGTTCTTCACCCTGTTCCTGTTGTTCTGCCGGTTCGTGCCGATGATCTCGATGTACGAGGTCAAGTCCGTGCTGGAGCCGGACGCCGCTCCGGCGGCCAGGAAACGGAGGGTCGCATGAGCGCTTCGTCGCACGTGGGGTTCTTCGCCAGCGAGCACGACTTGCTGGCGGCGCTCGAGGACGCGCGGGCCGAGGGCCTGGTCGTGGACGACGTCTGGAGTCCGCACCCGATCCACGGCCTGGACGACCGCCTGGGCCTGCGGCGTTCGCGGCTCCCGGTGGTCTGCTTCGCGGGCGGCGCCCTGGGTCTCGCCGCCGGTCTGGGCTTCCAGTACTGGGCCTCGGCGCTGAGCTGGCCCCTCGACGTGGGCGGGATGCCGTTCAATTCCTTCCCGGCCTTCGTGCCCATGGCGTTCGAGATGACCATCCTCGGCGCTGGGCTCGTAACCATCGCTGGGCTGATCGTCCGCAATCGACTGCGCCCCGGACGGCGGCGTGTCGAGCTCCTCGCGCGCACCAGCGACGATCGGTACGCCCTGGTTCTGCGGATCCCCGACGGGTCGGTGCGCGAAGGGGCCGTGCAGAGGATCTGGTCGACGTGCGGGGCGCTCGAGACGCTCGATGTCCCGCGGGAGGACCTCTCGTGAGAGATCTGCGTGGAATCCTGTGCGCAGGCGGGATCGCCCTGCTCGCGCTGTTGCTCCTCGGGCGAGCGCTGCGACCCGATCCGACTCGACGGAACTTCGCGCTGTTCACCGAGATGGCGTCCAGCCGCGCGTTCGAGTCGTTCGCGCCGAGCGGCGAGCTTCCCGGGGGCCGGGTGCTCCAGCCGTTGGTCGCGGGCGTCGTGCCGCGCGGGGCCGAACCGTTCGGCTACGGCCCGGGCCCCGAGGAGGCCGAGCGCGCCGGATCCGAACTCACGAACCCCTTCGCGCGGGACGACGACGGGGCCGCGCGGCGTGGAGCCCAGCGCTACCGCATCTTCTGCGCCGTGTGCCACGGGCCGGACGGCGCCGGGGACGGGGCGGCGGTCGCGCGCGGCATGCCGCCTCCGCCGTCCTTGCTCGGGGCGCGCGCCCTCGCGCTGCCCGACGGGGCCCTGTACCACGTGCTCACCCACGGGCAGGGCAACATGGCGCCCTCCGCCGCCGAGCTGCTGCCCGAGGATCGCTGGCGAGTGGTGCTGCACCTGCGCCGACTGCAGGAGGTCGCGCGATGAACCTCTGGAGTCGATCCTTCCAGGTCCCCAGGCGGCTCGACCGAACCCTGGGCGCGTTCGCGGTCCTGGGTGCCGCGCTCTTCGTCGTGGGGCTCTTCGTCGCGCCGACACGGGCGTGGGGGGGGTACCTGATGGGCTTCTACCACCTCACCACGTGGAGCTTGGCGGGGGCCTTCTTCCTGGCGATCCTGGCCCTGGCCCGCGCGCGCTGGGCCGCTCCGTTGCGGCGCGTTCCGGAGGCCATGATCGCTCCCCTGCCCTTCGCCCTGGGTCTGGGACTCCTGCTCGTGTTGGGCAGCCACGCGCTCTACGAGTGGTCCCACACGGGCGCGGTCGAGTCGGACGCCCTGCTCTTGCACAAACGTCCCTGGCTGAACGTGCCCTTCTTCGCGGGGCGCATGGGGCTGTACTTCGTGGTCTGGATCGTGCTGGCACGCCGCCTGGTGAGGCCCTCCCGGGAGCAGGACCGGGACGGCGATCCGCGCCACGCGCGGCGGCGTTACTTGGCCGCCTGCGCTTTCCTGCCGGCCTTCGCGGTGACGTTCTCCTTCGCCAGCGTCGATTGGATCCAATCCCTGGAACCGCACTGGTTCAGCACGATCTACGCGCTGGTCACGTTGGCCGGCCTGGGCTTGGGGGGCATGGCGGTCGTGCTCGTGCTGGTGGTCGCGCTGCGGCGCCAGGGGGCGTTCCAGGGCTTGGTGACCGAGGACCACTTGGACGACCTGGGCAAGATCACGCTCGGCCTGTCGTTGTTCTGGGCCTACGTCCTGTACTGCCAGCACATGATCGTCTGGTACTCGAACCTGCCCGAGGAGGCTGGGTACTACACCCTGCGCTCCCAGGGCGGTTGGGGCCCGCTGCGGATCGCCAGCTTGACGACGAGCTTCGCCATCCCGTTCCTCGTGCTGCTCCTGCGCCGCGCCCGGCGCAGCGAGGCCGTGCTGCTGCGCGTGGCGCTGCTGCTGCTCGTGGGAAGGCTGCTCGACGTGTACCTGCTCGTCGAGCCGGCGCTCCTGCGCGAGGCCACGGTCGGGATCTGGGAGCTCGGACCCGTGCTGGGGGCCGTCGCGTTCTTCTTCCGCACGACGCTGAGGAGCCTGGCGGCGGAGTCGCCCGTCCCGCTCCACGATCCTGACGTCACCGCGGCCCTGGCCGCGCATTGAGCGTTTGCCTCGCGGTTCCCCTGGCCCCTTGGATTCGGGGCCAGGAGCGGTGACACTCCGGGCATGGACCAAGGGTGGGGAGTGTTGCTCGTCGCCGGGCAGTTCGGCTTGCAGCTCGGGCTGGCGCTGCTCGTGCTGCTGCGGCGCCGCGGGCGGAACGAGGCCACGTTGGCCTGGTTGTTCCTGATCCTGATCCTGCCGGTGGTGGGCGCGCTCCTGTACCTGATGGTGGGGGAAGTGCGCCTGGGCTCGCGCCGGACGCGGCGGCACGCCGAGATCGTGCGTCGCCTGCGCGCGGACCAAGCGGGCAGCATCCAGACCCACGCGTACGCGCAGCTCGAGCCGCAGCACCAACCCATCGCGACCTTGGCCGAGGTCGCGGGCGGGTTGCTCCCGCGGGGCGGGAACCTGGTGGAGCTTCAGGGCGACACGGAGGGCTTCGTGGCCTCCCTCGTGCGCGACATCGGTGCCGCGCGCCATCACTGCCACCTGCTCTACTACCTGTTCCTGCCCGACGGCAGCGGGGAGCGCATCGCGCGCGCCCTGGCGGAGGCCGCCGCGCGGGGCGTGGATTGCCGCCTCCTGGTGGACGGCGTCGGTTCCCGGCCGTTTCTGCGCTCGGCCCTGCGCAGCGGCCTCGAGGCGCGTGGAGTGAGGGTGGTGGGCGCGTTGCCGGCCAGCCTGCTGCGCGCGGCCTTCTCGCGCATCGACCTGCGCAACCACCGCAAGGTCGCCGTGATCGACGGGCGCATCGGATACACCGGGTCGCACAACATCGCCGACGCGTCCTTCGCGGCCAAGCCGCGCTTCGCTCCCTGGGTGGACGCCAGCATCCGCGTCGAGGGCCCGGCCGTGCGCGACCTGCAGGAGCTCTTCGTCGAGGATTGGTTCCTCGATACGGGGGAGTACCTCGAGCACGCGCTGGGCGTCGAGGTGCGCGAGTTCCCCGAGGGCATCCCGGTGCAGGTCATGGGCACCGGCCCCGACATGCAGACGGATGCCCTGGTGCAGCTCATGCAGTCGGCGATCCACGTGGCGCGCGAGGAGCTCCTGCTCACGACGCCTTACTTCGTGCCGGACGAGGGCACCGCGGACGCGCTCGCGACCGCGGCCCGGCGTGGGGTGTCGACCACCCTGGTCGTGCCTCAGCGCAATGATTCGTTCCTCGTCGGCCACGCCAGCCGCAGCTACTACCATCACCTGCTGCGTTCGGGGGTCGAGATCCGCGAGTACACCCGCGGGCTCCTGCACTCCAAGACCCTGACCGTCGACCGCAACCTGGCCCTGATCACCAGTGCGAACCTCGATCGCCGCAGCTTCGATCTCAACTTCGAGGTCGCGGTGGTCGCCTACGACACCGACTTCGCCAGCCAACTGCGGTTCCTGCAGCGCGGATACGTCGAGCACTCCGTGCGGATCACCGCCGAGCAGTGGGTCCGCCGCGGTTGGCGGGCGCGGGCCCTGCAGAACGCAGCCGGCGCGCTCAGCCCTCTGCTGTGAGGTCGCGCGCGCTGCGTCCCAGGCAGGATCGGCCTGCGCCCTCGGGCGTATAGAGACTGCGGTGTCTGGTTTGCGAACCTGAGGAAGAGCCGTCCGCCCGCGGGCCGAGTGGAGCGGAGCGGCCCGCCGATCCCGTACCGCGTCGGGCCCCGCCAGGCGCGACGCCCGCTCCGCAACCGCGCACCCCCGGTCCCATGCGCCCCCAGCCCCCAGGCGGATCCACCCCCATCCCGCGCTCCGCGCTCGCCGCGGGGGCTTGTCTGGCCATTCTCGCCAGCGTCGGCTGCGATGGACGGCCCGAGCACCTGCCGATCCCCTGGGCCGCCGCGCCGATCGTGGCGCCCAGTTCGCTCGAGGCCTTCCAGGTCCCCCCGCCGCCCTTCAGCGACGGAATCTTCCCCTGCTCGGACTGCCACGACCCGGACATCGAGGTCAATCGAACCCGCCGCGAGCTGACCCTGGTCCACTCCGAGATCGTCTTCGAGCACGACGCGGAGCACCGCTGGTGCCTCGATTGCCACTCGTCCACCGACCGCGACATGCTCCACCTGGCGAGCGGCGAACTGGTCCCGTTCGAGCGCTCCTATCAGCTCTGTGGGCAGTGCCACGGGGACAAGTACCGCGATTGGCGCGCCGGCGTGCACGGCCGCCGCACCGGGCGTTGGGACGGGGAGAAGCAGTACCTGCTGTGCGTGCACTGCCATGACGCGCACTCGCCGCGCTTCCGCGCGATCGAGCCCCTACCGGCGCCCGCGCCGCCCCGGAGGACACCGTGAACGACGTCTCCTGCGCCCCGTTCCAAGGGCTCTCCCGCCGCGACTTCCTGTGCGCACTCGCCGGCTGCGCGGCGGCGGCGGCGGGCTCCTGCGCGGACCTGTCCCACTCGAGCTTCTTCCGCCGCCACCTGGCCGAGCTCGGCCCCGAGGACGTCGCGCGGATCCTGCGCGAGCTCGAGGCCCGCTACCGCGAGCAGTACGGGAAGGACGTGGTGGTCGCGGCGGACGGCGCCCGGGAGGGCGTCGAGTTCGCCTACGCGCTCGACATCGGCCGCTGCGTCGGTTGTCGGCGCTGCGTCCACGGCTGCGTGGACGAGAACAACCAGAGCCGGGACCCCGAGGTCCATTGGATCCGGGTGCTCGAGATGGACAAGGAGAAGGGCGTCGATTTCGCGCACGCCAACCCCTACTACGAGGCCGAGAGCGTCCCGCGGCCGGGCCACTTCTACCTGCCGGTGGCCTGCCAGCAGTGCCGCGATGCGCCCTGCGTCAAGTCCTGCCCGGTGAATGCGACCTGGCAGGAGCCCGACGGCATCGTCGTGATCGACTACGACTGGTGCATCGGTTGCCGATGCTGCATGGCGGCCTGCCCCTACGGCGCCCGGCGCTTCAACTGGAAGGAGCCCCGCATCCCGGCCGAGGAGCTGAACCCCCAGACCCATCTCCTCGGAAATCGCCCGCGGCCGGTGGGCGTGGTTGAGAAGTGCACCTTCTGCATCCATCGCGTCCGCGCGGGCCGCTATCCGGCCTGCGTCGAAGTCTGCCCCACCGGGGCGCGCAAGTTCGGCAACCTGCTCGACCCCGAATCGGAGATCCGCTACGTGATGGAGCACAGACGGGTGTTCGTGCTCAAGAACGAGCTCCACACACTCCCGCGCTTCTACTACTTCTACGGAGCGTGACCGGTGGCCACCCTACGCGCGTTCGGTGAGTTCGTCCGCGGGAGCCTGCGCATCGTGACGCGCGGCAACCGCTACTACTGGCTGTGGATCGTCCTCCTGCTGCTGGTCGTGGGGCGCGGCGCCCTGGCCTACTCCGACCAGCTCCGCGGCGGGCTGATCGAGACCAGCATGCGGGACTCGGTCTCGTGGGCCTTCTACATCGGGAACTTCACCTTCCTCGTGGGCGTCGCCGCCGCGGCGGTGCTGCTGGTCATCCCGGCCTACGTCTACCACTGGAAGCCCATCAAGGAGGTCGTGATCCTGGGCGAGCTGCTGGCCATCTCGGCCATCCTCATGTGCGGATTGTTCGTGACCGTCGACGTCGGGCGCCCGGACCGTTTGCTGCATCTGGTGCCGGGGCTCGGACGGCTCAACGTGCCGAGCTCCCTGCTCGCCTGGGACGTGCTGGTGCTGAACGGGTACTTCGTGCTGAACCTCGTGATCGCGACCTACCTGCTCTTCCGCATGTTCGGCGGCAAGAAACCCGATCCGCGCATCTTCACGCCGCTGGTCCTGATCTCGATCCCCGCCGCCATCGGCATCCACACGGTCACCGCCTTCCTCTACAACGGCTTGGCGGCGCGGCCCTTCTGGAACGCCTCCATCCTGGCCCCACGTTTCCTGGCCTCCGCTTTCTGCTCCGGACCGGCGGTCCTCCTGATCGTGATGCAGCTCCTGCGGCGCTTCACGCGCTTCGAGATCCAGGACGCCGCGATCTGGAAGGTCGCCGAGCTGATGGCCTACGCCATGTTCGTGAACCTTTTCCTGCTCGGCGCGGAGGTGTTCAAGGAGTTCTACTCGGGCACCGAGCACTTGGCGCACATGCGCTACATGTTCGTCGGGCTCGACGGTCGGACGGCCATCGTGCCCTACATGTGGACGGCGGTGGGTTGCTCGATCGCGGCCTTCCTGCTCTTCCTGTTCCCCGCGACGCGGCGCAACGTGCTGACCCTCAACCTGGGCTGCGGGCTGATCTGGATCGGGGTCTACCTCGAGAAGGGCATGGGCCTGATCATCCCGGGCATGACCCCGGACACGTTGGGCGAGATCTACGAGTACGCCCCATCCCGCACCGAGCTGTGGGTCGCGGCCGGGATCTTCTCGATCGGCTTCCTGGTCTTCACCTGGATGACGAAGGTCGCGATGGCGATCCTGTTGGGCGAGTTCCGCTCCGCGGCGGGGCGGAGCGCGGCGGGGGCGGTGGGGTTGGACGGAGCGCCCCTGGGCGCCGCAGCGGGGGCGCGATGAGGCCCGCCCGAAGCCTCGCGCGGCGCCGCGAGTCGCCTGCGGTCGAGACGCGATCTCAATGGAGGCGCGCGCGGGCGCGGGTTTCCACCTTCAGGTCGAGCTTGCGGAAGGGCCTCCGACGCCCGTAAGTTCCCCGTTCCCACCGAGCTGATGCGAGCCCTCTCGTGAAGCGACCCGATTCCCGCACCTCCCCTCACCACCGTTGGTCGAACGCGAGAGCGGCAGCCCCTGGGCCGACCCTGCTGGCCGCCGGATTGCTCCTCGCCTGCAGCGCGGCCTGCTCGGCGCCGCGGGCCTCGACGCGGGGGCCGTCGCGGGCCTCGGCCGAGGGATCGGTCGCCGGCGTCCAGGGTGAAGGACCCGCCCCCGCCGAGGAAGTCGTAGCGGGTGTGGGGGAGGGAGAAGCGCCCGAGTCGGACGCGAAACGCGCCCTCCCGGTGCAGGGCTTCCTCGGGACGCGCTACCGCTACCGCAGCGGGGGTGGCAGCGACCACGACCTCTCGACCACCCTGGGCCTGCGCGTCGGGAAGCCGGACGAGGATCCGTTCACCCTGCATCTGCTGGCCTGGGCCAATGCGGACCTGGGGGGCCGCCGCGGGAGCGACGACCCGTTCTTCGACATCAACGACACCTACAGCAAGGACGTCACCGGCCGGCTCTACGAGGCCTACGTGGACGCCCAGCGCGTCGACGGCCTCGGTCTCCTGCGCCTGGGCCGTCAGCCGGTGTACGAGACCCCCGAATACGTCACTTTCGACGGCCTGCGCCTGGAATCCGAGCCCCTGGGCGGACGCCACGTGCGATGGGGTGCCTATGGCGGCATCCCCGTGCACCACTTCGAATCCTCCTCGAACGGGGATTCGGTGCTCGGCGCCTACGTGGACCTGCTCCCCTGGGAGAACGGACGCGCGCGGCTCGACTACATGCTGATCGAGGACCGGTATCTGTTCGGAGACCAGCGGAACGACCTCCTCGGCCTGCAGGTGTGGCAGAACGTGGGTCCGAATCTGCGCTTGGAGGGTGCTTACACGCTGTTGGAGGGCGAGAGCCGCGACTTCCGTGGGCGCGCCTCTTGGTTCGAGGTCGAACAGGACCTCGTGGTGCGGGCCACGTACTACGAGCTCCTCGAGACCCAGCGCGACCTGGTCAACGAGTTCGACCCCTTCTACGCCGCGTTGCGCGAGTACTACCCCTTCCGCGAGGTCCAGCTCCTGGTCTCCAAGGGCTTCGCCGAGCGTTACCGGGCCGACGTCGGCGCGCAGTTGCGGCGCCTTCGGGACGACGGGGACGAGGGCGAGTTCAACCGCGAGTTCGAGCGCTATCACGCGCGCCTGGTGATCGACGACGTGTTCGTGGAGGACCTGGCCCTGGGGGTGACCGGCGAGGTGCACGACGCGGGCAGCGGCAAGTACACGAGCTGGTCCGCCGACCTCGAGCGCCGCTGGAGCGAGCGCTGGAAGACCGTCGTCGGGACCTTCTACGCGCTCTACGACTTCGACCTGCTCTCCCTGCGGGAGCGCAACGACGTACGCGTCTACTTCCTCGACGTCGCCCTGCGCGCGTCCGATGCCACCCGCGTCGGAGCACGCTACGAGTTCGAGGACGACGATCTGGACGACTACCACGTGCTGAGGGTGGGACTGACATGGCGCTTCTGATCCATCCGCCCAGCCGTCGGCACCTCGCGGGCGCCCTGACCCTCGTCTCGGCCCTGGCCCTGGGGGGCTGCATGCTCTTGGAGCAGGTCGGCCTGCGCCGCGTCGCGGACGAGGGCCCGGCCTTCAGCCACCGCATCCACGTCCAGGACCAGGGCATGGACTGCGGCGACTGCCACATGGGCGTCCACGAGGAGGACCAGCCCGGCATGCCCGTACCCATGCTGTGCGCGCTCTGCCACGAGGGCATGGACGAGGAGAAGCCCGCGGAGCTCCGCGCTGAGTTCCTCTTCCAGGACGGCGCACTGCCTCCCTCGCGCAGTCTCCTGTCGGACGAGATCCTGTTCTCGCACCTCGCGCACGTTCAGGCGATCGACGACTGCGCGGCCTGCCACGGCGCGATCGCCGAGGCGGAGCGCACGCCGGCCCACGTCGGCCTGACGATGGACGATTGCATGGCGTGCCACGCCAAGTCCGGCATCTCCAACGACTGCGCCACGTGCCACAGCGTCCTGCGCGAGGACGTGGCGCCGGCGAACCACGGGCTGGCCTGGATGCAGCTCCACGGCGGGATCGCGCGCGCCGGCGGAACGGCCCAGGCCGAGCGCTGCAACACCTGCCACCAGGAGAGCTCCTGCGCCGAGTGCCACCAACTCGTGCCGCCCAGCGACCACACCGAGTTCTGGCGCCGCAGGGGCCACGGCTTCGTCGCCGGCCTCGATCGCAGCCGCTGCCAGACCTGCCACCAGCCCGACTACTGCAACCAGTGCCACTTCGAAACCACGCCCCTCTCCCACACCGGCTCTTGGGGAGGCACGCTCAGCATGCACTGCCTCTCCTGCCACCTGCCCGTGCAGCAGACGGGTTGCTTGACCTGCCACCGCGACACGCCGAGCCACCTCTTGGCCGCGCCCAAGCCCGCCAACCACACCGCCGCCATGAACTGTCGCCAGTGCCACGGCTTCGATGCGCCCCTGCCGCACGTCGACAACGGGGCGGACTGCAACATCTGCCATCGTTGAAGTCCCGGCCTGCGCAACGCGCGCTCGATCCCCGGACTCGCCCGGCGTGCGGCGTCGTCAGGGCTCGGATACGCACCGCGGCGTAGCCTTCCAACCCGCTCTTTCGGCGACCCTATTCCGTGCCTCTCGGGGCGTTGCCCGGCCTCGGCCGAAGGCTCCCCCGGGAGAGCGACCCCCCTCCGTTCACCGTCGGTGCGGCCCCGGCCGACCCCCGCTGTCCCCAGCAGCGCTCCGACGCTCGTCACCCCAGCCGGATCCCCTGGATCGAGGAGAACTCCTCACCATGTCGAAGCTCCATCCGCACCCCGAGTGCTCCATCCCCGTCCTGAGTCTGCGTGTCCTCTTCGCGGCCGGGCTGCTCCTGGTGAGCGGGTGTGACGGTGACGACGGGGAGCGTGGCCCCCAGGGGCCCCCCGGATCGGGTGGCACGACCCCGCTCTCCAAGGTCCTGCAACCCAGGGACGACGCGCCGGGCGTGAACGTCGAGATCGTGAGCCTCGGGGGGGCGAGCGGCGCGGGCGGCAACTTCGCCGTCGGCGACCGCATCCGCGTGCGCTTCCGCGTCACGCGCGACGACGGCTCGGACTGGCCGCTCGCGGAGCTGGAGCGCGGCCGCGCGCTGGTCTCCGGCCCGACCTTCAACTACCAGCGGGTGATCGCCGAGCAGACCGATCTGCTCACCGCGTCGACCCAGAACGACGACGGCTCGTACACCTACGTCTTCGCGCAGCCGATCCCGGCCACCTACCTCGCGCCGTACAACGACACGACGGCGTTCGGACCGGACGACGGCGAGTTGCAGGGCCAGGCGCTCCTGGCGGGCACGTACACGGTGGGCGTGTACGCGACCTGGGACTACACCGTGGCGGGTGAGTCCTTCCGCGACCAGGGCGAGACCGTGGCGCACTTCCTGTTCGGCCAGGCGACGACGCTCGCGCCGCGCGCGGTGGTCTCGCTCGACAACTGCAACGCCTGCCACGTGCAGCTCCAGGCCCACGGCGCCCAGCGTCGCGGCGTCGACCTGTGCGTGTTGTGCCACACCGCCGGAGCCGAGGACCGCAACACGCCCAGCGTGGCCGGCGGAACGCCCGGCGCCTCGATCGCGATGGACGTGATGATCCACCGCATCCACAGCGGAGCCCGCTTGCCCTCGGTGCTCGGGGTCACCACGAACCCCGACGGCACGCGCAAGTACGACGCGACGCCGGTGCCATACCAGTTGATGGGCTTCGGGAATTCGCTGCACGACTACTCCGAGGTGGTCTTCCCGCAGTGGCCGAACCTGACCTACCCCATGCCGCGGGATGCGGGGTTCACCGCGCTGAGCGCGCCCAACCAGGCCCTCGAGAACCAGATGCGTAGCGGCGTGACGAACTGCGCGGCCTGCCACGGCGATCCGGACGGGGGCGGCCCGCTCGAGGCGCCGGCGCAGGGGGACCTCGCCTACACGCAGCCCTCGCGCAGCTCGTGCGGTTCCTGCCACGACGACTGGGTCTGGGAGTATCCCTACACGGCCAACCTGCAGACCATGCCGGCCCAGCTCAACGACTCGGCCTGCACCTTCTGCCACGCCGCCTCGGGCAATGCGTTGGCGGTCATGGATGCGCACCTGCACCCGCTCCTGAACCCCACGATCAACCCCGGCCTCGTGTTCGAGATCCTGGCCCTGGCCGAGGCCGGCAGTCACGACGGGGACGGCAACCTCGACCCGGGCGAGAAGCTGCGGATCACCCTCACGATCGAGGACGACGCGGGGACCGCGGTCAGCCCGGCCTCCCTGGCGGGCATCTCGACCACGGTGACGGGGCCGACCACGAACTACAACCTGATCCAGTTCCTGAACCTGCCGACGGCGTTCCTCTCCGGCGCGCAGCCCTTCGAGTTCAACCTGCCCGAGACCCGGTGGTTCGAGTTCGTCGGCAACGCGACCGCGGGCGCCGACGAGTTCACGACCAGCCGCGCGCCGCACTACACGACCGGCTTCAGCACCACGGTCTTCTCGGCGGCCCTGTCGGGCGCCGCGACCACCCTGGTCGACTCCACTGGTCCGCGGGTCAACTTCCTCGACGTGGCCAATGCCGCAGGCTTCGCCCGCAACGACTACCTGGTGATCGACCGCGGAGAGGTGGGGCTCGAGGAGTACCTGCGCATCCAGTACGTGGAGGAGAACGTCTCCGGCACCACCGACCGGCTGTGGTTCGGCTCTCCCGCCCAGACCGACTATCCGCCGGGACCGCGCGTGGCGCACGTGGCCGGTGCGAGCGTGGAGCGCGTGACCGTCACCCAGCTCACGTCCGGTAACCAGTACACGCTCAACGCCGCCAACGGGACGCTCACCGAGACCGGCGGCTTCGTCGACGGCGAGGCGATCTTCGTCAGCTACACGACCGACTTCGTGATGCCCGACGTGTACGAGTTGGCGCTCAACGACTCGCCCGACTTGGACAACCGGGCGGGTAAGTGGAGCGGGCTGCCGCTGCTCGACGGCACCTACACGTTCATGATCTGGGGCAACCGCACCCTGAACTACTCCGCGCACGGCGAGACGACGGCCTACCGCAACACCTCGAAGGCCGCCAAGCAGGACTTCCTGGTGGGGGATGCGACCACGATCGTGCCCTATGGGGCGATCGCCGCGGCGGACAACTGCTACTCGTGCCACCAGGACATCTACTTCCATGGTGGCCAACGGCGTGGCTTCGACACTTGCGTGTCCTGCCACACGACGGCCGGGTCCGAGGACCGGCCCCAGTACCGCGCCGCCGGCGCTCCGGCGACGACCGGGGTGGCGATCGACTTCGTCAGCATGCTGCACAAGATCCACCACGGGGCGGAGCTGACGAACGCGGCGACCTACCAGGTGATCGGGCAGGCACAGACGGCCTGGCCGAACAACTTCACGCCCCATTCCTACGAGCACGTCCACTTCCCGGTCCTGCCCGGCGGGACCAAGAACTGCGCGGCCTGCCACGGCTCGACGAACGAAGCCTGGAAGCAGCCCGTCGAGGTCACCCACCCCGACCAGACCTGGCCGCACCAGAAATGGACGCAGGCCTGTAGCTCGTGCCACGACTCCAACTCGGCCCTGGCCCACATGGAGGTCATGACCGGGCCGATCTCGGGCCTGGAGTCCTGTGCGACCTGCCACGGCCTGGGCAAGGACCTCGAGGTGCCCCTCGTGCACAAGGTCCGCTAGCATGACTCCGGTGAGGCGAACGAACGGAGTCGGACGCGCGATCCCATGGATCGTCGGGGTCGGGGTGTTGGGGCTGGGAGCGCTCGCGCTCCGGGGGTCCCTGCGCCCTGACCCGGAGCGCGCTGGAGTCGTCGTGGACTCGTTCGCCTCCTTGCCGCGTCCGAACGAGTCTCCGCTGGAGCTCGAGCTCACCGCCACGGCCGATGCCCCGCCTCGGCGCGTGGCCGGCGAGTCGCTCGATACCCCGGGCGGGGATCCGTCCCACGGGTTCTCGCTCGTACCAGCGGATGCCTACGAAGCGCTCTTCGAGGTCGTGAGCCAGTTCACGAGCGTCCCGCTTTCCGAATTGGCCGACGCGGAGCTGCTGGGGAACGGCCCCGACGAGCGGCGCATCGCCTACCTGCGGGCCGTGCATCGTCTGGACCGCAAGCGCGCGGACGAGCTGTTCGTGCGTGCCATCGGCGAGTTGCCAGTTCGCTCCGGCCCCCACGGGACCTCCGTGCCGGAGTATGCCCTGTCCCACCTCGGTGAGCGCGCCGCGGCGGAACCCGGCGCCCGCGCCGCCCTGCGGGCCGTCACGTTCGGCCCACGGCGCGTCGCCTCTGCCAGCCTACGGCGGCAGGCCGCGATCCACCTCGGCCGCGCGAGCAGCGCCGCCGAGCTGCAGGCCCTGGCCGCGGAGCTGCGCGCCGAGCCCGACGGGCTCGTGCGCGCCGCCTTCGCCGCTGGCCTCCTGTCCAACTCCGAGGAGCGGCTCGTCCGCGTCCTCTTCACCGACCTCCTCGCCGAACGCGCAGCCCTCGCGGGCGACGGGGACCTGATCCACGACCTGGAGACGCCATGAAATCTTCCCGTTCCAAGACGGCCCTGATGGGCCTCGCTTCCCTGGCCACCTTCGGCCTGCTGTACGCCGCCAGCAGCGTTCCCTCCGGGCCCGCGAGCTCCCCCCCGGCCTTGCAGGCCGCGCAGGCCGCGAACAAGTACATCGGGGCCGACAAGTGCAAGACCTGCCACAGCGACGCCGAGGGCGGTGACCAGTACACGCACTGGAAGAAGATGGACCACGCCAAGGCGTGGGACACCCTCGCCACGGACAAGGCCAAGGAGATCGCGGCCAAGCTCGAGCTCGGCGATCCCCAGAAGGCCGACGCCTGCGTCAAGTGCCACGTGACCGCCTTCGGCGTCGCGGAAGCCGAGATCGTCAAGGGCTTCGACAAGACGCACGGCATCCAGTGCGAGTCCTGCCACGGTCCGGGCGATCGGCACATGAAGGCCCGCATGCGCGCCGCGATGAAGGGCGACAAGGCCGCCGACATGTCCGCGGACGAGATCGTCATGCGCCCGCCGCAGAGCACCTGCGTGGGTTGCCACAACAGCGAGAGCCCGACCTTCCAGCCCTTCTGCTACTACAGGGCGATGGAGAAGATCGAGCACTACCGCCCGGGCCGGGACCTCTCCGAGGTCCTCGTCTGCGGCTGCGAGGACTGCAAGTGCGTCGACGGCTGCCCGCCGGAGAACTGCCCCATCACGCGCAAGGAGCGTGACGCCCGGAAGAAGAAGTGAGCGGCCCCGCGGCGCCTCCGGCGTCGATCGAGGGACCCCTTCCGACGCCAAACACTCTCGAGGGCACCCGCCGCCGCCGGTGGGTGCCCGTTCGTCTGCCCCTCGAACCGATCGGGATCCCAGTGCCATGATCGTCGTCCTCCCTGCCGACTTCCCCGAACCCGAGCTCGCGCGCCTGCGGGACGACCTGCGCGGGCGCGGGTGGACCGTCGACGACTCCCGAGGCGCCGAGAACACGGTCTTGTTGGTCGCGGGGCCGTCCTCGGTCGAAGAGCTCGCCGCGCGGCTCTCGACGGTCGACGCCGACGTCCTTCCCGTGCTCGAGCTCGAGCGTTACCGACGCGATCAACGCCTGCGACGGTTCCTCTCGGCGGCGATCACCGGCCTGGTGGTGCTCCTGTGCACCGGCCTCTTCGTGCCCGCCTGGGCCTTCCTGCGCCCGCCGACGAGCGCGGTGGTGGCCCCGGACCTGATCCACGTCCCGGGGGCCAAGGACCTGCCGGTCGGCGGCGCGCGGCTCCTGCGCGTACGCGGGATCCCGGTCCAGGTCCTGCGGCTCGCGCCCCAGCGTTGGCACGCGCTCTCGGCCTCGTGCACGCACATGGAGAGCTGCCTGCTCGAGTGGAGCGCCAACCAACACCGCCTCCTGTGCGCCTGCCACGGCTGCGCCTTCGACGCCTACGGCAACGTGCAGCACCCACCGGCCTCGATCCCCTTGCCCACCTACTCCGTCGTGGAGAGCGGGGGCGAGCTCTACATCCGGAGGACGATCCTGTGAGTTCCGTCCTGCGCGGGGGATTGTCGCACGAGCTGCGCTCCAGCCTGCGGCGGCCGCTCCCAGCCCGTAGCCGCGGCTGGGTCTCGTTCGTCCTGATCGTCGCGGTGTTGCTCTTCCTGCAAGGGGCCTCCGGCGTGTTGCTCTCGGTCTACTACCTGCCGAACCCGGACGCGGCGGCGGACAGCGTGCGCTACGTCATGCGCGAGGTGGAGTGGGGCTGGTTGGTGCGGGGCGTGCACGCCTGGGGGACGGTGGCGATCCTCGGGCTGCTCGGACTGCAGCTCGCGCGCAGCCTGTTCCTGCGCACCTACCGCGGCACGCGCGCCGGGAGCTGGGTGATCGGCGTCCTGGTGCTGCTGCTGGTCGTGGGCCTGGCCCTCACCGGCGAACTGCTCGTCTGGGACGAGCGCGCCCAGGCGCTGGCGTTCTCCATCCTGGAGGGCACCGAAGCGGTGCCGCTGGTCGGACCGCCCCTGGCGACGTTGATGCGCGGCGGCTCGGACGTGGGGGTCGCGACCCTCGCGCGGGCCCACGCCGCGCACACCCTGATCCTGCCCTGGCTGGCCTTCCTGCTGCTGATGCTCGACCTGTGGTTCCGCGCGCGCGGTGGCGCCGACTCCGGCTCCGACTCCGGCTCCGACCGGGAAGGGGAGGAAGCTCGATGATCCTCGTTCTCGATCCGGCCGGCGGCGAACGGGAGGTCGGTGCGGTCCTCGCCCGCCTCGAGGCGCTGGGGCTCGCTGGGCGCGTCGTGCGCCTGGGGGAACGCCCCTTCGTGCACGTCATCGACGGTCCGACGGAGCGCGCCAAGCACCTGCTCTCCGAGGGTCTGGTGAAGGCGCTCGTGCCCACCTCGGGGCCCCGCGTGCGGCGCGAGGGGCGGCGCTTCCACCCCTATCACTCCCTACGCATCGGCGCGGGGCTGACCCTGCTCGTGGGCGCGCTGTTCGTCCTGGCCGGGGCCTTTCCGCGCGGGGTTGGCGCGCGCCCGTTCCCCGGCCAGCCGCCGGTGGAGCTCGAGTCGTGGCCCTGGTACCTGCGCCCCTTCCGGGCCGTGACCTCCTTGTTGCCCGGCGATCCCGCCTGGCTCGGGCCGCTCGCCCTCGTGCTGCTGGTCCTCGCGGTGCTGGCCCTGCCATGGCTCGACCGTTCGCGGGGCACCGGGCTCGCCGCGCGGGCGCCGGTGTGGTTGTTGGGGGTCGTCCTGCTCTCGCTCACGATCGGCGGGATCCTGTGGGGAGGCCGTCCATGAAGCACCTGTTCCTTCTCGCCTCGGTCCTGCTCGCGGCCCTCCAGGCACACGCGCAGGAGAGTTGCGTCACCTGCCACGGCAAGCTCGGCCAGCTCGAGGCCAACCGGGTCCACGCCCGTGCGGGCGTCTCCTGCGTGACCTGCCACGGCGGCGTGCCTGGCGCGTTGACCGTCGAGGAGGCCCACGCCGGCGGCGTCTGGATGCCCGCCG
This sequence comes from uncultured Planctomycetaceae bacterium, assembly GCA_964394665.1. GTDB lineage: Bacteria > Planctomycetota > UBA1135 > UBA1135 > CAYMYN01. The sequence continues at coordinate 42,854 of CAYMYN010000028.1, forward strand.
ACGGCATGGCGGCGGTGGAGCACTGCGGTGGCTGCCACTCCGACCCCCACGCGATGCGCGGCTTCGGCGTGCGCACGGACCAACTGCTCGACTTCTGGACCAGCGGCCACGGCGCGCTCCTGCGCGCGGACCCCGCGGCGCGCACCGCCGGTTGCGTGCAGTGCCACGGCGCCCACGGGGTGTTGTCGGCGGACGACCCGCGCGCCTCCACCCATCCCCGCAATCAGCCGCAGACCTGCGGCCAATGCCACTCGGACGCCGGGCTGATGGCCGCGCACGAGCTGCGCGCCAACGGCATCGAGCTCTATCGAGACTCGGTGCACGGCCAGGCCCTGCTCGAGCTCGGCCTGCTCTCGAGCCCGTCCTGCGCCGACTGCCACGGCTCCCACGGCGCCGTGCCGCCGCGGGTCCAGGAGCTCGGACGTGTGTGTGGGCGGTGCCACGTGCCCGCGGCGGAGGCCTTCCAGGCCGGCCCGCACTGGGCTCCCGCGCGCTCGGGTGCCATGGACGAGTGCACCTCTTGTCACGGGTCGCACGAGGTCGGCCGTCCGAGCACGGCCATGCTGGTCGGCACCGCGCGCGGCCACTGCGGGGCCTGCCACGAGCGCGGCTCGACCGCCCTCGAGGCCGGTCAGACCCTGTTCGACTTGCTCGATGGGTTCGATCGCACCTACTCGGAGACCGAGCAGGCCCTGCGACGCGCGGCCCAGGGCGGGGTCTTCGTCGATCAGCAACTGGCCTGGATGTCCGAGGCGCGCGCCGTGCGCAGCCGCGCGGCGCCGCTCGTGCACGCCGTGGACCCGGGCGCGCTGAAGGACCTGTTGGCGCCCGCCGAGGGCATGGTGGCACGCGCGCAGCGCAGCCTCGACGAGGCTCGACGGGGCCTGCGCGACCGGCGCATCTTCGTCTCGGTGTTCGCGCTGCTGGTGGTGGGGCTCGCGAGCGCGCTGCTGCTGCACGCGCGCGAGGTCGCGCGCCGCGCGACGGGACATCCCACGCTCCGGCGGTCCGCATCCCGGGGAGGTGACGCGGGTGCCCAGTGAACGCGCGCTGAGGATCCGCAATCGGATCGAGACCTGGGCGCGGGTCGCCACGATCGGGACCATCCTGGGTCTGGCGGTCCTGGCCCCGACCAGCTACGTGGCGGTGCACCAGAGCTCGACGCCCGAGTTCTGCAAGAGCTGCCACATCATGGACCCCTACTACGACTCGTGGGCCAACTCGGCCCACGGGGAGATCGCCTGCATCGCGTGCCACTTCGAGCCCGGGCTCATGGGCACGCTGCAGGGCAAGTTCCAGGCCCTCACGCAGCTCACCAAGTACATCACCCTGACCGCGGGCACGCGCCCCTGGGCGCACGTCGCCGACGCGAGCTGCACCCAGTGCCACTCGTTGCCGGACCTGGTGGGGCCCCTCGACTTCGGCGGCATCGCCTTCGATCACGGTCCGCACATGGCTCAGGTCAGCGGCATGCAATTGCGCTGCGTGACCTGCCACTCGCACGTGCTGATCGACGAGCACTTCGCCGTCCAGAAGGACGTCTGCTTCACCTGCCACTTCATGCCGACCGCCGGGGGCGCGCCCTCCCCGCGGCTCGCCGACTGCGGCCTGTGCCATGGGCCGCCCCAGGACGAACTGCTGGTCGCTGGCGCTCCCTTCGTCCACGCCCAGTGGATCGAGAGCGGGGTCGACTGCCGGGCCTGCCATGCCGACACCGTCTCCGGGAGCGGCGCGGTCCTGGCCCAACGCTGCCGGTCCTGCCACGCCCAGCCGGAGCTGCTCGCGCAGATCGACTCACCCGAGCGGATGCACCGCATCCACGTCACCGACCACAAGGTCGAGTGCTTCGAGTGCCACGTGGACATCCTCCACGGCCTCTCCCCCGGGATCGCGGCCCACACCCGCGGGGCGGGCGAGTGCGGAGCGTGCCACGGCGGCACCCACGACACGGCTTTCCAGATGGTCGCCGGCGTCGGTGCGCTCGGGGTCGAGGACGGCCCGAGCCGCATGTTCTCCACGAAGGTGAGCTGCGAGGCCTGCCACACCGGCCGCCTGCACGCCGCGCAGGCGACCCAGGGCGGGTTCCATGGTCGGCTGGGCGTCTCGGGCGAAGTCGACTGCCTGCATTGCCACGGCACGCCGTACGCGGGCATGTTGGCCGAGTGGCAGGCCGCCGTGGGTGGCGGGCTGACGGACTTGACGCAACATGCGGCGGAGCTCGGCCGCCATCTCGAGTCGCTCGCGAGCGAGGAGGCGCGCGGCGCCTCCGAGCTCCTGGCCCAAGCCCGACACAACCTCGAGTTCGTGCGCGCCGACGGCTCCCGGGGCGCGCACAACGTCCACTACGCCCTCGATGCCCTGCGCGCGGCGGCCGGGCGCATCGACACGGCCTGGGAACGACTCGGGTCCGTGCGCGAGGTCCCTGCCGCCCGCAGCCTGCCGGTCCCCATCGACGCGGCTTGCTCCGCCTGCCACGTCGCCGTGGCGACGCACGATCCGCTCGAGGTCGCGGGCTCAGCCTTTCAGCACACGAGCCATCTGAACGCCGGGATCGACTGCGCCGCCTGCCACCTGGGAGCAGCGCCCGGAACGCCGGCCCACGGCCGGCCCGCCTTCCCACGCACCGAATGCGCGAGCTGCCACCACACCGAGTCGCCGCTGGTGCCGGACCCGATGGACTGCGCCCGCTGCCACTCGGTCCAGATCTCGTTCCTCCAGGGGACGTTGCCGGGATTCGAGGGCGTCGCGGTGCCGATGGCCGAGAAGGGCTGCGAGAACTGCCACGCCGAGCCGCCCGATCTGATGAACCCCCAGCCGGCGCTGTGCGTGTTGTGCCACGAGGAGGGCTACGACACGACCTTCGGGACCTGGCAGGGCGAGACCGATCGCCTCGTGGAGCGGGTCCGACGAGCCCTCGCCGAGGCGCGCCCCGACGCGACCGCGGACGCCCTGCAGGCCGCGCGCCGTGCCCTCGAACTCGTGGAACGGGACGGGAGCCGCGGCGTGCACGCCTTCCCGCTGACCGAGGCGTTGCTCACGGACGCGCTCCAGCGCCTGGGCGCCGAGTGAGCTCGGTCGCGCGGCCACGGCCAGGACCTGGGCGGCCGCCGCGCACAACGTGAGCACGACGACCCGGCCCCGCCCCGCGCGCGATGCGGGGGGCGGGGCCGGGTCGTCGCCGCGGGCCCGCCGACGTCGGGGGGCCCGCGAACCGGTCACTGCATCGCGGCGCGGGCTCGCTTCATCAGGCCCTCGTGCAGGGTCCGGATCTCCTCCGGCGAGAGGTCGCACTGCATGGCGCGATCCATCAGATTCGTGATCTGCTGCTTCATGAACGCCACGTGGTTGCGGAAGTCCATGTCCTGGTGCCAGAGTTCCGCGCGGCGCTCGAGCAGGGCCAGGACGTGATTGAACTGCTCGCGCGTCACCTTGCGTTCCTTGGCCTTCACGGCCAGGTAGTCGATGGCGCGATCGAGCGACATGCGCACGATTTCGTCACCGAGCAGGCAGATCTCGATCGGCTTCACCGGATCGGCGTCCTGATAGCGCTTCTTGAGCATCGCGACGCACTCGTCGTACTTCTCGCGGACCTGGACCGGAGGCAGGGCCAGCGCCGCGCGCTCCTCGACGAGGTCGAGGATGAATTGGAACTTCGCGCGGGACATCTTCTGCTCGCGGGCCTCGACGATGAGCTGGTCGACGAAGGCGTCCAGCTTCGCGTCGATGACCTGCTTGCGCAGCATGCGCATGTCCATCACGTCCAGGTAGCGGTTGCGGGCGCGCTGCTCGAGGTCCTCGAGGGCGTCCACCAGTCGTTGACGGCGCGCGGGCGTGATCTCCTCCCAGTTGCGGATGCCTCCGCGGACTTCCTCGAAGTCGCGCACGCTCGGGGGAGTCTGCGGCATGGCCTGCTCCATCGTCTCCAGCTTCTGCTTGATGATGGTGAAGTCCGGAACGGACGTGGCCAGGCTCGCCAGGGCGGTGCTCGCCGCGAGGGCGCCGCCGATCACGAGGGTCAGGATGGGGTGCTTCATGTCTTCCTCTCCGTGGCGTTGGGTTCTGCGGTGGGGGGCCGGCGAGAGACGGAGCCGGCCTCGGGTCGTGGGGGACAGAATCTCCCAGCGGGGATCGATGGCCTAGTTGGGAGAGTGGGCAGGGCGAAGGTCGAGAGTGCGTAGGTCGGGATCCCCGACTTCGCAGGTGCTCAGCGCTGCGGTGCGTCCGCCTGCGCGCCGATCTCGGTCGGATCGGGCACGATGCGCGCCAGCACGTCGCGGGTGACGTCCGGAACCGGTACGCCGTCGCGCCTGGTGATGCGCTTCCAGATGCTGTCGTGGCCGAGCTTGTTCATGACCGCGGTGCAGGCCTCCGCGACCAGGGTCTCGCCCTGGGCGCGCAGGATGATGCCCTCGGCGGAATCCGGCGCGATGCGTCTGCGCCGCAGCTCGCGCAGCGGCGGGGTCTTCTCGAGCACGGCGGGGTGATCGATTCGCGCGGGGTTCGACAGGCGTCGCGGGACGTCCACCCCGGCGATGCAGTCGACCGGGTCCGCGATGAAGGCGCTCGTGTCCTCGTCCTCGTTCGAGACGGCGCGCGTGACGACCAGCGTCGCCAGCACCAGGACCACGAATCCCGCGAAGACGTGCAGATGTCGCATGGGACCTCCAGGGAGAAACCCCTCACGCGCACCAGGATCGCATCGGGGCGCACGGCGCGCCCGATGCACAAAGGCGTAGGCTCGGTGGAGGGAGGGGGTAGGGCGCCCGGCCGGGGGGAGTAGGATGGCGCCCCCGCGATGCTCACCCCCCGACGCCACCTGCGCCTGGCCGCCTTCTTCCTGCTCGTCGGGGCCCTGGGGCTCGCCGCGGGCTGGCTCGTGCTCCCTGGGACGGATGCCGGAGGGGCGCGCTGGGGAGCCCTGCTCGCCACGACCCTGGCGGCGGGCACCACGGCGCTGCTGGGTTTCCTGGGCGTCTACGTCCACCGGCGGATCGTCCTGGCGCAGAAGCAGGCCGAGATCGAGCGCTACCTGCGCCGCATCGAGGACGAGGCCCGGAGGAGTCGGGCATTGCTCGAGGGCGCGGTCGACATGCTGCTGCTCGTCGATCCGGTCAGCGGCCGGATCGGCGAGGCCAACGCCCTCGCCCGGGAGCGCCTGGGGCTGCCCGATTCGATCGACCCGAACGACCCCACGCGCCCCCTGCTGGAGTCCTTGGTGCTGCCCGCCGATCGCGAGCGCCTGGCCCAGGAGCTCGCGCGCGCCACCGCGCGACCCGGAGGCGCGATCGACGGGCCCGAGCTGCGCCTGGTCGACCGTGAGGGGCGAGCCTTCCCCGCGGCGGTCCGGATCGTCGTGGTTCAGCTCGACCGCCAGCCGATCGTCGAGTTGTTGTTGCGCGACCTCGGACCGCAGAAGGAACTCGAGCGCCGGTTGCGCCTGCACGAACAGTTGGGTTCCCTGGGGCTGCTCACGGCCTCGGTGGCCCACGAGATCAACAACCCCCTGGAGGGCATGGCGAACTACGTCCATCTCTTGCAGCGCGAGGACCTCGCCCCCGAGGAGCGCTCCCGGTACGTGGAGCAGGTACGGCTGGGGATCGAGCGCATCGGCGAGCTGGCCAAGGACCTGCTGCGTTTCTCGCGGCCGACCTCGAGCTCCGCGTCGGCGGACCTGGTCCGGGTCGGCGAGCGCGCGATCGAGCTGGCGCGTTACTCCAAGCACTGCCGCGGGGTCGAGTTCGCGCTCGCCACCGCGGACGGTTCGGCCTGGGTCCACGGCAGCGAGCGACCCTTGGAGCAGGTGGTGGTGAACCTCCTGATCAACGCGGGGAAGGCGATGGGCGGCCGGGGCCGGGTCGACCTCGCCGTCGTGCGCGGCGAGGGCCCCGAGCCCGCTTGCGAGCTCGTGATCGCCGACGCGGGCCCCGGGATCGGCAAGGACGACGCGGAGCGCATCTTCGAGCCCCTCTACACGACCGGCGACGGCCATGGACTCGGCCTGTCGATCGCACGCGAGATCGTGCGCGCCCACGGCGGAACGCTCTCGCTGCGCGATCGGGAGGGTGGGGGCGCGGAGTTCCACATCGCCCTGCCGGCGGCCGAAGCACCCCAGACGGCATCGGCGCACGATCCGGAGGGCGCGCGATGAGCCGCAAGCTGCGTGTCCTGGTCGTGGACGACGAGGCCTACGTGCGCGATTCGTTGCTGGCCATCCTCGGCCACGAGGGCTTCGACGTCCTCACCGCGGCCAGCGGCCGCGAAGGTGCCGGCGTCCTGCGTCGCGAGCGCCTCGACGCGGTGGTGGCCGACCTCAGCATGCCCGGCGGCGACGGGCTGGAGTTCCTCGAGGCCGCGCGCGGCATGGGTGCGGGCGTGCCGGTGATCGTCATCACCGGAGTCGGCACGATCCCGGACGCGGTCGCGGCCATGAAGCTCGGGGCCTACGACCTGCTGCAGAAACCCGTCGCGCCCGCCGACCTCGTGCGCACCGTGCGCCGCGCGGCCGAGCACAAGAGCCTGGTCGGCGAGGTCCAGCGCCTGCGGGCGGCCCTCGACGGCATCCGCGGCGCGCGACGGTTGGTGGGCGAGTCGCCGGCCCTGCGACGGGTGCGCGAGCAACTCGCGCGCATCGCGCCGAGCGAGACCACGGTGCTCGTGCAGGGCGAGAGTGGCACGGGCAAGGAGCTCGCCGCGGAGGAGCTGCACCGCCTGAGCGGCCGCGAGTCGGCGCCCTTCGTGCGTCTGTGCTGCGCGGGGCTCGGCGCGCAGCAGCTCGAGCTCGAGCTCTTCGGCCACAGCGCCTCGGCCGCGGCCGGCGCGTCCGGGGCGCGGGCCGGATGCCTCGAGCAGGCCGAGGGAGGCACGCTCGTGCTCGACCAGATCGATGCGCTGCCGCCCGAGCTGCAGCAAAAACTCCTGCGGGTGCTGGACACCCACGAGTACCAGCGCGTCGGCGAGGCGACCACCCGCCGATTCGACGCGCGGCTCGTGGTCTCGACCAGCGCGGACCTGGCCGCGGCGGTCGAACAGGGTCGTTTCCGCGCCGACCTCTACTACCGCGCGAACGGCTTCCCGATCGAGATGCCGCCCCTGCGCGCGCACAAGGAGGACCTGCCCGAACTCGTGGCGCACCTGCTCGAGCGACCGCGACGGGTGCCCGCGCCGGGCCCGACCCCGACCGTTGCGCCCGAGGTGATCGCGACCCTCACGGCCTACGATTGGCCCGGCAACGTGCGCGAGCTCGAGAACGTGCTCGAGCGCGCCTGGATCGTCGGCGGGCAGGGCGAGCTCGACGCCGAGCTCATCGCGGGCATCCTCGAGGCCACCATGGCCCGCCGGGCTTCCGCTTCCGCCTCGGTCGGAGCGGGCGGAGGCGCGTTGCCCGATCTGCCCCACGCCCTGCACCTGCGCACCAACCTGGACGCCCGCGAGAAGGAGCTGCTCCAGCAGGCCCTGGCCCTGTCCGGCGGCCGCAAGAAGGACGCGGCCAACCTCCTGGGCGTCGACGCCCGCAACCTCGGCTACTATCTGCGCAAGCACGGGCTGCACTGAAACGCGCCGCGCGGGCGGCCCGGGGATGGAGAGCATGAACTCGATCCTGCACGTCGCACTGGTCGCGGGCGCGTTCGCGTCCGTTCCCCCGTCCACCGGCGAGCAAGAGCCCGCCTCCCCCGGAACCCAGGAGGTGGAGGAGGAACGGGCGACGAGCGCCGGACCGGACCTCGTCACGCAGCTCCTCGCGCTGCATCGCCTGGCGGTGGCCTCCGGCGACGCGCTCGAGCTCGCGGGCGTCCTGGCGCGCATGGGCGGCTTCGACAATCTTGAGTTCCGCGACGCGGCGCTCGCGGGCCTCTCCTACAAGCCCTCGCGCGCCGACCGCGAGGGAGCGCAGCGCGAGGCGGCGGAGCTGGGCCTCACGGACCGCAAGGAACTCGAGCGCCTCGTCGAAGGACGCGCCGCGCGCGTGCAGGCCGCTGCCGCCTGGGTGCTGGCCGCCCAGCGCGGCGACGAACGCATCGGCGCGACGCTCACGCGCACCCTGCGCGGACGGGGCTTCCTCGATGCACGCCCGGAGGCCGCGGCGGCGATCATCGAGGTGCTGGGCAAGATCGGCGATCGCCGACCCGAGCGCGACTTCCGCAAGGAACTCGAACGCTTCGGCGACCCGCGCATCCAGCGCGCGTGCATCCGCTACTTCGGATGGATCGAGACCCGGGACCGCGGCATCGTGCGGTTCCTGTGCGAACAACTCGACGCGCCCGAGCCGGCGAGCGTCGACTCGGCCACGAACCCTCCGGCCTCGTACTGGGAGGAGCGCTGGAAGGCCTGGAACCACTGGCGACGCGACCTCACCTGGGCCCTGCGGCGCATCACGGGCGAGACCTTCCAACCCGCGGAGGGCGGCCTGCCGAGCGATCGCCGCAAGGCCCTCGACTGGCTCCAGACCCACGGGGCCGCGCGCGGCATCCGCTGATGGGCCGTTCCTTCCGCACCCGCGGGGCGCGGGCGCTGCTCGCGCTCACGCTGTGCAGCGCGGCCGCCCTGGGCGCGGCCCCCCAGGAGGACCTGCGCGCGCTGGTGCGTACCCTGCGCAAGGAACGCGATGCGGCGCCCGCGGAGCTCTTCGCGCGCATCGCCTCGGTCGGGACCGAGGAGGCTCTCGACGCGCTGCGGGAGGCCTTCGGGAGCCTGCGGCGCGAACCGGCCCTGGCGGCCGCCGCGGGCGCGATCCCGCTCCTGCCGCGGGAAGGGGAGCTGCGCCGGCGCGGCCTCGCGTTCCTCGGGGGCGCGGCGATCGGCGATGCACGCGCCGAAGCGCGCCGCGCGGCGGTCGCTGGGCTGCTCGCCGCCGCCACGACGGACGAAGAGCTCGCGCGCACCCAGTTCGAGCGCATCCTGCGCGAAGCCGGCGACGCCGCGGCGCGCAACGCGGCGGTCGATCCGCTCGTGGCCTCCCTGGGCCGGCGGGCGGACGCCGAGGCCGTGGGTTGGATCGCGGGCAACGCCTCGCTCGTCGACGAGCCGCGCCCGCTGCACCTGGGGGTCACGTCGAGCGAGCGCGAGCGCCTCGCGCGCCTGCCCTTCCGCGAAGTCGTGCGCGAAGCCCTCTCGGGAGTCCGCGCGGGCGATCCGCTCGAGCGCCTGAACGCCGCCCTGGTCGAGCGCTCGACGCCGCGGCCGTGGAGGCTGTACCTCGTCGATCTGCTCGCCGAGCGGCCGGGTGAGTCCGTCGCCCAGGCCCTGGTCGAGGTGCTCGCCGATCCCGACGTTTCGCTGGTGCTCGCGGCGCTCGCAGCCCTCGAGCGCCGCGCGACGGACCTGCCCGTGGCGGCCGCCGTGGCGCCCCTGGTGCGCTCGCGCGACCCGGCCCTGCGCCGCGCCGCGGTCGCGGCCCTGGGGCGGTATCGCTTGGCGGATCCCGCGTGGCCCGGGGAACTCCTGGGCCTGGCCAAGGCCCGCGACGCCGCGACGCGCATGGGCGCCGCCGCCGCGCTCGCGCACCTGCGGACGCCCCAGGCCCTCGAGGCGTTGCATGCCCTGCTCGCGGACCCCGAAGGCGCGGTGCGCCTCGAAGCCCTGGTCCAGGTCGGCGGTTTGCGGCGCGGCGAGTCGATCCCGCACCTCTTGGCGCGCTTCGCGGCCGAGCAAGGCCGCCACCGCGCGGACGTGCATGGGGTGCTGCGCCTGCTCACGGGCCTCGACCTCGGCTCGAACCCGGCCCGTTGGGCGGACTGGTGGGCGAAGGAAGGCGCGCGCTTCGAGCTGCCCACGCTCGCCGAAGCGAATGCCGCCGAGGAGCGCCGCCGCGCGCGCCCGACCGAAGGCACGCAGACCATCGCCTACCACGGTCTCGCGGTGGTCTCGCAGCGGGTCGCCTTCGTGCTCGACGTCTCGGGCTCGATGCGCCTGCCCGCCGTCTCCTACGCCGATCGCCCCAACCCCGACGGCACGCCGCCCGCGCGCATGGACGTCGCGCGCGAGCAGCTCATGGAGGCCCTGCGGCGCTACCCCGACGGAGAGCTCTTCAACCTGATCTTCTTCGAGAGCCGGGTCAGCGCCTTCGAGCCGCGCCTGGTGCGCATGACGCCGGCTGTCCGCCAACGCGCCCTGCGCTTCGTGCGCGAGCAGGTCCCCCTGGGCGCAACCGCACTCTACCCGGCCCTCGAGCTGGCCTTCGCCGACCCCCTGCTCGACACGCTCTACATCCTGAGCGACGGCGCGCCAACGGAAGGGGCGATCCTCGACATCGCCGAGATTCGCGCCGAGGTCGCGCGTTGGAACGGCGCGCGCAGGGTGCGCATCCACGGCATCGCCATGGGCGAGGACTCGACCCTCCTGCGCTGGTTGTGCGCCGACACGGGCGGGACCTACCTACGCATCGAGTGAACGCGTCGGCCTGGCCGGGTCTGCTTCGGTCGTAGGCGGTGTCGAGGGTTGCTCTGCGCGCCCACGGGGTCCATCGACAGTCGGGTTCGACGCCCTGTCAGAAGCCGCTCCTGCGCGCGAATCCACTCCGCAGCCGTTCGATGGCCGGGAGCCCGTCGCGCAGGACGAGCTCGATGCCGAGGGCGGCGGCGGCGGGCGCGAGTGCCTCCCGCACCCAGCCGCGCGCGACGTGCAGCGTGCGGGGAAGGACACCTGCGGTCTCGAACATGCCGAGCGCCCTTCGAGAACAGATCTCGAAGCGTAGTTCCGGCGGATCCACGCAGGGGGCCAGGGCCACTCCGGTCCTGGCGTCCGCTGCGAGGAACACGGTCGGTGAGTACTCCCAGCCGTCCTCGTCGCGCACGCGCGCCGGCATGGCGCAGGCATCGAACTCGAAGGTGGCATCCACCCGCTGCGCCTTCGCCCTCAGGCGCTCGATGGCGATCCGATCGACCGGAGGAAACCGCGGCCCGGTGATCGGACGCGGCCGATCCCAGGACAGCACGGGCGAGCCGGCGTCGATCTGGAGCACCGGCAGCTCGTCGTCGGGACCCCCGCGGCCCTCGAGGTCCAGGCTGCGCATGTGGGCCACGCCCAGCAGGACGGCTTCGAGCAGGTCCAGGGCGAGCGGAGCCTGCTCGGTGGCGATCGTGCGCGGCAGTCGACCCTGCATCACCTGATCGAGCTGGGGCCAGACCGAGCGTCCACGGAACTTCACGCCGGAGGCTTTGACGCGTTGATGCTCGACGGAGCTGAGGAGTCCCCGGTCGACGAAGGAGAACAGGAACCCATCGTAGCCATGGACGGCGGCATCCTCGTCCGCCCCACTCTGGATGGCGCGGTACACGGCGAAGGCCGCATCACCGCGGTAGAGCCCGACGCCGTAGAACTCGCCACCCGCGCCCATCACGCTGCACCAGTACGTCTCGCTCTCGCCGGCGACGCGCACACCGAAGACGTCACGATCCAGCAGCCAGTCCCAGGGCGCGAACGCGTGTAGGCGCTTGGCTGTCGAGTACAACGAACGCCAGGGGTCCTGGCCCGGCGAGCGAGTCACCTCGCCGGCGGTGGCAGCCCCCGGGTAGAACGACTTCTCTGCCGCGCCGACCCGGCCTCCGCTCGCCCTCGTAGCCGCTGCTCCGCGTCCCTTCGCCGGCCCTGCGGAGCGCTGGCCCAAACGTGCATAGCCCTCGACGAGCTCGCGGACTTGGAGCGCTTCGAGGGGAGCCCCGGAGACACGGACGCGGGGTGCATTCTGCGGGTCGCGCACGACTTCGACGCTGAGCAGCACGCGCGAATCGAGGCTCCCTGAAGCCCGCCGCTCCTCGACGATCGCCGTCAAGAGCGAGCGCAGGGGTGCAGGCA
>CAYMYN010000029.1:0-52245 GCA_964394665.1 uncultured Planctomycetaceae bacterium
GCTCTGATGCGCGGCGTGTGGACCCTCTACCGGCGCGAGCTCGCCGGCCTGTTCTGCGCCCTGGGCCTGTTCGTCAGCGCCTGCACCTCGACCCCCATCCTGGCCGCGTTCCTGTCCTTCGTGATCAACGTGCTCGTGCTGCTGCTGCCCTTCCTGGCGAGCAGCCTGCGCATCGAGCACGTCCAGCGCGCCCTCGAGCCGCTCAACGTGCTGGCCCACTTCCAGGGCTCGTTCATGATCGGCGTGCTCGACAGCGCGGTGGTCGTGTCCTTCCTGGCCTGGAGCGTGGCCTTCCTGTTCCTCACGGCGCGCGTGGTGGAGGCGCGGCGATGGCTGTGAAGCCCACCGGGGAGCCCGAACCGCAGGGCGGGGTGCCCTTGCCCGCGCTGCTGCGGGGCACGGGGCGTCTGACGCGCCTGGGGCTCGGCTTGCAGGTCGCGCTGGCCCTGGCCCTGGCCTTCGGGGCGGCCTCGCTCCTGGGTTGGCTCTCGGCCCAGCCCGGCCTGCGCCAACGGGTCGACCTGACCCGCAGCGGCGAGAACACCCTGGCCCCGGCCCTGACGACGATCCTCGACCAGCTCCCGCGCGAGCAGCGGGTGCGCATCGACGTCTTCTTCCGGGCCCTCGAACAACCGCTGAACGAGCTCTCGATCGAGGTCGCCGAGCGCACGCACCGCCTGCTGCTCCTGATGGAGCGCGGCTGGCCGGACAAGGTCGAGCTGGTGAACCACCCGCTGCACGATCGCTCGCAGGAGGCGCGCATCCACGCGCGCATGGTCGAGCTCGACGTGCGCGATCCCCCGCTGATGGTGATCTCGAGCGGGCCGCGCAAGGTGGTGCTCCACTACTACGGCGACCTGGCGGAGTTCGACCTCGGCAACCCGGCCGGCGGCCGCGGACCGTACATCCCGCCGCGCCTGGTGCGGTTCCGGGCCGAGGAGGCCCTGACGCGCGCCATCCTGCGGGTGACCCGCGGCGAGCAGGCCCAGGTGCTCTTCTCGACCGGCCACGGCGAGCGCGAGATCTACGGCCGCGAGGAGGACGCCATGGGGCGGCTGCACAGCGCGCTGGTCGAGGACGGCTTCGCCGTGCGCTGGTGGAACCCGCTCGAACACGGCGCCGTGCCCGAGGACGCCGCCGTGCTCGCGATCGTCGGGCCGACCGAGGCCTTCGCCGAGCGCGAGCTCGAGTGGATGCGCGAGTTCCTCGACCGCGGCGGCCGGATCCTCGCCGTGCCGCCCCAACCGACCCCGCCCGGGCGCGGCAATCTGGGGGTTCTCCTGGCCGACTACGGCGTCTCCATCGGAGCCGGCGTGGTCATGAATCCGGTGCCGGGCGTCGGCGGACGGCTGACCGATGGCGTGCCCGAGGTCGTGGCGTTGACGATCCCCGCGGCCGGGATGGACGCCGCCCATCCGATCACGGCGCCCCTGCGGCGCGCCGATCGGCGCGTGCGGGCGATCCTCTCGGGCTTCCTCGAGCGCGCCCCGGCGCCCGCGCCTGCGCCGGGCGCCGGTCCCGCCCAGCGCGTCTTGCCGCCGCGCGGCGCGGTGATCGAGAACCTGCTGGCCTCGGGCCACGTCTCGTGGGCCGACGAGTGGCGCGTGCAGGGCACCTCGGCCGGCTACGACTTCGTGTGGCAGGACCAGGGCCCGGCGGCCGAACCGGCCGGCCCCTTCAGCCTGGCGATGGCGGTGGCCTTCAGCCCGCCCTCGCCCGCCGAGTCCGTCCCGGGCACGAACCCCGAGCGCCCCGAGTCGCGCCTGGTCGTCCTGGCCTCGCCCTCGATGACCGCCAACGTGCTCTTCGACACGAACCGCGATCTCTTGCTCAACGCGTTCAACTGGCTCGCCAGCCGCGAGTTCCGGGTCGCGATCTCCAGCCGCGATCCCGAGGCGCGCCGGCTCGAGCTGGGCGTCGGTCGGCGCGTGGCCTGGATCCAGGGCGTGGCCGTCGTGGGCCTGCCGCTCGTGTGCCTCCTGCTGGGCTTGGTGACCTTCCGGATGCGGCGCCGATGAACCGCGGGACCCTGCTCGCCCTGGCGTTGTTGTTCGGCCTGCTCGGGGGCCTCGCCTGGTGGCAGCTCGAACGCGAACGTTCGGGTGCCTTCGTGACCGAGGTGCCGCTCTTCGAGGACCTCACGCGCGACGAGATCCAGGCCTTCGTCATCGACAACCTCGAGCGCACGGTGCAGGTGCGCTTCGAGTCCCGCGGGGGCGAGTGGTGGATCGTCGACCCGCTCGAGACGCGCGCCGACCGGGGCGTGATCGAGCGCCTGTTCGAGATCGTCGAGCACCACCAGGGCTTGGTGGTTCCGGCCCAGGAGGCCGACCCGCGCGCCCTGGGCTTCGAGCCCCCGCGGGTCGTGCTGGACGTCGTCGCCTCGCGCGCGGGCGCGCCGGTCAGCCAGCGCATCGAACTCGGTCGCCGGGACCTGGGCGAGCGCGGCGTCTTCGCCCGCGTGCGCGGCCGCATCGTGCGCACCCTGACCAGCCTCGACACCCAGCTCGACAAGAACGTCGAGGACTACCGCAGCCGACGGGTGCTCGAGCTGGCCGCCGAGTCCGTGGTCGAGGTACACCGCGTGGGGCGGTTCCAACCGGCCCTCGAGGTCGAGCCGATCGACCAGAGCCTCAGCGCCCTGCGCGAGGGCGCGTCCTGGCGCCTGATGCGACCCTACGAGGCCCTGCTCGATCCGCTGGCGGTGGCGGTGCTCGTCTCCGGCGCGGCGCGCCTGCACGTCGAACGCTTCGTCGAGGACCTGCCCCCGGATCTGGGGCGCTACGGCCTCGACCGGCCGCAGGTCTCGATCGAGATCGTCGACAGCCTGGGGCGACGCAACACCCTGCACCTGGCGCGGCGCGGCTTCGAGGGCGACTGGTTCGCGACGCGCGAGGACCGTCGCGCCGTGTGGGTCGTCGCCCAGGAGGACGTGGCGCCGCTCTTCCTGCCGGTCGAGACGATGTTCGACTCGTTGATCCTGCGCCTGGCGCGGGAGGAGATCGACGGCCTGCGGCTCGAGTCGCCCGAGCGCGAGCTGCACCTCGCGCGCACCCCGCGGGGCTGGACGGTGAGCGCGCGCGGCGCCGGCGAGCCGTCCTTCGGCGCGCCCCGGGCGGCCGACGCCCAGCGCGTCGAGGCGCTCCTCGCGCGCCTCGAGGGCGCGGAGCTCGAGGCCTTCCTGCCGGGCCTGCCGTTCCCCGAGGACGCCCCGCGCCTGGCGGTCCTGGTCGAGGCCCGCGGCCACACCTTCGGCGGACGCCTCGGCCCCGAGGCGCCCGACCTGGAGGGCCGCCCCGGGCGGCTCTTCCAGCGCCACGGCGACGAGGTGTTGGCGCTGGTGGGGACCTGGTGCGAGGACCTGGCGCGCACGCCCCTCGAGGCCCTGCTCGACCCGCGCCTGGTGGCGATCGAGGAGATCTACCTGGCCGCGCTGCGCCTCGAGGCCGAGGGCGTCGGGGTGCGCTTCGTGCGCGACGAACGGGGCCACTGGCGCCGCGAGGGCGCCCAGGGCGAGGCGCTCGAGCTCCTGCCGCTGCTCGATCCGTTGCTCTTCCTGCGCGCCGCCGAGCACCTCGACGCGGGGAGCGCCGCGCCCCTCGAGCGACCCCTGACGGTGGTCTTCGAGCGCACCGACGGGGACGAGCAGCGCTACACCCTGGGCCTGGGCGCGGGCCCGGACGGCGCGCCGCGGGGCGAGGTGCTCCTGGGCGAGGTGCGCGCGGTGCTGCGCGAGCGCGACCTGCACCGGCGCCTGCTCGAGTTGCTGCCCTGACCCGCGCCGGGGACCGCGCCCGCCGGGCCAGGACCGCCCTCGCCCCGCTGGCATAGGGACTCAGGTGGCCCTAGGCTCGGCGCGAACGGGACCCGAACGGCAGCCCAGGCGGAGAGCGTGATGGAACAGGAACGGGAGCGGGATCCGGCGCGCGGGGGCCGGCGGCGGCGGCGGCGCGGGCAGGGCGACGTGCGGGCCTTGCTCGAGTCCCTGCGCGCGGACCCCGAGCTGCGCCTGGGGCTCGAGCACTCGGTCGAGCTCCCCGGCCGCCCGGGGGACTTCGCCGAGTTCCCCGCGCGCCTCGACCCGCGCCTGGTCGCGGTGCTGCGCGCGCGCGGCCTCGAGCGGCTGTATGCGCACCAAGCGCGGGCGATCGAGGCGGCCCTCGACGGCCGCGACGTGCTCGTCGCGACCCCGACCGCCTCGGGCAAGACCCTGTGCTACACGCTGCCGGTGCTGCAACGCCT
The DNA here is from genome assembly GCA_964394665.1 of uncultured Planctomycetaceae bacterium. Classification (GTDB taxonomy): domain Bacteria; phylum Planctomycetota; class UBA1135; order UBA1135; genus CAYMYN01. Next base: position 4,243 of record CAYMYN010000029.1, read on the forward strand.
GCTCGAGACCGGCGGCGCCGCGCGCGCCCTGTGTCTGTTCCCCACGAAGGCCCTCTCCCAGGACCAATCGGCGAGCCTGACCGCGACCCTGGCCGATCTCGGCCAGGACTGGCACGCCTGGACCTACGACGGCGACACGCCGCCCTCGATCCGGCGCACCCTGCGCGACCGCGGGCACGTGATCCTGACCAACCCCTGGATGCTGCACGCGGGCATCCTGCCCAACCACGCCAAGTGGGCCGAGCTCTTCGCCGGGCTCGCCTACGTCGTGATCGACGAGGTGCACACCCTCTCGGGCGTCTTCGGCTCGAGCGTGGCCAACGTGTTGCGGCGACTGGTGCGCATCGCGCGCCACTACGGCGCCCAGCCGCGCTTCCTGTGTTGTTCGGCGACCCTGCGCGAGCCCGCCGAGCACGCCCGACGCCTGCTCGGCCGCGACGTCGAGGTGATCGAGCGCGACGGCTCGCCCGCCGGGCCGCGCCTGTTCGCGCTCTACAACCCGCCGCTCCTGAACCCGGTGGCGGGCCTGCGCGCGAGCGCCCTCGAGGAGGCGCGGCGTTTGGCGCGCCACCTCGTCGGGCCCGCGCACCAGACGATCTTCTTCTGCCGCCGCCGCACGGCGGTCGAGGTGCTCACGCGCTATCTCAAGGAGCAGGCCGCCGACATGGGTCTGCGCCCCGAGGAGATCCGCGGCTACCGCGGCGGCTACCTGCCGCTGCTGCGGCGCGAGATCGAAGCCGGCCTGCGCGCGGGCTCGGTCAAGGTCGTCGTCAGCACCAACGCCCTCGAGCTCGGCGTCGACATCGGCGCCCTCGACGCCTGCGTGCTCGTCGGCTACCCCGGCTCGCAGGCCTCGTTCTGGCAACGCGCGGGCCGCGTCGGCCGGCGCGGGAAACCGAGCCTGGTCGTGCAGGTCGCCCAATCCGACCCCGTCGACCAGTACCTGGCGCGCCACCCCGAACACCTGCTCGGCGAGCCCCAGGAACGCCTGGGCCTCGACCCCGACAACCTCGTGTTGCTCTCCGAGCAGCTCAAGTGCGCGGCCTTCGAGCTGCCCTTCCGCGCGGGCGCCGAGGGCGGCGTCGACGACGTGGCCTTCGGCGCCGCGCCCCACGCGGCGGCGATCCTCGACTACCTGGCCGAGGAATCGCGCTTGCTCCACGCGCGCGAGGGCACCTGGTACTGGATGGCGGACGCCTATCCGGCGCAGGACGTCTCGCTCGAGGGCGGGGCGCCCGACAACGTGCTCGTGCTCGACGCCCAGACCAAGCACGCCATCGGCGAGTGCGACCGCGAGTCCTCGATCACGACCGTGCACGAGGGCGCGATCTACCAGGTCGAGGGCGAGACCTGGATCGTCGAGCGCTTCGACTACGAGAACCGCCGCGCGTACGTCAAGCGCGTCGACAGCGACTACTACACCGACGCCCAGACCGACACGGACGTGCGCGTGCTGCGGCTCGAGGAGCGCACCTCGCGCGCGCGGCCCGACGCGGCCGCGGACGAGCCCCCGGGCGAGCGCGAGGAGCTCTCCTTCTGGCGCGGCGAGGTGCACGTCACGACCGTCGCCACGCAGTACAAGAAGATCCGCTTCTACACCCGCGAGAACGTCGGCGCGGAGGACATCCACCTGCCGCCCGAGGAGCTCGACACCGAGAGCTTCGTGCTGACCCTCTCGAACGCCTACGCCGAACGACTGGGCCTGGGGGGCGGCGCCGGGGCGGGGGTGCAGGGCGTCGGCGCCGGCGCGGAGAAACGCGGCGCCGCCTGGCGCGCCGTCGGCGTGTTGTTGCGGCGCGTGGCGCCGCTCTTCCTGCGCTGCCAGCCCTCGGACCTGGGGCTCTCGACCCAGATCCGCTCACCGCACTTCCGGCGGCCGGCGATCTTCCTCTACGACCGCGCGATGGGCGGCGTCGGACTCTCCGAGACCCTCTTCCGCGGCGCGGGCGAGGTGCTCGCGGCCGCGCTCGAGGTCGTCGCGCACTGCGCCTGCGAGCGCGGATGCCCGGGCTGCGTCGGCCCGCCCGAGGAGGTCGGCTCGCTCGGCAAGGAGCTCGCGCGGGGGATCCTCGAGCGGCTCGTCGAAGGCTCGGCCCTGGTGCCCGCCCCGGTCGAGGACCTGGAGGCGGACGTACTCGAGCCTGGGGCCGAGGCGCGCCTCGCCGCCGGCGCGGCGGGGGAGAACGGGACGCGGTGAACGGGGACTTCCGCGATCGGCTGCGCCGCATGCGGCGCGAGCCCGAACCCGCCGCGGCGCCGGACCCCGTCGGCAGCGCGCCGTCCGAGGGTCCAGCGCCCGAGCCCGCGGCGCCCGCGCTGCCGCCCTGGCTGCGCGCGCGCCTGGACCGACGCGGCGTGCCGCTCGCCGACGCTCGGCCCGCGATCGAACCCCTCTGCGCGCCGACCCTGGGCGAGCCCCTCGAGCTCGAGGAGCTGCGCGGAGAGGCGGGCGCCTTCGCCCTGCGCCGCAGCGAGTACGACGCCGCCGAGAAGCACGGCGCGTGGTCCCTGGACGAGGTCTTCGAGGTCGATCCGGGCGCCTTCGAACTGCTCACCGGCGACGGCGCGTTGGCGGCCCTCGACCCCGCGCGCGCGGTCTTCCTCGACACCGAGACCACGGGCCTCTCGGGCGGCGCAGGCACGATCGTGTTCCTCGTGGGCCTGGGTTGGTTCGAGGGGCGGCGTTTCGTGCTCTGGCAGGGCTTCCTGCGTTCGCCGGCCGAGGAACGCGCCCTGCTCGCCGCGGTCGCCGAACGGGTGGGCGCGGCCGGCGCGTTGGTCTCCTTCTTCGGCAAGTCGTTCGACCGCCACCGCCTGGAGGACAAGATGCGCCTCCAGCGCGTGCCCCCGCCCTTCGCCGGCCGCCCGCACCTCGACCTCTACCATCCCCTGCGGCGCCTCTATGGCGCCGCCTCGCCCGACGGACGGCTGGCGACGATGGAGGCCAGCCTGTGCGGCCTCGAGCGCGGGGCCGACCTCCCCGGCTCGCGCGCGCCCGAGGCCTGGTTCGACTACCTCGCCGGCCGCCCGCACCGTCTGGAGGGCGTGTTCCGCCACAACGCCCTCGACGTGCTCTCGCTGGTCACGCTGACCGCGCACCTGGGGCGCGTGCCGAGCGAGACCCGCTCCAGCGGTGCGCCGCTCCCCGGCTGCGGCCGCTCCCGCGCCGCGGCCCTGGCGCGCCTCCACCACGCGCGCCGCTCCCCGGCGGCCGAGCTGTGGTTCGAGCGCCACCTCGAGCGCGCCGCCGCCGCGGGGAATCCCGAGCCTCGCGCCGACGGCGCGGCGCGCGAGTCGCTGCACCTCCTGGCCGAGGCCCACCGCCTCGCGCGCCGCGACGCCCAGGCCGAAGAGGCCCACCGCGCGGTGCTCGAGGGCGGCTCCGATGCCTTCACGGTGCGCTCCCGCATCGCCCTCGCCATGCTCGCCGAGCACCGCCACGCCGACCGCGAGGGCGCCCTCGCCCACGTGCGCGCCGCCCGCGCCCTGCTCGCACGCGTCGCCGTCGGCCCCGAGCACGCGCGCCTGGCCCGCGACCTCGAACGCCGCGAGCGGCGCCTGGCGCGGCACTGAACGCGCCTCCAACGCTCGCTCAGAGGCCGATCGTGCCGCCCTCGACGCCGCGCACCGCGACCACCGCGGGGCGCGGGCCGTGGCCGGGGCCGTCGGGCCAGGTGCTGGTGGGGGGCTCGAGGCCGCCGCCCTCGCCGGGGTGCTGGACGTTGGCGAAGAGGGTGCGTTCGTCGGGGGTGAACTCCGGTCCACACACCTCGGCGCCCACCGGCATCGAGAGGAAGCGGCGCGTGCGGCCGCGCTCGGGGCCGGCGGTCGGCACGGCGTACAGCGCGTCGTTGCTGCCGAGCACCTTCGCCTGGCCGTCGGTCGCGATCCACAGCGTGCCGCGCGAGTCGAAGGCCAGGTTGTCGGGGCAGGCGATGGGGGACACGAGTCCGGGGTCCGCCCCCGCCCAGAAGGTGTCCGCGTCCTTGGGATCACCGCACAGTAGGAAGGGGTTCCAGACGAAGGCGCGCGCGCCGCTGTCGCCGCGCTCCTCCACGAGCTCGAGCACGTGGCCGGCGCGGTTCTTGGCGCGTGGATTCGCGCCGCCGTCGCCCGCCGCTCGCCCGCCGTTCTTCGTGCAGGCGACGTAGACGCGGCCGGTGAGCGGGCACACGTCGACGTCCTCGGGGCGGTCCATGGGCGTGGCGCCCACGAGGCGCGCGGCGCTGCGCGTGTGCACCAGGATGCGCGCCAGGTCCCAGTCCGCGAGCGGGCCCTCGGGCACGAGCGGCAACCAGCGGCCGCGCCCGTCGGGCTCGAAGCGCGCGGCGAAGAGGGTGCCCTCGTCGAGGAGGTCGCGGTTCGCGGCCCGGTTCTGCGGGTCGAAGGGCCGCGCGCTCACGAACTTGTAGACGCACTGATCGATCGCGTCGTCGCCGCTGTAGACGACCACGCGCCCGTCGCGGGCGAGGGTCACCGAGGCGCCCTCGTGGCGGAAGCGGCCGAGCGCGGTGCGTTTCTTCGGGACCGAGTCCGGCGCGTAGGGATCGACCTCGACGATCCAACCGAAGCGATGGGCCTCGTTGGGCTCCTGGGCCAGGTCGAAGCGCGACTCGTGGAGCTCCCAGCCGTGCACCGAACGTCCGGCCTCGAACTCCATCGCGGCCAGCCCCTCGGCCGTGCGTTCGTCGCGCACGGAGCGGGCCCCGCCGAAGTAGTCGGGGATGTTCTCCTCGCCCGAGAGCGCGGTGCCCCAGGGCGTCTTCCCGCCCGAACAGTTGTTGAGCGTGCCGAGCACCCGCCGACCGCTGGGATCGGCGGCGGTGCGCAGGGCGGCGTCGCCCGCCGCCGGGCCGCACAGATCCATGGGCGTCGTGGCGCTGAGGCGGCGGTTGAAGCCTGAGTCGACGACCACGCTCCAGCGCCCCTCGGGGTCGCGCGCGAGCTCCACCACGCTCGCGCCGTGGGCCGCCATCTCGATCGCGCACTGCTCGGCCGTCGCTCGCGCGCGCTCGGCGCCGCGGAACATCTCGGTGCGGCGCGTGTACTCGTGATTGACGAAGAGCAGTCCGCGCTCGCTGGAGCCGGGGCGCAGCGGGAACCAGGCGTTGAAGTCGTTGTTGAATCCAAAACGCCGCTCCTGCTCGGCCGCGCTCTGGCGCGCGGGATCGAAGGGCCCGAGCTCGGGGTCCAGCGGATCGCCCCAGGCGATCACGACCTCGGCCGCGTACCCGGCCGCGACCTCGAGGGCGTCGGCGGCCGAGGGCGGCAGCGCCTCGAAGCCCAGGCCCTGACCCCGACCCGCCGCCCGCCCCGGACGCCCCAGGACGAGCAACGGCCCGGCCACGAGCACCGAGCGCAGCAGAGAACGGCGCTCATAGCGCCGACGCAGGACGGAAGCGAAGGGCTCGGCGGATCGCATGGGGCCCGAGTAGAACCGAGTCGGACGCACCCGACGGTGAAGATCGCGCGAAGGAGCGCCGATCCCCCCGGGTGGCGGGTCGTACCCGCGAACATCCTTCGCGGGACACTTGCTCACCTGCCTTCGCGGGGGAGGGCGAACCGCAGTACGCGTTCGCGCTCGGCGGTGAACACGAGGAGCTCCTCCGCACGGGCGCCGAGGAACATCGAGCCAATGGCGTCCGTGTGGAGATCCGCGAAGGAGGGAGGTGCTCCACTGGCCGGTAGGCGCAAGAGGCTCGTGCCTCGTTTGAGCCAGAGCTGCTCGCCGTCGTAGGCGACGTCCAGCCACAACAAGCTTGCTGGATCCTTGACCCCCTGCAGGGGTACCACCACAGTATTGATCGCTTTCCCGTTTTCGTCGTAGAAGAAGGCCGCGTGTTTCGTGACGAGCGCTAGAGAACCAACCGGGGCGACGGCGAAGCTGTGCAGGTCCTCCAGCCAGTCGCCATCCGGGCGTTTGCGCACCCGCTCCAGCAAGCGTCCGTCTGAATCCACGAGTTGCACTTCCTCGAACCGCACCTGCACCCAGCGTCTCGTGCTACCGGGCACGAACGACCAACGACCCGTGGAGTGCGGAAGGTCGACCACGCCGATGCGCTCGCAGGCATCGTCGAACTCGACGATGCGGGAATGATGTGTCTTGCCAAGCGCGATCCGGCCCGTGTCGGTCGCGGCGAGCCACGCGAAGCCGAGGCTCTGCTCTAAGTCGAGGGGTTCGGGCCGGGCGACGCAGCGGCCCGCTCCGTTCGGCTCGAAGACGTACACCACGGTCGCCGCATGGTCACTGAGGTAGATGCGCCCTTGAAGGTCGACCGTGCGATGGCGGACCCATCCCAGAGGCTGTAGTGCGGATCCGGGTTTGGGGTCGAGCGCGGCGAAGTCGAGGTGGATCTCCCCCAACAACTCGAGCGCGTTCCTCGCGAGGGTTGCGGCGGGGGGCTCTACCGGCGGCGGCTCGGCGATCCACGGCTCTCGGCCGACCTCGTGGACCTGCCAGCGCGACTCGGTCGAGTCTGGCTGCTCTTCACGCTGCACACGGTAGGTGACGCGCGAGGGCGTTGGGACGGTCAGACCAAGCTCGAACTGCCCGTTTCCGACGGCCAGAATGCGGACGCTTCCGCCCTCGGGCAGTTCCAAGGCGGGCTTCGAACGAGCCAGCACCAGCTCCCGACCCGCTTCACCTCGGGGCGGGGTCAAGAGGACGTGATTGCGTTCCATCGGGCCCCTCCACAGGGAGACGGCGAGTGGAGTTCCAGGGATAGCTTGGGCCTCGAGCGTGGAATGCCGGTTCCGGTCAGGAATCCCGGGATGGTAGGGCGAACCGTTGAACAGGAGTTCGCCGCTCACCCAGTCATGAGCCCACCAGAGTTCGTGTCGGGGGGACCAGGACGAGGAGGTGAGTCGCAGCGTGATCGTGCTCCCATCGCCCTGTGTGTGCACCCCACGCAGGATCGGCTCCGATCCTCCGTGGATGGCTCCGTCGCTGTAGCGCTCCTGCTCTGATCGCCAACGTGGGGTCCCTTTCGCATCCACTACGGCGAACACGATGTGGCCATGGGCCCTGTAACCTCCGCTGAGCGCGGCGCCGCCTATCTCGCCGTCATCGCGCACCACCGCCTCGCGGAAGGTGAACGGCAGCTCGCCGGTCCAGACCTCTTTGCCGTCGCGGGTGAGACGGTACTCGGCGTGACCCGCCCCGTCGCGCTCGGACGGCTGGACAAGGAGCGCGAACTGCTTCGAAGGCGAGTGGTAGACGGTCGGCTGGAGCGGCGGAGGGAGAATCGGCTGCGGGTTCGCCTGGCCGGCCGTCGTCAGCACCATCCAGACCAGCGCGAGCACGATCTCTCTTGCTCCGTGCGTTCCCATGAGGTGCGCTACCCGACGTGCGATCGCGCTACTACACCGCCCGCTCGAGGGGTGCTGCGGCACTACCCCTGGCGCGGGGGGAGGGCACGAAGGGAGTGCGTGGGTCTTGGTTTCAGCGTTCGTCCTGCGCGGAGGGCGCGCCGGGGGTGCTCGGGGTGGGGGCCATGCGGCGGGCCATCCAGAGGGCCAGGAGCGCGAGGGCGACGCCCAGGAGGCCCACGAGGGCCAGGCGCAGGATCGGGCCGCGGTCTTCCATCAGCTCGGCCTCGCGCGGGCGAGCGCCAGCTCGATGGCCTGGGGCAGGGCCTCGAGTTCCTGTTCGAAGACCCGCGCGGCGAGGCTCGCTGGCGTGTCGTCGGCGAACACGGGTACGGCCCGCTGCACCAGGATCGGGCCGGCGTCGTACTCGTTGGTCGCGTAGTGCACGGTGCAGCCCGAGACCTGGCAGCCGCGTTCGAGCACCGCGCGGTGCACGCGCTCGCCGTAGAAGCCCTGGCCCCCGAAGGCCGGCAGCAGGGAGGGGTGGATGTTGAGCACGCGGCCCTCCCAGCGCGCGGGGATCGGCAGGAAACGCAGGAAGCCCGCGAGCACGACCAGATCGATGCCGCGTCCCTCGCAGGCCTCGAACACGGCGCGCGAGTAGGCCCCGGGGTCGAGCTCGCGCCCGGGGTCGACGACCAGGCTCTCGAGGCCGTGGCGTTGCGCGTGGGCCAGGGCGCCGATGCCCGGCTTGCTGGCGATGACCAGGGCGACCTCGGCGGGCAAGCGCCCGTCCGCGGCGCGCTCGGCGAGGTTCGCGAGCGAGCGACCCGAGCCCGAGACGAGCACGGCCAAGCGCGGGCGCGGAGCGCTCACGCCTCTTCCTCGCGCAGCGCGCGCGCCACCTCGGCGAGCTCGGGGTCGAGGGCGTTCACGAGCTCCTCGATCTCGGGCGCCAGGCGGTCGGCCTCGAGCACCATGCGCGCGAGATCGAGGGGACGTCCGTCGCCGCCGAGCACGGCCACGATGGCCAGGCAAGCGAGCCCCGCGTGGGCGGCGGCGAGCAGGGGATCGGCGAGGCCCTGCACGGCGACGTGGGCGCCGGCGCGCGCCATCCACTCGCGTTCGGCCGGCGTCTCGAGGGACGGCCCGGCGCTGGCGGCCGCGACCGCCTCGACGACCGACAGGCCCAGGCGTTCTGCGTGGCGCAGGGCCGCGCGGCGCAGGCCGCGGTGGTGCAGGTGGGTCTGGTCGGGGAAGAGCGGGCCCAGGCGGGTCTCGCCCAGGCCCAGGAGCGGCGTGCGGCCGGACAGGTTCAGGTGGTCGGAGACCAGCGCCAGGCGTTCGCTGCGGCGCGCCTGGTCGGGTCCGGGCAGGGCGCTGCCGGCGCTGGTGACGAGCACGACCCGCGCGCCATAGGCGGCCGCCAACCAGCAGGCGAAGCCCCGCGTCCAGGGCGCGTCGCCCTCGCGCTCCGGCCCGGCCTCGCCGGCCAGGTCCTCGAGCAACCAGTAGCGCCCGTGTTCGCCGTCCGCCGCGAGCAACGCGCCCTCGTGCCAGCAGCGCGGCGTGCCCGCGAGGCGCTCGAGGGGTACCTCGGCGCGCAGCTCGAGGGAGGAGACCAGGGTGCCCAGGCCCGTGCCGCACAGGAGCAGCGCGTCCGGCTCGGGGAAGGCGCGCTCGCGCAGCTCCTCGCAGGCCGTGCGCAGCGCGAGCTCGAGGGGATGTTCCGCCATGGCCGCGAGCCTAGCGCGGGCCGCGCGCCGAGTCGCTCCCGCGCGGCGTGCGCCGCGACTGGCGCTCCCCATCCCCGTCCGTCGCGTCGTCGTCGCCGCCGTCTTCTCCGGCGGGCGTCGGCGGCCGGGGCGCGGCGGGCTCGTCGGGCAGGCGCACCTCGAGGCCCGCCTCCTCGGCGGCCACCGGCGGCGGCGCGAGGGCGCGGCCGTCGGACAGCAGGCGCACGAGCAGCGAGTCGTCGTGGCCGTCGATGAGCCGCTCGAGGGCCACCACCGCCCGCGACCAGGCGCCCAGGGCGCCCTGGCGCAGGCCTTCGGCGAGCAGCTCGCTCGCCTGGCGCTCGCGTTCGACCGCCGTGCGCGCCTCGGGCGTGGGCGCCCAGTCGCGCGCCGGGCCGAAGGGCTCGGGCAGCTCGCGCGCCTGGCGCTCGGAGAGGTTCGCGGCCTCCTCGGCGCGGAAGGCGGGGCCGGCGACGCGCAGCACCTCGACCACCGCCATCAGGCGCAGGAGCGAGGAGATCCCGGCCTGTTCCTCGGCCGTCCAGGCGCGCGAGAGGCGTTCGTGGAAGAGCGCGTGCAGCTCGCGCGGCTTGCCCGCGAAGGCCGTCCAGGGCAGGCGTTCTCCGCCGTCGACGAGCAGGCCCTCGGCGTCCGCGCCGCGCGCCTCGCGGGTGCCGCCGCGGCGGTCGCGCGGGTCGGGCACCAAGAGGCGCCGCCATTGATCGAAGCTGCCGTGGAGCGTGCGCAGGGCGCGTTCGGCGGCCTCGACGTCGGCGCGCAGCGCGGCGAGGTAGGCCTTGGCCTCGGTCGTCGCCAGGCGCCCCTCGAGGGCCGCGAGCTCCGCCGCGGCGGCGCCCAGCTCGAGGCGCGCGAGTCGGCCCTCGAGCCCGGCCGCGCCGCGCAACGCGCTCGAGATGCGCCCGGCGTCGTCGCGGCCGAGCTGGGCCAGGGCCTGGGCGCGGACCTGGTCGAACTCCTCGAGGCGCCGGCGCACCTGGCCGCGCAGCTCGAGCAGGCGCGGGAGGCCCTCGGGGATCGAGTCGGCGTCGAAGGCCGGCAGGTCGAGGCGCCGGCGCGCGGCGTCGAGCTCGCTGCGCGCGGCCTCGAACTCGCCGCGCGCCACGAGCCCGTCGGCGCTCGCCAGGGCGGCGGCGGTCTCCTGGTTGCCGACGGCGAGGATCTCGGCCAGCAGCGCCGCGCGCCGCCGGGGCAGGACCTCGTCGCCCTCGAGCTCGGGCGGTGGATCGAGGGCGCGCACGGCGCGCAGGGCCTCGCCCACGTCGAGCGGGCGGCGCTCGAGGTTGGCCGCCGCGCGCAGCCGCGTCACGAAGGCCTCGAGGGCCGACTCGCGGGCGGCGCCCGCGGCCGCGTCGCGCGCCAGCTCGGCGGCGATGCGCTCGCTCTGCTCGAGGGCTGTGGTGGCGGGCGTGGTGCCGGCGTACTTCTGCGCCAACTCGCGCAGGCGCACGAGCCGCTCGGGCTCGGTCAGGGACGCCTGGGCGATGCGCAGCAGCTCGAGCTCGGCCTCGGTCTCGAGCAGCTTGAGCTGCGTGTCGTCGTCGACGGGCGTCGGCGCCGGTCCGGGCTCGACGACCAGCGGCGCGTCGAGGGAGGGCGGCGCCGGCGCGTCGGCGGGGCGCACGTCCGGGGGGCGCGGCGGCGGCGCCGGACCCTCCGCCTTGCCGCCGCGCAGCGCCAGGGCGAGGGCCGTGACGGCCGCGCCCGCGCCGACGAGGCCCAGGATCAGCGGCAGGCGGCTGCGCCTTTCGTGCTCGAGGCTCCCGCCGACCGCCGCCAGGCCCTGGTCGCGGCGTTGCAGCGCCACGAGCTCGGCCGAGAGCGCGCCGGCCGAGGGGAAACGCGCCGCGGGGTCCTTGTCCATCAGGCGCATGACCAGCGCGGCGAGCTCGGGCGGCACGCCCGGAACGCACTCGCCGATCGGCTTGGGCTCCTCGCGCAGCACGGCGCGCAGGATCTCGCGCGAGTTCTGGCCCTCGAAGGGCGTGCGGCCGGTGAGCAGGCGGTAGGCGGTGGCGCCGAGCGAGTAGAGGTCCGAACGGGCGTCGGCGCGTTCGCCGCGCACCTGTTCGGGCGCGATGAAGTGCGGCGTGCCGAAGATCTTGCGCCCGCCCTCGACCTCTTCTTCGGCCTCCGCGTCGGCGTGGGCCGCGAGCCCGAGGTCGGCGATCTTGGTCGCGCCGGCCGCGTTCTGCATCAGGTTCGCGGGCTTGATGTCGCGGTGCACGATGCCGCGCGACTCGGCGAACATCAGGCCCGCGGCGGCGTCGACCAGGGCGTCGAGCACGATGCGCCAGGAGAGCGGCCCTTCGTTGCTGACGCGCTCCTCGAGCGAACTCTTGTCCATGTATTCCATGGACAGGTAGTGGTGCCCGTCGGCCTCGCCGACGTCGTAGACCGTGACGACGTTGGGGTGGTTCAGCGCCGCCGCGGCGCGCGCCTCGGCCTGGAAGCGGCGCACGAACTCCGAGTCGCGCTCGACGGCCGCCGAGAGCACCTTGAGCGCGACCTGGCGCGCCAGGCTCTCCTGCACCGCGAGGTACACGTTGCCCTGCGCGCCGCGGCCGAGCAGGCGCTCGATGCGGTAGCCGCCGATGCGCGGCGGCGGTGCGATCTGGCTGCGCGAGAGCGCCTCGGCGGGGGGCTCCGGGACACGCGGCGGCGGGGACGCGCTGCGCGGCGGGGGCGGGGCGGGTTTCGGCTCGGCGCGCGGCGTGGGGTTCGGCGCCGCGCTGGGGGCGGGCTCCGCGGGGCGCTCGGCCCCCGGGCGGCTGACCCGCAGGCGCCGCGAGCCGAGCAGGATCTGGTCGCCCTCCGCCAGGCGCGCGGCCTGGACCTTCTTGCCGTTGACGTAGGTGCCGAAGTCCGAGCCCAGGTCCTTGATCGCCCAGCCGCCGCCGCTGGCCCGGCCGATGGCGCAGTGCACGCCCGCCACGCCCTGGCCCTCGACCAGGAAGCCAGCCTTGTCGCGCGAGCTGCCGACCACCAGCACGCCGCTCTGGGGCAGCTCGGCGGGCGGTCCTCCGCCCGAGAGCTCGAGCACCAGACGTTCGTTCGACTCCACGCTCAATCCTCGAGGTCCTCCGCGGCGACGGCCCGCGGTGCAAGGGGCTCCCCGGGGCCGGAGGTGCCGCCCCCCAGGGTACTGCGGTCGTCCGCGAAGATCGCGCTCCCGACCCGCACGAGATCGGCGCCGGCCTCGATCGCGCGCTCGAAGTCGCCGCTCATGCCCATCGAGAGCCGGCAGCGGCCCTCCGCCAGGACCGCGCGGGTCCGGGGATCGGCCTCCAGGGCGCGGCCGAGGCGCGCGAGCTCGGCGAAGACCCGCGCCGCGCCAGCGTGGGGATCGCTCGCCCGCGGGTCGGGGCGCGGGGCGAGGGTCATCAGTCCCTCGACGCGCAGGTGGGGCTGGCCGCCCGCGGCGAGCAGCGCCGCGCGCAGCCCGTCGGCCGCGAAGCCGCTCTTCTCCGGTTCGCCCGAGAGGTGCACCTCGAGCAGCACCCGCGGCCGCCGCCCCTCCTCGGCCGCGATGCGGCCCAGGGCCTCGATCAGGGCCAGGGAGTCGACCGAGTGGATGACCTCGGCCACGCGCAGGGCGCGCCGCACCTTGTTGCGCTGCAGGTGACCCACCAGGTGCCAGCGCACGTCGAGCCCCGCCGCCCGCGCCGCGGCGGCCTTGCGCTCGAGCTCGTCGACCCGGTTCTCGCCCAGGTCGCGTTGGCCCAGGGCCACAAGCGCCAGGGCGCGCTCGGCCGCGACCCCCTTGGTGATCGCCACCAGCTCCACCGCCCCCGGCCCGCGCCCCGCCCTGCGTTCCGCGGCGGCGATGCGAGAGCGGAGCGCGTCGAGGCGGATCTCGAGGTCGGTTCGCAAGGCTCCGGTTGCGCGCACGGCGGGCGAGCAGGGTACCCCCACCCGCGGGCCAAGTCACCGCGCGCACGGACTCCGACCCGCGCCCGAACGCGCGGATCCGCGCCCCCGAGACCGAACCCAGTGCGCTCGGCCCAGCCCGATCGACCCCGCCGGGCGGATCAGGGTTCGAAGGTCAGGGTCAGGGCTTGGGTGGCGTTGAAGCCGTTGCCGCAGGGGGAGGGGAGCGGGTCGCGGTACCAGGCCTGGGCGTGCAGGGTCTGGCCGGCGTGCCATTGGCCGGCGGCGGAGAGGCCGGGGCCGAAAGCCAGGTGGCCGCTTGCGTCGGCGTGGCCGACTCCCAGGCGCAGGGCCTGGCCGCCGATGCAGCGCAGGCCGTCGCCGAAGGCGAGACCCTGGCCGCCGGCGAGCAGGTTCTGGGCGCGGAACAGCAGCGCCGGTTGATCCGCGGGCAGCCGCTCGGCGCGCAGCACGAGATCGTCCGCGCCGACGCTGGCCGAGCCGCAGGCGACCAGGCCCGCCCCGCGCCCGCTGGAGTTGCGGCAGCCGCGCACCGGATCGGGATTGGCGCAGGGGCAGGACGCGCCGAAGCAAAGGCTGCTGGCGAAGTCCGCGAGCTCGAAGAAGTAGGCCGCGCCCGTGCTCGGGGTGCCGCTTCCCGGGCTATGCGGGCCCTCGTTGTAGGCGCCGACCAGGGCCGTGCTCCCATGCAGCGCCACCGCCATGCCGAAGAACGAGTCGGCCTGGGGCGTGGGCGCGCGCAGCTTGCGCTCCAAGGCGTAGCCATCCGCGGTCTCGCGGAAGAGGTAGGCGGAGCCGCTGCCCAGGATGCCCTCAGGGTCGGAGCTGGCTCCGACCAGCAAGGCCCCGGGCCGGGCAGCCAGGGAATTGCCAAACTTGGTCAAGGTCGTGGCGTCCGGTGCCACGAGCTTGGTCAGGGGCATCCAGGCGCCAGGCTCGTACCTGAAGACGTACATTGCGCCCGACGCGGTTCCGGCGACGTTGGCTGCCGCAGCCGGAAGAAAAACTCGATCGCCATGAATGGCCACGCTCCAGCCCGCCACGAGGTTCCAGGTCAAACCCCCATTGTCCCACGGCACGAGTCGCGCGGACTCGACCCAACCCTGCGGGGTGCGTCGGTAGACGAAGGCCCCGCCGCTGTTCTGGATCGCGCCGTCGATGCCGGGACCCCCGGCCACGATCCAGTCGCCGTCGATGGCCACGCCGCGTCCCAGCCAGTCGCCCCATTGGTGCTGGGCGCCACTCAGCACTTGGGAGAGGCCCCAGGTGCCGGCGACGCGCTCGTAGACGTAGACCGCGCCGGACTCGAAACCGACCAGGGCCCGGGTGTGGGCACCCACCACGGCGGTGTCACCCTGCACGGCGACCGAGATGCCGAACGCGGCGCTGGTCTGGATCACGTCCGGCAAGAGCTTGGCGACCTCGACCCACTGCCCGTTCGTGCGCTCGAAGACATAGGCCGCGCCGGCGTTGACGACGTTGAACGGGTCGTGCATCGGAGCCCCGACGACGAGTCGGTCTCCATCGAGTGCGACGGAGAATCCGAACTCGTCGTTGTTCCCAGCATCCAGGGACTTGAAGCGTCCCGACTCGAACCAGGAGCCGCCGACACGCTCGTGCACGAACACGGCACCCGTGCGGAGTCCGACGATCGCCGCGAATGGAGCGCCGATGACCGAACGATCTCCGTCTACGGCAGTGCTCCATCCGTACCGCGCCCCCCCGAGCGGTCCGGTGTACGCCGTGCGTGCTCCGGAGCAGGGGTCCTGTTGGCAAGGAGTCGAAGTCGGCCCCGGGCTCAGAATCGAGATCGACAGCACGCAGGACGAGATGTAGGTGAGCACGGCCATCATTGGACCTCAGCGCGAGTACAGCCAGGAAGTGTGAGATGCGGGGAGGGCTGCTCGGTCGGCATCCCTCCCTCCTGGGCTTCGGTCAGGGCGGGCTCGACCCGTCGTACCGAACGAGCACCTGGTTGGTCTTGTCGCCCCCGTCGGCGGGCAGGTAGCCGCGGCTGGGGGAGAGGAACATCAGCCCGCGGGCGTCGGCGTCGGTCTGGCTCTTGTGCTCGCGCCACGTGCCCGTGGCGGCGAGGCGCTGCCAGACCTGCCCACACAGCCCCGCGATCCACAGGTCCCCATTCGAGGTCAACTCCACTTGGGTCAAGATCTGGTTTTGGAGTCCACTGCCCTCGATGCCGCAGCCCTCGATCTCGGCCGGGTCGAACGGGCCGGGATGGGTGACGAAGGCTCCGGTGCCCTGGGGGCCGGCGGTGGGATCGTAGCGCAGGACCACCCCCGTGCGCTCGGCCTGGCCCGGGTGGCGGCGATTGCCGACGGCGTACACCTCCGAGCCCATGGCAGCCACATCGGTGAGCAGCTCGAGGGACCCCGTACCCCCGGAGACGAGCGGGACCTGGATCCAGTGCGTCGAGGCGAACGCGTAGGCGCGCGCCTCGCGACCACCCAGGCCGTCCGGGCCGCTGCCGACGACCACGATCGAACTCGGGCTGGCGGCGGCGACGCCGAACAGATCGACCTCGTCGTGGTCGGGAATCGGGAGCGGAGGATTGGCCGGGACGAGATTGAGGACGACCTGGGTCCAGGTGTCACCGCCATCCAGGGTGCGCAGGATCAGCCCGTTCGTCCCGACGGCCCAGAACTGCTGGTTGGCGGCGTCCCGGGCCCAGGCCACGCGCCGCAGCATGGAGCCCGAATAGGCGTTCTCGGTCGTGAGGGAGTAGGGCAGGGTGGTGGGCTCTTGCCAACCAGGCGGTTGCCCAAAATCGTCCGTCCACAGGATGCGCGGTCCCCGACGCGGTTCGCCCGAGTTGTAGGGCGGAATACTCGTCCCCACGCTGATCCCACGTAGGCCGCCCGATCCGAAGGCGATCGACGTCAACGTCTCGGTCCCGGGGAAGATGCGCGGCGGGGAGCCGACGCTCCAACTCGTGCCGCCGTCCGTGGAGCGGGCCAGCCGGAAGAACTGGCCGGCCTGCCAACCGATGTCATCACCCGCGGAATCTGCCTTGAACCAGACATCCCGAATGCGGAACTGTTCGCCGATCGCCTCGTCCGACCAGCTTTGACCGGCGTCGAGGGAGCTGCGGATGTGGCCCCCCGCGCCGCTGAGCCAGTCCCGCCGCTGCGGGCCGACCCGACCCAGGCTGGCGGCGTAGAGCGGGAAGACGGTCACGTCGAGGGAGGGGTTGGCCAGGTACTGGCTCGGCTTGGCGAAGCTCGATCGATCGCGCCAGACGGGGGTGCCGTCAGAGAGGAAATCGCGTATCAGGTGCTGACCGTTGTACCCAACGGCCACGGCGCTGTGGTCGCCCGAGTCGAGCGCCACGCCGTACAAGGTCTTGAACTCCGTGTGGCGATAGGGTGGCAGGCTCGGGTCGTACGCCGGGTCGTAGGCGACGATGTTCCCCTGGGAGTCGTAGGTGATGCAGGAGAAGCCCGGATCGATTTCGCACTCGTGCCGCTCCCGGGCCCAGGTGAGGCCGCTGTCGGTGGAGGCCAGCACCAGACCGCACCGGGTCTTGACCCCGCCCACCACCAGGATCAGGGAGGGCACGGGATCCGGGGGCTGGCTGATGCGCACGTCCCACAGCTCGAACCAGGGGCCCCAGGAGGGGTTGTGAACCCCCTCGTGCAGGCACTCGCCCGGGTCGTCGGAGATTCCGGTGCTGTGGCCGGCGAGGACGCGGAACCAGGTCCGGCCGAAGTCCGTGCTGCGCAGGATCCAGCCGGGCTGGCCCACGGCGATCCCGAGGAAGTCGTCCTCGCCGTCAGTACGGATGTCAAGGCCCCAGAGCTTCACGCTGTTGTTCTGGATGACCTGGGCGCTGAAAGCCACTGTCGGCACGGGGGACGCGTACATGTCCGCCAAGTACCAGCACACGCCGCCGCTCTCGGTGTACCAGAGCCCATGTTCGCCCAGCAGCCAGCCGTCGTCGCCGTTCTCGGCGAACCACACGTCGTGGAGCTCCTCCCATTCGGTCAAGCCGAAGGCCCCTGGGACACGCGAGACCGCGTTCCAGGTTGCGCCGCCGTCACTCGTTCGCAGCACCCAGCCCTGGGCGCCAACGGCCCACCCGTTCAGAGCGTTCGAGAGAAAGTGCATTCCGCGCAGGGTGCCCTGGACCTCGAAGGGAACCGACTGGAAGGCCCAGGCGCCCGTTTGCCCATCCCGGCGACGAATCCGACCGCCGTCCTCGGCGGTCCAGACCGTCTCGCCGTCGAGGGTGAAGACCTCGGCCACGAGGCCGGCCCAACGGTGCTGGAAGGTCCCCGGGTCGGGGGTGGTGCCGGGGGGGATCGGGCAGGGATCCACGGATTGTTGGGCGGCCGGCAGGGTGGGAGCCAGGATCAGGAGCGGTAGCAGGGCCCGCCGGGCGCCTCCGGAGAGCTGCGCGGCGAGGCTCCCACTCCGCGTCGAGCGCGCCACGAGGCGCGCACCGAGGTCACGTGCTCTCTCTCTCTCAGGGCGAGTGATGTGGACGAATTCTCGAACGACATGAAACCCCTCCTCTAGGGTCAGGGTCAGTCGCGGCGACACGGTTGCACGGGCCAAGGTGCCCGGTTTCCGGCGCGGCTCCCCTGCATGCGCGAGTCCAGGGGAACTGCCGTCGTCCCAGCGGCTGACCGAAAGATCGTGGTTCGAGCCTACCTCCGATCTCCGGTCCGGGTTGAGATTTCTCGAAAAAGCATTGGGGCGGACCCGGCGGCGGCCGAATGCGAATCGCCGGGTGGAGGCCAGCGGTCGGCGCGCGAATCGCGGTCGGACGGGTCCGGCTTCGGGCCCTCGAGCGAATCCTCCTGCTCGATGCTGCAACCGCTCGGGCCACCACGCGGCCGGAGAACGACCCCGTGGATGGGGGGACGATCAGGGCGCGGGTGCGAACAGCTCGGGGCCGTCGCTGGCGGCGCGCATGCGCGGCCGTTCGGGGGCGGGGGCGGCGCCGAGCAACGTGAGGGCGAGGCGGCGCGTGTCGCTGGCCCGCACGCGGCGCGCCTCGCAGGGGCGCAGGCCGGCGATCCACAGGATCTCGTCCCCGGCGAGGACCAGCGGCACCGCGGCGCGTTCCTCGCGCGGCACGCCGGCGTCGGCGAGCACGCGCGCAAGGGGCCGGCTGCCCGGCGCGCCCAGGCCGCGGAACCGATCGCCGGGCCGCGGGGCGCGCACGAGCAGCGGGCCCTCGAGGCCGCGGGCGCTGAGCTCGACCTCGAGCGGATCGCGCGGGGGCGGGCGGCCCGCGGGGCTCTCGACGAGGCGCGCGGCGAGCACGCGCCCATCGTCCAGGCGCACTTCGCCCGGCACCTCGAGGCGCCGCTCCCAGGCGGGCCCGGCGCACAGCGCCTGGGCCTCGGCGAAGGGCAGCAGCGGTTCGCCGCGGGTGGGCGCACGGCGCGGCGGGGGCGGCATCAGGGCCAGCTCGGCGCCGCGCAGGGCGAGGATCCAGCCGCCGGGCAAGCTGTGGCGCCGGCAACGGCCGCGCTCGAGGTCCGCGAGGATGCGCTCGAGGTGCTCGCGCGAGGGGCCGCGGCCGGTGCCCTCGACGAGCAGGCGCCACAACGCGCGGCGGGCGAGCGGCGGCGCGAGCTCGCGCAACTCGCCGCGCGGGAGGCTGCCGCCCAGGTGGGCGCGCGAGGCGTCGCGCGCCGCCGCGGCGTGCTCGAAGGGTCGCCAGGCGAGGGGCGCGGTGCGCTCGGCGAAGGCGTCCTCGAGGCGCTCGACCGCGCGCGCGAAGGCGAACAGGCCGCGCTCGAGCTCGGGCCCTGCGCTGGCGCGCAGCTCGGGCAGGAGCAGGTTGCGCACGCGGTTGCGCGCGAAGCGTGGGTCGCGGTTCGAGGAGTCCTCGCGCCAGCGAAGGCCCGCGCGCCGCAGCAACGCGCGCACCTCCTCGCGGCGCATCCCGATCAGCGGGCGCAGGACGCGCAGCGTTCGCCCGCGCCCGTCCCGGCGCTCGCTCGCGGCGCGCAGGCCCGCGAGCCCGACCAGGTGCGTGCCGCGCAGCCAGCGCAGGAGCAGGGTCTCGAGCGCGTCGTCGGCGTGGTGGCCGGTGAGGAGCACGTCGATGCGCGCGCGCTCGGCCTCCTCCAGGAGCGCCGCGTAGCGCGCCCGGCGCAGGCGCGCCTCGAGGTCGGGCCCCTGGCCGGGCTCTCCCTCGAGCAGGGCGCGGCGGCGCACGAAGGGCAGCTCGAGGCGCTGGCAGAGGCGCGCGCAGAACTCGGCGTCGCCCTCGCTCTGGGCGCCGCGCAGGCCGTGCTCGACGTGCACGCACAGGGCCCGCGGGCGCGGCCGCGCGCGGGCGACGAGCTGGGCCAGGAACACGCTGTCCGCGCCGCCCGAGAGCGCGACCACGACGGGCTCGCCCGGCGCGAGGCCCACGGCCGCGGCCAGCCGCGCCCAACGATCCTGCCAGTCGATGCCCTGCATGTCGCCGCGCCTCGGGGGCCCCGCCCCCGGGACCCGGGGGTGGGGAACGGGGGAGGGTACCGGCCCCGGCCCCGGGCCGGGGCCGTTCGTTGATCCCATCGGCGCCGCCCGCTAGGCTCGTCGCCCGTTTTGGTATCGGACCCGCCGCGGGGCGCCCCGGCGCGCCCCGATTCGGGGCCGGCGGCCGACCCCTCGATTGCGGCTTCCTTCGCCTGGCGCGCCCCACGGGCCTCGGCGCGCGGCCAGCGCTCCCAGCCCGGCCCAGGGTCGGCCCGCACCGTCCCTGGGAACGGCGCCGAGCCCGCGGTCACCCGCCCGCTTCTCCGATCCCCCCCAGCCTTCTCTCCGACCCCCGCCCTCTCTCCGACCCCCGTCCCGTTCCCGAGTAGGAGCCCCATGGCCAAACGAGTCGCCATCAACGGATTCGGTCGCATCGGCCGCAACGTCTTCCGCGTCCTCTCCAAGCGCACCGATCTCGAGGTCGTGGCGGTCAACGACCTGACCGACGCCAAGACCCTCGCGCACCTCCTGAAGTACGACTCGGTGCACGGCCGGTTCCAGGGCACGGTCGAGGCCGCCGAGGGCGCGCTGATCGTCGACGGCCGGCGCATCCAGGTCACCGCCGAGCGCGATCCGGCCGCCTTGCCGCACAAGGAGAACCGCATCGACGTCGTGATCGAGTCGACCGGGGTCTTCACCGACAGGAAGTCCCTCGAGAAGCACCTCGCCGCCGGCGCGGGCAAGGTGCTGCTCACCGTGCCGCCCAAGGACGCGATCGACGCGATGGTCGTGCTGGGCGTGAACGAGGGCAGCCTGAAGCCCGAGCACAAGCTCGTCTCCAACGCCTCGTGCACGACCAACTGCCTGGCGCCGATGGCGCGCGTGCTCGACGAGGCCTTCGGCATCGAGCACGGGCTCATGACCACCGTGCACGCCTACACCAACGACCAGCAGATCCTCGACCTGCCGCACAAGGACCTGCGCCGCGCGCGGGCCGCGGCCGCGAACATCATCCCGACCACCACGGGCGCCGCGCGCGCCGTCGGCCAGGTGCTCCCGAACCTCAAGGGCAAGCTCGACGGCATGGCGCTGCGCGTGCCGGTGCCGGACGGATCGGTGGTCGACCTCGTGGCGCGCGTCAAGAAGGCCGCCACCATCGAGGGCATCAACGCCGCCTTCAAAGCCGCGGCCGCGAAGGCCCCGCTGAAGGGCATCCTCGAGTACACCGAGGATCCGATCGTGTCCGCGGACATCGTGGGCTCGCCCATGAGCTGCATCTTCGACGCGCCCTCGACCATGGTGCTCGAGGGCAACTTCGTGAAGATCGTCGGCTGGTACGACAACGAGTGGGGCTACTCGAACCGCGTGGTGGACCTGCTCGCGCTGCTCGCGCGTTGAATCCGCGCCGGGGCCGCCCGCGGGCGGCTCCGGCGGACACTCCAAGACCCAACCCCCGATCGCGCCATGAAGCTCGACGTCCCCGGCCTCGACTCCCTGGACCTCGCCGGCCGCCGCGTGCTGATCCGGGTCGACTTCAACGTGCCCATGCAGGAGGGCGTGGTGGGGGACGACACCCGCATCCGCGCCTCGTTGCCGACCATCCGCGCGGTGCTCGCGGCGGGCGGCAAACCGATCCTGCTGACGCACCTGGGGCGCCCCAAGGGAAAGGTGGTCGAGTCGCTGCGCGTCGGGCCGCTCGCCGAGCGCCTGCGCGAGCTCCTGGGCGTCCCGGTGGTGCACGTGCCGGCCTGCCGCGGACAGGAGGCCCAGGCCGGGATCGCGGCCGCGCCCGCGGGCGGCGTGGTGCTGCTCGAGAACGTGCGTTTCGAGCCCGGCGAGGAGCGCGGGGACGCCGAGCTGGCGCGCGACTTCGCGGCCCTCGGCGATGCCTTCGTGAACGACGCCTTCGGCGCCTCGCACCGCGCGCACGCCTCCGTGTCGGGCATCGCGGCCCACCTGCCGAGCGCCGCGGGGCTCCTGCTCCTGGCCGAGGTCGAGGCCTTCCAGCGCGTGCTCGTCGATCCCGCGCGGCCCTTCGTGCTCGTCGTGGGCGGCGCCAAGGTCTCCGACAAGCTGCCGGTGATCGAGCACCTGCTCGACACCGTGGACCGCGTGCTGATCGGCGGGGGCATGGCCTACACCTTCCTGGTCGCGCAGGGCATCGCGGTGGGCAAGTCCCTGGTGCAGACGGAACAGCTCGACCAGGTGCGCCGCACCCTGGCGCGCGCCGCCGAACGGGGCGTCGAGCTGCTGCTCCCGGTCGACCACGTGACGGCGGCCGAGTTCGCGGCCGACGCGCCGGCCACCACCGTCACGGGCCCGATCCCCGCCGAGCGCATGGCGCTCGACATCGGTCCGCGCACCGCCGAGCTCTACGCCGAGCGCATCGCCGACGCCGGCACGTTGGTCTGGAACGGTCCGATGGGCGTGTTCGAGTTCCCGGCCTTCGCCGCCGGCACGCGCGCCGTGGGCCAGGCCGTGGCCGCCTGCCGGGGCTACACGGTCGTGGGCGGCGGCGACTCGGTGGCCGCCATCGAGGAGCTCGGCCTCGCGGCCCGCATCGGCCACGTCTCGACCGGCGGCGGCGCGAGCCTCGAGCTGCTCGAGGGCCGCGACCTGCCCGGCATCTCCGCCCTGGCGCGACGCGCCTGAGCCCAGAGCCCCATCCCGCGCGCCGCGCCCCGCGGGGCGGCGCCACGGGGCCTGGCCTTCTGGTCGGCGGGGGCTGGGGGCTAGAATCGGCACCTCCCCGGCGCCCGGCCCCCCGATGCGATGAACGTACCGCCCCTCCTGATCTCGCCCTCGTTGCTCTCGTGCGACTTCGCTCGGCTGGCCGGGGAGATCGCGCGGGTCGAGGCGGCGGGGGCGGACTGGCTGCACGTCGACGTGATGGACGGGCACTTCGTGCCGAACCTCACCATCGGGCCGCCGGTGGTGCGCGCCATCCACCGCGCCGCCACGGTGCCCCTCGACGTGCACCTGATGATCACCGACCCCCTGAAGTACGCCGAGCCCTTCGCGAAGGCCGGGGCCGACACCCTGACCTTCCACTGGGAGGTCACCGGCACCCCCGCCAAGGCGCGCGAGGTGCTGCGCGCCTTCCGCGACCAGGGCGTGCGCCAGGTCGGCATCGCGCTCAACCCCGACACCCCGGTCGAGCCCCTGGGGGACCTCCTGGGCGAGCTCGACCTGGTGCTCGTGATGAGCGTCTTCCCCGGTTTTGGGGGCCAGCGCTTCATCCCCGACGTCCTGCCCAAGACCCGCTGGTTGCGCGAGCAGGGTTTCGCCGGCCACGTCGAGATGGACGGGGGCCTGGACGCCCAGACGATCCCGAGCTGCGTGGCGGCCGGCGCGAACGCGCTCGTCTCCGGCTCGGCGATCTTCGCCTCGCCCGACCTCGCCGCCACGATCGGCGAGTTCCGCCGCCTCGCGGGCGCCGCGCGCCAGGAGGAGACCCGTGTCCGCTGAGCGCACCGAGGCCGCCCGCGCGCAGGCCGCGCAGCGCGCCCGAGGCCAGGAGCCCCCCTCCCCGGTCCGCCAAGACCCCCCCATGAGCCAGGCCGAAGAGATCCCCGCCGACGCCGAGCGCCCGCCCGCTCCGGACGCGCCCGACCCCGCGGACTCCTCGCCCGAGCCGGGCGAGCCCGAGACCGTCCCCGAGCCCCGCCGCCCGCGGCGCTTCTTCAAGAAGAAGGACATGCCCGGGGGCCTGTGGCTCAAGTGCGAGTCCTGCGAGAAGGTCATCTACCGCAAGGAGCTCGAGCAGAAGCGCATGGTCTGCCCGGCCTGCGGCTTCCACTTCACGCTCCCGGGTCCCCAGCGCATCGAAATGTTGCTCGACCCGGGCTCCTGGGAAGAGCGCTACAGCGAGCTCACCGCCCTCGACCGCCTGGGCTTCACCGATTCGGTGCCCTACGCCGACAAGGTCGCCCGCACGGTCGAGCGCCTGGGCCAGAACGAGGCCCTCCTGTGCGGCCTGGGCACGATCGAGGGCCGCCCGGTGGTCCTCTCGGTGCTCGACTTCAAGTTCATGGGCGGCTCGATGGGCGAGGTGGTGGGCGAGAAGATCGCCCTGGCCGCCGAGCTCGCCATGGCCGAGCGGCGCCCGCTGGTGATCTTCACCAGCTCCGGCGGCGCGCGCATGCACGAGG
The DNA here is from genome assembly GCA_964394665.1 of uncultured Planctomycetaceae bacterium. GTDB lineage: Bacteria > Planctomycetota > UBA1135 > UBA1135 > CAYMYN01. The sequence continues at coordinate 27,788 of CAYMYN010000029.1, forward strand.
GCATGCTCTCGCTGATGCAGATGGCCAAGACCTGCGCCGCGCTCGCTTCCTTGAACGAGGAGGGCGGCTTCTCGATCTGCGTGATGACCAACCCCACCACGGGCGGCGTCACGGCCTCCTTCGCCAGCGTGTGCGACATCGTCCTGGCCGAACCCGGCGCCCTGATCGGCTTCGCCGGCCCGCGCGTGATCGCGACCACGATCAAGCAAGAGCTCCCCCCCGGCTTCCAACGCGCCGAATTCCTGCTCGGCAAGGGCCAGATCGACGGCATCGTCGACCGCGAACACATGCGCCCGACCCTGGCCTCGATCCTAGACTACTGGCGCTGACCCGCGGCGGACGTGACGCACACGCCTCCCGGACCCCAGAGCCCGAATCCACTGTCTGGGTGCTGGATCGCCTTCCTGGTCGCGCTGGCGATCGCCGTGTTGTTCGTCGGGCTCGATCTGTGGCAGATTGGATTCGGCGAGTCCCCCGCCCCGCAGCGACCCTTCGATGAGAGCCGGTGGCAGGGCGGCACGCGCGAAGCTCGCAGGACCATGATCGCGGACCTCACCGACCGGGTCCTCCCGGGGCTGAGCCGCACCGAGGTCCTCGGGCTTCTGGGAAAACCGATGTACGACCGCCTAGGCGAGGGGGCGGGCCCGAACGAGGTCTGGTACCACTATCACTTCGATGCTTGGGCCGGCCGCGACGAGTTCCTCGTCATCCGCTTCGACGAGACAGGCCGAGTCCGTGAAGTCACCACTGACGGGTGGTAGACATTCTCTTGCCCCCGACGATAGTCGCTCGTTATTGCGCGGGTTCTGACTGGGCGGCGTCCCTGCGAAGGCAATTGCGTTAGCGCGCCTTGTCGAAGCGCATCACCCAGGAATCGAAGCAGGCCGCGGGTAGGCGGCCGGCGAGGAGGCGGTTGGCTAGGAGGAGGGGGGGATTGAGCAGGCCCTTGAGGCGGCGCTCGGAGTGGTGGGCGAGCTCGGGGAAGGGGAAGGTGAGTTGGTAGCCGGCGCTGGCGCGGTGCGTGTAGCCGCGGGCCTCGAGCCAGGCGCGGACCGTCGCCGGGGACTGGGCGTGCAGCTCGCGGGCCGGGAGCAGGGGGCGCGCGGCGCGGCGGCGGCGGAAGCCGAAGGAGCTGGGGGCGATGTCGCCGATCACGAGTTGGCCGCCGGGCGCCACCGTGCGGTCGAGGCCCGCCAGCCAGCGCTCGGGGTCGGGCGCGAAGCTGATTACGCCCGAGGAGAGCACGAGGTCGTAGGGCGCCTCGCCGGGCGCGGGGAAGGGCGGCTCTTCCCCGAAGCCGGGGGCGGCGGCGAAGTCGGCGAGGCCCTCGGCGCGGGCGTTCTCGGTCGCGATGCGCACCATCTGGGGCGAAGGATCGAAGGCGCGCAGGCTCGCGGCGCGGAAGTGGCGCGCGGCCTCGATGCCGACCCAGCCCGCGCCGCAGCCGAAGTCGAGCAAGCGCGCGCCGGGGGCGACGGCGGCGAAGCGCGCCACGTAGCGCCGCATCCAGCGGAAGTGCGCGTAGCCGGGCGTGCCGGGAAAGCCGTTCCAACCGGCGGCGTTGGCGTCGAACTTCGTGATCGTCGCCGCGGGCGCCATCGCGGCCGAGCGGCGCTGGGCGCACAGCAGCGTGCCCACGTGCACCTTGCCGGCCTTGACCTCCCCGAGGTCGAAGGGGCGGCGGCCGGCGACCGTCCAGCGCTCGGCCTGGCCCTTCGGCAGCAGGCGGTAGACCGCGCCCACGTGGAACAGGGGCCACAGTTGGTTGCGCCAGGCGGCGAGCTCGGCCTCCCCGCGCCGGCCGGTCAGGTAGAGCAACAACCAGCCCTGTTCGGCGACGCGCGCGTCCGCCAGCTCGCGCAGGGCGCCCTCCCGCCCGGGCACCGGCAACGTGCCGGCGGAGAGCGGCAGGAGCAGCCCGCTGCGCTCCCCGTTCGGAATCGGAGCGCGCGCATCGGCGAGCTCCCCCGCTGCGATTCCGAGGTCGGCGAGCACCGGCGCGAGGGCCTCGGGGGCGATCTCGCCCAGGCGCTCGAGCAGGGGGTTCTGGGTCGACGGAGCGGCGAAGGTCATGGGAAGGATGCGGCGCAGGCCTCATGCGTCGGAGCGCGGCGGGCGCCGGCGCGCCTCGCGCGGAATGGCGGCGGGGGAGAGTGGGCTCTGGGAAGCGGGGGCCTCCGGGCGCGGCGCGAGGGCGCGCACGGCCATCGAGAGGCCAAACGTCTCGGCGTTCGAGGCCGTGAACACCGAGTGCATGCAGGTGCGCCGGTACCCGTGGTTGGGCAGCAACAACACGTCGCCCGGCTCGAGCACCACGCCGTGGCCCGCGTCGAGCAGGAGCGCGCTGAACTCGGGGCCGCGATTGACCACCGGACCGAGGGCGCCGCAGCCCGGGAGCGCCAGCTCGCGCAGCAGCCGTTCGTGATCGTTGACGCGCCGCAGGAAGGCGTCGAGGTCGGCGGCGCGCGGGAAGAGCTCGGCCACGACCCAGGGCAACTCGCCCTCGGAGAGGTAGGCCGCGAACTCGCGCACCCGCGCGGCGAGGTCCTGGATCGGGAGTGCCAACCACAGGGTGCGACCCACGAGCTGCACGAAGCACACCCCGAGCTGGCCGCCGCCGTCCTCGTCGCCGGCGAAGGCGTCGTGGTGGAAGAGCGCGCCGCCCTCGGGCGCGTTCCAGTAGGCGATGTGCTGGGTCAGGAAGGTGGGCTCGCCCACCAAGGCCTCGAGCAGGTTGAGCAGGCGGTTGTCGTCGGCGGCCAGGCGCGCCTCGGGGAAGAGCGCGGCGCCGACGTCCGCGACCAGGCGCTGGCGAGCGAGATCGCGGCTGGCGTCGTCCGCTCCCTCCTGCCCGAAGGCGACGCGCACGCGCAACGAGGCGTCGGTCGGGTGGGTCGAGAGGCGCGCGCTCTTCACCCACAGGGGTCGCGGCGCACCCGGGAGTCGGGCGTTCGCGGGGGCCAGCACGACCTTCTCGAGGTCCCGCTCGGGATCGCTGGGGCGCACGCGGCGCGGCGAGACGACGAGCTCCGCGGGCAACGCCGGCGCGCACGAGCGCAGCCAGCGCGAAAGCCCGCCGGGGCGGCGCAGCTCGTCGGCGAGGGCCAGGGAGGCCTCGAGCTCCGCGCGGTACCCCTCGAGCCCGCGCGAGGCCAGGTTCGGTACCAGGATCGGCTGCGCGGCCTCCCAACGCCGGCGCAGGGCGGCGGTGGTCGGCAGGGGCGGGACGGGGCCCTCGAGCTCGACCGCGTCGCCGTGCTCGACGCCGCGGCGGCGCAACGCGAAGCGCGCGTGTTGGCGGCGGGCGAGGGCGGCGCGGTACTCGGGTTCGTCGTCCTCGTTCGCGGAGACCAGCGGCCGCGCCCCGGGCAACCACTCGCGATCCGGGGCGCCCAGGATCTCCCCGAGCAGGCCGGGTTCGCTCGGGGATCGCGGCGCTTCCATCGCGCCCATCCTACGGCGTGGCCCGCGCGGTCCCAGCACCCCGCGGGGTCCCCGGTTCGGGGCCGCGCGGCGCGCGCTGGGATGGGCGGCGCGCGGACCTAGGATGGCGCGCGTGTCCCGACCGACCGTGACCTGGCGCGTGCTGGCCCTGGCCCTGCCCATGGACGGGCAGGGCGAAGTCGACCCGGGCGAGCTGCGCCGCGCGGCCCTCGAGCGCGCGGGGGTGGCGCCCGAACGGCTGCGCGGCCTGCGGGTGGCGCGCCGCGCCCTCGACCTGCGCGGCCGCAAGAAGGGGCGCGCGCCCCTGCTCGTGCACCACGTCGACCTCGTGCTCGACGCGGGCCATCGGCCGCCGGGGTTGGCGCGGGCCCTGGCGACCCACTAGCCGGCGCCTCACCTCGCTCGAGCCCGTCGGTCGAACTCCATCTTCCCCCCAATCGCTTCCCTCCCCGGCCGGGCCCCCCAAACCGTCACTTTGGACCTTCCATGAGCACGACTCCCTACAGGCCATGAATCTCATTCTGCGGCTTTCCATTTGGCGCGGAGTAGGCTCGCATGTAGTGATGGGAACCATGAATGCTCGCAGCCTTGCTCGGCAATGCCACGCGGTGTCCTCCGAGATTCTCGGCCTCTGTCGCGCGGGAGTCGCGGCGGTCTGCTTCGCCCTCTTGTCCCCAGCAGCCGGTTTGGCGTCGCTCCAAGACTACGAGAATCTCCCGCCCGTCCCATACGAAACCAGCTGCTGTGATCTGTGTACGAAGGGAGGGGAAGGGGACGGCGATAGCGACGGAGGTGATTCCGGCGGAGGTAGTGGAGATGGCGGGGGCGGCATGGCAGACCCGGACGGCAAGCTGGATCCGGGTGAGCTGCAGGACCTGGTGGACATGGCCGCCGCAGAGTTGGGCCTCGAGATCGAGTGGGGTGATCCTCAGGCCGACGGTTCCGTCCAAGGGGCGGTCACCATCCCCTGTTCGCAGGGCAACAGGTCCGCCCAGCTTCGCGTGACTATTGACTCCGGAGAGGGAGAGTCCGGAAAGTCCGGGCATGCTGCAGGCGCCATGGGCGGCGAGGGCCCAGAGCAATGGGAGGTTACAGTCTACGACAAGACGATACAGCAGAACCGTTCTGAAGTTGCCCCGCCGAATTCCAGTGGGGCGGATGATCCGTATCGGATGTCCTCCAGGATGGGGGTCCTGCTCCACGAGCTCATGCACTTATGTCGCGGGGATCAGGATGAGGACGAGAACGACCCCCGGAGCTGCGCCCACCTAACGATCGATGCGGCAACAGCCGCCTTGCTCTGCAGCATGGCAAGCAAAGTGAATGAATGCCTCCAGCAGCTCATGAGCTGCGAGCCGCCCGATGGCTTGAGTCCCGAAGATGAACAGCAATGGGCGATCGACCTCTGGGCGCAGCTTGATTGCGTCCTGAAGTTCCTCCAGGGTCTGTGCGATGGCATCCGGCAACGATCGGAGTACTGGGGCAGCGAGGAGGGCACGCAGGCAGCCAACGACTGTGCCGCGGATGGTGCCCTGGGAAGTCCAGGTGGAGCAGGTGCCTGCTGTAACATCGTGGGCCTGAGCCAACCGGAAGGCGGATGGACCCAGGACAACCCTCCGATCCCGAATTCCTGTGGGGAAGGAGGAGCTTGCGAATGAACGCCCAATCTACGCGCGGGATCTGGACCTTGGTGCTGCTGATCGGGGCGGCAATCTGGATCGGGCATCGATCGCTGCCCGTTGGTATGGAACACGAGGGGGCAGAGGCCCAAACTGAGCCTTCGGGTCCCGCGCAGCGCGCCGGCTCTCGAGGTCACTCCGCTGGGGGTGTCGTGTCGGTCATCAGTAGCACGAGCTACAGCCAACAGGTCCAGGGGTGGGGCAAGCAGAGCATCCGAATGCGCACCATGGAGTTGCGGCCGGACACCGGAGCCAACCACTGGTTCGCCTGGCGCGAATTCTCGATGCCGTACACGCACCGCGTGCTGCGCGGACGGTGCGCGGACGATCTCTTCGTGGTCGGCGAGTACGAAGGCGGACGCACGGTCCTGGAGCGCTGGACGTTCAAGCCCGTTCAGGGGTCCTGGACTCTCCAACGGCCGATGCAGATCGCTCCCCTCGGTCAGCCCGTTCCGCCCCTGCTCCCTCCGACCCTGGTGGCGGTCGGTGGAACGTGGATCCCACCTGAACACCGCAGCGGTGAGCCCACGGAAACCCGTCGCTTGGTCGACGAGAGCCTGGATGGAGCGCCCGTGCGCGCCCTCGAGGTCGACATAGACGGGCGTTACGTCGTCTACGTGGGGACGGATCCGGCGGGACTCTATCGGCGCATGCTGACTGGACCACCGACGCAATCCGAAGACCTGCTGCACGATGAGACGACTATCCCGAAGATCGGTGACCTCTTCCTGCTCAGCTTCCAGCAACACGCGGGAATGGGCAGGGTCCTGGTTTGCAAGTTCGGCTCCTTCGGCGACAGCCGAGTCGTGCTGCTGATCGATGACAACAACGACGGGCTCTTCGATCCACCGGTGGAGATCACCGGTCTGCAGTACAGAGCGATGTTCCAGGAGGATCCTGCAGCCATCCTCGACAACTTCTCCTCCTACGACCTGTAGCGAGCCAGGTCCTCCCGAACCGCGCACATGAGCCGGGGTGGCCCGCCGCGGCGGTGATCCTGAGGGAGGGTGCCGCGCGGGCGGACAGCGGCTGCCGCGCAGGTTGGTCCAGGAGGAGCATCGCGCGGGCCGTGGGGCCTTGCGGCGCCAGGGCCCCGCGGCCCGAGGGGTGCGTGATCCAGGGGCTCCGCGGCGCGCGCTGGGATGGGCGGCGCGCGGACCTAGGATGGCGCGCGTGTCCCGACCGACCGTGACCTGGCGCGTGCTGGCCCTGGCCCTGCCCATGGACGGGCAGGGCGAAGTCGACCCGGGCGAGCTGCGCCGCGCGGCCCTCGAGCGCGCGGGGGTGGCGCCCGAACGGCTGCGCGGCCTGCGGGTGGCGCGCCGCGCCCTCGACCTGCGCGGCCGCAAGAAGGGGCGCGCGCCCCTGCTCGTGCACCACGTCGACCTCGTGCTCGACGCGGGCCATCGGCCGCCGGGGTTGGCGCGGGCCCTGCGCGCGGGGCGCGTCCAGCCTGCGCCGACGGAGGGCTCGCTCGCGGTCGCCGCGGTGCACCCGAGCCTCGCCGGCGCGCGGGCGGTGGTCGTGGGCTCGGGCCCCGCGGGGACTTTTGCGGCCCTGGTGCTGGGGCTGGCGGGGGTCGCGGTGACCCTGCTCGAGCGCGGCGCGCGGCTCGATCGACGCGGACGGGACCTGGTGCGTTTCCACCGCCGGCGCGAGGTCGATCCCGAATCGAACCTGCTCTTCGGCGAGGGCGGCGCGGGCACCTACTCCGACGGCAAGGTCTACACGCGCATCGACGACCCGCTCGAGGTGCCGGTGCTCGAGGAGCTGGTGGCCGCCGGCGCGCCGCCCGAGCTCGTCTACGACGCCCGCGCCCACATCGGCACCGACAAGCTGCACGCCATCCTGCCGCGCCTGCGCGACAAGCTCGCGGCGCACGGCGTCGAGTGGCGCTTCGACACGCGCCTCGACGGCTTGGTGCTGGACGGCGAACCCGGCGAGCCCCTGCGCCGGGTGCGCGGCGTGCGCACGAGCGCGGGGGAGTTGCCCTGCGAGCTGCTCGTGCTCGCCCCGGGTCACAGCGCGCGCGACACCTGGGCCGCGCTCCACGCCCAGGGCGTGCCCTTCGAGGCCAAGCCCTTCCAGCTCGGGATCCGCGTCGAGCATCCCCAGGAGCTCGTCGACGCCGGTCGCTACGGCGATCCCGCCCTGCGCGCGGCCCTGGGCGCGGCGAGTTACCAGCTCGTGCGCCGCGCGCGCCCCGGCGAACCCTCGGCGCACACCTTCTGCATGTGCCCCGGCGGCAAGATCGTGGCCAGCGTCAACGAGCCGGGGCTCCTGTGCACGAACGGCATGAGCAACTCACGCCACTCCTCGCGCTGGGCCAACGCGGCGGTGGTCGCCACCTTCGGGCCCGAGCACTACGGGCCGGGTCCCTTCGCCGGCGTGGCCCTGCAGCGCGAGCTCGAGGCGCGTTTCTTCACCGCCGGCGGCGGCGACTACACCGCGCCCGCCCAGACCGTGCCCGACTTCCTCGCGACGCGCGAGAGCGCCGCCACGCGCCACTCGAGCTTTCCCTTCGGCACGATCCCCGCGCGCCTCGATCAACTGCTGCCCGAACACGCGCACGCGGCCCTGGCGCGGGCCCTGGTCGAGTTCGACCGGGCGATCCCCGGCTTCGCGGGGCCCGAGGGGCTGCTCGTGGGGGTCGAGACCCGCAGCTCCGGCCCCGTGCGCATCCCCCGCGACCCGCACACCTACCTCGCGCGGGGCTTCTCCAACCTGTATCCGGTCGGCGAGGGCGCGGGCCACGCGGGCGGCATCACCAGCGCCGCGATCGACGGCGCCCACGCGGCGCAGGCCCTGCTCGCCACGGGCGTCCCGCGGCCCGGCTGAACGCCGGACGCGGTGCCGATGGGCGCTGGACGCGGTGCCGATGGGCGCCGGACGCGGTGCCGCTATGCTGGCGCCCATGTCGAGCGAACCCCGGCCCCGCAAGGGCCCGAAGAAGGTCACCACCCGCAGCCTCGGGCGCATGAAGCAGGCGGGGGAGCCGATCGCCTGCCTGACGGCCTACGACACCACGATGGCCATGCTGCTCGACCGCGCGGGGGTCGACGTGATCCTGGTGGGGGACTCGGTGGCGACCGTCGTGCAGGGTCACGACACGACCGTCTCGGTCACCCTCGAGCACATGCTCTACCACGCCGAACTCGTCAGCCGCGGCGCCGAGCGCGCGCTCGTCGTCGGCGACCTCCCGTTCATGAGCTACCAGATCAACCCCGACGAGGCCCTGCGCAACGCCGGACGCATGGTCAAGGAGGCCCACGTCGAGGCCGTCAAGCTCGAGGGTGGGCGCGTGATCGCCGCCACCGTGCGGCGCCTGGTCGACGTCGGCATCCCGGTCATGGGGCACCTGGGCCTCACTCCGCAGTCGATCCACAAGTTCGGGACCTACCAGGTGCGCGCCACCAGCCCCGAGGAGGCCGACGAGTTGCGCCGCGACGCCGCGGCCCTCGAGGAAGCGGGGGCCTTCGCCCTGGTGCTCGAGAAGGTGCCGGCGGAGCTGGGACGGGAGCTCTCCAAACAACTCTCGATCCCCGTCATCGGCATCGGCGCGGGCGGCGATTGCGACGGGCAGATCCTCGTCAGCCACGACATGCTCGGCCTGTACACGCGCTTCCAACCGCGCTTCGTGCGGCGCTATGCCGAACTCGCCGGCGCGATGCAGGCCGCCTTCTCGGCCTACGTGCGCGACGTCCGCGCGCGCGAGTTCCCGACCGCCGACGAGAGCTACTGACCCGCCCTTCGCCCCCTCCGGAGCGCGCTTCGGGCGGGGTGGAACGTCTTTCCGGGTGCGCCCCGCGGGGCGCCGCCGCGGGCCCCCGCCCGCGGCGCGCGCGGGAAGTGCGGAGGCGGGTTTCAGACCGCCGGGGGGCGGCGGCCGAAACAACCCCGGCGAGCCGTGTCCCGAGCGCGGGGCGCGGGCCGGCGTGCCGTGGGGGCCCGCCGGCCCGCGCTCCGCGGCGGCTCCGCCCCCGGGTCCCGTCCGCCCCGAACACGGACCGCCCGCACCCGATCCCCATGAGCACGATGCGAGACGCGGCCCCGAGCGCGCACATCCCCCCGGGCGTCGACCTGGCGCACGAGCGCCGCCGGATCGAGGAGATCCTGCGCCGCGTGCTCAGCGACCTGGCGATGATCGCGGACCGCGACCTGGCGCTGGGCGAGCTCGAGCTCGAGGTGGGCGAGGCGCCCGTGGCGGCCGGAGCGGGCGTGCACATCGCCTTCAAGCTGGCCCTGCGGCGCAACGGGGAGATCCGCCGTGGGGCGCTGCTCATCCCGCTGCCCGAGGCCATCGCGCTCGCCTGCTACCTGATGATGGTCGACGACGCCGGCGTGCTCGCGCGGCGGGAGCAGGAGAGTCTCGACGGGACGCTCAAGGACTCGTTGCTCGAGGTCGCGAACTTCATCGCCGGCGCCACCGAGGGCGCGCTGCGCGACGCCCTGCGCGACGACGTCGAGGTGCGCACCGAAGGCTGCCAAGGCCTGGCCCCGGGCGCGGTCACCGCCCTGCGCCGCGCGGCGGGCGAAGCGCGGATCGCGGCCCGCGCCACCACGCGCCTGCACACCTTCCCCGAATTCACCCTGCTGCTCGAGCTGCCCCTGTTCCGCGCATGAACCGCAGCGGGAGAGTCTGGCCCGGCGCACCCGCGCCCCCGTTCAGGGGCGGACGGGGCGCGCGAAGCCGCAGTAGCGACTCTCACCACGGGCTGCTAGGGCTTGCGTTCGCCCAGGGCCTTCTTGAACAACGCGCCGAGGTTCGTCCCGGTGGGTCGTTCGGGGGGACTCTCGAGGGCGCGCTCGACCGCGTCGCTGTCGGCGGCCTCCTCGGACCCCAGGAGCGCGCCGTGGGCGTCGAGGCGCGAGAGCGACACGCGCTGGCCGTGGCGATCGACCTCCAGCACGCGCACCGAGAGGACCTCGCCCACCTGCACCACGTCGTGGGGCCGGCGCGGGCGGTTCTTGGCCAGTTGCGAGACGTGCACCAGGCCCTCGACGCCGGGCTCGAGCTCGACGAAGGCGCCGAAGTCCATCAGCTTGACGACCTTGCCCTCGAGCACGCTGCCCGCGGGGACGCGCCGGTCGAAGTCGACCCACGGGTCGGGCTCGAGCTGCTTGATGCCCAGCCCGATGCGCTTGCCGCCCTCCTTGACGTCGAGCACGAGGGCCTCGATCTCCTGCCCGACGCTCAGCACCTCGTCGACCTTCTCGACCCGTCGGCGCGCGAGGTTCGAGACGTGCACCAGGCCCTCGAGGCCCGGGCCGATCTCGACGAAGGCGCCGAAGGGCTCGACGCGCGTGACCTTGCCGCGCACGCGGGAGCCGGGGGAGAGGTGCTTGACGGCGTCGGCGCGCGCCTCGGCCTGCTCGGCCTCCAGCACCGCGCGGCGCGAGAGCAACACACGGCGCTTCACGCGGTCGACCTCGAGCACTTTGCACACGAGTTTCTTGCCCAGGAACTGCGAGAGGTCCTCGATGCGGGCCAGACCCGTCTGGGACGCGGGCATGAAGGCGCTCAGGGGACCGATCGAGAGCTCGAGCCCGCCGGTGTTGACGGCCTTGGCCACGGCTTCGACGGTCGCGCCGACCTCGAGCTCGCGCCAGCTCGCCAGCTCGCGCGCTTCGCGCCGCGAGAGCAACCACAACTCGTCCTCGCGGCCGCGCAGCGAGAAGTCGTAGACCTCGCCGACCTGCGGCGGCTCGTCGAACTCGCTGCTCGCGCACACGCCCTGCATGCGCGGGCCCAGGTCGACGAACACGTCCTTGGTGTGCACGCCGACCACGGTGCCGCGCAGGAGACGCCGGTGGGCGTTGGCGCCGGAGGCGGAGGATTCGAGGTCCATCGACTGCAGGTCGACGCCTCGCAGGGCGGACTCGATCTCCCGCGAGAGGTGCGGGTCTTCCTTGGAGCTCATGGCGGGGGTCGGAGCGCGGCGGGGTCAGTTCCCGCTGCGGTGGACGAGGGTGGTGCTGGCCTGATCGGTCGGCCAGAGCACCAGCTCGCCGACGTTCACGTGCGGGGGACGGGTCAGGGCCCAGACGATGGCGTCGGCCACGTCGGCGGGGGACAGGGGCGTGAGGCCGCGGTAGACCGCCGCCGCGCGCTCGCCGTCGCCGCGGGATCGTACCCGGCTGAACTCGGTCTCCACCATCCCGGGGTCGACGGTGCAGAAGCGCACCCCGGAGCCGACGTGCTCGATGCGCAGGGCCTCGTAGAGCGCCCGCACGGCGTGTTTGGTGGCGCAGTAGACGTTCCCGCCGGGGTACACCTGGCGGCCCGCGACCGAGCCCAGGAGCACAAGGTCGCCGGCGCCGCGCCGCACCAGGCCCGGCAGGGTCGCGCGCACGACGTGCAGCAGGCCCTTCAGGTTCGTGTCGATCACCACGGACCAGTCCGCCGGGTCGCCGCCGACGAGCGGGTCGGAGCCCAGGGCCAGGCCCGCGTTCGCCACCACGATGTCGGGATCCGCGCCCTCGAGGGCGCGCGCCACGGCGTCCGCGTCGCGCACGTCGAGCTCGAGCACCGCGCTGCCGGGCAACTCGGCCGCCAGGGCCTCCAGGGGTCCGCGGCGGCGGGCCGCGAGCAGGACCCGCGCTCCGGCGGCGGCGAGGGCCCGGGCGGTGGCGGCCCCGATGCCCGCGGAGGCTCCCGTCACGAGGGCGGTTCGATCGCGCAACGACGTCATGGGGTCACTCTACCGCGCGCCCGCCGCGACGACGCGGGGTGGGGGGCGCGGTGAGGTTCGTCCTGCTCGCCAGCCTGGCGCTGCTGGGCGCCGGATCGATCGGTGCCGGCCGACCCGCGCGGGCGCAGGCGGAGCCGCCGGCCGCCCAGGCCACGACCTCCGCGCAGGCCCAGACGCCGCCGGCCCCGGTCGAGGCGCCCGCGCGCCCGAGCGAGCCCGAGCGCCTGCTCGTGCGCGGCGGGCGCGTCCGGGTCGGCGACGGCCAGGGCACCCTGGCCGAGGCGCTGCTGGTGGAGGGCGGGCGCGTGCTGGCCCTGGGGACCGAGGCCGAGCTGCGCGCGACCCTGGCGGGGCGGCCCGCGCGGGAGCTCGATCTCGCCGGCGCCGTCGCCGTGCCCGCCCTGCAGGACGCCCACGTGCGCCTCGAGGAGCTGGGCGCGACCCTGGCGGGCCTCGACCTCGCCGACTGCGACTCCCTCGACGGGGTGCACGCGCGCCTGGCCGAGGCGGTGGCGGCCGCCGAGCCCGGCGCCTGGATCGTCGCCCGTGGCTTCGATCCCCCGGGCCTGGGCCTGGCGGGCTGGCCGGCGGAGCGCGCCCTCGACCCGTCCTTCCCCGACCACCCCCTCGTGCTCCTCGCACCCGACCGCCAGGCGGCCTGGGTCAACCGGCGCGCGCTCGAGGCGGCCCAGATCCCGCCCACCCTCGAACCCTCCCGCGCCCGACCCGCGCCCACCGACGGCGTCGCCCGCGACGCGGCGGGGGTCGCCACGGGCGTGCTGCGCGGCGAGGCCGTGCGCGCCGTGCTGGCCGCCGTGCCGCCGGCGACCCGCGAGCAGCGCCTGGAGCGCATCCTGCGCGCCCAGGAACACCTGCTGGCCCAGGGCCTCGGCGGCCTGCACGACCTGGGCACGCGCCCCGACGCGCTCGAGCTGTACGCCGAGCTCGTCGCCGACGGCCGCCTGCGCCTGCGGGTCGTGTGTTACCTCGATCCGCGCGAGGGCCTCGAGGGCGTGCGCCAGGCGATCGCCGCCCTGGGCTCCGCGGGCGGGGAGCGCCTGCGCGCGGCGGGCATCGCGATCGACCTCGACCGCTCGCTCGCGACGCTCGGGGCGACGCTCCTCGAGCCCTACGCGGACCATGCGGGCGAGAGCGGGCCCGCGGCCCTCGAGGGCGGGCGCCTGCTCGAGCTCGTCACCGGCGCCGCGCGCGCCGGCCTGCAGCCGGCCCTGCGCGCCACGGGCGATCGCGCCGCGCGCCTGGCCCTCGACACCTACCGCCAGGTGGGCCTGATCGAGCCCGGCTTCGCGCGCCTGCGACCGCGGATCGAAGATGGCCTGCTGGTCTCGACCCGCGACTGGCCGCGTTTCCCCGAGCTCGGCGTGGCCCTGGTGGCCTCGCCGCGTTCCGGGGCGGCCGCCGACCTGGCCGCGCTGCGCGTGGGGCCCGAGCGCTGGCGCCGGGCCCTGGGCTGGTTGCGCCTGGCGCCCCACGTCGGCCCCATGGCCCTGGGCAGCCTGGCCCCCGAGCGCCGCGCGTCGCCCCTGGGCATGCTCGCCGCCCTGCGCTTCGGGCCGGGGGGCGGAGGGGAGCCCGCCGAGGGGCTCGAGGAACTGCCCGACGGCCGCCTGGCCCTGGCGGGGCTCACCAGCGCGGTCGCCTGGGCCGCGCGCGAGGACGACCGCCGCGGGCGCCTGCTGCCCGGCTACCTGGCCGACCTGACGGTGTTCTCGGTCGATCCGGTCGAAGCGACGGCGCAGGAGCTGGCCGCGGCGCGGGTGCTCGCCGTGGTGATCGGGGGCGAGGTCCTGGGCCTGGCTCCGCCACCGGGCGACTGAGCCGGCCACCGAGGCCGCTTCGCCGCGCTCGGCCACCTCGCGCGGGCCGTCGAGTAGGATCCCGCGCCGTGGTCCGCATCGACGTCACCTACGAGGGCAGCCTGCGCTGCATCGCCCGCCACGCCCCCTCGGGGGTCCGGCTGCAGACCGACGCGCCGGTCGACAACCAGGGCCGGGGCGAGTCCTTCTCGCCCACGGATCTGGTGGCCACGGCCCTGGGGGCCTGCGTGCTGACCACCATGGCGATCCTGGCCGAACGCCATGGGTGGGACCTCTCGGGGGCCAGCGTGAGCGTCGAGAAGCGCATGGTCGCCGACCCCGTGCGGCGCATCGGGGGCCTCGAGACGCGGGTGCGGATCCCGGCCGAGTTCGAGTCCAAGGTGCGCACCGCCCTGGAGAAGGCCGCCCACACCTGCCCGGTGCACCAGAGCCTCGACTCCCGGGTCGAGGCGCCGATCGTCTTCGAGTGGGGCGCTCCAGCCGCCTGAGCTCCGCCCGAGCCGGGGCCGCACCCGCGTCGTTCCTCAAGTTCTCGAACCTGCTCCCTTCCCTTGCGGGCCGCGCGGTGTCATACGGGGGGCCTTCCCCGGAGGGTCGACATGCACGGCGATTTCTACAACGACCGTCGGTTCTGCAAGGGCTGCCAGGCGTACGTCTCCTACCTGTTCTCGATGGAGCGCTCCTACTGCATCCAGTGCGGAGGCGAAGTGCAGTTGATGAGCGACCGCGACCTGTCCGAGTTCCAGCGCTCGCTGCGCGAGGGCGGCAGCGTGTGGGACAACTCGCGCGAGGAGCCCGAGCGCGAGTCGGCCTGATCCCGCTGGCGCCTAACCCGGGCCCCCGGTCCGCGCCGCATCCGCTCGCAGCAGCTCCCGCGCCGCCGCCCGGCCCGTCTCGAGGCCGGTGAGCGCGGCGCGCGCGAACGCGACGCCGCCGCGCCAGTTGCCGCACAGGTGGAGCGGCGCTGCGCGGCGCGAGAGTTCGGCGCGCGCGGCCTCGATGCGCGCCAGGCGTTCTCCGTGACCGAGGGCGTACTGCGGGATCGCCCGCGGCCAACGCGCGAGCGCGCTCCAGGTCGGCCTGGCGCGCACGCCGAAGAGCCGCTCGAGATCGGCGCGCGCCGCGGCGACGAGCGCTTCGTCCGCGAGGCCCTCCACGCCCCGTTCCAGCGCTCCGCCCAACATCACGCGCACGAGCAAGCCCCCGCGTGGGGCGCGACCGGCGAAGATCTGGCTCTCGAAGAGCACGCCGATGGCGGAGCAGCCCTCGCCGCGCGGCACCAGGGCCCCGAAACCGGGCGGGACGGCGGGCGCGTCCGCCGCGCAGAAACCGAGGCCCACGACCACGACCGGCGGGCAGTCGATCCCCTCGAGCTCGCGCGCCGCGTCGGGTAGGACCGTGCGCAGCAGCGTCGCCGCCGCGGGAGCGGGCACGGCGAGCACGAGCGCGTCCGCGCGCAGCGCCTCGGCCGCGCCCTCGAGCGCGATGCGCCACACGCCGCCGGGGCCGGGCGCTTCGAGCCCGCTCACCCGCGCGCCGGTGCGCGCGGCGAACCCGCCGCGCCGCGCGAGGCCCAGGGGCAGGGCCTGCAGGCCCGCGGCGAAGGAGGTCAGCGTGCCCGCCGGACCGGCGGGGCCGCCGCCCGGCGCCTGGCCCGTGCGCCGCGCGGCGCGCCTGCGGGCCAGCATGCCGCGCACGAGCGAGCCGTGCTCGCGCTCGAGCTCGGCGAGGCGCGGGAAGGCGGCGCCCAGGGAGAGGGCGCGCGCGTCGCCGGCGTAGATCCCCTGCACCATGGGCGAGACCAGGCGCTCGGCGGCCTGCCGTCCCAGGCGCCGGGCGGCGAAGTCGAAGGCGCTCTCCTCGCCCTGGTCGCGCCGTCGCGGCACGCAGGGTTCGAGGGCCAGGCGCAGGAGCGCGAGGGGCGAGAGGATGCCGCTCGCCGCGAAGGCCAGCGGGTTGGGGCGGATCTCGCGCGCGCGGGCGCCGCGCACGAGGTAGCGCCGCGCGGCGGCTCCGTCGGCGGCGAGCTTCTCGAGGCCCGCCGCGGCGACGAGTTCGTCGAGCTCGCCCCGGGCGTCGAGGAAGCCGTTCGGACCGGCCTCGAGCAAGAAGTCCCCGTGCACGAGGCTGCGCGCCTTGCCGCCGACCTCGGAGCCCTCCTCGAGGAGCAACACCTCGACGTCGGCGCGTCCTTCGGCGTCGAGTCGCTTGCGCGCCCCGAAGGCCGCCGCCGTGCCCGCGATGCCGCCGCCCACCACCACCAACCTGCGAGTGCCCATGTCGAACGCGCCGCGCGCGCGGCCAGGATAGGCGGAGCGCGCCGCCGGATCCCCCGCCCCCCGCGGTATCCTGCGCGCCGCAGGGTCGCATGGAGGGACTGGGAGACTTGCCGGTGCTGTGGGCCGGGACCCTGGGGAGCCTGGTCGCGGGGCTGGCGACGGGGCTCGGCGCCTTGCTCGTGTTCGCCGTGCGCGGGCTCTCGGGCCGCACGCGCGACGTGCTGCTGGGCTTCGCGGCCGGGATCATGCTGGCCGCGACCTTCTTCTCGTTGATCCTGCCCGGGCTCGGGGCCGCCGAGGCCCGCGGCTCGACGAGCCTCGCCGCGGTCGGGACGGTCGGCGGGGGCCTGCTCGCCGGGGCCCTGGCCCTCGCGCTGCTGCACGCCCTCGCGCCCCACGTGCACGTGCGCGGCCCGGGCCAGGTGGACCGCGAGGGGCCGAGCAGCGTGCGCATCGAGCGCATCTGGCTGTTCGTGATCGCGATCGCCCTGCACAACGTCCCCGAGGGCATGGCCGTGGGCGTCGGGTACGGCGGCGGCGACACCGCGCGCGGGCTGGCCCTGACCCTCGGCATCGGCATCCAGAACGTCCCCGAGGGCTGGGCCGTCGCGGCGGCCCTCGCGGCGATCGGCTACCGGCGCTCGAGCGCGTTCTGGGTGGCGCTCGGCACGGGCCTGCTCGAACCCGTCGGCGGCTTCGTGGGGGCCGCGGCGGTCAGCCTCTCGAGCGCGATGCTGCCCGCCGCCCTGGGGTTTGCCGCCGGCGCGATGCTGTTCGTCATCAGCGGCGAGATCATCCCCGAGACGCACCGCGCCGAGTCGGCCAAGCACGCCACCTTCGCCCTGCTCCTGGGCTTCGTGGGGATGATGGTGCTCGACGTGACCCTGCCCTCGGGCTGAGGGCTGCTCAGCGCGCCGCGGCGCGCGCCTCGAGCGCGCGCCAGGCTTGTTCGGCGAGGCCGATGCCCGCGCCGGTCATGGTCAGGTAGGTGTGGTCGGCGCCCGCCGTGCTGACCTCGCGCGCCTCGTCGGCGAACATCGTGTGCGCGACCACGACGCCGCGGAAGCCGCGCCGGCGCAGCAGGCGCGCGGCGATGCTCCTCGACCTTGGGTTGGTCCGAGTCCAGGCCCAGGAGGCGCGGTTCGCGCTCGAGCAATCGGTCGTAGGCCGCGCTGCCGTGCGGCCCATGCCCAGGATCAGGACGCGCGCGTCCATCCGGGAGGCCGCTCATGCCGATCTCGAGGAAGAAACCGACCAGAGAGATCTCCTTCAAGCTGAAGAGCGAGTCGGAGGGCTCCTTGGCGCGCGGATGGTTGGCGAGCAACGCGCCGAGCTCCGGGGAGAGGCCCACCATCTCGAAGCCCATGCCGCCGATCACCAGCGCCAGCAACATCCCGGCGAGCACCAGCAACTCGTCGTGGTCCGTCAGGTCGAGCAAGCGGTGCAGCACGGGCCGCACGAGCGGCAAGCCGAGGGCGAGCAGGGCCCAGGGCGAGGGCACGTGGTCCCCAGCCAGGCTCAGCACCGCCAGGGCGATCACGTCCTGGAGCACCAGGATCCCGATCGCGATCCGGCCGTGGAAGGCGCGCATCTCCCGCTTGGCCTCGAGCACCTTGGTCGCCAGCACGGTGCTCGAGAAGGAGAGCGCGCAGGCCAGCAGGAAGGCCTCGCGCCACCCGAGCCCCAGGGCGTAGTGGGCGGTGGGCGTGAACACGGCGCAGCTCGCGGCGAAGTGCAGCAATCCGCCGCCGATCACCTCGCCTTGAAACAGGGGCTCGAGCTTCAGCTTCAGCCCGACGCTGAAGAGCAGCAGCAGGACGCCCAGGTGCGCGACGTGGCGCAGCACGGGCCCGGTCTCCGCGGGCAGGCCGATGTGGGACCCCAGGGCACGCAGCAGGAAGCCCGCGGCCAGGAATCCGATCAGGGGCGGGAGCTGCACGCGGCGCGCGAGCAGGCCCAGGGTGAAGGCGAAGGCGATGCAGAGGGCTTCGAGCATGGGGTGCGGGCCCTTGCTTCAGGGCCCGCGCGCCGTTCCAGGCGCGCGTCGACCCGGAAGTGGGACGGAGGCGCGTTTCCCGTGCGCCGCGCGCCGCGCGGGCCTCGCGCGATCGCAGCGGCCGGCCCGATGAACGGGCCAGCCCCGGAGCGATCCCTACGCGTTCCTACGCAGAGGGACCCCGTGGGATGCGGCCCACGGCGAGTGCTCCGAGCGCTCGGGAAGGGGCACCCTGGAAGATGGCGGGAGGCGCGCCGGAGACGAGTACCGGAGGAGATCGGGATGGGAGTTCACGGGACCAGCACGGGACGGGGTCGGACTTGGGCGGTGGTGCTCGCCGGGGGATCCGGAACGCGCCTCGCGACCCTCACGACCGACGCGGACGGACGGGAAGTACCCAAGCAGTACTGGAGCCTGGCGGGTGGACGTTCCTTGCTCGGCGAGGCCCTCGAGCGGGCGGCTTGTCTCGCGCCCCCCGAGCGCACCGTGGTCGTGGTCGCGGCGGAGCACCGCGAGCACTGGCGGCGCGAGCTTGCCGCGCACCCGCGCGAGAACGTGCTCGTGCAGCCGCGGAACCGCGGCACGGCCACGGGCCTGCTGCTGCCGTTGCTCACGATCCTGCGCCGCGACCCGGGCGCGGTCGTGGCCGTGTTGCCCTCGGACCACTTCGTGGCCCGGGAAGAGGTTCTCGCCTGTTCGCTCGACGCCGCGCTGGCGCGCGCGGCCCGCGGCGACGTCGTGTTGCTCGGCATCGAGCCCGACGCCCCCGAGACCCAGTACGGCTGGATCCTCCCGCGCACGCCGGGCACCACCAGCCGCGTGCGCGCCTTCGTCGAGAAGCCCCACGCCGCCCTGGCCCTCGAGCTGCTCGAGCGCGGCGCCGTCTGGAACAGCTTCCTGATGGCCGCCTGCGCCACGACCCTCGTCGAGCGCGTGCGGCGCCGCCGATCGGAGCTCGTGTCCGCCCTCGCGCACGCACTCCGCGATCCGAATCCCGCCGTCCTCTCCGCGCTCTACGCCGAGCTCCCGAGCACCGACTTCTCCCGCGACGTGTTGCAGGGCGACGAGCAGGGCCTGCTCCTGCGCCGCGTCCCGCGCTGCGGCTGGACCGACCTGGGCACCCCCGAGCGCGTGCTCGAGTGCCTGCGCGCCCTGGGCTCGCCCTCCACGCCCGAACCCACCGGCGCCGCCCCGGTCCTGGCCCGCGCCCTGCGCGAACGCGCGAGCTCAGCCGTGGCCTGAGCCGAGAGCGATCAGCCCGCGCGTCCCTCCGAGCGCACGACCTCGATCAGGGCCGCGATGCTCTCGAGCGGGGTCGTGGGCAGGATGCCGTGGCCGAGGTTCATGACGTGGCCGCGGGGGGGGATGCGCTCGAGCAGGGCGCGGGCGTGGCGCGCGGTGGTCTCGGGGCCCGCGAGCAGGACGGCGTTGTCGAGGTTGCCCTGCAGGGCTTTCTTCGAGGTTTCCGCCGGGCCGACGTGGGCGCGCAGGGCGGCGAGGTCGGTGCGCCAGCAGACCTGCAGGGCTTCGCTCGAGTGGGCGAGGTGCGCGTGGGCGAGGTGCGGGGCGCCCTGGGCGTAGTAGATGCGCGGCACGCCGCTGGACGCGAGCTCGACCAGCAGGCGCTCGGTGTGCGGGCGCACGTGGTGCTCCCAATCGGCGGCCGAGAGCAGGCCCGCCCAGGAATCGAAGACTTGGACGACTTGGGCGCCGGCCTCGACCTGTTGGGCGAGGTAACGGGCGGAGAGTTGGGCGAGCTTCTCGAGCAATTCGCCGAAGGTGCGCGGGTCCTCGGCCAACAGCGCGCGCAGGGGCGCGAAGTCGCCGCCGCCCTTGCCCTGCACGAGGTAACAGGCCAGGGTCAGGGGCGCGGCGGCAAAGCCGATCTGGGTTGCGCGGCCGGCCAGGGCGCGCTTCACGATGCGGTGCGCGGCGTGCACCTCGGGGGCGATCTCGTCGTCCGGGACCTCGAGGCGCTTCACGTCCACCCGGGTGCGAATGGGATTGGCGACCACGGGGCCCGGGTCGAAGCGGAAATCGATCCCCAGGGCCGCGGCGGGGGTCATGATGTCGGCGAACAGGATCGCGCCGTCGAAGGCGAAGCGCTCGATCGGCATCAGGGTCACCTGGGCCGCGAGCTCGGGCGAGGCCGAGAGCTCCTCGAACGAACAACGCTCGCGCAGCGCGCGGTACTCGGGCAGGCAACGGCCCGCCTGGCGCAGGATCCAGAGGGGGCGGCGCTCGGTGGGCTCGCAGCGCAGGGCTCGCAGCAGAAGGTCGTTCACGGGGAGTGCTCGGATGCTTGGGTGAAGCGATACCCCACGCCGCGCACGGTGTGGAAGTGGCGCGGGTCCTCGGGGTCGCGCTCGAAACGCTTGCGCAGGCGCAGGATGAAGTTGTCGATGGTGCGCGTGGAGGGATAGACGTCGTAGCCCCAGACCGCCTCGAGCACGCCCTCGCGCGGGACCACTTGCCCTTCGCGCTCGGAGAGGCACTTCAGGATCATGGCCTCCTTGTGCGTCAGGTGCTGGGCGCTGCCGTCCCAGGCGCGGCCCTGGTAGGTCGCGAAGTCGACCTCGTTGCCGCCGAAGGTCAGCAACGCGCGGCCGCCGGCGGAGGGCTCGGCGTACCAACGCCGGCGCTTGAGGATGGCGGCCGTGCGCAGCAGGAGCTCTTGCAGCGCGAAGGGCTTGGGCAAGTAGTCGTCGCCGCCCGCGGCCAGGCCGCGCACCCGATCCTCGACCAGGCCCTTGGCGGTCAGGAACAGCACCGGGACCTCGTTGCCCGCGGCGCGCAGGCGCTCGCAGACGCTGTAGCCGTCGAGCTCGGGCAGCATCACGTCGAGCAGCACCAGATCGAAGGCTTCGGCCGAGAGGCGCTCGAGGGCGCGCGCGCCGTCGTGCACGACCTCGACCGAGTGCCCCTCGAGCGCCAGGTTCTCGGCGATGCCCAGGGCCAGGTTCACCTCGTCGTCGACGACCAGGATGCGGGCGGGGGACTCGTTCACGCCGCGCGCCCCTCCGGCGGCGGCGCCGGCCAGTGCACGCGGAAGAGCGCCCCCTGGCCCGGGCCCGGGCTCGAGGCCTCCACGCGACCGCCGGCCAGGCGCACGAAGCTCTCGACGATGTAGAGGCCCAGGCCCGTGCCGGGCGTGCGCCGGCGCAGCTCGTCGCCGGGGCGATAGAACTTCTCGAACAGGCGCCGCGCTTCGCCGGGTTCGAAGCCGGTGCCGTCGTCGCGCACGTCGATCGCGACGCCACCCTCCTCGGCCTGCGCGCTGAGCTCGACGTGGCCCCCGCCCGCGGCGGAGGCGGACTGGATCGCGTTGCGCACGAGGTTCGCGAGCACCGTCCGCAGCGCCACCGGATCGCCCCAGACCGCGAGCTCGCCCGGCACGTCGGCGCGCACCTCGACCCGCGCCGGCCGCGCGCGGCAGGCGAGTTGGCGCACGACGGTCTCGACTTCCCGCGCCAGCACCAGGCGCGTGGGTTCCTGCTCGACCCGGCCCTCTCCCAGGCGCGCGGCGTCGAGGATGCCCGTCACCATGGCCTCGAGCCGCTCGACCTCCTGCACCATGCGGTCGGCGATGCGCGCGGCGGCCTCGCGCTCGAGCTCGCGCAGCAAGAGGGTCTCGGCCGAGAGGCGCAAGGAAGCCAGCGGGCTCTTGAACTCGTGGCTGACCGCCGCGAGGAAGTTCTGCTGGCGCCGCACGAGCTGCGCGCTCTGGCGCAGGGCGTGGGCGATGACCCCCATCGAGGCGAACAGCACCACGAGGAAGAAGGCTCCTTCCCAGCCATAGCGGTTGAGCCGCCGCGCGCGTTCGTCCTCGAGGGCGGCGACGAACCCCTCCTCGACGCGCACGCCCCCCGGGCCGTCGGCCAGGACCAGGTGCGGGAAGAGGGCGCGCACCTCGTCCGCCTGCGCGCCGCTGGAGAGCATCCAACGCGCCGCCTCGGCGTCCGCCAGGTGGTGGGCCGAGAGCCGGTCGCGCATGCTCGCCGTGTAGAGCACCTGGTCGACGATCCAGTAGGTGGCCTGGGCGAAGCAGGTCGCCAGCAGGACCAAGAACCCGATCTGCAGGGCGCGGACGTGGCCGGGGCGGGGCTGCATGGCGCGCTCAGCGGACTTGCGACAGGGCGCCGTCGAGGGCGATGGCGAAGCGCTCGAGGTCCTCGGGGGTGTGCGCGAGGGAGAGGAAGCCGACCTCGAAGGCCGAGGGCGCGATCATCACGCCGCGCTCGAGCAGGCCGTGGAAGAGGCCGCGGTAGCGTTCGGCGGCCGCCGGCGCGATGCACCCGGCGGCGCGCGGCGGCTCGCCCTCCTGCAGGCTCATCCAGAAGATCGAGCCCAGACGCACGAGGCGCGCGGGGAAGGGCGCGCGGGCCAGCACCGGCGCGAGAAGCGCCTCGAGCGCCGCGCCCAGTTCCTCGAGGCGCGCCCAGCCGTCGCGTTCGCGAAGCTCGTCGAGGGTCGCCAGGCCCGCCGCCATCGCCACCGGGTTCCCCGACAGCGTCCCGGCCTGGTAGACGTCGCCCAGGGGCGCCAGGCGCTCGAGCACCTCGCGCCGGCCGCCGAAGGCGCCCACCGGCAGGCCGCCGCCGATGACCTTGCCGTAGGTGAAGAGGTCGGCCTCGAGCCCCAGTCGCTCGGCCGCGCCGCCGGGGGCCACGCGAAAGCCCGAGATGACCTCGTCGAGCACGAGCAACGCGCCGGCCGCGCGCGTCACCTCGCGCAGGGCCGCGAGGTAGGCGGGGCGCTGCAGGAGCAGGCCGTTGTTGGCCGGGATCGGCTCGACGATCAGGGCCGCGATCTCGTTTCCGCGGGCCGCGAAGGTCTCGCGCAGGGCGGCCTCGTCGTCGAGGGGCAGCACCAGGGTGTGGTCGGCGAAGGCGCGCGGGACGCCCGCCGAGGAGGGCGTCCCAAACGTCACCAGGCCCGAGCCGGCCTCGACCAACAGATGATCCGCGTGGCCGTGGTAGCAGCCGGCGAGCTTGACCACCAGGTCGCGCCCGGTGAAGCCGCGCGCCAGGCGGATGGCGCTCATCGTGGCCTCGGTGCCCGAGGAGACGAAGCGCAGCCGTTCGTTCCAGGGCGCCAGTTCGCGGATGCGCTCGGCGAGCTCGATCTCGAGGCGCGTGGGCGCGCCGAAGGTCGTGCCGCGCTCGGCGGTCTCGGCGATCGCGCGCACGACCCGTGGCGGGGCGTGGCCCAGGATCAACGGACCCCACGAACCGATGAAGTCGAGGTACGTGCGGCCCTCCACGTCGGTCACGTAGGCCCCCGCGCCGCGCTCGAGGATCCGCGGCGTTCCGCCCACGGCGCGGTAGGCCCGCACCGGCGAGCTGACGCCCCCGGGCAACACGGCGCGGCCGCGCTCGAACAGCCCGCGGTTGGTGGCGGCGGTCCCGTCGGGCGCGCTCACAGCCAGCCCCCCTGCACCGCGTCGCGGGCGTGGTAGGTGAGGATCGCGTCCGCGCCGGCGCGGCGCATCGCGACCAGGTTCTCGCGCACCAGCGCCGGCTCGTCGACCCAACCGCGCTCGGCGGCGGCCTTCACCAGCGCGTACTCGCCCGACACGTTGTAGGCGAAGAGCGGCAGGTCGCTCGCGCGGCGCACGGCGGCCACGACGTCGAGGTAGGCGAGGGCCGGCTTGACCATCAGGGCGTCGGCGCCCTCCTGTTCGTCGAGGCGCGCCTCGCGCAGGGCCTCGCGGGCGTTGCGGGGATCCATCTGGTAGGTCTTGCGGTCGCCCTTCCCGGGCGCCGAGCCGGCGGCGTCGCGGAAGGGGCCGTAGTAGGCCGAGGCGTACTTCACGGCGTAGGAGAGGATCGCCGTGTCCTCGAAGCCCTGCCCGTCGAGGGCGTCGCGCAGGGCGGCCACCCGCCCGTCCATCATGTCCGAGGGCGCGACGACGTCCGCGCCGGCCTCGGCGTGCGCCAACGCCATGGCGGCCAGGTGCTCTAGGCTCGCATCGTTCCGCACCACGCCCTGCTCGACGAGACCGCAGTGGCCGTGGTCGGTGTAGGCGCACAGGCAAACGTCGGTGATGACGAGCAACTCGGCCCCGAAGGCGCGCTTGAGCTCGCGCACCGCGCGCGGCACCGCGCCGGCGGCGTGGGCCGCGGCCGAGCCGACGCCGTCCTTGATGTCCGCATCGGCCAGGCCGAAGAGCAACACGCTGCGCAGGCCCAGCTCGAGGTCGGCCTCGACGCGCGCGAGCAGCTCGCGCCGCCCCATGCGCACCACGCCGGGCATCGAGGGCACGTCTTGGTGGGCGGAGTCGGCGTCGAGCACGAAGTGCGGCACGACCAGGTGCGCGGGCCGCACGAGCGTCTCGGCCACCAGCTCGCGCAGCAACGGGCTGCGGCGCAGCCTGCGGGGTCGGATCCTCATGTCGCGTTCCTGCTGGGGCCAGGGCCCGGCGTCGCGAGCACGGCCTCCAGGGTGCTCGCCAGGGCGTCGAAGTCGCGGCCGGGGGCTGCGTGCACCGGACCGAGGTCCGCCGCGCGCGCCGCGGCGGCGGTGGTGGG
>CAYMYN010000030.1:0-50643 GCA_964394665.1 uncultured Planctomycetaceae bacterium
GCGCGAGCTCGAGTCGAGCGCGCTCGGGCCCTCGGACCGCACCTGGCTGGCGGTCGAGACGGCGCTCGTCGAGCTGCGCCTCTCCGAGCCCGCGGGTCGCGCGCGGGGCTTCGAGCGCGGCCTGGCCCTGCTGCGCGAGGCCGACCCGGCGCCCGCGGACCTCGCGCGCCTCGTGGCCGCCCTGCGCGGCGTCGGCTTCGAGCTCGATCCCCGACTCCGGCGCCTGCTCCTGGCCCTGGCCGCGCGCCCGGGGCGCGAGCGCGAGGTGGCCGAGGTGTTGCTCGCCCAGGGTCCGGCCGCGCCCCTCGCCCAGGGCCTCGCGTTGCGCGCCGCGACCCGCGGCGAGACCCTGACGCGCGACGGTGGGTTCGCGGCCGGCCGCTTCGGCGAAGGCGTCGAGGCCTGGCTCGCGCGCCTGCCGGCCCAGGTGCTGGACGAACGCGGCCTGCCCCGCGACCCGCGTCTGGCGGCGCTCGTCGAGGCGGCCCGGCGACACGACGCCGGGCGCGGGACGGCGGACGAGTCGGACGCGCTGCGCGCCTTCGCCGAGGCCGCCCTCGACGCGGGCTGGTTCGACGAGGCGCGCCGCGTGGCGGACGAGCTGGGGCGGCACGATCTCGACGCCGCCCTGGAGCTGGCGACGCGCGCGGCGGCCGGCGCCGAGTTGGTGGGCGCCCTCGAGCGGCTGGCGAAGAAACCGCGGCGCGAGGTGCGCCGCGCCGAGGGCTGGGCCCGCGGCGCGCCGCCCGCGCAGGAGGGCTGGGTCGAGGACGGCGCGCCGCGGCCGGAGGCCGTCGACGACCTCGACGCGTTGCTCGAGCACCTGGCCGAGGACGTCGCGCGGGCCAACGTGTTCCTCGGGGGCGAGCACTCGGCGGACGCGGTGCGCGCGGAGCTGCTCGGCTCGCCGCGCATCCGCTACGGCCCCTTCGCGCAGCTCGTGCACCCCGGGCCCTGGTTCTCGGCCGCGGACGAACGCGCCGGGCTCGGTCCGCGGGATTCCCGCGTGCCGGGCCTGGCCGCGCTGATGGAGCGCCTGGGTCGTTTCGCGACCTTCGGGCAGGTGTGGGGCGGCGGCGGCCCGGACGGGGTCGTGCTGCGGCGCCTGTTCGTCGAGCTGCGCTCGGGCGAGCACCTGGGCGTCGCCTGGAGCGGCACGATCGCCTGGTGCGAGGGCGCCGATCTCTCGGCCCGCGCGTCCCGCGCCGGCGCGCGCATCTCGGGCGCCGCCGTGCACGAGGGATATTGGATCGACATCGAGGTGCTGCGCCCCGAGCACCGCCGCTGGCGCGCGGTGACGCGCGCCTTCGACGCCCCGGCGGACGATACCGCGGCGCGCGCGCGGCTCGAACGGGTGCTCGGTTCGGGCGGCCTCTCCCTGCCGCCGCCGGAACCCGATCCCCAGGCGGCGACGCGCGCGCGCCGTGCCCTCGAGCCGTTGCTCGACCAGGCCGACCGCGTGCGGTTGGCGGTGCTCGCCGAACGCGCGCCGGCGGGGCGGCTCCTGGGCGAGCTGCCCTTCGACGAGCTCGTCGAGGGCATCGCGCTGCACGAGGAAGGGCACCTGGTCGATCGCGCGCTCTTCCTGCCCCTGCCCAAGAATCTCCTCGGGGCGGCGCGGCTGCTGCTCGACTCGGGGCTCTCGATCCAGAAACTCCAACGGCGGCTCGAGTACCGCGCGCAGCTCGTGGCGCTGTGCGCGGCCCCCGACCCGCGCCTGGCGCTGGTGGACGTGCTCGAGATCGGCGCGGGCGGCGGCGAGTCGCCCCTCGAACACGCGGCCGCCTACCGCGAGCTGCTGCGCGATCTGCTGGCCGAGCTCGACCGCGCGCGGAGCGCGCAGCCCGGGCGCTACTCCGCGATCGACCCGGCGCGCACCCTGGTGCACCAGCTCCACCGGCTCGCACCCGAGGACCTGCGCTCGATCGCCCTGCGCCTGGCCCGGCGCCAGGGCGTGGGCCGTGCTGCGGGTGGGAAGGGCTCGATTTCCGGCCCGTTCGGGCCGCCGATCGGCGCCCCGGCCGGGAGGTGAGGGTGGCGTCCCGATGGGCGGAGCGCGGGGCGGGGCGGGCCTTCGCCCCGGGTCCCCCGGATCCGTGGTAGGTTCGGGCTCGCCGCGCCCGGGGGAACGCGCCGCGATGCCGGAAGACCAAGGTGAGAGGGGACAGCCGCGGACGATGGCGGGCGACGCCGCCGCCCTCGAGTGCTGGATCACCGCCTGGAGCACGGAGGCGGACCTCGAGCGCCGGCGTGCCCTCGAGTGGCGCGTGGCCGAGCTGCTGCGCGACGCGTTGGTCGGGGCCGTGCGGGCCGAGCTGCGCGGGGCGCGGCGCGCCGGGGGCGAGGGCTCCTGGGCGGCCGAGGACGTGGTGGGCCAGACGCTGACCGAGCTGCCGCGCATCCTGGCGACCTACGTGGAGAACACCGCGCGCATCGACGCCGGCGGCTTCCGCGCGTACCTCGTGAAGGCCGCCCTGAACATCACCCGGGGTCTGGTCGAGCGCAGCGTGCGCGAGCGCGAGCGCCTCGAGCGCCTGCCGGACGCGCGGCCTTCGGCCCTGGGCCGGGCTCCGACGACCCCCTCGGGTGCGCTCATGCGCTCGGAGCTCTTCGAGCGCATCGACCGGCGCCTGGCGGAGTTCGAGGCCGTGGACCAGACCATCCTGCGGCGCGTGATCCTGGGGGCCTCCTACGCCGAGGTCGGCCGGGAGCTGGGGATGCCGCGGCGCACGGTGCAGGATCGCTGCGAGCGCTGCATGGAGCGGCTCAAGTTCGCCATCCAGCAAGCCTTCGGGGGGGATCCACGGGAGGGCTGAGGGGGAGGGATCGTGGGGGAGGGAGATCGCGCGCGGCTCGAAGCCTGGATCCTGGACCGCCTGGAGCGGGGGCTCGAGGTGCGCCTCGAGGACCTGCGCGGCGAGTTCCCGCCCTTCGACGAGAGCGAGCTCGAGGGCGCGCTCGTCACCTGCCGCATCCTCTTCGCCTGGTTCGAGCGCGAGCGTCGCGGCGAGGAGTTGCCCGCGCCCGGGCCCGACGCGGCCGACTGGCTCACGCCGGGCGAGCGCATCGGCGGCTACGTCGTGCTGGCGCGCATTCCCGGGGGCGGCATGGGCCAGGTCTACCAGGCCACCCAGGAGTCCCTGCATCCGCGGCGCGTGGCGCTCAAGGTGCATCGCCTGGGGGAGCGGCCCGAGGCCGAGCTGCGCCGCGCGCGGCGCGAGGCCGAGGTGGCCAGCCGCCTGGTGCACCCGAACCTGGTCGCCGTGCACGACATGGGTCGGGACGGGGAGCGCGGGCTGGTGTGGTTCTCGATGCAGTACGTCGACGGGCCGGACCTGCGCAGCGAGCTTCTCGGGCGCTCGCCCTTGCGCCAGCGCGCGGCGGTGCGGCGCCTGGTGACGCGGGTCTCGGAGGTCGCCGGCGCGCTCGCCGACCTGCACGGCCGCGGCTACGTGCACCGCGACGTCAAGCCCGAGAACATCCTGCTGCGGCGCAACGCGGGCCGCGACGGGCGCGGCGAGGCCGCGGTGCTGGTCGACTTCGGCCTGGCGCGCGCCGAGAGTGCCCTGCGCGGCACCCACGCGCTGGCCGCCGGCACGCCGGGCTACGCGCCCCCCGAGTCCGATCGCCCCGGGGCCGGGGCGACGCCCGCCTGGGACGTCTTCTCGCTGGGCGTGGTGCTCTTCGAGCTGCTCGCCGGCCGGCCGCTCGGCCTGGACGGGGAGGGCGCGCCCCGTCGCCCCGATCCGGCGGACGTGCGTGCCCTGCGCGGGCGGCGTGGAGCCCTCGACGCCGACCTCGCGGCCGTGTTGTCGCGCGCCATCGCGGCGGATTCCGACCAACGCTATGCGAACGCCGGCGAGCTGCAGGCCGACCTCGAGGCCTGGCTCGCGGGGCGCGACGTGGCGGCGCGCCGTCCGCCGTTCCCCGAGCGCCTCGCGCGCGGTGCCCGGCGCCAGCCGCGGCGGGCGCTCCTGGTGGCGAGCTGCGCGCTGCTCGGGATCCTCTACGCCCTGCTCGTGACAGAGGACCTGCGCGCCGTCCGCGCGGGGAGCCGGGCGCTGAACCAGGGCGCGTTGCTCGCCGGGTGGACGCGGCTCCAGTCGGCCCGCCTGCCCGTGCTGCGCGGGCTGCTCCTGGGCGACCCGGCCCTCGAGCGCGAGCTGCGCACGGGCGCCGATCAGCATCCCGTCGCGCAGGTGGCCCGCGCGCAGCGCGAGCGGGGATCGGCGCAGGCCTTCGAGCTCGCCGCGGCCTTCCTGGCCCGGGACGGGCTGGCCGAGCACCCGCGCCTGGTCGCGTTCTCGACCGCGGCCCTCGCCGGGGCCGACGAGCGCGAGCGCGGCCTGGCCCTGCGCGCGGCGGCGCTGCTGTTCTTCGAGGTGCCGGTCGAGGATCCCGCGCGTTTGGCCCTCGCCGCGCCCTTCGTCGAGCGTGCCCTCGGCATCCTGCGCTCGCCCGCCTCGACGCGCGAGGATCGGCTGCACGCCGCCTGCGTGATCGGGGGCGCGGGCGGACCGCAGGAGCTCGGGGCCGTGCTCGAGTGGATGGCCGCGTCGACCTCCGACGTCGAGGCCCAAAGGCTGGGCACGCGCAGCCTCGAGCGCATCGTGCGCCGGGTGCGCGGCGTCGAGCCCGACGTCGAACGCTGGGTGAGGGAGTGGGGGCCCCTGGAGGGAACCCTCGAGGAACGTGTGCTCGAGATCGCGCGCCTCTCATCGTCCGAGCCGCTCCTCGATCCGCTCCAGTATGGGATCCGACACCTGCTCACCGCCTGGGCGCACCTGCAGCGGGCTGTGGGGCGACCGGCGGGGTGGGCCGAAGGGGTTCTGACTCACCTGGACTCGGACTCTCGCCGCGCGGTCCGGGCGGCGATCGCGGGGCCCCTCGCACCGTCGGTTGCGGAGGAGATCTGGGCCGAGTTCGAACGCGAGTTCGAGTCCGGGAGGATCCGACGTCGAGCCTGGGCCTTCGTGTTCGGCCGACACGCGGGCTACCTGGCCGACGCGCGGCTGCGGATCCAGCTCGAAGCGCGCCTCGCGGAGGAGGATCGCGACCACCCGGGGCACGGGCTCCTGGCCGGCTTCCGCGAAGGGCTCGAGCTCGCCCGCGTGGAGGCCGAACGCGGCCTCGACCCCTCCCAGCTCCCGCACCCCAGCTCGCGGCTCGTGCGGCGCTTCGATCCCGCGCCGGCCCCCGAGCCCCTCGATCTCGAGCTCATCCCGCGCCCGGACCTTCCCGCCGGCACCGCGGCCCACTGGTACCTCCAGCCGCCGCTGCAGCGCGCGGCGCGGGCCGGCGTGCCGACCCTGGGCGGCGGCGCCTACTGGCACGCGGGCACCTGGGCCAACGACGATCACCTACGCCTGCCGCGCGCCGGCGCCTGGATCGAGCTGCCCTTCGAGTTGGATGCGCCCGTCTCGTCCTACGCCGGCTTCGTCGAGCTCGACCACCTGGCGGCCACGCGCTTCCACCTTCCGTTCATGGGCCAGGCCTGGATCCGCGTCGAGCTCAATGGGACCTTGCTCGCCGAGCGGCTGCTGG
The DNA here is from genome assembly GCA_964394665.1 of uncultured Planctomycetaceae bacterium. Classification (GTDB taxonomy): domain Bacteria; phylum Planctomycetota; class UBA1135; order UBA1135; genus CAYMYN01. The sequence goes on from CAYMYN010000030.1 coordinate 5,545, forward strand.
TCGACTTCGTGGGGGGGCGGAGCCAGCGGCTGTCGATCGAGGGCACGATCCTCTCGCCCGGCACCAATCGCCTGCGCCTCGAAGCGGTGGAGGCGACGACGACCTACTGGCTGCACCACGCCTCGATCGTGTTCGAGCAACAGAAGCCCAAGGTGCAGGAACCCGTCGGCGCGGCGGGCTCCGGGGCCGTCCCGGGCGCGGGGCGTTGAACCGATCGCCCCCCTTCAGCGCGCGGCACCCTCGGCGCGGGGACGCCAGGCCGCCGCGCGTTCGCCGAGCTCCCCGCTCCCCTGCGCCGGATCCGCCCCGGCCCAACGCTCGTACAGCTCCACCAGCCGCGCAGCGACTGTCGCGGCGTCGGGATCGCCTTGCGCCTCGAACTCGGCGTGGGCGGCGAGCAGCAGGGGTTCGGCCGCGGCGAACTTTTCCTGCGCGAGCAGGCATGAGACCAGGGCCTCGCGCGCGCCGGCGATCTGCGCGTGGCCGGGCGGGCGGCCGACGAGCAGGGCCTCGAACGCTCCGCGGTTGAACTCCTCCGCCTCGGCGAAGCGTTCCTGGCGCGCGAGCATGCGCGCCACGAGCAGCGCGACCGCCGAGGTGCGGTTGTCGCCCGGGGGGTGATGCGCGCGGCCCCACTCGAGCAGCACCCGGTAGGGCTCCTCGGCGCCGGCGGCGTCGTTCGCATGCTCGAGGGTCTGGCCCAGGTTCCAGACGGCGTCCAGGGTTCGGCGGGTGTCCGGCCCCAGGCGTGCGCGCAGGATCTCGAGGGCCTCGCGGCGCAGGGGGGCGGCCTCCCCGTAATCGGCTGGTCGGTCAGGTAGCGCTCGATGTCGAGCGCCAGCTCGTGGGCCGACTGGTAGCGGCGCTCCTTCTCCTTCTCGAGCGCCTTCGACACGATCACGTCGACGTCGCCGGAGAAGGCCTGGTGCACGCTCGAGAGGGGGCGCGGATCCTGCTCGCGGATGATGCGCACGGCCTCGTGCACCAGCTTGGCCGAGAGGTCGTAGGGCAGGACGCCGGTGAGCAGCTCGTAGGTGACGACGCCCAGCGCATACACGTCGCTGCGCGTGTCGATCGCGGCGGGGTCGCCCGCGGCCTGCTTGGGGCTCATGTAGGGCACGGTGCCGACGAGCTGACCGATCTCGGTGTGCAGCGTGGCGGTCTCGAGGTCGCTGTCGGTCGCGCGGGCGACGCCGAAGTCGAGGATCTTGGGTTGCCCCTCGGCGGTCACGAGGATGTTGGCCGGTTTGAGGTCGCGGTGCACGACGCCCTTGGCGTGGGCGTGCTGCACGGCCTCGCAGATCTTGACCATCAGCGCCAGCCGCGCGCGCAGGCCGAGGGCCTGGCGGTGGGCGTAGGCCGTGAGCGCCTCGCCCTCGACGAGCTCCATCGCGAAGTAAGGGTCCGGGCCGTGGAATCCGGCGTGGTGGATCTGCGCCACGCCCGGATGTTGCAGGCGGCCGAGCACCTGGGCCTCGAACTCGAAGCGCTTGAGTGCGTCGCGCCCCAGGGCGCGCCCATGGATCAGCTTGAGCGCCACCTCGCGGGCGGGGTGCTCCTGCCGCGCGCGGTAGACCCGGCCCATCCCGCCCTCGCCGAGCAGCCCGACGAGCTCGAACTCGCCGATGCGTGTGCCGGGGGCGAGCCCCGCGCCGATCGACCCCGCTCCCGCTTCCATCCCCATACACGACCTCCGACCGTCGCCCCTGCGCGGCCGCGCATGCTACCCCGGGCCAGACCCGGGTTCGGACCGGTGGTAGGGGAAGTCGCGCCGGGATGCGGGGCCGGTCGGCGGGCCGACCGCCCGCCCGAGTCCAGCACCGGCGGGACGTGGCCGAGGGTTGGGCGCGGATTCCTGGCCGCTCCCAGACGGCAATCTCGCTGGACAGGGTAGGTCGGGCCGTGGGCCTGGCCGTGCCGTTCGCCCCTCGAGCCTCGCCAACATGAAGGTCTGCTCCCTGCTCCTCCCCGCCACCCTCGTCCTGTCCCTGTGCGGCGTGGCCCGCGACGCCTCCGCCCTCGCCCCGAGCGATCCGCGCATCGTGATCAACGCGGTCAACACGCCGGGCTCGACGGACGCCACCTATCTGATCATGAACCCGGGCTCCTACTACCTCGATCAGGACCTGATCGGCGAGGCGGGGAAGGTCGGGATCCGGGTCATGGCCACGAACGTCCGAATCGACCTGATGGGCTTCACCATGCGGGGTTCCACGACGAGCCTCCACGCCATCATCGGGAGCGGGGCCCAATCCAACGTCGTCCTATCGAACGGCTCCATCTCCGATTGGCCCAGGCAAGGCATTGCGTTGGGAGAGTGGAGCAACGTCCGGGTGCGGGATCTCTGCCTCAGCGGGCTCGGCCAGGGCGGCATCCGGCTGGGAGAGGATTCCGTGGTCGAGCGTTGCAACCTCGTCGGGATCGGAGGCTTCGGGATCGCAGGTGGATCCAGCCTCACCGTCGCGCACTGCAAGGTCAGCGGGATCGCTGAGGCCGGCTTCGCCCCCGGGATCGGCATCTCCGCCGGGCACGCGTCCATCGTGCGCGACTGCACGGTGACCGGGAACGGCGGCACCGGGATCTCGGTCAGCCGCAAGTCGATGGTGCTCGGTTGCACCGTCACGGAGAACTACGCCGGGATCTCGGGGGAAGGGGCTCTCGTGGCGGACTGCACCGTGAGCGACAACCTGACGATCGGTGTGAACCTGATCCAGGCGACCGTGCGCAACTGCGAGATCGCCAACAACGGCAGCCACGGCCTCTTGCTCTCGATGAACGGCAGTCGCGCGCTCGGGAATCGGATCGCGGGGAATGGAGGCGACGGGATCTGGGCCTATGGCGGCGCGCGCATCGAGGAGAACGACGTGCGTTCTCACGCCCAGGGAGTGGGCATCCGAGCCGTCGGCACCGGCAGCTTCGTGGTCAAGAACACGCTCTTCGCCAACTCGGTCCACCTCAGCGTCCCCAGCAGCGGCAACTTCGTCGGCCCGCTGGTCTTCGTGAACGCCGTCAACGGCCGGAGCGATCCCTGGGCCAACGTCCACGGCAACTGACCGGACCCGCGGGGCCGGAAGGGAGGGAGCGCCGCCGGCGAGGCGGCGCTCCCTCCCGCCGCGGAGCGGGTCGTTCCCGCGGGAGGGATGGGGCAGGGCTGCTTGTCGGCGCGCGGGCGGGGGCCGTACCCTGCGGCCCCGGACTCGGGCGACTCGCCATGGGACACGACCACGCCTCGCACGCGCAGCCCGCGGGACACGCCGTGTCGGTGCTCGTGCGCGCCGCCGGGCTCACGCTGGCCTTCGCCGCGCTCGAGGCGCTCGCCGGCTGGTGGACGGGTTCGTTGGCGTTGTTGTCGGACGCCGGGCACATGCTGACGGACGGGGCCGCGCTGGGCCTCGGGGCCTTCGCGGGCTGGATGGCGCGCCGGCCGCCTTCGCGCCGCCACACCTACGGCATGGGCCGGGTCGAGGTCTTCGCCGCGGTCCTCAACGCCGGCGCGATGCTCGTGATCGTGGCCTGGATCGCCCACGAGGCCCTGCAGCGCCTGGGCGAGCCGCGCGAGATCCGCGGCGGCGCGGCGGCGGCCGTGGCCCTCGTCGGGCTGTTGCTGAATCTCCTGATCCTGCGCTGGCTCGTGCCCCACGGCCACGACCTCAACGCCCGCGGCGCGACCTTGCACGTGCTCGGCGACACGCTTGGCTCGGTGGGCGCGCTGGCCTCGGGACTGGTGATCCTGTGGACCGGCTGGACCCCGATCGACGCGTTGGTCTCGCTCCTGATCTGCGGCTTGCTCACGATCTCGAGCGCCCGACTCCTGCGCGAGGGCCTGCACGCGCTGATGGAGGGCGTGCCCGCGGGTCTCTCCCTCGAAGCGGTCGGCATCGAGCTGGCCCGCCACCCTGCCGTCACGTCGGTGCACGATCTGCACATCTGGACTCTCTCGGGCAGCCGCGTCGCCCTCTCGGCCCACGTCGTCGTGCCCGACCTCGGCGCCTGGCCGCGCACGCTCTCCGAGCTGCAACAGCTCCTGCACGAGCGCTTCGCCATCGACCACGTCACCCTCCAACCGGAACCGCCCCCCGCCCCGCTCCTGCTCCCCTCCCTCGGCGAGCTCGGTCCGCGCGGCGGCCCGGGCTAGCCCCTCGAAGCCCGGCCGGTCCTGCCGCCCGCGATCCGCGTGGATGCGCCGCGCAGCCTCGGTCGCCCCGTCGTCGAGATCGTCCCGGGCGAGTTGCATGGCTCGCGCGATGCGCCATGCCCGGGCCGACCTCGCGCCGGGTCAATCGACGAAGTTCGCGGGATCGTCCAGGCCGTGGGTCACCCAGCCGGCCCCGTCGAGCCAGAGCCGATCGTCGAGGACTCCGTCGCGGTCCGAGTCGATCAGCACCAAGGTCGACACGAAGGGATCGCGAACTCCATCCGACCCGCTTCGGCGCGGGAAGATGTAGACATCTCCCAGGAGGGAGTGGTTCCCCCGGCGCAGGGCGCTGGAGTCCTCGAAGGCGAGCTCGGGCACGTGCAGGGCGCCGAACGCACCGGATTGTGGCGAGGCCAGCCGCGTGAGCAGCTCCGTAGTCCAGTCGAGGCGATACACGTCCTTACTGTCCCAGAAACGAAGCAGCAGGAGGGTGCTGTCCTCGGGACCGAGCATGCGGGTCATCTGGGCGATGGTGTCGAGGCCCAAACCCGACTGGCGGTAGATCTCGGTCTTCTCGGTACGCAGGCCAGCTTGGAGTGCGAATCGGTGGCCCCCCTGGGGCGGCGGGGTCAGGGCCTCCGTCTTGAGAGCTTGACCGAAGGTCCAGAATTCGATCAGCGTATCACCCCCGATCTCCTTGCCTGCGACGGCGATCTGGCGTGGGCCGATCCCGCAGGCGTACGTGGGCTGATAGAGCGTGTTGAAGGTCTGGGATGCGCTGGCCGCCGTGCGCGGAGCCTGGGGCGGGATCCACTTCCAGTCGACGTACACCTTGGCCCCGTGCGGGTCGACGCTGACCTCCACGTGGACGTTGGGATCCTCCGACTCCATGGAGATCGACCCCAGCCAGTAGGCTCCGGCGTCGAGTTCCTGGCTCGGCCCCTGGGCCGAGGAAGTCTTGGCCGGCTCGAGCGAGGCGCGAGCGGGAGTGTTGGGCGGGGCGTTGGAGGTGCGCAGCATCACCCCGGCCAGGATGGCCAGCACGGGCAGGACAGCCAGCGTGGCTCGAAGCCGTCGTTGGTTCACCATGGCGCCCTCACGCACACCCGCAGGTGGGTTGATCCGTGGGTGGATCACAGACGGTCCCGGGCAACGAAGGGGTGCCTCCCTTCTTCCTGCAAGCCCTCAGTTCCTCCCCATACCTACGTGTCACCCGACGCCACTCGGCGCAGGAGACGCCGGGCTCTTCACTCCACTCAGCGACGCACGAGTTGAAACAGAGCGCGTTGATCTGCTGGGCGTAGGCGCCAGCGTGCTGGCAAGGATCATTGCCGTTGTAGGTTCCTCCCTCGTGCGGATAGCCACCACCGGCTCCAATGCCCTGGACGTGGGCCCACTCGTGAGCGATGACCCCGGCAACCTCAGCCGGTGTCTTGCCGTCCAACTCCAATCCCATCGTGCCCTTGTCGGACGCGCCATGGTCGGCAGGCTGTCCGGGCTCGTTCACGATGTCGACGACTTGGATGGCTCCATTCGCAAGACCGGCTTGGAGCGTGGCAGCACCTCCCGGGTTCTGGATCGCGAAGTACTCCAGGGCGTCGGCCAGGAGTTGTTGTTGATCCGGCGTGAGGGTTGGATTCGTCGTGAGGCCACTCAGGTTGGGATCGCCCTGCGTCGACCAGCCGGGCCCCGAGGGCCAGGTCCCGACCGGGCCGGCAGCGCCCAGGAGGAACGGCGCGCCGAGCAGGATCGTCCAGGCCGCTCCAGGCAGCCGAAATCGGTGAGTCATGGATGGATCAGGGAACGCACTGGGTCTTCGAGCAGGCGGGGGATCACCTGCGGGGCACCGTCCCAGTGCCGGAGCCGCCGCATGGAGGCTACTGTCGACCCTTCCCAGGGTCAAGCCGTAGAGTCCCATGCGGGGGGCCGCGGTAGGGCCGAATCGCGGGGCCTGCCGGCAGGTCGGCGCGTGCATCGCCCTTCGATCGGGAATCTTGGGCCGACGTGCCCACCCTGGCACACGCGAATACCTCGAAGCACGGCCCTGCGGTCCGTGCGAACTCCAAGGCGCGCGTCCCAGGCTGCCCGAGCAGGCCGGAATCCTGACCCGGGTCGAATCGCGCGACGGGGAGTGTCGCGCCGGGCGTCACGCCCGAATCCGGCGCGGCGGGGGCGGGTCGCAGGTCGGCGGCGCGCGCTCGACGGTGCCCATCGGGCGGACGTCGGCGGTGCCCTGGCCCGATCGGGCCCGGCGCGTGCTCGGGGAGCGCGCGCCGGGCGAGGAGTGCGAAGGGTGCAGGGCTTCCCGCCGGAGCTCGCTCGCGCCGAAGGTGCGGGGTGGCTAGCTTGACGCGCCAGCCATCGGCGCCCTGCGAGGCTCACCACGGAACCCGGCCGCGGCTGGGGCGTGCGCGGGGGAACTCCATGTTGCCGGTCCTGTACCTGGTGCTCGGCGTCGGGCTCTTGACCCTGGGGGGCGAGGCCCTCATCCGCGGCGCGTTGGCGATCGCGCGGCGGGCCGGCGTCTCGCCGCTGTTGAGCGGGCTCGTGATCGTCGGCTTCGGCACCTCGGCGCCGGAGCTGGTGGTCTCGGTCGACGCCGCGCTGAACGCTCGCCCCGACATCGCGGTCGGGAACGTCGTGGGCAGCAACATCGCCAACGTGCTGCTGATCCTGGGGCTGTGCGCCCTGGTGAGGCCCCTGTCGGTCCAGCCCCTCGCGCTGCGGCGCGACGCGCTGGCGGTGGTGGCGACGAGCGGGCTCTTCGTGCTGCTGGTCGGTAGGGGCGCGCTGGGTCGGGCGGACGCGGCGATCCTGCTCGTGGGGCTCGCCGCGTACCTCGCCTGGGCCTACTGGACCGAGCGCGACCCCGCCGCCCCCGCCGCCGAGGTCCAGCGCGCCGAGGCCGAGGAACTCTCCGCCGTGCCGCGCTCGTTCCCGATGAGCGCCCTGTCCATCGTGCTCGGCCTGGCGTTCCTGATCGGTGGCTCGCGGGTGTTGCTCTTGGGCGCGGTCGAGCTCGCCCAGCGCCTGGGCGTGCCCGAGGCCGTCGTCGGCCTGACCCTGGTGGCGGTCGGGACCTCGATCCCCGAACTCGCCGTCTCGTTGCTCGCGTCCCTGCGCGGCCACGCCGACGTCGCGGTGGGCAACATCCTGGGCAGCAACCTCTTCAACCTGCTCGGCATCCTGGGTCTGTCGGCCCTGCTGCAACCGCTGCCGATCCACGAGCGCATCCTGGGCTTCGACCAGTGGGTCCTGCTGGGCGTGTCGATCCTCCTGCTGTGGTTCCTCTACACCGGCCGCCGCTTGAGCCGGCTCGAGGGCGCGACCTTCCTCGTCGCCTACGGGGCCTACCTGGCCTTCGGTCCGCGCTGAGCCTGGGACATGAAGCTCGTGTGCAAGCCCCTCACGCCGGAGCGTTGGCCCGACCTCGAGGCGCTCTTCCTCGCCAAGGGCTGTTCGATCGCCCGCGGTTGCTGGTGCATGTACTACCGCGAGAGCGGGAAGCAGGCCGTCCCCGCGGGTTCGTCGCCGGCGGCCGAGCGCCGCAAGCGGCTGAAGCGCCTGACCCGGGGCGAGCAGCCGCCGGGACTGATCGGGTATCGGGGCCGGACCCCCGTGGGTTGGGTCTCCCTCGGTCTGCGCCAGGACTTCGCCAAGCTCGCTCGTTCGCCTGTGATGAAGCCCGTGGACGAACGGCCCGTCTGGTCGCTGATCTGTTTCGTGGTCCCGCCCGCGTACCGTCACCAGGGCGTTGCGAGCGAGCTCCTGCGGGGCGCGATCGCCTACGCCGCGCGCCAGGGCGCGACCCTGCTCGAGGCCTATCCGGTCGACAAGGCCGAGCGCGGGCGCGACGATTGGCTCTGGTTCGGCGCCAAGTCGATGTTCGACAAGGCCGGCTTCGTCGAGGTCGCCCGGCGCAAGCCCGAGCGCCCGATCGTGCGCTTGGCGCTGGGGCCCGCCCCTCCCGCTCCCACCGGCCGCGGCTGACACCCCCATCCGGAGCCCATCCACCCATGCCCCGAGGATCCTGCCTGTGCGGCGCCGTGCGCTTCGAGGTCGCCGCGCCCCTGCGTCCACCCGACGCCTGCCACTGCTCGCGCTGCCGCAAGCTGTCGGGCCACTACTGGGTCTCGACCGACGTCGAGCGCGCGCACCTCACGCTGCACGGCGAGGAGCACCTGACCTGGTACGCCACCTCCGAGAAGGTGCGCCGCGGCTTCTGCAAGACCTGCGGCGCGACGCTCCTGTGGGATCCGATCCACAAGGACACGCTCGCGATCGCCATGGGCGCCTTCGAGAGCCCCACGGGCACGCGTCTCGCGCACCACATCCACGTCGCCGACAAGGGCGACTACTACGACCTCACCGACGGCCTGCCGCAGAACGCGCACTGAGCTGGGCGCACGTCCATCCCGCGCCCTGGCCGCGATGGCGCGGAACCCCGCGTAGAACCCAAGCATGTCGAGCCCTCCCCCCGTCCGACACTACGACGCCAGCTACGGTCGGTTCCGCTCCCCGCTGTACGCGCAGGTGCGCGCCGCGGCCTTCGGGCAGGACATCGGACAGAACGGGTGGCTCACCGCGGAGGAGCACGACCTGTTCATCCGGTGGCTGGGGCTCGGGCGCGACTCGCGGCTCCTGGACGTCGCCTGCGGCGCCGGTCACCCGACCCTGCGCATCGGCGAGCTCACGGGCTGCAGGGTGAGCGGGATCGATCTCCACGGGCAGGCCGTGGCGGCGGCGCGGCTCGCGGCCGCGGAGCGGGGCCTCGCCGCGCGGGCCTCGTTCCTCCGCGCGGACGCCGCCGGGCTCCTCCCGTTCGAGGACGCCAGCTTCGACGGCCTGATCTGCACCGACGCGCTGAATCACTTGCCCGACCGCGCCGGGGTGCTCCGCGAGTGGGCCCGGGTCCTCGAGCCCGGGGGCCGACTCGTGTTCACCGACCCGGTCGTCGTCAGCGGTCCGCTCACCCACGAGGAGATCGCGATCCGCTCCTCGATCGGGTTCTTCCTCTTCGTCCCCTCGGGCTACGACGAACGCCTGCTGGCGCAGGAGGGATTCGGTGACGTCGAAGTCCACGATCGCACGCCGAACATGGCCCACACGGCCGAGCGCTGGCGGGAGGCCCGGGCGGAGCGCGCCGACGAGTTGCGCCGCGTCGAGGGCGAGCGCACCTTCGAGGACCAACAGACCTTCCTCGAGGTGACGGCCCGCCTGGCCCGCGAGCGCAGGCTCTCGAGGCTCGCCTTTCGAGCCGTGAAGCGCTGAGCGGGTCCCGCTCTCCCCACCCATGGATCCCCGAGCTCCCGAGCCCCTTCCCCGCGCAGCACCCGGCGCCATGCGCTCCACGCGCGGGCAGCCGGACCGCGGGTCCCGCCGTCCCCCGAGCACGTCCACCCCGGCCCCGTGCGCGGAGGCACGGTGAGGATCCTGCTGCTCGGAAACGCGGGCTCCGGAAAGACCACCCTGGCCCGGCGCCTGGTCGGCGAGCGGGGGATCGCGCACCTCTCCCTGGACGAACTCGCCTGGGGCGCGGGCAGCGAGCGACGGGCGCTCGACGGGAGCCTGCGCGACCTGCACCGATTCCTCGCGGCCCACGATTCCTGGGTCGTCGAGGGCTGCTACGGAGACCTCGTCGAGGCCGCGTTGCCCCATTGCACCGAGCTGCGCTGGCTCGACCCGGGCCTCGAGACCTGCCTCGAGCATTGCCGACGACGGCCCTTCGAGCCGGAGAAGTTCCCCTCGGCCGAGGCCCAGGACGCGCTGCTGGAACCGCTGCTCGAGTGGGTGAACGCCTACTCGGAGCGGGACGACGAGTTCGGCCTGCGCCGTCACCGCCGAATCTTCGAGTCGTTCGCCGGACCCAAGCGCCGCTACACGAACGTCGCCTCGTACGGCGTGCCCCCCTCGCGACGTCCGCCCATCCAGACCGAACGCCTGCTCCTGCGCGACCTCGGCGTGGACGACGCTCCGCTCCTGCTGGAGCTCGACTCCGACCCCGAGGTGATGCGCCACATCGGAGTGGCCCCCGCGCCCGAGCTGGCCGCCTACCGCGAGCGCGCGCGCAGCGTCTACATGCCCTGGCAGGCCCACCCCTGGCACGGCCTGTGGCTGGTGGAGAGCCGCTCGAGCGCGGAGTTCCTGGGCTGGGTACTCGTCCGCCCCGCGAACGCCCACGTGTTCGCCGCGGACCTCGGTTGGAACCGCCCCGACGAGATCGAGGTCGGCTACCGTCTTCGCCGCGCCGCCTGGGGCCGGGGCATCGCCACCGAGGCGGCCGCGCCCCTCGTGCGCCGCGCTCTCGCCGACCCCGCCACCTCGGCGGTCGTGGCCTGCGCCCTGCGCGCCAACGGGGCGTCCCTGCGGGTGCTCGAGAAACTCGGCCTCGAACGGGTCGGCGAGGTGCGCCTGCCCGTGGGGGACGGGCCGGCGGTGAAGCTGGCGCGGCCGCGCTGAGCCCGCAGCCGTCGCGGACGGGGAGTGACCTGGCCCGGGTGGGGATTTCGGGGTTTCCTCTGCAACGCCGCGCGGGACGTGCATTCCAGATGGACCGATGCGGGGCGCGCGGCCGTCGGAGGTCGTCGGCCCGGGCCCGCGGGAGCCGTGAGTCCGCGCTCGAAGCGGGATTGCGTACCGGGCGCTGGACACGCGGGGGATTCGAGGAGTATCGAAACAGGAGGAGGAGAGGTGAATCGAGGCAAACAACTGGCCGTGGGGCGCTGGGTGCTCCTGGCGGGGGTCTTGGGGCTGTCCCTGGCGGGGCCGGGGCTGGGGGCCGACTGCAAGCAGCGGCGGCTGGAGCGCGGGAAACTGGTGGAGGCATCCGCCTCGGGAGAGCACACCTGCTGGTGCGGGATCCTGATCCAGACCGAGCACCGCACCTGCTCCACGCTCTGGATCTACGTTCCGGACCGCTACCTGTGCGACGGTCCCGCGAGCGAGGTCATCGACTGCGTGGCCGGGGGCGTCGTCTACGTGGAAGAGCGCACCATGCAGTGCACCCAGGTCCAGCTCGGGGTCTCGGTCAAGGTGGCTGGCATGGGGATTTCGGTCAACCTCCCCGTCTACGTCGGAACCGAATGCCGGACGGTCTCCACGCGGGTCGTGGACCACCTGCTCACGGCGAACGAAGTCCCGTGTCGACCCATGGAACGCAACCCGACGGAGACTCCTCGAGTCGCTCGCGATGCCCCGGAGAAATCGGAATGAAGCCAACTTCCGTGTCCCATCGGGCGCTCCTCGCGGCCTTGCTCGCCGTTCCGCTGGCGGCGTTCCTCGTGGCGCGCGCCGCGGATCCCTCGGACGGCCCAGGACCCCGGGTGCCCGCGGGTGCGCCCTCCGAGGCGCGGGACGGCGAGTTGACGGGTCCTGCCGATCTCGAGGACGCGCTCCGCAGGGCGCTCCTGGATCCCGCCGATCGGGAAGCCGTCGGGGAGCGGGACTTCGCGTCGCTGTTGCGGGCGGCGCGCGCCGCCCTGGAGGCGGGACGGCACGCCGAGCTCGCCGAACAGCTCTCGGTCGCCCTGACGGACCTGGACGGCCTCTTCGCGTACGTCGGTCGCCTGGGGCAGTCCGAACCCACGATCCCCGCGGACGAGTATCCCGATCTGCTCTTCGGCCTACGTTTGTTGCTGGGGGTGAGGACGGGCCTCGAGATGGAGGGGCACGGGGTCGGTCTGGCGCGCTTCCACGGAGACCTCGAGGCCCTCCTCGTCGGCGTCCTGGAGCGCCTGGGAGACTTGCCACGCGAGGTCGCGCTCGAGCTGCTGGGGGATCTGGGGCGGGCCGACGTGTTGGGGGTGGACTCGCTCGACCGGCTCGCCCGCTGGCTCGTGCCCCTGGGCTACTGCGCGCCCCTGGCCCGACTCGTCTGCGACCTGGCTGTGCGGGCCGAGCCGCCGCGGATGGAGCTGTTGATGGATCTCGCGCACCACGCCGATCCCGCCATCCAGTTGCTCGTCGCCGAGCACCTCTCGGACCTCCCAGGGGCGCCGGGCCTCGAGCTGGCCCTGGACCTCGCCCGGACCCTGGCGCCCGACTCCCCGCTGCGCATGGAGGTCGATCGCCTGATCTGCCGCAAGGCGGAGCCCGCGCAGGCGTTCGACCACCTGCTCGAGCGGGCCTCGGAGGAAGGTCGGGCGGAGCTGACGTTCGCCGCCCTGGACCTGGCGGAGCGCGACCTGGCCACGTTGGCCTTCGAGCGCTACGCCGAGCAACCCGAACCCGATCTGCGCAAGCTGCTCGTGCTCGCCGGGCGCAGCGACGCCGAGTTCCTCGAGTACGTGCTCGACACGGATGACGACGACTCGGTGCGCGCCGGAGCGCTGCTCAACCTCGCGATCCAACGGCCGGACGAACGCACGGCGGCCCGCCTGGTGGCCGACCTCGGTGGGCTCGCGCGCGACCCCTGGCCCGAGTGGACTGGCCCGTCCCTGCTGCGCGCCGCCTACGCCCAGGCTGCCCTGCACGCGGCGGGCAACCTCGCCCAGGGCGCACCGGCCCGGCTCCGCTCGAGCCCGCCGTACCGGCGCCTGCGAACCCTGGTCGCGGAACTCGCCGATCGCACGGACCTCGACGAGACCTCGCAGGAGATCGCGCGCTCCGTCCTGCGCTCCTTCGGCCCCTGATGCCGAGCCGCGGCCCAGGGCTGCGTCCTTCTCCGGGTCGTGGCCCGCGCCAGGGCCTCGATCGCCAGCCCGTTCACGCTCCGACGCGCCCCCGCTCGATGCGCGCGAGGATCCATGGCAGGGCACCGAAGAGCAGCAGCATGCCCAGGTACACGCTGCCAGCAACCGGATCGCGTTCGGCGAGGTACTGGCCGAGCCCCTCGCGGCGCACGGCGACGACCACGAGGGCCTCGGCCGCGAGCATCAGCCCCAGCGCCAGGCCTCCGAGCGCCGCCCGCGCCCCGCAGGCCGCCGGCACGTCGAAGCGTCGCACGACCCAGCGCGCGAGGACGACGATGGCCGCGAGCATCAGCGGCATCTCGACGAGCTCCGCCGCCCGCTCCCCGAGGCGCGGCACGACGAGCGCCACCCGCACCACCCCCAGCGCGAACCCGACGCCGAAGGTCGCCGCGAAGTAGACCAGGCCCGCCCGCAGGATGCGCATGGTTCGGTGGGGGACGGCGGGCCGGAGGGCCCAGGCGACGCCGAGGGCGCGCCGCGGAGATCGACAGCCGACGATCCCAGCTCCCGGTGCGGAAGCTGGATCCTCGTGCCCGCGGCGCACCCTCTGGCCCACAGCCGCTGCCGGGCTCGGTACCCTAACGACGGAGAGCGCACGCTTCGATCGGCCTCCCCGCTCCGCGCGAAGCTCGATCCCGGTTCGTGAGCGACCTGCGATGACCCGGCCCGACCCGGACGAGTTCCTCTGCCTCCTGCCCGACGTCGCGCCCGGCGTCCGCATGCAGGCCGTCGCCCTGCTGGAGGCAGACGGCATCCCCTTCCGCCTCCACCCTGCGCCCGCCGACGTCCCTTCCGAGGACCTCCAGGCCTCCGCCTGGACCGTCCACCTCTCCGTCTACGTTCCCCGCGCGCACTTCAGCGCGGCCTTGGCCCTCCCTTGGGGAGCCGAGAAGCTACCCGCCGCGGCCCGCGACTGGCCCGGGGCGGACACGGATGGACCCTGAGCCAGCGCGCTCCCGCCCTCGGCCCATCGTCCCCCCCGCTACACTGACCCGCCCAGGCCCCCCCCGATCGCCGCGCCGGCCCGGCGGTTCCCTCGGGTGCACGTCGGAGCCCAGGCCTGGCGCGTTCGACCGGTCCACATGACACGCGCCCGCCCCACTCCGCGGATCGGTCGAACGGACGTGCAGCGGGAGCGCGTGACGGCGACCGCGGCGGACGAGGGGACCGGGCGACTCGCACGCGTGGTGGGGACCCCAGGGGCGGTGCTGATGGGTCTCGGCTCGATCCTGGGCACGGGGGTCTTCGTCAGCCTTGGGGTGGCGGCCGGCGTCGCCGGGTCGTCGGTGATCCTGGCGGTGGGACTCGCGGCGGCGGTCGCCACCTGCAACGGACTCTCGAGCGCGCAGCTCGCCGCGAGCCATCCCGTCAGCGGTGGGACCTACGAGTACGGCTATCGGTACCTGAGCCCGACGCTCGGGTTCACCGCGGGGTGGATGTTCCTGTGTGCGAAGTCGGCGTCCGCAGCGACGGCGGCGCTCGGTTGCGCGGGGTACGTCTTGAACGCGTTCGGGTACTCCGGGACGGCGTTCCGCATCCTCTTGGCGCTCCTCGGCGTGGGGTCCCTCACCCTGCTGGTCGCCGCCGGGATGCGCCACTCGAACCGCGCCAACGCGGTGATCGTCTCGTCGACCCTGCTGGCGCTCACGGCGTTCGTCGTCGCGGGCCTGCCCTCCGCGCTCGATGGGGCCCACGAGCACCTGGGCCGCTTCCTCGGGTCGGAGGGCGGCGGGTTCCGCGGACTGTTCCATGCGACCGCCCTGATGTTCGTCGCGTACACGGGGTACGGCCGCATCGCGACCCTCGGCGAGGAGGTGCGCGAGCCGACCCGCAGCATCCCGAGGGCCATCGTCGTCACCCTGCTCGCGACCCTGGCGCTGTATGCCGCCGTGGCCTTCGTGGCCGTGGCCGCCGTCGGGGCTCCCCGGCTGGCGGAGGCCACGCGAGCCGCCGCCGCACCGCTGGAGGTCCTCGCGCGCGGCTTCGGGGTCCCGGGTGTTGCCTGGCTGGTCGCCGCGGGCGCCGTGACCGCGATGCTCGGCGTCCTGCTCAACCTGCTGCTCGGGCTGTCGAGGGTCCTCCTGGCCATGTCGCGACGCGGCGACATGCCTCGACCGTTGGCCCGCCTCGACGGTGAGCACGCTTCACCTCGCCGCGCGGTCCTCGTCGTGGGCGTCCTCGTCGCGGCGCTCACGCTGCTGGGCAGCGTCCAGGTCACCTGGTCCTTCAGCGCCTTCACCGTCCTGGTGTACTACGCCCTCACCAACCTCGCGGCCCTGCGGCTCCCGGTCGAAGCGCGGCTGTATCCCCGAGGCGTACCCGCCTGCGGTCTGGTGTCCTGCCTGGGCCTCGCGTTCTGGGTCGACCCTCCGATCTGGCTGGCCGGCCTCGGACTGATCGCGGTCGGTCTGCTCTGGCACGGGGTGGCGCGGCGCAGAGCAGCGGCCCCTGCCGTCGCGGAGGACCGGGAGGGCAGCGTCCATCCGGGCCCTGCGGCGGAGGGTGTCGAGCGAGGCGGGGGATCGCCCGATCGTTAGGAGGCCCGAGGTGATCGGGTCTGCGGAGGAACCGCGGATCTCGCGCCGTCCCGCGCTGGATCGGCGTGCCGGGGCGGGGCCGAGCCAGCCGGGAGAGCGATCGGGCATCGCCGGCGTGGCGGTTCTCCGCGGTGTGGACCACGGGTGCGGATCGGGCGTCCCGACCGTCAGCCCGCGCTCCGACTCCGCGGGGGATTCGGCGCCGCCGCGATGACCTCGTCCGCCGTCGCGAGCAGCTCCTCGAGGCCCTCCAGGGTGTGGTCGCCCATGTGGCCGATGCGGAGAGTCTTGTCCTTGAGGTCGCCGTAGCCGTTGGAGATCTCGTGGCCGCGCGCCTTCAGGCCGCTGACGAAGGCGGCGATGTCGAGGGTGGGGGCGGTGAGGCAGGAGACCGTGGGGGAGCGGAAGGGCTCCGCGGGGAAGGGGGGGAAGCCGTGGCCGGCGGCCCAGGCGAGGGTGCGCTCGCGCAGGGCGTCGTGCTGGGCGAAACGGGCGCGCCAGGTGGCGGGGCCGGGGGAGGGCGCGGGCGTTGCGGCGCTGCGCGGGGGGAGGGTCGCGCCGGCGGTGATGTCCTCGAGCTGGCGGGCGAGGGCGTAGTAGTGGGGGATCGAGGGCGTCGCGGGGGTGTTGCGCTTCACGTGGCCCTCGAGGATGCGCACGGGGTCGAGGTAGAAGCCGCGGCGGGGTTGGCGGGCCGCGCTCGCGAGGTAGCGCTCGCTGGCGGCGAAGACGGCGATGCCCGGGGGCAGCGCGAGGGCCTTCTGCACGCCGGCCAGGGCGAAGTCGATGCGGTTGGCATCGAAGTCGACCGGGGCGCCGCCGAGGTAGCTGACGACGTCGACCAGGAAGTGGGTGTTGGGGTGGCGCTCGAGGACCGGGGCCAGGGGCGCGAGGGGCGTGCGCACGCCGGTCGAGGTCTCGTTCGAGACCAGGGTCAGGGCGTCGAAGGGGCCGTGCTCGTCGAGGGCGCGGGAGAGCTCGTCCGGCGTGACGCCCAGGCCCCAGGGGATCACGAGGCGTTGCACCGTGCGGCCGATCGACTCGGCGACCTTGGCGAAGCGCTCGGAGAAAGCGCCGTTGACCACCGACAGGATGCGCGGCCCCGCTCCCTGCACGGCCATCTCCATCAGGCCCGTGCCGCTGCAGGTGTGCACGGCGACCCGCGAGGGGCTATCGGGCGCGAGGCCGAAGGCCAGGCGCAGGTGGGGGTCGATGCGCTCGTGCAGCTCGTCCATCGCCCTGCCGCGGTGGCCGATCAGCGGCCGCGCCATCTCGGCCAGGATCTCGGGACGGACGTAGGTGGGACCGGGTATCCAGAGGGTGGTCACGGGGTGGGGGTGGAGCGCTCGGCTTCCTCTTCGGTCATCAGGACGAACTGCAAGGGCGCCGCGTGCGGGACCTCGCACACGACTCGGGCGCGGGTGACGACCTCGGGGCGGCGCACGAAGCCGGCGAAGGCCACGAAGCGGGCGACCTCGCCCGCGGCCTCGAGGTCGGTGATGCCGTCCCCGACGAAGGCCAGCGCGCCGGCGCCGGGCGCGCGGGCGAGGTCGCGCAGGACCTCGATCTTGCCGCCGGAACGGGCCAGGGGCGAGGACTCGTCGAAGCCCAGGTACTGGCCGGAGCCGTCGAAGAAGAGCTCCACCGCGCGCACGTCGGTGGCCGGGATGCCGAGGCCCGCGGCGAAGGGCTCGACCGCCTGCCGTACGCCGCCGCTCACGACGACGACGCGCTTGCCCAGCGAGCGCAGGCGCCGCACCAGGTCCCCGGCGCCGGGCAGGGCGGCCGCGGCGTACTCCTCGGCCAGGCGCGCGAGGCGGTCGCGGGTGGGGCGGATGCGGGCCAGGCGCAATCCGTAGACGGCCTCGAGGGGCAGCTCGCCGGCCATGGCGCGCTGCGTCAACGCGGCGATCTCGGGGCGCAGGTCGCCCGCCAGCTCGTCGATGCCTTCGATGCCCGAGAGGGTCGAATCGCAGTCGAAGACGATCGTGCCGTAGGGCGGGGGGCGGTCGGGGAGCGGGGCGGCCATGGGCTCACAGGCGCACCAGGCGCACCTCTTCGATGGGCTCGAGGGCGGCGATGGCGGCCAGGACCTCGGGGCCGGGGTCGTCGTCGAGGGAGAAGAAGCCGCTGGCGAGCTCGGGGCTCGCGCCCGCGCGCTCGAAGGCGCCGAGCTGCACGCTGCGGATGTTCACGCCCGCTTGGCCGAGCAGGGTGCCGAGCTGGCCCAGCACGCCGGGGCGGTCGCGGTGCTGGGTGATGAGCAGGGAGCCCGCGGGTTCGAGGTCGAGGTGCAGCTCGTCGATGCGCACCAGGCGCGGCGCGCGGCCGAAGACCGTGCCGGCGACGAGGTGGCTCTCCTCGCCGCCCTTCGAGGTCGCGCGCACCTTGATCAGGCCCTGGAAGTAGTGCGCCTCCTCGTCGCTGCTCTCGAGCAGGCGCAGGTCGCGCTCCTTGGCCAGCAGGGGCGCGTTGACGTAGTTGGCGCCCGGGTCGCTCTGGCGCAGCACGCCGACCAGGATCGAGAGCGGCAGGTAGGAGCGGCCCTCGCGCGCGACCTCGCCCGAGAGCGTCACCTCGAGCTTGCGGATCGGCTGCTCCATGCGCTGGGCGAGGAAGCTGCCCATGCGCTGGGCGAGCAACACGTAGGGCGCGATGCGCTGCAGGGTCTTGCCCGACACGCTGGGCGCGTTGACGGTGTTCGCCATCACGCCGTCGAGCAGGAAGTCCGCGATCTGACGCGCGATCTCGACCGCCACGGCGTGCTGGGCCTCGTGGGAGGAGGCGCCCAGGTGCGGAGTCAGGATCACGTCCTCGCGGCCGAGCAGGGGGTGGTCGGGACTCGGCGGCTCCTCGGCCAGGACGTCCAGGGCCGCGCCGGCGAGGTGACCCGCCTCGAGAGCCTCCGCCAGGGCGGCCTCGTCGACCAGGCCCCCGCGGGCCGCGTTCACCAGGCGCGCGCCGCGCTTCATCTGGGCCAGGCGCTCGCGCGAGAGCAGGTTGCGCGTGCCCTCGAGCAGCGGCACGTGCAGGGTCACGAAGTCGCTGGCGGCGAGCAGCTCGTCGAGGCCCACCAGCTCGCAGCCCTCCACCGGCGAGCCCGCGCCGCGGCCCGAGAGGTAGGGGTCGTGGGCGAGGACTTTCATGCGCAGGCCCAGGCCCCGCTCGGCGACCACGCGGCCGATGCGGCCCAGGCCGATCACGCCCAGCGTCTTGCCGGAGAGCTCGGTGCCCATGAGCCCCTTCTTGCCCCAGTTCCCGCTGCGCGCGCGGCGGTCGGCCTGGGGGACGTGGCGCGCGAGGGAGCACAGCAACGCGATCGCGAGCTCGCCGGTCGTCGTCGTGTTGCCCGTGGGCGTGTTCATCACCACGACGCCACGCTCGGTGGCGGCGGTGCAGTCGACGTTGTCGACGCCCACGCCGGCGCGGCCGATGACGCGCAGCTCGGGTGCCGCCTCGATCACCGCGCGCGTGATGCGCGTCGCGGAACGCACGACCAGCGCATGGACGCCGTCGACCCGTCCGGCCAGGGTGTGCTCGTCGAGCCCGGTGCGCACCTCGGGCTCGATGCCGCGGGCGCGGAACACCTCCAGCGCGGCCGGGTCGAGGTCGTCACAGACGAGCACCCGCAGCTCGGCGGGGGCGATGTGGGGTCCCATGCCCGGGGAGCCTACGCCTGCAATGCGGCCCGCACCAGGGCCTCGAGGTTCGCCGGATCGACCCTCTCGGCGGCCCGCTCGACCTGCTTTCGGGCGTCCTTCTCGCTGAAACCGATCGAGACCAGCGCCGCGGCGGCGTCGGCGAGGTTGATCTCGGTGCGCGCGGCCACCGGAGTCGGGGCCGAGCTCGGGACGAGCTCCTGGCGCAGCCGCGCGGCCTTGTCGCGCAGGTCGAGCAGGACCTGCTCGGCGGTCTTCTTGCCCACGCCCTTCACCCGCACCAGGCGCGCGGCGTCGCCGGCGAGCACCGCTTCGACCAACTCCTCGCGCGAGAGGGCCGAGAGGATCGCCAGGGCCATGCCCGGCCCCACGCCGCGCACGGTCAGGAGCAGGCGGAAGAGATCGCGGCCGGAGCGCTCCTGGAAGCCGAACAGGAGGTGCGCGTCCTCGCGCACGACCAGGTGGGCGAACACCCGGACGCGCGCGCCGATCGCGAAGGCGTCGCGCAGCGGGACGGCGAGGTCGTAGCCGACGCCACCGACGGAGAGGGTCAGGCGGCCCGGGGAACGGGAGACGACGTCGCCTTCCAGGAACTCGTACACGCTAGCAGCCCGTCGAAAAAGGTCCCGCCGCAGTAGGGAATGTTTCAACGGGCTGCCAGGCGGCGGCCGCTCACTCCTTGCGCGACTTGAGCTTGAGTTCGTACTGCGAGAGCTTGTCGCGCAGCTCCTGCAGGGAGGTCTGGCCGAAGTTCGGCATGCCCAGCATCTCCTCCTCGGAGTGCTGCACGATGTCGCCCAGGGTCAGGCAGCCCAGGGCCTCGACGGTGCGCCGCGCGCGGATCGAGAGCTCGAGGTCGGAGACGGGCCGGTTCATGGCCTCGGCGTTCTCGACGCCGACGTAGCGCTTGCGGTGCAGCTCGATGCTCTGCACCGCCTCTTCCTTGCCCATGCCCAGGCGCAGGCCCTTGCTGCCCAGGATCTCCTTGATCTCCAGCAAGGACGTCTCGCCGAAGTTCTTGTAGGAGAGCAGCTCGACCTCGGTTTTCCGCACCAGGTCGCCCAGGGTCAGGATGTTCATCTTGTTGAGGCAGTTGCGCGCCCGCACCGAGAGCTCGAAGTCGGTGATGGGGGTGCGCAGGATCTGGTTCAGGCGGTCTTCCTTCCGCTCCAGGTCCTCGTCGTAGAACATCTCCATCCCGGCCTTGGCGTCGGCCAGGAACAGGCGCGCCCGGCGGTCGGCGGGGAAGGTGCGCACGACGACCTCGTAGCAGGCGGCGGCGTCGCGGTCGCGGCCCAGGTCCTCGTACAGCACGCCGAGGTTCATCAGCACGGCGCGGTCGACGGGACGCTGGTCGGCGAGGATCTCGTAGCACTCGAGCGCCAGGCGCGCGTCGCCCCAACGCTCCGAGAGCAGCGCCAGGCGGAAGAGGTTGTTGCGGTGCTGCGAGTCGAGGGCGTGGGCGGCGCGGTAGGCGCCGATGGCCTTCTCCCAGTCGCGGCGCAGCTCGAAGGCCCGGCCCTCGAGGTGGCGGCCCTCGGCGCTGGCGCGGAACGCCTCGGGCGAATCGGCCAGGCGTCTCTCGAACTCTTGGGCGGCGGCTTCGTCCTCGCCGCCCTTGCGGCGCAGGGTCTCGGCCTTGCACTCGATCCAACCGGCGCGCGGGCGCGGCTCGTCGGGGTAGGCGTTCGAGAGGCGCTCGAAGATGGGCTCGGCCTCCTCGAACCGTTCGAGGGCCACGAGCGCGCTGGCGCGCGTGAAGGCGGCCACGTCGTCGTCGGCGTGGCGCGCGAGCAGGGCGGCGGCCTCCTCGTAACGCGCGAGCATCCAGCAACCGAAGCCGCGGCGGCGGCCCTCCTCGCCTTCGCCGGGGAGCGCCAGCACGGCGCGCTCGAAGGCGTCGACCTGGCGGCGGGACTGGTAGAGGTGGTGGCGGGCGCTCTGCAGGGCGGCGAAGCTCGGGACCGGATCCCGCAGGAGATCGAAGGTTCCCAGGTCGGTGGCTTCGGCGACGGCGGTCTTCTCGGAGGAGGTCGGGCTCATCGTCGGGGTCCCGCGGCGGGGCTGGCGTGCGGGGCTGGCGTGCGGGCGCTGGGGCGGGGAGCCGACGGGCGGGCGCGGCGTGCGCGCGGCCGCGGGGGGGCATTCCGGCGGCCTCCGACCCGTCGAGCGAGCCCGGGATCGTAGCGGCGCCCGGCGGGGAGCGTCAACCGGGGCCCCGGCGGGGCAGGCCTGCTCGGCCGGCGGCGCCCGCCGCGCGGGGCCCTCGCCGTCCCGGCGGCCGGCGCCGCGCCGGAGCGCGCTCCCCCGGGGAGCGCCGGGCTCGGTTCGTCCGGGTTCGTCCGCAGGCCCGGAGCGCGGCGCCCTCGGGAGCTCGAAGCGCGGATGCCCCGGGAATCGGGCGCGCGCGCTCGCTAGGGTCCGACCTCCGCGGCGCCCGTGCGCCGCACCCATCCAGGAGACGCGCCATGGACATGTTGGTGGTGGAAGGCGGACGGCCCCTCGCGGGCGAGGTGCGCACGGCGGGCTCGAAGAACGCCGTGTTGCCGGTGCTGGCGGCGGCGCTGTTGACCGACGGCCGGCTCGTGGTGCCCAACGCGCCGCGACTGGCGGACGTGCGCACGATGCTCGAGCTCCTGCGCGAGTTGGGCTGCGGCGCCGAGCAGGATCCCTCGGGCGCGATCGAGGTCCAGGCGCCCGCCGAGCCCCACCCCAAAGCCGGCTGGGAGCACGTGCGCCGCATGCGCGGCTCGGTGTGCGTGCTCGGACCCCTGCTCACCCGCTGCGGGCGGGCCGAGGTCAGCCTGCCCGGCGGCTGCGTGATCGGCGTGCGGCCGATCGACGTGCACCTCAAGGGGTTCGAGGCCCTCGGCGCGAGGGTGCGCATCGAGGGCGGGAAGGTCGTCGCCGAAGCGCCCCCGGGCGGCCTGCGCGGCGGGACGATGTACCTGGGCACGGCCTTCGGCAGCTCGGTCACGGGCACGGCCAACGTGATGATGGCCGCGACCCTGGCGCGCGGCCGCACGGTGATCCAGGGCGCGGCCTGCGAGCCGGAGGTGGTCGACCTCGGCGAGTGCCTGGTGAAGATGGGCGCGCGCATCAGCGGCCTGGGCTCGCCGCGCATCGAGGTCGAGGGCGTCGCGCGGCTCGGCGGCGCGACCCACGCCGTCGTGCCCGATCGCATCGAGGCCGGCACCTACGTGATCGCCGGCGCGCTCTCCGGCGGCCGGGTGCGCGTCAGCGGCTGCCGACCCGAACACCTCTCGGTGTTGCTCGAGCGCCTGCGCGAGGCGGGCGTGCCCTTCGAGGTCGGCGAGGGCTGGATCGAGACCCAACCCTACGACCCGCGCTCGCCCGCGCACCGGCCGCGCTCGACCGACGTCACGACCCTGCCCTACCCGGGTTTCCCCACGGACCTGCAGGCCCAGTGGATGGCGTTCATGACCCTGGCGGACGGCATCTCGCTGGTGACCGAACGCATCTACCCCGACCGCTTCATGCACCTCGCCGAGCTCGCGCGCCTGGGCGCCGAGGTGCGCCGTCAGGGCGAGACCGCGGTGGTGCGCGGCACCCCGCGCCTCTCGGGCGCCCCCCTGACCGCTTCGGACCTGCGCGCCTCCGCCGCCCTGGTCCTGGCCGGGCTGGTGGCCGACGGCACGACGGCCGTGCACCGCGTCTACCACATCGACCGCGGCTACGAGCGCATCGAGGAACGCCTGGAGTCCCTGGGCGCCGCCATCCGCCGCCAACCCGACACCGACGCCTGACGCGCGTCCGCGGACGGGCAGGCCCGCGGATCGGGGCCGGCCGGGCCCTGTGGTACAAGGACCGGGACCCCCGCCCCCGCGCAGCCCATGTTCGAGTCCCTCACCCAGCGCCTGTCCGAGTCCTTCTCCTTCCTGCGCGGCAAGAAGGAGCTGACGCCCGAGAGCATCGAGGAGGGCCTGCGCAGCGTGCGCGCGGCCTTGCTCGAGGCCGACGTGCACTTCCAGCTCGCCAAGGACTTCACCGAGAAGGTCCGCGCGCGGCTCGTGGGGGAGAAACGCCTGGCGGGGGTCGATCCCTCCGAGCAGTTCGTGCACGCCTTCCACCGCGAGCTGGTGGAGCTGATGGGGCCCGAGGACGCGCGCCTGGTGGTCGCCAAGGGCGGGCCCACGGTGATCCTCATGGCGGGCCTGCAGGGGGCGGGCAAGACCACCACCTGCGCCAAGCTGGCGAAGTTCCTGCGCGAGAAGCACCAGCGACGGCCGCTGCTGGTCGCCGCCGACGTCAAGCGGCCCGCGGCGGTCGAGCAGCTCCAGGTGCTCGGCAAGCGCCTCGACGTGCCCGTCTTCCACCGCGCGGGGCTCGCTCCGCCGGCCCTGTGCGCCGAGGGCGTGGAGGAGGCCAAGCGCCGTGGCTGCGACGTCGTGATCCTCGACACCGCCGGGCGCCTGCACGTCGACGAGGAGCTGATGCGCGAGGTGGCGGAGATCGCGCGCGTCACCAAGCCCCACAATCAGCTCCTGGTCGTCGACGCGATGACCGGCCAGGACGCGGTGCGCTCGGCCCAGAGCTTCCACGAGCGCCTCGAGCTCACGGGCGTGATCCTGACCAAGCTCGACGGCGACGCGCGCGGCGGCGCGGCGGTGAGCCTCAAGGCCGTCACCGGCCGGCCGATCCTGTTCATCGGCACGGGCGAGAAGATCGAGGACCTCGACGCCTTCAGCGCCGAGCGCATGGCGGGGCGCATCCTCGGCATGGGCGACGTCGTCGGCCTGGTCGAGCGCGCGCAGCAGCAGATCTCCGAGAAGGAGGCCCAGGAGAGCTACGAGAAGCTCGTGCTCGGCTCGTTCACGCTCGAGGACATGTTGGCGCAGATCCGCATGGTGCGCCGCCTGGGCCCGATCAAGAAGCTGATGGGCATGATGCCCGGCCTGGGCGGGCTCGCGGGCCAGGTCGACGTCGACGACAAGCAGATGAACCGGCTCGAGGCCTTGTTCACGTCGATGACGCCGCGCGAGCGCCTGCACCCCGACCTGATCGACATGAGCCGGCGGCGGCGCATCGCGCGCGGCTCGGGCCAGGACCTCTCGGCGGTCAACGACCTGCTCAAGCGCCACAAGGAGATGAAGCGCATGATGAAGGAGCTCGGGAAGACCGGGCTCGCTTCCAAGCTCGGCGCCAAGCAGAAGCGCGAGGCCCTGCGGGGGCTCTCCGCCAGCGGCGAGCTCGAGTCGGGCGGCGGAGGCGGCTTCTTCGGCGGCCTCGGCGGCCTCTTCGGTGGCGGCGGCGGCGGGGAGGCCGGCGCCGGGGCGGCCCCGGCCCTGCCCGGGATGGGCCGGGCGGCGGGGGCCGACGCCCTGGGGGGGATGCTCGGCGGCGGCACGCGCCCGATGGGCTCGTCCGCTACGCGCAAGAGCGGCAAACGCAAGGACAAGGACCAGAAGAAGGCGCGTCGCAAGAACCGCCGCAAGTAGGCCCGCGCCTCCCCGGGTCGGGGCGCGGGGGGCATTTCCACGGCCCGCCCCTGGACACGGGCGGGGTCGATTCGTTGGATAGTGGGCTTCCAGCGGCCCCGGCCGGCTCTGGCGGGGCGCCCCGCGCGTGCCGACCCGGGCCTGCCTCGTCCTCCCGCCCTCCGCCCGACCGTCCGCGACCGCACCCCGCCCGGGGCACCCGACGCGACCCCGAGCACCCCGCACCCGACGATCCATGAGCGTAGTCATCCGCATGAAGCGCACCGGCCGCCGCAACCGGCCGTGCTACCGCATCACCGTTGCCGACCGCCGTTGGCCGCGCGACGGCCGCAACCTGGAGAGCCTCGGGCTCTACGACCCGATCGCGGCCGATCCGGCGCGCCGCGTGACCCTGGACGTCGCCCGCGCTCAGCACTGGATCTCGGTCGGCGCGCAGCCCAGCGAGACGGCGCGCTCGATCTTCAAGCGCATGGGCGTCTTCTCCGGCATGCAGCTCGCGCCGAAGAAGAAGCGCGATCGCGCCGGGCGCAAGGCCGCCACCGCCACCAAGGCGCGTCGCCAGGCCGAGGAGGCCGCGCGTCTCTTGCGCAAGGGCGAGCGCCGCGCGGCGCGCATCGCCGCCAAGCGCGCCGCGGCTCCGGCCGAGGCCTGATCCGTCCCGATCCCGATCCCGATCCCGTTCCCGCGCGCCGCGCACCGTCGCGGCCGGGGCGTCCAGCCCCCGCGGGTCCAGACCCGAGCGCGGGCAGGCGTGCGGCCCCTCCGGCACCGAGGCCGGGGCGGGCCGTCTCCGTCCTCCCCGCGGACTAGGGTCCGAGCTGATCGCCTTCCCGCCCCGCGCGCTCCCCTTCCTTTCCCGAGCCGGTGACGATCCCGTGAGCAAGAAGTCGGACCAGGCGGCCAAGTTGCTCGAGAAGGTCGAGCTGCCCCATGAGATTCCCGCGCCGCTGAAGGAGGGCTCGCTGCTGCAGCAGGGGCTCTACGCGGTGCTCCTGCGGCACATGCCCAGCGCGAAGGCCGAGGCCGCGGTCGGATCCCTCGCCAAGGCCTTCGAGGACTGGAACGAGCTGCGCGTGTGCCAGGCCCAGGAGGTCGCCGCGCACCTTGCGCCCAAGGGCAGCCGCACGCCGGACAAGCTGCGCAAGCTCGTGCCCGCCGCCAACGCGGTGCGCGACTACCTGCAGGAGGTCTACCAGAAGACCCACGCCCTCGACCTGGCCGAGCTCGAGGAGGATCCGCTCAGCGCCGGGAAGTTGGTCTCGCAGATGCCCTATCTGGGCAGCGTCGCGGGCTCGTTCCTGCTGTGGCTGGCGCACGAGCGCACCTTGCCGGTCACGCCCGGCTTGACGCGCGTGCTCGACCGCCTGGGGCTGATGGCGCGCACCGCCTCGCCCAAGAAGGCCCGCGCGGCCATGGATCCCCTGGTGCCGGGAGACGATCCGCTGCGTTTCGCCGCGGGTTTCGGTCTGGTGGCCGAGCGCTGGTGCCACCAACGCAACCCGGTCTGCTGGGAGTGCCCGCTGCGCGAGGACTGTCCGCACGGCAAGAAGGTCTTCAAGGAGTGGAAGGTCCAGCAGGAGCGTCAGGAGGCGCAGCGCGTGAAGGAGGAAGCGCGACGTCTCGTGCAAGCCGAGAAGGATCGCGCGCGCGAGGAGCGCGAGCGCAAGCGGGCCGAGGAGGCCCGCCGGCGCCAGGCCGAGAAGGACGCCCGCGCGGCGGAGCGCAAGCTCGCCGCGGACAAGAAGGCGACCGAGAAGAAGGCCGCCGACGCGAAGGCCGCGGCCAAGAAGTCCGCCGAGAAGAAGGCGGGCTCGAAGACGGCCGACAAGAAGGGGCCCGAGAAGAAGGCCACCGACAAGAAGGTCGCCGACAAGAAGGCGCCCGAGAAGAAGACTTCGGACAAGCGGGCTGCGGAGAAGAAGGCCCCGGACAAGAAGGCTGCCGAGAGGAGAGCCGCTCCGAAACCGGCCGATAAGAAGGCGGCGGCCAAGAAGCCGGCGACGGCCAAGGCCCCCGCCAAGAAGGCCGCGGCCCTCAAGGCCAAGACCGGCGCGGGCAAGTCCGCCCCCAAGGCCGCCCCGCGCAAACGCTGACCGATCCGGGGCGGTGCGCCGGATCGACGCCGCCCGAGGAGCGCGCCCCATGGCAGCCTTCCGCATCGTCCTGGCCTCGGCCTCCCCGCGGCGGCGTGAGTTGCTCGCGCGGGCCGGCCTCGAGTTCGAGGTCGAGCCCTCCGAGGTCGGCGAGGACCTGCCCGAGGGCATCGCCCCCGAGCAGGGCGCCGCGCTGCTCGCCGAGCGCAAGGCGCGCGCGGTGGCGCTGCGTTACGGCGCCGCGCGCCCGGCGCGGCTCGTGATCGGCGCCGACACCGTCGTGGCCCTCGATGGGCCGGACGGGGTGCGCCTCCTGGCCAAGCCGGCGGACGAGGCCGAGGCGCGGGCGATGCTCGGCGCCCTCTCGGGCTCGGTGCACCGGGTCGTGACCGGGGTGTGCGTCGCGTGGGTCGGGGCGGACGTCCCCGGCGGATTGCGAGTCGAGGTCGGCGCCGAGCGCACCTGGGTCAGCATGCGGCCGATCGCGCCCCAGGAGATCGAGGCCTACGTCGCTTCGGGCGAGTGGCGCGACAAGGCCGGCGGCTACGCGATCCAGGAGTCGGCCGACGCCTTCGTCACCGCGCTCGCCGAGGGCGGGTTCGACAACGTGGTCGGGCTGCCGGTGGCCCTCACCCAGGCCCTGCTCGCGCGGGTGGTGGCCGCCGTCGACCTACCCGGGGCGGGCGGCTAGCCGTGCTCCGGGCCCGCGCGCCCGGCGCTTGTGGCCCTGCGCCGCCGGAGTTACCCTCTGCGGCTCCCTGTGCCGGCCCCGACCCTCTTCGGGCGGCCCGGGACCCCTCCGCGAGGCGCGCGATGAAGAGCGACATCCACCCCAAGTACTTCGACTGCCAGGTCCACTGCGGCTGCGGCGCCTCGTTCTCGACGCGCGCCACGGTGCGCGAGCTGCGGGTCGAGATCTGCGGCACCTGCCACCCCTTCTACTCGGGCAAGCAGAAGTACGTCGACACCGCCGGGCGGGTCGATCGCTTCGCCAAGAAGTACGGCAAGATCGACCTCGGCGCGGTCAAGAAGCGCTGAGCGCCCGGTTCGCGTGGGGGCCTCGGGCCAGCGCGCCGGCCGCGGCCCTGCTCGCGCGGCCCTGCTCCATGGACCTCGACCCGGCCATCGTCGCCAAGCTGCGCGAGCGCGCCGATCGCTCGCGGGAGTTGGCCGAGCACCTGGCCTCCCCGGCGGAGGTCGGCGGTCCGCGCTACTCGAAGCTCCTGCGCGAGCACGGCCAGCTCGAGGCCGCGCGTGAGCTCTTCGAGCGTTACCTCTCGTTGCGCTCGCGCGAGGCCGAGGCGCGGCGCATCCTCGCCGACGCGCGCGAGGACGCCGACCTGCGCCAGCTCGCCGGCGAGGACCTGCTGGCGGTCGAAGGAGAGTTCGCCGCTCTCGAGGACGAGGTCAAGCGCGAGCTCGTCACCACCGAGGAGGACCGGCGCACGCGCGTGATCCTCGAGATCCGCGCCGGCACCGGCGGCGACGAGGCGACGCTCTTCGCGCGCGACCTGTACCGCATCTACCAGCGCTACTGCGAGCACCGGGGCTGGCGCGTCGAGGAGCTCGAGCTCACGCCCTCCGAGGTCGGTGGCTTCAAGGAGGTCATCGTCGGTGTCTCGGGCCCCGACTGTTGGCGGCTGCTGCGTTTCGAATCCGGCGGCCACCGCGTCCAACGCGTGCCCGCCACCGAGACCCAGGGCCGCATCCACACCTCCGCCGCGACGGTGGCGGTGCTGCCCGAGGCCGAGGAGGCCGAGGTCGTGATCCACGACAACGACCTGCGCATCGACACCATGCGCGCCGGCGGCCCCGGCGGCCAGAGCGTCAACAAGACGAGCTCCGCCGTGCGCATCACGCACCTGCCCACGAACACGGTGGTGATCTGCCAGGACGAGAAGAGCCAGCACAAGAACAAGGCCAGGGCCATGCGCATCCTGACCTCGCGTCTGCTCGAGGCCGAGGAGCGCCGCCTGCACGCCGAGCGCGCGGCCAATCGCAAGACCCAGGTGGGCTCGGGCGATCGCAGCGAACGGGTGCGGACCTACAACTACCCCCAGAATCGCGTGACCGACCACCGCTTGGGGGAGAACGTCTCCCTGGAGCAGGTGCTCTCCGGCAAGTTGGACCCGATCCTCGAGGGCCTCGCGGCCCTGGAGTGGGAGGATCGGCTGGCCGCCCTGTGACCCCGCGGCTCGCGGGGGTAGGGTTCGCCGACCCTCCGCGATCCGGACCCGGATCCCCCCAGCGCCCCACGAACGAGCGATGAGCGACCCCAGACCGCAGCGGCCCGGCGACTTCGACGACCTCGAGCCCATGGACGAACTCGACGAACTCGAGCCCTTGGCCGAGTTGGACGAATTGGAGGAGTTCCTCGAGCTCGACGATCTCGATCCCGTCGAGGAACCGCCGCCGCCCGCGCCGCCCAAGCCCGCGCCCGCGCCCGCGGCTTCGCCGACGCCGCCCCCCGCGCGTCCTGCGCCGCCCCAAACGCCGCCGGCGCCCGTCTCGACGACCCCGGCCGTCCCGGTCACCCCAGCCGCCGCGCCCAGCGCGGGACTGGCCGCGGCCGCGACCCCGAGCGCGACCGAACCCTCGGGCGCCGCCGACTCCCAAGCCGGGGCCCCGACCGAACCCGCCCGCAGTCGTCCCGCCGCGGGCCAGAGGCGCGAGCTCGACCGGGCGCCGATCCTGCTGCGCAAGGCGGCCCTGCTGCTGCTCGCGGCCTCGCTGATCCCCTGGGGCGACGCCCAGAACCTAGAGGTCGTCACGACCGGCACGCTGTGGGCCGGCACGATCGCCGAGAAGGCGATCCTCTACGCGGCGGTGTGGATCTTCCTGCAGAGCCACGTGCTGAAGTACGGCGGCCAGGTCCCCGGGGCCTTGGCCTCCCTCAAGCCCAAGGGCCTGATGATCCTCGCCGGCGTGGTGTCGCTCGTGGGCATGTTCCCGCTCGTCACCGGCGAAGTGTTGTTCCCGACGCTCTCGGAGAAGGCGCTGCTGCTGCTGGCGGGCTTCACCTACGTGCACATCTTCGACTACGAGCACGGAGGCAAGTTCAACCCGATCTTCCCGCTGCTGTTCCTCACGCCGGCCCTGGGCGGTCTGCTGGCGATCTTCCGCGTGATGGCCGACGGTCCTCCCGGTCTGGCCGCGCTGCTCCTGGGCACGTTGCCGGTGACGATCTCGGGTTTCCTCGCCATGTACACGATGTTCGTGGCCCTCAAGCAGGCCAAGCTCGAGGGCGACCAGAAGAAGGAGGCGGCCCTGGCCGCGCGCAAGGCGGCCCGCGGCGAGCGTCCGAGTCCGGGCGGCGGTGCGCCGGGCGGCGTCGTGCGGCGCCGGGAGCGTTCCTGAGCCCGGAGCCCGGGATGGGGTCGGGGACGCCGCCCCGGCCGCGCACGGCGGGGGAGATGCTCGCCATGGCGCGCGCCTTCCTGGCCCGCCGCGAGGTCGCGGAGGCGCGCCTGGAGGGCGAGCTGCTCGTCGCCCACGCCCTGGGCCTGGATCGGCTGCGGCTGTTCCTCGAGCTCGACCGTCCGGTGCAGGACGTCGAGCTCGACCGCGCGCGCGATCTGCTCGTGCGCCGCGGCCGGCGCGAGCCGGTGGCCTACATCGTCGGCGCGCGCGAGTTCTACGGGCGGCGCTTCGAGGTCGGCCCGGGGGTGCTCGTCCCGCGGCCGGAGACCGAGCAACTCGTCGATCTGGCGCGCGAGTACGCGCCCGAGCTGCCGGCCGAGCCGAGCGTGGTCGACGTCGGGACGGGCAGCGGTTGCCTGGCGGTGAGCCTGGCCCTCGAGCTCGTCGGCGCGCGGGTCCTGGCCGTCGACGTCTCGGCCGACGCGCTGGCCTACGCGCGGCGCAACGCCGAACGGCTGGGGGCGGAGATCGAGCTGCGCGAGGGCGAGGGCGGGCGCGTGCTCGACGCCGAGGTGCGCGCGCGGGGCCGCGGCTTCGACCTCCTGGTGTCGAACCCGCCCTACGTGCGGCGCTCCGAGCGCGAAGGGCTCGCGCCCGAGGTGCGCGAGCACGAGCCGGAGCTGGCGCTGTTCGTGCCCGACGAGGACCCCGACCGCTTCGCCAACGGCATCGCCGCGCGGGCGCGCCGCTGGCTCGCGCCGGGGGGCGTCGCGTTGGTGGAGCTCGGCCACGACCAGGGCCCGCGCGTCCTGGCCCACGCGCAGGGGTTGGGCCTGGTGGCGCGCCTGCACCGCGACCTCGAGCGCATCGAGCGCGTGCTGGAGCTGCGCCTCCCGAGCTGAAGGTTCCCCGACCGGGTCAGGCCTCGCCCACGCTGCGCGAGCGGCCGCGGATGCGCGACACGTAGCTCTCGAGGGCCTGGGCGTCGGGGTCGGCGACCTCTTGCAGGAAGACCGCGATCTCGTAGTGGTCGAGGCGCGCGCTGATCTTCTCGCAGCGCACGACCGCGCCCGTGCCGGTCACGAAGCGCTTGCCGCCTTCGACGGGCAGCTCCAGGTCGACCCGCAGGCGCGTCATGAGCGGCAGCGGACGATCGAGGAAGAAGCTCACCCCCGCGCGGCTCACGTCGCGCACCCGCGCCTCGTGCTCGCCGTCGGCGAGGGCCAGGCGCATCGGCCAGTCGGCCTGGGCCCGGGGCCAGCGGCGGCGTTCGGCGTCGGACGGTTCGCTGGGGCGGGTCTTGGGCATCGCTACCTCGGGAGGGCGCCTGGAAGCCTGCTAGCAGGGCGCGCGGGCCGATCCTCGCATCCTAGGCAGGGTCCGGGGGCCTGTCCACCCGGGTCGGGCGGGCGTGCAAGCGCCGGCGCAGGTGCCTACACTGCGCCGCGGAGAAGTCGGCGCGCCCTCCCGTGCGCCGGCCCGCGCCCCGTCCGCGACCGCGGCGGATCCAGACCGCGACGACGACCCGAGGAACGCCCATGGCGAGCTACAACAAGGTCATCCTGATGGGGAACCTCACCCGGGACCCCGAACTGCGCTACACCCCGGGCAACATGGCGATCTGCAAGGCGGGTCTGGCGGTGAACCGTCGCTACAAGGACGGCCAGACCGGCGAGTGGAAGGAGGAGCCGACCTTCGTCGACCTGACGATCTTCGGCAAGCGCGGCGAGGCCTTCCAACGCTTCCACAAGAAGGGCCAGACGGCCTTCGTCGAGGGGCACCTGCGCCTGGACTCGTGGGACGACAAGACCAGCGGCCAGAAGCGCAGCAAGCTCTACGTGGTCGTCGACGACTGGCAGTTCACCGACTCGCGCAGCGGCGCGGGCGGCGGCGGCGGCGGCGAGCGCGGCGACTGGGGCGGCGGCGACGACGAGGGCGGCTACGACGCCCCGCAGGCGGGCGGCTACGCCGGCGCGCGCCGGCCCGAGCACCTCGAGGTCGAGGACACGCCCTTCTAGGCGGCGCACGCCGGGCCCGGCCCCATGCGGCTCACCCTCCGTCTCTTCGCCGGACTGCGCGAGCGCGCGGGGGTGAGCGAGTTCGTGCTCGAGGACTGCCCCGCGGAGCTGACCGTCGGCGGTCTCAAGCGCCTGCTCGCCGAACGTCACCCCGAGCTCGGGGACCTGTCCTTCGTGCGCGGCGTCGTCGGCACCGAGTACGCCGACGACGAACGGGCGATCGCGCCGGGTGAGACGGTCGCGCTCCTGCCGCCGGTGTCCGGCGGCAGCGGTCGCACCGAGGGCGCGCGGGACTGCGACGCGGAGCTCGAGCGCGGCGTCTTCGAGCTGTCCGCCGACCCGCTCGACCCGGCCGAGCTCGCGCGGCGCGTCGAGCACCCCGGCTGCGGGGCCGTGGTGGTCTTCGCCGGCAACGTGCGCGACCACGCCCGCGGCAAGGACGTGGTGCACCTGGTGTACGAAGCCTTCGAGGCCATGGCCGGGCCCGAGATGGCGCGCATCTTCGACGACTGCCGCGCGGCCTGCGGCGCCCTCGGCGAGGGCGGCGCGGGGCGCGAGCCCCGGCGCTTGCGCATGTTGTGCGCGCACCGCGTCGGCCACGTGGGGATCGGGGAGCCGGCGGTCGTGATCGCCGTCGCCAGCCCGCACCGCGAGGCCGCCTTCCAGGCCGCGCGTTTCCTGATCGACGAGCTCAAGGCGCGCCTGCCGGTCTGGAAGCAGGAGGTCTACGGGGACGGCCGCACCTGGATCGGGGATCGGTCCTGAGCACCCGGGCTGCTGGGGAGCGCGCGTCGGTTTGGAGCTCCCCCGGGGCGGCTGCTACCCTCTTCGGCTCGACATCCGCGGCCCGGGTGCCCAGGCGGGCCCGGCGCGGAACGGTCCTGAGCCCCGCGCCGCCATGAGCGAGTCCAACCCCCGACGCCACCAGCCCAAGCCGGCCCACGGCAGCTCCCTCAACCGCGCCGGCGTCGAGCGCGAGGAGCTCGAGGTCGACGTGCTGTTGGTCGGGGCGGGGCCGGCGAACCTCGCCTGCGCGATCCACCTCTCGCGCCTGCTCGAACAGCGCGGGTTGTCCGACAAGACGATCCTGGTGCTCGAGAAGGCCGGCGAGACCGGCAACCACACGCTCTCGGGCGCGGTGATGAACCCGCGCGGCATGGCGGAGCTCTTCCCCGACTGGAAGGAGCGCGGCTGTCCGGTGCAGAGCGAGGTCGTCTACGACGCGCTCGTGGTGCTCTGGCCCAAGGGCAAGCACCAGCGGCTGGACGGCATGCTCACGCCGCCGCAGCTCAAGAACCACGGCCACTACGTGGTCAGCCTGTACCGCATCGTGAACTGGCTGAAGGAGCAGGCCGAGGCGCGCGGCGTCGAGGTCTACGCCGGCTTCCCGGCGGCCGAGATCCTGTTCGACGGCCAGCGCGTGCTCGGCGTCCAGACGCGCGACAGCGGCATCGCCAAGGACGGCGAAGCCAAGGGCGGCTTCGAGCCGGGCATGAACGTGCGCGCCGGCGTGACCGTCTTCGGCGAGGGTCCGCGCGGTCACCTCGCCAAGCACCTGATCGCGCGCAACGGCCTGGACCAGGGCAAGAACCCCCAGACCTACGGCACCGGCATCAAGGAGCTGTGGGAGATCCCCGCCGCGCGCGGCAAGGAGCTCGCCGGCTCGGTGTTCCACACCATGGGTCACCCGCTGGGCACCGCGGGCTACGGCGGCGGCTGGATCTACGGCATCGACGGGACGCACCTCTCGCTGGGCTACGTCGTCGGGCTCGACCACCCCGATGCGCGCCTCGATCCGCACGCCCTGTTCGTGCAGTGGAAGCAGCACCCCTTCGTGCGCGAGCTGCTGCAGGGCGGCAAGCTCGTGCGCTACGGCGCCAAGACCGTGCCCGAGGGCGGCTACTTCGCGATGCCCGAGCGCCAGGGCGACGGCTTCGTGTTGGTGGGGGACAGCGCGGGCTTCCTCAACGCCTCGACGCTCAAGGGCATCCACCTGGCGATCAAGTCGGGGATGCTCGCCGCCGAGGCCATCGCCGACGCGCTCGCGGCCGGGGATACCTCCGGCGCGCGCCTCGCCCGCTACAGCGAGCTCTTCGAGCAGAGCTGGGCGCGCGAGGAGCTCTACAAGGTCCGCAACTGGCGCCAGGCCTTCGACGCGGGCCTGTTCGCCGGCATGGTCGACGCCGGCGTGCAGATGGTGACCGGCGGCCGGGGCCTCGTGAAGCGCCGCAAGGGCCACGCCGACCACACGACCACCCGCCCGCTGGCCGAGGCCAGGTTCGTCAAGCCCTCCTTCAACGACACGGACGCGCTCGACAAGCTCACCGACGTGTACCACTCGGGGACCGTGCACGAGGAAGACCAGCCCAGCCACCTCTTGATCCTCGACCCCGCGCTCTGCGTCGAGCGCTGCACGAGCGAGTTCGGCAACCCCTGCCAGCACTTCTGCCCCGCGGCGGTGTACGAGTGGCCCGAGGAGGGCCGCCACGAGGACAAGCGCGTGGTGGTCAACGCCAGCAACTGCGTGCATTGCAAGACCTGCGACATCGCCGATCCGTACGAAAACATCGAGTGGGTCGTGCCGGAAGGCGGCGGGGGACCCAAGTACGTCGACCTGTGACCGGCCCGTTCCCCGCGCTGCACCCATCCCTCCTCCCGCCCCCGCATCCAGCATGAAGCTGCTCACGTACAAGGACCTCGCCGCCCCCCTGGCCAAGACCCCCTACCTCGTCCTGCTCGGCCTCGAGGGCCGGGCGGTCGACCTGCCGCGCGGGGTCGAGCTACCGAAGGCCCTGCTCGAGGACTTCAAGGGCGAGTTCCGTCAGGTCCGCCTGGGCTACGCCGTCGGCGGGCCGGCCGAGAGGGTGCTGCTCGTGGGCCTGGGCAAGTCGGGCGAGGTCGACGCCGAGCGCGTGCGCCGCGCGCTGGCACTGGCCGTGCAGCAGGCCGAGG
Organism: uncultured Planctomycetaceae bacterium; assembly: GCA_964394665.1. Taxonomy (GTDB): domain Bacteria; phylum Planctomycetota; class UBA1135; order UBA1135; genus CAYMYN01. Next base: position 40,448 of record CAYMYN010000030.1, read on the forward strand.
CGCACAAGGTCGAGGGCGCGAGCGCGCTCCTCGGCGAGTCCCTGGCGGGCCTCGTGGGCGGGCCCGAGGCCCTGGGCTGCGCCGCGGCGGAGGGCGCCGTGATGGGCGCGTATCGCTACGAGGGCGGCAAGAGCCAACCCAAGCCGCGGAAGCTCACGCGCCTCACGCTGGTCGGCCCCGGCGCGGGCTTCCGCCACGGCGGCGAACGCGGCGCGACGCTCGGCGAGGCCAACTGCTTCACGCGCGACCTGCAGAACCAGGGCGGGAACCAGATGACGCCCAGCGGCCTGGCGTCGGCGGCGCGCGCGATCGCCAACAAGAGCGCGCGCATCACGTGCAAGGTGCTCGACGAAGCGGCGATGGGGAAGCTCGGCATGGGCCTCCTGCTGGGCGTCTCCCAGGGCTCGCGCCAGCCGGCGAAGCTGATCCACCTCGTGTACAAGCCGACCGGCCGCTCCAAGGGGCGCATCGCCTTCGTCGGCAAGGGCCTGACCTTCGACGCGGGCGGCATCAGCCTGAAGCCGGGCGCGAAGATGGACGAGATGCGCTACGACATGTCGGGCGGCGCGGCGGTGCTGGGCGCGTTCCACGCCCTGACGGCGATCGACGTGCCCTACGAGGTGCACGGCATCGTGCCGGCCAGCGAGAACCTGCCGGACGGCCAGGCGACCAAGCCCGGCGACGTGCACACGGCCATGAACGGCAAGACGGTGGAGATCCTCAACACCGACGCCGAGGGCCGGCTGATCCTGGGCGACGCGCTCGCCTACACGGTGTCGAAGGTCAAGCCCGACACCGTGATCGACCTGGCGACGCTCACCGGCGCGGTCGTGATCGGCCTGGGCCACGAGGTCTCCGGCCTGTTCGCGAGCACCCAGTCGTTGCGCGACGAGTTGACCGCGGCCGGGGCGGACGTGGGCGAACGCGTCTGGCCGATGCCGTTGCTCGACGAGTTCAAGAAGAACCTCGAGGACGGCCCGGCCGACCTGCGCAACATCTGCTCGGCCGACATGGGCGGCGGCTCGATCGCCGGTGCGGCCTTCCTGTCGTTCTTCGTGGGCGAGACCGAGTGGGCGCACCTCGACATCGCCGGCACGGCCTGGGGCAGCAAGAGCCGCGACTACGTGGGCGGCACGGGCGGCACGGGGGTCGGCGCGCGACTCCTGCTGCGCTACCTCGAGCGTCGGGCACGCTGAGGCGCGGTGGCGCAGCCCGCCCCACGGCCGCCGGAGCCGCCCCGGGGATCGGCCCCGAGCTGGGGGCCAGGGGCGGGGCTGCGTCAGCCGAGCGGGCTGGATCCAGGGGCCCCCAGGCCCTCCGCCACGATTCTGGGCCGCGGTTGCGCCCGGGCAGGTAGCCTGGGCAGGTACCACCGGGTCCGCGGGGGCCCGGGTCGTGCTCCTGTTCCTCGTCAACCCCAGCCCGCCGGAGGCTTCCCATGCTCACACGGCTCCTGCGACGAGTTCCCTCGACCGTGGCCGCGATGCTGCTCGCGCCGCTCGCCGGAGCGGACGTCACGATCCTGGGACAGCCCGGTACCTACCCGACGATCCAAGGGGCGATCGGAGCCGCGCAGGACGGCGCGGTGCTGCTGATCGAGCCCGGGCAGTACGCGGCCGGCTTCACGATCGTCGACAAATCGTTGACGCTGCTCCCGGACCCGCCCGGCCACGTCCAGATCAACGGCCTGGCCGCGGTGCGCGATCTGGCTCCCCATCGGAGCGTCACGCTCATGGGGCTGAACATCACCGCGCCTCCGAGCGTGTGGACCGGTCTGGTCCATCCCGGCCTGACCCTCGAGGGCAACGCCGGCCACGTGCGCCTGCAGGACTGCACCTTGCGCGGGGGGCGGACGACCCAGAGCGCCGGCTACACGACCCCCGCGGGCCACGGCCTGCGGGTGATCGACTCCCCGCGGGTCTTCGTCATCCGCTGCACGCTGCTGGGTCGGGAGTTCGGCTTCGACTCCGGAGAGGCGCCTCGCTCGGGCGGCGACGGGCTGGCTGCGACGGACAGCGGGCTCGCGATCTACCACTCCGACCTGCGCGGGGGAGTCGGCTCGGACGAGACCTCTCCGGCGGGGGGCGACGGCGGCGCCGGCCTGCGGATCGAAGGCCTGGGTGCCTTCCTCGTCGGTTCGTCCCTGCGCGGCGGCAACGGGGGCGGCGGCGACTACATCGGCTGCACCACGAGCGGCAATGGCGGGGATGCGCTGGTGGTGCAGGCGGCGCAGTGTCGCTACCTCGACTCGCAGCTCTTCGCGGGCCTGGCAAACGGCTTCTACACCTGTGCACCGGGCTCGGATGGGCAGTTGGTCGTGAGCAGCGGAGGCGTCGCGTCGCTCCCGGGGCCCGCGCGTTCGCTGGTGGGCCCGATGCGGACCACGGACAACGCCACCACGATCCTCACGGTCACGGGGGAGCCGGGGGATACGGTCTGGCTCCTGCGCTCACGCCACCCCGACTTCCTGTTCTCCGCCGCGTTGCAAGGCGTGGTGGCCGTGCCGTACCCGTGGCGGATCAGCTACGTCCCGGCGGGCGTCATCGGAGCCGGTGGCAGCCTCGACGTGCCCCTGACCCTCGGGGACTTGCAGGGCCCGCCGCCGGCTTGGACCTGGAGCGTCCAGGCTCTGGTGTCCGACCCGTTCGGCGCGGGTCACCTCTCGAACCCCGTGGCGCTGGTGGTCGAGAACACCTGATCCACCCGGATCCGAAGGCCCGTCCCGAGAACTCCCTTCGCCCCCGCCCCGTCACCGGACGGCGCGGGGGCGATCCTGTCGAAGGCCGTGGGTGGGGAGACCGGGGCTCGAACCCGGACGGCCTCGCGGCCTTCGGATTTTAAGTCCGATGCGTCTGCCCATTTCGCCATCTCCCCGGGCGAGGCGGCGCCAGGATAGCCGCTGCGCGTCTCGATGTGCGTCCGAAGCGGGGCCGCGTGGAAGCGAAGGCGCCCTCGCCGCTACCCGGGCTTGACCGCCGGCACCCGGGCCCTATCCTTCCTCCCCGCGCCCGAGCGGGCGCCCAGGGCGGCATAGCCAAGTGGCTAAGGCAACGGATTGCAAATCCGTCATCCCCGGTTCGAGTCCGGGTGCCGCCTCCATCCTCGCCGCGGGATCCCTGTGCGCGGCTCGCCTGGGCTCGGATGGGGGTGCGTCGGGCCGCCGCGGGGTCTGGCTCGATCCGGGGCGGTGGCGCGTGGCCCGCATGGGGGCGGGATCGAGATAGAGTGGAACATGGCGGGTCCCGCGTTCCTCCCATAGCATCGGAGGCTTGCCGTTCTCTTCTCACCCCTTCCCCCGAGGGATCCCCCCATGCATATGACCATCCGAGCGGTCGCGCTCGCCGGTGCCCTCTTGGCGCCCCTCTCCCTTGCAGCCGCCCAGGGCTCCAATGCCTGCGCCAGCGCGCAGCCCATCGCTGGCTTCGGCAACTTCGCCTTCAACAACTCGAGCGCGACGCAGGACGGACCTCCCTCCGCGGTCTGCAACGCGTTCGGTAGCGAGCAGATCGATCGGGACGTGTGGTTCGCCTGGACCGCGCCCAGCACGGGCAGCGTGGTGATGGAGACCTGCGGGCTCACCGGCGTCGACACCAAGATCGCGGCCTACGCGGGCATCTCCTGCCCCCCCGGCGCGCCCCTCGCGTGCAACGACGACTCCTGCAACCTGCAGTCGCGCATCAACTTCGACGTGGTGGCGGGTTCCACCTACCTGCTGCGCGTCGGCACCTTCCCCGGGGCCTCCGGCGGCAGCGGCCAGTTCTCGATCGGCGCCGGCACGAGCCAGGGTTGCCCGCAGCCGAGCACCGGCCCGGACGTGATCGTCGGTGCGCTGACCGGCATCAGCCGCTACGGCATCGTGAGCGGGGTGACCGGCTACGCGATCGGCACCGACTCCTGCAACATCGGCAACCAGGGCCTGCTGTGGGTCTCGAACACCAACCAGCACCCGGTCATCGGGCAGAACATCTACCGCCTGAAGGACAACCGCTTCGAGCAGCTCGGCCAGAGCTGGCTCAAGCACGGCTTTACCGCGCTGCAGCAGGACCTGTGCTGCCCCTGCTCGCCCTCGGGCACCGGGAGCATCCTGGGCGTCGGTTGCTCCGACCCCTACAGCTCCAGCCTGAACGGCAGCCAGGGGGGCCTCGGCCCGCGTTGGGAGGTCAACCCCTACACCGGCAACTTCAGCTATCCCTACGCCTTCCAGGGCGTGACCGGGAACGACGTGTACAAGCGCATCCAGGTGCGCAACGACGACCTCTCGCCGGCCCTCAACCCGGGCGCGCGCTACTTCGGCGAGGGCCAGTACGTGACCCCCGACGACGCGGCGGCGGGCAACCAGAACAACAACGCCTCCTACCGTGAGATCACCGTCGGCAGCCTGACCTCCACCGGCTGGTCCCTCTCGTTCACCGGCGCCACCCAGCGCGAGCTCCCGGCCATCTACGCCTGGAAGGCGATCAACCCCAACGTCCAGCTCGAGGAGGTCTTCCTCCCCAACGACGGGTTGGTGATCGTGGCCAGCCTCGCCACGCAGAACCAGGACAGCACCTGGCACTACGAGTACGCCGTCTTCAACCTGAACTCGAACCGAGCCGTGGGCTCCTTCGCGATCCCGGCCCTGCCCGGCGTGCAGGTGACCAACATCGGCTTCCACGACGTCGACGCGCACTCCGGCGATCCCTACTCGAACGCCGACTGGCCCGGCCAGGTCTCCGGCGGCAGCGTGAACTGGGCCACCACGCCCCACGCCCAGAACCCGCTGGCGAACCCCATCCGCTGGGGCACGCTCTACAACTTCCGCTTCGACGCCGACACGCCGCCGGTGGCGGGCTCGGCCACGTTGGGTCTGTTCCTGCCCGGCACGCCGACCTCGGTCGCCGTCAACGTCCCGGTCCCCAGCGACCCGGGCAACTGCGTGGTGACGAACTACTGCCTGACCGCGCCCAACTCGGCCGGACCGGGCGCGACCCTCAGCCACCAGGGTTCGACGAGCATCGGCGCGAACGACTTCACCCTGGTCTCGAGCGGCGGCATCCCCGGGCAGTTCGGCCTCTTCTACTACGGCCCGAACCAGATCCAGGTCGCCTTCGGGGACGGGTTCCGCTGCATCGGCGCGGGCGGCATCGGCATCTTCCGCCTGTCCCCGGCCCAGACCTTCAACGGCGCGGGCCAGAGCACCAAGCAGGTGAACTTCAACCTGCCGCCCGCCAACTCCGGTCCCGGCACGATCCAGAGCGGTTCGACCTGGAACTTCCAGCACTGGTACCGCGACCCCGCCGCCGGCGGCGCGGGCTTCAACTTCTCCGACGGTCTGTCGGCGACCTTCTGCCCGTGAGGGCGGCGGGCTCTTGCCCGCTCGAACGCGCGCGCCCCGTCCCTCCCGCCGTGGAGGGGCGGGGCGCCGCGCTTGACGGGAGCCGCGCGCTCCCGCGGATCTCGGGGGCTACCCCAACTCGTCAGGGGGCGACTAGACTCGCACCCGTCCCCGCAGGACGCCCCCAGACCCCCGTCCCCCTTCCTCCCCCCGAGGTTCCGTCCATGCTCCCCGCCTCCCCCTCGCGCATGCTCCTTGTCGCCTTGCTCTGCGCGGGCCCGGCCCTGGCCCAGGGCAGCGATGCCTGCTCCGGCGCCCAGCCGCTCTCGGGCAACGGCAACTTCAACTTCGTCCTGCTCGGCGCGACCACCGACGGCTTGCCCAGCGCCACCTGCAACTTCTTCGGCCAGGACCAGATCGCCAGCGACGTGTGGTTCCTGTGGACGGCGACGCAGACCGGATCGGTCACGGTCCAGACCTGCGGGGTGACCAGCGGCGTCGACACGAAGATCGCCGCCTATCCTGGCCTCGAGGTCTGCCCGCCCTCGACCGTGCTGGCCTGCAACGACGACGTGTGCGGGCTGCAGTCGAGCATCACCTTCCCGATCGTGGCCGGAGGGACCTATCGCCTGCGCGTCGGGACCTACCCGGGGGCGGCCCAGGGCACGGGGCAGATCAACGTGCAGCAGTCGGGCGGCAGCACGGGCAACGACGCCTGCGCCACGCCGACCGTCATCGCGGGCCCGGGTCTGTTCTCGTTCGACCTCAACAACGCCACGACCGACGGTCCGCCGTCCGCGGCCTGCGACTTCTTCGGTCAGCAGCAGATCGAGCGCGACGTGTGGTTCGCCTGGACGGCGACCAGCACCGAGGTGGTCACGATGCGCACCTGCAGCCTGACCACGATCGACACCAAGATGGCCGTCTACTCCGGGACGAGCTGCCCGCCCGCGGCGCCGCTCGCCTGCAACGACGACGCTTGTAGCCTGCAGAGCAGCCTGGCCTTCAGCGCCGTCAGCGGCAACGTGTACCTCGTGCGCGTCGGCGTCTATCCCGGCGCTACCCCCGGCACGGGCCAGCTCGAGGTCCTGACCGGCGTCGGTGGCGATGAGTGCAACCCGCTCGCCAGCGGCCCGGACGTGATCGTCGGCGACCTCAACGGCATCACGCGCTGGGGCACGGTGGGGGGCATCACCGGCTACTCGATCGGCACGGACTCGTGCAACGTGGGGGACCAGAACCTGGCTTGGTTCGCGAGCACCAACCAGCACCCGGTCATCGCCCAGAACCTGTTCCGCCTCCACGAGGGGCGCTTCGAGCAGCTCGGCCAGAGCTGGCTCAAGCACGGCTTCGCGGCGCTGAACCTCAACCTGTGCTGCTCGTGCAACAACCCCGGCAGCGGCAGCCTCTTGGGCGTGGGTTGCTCCGACCCCTACGACTCCTCGCTCAACGGCAGCCAGGGGGGGCTCGGGCCGCGCTGGGAGGTCGATGCCCACACCGGCGCCTTCCCGTACCCCTTCGCCACCAGCGGCCAGACCGGCAACGCGATCTACAAGCGCCTGCAGGTCGTGCAGAACGACCTCAGCCCGGCGCTCTTTCCCGGCGCGCAGTTCTTCGCCGAGGGCCACTACGTGACCCCCGACGACGCGGCCGCGGGCAACCAGCTCAACAACGCCTCCTACCGCCCGGTGGCGGTGGGGGCCCTGGGCGGGGACGGCTACGCTCTCTCGTTCAACGGGCCCACGGTGCGGCGCAAGGCGGCCATCTACGCCTGGCAGGCGGCCGATCCGGGCGTGCAGCTCAGCGAGGTCGACGTCCCCGGCGCGGGCCGCGTGGTCGTCGGCGCGCGCGTGACGCAGGTGAACGCGAGCACCTGGCGCTATGAATACGCCGTCTACAACATGACCCTGACCCGCGGAGTGGGGGCCTTCCGCCTGCCCGTAGGCGCGGGCACCGTGCCGAGCGCGATCGGGTTCCGCGGCGTTCCCGGCCACTCGGGCGATCCCTACAGCAGCGCGGCCTGGACCTCGCAGCTAGGGGGCGGGGAACTCGCCTGGCGCACCCAGACCTTCTCCCAGAACCCCTTCGCCAACCCGATCCGTTGGGGGACGCTCTACAACTTCCGCTTCGAGGCCGACGCCGCGCCGACGACGGCCAACGCCACGCTGGAGCTGTTCGCGCCCGGCACTCCGGGCTCGGTCAGCGTGGCGCTGCCGGCGCCTTCGGGCTCGGGCAACTGCGGCTGGGTCACCTACTGCGTGACCGCGCCCAATTCCCAGGGCGCGGGCGCGACGGTCACGGCCCTCGGCTCGACCAGCATCGCCGCCAACGACTTCGTGCTGCACGCCGCGGCGGCCGTCCCGAACCAGTTCGGCCTCTTCTACTACGGCGCGTCACAGATCCAGGCCCCGTTCGGGGACGGAGTGCGCTGCGTCGGCGCCGGCGGCATCGGCATCTTCCGCCTCTCGCCGGCCCAACTCGGCAACTTCGTGGGCGAGATCACGCGCCCGGTGAACTTCGGCGCGCCGCCGACGAACGCCGGCCCGGGCGCCATCCAGCCCGGCTCGACCTGGAACTTCCAGCTCTGGTATCGCGACCCCGCGGGCCCCGGCGGCAGCGGGTTCAACCTCTCCAACGGCCTCTCGGCGACCTTCTGCCCCTGACGGTCTGAGGAGGGTCGAGCGGGCCCGGAGCAGACCATCCAGACGGCCTCTCGGAGTGCTCGAGTTCCTCTCGCACGCTGAGCGTCGATCCCAGCGACAAGGTGCTGAGTTCGAGTCGGGCCCCGGCCTTCGGGTAGCATCCCGGAGGCCGGGGCCCTCGCATGCGCATCCTGCTCGTCGACGACGACCCCAAGCTGCGGCGCTACGTGCAACGCGGCCTCGAAGAGCATGGGCTGGCGTGCGAGACGGCCGCCGACGCGGCCGAAGCGCGGACGTGCGTCGCGCGGGGGGGGCCCTTCGACCTGCTGCTGCTCGACGTGCTGATGCCCGGCGAGGACGGCTGGCGCTTGCTCGAGGAGCTGCGCGCCGGCGGCGATCCGACGCCGGTCATCTTCCTGACGGCGGTCGCCGGAGTGGACGACCGCGTGCGGGGCCTGCGCCTGGGGGCCGACGACTACGTCAGCAAGCCCTTCGAGCTGCGCGAGTTGCTGGCGCGCATCGAAGCCGTGCTGCGGCGGCGGGACGCGCTCCTCCCGCTCGTCGTGGGGGACCTGCGCCTCGACCGGGCCCACCGCGTGCTGGAGCGCGACGGCCAGCGCATCGAGACCAGCCCGCGGGAGTTCGAGCTGCTGCAGGCGCTCGCCGAGGCGCGCGGCGAGGTGCTCTCGCGCGCGGAGCTGCTGCGCCGCGTGTGGGGCATCGGGTTCGATCCGGAGACCAACGTCGTCGAGGTCGCCATCGCGCGCCTGCGCCGGCGGCTGCGTAGCGGAGGACGGGCGCACATCGAAACCGTCACCGGCAAGGGGTACCGCCTGAGCGCGGGGGTCGGCCCGTGACGCGCCGGCCCTGGACGCTGGCGCGCAGCCTGGCCCTGCGCTTCGCGCTCTCGAGCCTGCTGTTGATCGGTGGGGTCGCGGGCCTGAGCGCCTGGTACCTCGGCCAGAGCGTGCGGCGCGAGCTCAGCTCCTTGGCGCAGGAGGAGCTGGACGAGATGCGCGTGCTCCTGACCCTCGAGGAGCTCACCCCCGCGGCCTTCGAGCGCATCGCAGAGGAGCTGTCGCGCCAGCACCTCGAGGTGCCCATCGCCTGGCGCGTGTGGACCGCGGAAGGCGAGCTCTGGGGCGACTTCGGCGCGACCCAGCTCCTGGAGGTCGAGCTGCCGGCGCACGCTGCGCCGCGCGAGACGCGTTGGCTGGGCGGGGGCCGCGCCTGGCGCGTCGACGAGCTGGGCCAGGGTCTGGTGGCCGGGGTCCTGCTCGACGGCCGCGAGCCGCTCGGGCTGCTGCGCCGGTATGAGCTCTTCGCGCTCGTGATCCTGGCCGCCGGGGGCGCGCTGATGGTCGGCGCGGGGGCCCTCTTCGGCCGGCGCGTGGCGCGCTTGCTGCGGGCCGTGGCCGAGGGCGTGCGCGCCGTGCGCAGCCCCGATCAGCCCCTCGAGTTGGTGCTCCCCGAAGCCCCCGAGGAGATCCGCGCCGTGGCCGAATCCCTGCACGCGATGCTGGCCCAGATCCGCCGCGAGGGCGAACGCGCCCGGCTCCTGACCGTCGGCATGGCCCACGACCTGCGCTCGCCGATCCAGAACCTCCTGGGCGAGACCGAAGTGGCCCTCCTGCGCGAGCGCAGCGGGGACGAGTATCGCGAGGTGCTCACCAGCCATCTCGAGGACCTGCGCGAGCTGGGCCGCGTGGTGGACAACCTGGTGCTCCTGTGCGCGGCGCCCGGCTCGCGCCAAGCCTCCGCGGGGACGCGCTTCGACCTGGGGGACGAGTTCCGCCTGCGCCTCGAGCGCCAACGGGAGCGCGCGCGGCGCCGCGGCGTCACGCTCGAGGTCGAGACCTCGGGCGACCTGTGGATCCGCGGCGACCGCGAGGCCCTGCTCCTGGCCGTCGAGAACGTGGTCGACAACGCCATCCAGTGGTCGCCGCCCGCAGGCACGGTCGCCGTCCACCTGCGGGGGGAACGGGATGCGCTCGAGGTGTGGGTGGACGACGAGGGCCCGGGCGTGCCCGAAGACCAGCGCGAACGCGTCTTCGAGCCCTTCTACCGCTCCGCGCCCCTCGATGGCCGGCGCGTCGGCTACGGCCTCGGTCTGGCCCTGGCGCGCAGCGCGGTCGGCGCCCAGGGCGGCGCGATCCGGGTCGAGAGCGCGCCCCGGGGCGGCGCCCGTTTCCATCTGCGCCTTCCGCGCGGGGACGAGCGCGGCGACGGCCGCGGCGGCG
>CAYMYN010000031.1:0-7480 GCA_964394665.1 uncultured Planctomycetaceae bacterium
CGACCGAGGTCGAGCTGGCGGGCGAGGTCGTGCTGGGCAGGCGGCCGCTGTCGTTCAGCGACTCACCGGCCGACAGGCCGATGAAGAAGCCGACGGTGCAGGTGTTGTCGTACAGCACCAAGCCGCTGAGGTTGGCGGTCGGGGTGGCGTTGCGGGTCCAGGTCTTGGTCGCGGCGTGGTAGGTACCACCGTTCTTGACCTGGGTCGTGATGGGCTGGATCTTCGAGGAAGCGTCGCTCTGGGCGAAAGCGCTTGCGCTCAGAAGGAGGGCCCCAGCCGCGTAGAGAGAGGAACGAAGCATGGACAAACTCCTGAAAAGTACTCGGAAAAGGAGAGAACCTGAGGCCTGGTTATAAGGGCGGGTCGCGGAGACCGCCAAAGGTTTTCCTCGCTGCGAACTGTGTGAGGGAACACTCATCGACGGTCGACGACGGACGTCCGTGCAAGGACGATCGCCACACGCTTCGGGTTCCATCCAGCGCAGCGATCGTTCCGCGTGACGAAGGGTAGCCCGGTGGGCGTGATCCTGCGCTCGCGACGCTCGCGATCCTCCGCGCGCGCTCGTGCTCCGAACTCTCGGAACGAGACAAGCTGTGCGCGGCGCAGGACGCGCTGGGATGACGAACGCGTCAGGGAGTCGGGCTCGGGAACGCGCGTAGCGCCCTCCAGACGAGGGACTCGGGCGTTCCGATGCCCAGGACTTCGACGTCTCCTGTGCACTGCGCGGCGGACGGCGCGAGGAACCCGAGCTTGGGCGCGGCGAATGTAAGCGTATGGTTTGCGCGCACCGTCGCGCGCGCGGGTTCACCGCTGTCGGCATCGAGACCGGAAGGCAGATCGAGCGCGACCCAGATCGATCCAGCGCCGCCCCGACGCTCTGTATGGATTGCGTTCAGACGCTCGATCCAGCGGTCCAACGGTGCCCGCGGTTCGCCCCGCGCGCCCGTCCCGAGCAGGGCATCCACCCACACCGCCGCCGCGCGAAAGCGCGGCGCGAGGGCGATCCACGCCGTCTCGCCGTCGAGCGCGACACGCTCGATGCCCAGGGCCACGCACACCCGCCGGAACACGCGCGCGTCGGCGCTCAGGCGCTCGGGCTCCGCGGTCTCGACCAGCGCGACCTTGCGCCCGGCGTTGTGCAGATGCCGTGCGACGACGTAGCCATCGCCCGCGTTGTTGCCCGCGCCGCACAGCACGAGCGTCTCCAGCCCCGTGCCGTGCTGGACCGCGAGCGGCGACCAGGGACGCGTGAGCAGCGCCTCGGCCGCGCCGCGCCCGGCGTTCTCCATCAGCACCACGCTGGGGAGGAACAGCTCCTCGACCGCCAGGCGGTCGAGTTCCCGCAACGCGGCGCGCGAGAGATGGGGCAGGTTGCTCATGACCCCAGCGTAGCCCCGGCCCCGCGCTCGCCCGCGAGTTCCCCCGGCCCGGGAGCATGCCCTCGCTCCGAAGGTTCGAGCGCGAAGGGGCGGGCCGGACCCACCGTGTCGGTGAGCCCGGCCCGCCCTGTCGATCCCTCGTCGCGCGCTGCCGCGCGGGTCACTTCGCGAACTGCTCGCCCGCGAACTTCCAGTTGGCGAGCTTCCAGAACGCCTCGAGGAACTTCGGACGCGCGTTGCGGTAGTCGATGTAGTACGCGTGCTCCCAGACGTCCGCGGTCAGGAGCGGACGGTGGCCGTCCCGCAGCGGATTCCCGGCGTTGCTCGTCTGCACGATGGCGAGACCCGATCCGCTCTTCACGAGCCAGGCCCAGCCCGAGCCGAAGAGCGTCACGGCCTTGTCGGTGAACTCCGCCTGGAACTTGTCGAAGGAGCCCCACTGCGCGTCGATCGCGGCGGCCAGCGCTCCGCTGGGCTTGCCCCCGCCCTCGGGCGAGAGGCAGTTCCAGAAGAACGAGTGGTTCCAGTGCTGCGCGCCGTTGTTGAACACGCCGCCCTCGGACTGACGCACGATGTCGTCGAGCGACTTGCCCTCCCACGCGGTGCCCTGCACGAGGCCGTTGAGCTTGTCCACGTAGGTCTTGTGGTGCTTGCCGTGGTGGTACTCGAAGGTCTCGCTCGACATGTGCGGGCTGAGGGCGTCGTTCGAGAACGGGAGCGCGGGGAGGGTGAAGGTCATGGCGGTGAGGTTTGGGTCCAGGCCTTGGGGCCGGTGAGCGGGGTCGATGAGATCCCCCGTTGTAGGCTCCGCGCGCGCCGGCCTTCAAGCGCCGAGGCCCGCGTGCGCCTCCATGGCCACCGCGGAGCCCGCGGGCAAGGCCGCCGGGACCTCGGGTGAGAGCCCACCGGGGGCGCCGAATCGATCGCTGCGGGCGGCGCGCCAGAAGCGCTCGAAGGCCGCTGGGATCGGCTCGCGCAGCAAGGACCCGGGCTCCAGGGCCGGGTAGAGCTCGGCGAAGGATCGCACCGCGCCGTCGTGGCCTCGGCGCTGGATGTGCCAGGGGCGCAGCTCCTCGGGGTGGGACAGGCCGGCCGCTCCCAGGATCTCGAGCAGGCTCGCGACGGTCTGGCGCTGGAAGCGCCGCACCCGCTCGGCCTTGGGCTCGACCACCAGCCCGCGCATCAAGCCCGGGTCCTGGGTCGCCACTCCGACCGGGCACGCGTTCGAGTTGCAGCGCCGCGCCTGGATGCAGCCCAGGGCCAGCATCATGCCGCGGGCCGAGTAGAAGAGGTCGGCGCCCAATGCCAGGTGCGAGGCCATGTGGAAGCCGGTCACGATCTTCCCCGCCGCCACGATGCGCACGCGCTCGCGCAGGCCGAAACCCACCAACGCGTCGCGCACCAGGACCAAGCCCTCGACCAGGGGCATCCCGACCGCGTTGGAGAACTCGAGCGGCGCGGCGCCGGTCCCGCCCTCGCCGCCGTCGACGGCGATGTAGTCGGGGTGCTCGCCGGTCTCGACCATGGCCTTGCACAGCGCGAGGAACTCCTTGGGGTCGCCCACGCAGAGCTTGATGCCCACGGGCTTGCCCCCCGCCAGGCGACGCAACTCGGCGACGAAGCGCACCAGCTCGAGCGGCGTGGAGAACGCGCTGTGGCTGGGCGGCGAGAGCACGTCCCGGCCCAGCGGCACGCCGCGCATGGCCGCGATCTCGGGCGTGAGCTTGGCCGCCGGCAGGATGCCCCCGTGACCGGGCTTCGCGCCCTGGGAGAGTTTGAGCTCGATCATGCGCACCCGTTCGTGCGCCGCGCGTTCGGCGAAGCGATCGCGATCGAAGCGACCCCCGGCGTCGCGGGCACCGAAGTAGCCCGTACCGAGCTGCCAGACGAGATCGCCTCCACCCTCGAGGTGGTAGGGCGAGAGCCCCCCTTCGCCGGTCGAGACCGCGAAGTCCCCGAGCCGCGCTCCCTTGGAGAGCGCCAGCACGGCATTGGCGCTGAGCGCGCCGAAGCTCATCGCGCCGACGTTCAGGAGCGAGGCCTCGTAGGGGCGTTCGCAGGTCTGCGCGCCGATCAGGATCCGCGGCTCGGGCGGCGCGTGGCGCGCGGCGATGGAGTGCGCGATCCACTCGTAGCCCGGGGCGTAGACGTCCTTCTGGGTGCCGAAGGGCACGGTGTCGAGCTCGCCCTTGGCGCGCTGGTAGACGAGCGAGCGCTGCTCGCGGTTGAAGGGCGCCCCGTCGGTGTTCGACTCGACGAAGTACTGGTTGATCTCCGGTCGCAGCGCCTCGAGCAGGTAGCGGCCGTGCCCGATCAGCGGGTAGTTGCGGCGCACCGCCTGGCGGGTCTGCAAGGCGTCGAGGACGCCCACGGCGAAGAGCGGCAGCCACAGGCACAGCGCCCACAGGGCGGCCGGCCACCACCACGAGGCGGCGAGGACCAGCGTCAGGCTGGCGGCGGAGAGGGCCAGGAACGGCTTGAGCATGATGGATCGGACGGAGTGGGTTCGGCCGGACGGACGGGTGGGGACATCGACCTCTCCAGGCCCGGGGCACGAGCGCAGCGGTCCAGGCGCACCGCCGACATCCCGAACCTGGGCCGGAAGGTGCTGCCCCCCCACCGGCTGGGCGGCGCGCGGCCCTCAGGGCAGCTCGAGCAGCACCTGCAGGCGCAGGAAGTCGACGTCCTTCAAGCGCACCTGGATCGGGCCGCCCTCGGAGAAGGAGAGGTACTGGCGACCGCGTCGGACGGTCAGCGTCGGCCCTTCGAGCCGCGGGCGCTCGCCCAGCTCGCGCATGGGCAAGAAGGCGTTGACGTTGTAGTCGTTCAAGCGCACGTCGAGGCCGCCGCGGGTGACGCGGTGAATCTGGGCGTCGAGTTTCTCGCCGATGTGCGGCTCCATGTACTGGCAGATCTTGAGGTCGAACACCGACCGCGAGGCCATGTCGGCCATCTCCCCGCGCACCGAGCAGTGCGCCGCGACGTCGTTGAGGTCCTGCACGAGCGCGTCGGCGCGCAGCTCGGCGGCCGCCTCGTCGCCGCGGCTCTCGACCGCCCACAACCAGCGGTGCACGACCAGGTCGGGGTAGCGCCGGATGGGCGAGGTGAAGTGCAGGTAGGCCTCCTTGGCCAGCCCGAAGTGCGTGGCCACGTCCTGGTGGTCGTGCACGGCGTACAGCGCGCGTTCGACCAGCCCCATGATGCGTTGGATCAGAGCCTCGGCGTTGGGGCGCCGGCGCGCGGCGCGGATGAGCTGCGCGATGTCGCGCCCGCTCAGGCGGTCCTTGTCGGGCACGCGCAGGCCGTGCTCGGCGAGCTGCGCGGCCACGGCCGCGATCTCCTCCGGGTCCTTCTCCGGGTGTACGCGGTAGATCGTCGGCAGCCCGTGGCGCCGGAAGAGGTCCCCGACCGCCTGGTTCGCGGCCAGCGCGGTCTCCTCGATCAGGCTCATCGAGAAGTAGCGCGGCGCGTCGACCACGCGTTCGACCCGCCCCTGGGCGTCGAACTCGAGCTTGCGCTCGGTGCTCTGGATGCGCATCGCGCCGGCCGACTCGCGCAGCTTCTGTTGTTTGCGCGCCCAGCGCTCGAATCGTCGAAGGGGCTCGGCGAGGTGCGCGATCTCCCGCGCCGCGGGCGTGTCGGCGCCGTCCAGCAGCTCCTGGACGGCCTTGTAGGTGTTGCGCTTGACGCTCTGGATGACGCTCTTGTGGACGCGCGAGTCGGTGCGCCGGCCGCGGGCGTCGTAGGTGATGTAGACCGAGTAGGCGAGGCGCGGCCGGTCCGGGACGAGCGAACACAAGCCGTTGGAGAGCTCCTCGGGCAGCATCGGCACGACCTGGTCGGCGAGGTACACGCTCGTCCCGCGCGCCAGGGCCTCGGCGTCGAGGGCCGTATCGGGGCGGACGTAGTGCGCCACGTCGGCGATGTGCACCCCGATCTCGTCGCCGCCATCGGGGAGCGCGCGGATCTCGATCGCGTCGTCGTAGTCCTTGGCGTCCTCGCCATCGACCGTGAAGATCGTGCGCCCGCGCAGGTCGACGCGCCCGGCGAAGTCCTCCTCGCCCGGGTCGGCGGGCAGGCGCGCCATCTCGCTCGCGACGTCCTCGGGGAACACCGTGCGGATGCGGAAGGAGTGCAGGAGCTCCATCTCCTCCGACTCGGTGTCCGCGTAGACGGCCGGCCCGTGGGCCATGGGCCCGAAGCCCTGCGGGCGCGCGTCGACGCGCTCGCGGGCACCGGGGGCGAGGTCGGTGAGCTCCGCCAGGCGCTCGGCAGGCACGGCGCCCTCGCCGGTCTCGAGGGTCCAGCCCCGCTCACGCCGGCCTTCGTCCGCAGGCGGGCCGGGCGGTTCCCCGCCCCCCCGGGAGCGCAGGAGATCGCCGAAGCTCTTGAAGGTCCCGCCTTCGCCTTGCGCGTCCATCGCCGGATGGTACCGCCACTCGCCCCGGGGATCGCCGGGGGCGCGGGCCGTCGGCACCTCCCGATCGGCGCGCGCGACGGGATCGGGTAGAACTCCCTCCCCCTCCGCTCCCGCTGCCCGTCGACGATGAAGCGCCCCATCCCGCTGCTGCTGCTCCTGTCGGTGCCCCTGGCCGCGCCCGCGGGCCCGCCGTCCCAGGACGCGCCCCACCCCGGCGAGACGACGCGGGCCCTCGCCCCCCCTGCGCCCCTCTACCCGCGGGACGCGACCCAGCGGGTGCCCCTCGAGCGCGCCCTGGCGACCCTGGTCGACGCGCGGCGCGCGGCGGCCGACGTGCGCGACCTGGTGGCCCTCGGCCCGCGCATGGGCGGCACCGCCTCGGGCGCGCGGGCCAGCGAGCACCTCCGGGCGACCTTCGGCGAGCTCGGGCTCGCGACGCGCGTGATCGAGGATCCCCCTACCTGGGCGCACGAGCAGGATCCCTGGTCCCTCGCGGCGCGCGCCCTACCGCTCGAGGAAGGCGGCGCGACGGAGGTGCTCGAGCTCGCGCGCGCCTGGCCCTACGGCTTCTCGCCCTCGCTCACGGGGCGCTTCGAACTCTCGCGCGAGCCGCGCGAGGGCGGCGCCTGGCTCACCGGCCGCGCGCCCCGCGGACGGCGCGCGGGCCAGACCACCGCCGCCCTCGTGCTCGTCGCCGGTCACGTCACCGCGGGCGAGGGCTTCCCGCGCATCGAGCACCTCCCGGCCGCGGACGACAACCCCTTCGCGACCTTCGGGCTCGCGCGCGACGAGGGCGAGTGGCTCGAGGAACGGCTGGCCGCCGGCCGGCGCATCGAGATCGACGTGGAGCTGGTGGCGCGCAACTTCCGCGCGCAGCCGCTGACGGTCGAAGCCCGGCTCGCGCCCCGCGCCGATACGCGGCCCGGCTTCCTGCTCTTCTGCGCCCACGGCGACTCGGACGCTGGCGGGCCGGGCGCCAACGACAACGGCAGCGGCGAGGCGATCCTGTACGAGATCGCCCGCGCCTGGACCCACGCGATCCGCATCGGCGCGCTGCCCAGGCCCCCGGTCGAGGTGCGCTTCGCGATCTGGGGCAAGGAGATCCACTCGAGTCGCCACTACCTCAAGAGCGTGGCCGAGCTCGAGGGTCCCTGCTTGGGCGTGCTCAACTACGACCAGGCCGGTTTCGGCTCGAGCAGCGAGCAACTCAACGTCGAGCCGGACGACGTGCCCGCCAATCGCGAGCTGGTGCGCACCCTCGCGGCCGTGCTCGCCGACCACGCCGGGGTCGAGGGCTTCCCGCCCCGCTGGGCGACCAACAAGAGCCTGGGCGGCACCGACAGCTACGTCTTCAGCAGCTCGTTCCATTTCCGCGAGCACGGCATCCCGGCCCTGACCCTGTTCACCTCGGCCTGGGACCAACCGGCCCAACACCCGCGCACGCCCGACATGCCCGGCGAGTCCTGGAGCGAGCGGGACGAGGTCTACGTCGACTACGACGTCTACTACCACTCCGCCGGCGACCTGCCCGAGCTCACCACCGACCTCGAGCCCCACAACATGGCCTGGTGCGCACGCGTCGGCTGGCTCGCCGCCCTGCGCTGGCTGGAGCCTTGAGCGCGACGCGCCTTCGGAGCTGGATGGGACCCCGCCGGCTCACTAGTTTGTTCCACATGGCGCC
>CAYMYN010000031.1:7490-49801 GCA_964394665.1 uncultured Planctomycetaceae bacterium
TCCGCCCGCTCGCTCCCGCGCTGCTGCTGCTCGCGACCCTCGGCGCCTGCGGCGCGCCGCCCCGCGATCGGCACGTGCAGCCCCAGCGTCCGACCTTCGCGAACGACACCGCGACGACCCCCGAGGACGTGCTCGAGGTCGAGTTCGGCGTGAGCGCCGACCCGCGCTCGCCGGGGCGGGACATCGACCTGCCCCTGGGGCTCAAGCTCGGCCTCGGGCCGCGCACCGAACTGTTCGGGGGCCTGGGGGTGCTGCGCTCGGTCGACGGCGAGGACGGCATCGGGGACGTCACCATCGGCCTGCGCCACCGCCTATGGGACGAGACCTACGAGACGGTTGGGACCGCCTTCCAGCTCTCCACCAAGCTGCCGGCGGCGAGCGAGAGCCGGGGCCTGGGCAGCGGCGAGATCGACTTCTTCGCCGCCGGGATCCACACGCGCACCATCGACCGCACGGCCTTCACGCTCTTCTATCAAGCGGGCCTCGTCTCCGAGCCCGCCGGCGTCGGGCAGGACCTCGAGCTGGCGCTGGCGGGCATGGTGCGGACCGACCTCACGCGGCGCATGCTCGGCTTCGGCGAGGTCGCGGGCGTCTTCCAACCCGAGAACGACCTCGAGTCGATCTTCCTGACCGTCGGCGGCGCCTTCCGCTACGCCCCCTGGATGTACCTCGACCTGGGCCTGTCGGTCGGCCTGACCCACGACGCCCCCGACGTGCTGCTGCTGGTGGGCCTGACGCGCAACCTCGGCCGCGTGCTGGGCCGCGGCACGGCGGGGACCGAGGGCCCCTGATCCCCGCGCGGCGCGGGCGGGTCGAGGATAGAATCCTCGCCCCATGTGGTTCCCCCTCTGCCTCGCCGTCCTGACCCTCGGGCAGGACCCCGCCGCGCCGCTCGCGCCGCCCGTCCCGCCCACGCCGGACTTGCCGGAGCTGCGGGTCGAGGGCGACGACGTGCGCATCGAGCGCTCCTGCCGCATCGTGATCGCGCCGGGGACCGTCGTGCGGGACACGAACGGCGACGGAGTCCTGCACGTCGTCGCCGACGGGGTGCGGATCGAGTTCGCCCCCGGATCGATCCTGCGCGGGGCGCCCGCCGACGCGCCCCTCGACGGGCTCGAGGGCATCGGGATCCGCATCGAGGGCGTGCGCGACGTCGAGCTCGTCGGCGCGCGGGTGGCCGGCTTCCGGGTCGGCATCCGGGCCGAGCGGGCCGATCGGCTCTCGATCGAGGGCGCGGACGTGTCGGGGAACTTCGCCCAACGCCTGCGCTCCACGCCCCAGGCCGAGGACTCCTCCGACTGGCTCTGGCCGCACGAGAACGACGGCGGCGAGTGGCGCCGCCGCTACGGCGCGGGGATCGCCATCGAGGGCAGCGACGGAGTCGTCGTGCGCCGCTCGCGCGCGCGCCGCACCCAGAACGGCCTGATCCTGGAGCGCTGCAGCGCCGCGCGCGTCTACGACAACGACTTCTCGTTCCTCTCCGGCTGGGGGATCGCCCTGTGGCGCACGAGCGACTCGCTCGTCAGCCGCAACGCCCTGGACTTCTGCGTGCGCGGCTACAGCCACGGCGTCTACAACCGCGGTCAGGACTCGGCGGGGTTGCTGATGTTCGAGCAGTGCTCGCGCAACGTGATCGCGGAGAACTCGATCACCCACGGCGGCGACGGCATCTTCGGCTTCGCCGGCAAGGAAGCGCTGGGGGACGGCCCCACCCCCGAGGGCTTCGACCACGCGCGCGCCGGCTGCAACGACAACCTCTTCCTCGGCAACGACCTCTCCTACGCCCCGGCCCACGGCCTGGAGATGACCTTCAGCTTCGGCAACGTGATCCGCGGCAACCGCTTCCACGGCAACGCCATCTGCGGCATCTGGGGCGGCTACGCGCGCGAGACGTTGATCGAGGACAACGAGTTCGTCGCCAACGGGGACGCGGGCTACGGCCTCGAGCGGGGCGCGGTCAACTGCGAGCACGCCCAGGAGCTGTGGGTGCGCCGCAACACCTTCCGCGAGAACGCGGTCGGCGTGCACCTGTGGTGGGACCCCGACGAACACCTGGCGCGCCTCCCCTGGAGCCAGGCCAACGGCCACGACACGCGCGCCAATCACGTCCTCGAGAACCGCTTCCGCGGCGACACCCTCGGGATCCACCTGCGCGCGGCGCACGACACCACGCTCGCCGGCAACTCCTTCGAGAAGGTCGACCGGGAGCTCGAGGCCCACGAATCCGAGGTCCGCTCCGAGGCCCGGCCCACGGACCTCGCCTGGCGGACCGAGCCCTGGCTCCAGGTCCTGGGCGAGACGCGCCCGGTGGGCGCGCGCAGCGCCCTGCGGGGCCGGCACAACATCGTCCTCACCGAGTGGGGTCCCTGGGATCACCGCGGACCGTTGCTGCGGCGCGTGGCGATCGAAGGCGCCGCGCACCGCTGGGAGCTGCTCGGGGCACCGCCCGAGGCCCGCCTGCAACTCGACGGAGAAGGGCTCGAGCTCGATCGCGAGCGCAACGCCAGCGGCATCCTCTCCCTGCGCGTGCGCGCCGCCGAGGCCGGCGTCCGGCCCTACACGTTGGTCGTCGACAGCGCTGGCCAACGCATGGTCGGCCGCGGGACGCTCGTCGACGCCCTGTGGGAGGTGCGCGTGTTCCCCTCGCCCGTCGACCCCCGGGAAGACCTCGAGGGCTGGCGCAAGGGTGCCGAGGGCCCGGACGCGATCGTCGTCGAACGACGCGGCGCGCTCTCCCTGCAGTTCGGGGGCGGGGGCCTGCCGCTGCTCGCCGGCGAGGAGCGGCCCGCCCCCCCGCGGGACCACTTCGGCACCCTGGCCCGCACGCGCCTCGCCCTGCCGGGCGGCGCGTGGCGCGTGCGCGTGCTCTCCGACGACGGCGTGCGCGTCAGCGTCGACGGGCGCGTCGTGTTCGAGGACTGGACCTGGCACGCGCCCCGGCGCGGGGAGGGTCGGCTCGAGCTCGACGGCCCACGCGAGGTCGAGCTCGTGGTCGAGCACTTCGAGCTCGACGGCCACGCCGTGCTCGAGGTCGATCTCGAACCCCACGCCGGGCCCTGACCCCCGCCGCGCGGCGCCCGCCCGGGCTCCCGACGATCGACCCAAGTGCCGTTCCCGGGCGGACTAGCGTGAGCTGGGCCGCCGCGGGCGACCTTTTGGCTGGCCTCGCGCGGGCGCACTTCCTAGCTTCCCGAAACGGCCGGCGAGAGAGCGCGTCGGCGGGTCGGCGTCCGGGTCCAGGGTCCTCCGCGGGAGGACGGCGCCGCCCCTCCGAGCAGGTCCTGCGCGCCGTCGGCCCCTTCCCATGCGCACCCTCCTGAGCCAGTTCTGTGAAGAGTTCGACCAAGCCGTGCGCCCGCTGCTCGATCCGATCCGGCGCACGACCGAGTTGCTCGCCGAAGCCCCCGCGCACGCCTGCGCCCAGGCCACCCTGCCCGGCCTGCTGGACGTCCAGCACGAGATCGGCGTGCTGGCCGACAAGGTCGCGGCGCAACAGGCCTACGTCCTGATCTTCGGCCCGCTCAAGAGCGGCAAGTCGACGCTCATGAACGCCATGAGCGCGGCCTACGTCAGCGAGGTCACCAGCCTGCCGGCCTACCCGTGCATGGTCTACGTCTCGCACGCCGAGGCGCGCGAGTTCGTCCTCACGCGCTACAACGGCGAGCAGATCCTGCTCCACGACCCGGCCGCGCTGCGGCTCGAGATCGAACGCGCCCACGCCGATCTGGCCGCCCGGATCCGGGCGCTGGAGGCCCGCGGCCAGGACTTCGAGCCCGCGCAGCACTTCCCCGAGGCCATCCGCCGCATCGACGTCAAGGTGCCCGCGGGCGAGTTGGCCCAATCCGGCTCGGTGATCGTCGACACGCCCGGCCTCTACAGCCGCATGCGCTTCGGCTACGACCGCATGACGCGCGAGTTCAAGAACGCCGCCGCCTGCGCCATCTTCGTGGTCAAGACCGACAACCTGTTCCTCGAGCAGGTCTTCGACGAGTTCCAGAAGCTGCTCGAGCACTTCAGCCGCATCTTCCTCGTCGTCAACCTCGACAGCACCAAGCAGGACCTGCGCCCCGACGGCAGCCTGGCGCCGAGCCTCGAGAGCGACGACCCGATCCGCGTCGTGCAAGCCTTCGAGACGCTCGCCATGAGCGCGCCCCTCAAGCAGGCGGCCGACGAGGGCCGCCTGCGCATCTACCCCAGCGACCTGCTGCGGGCCGCGAGCCGCCGCCTGGGGCGCCAGCGCCCCGGCGCGCCGTCCCAGGACACCGAGTCCCAGGGCGTCTGGGCGCGCGGCGGCGAAGCGGACTTCGACACCTTCCTCTCCGACCTGACCGACTACCTCAACAGCACCGACTATCTGGTGGCCTTCCTCGGCGACAGCCTGCGCCGCGCCAAGGGCCTGCTCGACGAGGGCGCGCAGGTGTGCTCCGCGCCCGCGATCGGCCAGCTCGGCGCCGAGGCGGTGCGTCTCGAGAACCAACAGGCCCGCTGCCAAGCGCGCATCGAGGCCCTGGCGCGCCTGGAGCAGCACGATTGGCGCAGCACGCTCGCGCCCCTCGAGGAGCGCCTGCGCGCCGTCGCCTCCGAACGCGCCCAGGAGGTCTCGGCCGAGCTCGCGCGCGCGCAGCGCTCCGAGCTCGATCGTTGGTTCGGCGGCGACGCGAGCCTGTACTCGCTGCAGCACGACGGCGTGCGCCCGCTGCTCTCCCGCGCCCAAGGTCAGCTCGCCCTGGCGGTGCACGCCGCGCTGGCCGAGCAGGTCGCCGAGGGTGGCGCCGCGATCTCGTGCCCCGAGGACACGGCCAAGGACCTCGTGACGGTCGGGATCCGCGTCTCCGAGTTCGGCCGCCAGGCCCTCGAGCAGACCGATCCCGCCGCGGTGGTCAAGGTCGAGGTGCCGCCGATGGATCTGGACGCCATCCCGGTCAAGAAGACCCTGCTCGACTGGTTGCTGTTGCGCTCCCAGGCGCGCGTGCGCCGGCGCCTGTTCGGCCCCGACGAGAAGCCCAATCTGCGCGTCTCCAAGGACGACAAGGCGCGGCGCCTGGGCCCGCCCGCCCAGGCCGCGATGCAGGCCGCCCTCGACCGCTACCAGCAGCGCGTGTTCCCCACCCTGCTGGCGGGGCTCGGGGCGCGCATCTTCGAGGACTACGCCTACGCCCTGGTGCGCGGCCTCCAGGCGCGCATCGCCCTGGTGCGCGAGGAGCATCGCGCCGAGCTCGCGCAACTGGCCGAGTCCCTGCGCTCGACGCGCAAGTTGCTCAACCGCTTCACCGAGCTCGAGGCCGCCATCGGCCGCGTGCGGGGCGAGGTGCGGGCCCTCGAGGGCCGGTACCAGGAGGCCGACCCCGACCTCCTCATCCAGCCCATCGCGCCGCCCGCCGGCGTTCCCGAACGTCGCGTCAGCGATCCCGCGCCGCTCGCGGCGGAGGTGGAGCTGGAGCTCCCCGCCGAGCCGGCCTGATCCCGACCCAAGGCCATTCCGCGCGGGCCGCCGCCGGGTGCATCAAGGGTGCACCTGGCGGCGGCCCGCCTCGACGTCCACGCGGGTCAACAAGAACCCGCCCAGGACGAACAGGCCGAAGACCGGCAGGATCGCGGCGTGCGGGTCGCCGCTGTGCTGGTGCACGAGCGCGAAGAGGTACGCGCCGAGCACTCCCGCGAATCGATTCAGCACCGCGAACAGGCTGAAGAACTCCGCCGAGCGCTGCTCGGGGATCAGGCTGGCGTAGAGCGAGCGCGACAGCCCCTGGGCGCCGCCCTGCACCAGCGCCACCAGGCCCGCCAACAACCAGAACTCCTCGATGCTCGTCATGCGCCAGGCGAGCAGGCTCGTCCCGGCGTAGATCACGAGCGTCAGCAGGATCGAGCGCTTCGTGCCCAGGCGCTCGGCGAGCAACCCGAAGGCGAGGGTGCAGGGGATGCCGGCGAACTGGACGAAGAGGATCGCCAGGATCATCTGCTCGCTCCCCAACTTCAGTACCGCGCCGTAGATCGTCGCCATGCGGATGATGGTCGCGATGCCGTCGTTGTAGATCAGGAAGGCGATCAACAGCCGTAGGGCCTGGGGGTGGCGACGCAGGTCGCGCAGGGTTTCGGCCAGCCCCCCCACGGCCAGGCCCCAGATCTGCCGCGCGGCGAGGGGCGCGCTCGAGGCGGCGCTCCCCGGGGGCTCGGAGACGCGCAGGAAGAGCGGCACGGAGAAGACGAGCCACCAGGCCGCCGTGAGCAGGAACCCCACCCGCACCGGGAGCGTCCCCGCCGCCAGGCCGAACCACTCTGGGTTTCCGATGACCACCAGCACCAGCGCCAGCAGCAGCCCGCCGCCGAGGTAACCCAGGGCGTAGCCGCTGGTCGAGAGCAGGTCGAGCTCGCCCCGCCGCGCGACGTGCGGCAGGAGCGCGTCGTAGAAGTGGAAGCTCCCGCCCGCGCCGACGTTGGCGAGCACGAAGAGCGCCAGGCCCAGGAACCAGTCCCCTTCGCGCACCGCGAACAGGGCTCCCACGGCCAGCACGCCCAGGCCCATGAAGAGCCCCAGCAGGAGCTTCTTGATGCGCACGCGATCGGCCAGCGCGCCCAGGAACGGCGAGAGCAGGGCGACCAGCAGGATGCCCAGGGAGGTCGCGTAGGCGAAGCGGGTCGCACCGACCCCCGGGGGCAGGTCCCCCGCGACGACGCTCTCGTAGTAGATCGGGAAGACCGCCGTGACGACCACGGTGATCATGGCCGAGTTGGCCCAGTCGTAGAGCGCCCAGGCGCGCGCCTGCGGCCGATCCAGCGCGAAGCGCCGTGCCAGCCCGCGAATCCATCCGCCCGCCGCCATGGGTCCGCTTGTAGCGCCGGCCCGGGCCCCCCGCACGATCCTTCGGCGCGGGAGCACGGCGAGCCCGGCGACGCGCGACGCGGGGCGGCCGGTTGCCGCCCCGCGTGGGGGCAGGTTAGGGTCTCTGGCCCTCGCACCCGCCCATGCCCACGCCCCCGAGTGACGGATCCCGGACGCCGACGGTGATCTGCACCCTGCCCACCTACAACGAGGCGGACAACATCCTGCCCCTGGTGCGCGAGCTGCTCGCCCTGGGTCCGCAGTACCGGGTGCTGGTGATCGACGACGACTCGCCCGATGGGACCTGGCGCCTGGTGGCGGAGGCGGCCCGCGACGAGCCGCGCCTCTCGCTCCTGCACCGCACGAGCGACCGCGGGCGCGGGCGCGCCGGGCGCGACGGGTTCCTCGAAGCCCTGCGCCTGGGCGCCGACGTGGTGGTCGAGATGGACGCCGACTTCTCGCACCAACCGAGCTACGTCCCGGGCCTCGTGGCGCGCCTCGAGCACCCCGACCCGGTGGGGCTGGTGTTGGGCTCGCGCGGCGTCCCGGGCGGTCGCGACGCCGAGCGCGGCCTGCTGCGGCGCGCGTTGACCCTGGCGGCGAACGCCTACATCCGCCTGCTGCTGGGGGTGCGCGTGCGCGACTGCAACTCCGGCTTCCGGGTCTGGCGCCGTTCGACCCTGGAGCGCATCGCCGTCGCCGAGACGTTCGCGCGCGGACCGGCGATCGTGCAGGAGCTGCTGTTCAAGACCGCGCGCGCCGGGATCCCGATCGCCGAGCTGCCGATCGAGTTCAAGAACCGCGCGGCGGGCGACTCGACCCTCACCCTGCGCACCCTCGTGAGCGGCTACGTCGCCGTCCTGAAGCTGCGCATCCTGGCCCTGCGGGGGAAGCTGTGAGCGGCCTTCGGCGCTGGCATCCGGGCCTGCTCGCGGCGCTGGCGCTCTATGCGCTGCTGCGCGCGGCGCTGCTGCACCTGGGGTTCGATCAGACGGCGATGCCGAACTACGAGCTCTACCCGATGGGGACCGTGCCGTCCCTGATCCGGCTGGGGAGCGAGATCCCGCTGCACCTGCACTACGACAACGCGGCGGGCCAACTCGTCACCGGCGTCCTGGCGCTGCCCTTCTACGCCGCGTTCGGCGAGACCTACCTGAGCCTCAAGCTGGTACCGACCCTCCTCGGCCTGCTGCTCGTCGTCGCCGGGTATGCGCTGCTCCACCTGGGGTTCTCCCGCCGAGCCGCGACCCTGGGCGCCCTGCTGCTGGCGGTGGGGCCCGCGCCGCTGCTCTTCAAGTACTCGGTGATGGCCTCGGGGAACCACTTCGAGAACCTCTTCTTCACCGCCCTGGCGATGGTCTGCGCCCAGCGCGCCCTGCTCGCCGAGCGCCGGCGCGCCGCCTGGGCGTGCCTGAGCGGCTTCACGTCCGGCCTGGCGATCTTCGTCTTCCTCGGCGCGCTGCTGCCGGTCGGGCTGCTCGTGCTCGTCCACCTGGTCGTGCGCGGCTGGCGCGGGACGCTCCACGACGCCCGTTGGGCGGTCCCGGCCCTGGCCCTCGGCGCCGCGCCCCTCCTGCTCGTGAACCTCGGCACCGGGGGCCGGGGGGCGTCCTTCCTCGAGGCCAAGTTCGGCGACTCGAGCCACCTCGACCTCACCCGGGTCGCCGAGCGCGCGCGCGAGTTCCTGACCACCGACCTGGCCCGCGCTCCGGTCTTCGAGGACTGGCTCGGCGTCCCGGCCGTGGCCTTCACCGCCGCCCTGCTGGCCGCCGCCGCGATCGCCTGGCTGCTGGCCCTGCCGCGCGCGGCGCGGGCCCTGGTGGACCTGGCGAGCGCGCTGACCCGCGGCCGGCGCGAGCGCACCGAGGAGCTGCGGGTCCTCGAGCGCGCCCGTTTCCTGCCCTTCGTGCTGCTGCTGCCGCTCACCGCCCTGGCCTTCGGGCTCTCGAACTTCGCCAACGGAGGATCCGGCGCACCCGTGGTCGTCGGCGGCTACCGCTACTTCCTCCCCACCTTCCTGTTCGCCAGCCTCTTGATCGCGGCGATCTCCGCCCAGCTCGTCGAGACCGGCGGCGCGCGGCGCGTCCTGGGCAGGATGCTCTTCGGCGCGGCGCTGCTCAGCGGGACCGCGAACCTGGCCTACCTCGCGCCGAGTCCCGGCGCGATCGGGATCGGCGCGCGCTACAGCGGCCCGAACTTCACCCAACTCGCGCGCCAACTGGTGACGGACAAGAACGGGCTCAGCGTGGCGGAGCAGGTGCGCTTCGCCGACGGCCTCCCGCCCCTGGCCCGGCACCAGGCCTACGCCGGGATCGGCTTCGTGCGCGCGGGGTCCGAGCTGCGGCGCGCGCGCCGGGCGAGCGGCGGCGCGCCGGTCCGCCTCGACCTCGACGCGTTGCTCGCGGGCCTGCCGCGCGAGGTGTGGGTCGACGTGGCCCGCGGCGCGGGCAGCTACCTGGGCTTCGAGGCCGCCTTCCGCTCGAGCGAGGACCCGTTCCTGCGCGAGAGCCTCGCAGCCCTGCTCGCGCCCCCCGCCCACCCCTACGCGCGCCTGGTCGCCGAGGGCGTGGCCCAACCGTCCGACTATCCTCCGACCAGCCATCGCGTGCCCTTCATCCTCGCCCGCGCCCACCGGCAGTGGCGCGAGGCTCCGCCGGAGGCGCGGGATGGGTTGGGGCGCGGCTTGGGCCTCGTCTTCGGCCGGCTCCTGCGGCGCGGCATCGAGGCCGACGCGGCGCGCGTCGCCGAGCACCTCGAGTCGCTCGCCGAGGAGGCCCGCGGCGCGGTCGCGTTCGGCCTGGGCTGGGGCCTGGCCGACGAGCGCGATCCGCCCGCGATCCCCGGCGCCGCGCGCGCGCGCATCGCGCCCGAGTGGCTCCCCGGCGTGCTGCGCGGCTATGGCGCGGGCCTGCGCCACGTCTACGGCGCCCCCCGCGCCCGCGAGTGGATCGCCGCGACCCTGCCCGAGCCCGAGCGCGCCGAGGCCCTGCGTGGCCTCGAAGGGTTCGCGGACTGAAGCCCCCGGGCACCGGCCCTCACGCCCGGCGCGCGAGCACCCGCAGGCGCGCGGGCGGCAGCAGACGCAGGCGCATCAGCGCATCCAGGGCGCGGAAAGCCGTCCGCAGCAACGCCGTGCGCGGCGTCAGCGGACCCTTGAAGATCTCGGCCGGGAACGGCACCGAGCCCTCGACGTGCACGACCTCGAAGCCCGTCTCGCGCAGCAGCCGCAGCAGGGTACGGCGGTCGAACTCGACCACGTGATAGGGCCGACCGGCGTGCTCCTCCGGGCCGAGCTTGAGGATGCGCAGCAGCCCCGGACCGAGGAATCGCCGCGGCAGCAGGCGCCCGAGCTCCAGCAGGAGGCGGAACCAGGGCGAGTTGACGTAGCTCGGCACGACCACGAGCAGGTGCCCCCCCGGCTCCAGCAAGCGCCGCAGGGTGCGCAGGGTCCCGCGCGGGGAGAGCGTGTGCTCGAGCACGTTGTCCGCGACCGCCAGGTCGAAGGTCGCCGGCGCGTAGGGCGCGTCCTCGAGCAGTCCGACGTGGATCTCGAGGCCCAGCTCCTCGCGCGCGAAACGCGCCGCCGGGGCCGAGAGCTCGACGCCCTGCACGCGATGACCGCGCCGGCGCGCGGCCTCGAGGAAGAACCCACCGGCGGCGCCCAGCTCGAGCAGCCGCCCGAAGCCGCCGGTCTCGCGCTCCAGACGCGCGACCTCGCCGTCGTACTGCGCCAGCAGCTCCGGGCCGCGCTCGAAGTAGCTCTCGGTCTCGACGCCCAGGTTGTAGCCGTCGGTGAAGTACCGCAGGTCGGCGTACATGCGCGCCAGGGCCTCCCCATCCGGGAGCGGATCGACGTGGACCAGCCCGCAGAAGCCGCAGCGCACCAGGTCGAAGCGCTGCTCGCCGCAGCGGTACATGCCGCGGCGGTACGGGGCCGCGTCCGCCCCGCTGCAGAGCAGACACCCGGCCCGTTCGACGCTTGCCCCCCGGTTCGCGCCCATCCTGCCCCCCTGGCCCTCAGCCGGCGCGTGCCGGTGCGGGCCGCCCCTCCGGTTCGTGGGTCGCAACGGGCGAGACCACCGAGCTCCGATGCGCCCCCCCGGCCGCGGCGCGGCGGGAGACGCCCAGGGTGCGGAGCGTGACGCGATCTCGGGACATGGTGAGGGAAATGTATCCCGCGAGGCACTCTGGGGCCCGGCGAATCGGGCTCGGCCGGGCTCTCGGGAGGTCCACGCCCCCCGCACCCCTCGCCCCCGGGGCCCGTGGGCCTCAGGGCCGCAGCCAGGCCGCGCAGTCCGGATAGAGGCCGACGAGCACCGCGCGGCTCGCCCCGCGCAGCACCTGGACGAGCTCCCCGGCGCCGCCCGCCAGCCTGGACTCGGACCCGCGGGCCGACCTCAGGGCCGCGCGCAGGGTCTCGCGGCGCTCGAGGAGCGCGCGCTCGAGCGCGTCGCGCCAGATGCGCGGGGGCTCGCGGTCGCGCCACACGCCCCGCCCGCGGCCATGGTGCGAGACCGCCAGGTAGCGCAGCAGCAGCTCGCGCGCGGTGCGTTCGAGCAGCGGCTCGCTCCAGGCCACCCGCGGCCGCTCCTCGCCCTTCACGACGCGGTAGGCGCGCGCGACGCCCAGGCCGCCGGCCGCGCCGAGGATGCCCCCGAGCAACGCCCCACCGCCCAGGGTCAGGCCGCCGGCGGTCGCGTCGCCCGCCAGGCCGCCGGCCACGCCCAGGCCGATCGCGCCCCACAGGCTGGCCTTGCGCGGGTCGAGGTCGCGGGCGGTCTGGGCGAAGTCGAGGGTGGCCGTCTCGAGCTCGACCGCCGCGCGCCCCTCGAGCCCGTGCAGGGCGATCAGGCGCGTGACGGTGGCCTGCATGCCCTCCACCATGCGCTCGCGCAGGAGGCCCATGGCCTTGCGCCGATCGACGCCGAATCCGCCCTCCTCGAGCGGCTCGTCGTCGCGCGCGGCCCGCGCGAGCTCGGCCGCGAGCGCGCGCTGGGACTCCTCGAAGACCTCGAGCAGGCGCGCGCGCCAGGCCGCGAGCAGGCGTTCGGCCAGCGCGCGGCGCTCGGGCGCCAGCAACGCGGCCACGCGCTCGAGCACCAAGCCCTCCTGCACCCAGCAGCGGGCGAAGGCGTCCAGGGAGAGGGCGTCGCGCACGACCTCGAAGCGCGCCAGGTGCGTCAGCCATCGTCGCGCATCCGCGCGTTGTTCCTCGGCGTCGCGCGGCGGACCGGTCTGGTTGAGCACGAGCAGCACCGGTCTCCCCGCGCGCTCGAGCAGCTCCATCTCCGGGGCCACGTAGCCGGCGTCCGCCGGGTGCTCACTGGCGTTCACGAGGTAGAGCACGACGTCCGCGCGCTCGAGCACGTTGCGCAGCGCCGATTGGCTGCACCACAGGGGCCGCTCCCGCTGGGGATCGAGCTGCTGGGCGAGGATCCACTCCAGGGGTGCTTCCCGCTCGCGCAGCAGCGCGGCCAGGCGCGCCGAGTCGCCGAAGCCGGGCGTGTCCCACAGGTCCAGGCGCTCGCCCGCCGGGGTCTCGACCAGGGTGTGCCGGCCGTCCTCGAGGGTCACGTGGGCCTGGTCGAGCACGTCCCCGATGTCGCGCCGCAGCAGCGTGCGGGCCAGGGTCGTCTTGCCGACGTTGGTGTGCGAGACCAACGAGAGCCCCAGCGCGCGCCCGTCCCGCCGCTGGCCCCCGGCGCCCCCATCGGGGGCTCCCTGCACCCCCTCGCCGAGTTCCGCAGCCATCGGGCGCCCATCCTAGCCGCGTTGGAACCCGACTCCACCGCCCAGCACGCCGCGCCGTGCACCCCGCGCCGGTGGGGACTACCATCGCGCCCCATGACGGGGCCCGACCAACTCCCGGCGCGGGGCCTCGCCCAGCGCCTGGGTGCACTGCTGGGGAGCGCGGCCCTGGGGCTCGGCGCCGCCGCGACCCTGCTGGCCAGCGCGGGGCTGGCCTCCCTGCGGGACGGCCTCGCGCCGGTCTGGGGCTGGAAGCTCTGGGCGTTGCTCGCCGCCGCGCTCGCCGCGGGGTCCCTGACCCTGCGCGCGGCGCTCCTCGCCCTGCCGCCGGCGCGGGGCGCGCGCGTGTACGTCGGCGCCGCCCACGCGCGCGCGCTCCTGATCGTCACCATGGCGACGGCGCTGGTGACGTTGACGGCCTTGCAGCCCTTCGCGCTCGAAAGCGCGCTGGCCGCCGCGGTGTTGGGCGGCGGGGTGTTCGGGGTCTGGGCGCTCGCCCTGGCCCGCCTCGGCCCGCCGCGCGGGAAGCTGCGGCGCGGGCTGGGCGCGCTCGCTTTCTCGTTGGCGATCAGCCTCTTGGGCGTCGAGCTCGCCCTGCGCGCCGTGAGCGCGTTGCGCCCGCATCCCTTGCTCGCGGCCGGCGGCAGCGACGCGCGCGCCTTCCTCGACGCCTGGCGGCTGGTGCCCGGCGAGCCGAGGTACCGCTTCCCGGTCAACTCGCGCGGCGACTACGAGTACGAGTGGACCGGCCGCGCCGCGGGCCAGCGCCTGGTCGTCTCGATCGGCGACTCGTTCAGCACCAGCACCGTGCCCCTGCCGCTGCACTTCACGAGCATCGCCGAGCGCCACTGCGCGGACCTCGAGGTCTACAACATGGGCGCCCCGGGCATCGGCCCGCCGGAGTACCTGCTCTTGCTGCAGGAGGAAGCCCTGCCGATGCAGCCCGACCTGGTGCTCGTGAACCTGTTCGTCGGCAACGACCTGCGCTTCCGCTCGCCGCAACCCCTGGACGTCCCGGGCCTGCGCGCGTGGCTGGACGCCGACCGGGTCGTCGGCGCGCGGCTGCTGCGGCGCCTCGCCGCGCTCTCCCGGGAACGCGAGCGCCAAGGGGGCGCGCCGATCGGCGTCGCCCAGGGCGCTGCGGGCAGCGGCGAGCTCGTCGAGACGCCCGAGCAGGCCTGGGCGGCCTTCCCCTTCACCGCCGACCCCAGCCTCGAGCGCCCGATGTTCTCCGACGAGGAGTTCCTGCGCATCGAGAGCGGCCGCGCGATCGTGTGCGACGCGGGGCTCGCGCCCTACGACGCGCTGACCGAGATCCTGGACCGCATGCTGCGCATCGCGGGCCGCACGCCGCTCGTGATCCAGCTCATCCCCGACGAGTTCCAGGTCAACGACGCGCTGTGGGCCGAGGTGCTCCCCGCCTGGAGCGGGCGCGAGATGGAACGCTACCGGCCCCAACGGTTGGTGCGCGCCTGGTGCGATGCGAACGGCGTCGACCTCGTCGATCCGCTCGAGCGCCTGCTCGCGGCCGAGGACAACGCCGCCGGCACGCGCCGCACCTACCACGTGCGCGACACGCACTGGAACGCGCTGGGGAACCGCGTGGCGGGCGAGGTGCTGGGCGAGTACCTGTGCCGGCGCCTGGAGCTCCCCGCGCGCTGATCGGGCCCAGCGCGGACAGCGCTCAACGCGGCCGGCCGAGCCCCTCGTCGAGGGCCTGGCGCAGCGGCTCGGGCAAGGCCGGCAGCTCGCGCAGGAAAGCGGCCTCGAGCTCGGCGGCGTAGCGCGGATCGCGGGCGCGTTCGAAGGTGCGCGGCAGGATCGCCAGCACGCGCCAAGCGCGCTGACGGACGCGTTCTTCCCCGTCGCGCGTCAGGCGCTGCGCCAAGCGGTACAGCTCGATGCCCCCGGGGTCGACGCGTTGCAGCGTGCGCAGCGAGCGCCGGCGCACCTCCGGATCGGGATCGCGGTCGAGGCGCGCGAGCTCGGGTAGGGCCGCGCGGGCGTCGGCACCGAGGGCCTCGAAGACCTCCAGGGCGCGCAGTCGCACGCGCGGTTCCTCCGAGCGCAACAGGACCTCGATCACCGTCGGGACGACGGCCGCCCCGCCGCGGCCGAGCAGGGCCAGGGCCTCGTCGACGCGGGCGCCGTCCCCGCGGGCCACGGCCCGCGCGAGCACCTCCCCACCCCGGGGTGCGAGGCTCGCCAGGCTGCGCGCCGCGGCTGC
This sequence comes from uncultured Planctomycetaceae bacterium, assembly GCA_964394665.1. GTDB lineage: Bacteria > Planctomycetota > UBA1135 > UBA1135 > CAYMYN01. Next base: position 22,286 of record CAYMYN010000031.1, read on the forward strand.
GGCGACCTCGGCGTCGAAGTCCTTGGTGACGCCCGCCAACGCCCCCAAGGTCCCGGGCACCTCCCCGTCGGGCACGCGGGCGAGGGCCCGCACGGCGAGCAGCCGTCGGCCCGCGTCCTCCTGGCCGAGGTCCGCACGCCAAGCGGCCCACGGCCGGCGCGACGCGAGCGGCAAGGCGGCCAGGGCGACGACCAGCGCCCACAGCGCCAGCCGACCCACGGGGGTCCGCGGCTGGAGCACGTTCACGCCAAGACCCCCACGGCGCGCTCAGGGTACAGGCCCCCCCGCAGGGCCTCCAGGTCGGCCATCCCGCGGGAGTCCTCGAGGCGCACGAACACGGCCCGCAGGCCCGCCTCGCGCACGGTGCGGCGCCAACTGCGCCGACGCTCCTCGACGCGTTCCTCGGCCAGGCGATCGGAACCCATGCGCTCGACGTAGGGCCCCTCGTCGACGCACACGAGCAGGGCCGCGTCCCCCGCCCCGCCCTCGACCCCGCGCCGGGCTTCCTCCACCAGTTGGCCGTGCACCTCCTGCTCGGGCGACTGGGCGAGGTTGAAGAGCAGCACGCGACAGGCGTGGCCGGTGGGGCCCGCCGCCGGCGTCGGCAGGCTGCCGCCGTAGGGCAGGGGTTCCTCGAAGCGCACCCGCGCGCGGTTGCCCAACAGTTCCAGCAGCAGCTCGACCAGCGCCCCGCGGGCGCGCGCCGAGGGCTGGAAGGAGTAGGGCCAGACCGTCGCCTCCCGATCGTCGCCGCGCTCCGGCGCGCTCACCCGCAGGGCGTAGGGATCGGAGCGCCAGTCGAAGGGCAGCTCCTGCACGAGCCGGCGCGCGCGACGGGCGGCGAGGGCGGCCAGGATCGCGCGCGGCAGGACCACCCAGGCCGCGAGGTTCACGGCCCACAGGTGGATCCAGGGCGCCGCGCCCTCGGGGTGCTCGCGCAGGCGCGCCAGGTGCTCGGCATCCGGCAACTCGAAGCCCAGGAGCGCCGCGGCCGGGCCGAGCAACACGCCGAGCAACGCGCCCGCCCCCTCGGGGTCGAGGAAGGTGCTCTCCCAGGTGGCCTCGAAGGCCAACACCAGCCCGCGCAGGTAGAGGCTCGCGATCACCCCCAGGGCGAAGCCCAGGGCCGAGAGGTGCAGCGCCGCGCGCACCCGCGCCGCGCCGAGGGGCCAGGAAGCGGCCAGCCAATCCCGCGTGAAGCGCGCCAACACGCGCGCCTCGCTCGCCGCCGCGTCGCCCGCCGCCGCGGGCGCGGCGCGCAGGGCGCGCTCGCCGAGCCGGGCTAGCAGGCGCGCGTGCAGCGGCGCGTTCGGGGGATCGTCCGACCGCCCATCCCGGCCCCGGCCGCGCCTGCGCGCGAGCGCGCCGAAGGCCAGCGCGAGGTAGACGGCGAGGTTCCAGGCGAGCAGACCCGTCAGCGGGAAGGCGAGCACGTGCACCCGGCGACCGCCCCCCAGGTGATCGAAGGCCGCGCCCAACACGAACGCGACCAGGGCCGGCGCCCAGGCCGGCGGAAGCCACACGCCGCCCGAGCGGCCGGCGAGCGCCAAGCGCGGGCGAAGCTCGCCCGCCTCGCGGCACAGGATCCGCGCACGCAGCGCGAGGAAGGCCCCGCCCTGGGCGCCCTGGGCGCGCGCCTCCTGCCCCGCGCGGCGTCGCGCGGCGGGCTCGAGCAAGCGCCCCTCGGGGTCCCCCTCCTCGAGCGCGCGGGCGAGCACGTAGTCGCGGACCGCGGCGGCGTTCATCGCCCCGCGCCCCCATCCCACCCGCGGACTCGCCGTGCGTGCACGCGCAGAGGGTCCGCGCGCGCCCGGACGAGGTCAAGCGTGGGCCCGGACGCGCCTCGCCCCGACCTGCGCCCCGGCCTAAGATGGCGCCCCCTCGCAGGCTGGCGAACGGATGGCGCGTTCCCCGAGGAGTGCGCACGAACGCCGGCCGCGACAGGGTCGCCCCCGCACCAGGCCGTGGATCCCGTCGTTCGCAACGCAGCCCCGGGATCCGCTCCACGACCCCGCTCGCGGCTCCGGCGCCTCACCCGGCGCGGGCTGGTGGGGCTGCTGGCCCTGATCGCGGGCCTGGTGCTCAGCCACGCCCTGTGGCTACCCACCGCGCTCCAGCGCCTGCTGCCGGGGCTCGCGGCCCGCGCGGGGCTCGAGCTCGCGCTGCGCGTCGAGCGCGCCCATCTGTTCCGCTTCGAGGTGCGCGAGCTGCGCCTCGCCGACCCCAGCGGGGAGATCCCGCTCGAGTCGCTCGCGCTCGAGGAAGCTCGGGTCGAGCTGGCCCCCCTGGCGCTCCTGCGCGCGGACCCCTGGGGCGCCCTGCGGGCCACGCACCTGCGGGGCCTCGACCTGCGCCTGGACCTCACCCGAGGCGCGGACGCCGACGATCCCGGGGACGCCGTCGGGATGGGCTTCGAGCTCCCGGCGCACCTCCCCCGCATCGAGGTCCAGGACGCGACCTTCGGGCTGCGCTGGAGCGCGGAGCAGGGATTCGAGGCCCGCTCCCTGACGCTCTCGGTGCGCGCGGACGGCGAGGGTCGCCTGGCGGCGCGCGATCTCGCCCTGCGCGGACCGGAGGGGCTCGAGCTCGGCGCGCGGCGCGGCGAGTTGCGCTGCGCCTGGAACGGGGCCCACGTGCGCCTGCACTCGCTCGTGCTCGACGGTCGCGAGCTCCTCGCGCCCTCGCGCCTCGACCTCTCGCGCCTGGGGCGGGGCGAGCTCGACGCCGAGTTCGACCTGCGCCTCGGCGCGGGATCCGCGCGGATCGGGCTCGAGCTCGAGCTGGGCGCACGCCAAGGGGCGGGCGAGCTCGCGGCGCGCATCGCGGCCCGCGGCCTCGACCTGGCCGAGCTCGCACCCCTCACCCCCGAGTCCCTCCCGTCCCCCAGCGGCCGCCTGGATCTCGACGCGAAGGCGCGCGTGCCGCTCGACGATGGGCTCCGATTCACGGGCGAGCTCGCCTTCGCCGGCCGCGGGCTCGGCGCCGCGGGGGCGGAGCTCGACACCCTCGAGGGCCAGGGGCGTTTCGGCGCCGGGCGCCTGGAGGCGGGGACGCTGCGCGCGACCCGCGGCGCCAACCGCCTGGACCTGCGCGACCTCGCGCTGGCGCTCTCGGCCCCCGACGCCCTGACCTGGTTCCGCGGCGCGCGCGGCGAGCTCGAGCTCGAGCTCCCCGAGCCCGACGAGCTCCTGGGGCGCCTGGCCCTCGAGCTCCCGCCGGAGCTGCGCCCGCGGATCGAGCTCGCGGCGACCCTCTCGGGCGGGCGGCTCGAGGTGCGCCGCGCGGCTTGGGACGCGCCGGGTGCGAGCGCGCGCATGGGAGCGGGACGCATCGACCTCACGCGGCCCGCCGAGCCGGAGCTGGACCTCGACCTCTCGCTCTCCGTCGCCGACCTCGCCCGCGCGCTGGGGCCCCTGGTCGAGGCCCCGCTCGAAGGGCGCCTGTCGGGTGTCCTGCTCCTGCGCGGCACCTGGCCCCGGCTCTCGGGCGAGCTGGAGCTCGACGGCGCCGAGCTGCGCGTCGCCGACCTGTGGCTGGGGCGGCTGGACCTGGGCATCCACGCGCGCCGCGGGGAGATCCACGTGCGACGCTTCCTGGCCCGTTCCCCGGCCGCCCGCATCGAGCTCCGCGGCGAGGTCACGCTGCCGCCCAGCGGCGGGTTCGACGCGGGCGCCCTCGACCTGCGGGACGTGGCGCTCGACCTCGACGCCCTCGATCTCGCGCGCCTGCACCCGGACCTGCCCGCCGGCCGCGCCGCGCTGCGGCTCGCGCTGGACGGGCCCGCGGCGAACCTGCGCAGCGCCTTTTCCGGCGAGCTGCTGCTCGACGCCGGGCTCGGTGGCCCGGCGCTGGGCTGGAACGGGCTCTCGTTCGTGGGCACCGGGAACGGCCGCCAGCTCGAGCTCGAGACCCTGGAGGCGCGCGGCGACTTCGGCTCGCTCGAGCTGGGCGGCGCGGTCGAGCTCGACGCCCGCCTCGAGCCCCACGCCATCGCGCTCGCGCGGCTCTCGGCGCGCACGCCGAGCGGCGGGCTCGAGCTCGTGGCCCCCGCGCGGCTGGTGCTCGAGCAGGGCGCGCTACGCGTCGACGACCTCGAGCTCGGGGGCGAGTTGGGTCGCCTGCGCGCCGACGGCCGCCTCGACGCGAATGCGGGCGTGTTCCGCCTGACGGCCCACGACCTCGACCTGACACCCCTCGCCGGCCCCTTCCTGCCCCCCGGTCACCTGCCCGGCCGCCTCGACGCGCAGGTCGCGCTCGAGACCGGCGCGGCCGGGCTCGATCTCGAGGGTCGGGGACGCCTGCGCGGGCTGCATCTGGCGGTCGGTCCGCCCCTGGAGCTCGACTGGGACGTGACGCAGCGCGCGGGCCGCGCGGGCGGTGCGCTGCTCGTCGCCTGGCCCGACGGAGCCCTGCGCGCGCGGGCCGACCTGCCCCTCGAGCCCCTCGCGCCGGAGCCCCTGACCGAGGGGACCCTCGACGCGTCGTTCGAGCTCGGCGGGGGCTTGGCCGGTCTCGAGCCGTTCCTCGCCGCCGTCGGGTTGGAGGCCGGCGGCGCCCTCGACGCGCGCCTCGAGCTGGGGGGCACCTGGCGCGCCCTCACGGCGCGGCTGCGCGGCGATGGACAGCTCGCGCCCCTGCGCGCGGGCCGGTTCGACCTGCTCGCCGAGCCCGCGCGCGTCCGCGTGGCCCTCGATCTGGGACCCGAGGGCGCGGCGGACGAACCCGACCGTTTCGAGCTCATCGCCCCCGGGCGCTTCGAGCTCAGCGCCGCGGGCCGGCTCGGACCGGCCCTCGACGCCGTCGACCTGCTGCGGCGCGGAGCGCGCGCCCTGCTCGAGCGCGAGCTCGTGGACGGGCACGTGCGCCTCCTGGTCGCCGACGTCGGCGAGCCCGTGCGCGCGCTCGAGGCCCAGGGCCTCGAGCGCCAGCTCGTGCGTTCGGGGCGCGTGTCGTTCGAGGGCCGGGCCGCGGGCCCCATCGGCGCGCTCGAGCCCGAGGGCGAGCTCACGCTGAGCGGCGCGCAGGTGAACCTGGGCGCCGGCCTGCCGCCGCTGCGCAACGTGGGCGGGAGACTGCGCGGCAACCGGCGTGAGGTCGCGATCGAGGAGCTGCAAGGGGAACTCGGCGGCGCGCGGGTCGACGTGCTCGGGCGCGCCTGGAGCGAGGGGCCCGGCACGCCCTACGAGGTCGACCTCTCGCTCACGGGCCAGAACCTGCTCCTGCTGCGCGAGCGCGGCCTGCAGGTGCGCGCCGACGCCGAGCTCGTCCTCACGGGTTTCCCCGAGAGCGGCCTGCGCCTGGGCGGCACGCTGACCCTCAGCGAGGGACGCTTCGCGCGCAACCTCGACCTCCTGTCCTTCGAACGCGACCGCCGCCCGGCGGGCGCGCGCGGTCTCGAGCTCTTCAGCCTGCGCGAAGCCCCGCTCTCGGACCTGCGCTTCGACGTCGCGGTGAAGAGCCGCGGGCCGTTCCGCATCGAGAACAACGCCCTGCGCGGCGGGCTGCGGCCGGTCCTGCGCATGCGCGGCACGGGCGAAGTGCCCGTCCTCACGGGCTCGATCTTCCTCGACCCCACGCGCGTCAACCTGCCCTCGGGTTCCCTGCGTTTCGAGTCGGGGGTGATCCGCTTCGAGGAGGCGGATCCGTTCGTGCCGCGCCTCGCCTTGCAGGGCGGCATGCGCCTGCGCGGCTTCGACATCCAGGTCACGGTGCAGGGTCCCTACGATGCGCCCGAGGTGATCCTGAGCTCGAGCCCGCCGCTCTCCGATCGCGCGCTCCTGATGTTGGTCCTGACCGGCGAGCTGCCCCCCGACGAAGCCGGGGCCCTGGGCGTCGCCGGGGCCAGCCGTTCGCTCGTGATGTTCCTGGCGCGGGACTTCCTGACGCGTTGGTTCGACGACGAGTCGATCGACGACGACGAGAGCCTGCTCGACCGACTGGAGATCACGACCGGCCGCGACGTGACGCGCCAGGGCAGCGAGACCGTCGAGGCCAGCTTCCGCATCGCCGACCAGGTGCTGCGCTCGAACGACGCCCTCTACCTGCGGGGCGAGCGCGACGTGTACGACGAGTTCAACTACGGGCTGCGGCTCCTGTTCCGATTCCGCTGATGGCCCGCCCCGTGCAGTTCCTGGCCCTCGTGGCGCTCGTGTGGCTCGGCGGCTGCCGCGGCGCGGGGACCTATCGGCCCTCCGACGAGATCGAGCTCGTGCTGTCGGGGGCGCGCGCGCACTCCGAGGGCGAGTTGCTGGCCGTCCTGGGCGAGGACCTGCGCAACTTCGAGACCGAAGGGTTCCAGAAGACGGCCCTCGACGACGCTGCCTGGCGCCTCGAGGAGCACCTGCGCTCGCGGGGGTTTCCGCGGGCCGCCGTCGACTACGCCCTCGAGGTCGAGGGCCGCCCGCGGCCGCGCGCCACCTTCCAGATCCAGGAGGGCGCCAGGGCGCGGATCGCGGCGCTCTCCTTCCCCGGCGCGCGGGCCTTCGCGCAGGAGCGCCTGCGGGCCTTCATCCTGCGGGCGCCCTCCTTCTGGCGCCGCGGCTCCCCCACGACCTGGTACGTCGAGGCCCAGGTGAACGCGGCGCTCGGCGAGCTCGAGGCGCTCTACGTCGCCCAGGGCTACAACCGCGTGCGCGTCGGGCCGCCGCAGGCGGAGTTCAGCCCCGACGGCGGGCGGGTGACCCTCGCGATCCCGGTGAACGAGGGCCCACGCGCGATGCTCGCGGGCGTCGAGTTCGAGGGCGTCGCGCCCGAGGTGCTGGCGGACGCCCGCGCGGCCCTGGCGGAGCACGTGGGACAACCCTGGTATCCGCGCCGCGCCTACGCGCTGCGCGCCGCCCTACGCGAGCTCTACGCGGACCGCGGCCACCCCGAGGCCCGGGTCGAGTTGCGCCTGGGGCCGGAGGAGGCCGCGGCCATCCCCGCCGGCGAGCTGCGCGCCACCCTCGTCGTCGCGCCCGGACCCCGGGTGCGCATCGGCCAGGTGCTCCTCGAGGGCCAGGGCCGCACGCGCGCGAGCTTCGTCCGCTCGCGCCTGCGCCTGGAACCGGGGGATCTCTACTCCCGCCGCCTGGAGCGCGAGAGCTTCTCGCGCCTGCTCGCCACGGGCCTCTTCCGCCGCGTCGAGCTGGAGCTCGTCGAGCCCCCGGCGGACGGGGACGGGGACGGGGATTCGCAGGAACGGACGCGCGACCTGCGCGTCGTGGTCGAGGAGTTGCCCGCGCGCGAGCTGTACGTCGAGCCGGGCTACGGCTCGTACGAACTCCTGCGCCTGCGGGTCGGCGCGGCCGATCGCAACGTGCTCGGCCGCGGCCAGACCGCCCGCAGCGAAGCCTCCCTGGCCCAACGCGCCGTGCGCGGCGAGGTCGGGTACCTCTGGCCCGCGCTCTTCGGCTCCGAGTTCGCGCTCGACGGGCGCCTGTTCGCCGGACGGCGCGACGAGCCGTCCTTCGTGCGCGAGGACGTCGGCACCGAGTGGCGGCTCACGCGGCCGCTCTCCCGGCACGTGCGCGCGACCCTGGGGTACGAGTTCCGACAGTCCTCCGCGCGGGACATCGACGCCGTCCTGGAGCCCGACGACGACGTCCTGCTCTCGGTGCTCTCGCTCTCGCCCTTCTTCGACACCCGCGACAGCCTGTTCTGGCCGGGCAGCGGCACCCTGGCGCGCATCAAGGCCGAGTGGTCCGACGAGTGGCTGGGTTCGCAGCTCGACTACGTGCGCCTCTTGGGCACCCTGGCGCGCTACCACACCCTCTCCGACCCCCTGGTGCTGGCCTGGGCCTACCGCACGGGCCTGATCTTCCCCGCGGGGGACACCGACACGATCCCGATCCAGGAACGCTTCTTCAACGGCGGCGAGAGCTCGGTGCGTTCGTTCAAGGAATCCCAGCTCGGCCCCAAGGACGCCGCCGGAGAGCCGCTCGGCGGAGAGGCCTTCAACGTGCTCAGCGTCGAGTTGCGTTACCGCTTTGCCCGTTCTTGGCAGGCGGCCCTCTTCGCCGACGCGGGCAACGTGGCCGCCCAGGTCGACGACTGGGGGCGATTCTCGGGCCTGGGCTACGCCGTGGGCGCCGGCCTGCGCTGGCTGCTGCCGATCGGCCCGATCCGCCTGGACCTGGGCGTCAACCCCGACCCCGGTCCCGGCGAGGACGACTACCGCCTGCACTTCAGCGTCGGCTCGGCCTTCTGAACCGCGGCGGAGTTCTGCTGGACCGAGGACTACTTGCCCTTGGAGCCCGTCCCGCGCCGCGTGCGTTCGCGGCGCCGCGCGCCCTTCGACGTGGCCGGCTCCGTCGCCTTGGCCCGTGTGCTCGCCGCGCCGCCCGTGCGCACCAGCGCGTGCTGCAGCACCTGCTCGACATCGTCGACGAACAGGATCTCGAGCTGCGCGCGCGCCGACTCGGGGATCTCGTCCGCGTCGGGGCGGTTGCGCTCGGGCAGGAGGACCGTGCGGATCCCGGCCGCGAGGGCCCCCAGGACCTTCTCCTTGATGCCACCCACCGGCAACACCAGGCCGCGCAGGCTGATCTCGCCGGTCATGGCGAGATCGCTGCGCACCCGCCGGCCGGTGACCAGCGAGACCAGCGCGGTGTACAGGCCCACGCCCGCGCTGGGCCCGTCCTTGGGGATCGCCCCGGCGGGGATGTGCAGGTGGATGTCCTGGCGCTCGAAGACCTCGTCCGCCAGCCCCCAGGACCGCGCGTGGGTGCGCAGCAGCGACATGGCCGTGCGGCCGCTCTCGCGCATCACGTCGCCCAGGTGCCCGGTGAGGATCAGGCGCCCGCGGCCGGGCATTGCCGTGGCCTCGAGGAACAGGATCTCGCCGCCCACCGGCGTCCAGCCGAGCCCGGTGGCGACGCCCGGCACCGCCGTGCGCGCCGCCGTCTCGCCGCCGAAGCGCGGCCGGCCAAGGATCGCCGCCAGATCGCCCTTGCGCAGCCGCGCACCGCGACGCTCGCCGCTGGCGACGCGCGTGGCCACGTGCCGCGCCAGGGCGCCGATCTTGCGTTCGAGCTCGCGCACGCCGGCTTCCCGCGTGTAGCCGCGGATCAGCTCCACGAGCGCCGCGCGGTCCAGCGCGAACTGGCGCTCCGAGAGCCCGGCCTGTTCGCGTTGGCGGCCGACCAGGTAGCGCTGGGCGATCTCGAGCTTCTCCTCGCGGGTGTAGCCGGCGAGTTGGATGACCTCGAAACGATCCCGCAGCGGCCCGGGCACCGCATCGAGCACGTTCGCGGTGCCGATGAAGAGCACCGACGAGAGGTCGAAAGGCAGGTTGAGGTAGTTGTCCCGGAAGGTGGAGTTCTGCTCGGGGTCGAGCACCTCCAGCAGGGCCGCGGCCGGGTCGCCGTGGATCCCGCGCCCGAGCTTGTCCATCTCGTCGAGCATGAAGACCGGGTTCTTCGTCCCAGCCTTGCGCAGGCCCTCGAGGATCGCGCCCGGCAACGCGCCGACGTACGTGCGGCGGTGGCCGCGGATCTCGGCCTCGTCGTGCACGCCGCCCAGGCTCTGGCGCACGAAGCGCCGCCCCATGGCGCGCGCGATCGACTGGCCCAGGGAGGTCTTGCCCACCCCCGGGGGCCCCACCAGGCACAGGCTCGGGCTCTTGCCGTCCGGCCGCAGCTTGCGCACCGCGAGGAACTCGAGGATCCGGCGCTTGACGTCCTCGAGGCCGTAGTGGTCGGCGTCCAGGACCGCACGCGCGCGCTGGAGGTCGAGGTCCTCCGCGCCGCGCCGGTCCCAGGGCAGCTCGCTGACGAACTCGAGGTAGCTGCGCACCATCGAGAGCTCCATCGAGCCCTCGGGGATGCGCTCCAGGCGCCGCAGCTCCTTGTCGATGTCGCGGCGCGACTCGGCCGGAATGCCCGCGGCGGCCAGGGCCTCGCGCAGGGTCGCCAACTCGGCCGCGCGTTCGTCGCCCTCGCCCAGCTCGCGCGCGATCGCGCGCTGCTGCTCGCGCAGGAGGTACTCGCGCTGGGCCTTCTCGAGGGTGCCCTTGGCTTCGCTGCGGATCTTGTGCGAGAGCTCCAGCACCTGCGCCGCGTGGCTGAGCTTGGCCAGCACCAGCTCGAGCCGCCCCTCGAGGTCGAAGGCCTCGAGCACCTCCTGCTTCTCGCCCGCCGGGACCTCGAGGAAGGTCGCGACGAGGTCGGCCAACATGCCGGGTGAGCGCATCCCCTGCACGGCGTTGCCCAGGTCCTCGGGCGCGCCCGAGACCATCGCCAACACCTCGAGCGCCTGCTGCCGGAGAGCCAAGGTGCGCGCCTTGAGCGTCTTGTCGGGCTCCTCGTGCGCGGGTTCCTCGACGCGGTCGATGCGCGCCACGAGCACGGGCTCGGTGCGCACGTACTCGAGCACGCGGAAACGCGCCAGGCCGCGGCAGACCGCGTGGTCCTGGGGCGGCGCGCCCGAGAGCACCTGCACGATCTCGGCCACGGTGCCGACCGAGTAGAGGCCCTCGGGGCCCGGGGCCTCGGCCGACTCGTCGCGCTGCAGGAGCAGACCCACCGGCCGTCCCTGCTCGCGGGCCCGGCGCAGGGTCTCGAGCGACCGCGCGCGCCCCACCATCAGCGGCAACACGACGCCCGGGAAGAGCACCATGTTGCGCACGGGGACGACGTGCAGCTGATCGTCGGCCAGGGACTCGCCGGTCCGGCGTCGGGCGACCGACTTGCGCGCTCCGGCCTTCCTGCGCTGCGTCGCGCCCGACTTCGGGCGCGCGCCCTCGCCCGGCGCGGTGGGCCCCGGGACAGGACCGTCGGCGGGATCTCGAGGGTCTTCGGTCTCGGAGGGCATTGGTACGAGTCGGGCTGCGAGCGGGCCGCGTCCCATCCTGGGAAGCCCCGGCGCCCGTTCCAAGTCCCGGCCCTGGAGCGGAGCCCACGCCCGGGCGGAACCCGCTCCCCCGCCAGGCGCTGGCCCCGGGTAGGCTCGTGGTGCTCCTCCGACCTCGCGCTTCCCCCGCACACCCAGAACGCCATGCGCACCCGATCGATCCTGCCGTGTCTGCTCCTCTGCGCCTCGCTCGCCGCGCCGCACCCCGCGGAGGCCGCCCCCGGCGGCGGGCGCAACGATCCGGGGAGCCTGCTGATCTTCCCCGAGATCGACTCCCGGCCCGGACGCCTGACCTTCCTGACGATCACGAACACCAGCGGCGCGCCGGGCAACATCGGCGTGCACTTCATCTACGTCGACGAGACGACCTGCCTCAAGGCCGATGCGAACGCGCTGCTCACGCCCTACGACACCCTGACGGTCGTCACCGGCGCCCACGCCCCCTCGACCCAACGCGGATTCTGCTACGCCTACGCCCGTATCGGCGGCACCGCCGTCAGCCACAACCACCTGGCGGGCTCGCTGATGATCCTCGACGGCACGCAGAGCACCGAGTACGGCATGAACGCCATGGTCTTCCAGGCCATGACCGCGCCCGGTACGAACACCGACCTCGACGGCGACGGCATCCGCGACCTCAACGGGATCGAGTACCAGGCGGCCCCGAACCGCATCGCGATCCCGCGCTTCCTGGGTCAGTTCCCGGCCCCCGCCGACCAGTCCTTCGGCGCCGACCTGGTCTTCGTCGGCCTGACGGGCACGCGCTTTTCGACCAGCGTCGACTTCTTGATCTTCAACGACAACGAGGAGGCCTTCTCGGGCTCGTTCAGCTTCGGCTGCTGGGCGCGCAAGCCGCTGCTCGAGATCTCGGGGGCCTTCGGCAACGCGTTCCTCAAGAACTTCACGAACCAGAACCCGAACGAGATCATCGGCATGTCGCAGATGGAGTCGGGTTGGATCCTGCTCGACGGCGGCGTGGCGGTCTCGCCCACCACCACCGTCGTCGACCCGGCCTTCCTGGCGGTGCTCGTGGAACGCGGCCGCCTCTCCTCCTCCTCCCTGCCCTTCACCCTGGGCGAGCAGACCAACGGCGGGTTGCTCTCGTCCTCGAACGGCGGCAACAACTGACCTTCCAAGTCGATGCGCCTCGACGCGACGATCCCGGGCGGCGCGGGCCGACCGGGACCGTTTCGTCGAGCGTGGGGTGCGGCCCGAGCCCCTACCAGGCGAAGGCGCCCACCTGCGCGTCGTTGTGGCCGCTGCGCGACCAACTGCGGCCGAGCCAGCGGCCGCCCGAGTGCTCGAAGCGGGCCGAGCGGCCCACGACCGAGGATTCGACCTCGGAGAGCGGCGCGTACCAGCGCGCCAGCGGCATCGTGCAGCACGCGCGATCGGGCATCAGCAGGCCCTCGAGACGCGCGACGCCGGGCACGTGGACCGCGTAGGACTCGCCCGCGCGTTCGACGCGCAGCGCGCCGCGCTCCTGGGCGCGCACCCGGCCGAGGGACGCGCCGTGGCGGGCGCGGACCAGGGCCGCGGCGGCGGCGCGCGTGGGTGCGTCCGGGCCGTCGACGTAGAGCACGCTCTCGATCCGGGCGCCCTCGAGCGCGAGGTTGCGATCGCCGGCCACCAGGGCCACGACGCTCGCCCCGGCGAGATCGAGGCCGTCGTGCTCGCCGCCCTCGAAGCGCCAGGCGAGCAGGGCCTCGGCGCCCGAGGTCACGAGCTCGGAGTTGTAGTGGCAGGCCCCGGCGAAGACGCTCGCCGTGCGCGCCTCGACGAACAGCCCGCGGGGGGCCGTCGCCCGGGCCGCGCCGTCGCATACGGCGCTCGCGGCCAGGCTCGCGTGGGGCTGCGCCACGGACGGCGCGAGGACGGCCAGGAACAGCAGCGGGATGCTCGGGACGATCATGGGGTTCAGGCCTCCGGCAAGGTCGGCTCGGCGCCGTAGGGTTCGAAGCAGTCGCGCCCGCGGCGGCAACCCTCGGGGTTCGCCAGGCGGTCGTCGGGGCCGACGGCCTCCATGGTGCGGCGGCACCAGACCCAGCGGCTGGCGTCGAAGAGGTCTTCGGCCGCCTGGGGCGGGCGCTCGAGGAAGTACGCCTTCTTCGAGCACAGGTGGGCGCAGAAGGGGCTGATCTCGAATCCGGTGGTCGGCATGGCACTTCCCGGGTTCAGGCCAGGGCTCGCAGGGCCTTCAGGATCAGGCCGCGGGTGAGGGGGACCTTGTAGCCGTTGTGCGCGAGCGGCTCGGCGTCCCGCAGGGCATCCGCCGCGGCGCGCTCCCAGATCTCGCGCTCCATGGCCTGGCCGACGAGCAGCTTCTCGGTGCGCGCGCAGCGCCACGGCACGGGGGCCACGCCGCCGAGCACCAGGCGCGCCGCCTCGATCGTCTCGCCCGAGTGCCACAGGCACAGGGCCACGGCGGACAACGCGAAGTCGAACGAGCCGCGCTCGCGGGCCTTGAGGTAGACCGAGCGCATCCCGGCGCGTTGGGCGGGAACGCGCACCGAGACCAACAGCTCACCCGGCGCGAGCCGCGTCTCGCGCCGCACGTCGCCCTCCGAGGGCAGGACGTAGAAGTCCTCGAGGGCCAGCGTGCGCGTGCCGGCCGGCCCCGCGAGGGTCACCTCGGCGCCCAGGGCCACGAGCGCCGGCGCCAGGTCCGAGGGATGCACGATCCAGCTCGGACCGGCGCCCAGGATCGCGTTGTACTTGTTGAGGCCCTCGTAGGCGAAGCACTCCGAGCCCCCCTTCTTCAGGCAGCGCGCGTGCTCGTTGCGGTAGTACCAGCAGCGCGGGCGCTGGCACAGGTTGCCGCCCAGGGTGGCGAGCGAGCGGATCTGCGGGCTGGCCACGGACGCCGCGGCCTGGCGCAGGATGGGCAGCGCGCGCCCCACCCGTTCGTCGCGCTCGAGGGTCACGAGCCGCGTCATGGCGCCGATCACGAGGTCCCCGCCGCCGGACCAGGTCAGGCCCTCGAGCCCCTCGACGTCGCGCAGGGACACCAGGGCCGAGGGCTCGACCAGGTGTTCCTTCATCTCCGTCAGGAGATCCTGGCCGCCCGCCAGGGGCAGCACGTCGTGGGTGCGCGCCTCGCTCCAGCTCTTGGGCAGGGCGCCGAGCGCCTCGGGGAGCGTGCGCGGCCGGATGAGATCGAAACGGTTCATGCTGAGGGCTCCGCGGTCAACCGAGCTCGGCGAGGGCCGCCAGGACGCGGTCCGGGGTCAGGGGCAGCTCGCGCACGCGCGCGCCGGTGGCGTTGTGCACCGCGTTGGCGATGGCCGAGGCGCCGGGGGTCACCACGGCCTCGCTCATCCCGATCACCTGCTGGCGGGTGTCGTCGTCGTCGAGGATCGCCACCATCTCCGGGATCTCGTCGCATCCGGCGATCTTGTAGTCCTCCAGGTTGGCGTTGAGCGCCAGGCCCAGCCACGGATCGATGACGCGTTCCTCGAGCAACGCATAGGAGAGCGCCTGCACCAGCCCACCGTGGATCTGGCTCTTGAGCGCCAGGCGGTTGAGCGGCAGGCCGACGTCCTGCATGCAGACCATCTTCTCCACGCGCACGGCGCCCGTGAGCAGGTCGACGCGCACGCGCGCGGCCTGGGCGCCGTGCACCCCGCTGCCGGCCAGGCGCGATTGGAACTTGCCCTGGCCCGCGATCCCGCGCGCCGGCAGGCTCGCGCAGGCCTCGCGCCAGGAGAGCGAGCGACCGCCCGCGGCGCGGTCGAGCACGCGCCCGCCCTCGAAGCCGATGCGGCTCGCGTCGACCCCGAGCACGCCCGCGAGGTGGTCCGCGAAGCGCCGGCGGGCGTCCAGGGCCGCGTCCTGGACCGCCGGCGCGAGGGACGCGGCAGTGGTGCTCCCGCCCGAGGCGTTGGCCGAGCCCAGGCGACTGTCGCCGATGCGCGCGCGCACGCCCTCGAGCGGCAGGCCCAACACCTCGGCCGGGATCGCGGCCACGTAGGTCGCCGTGCCGGTGCCCAGGTCCTGGGAACCGACCGCGCTGGTCACGCTGCCATCGTTCTCGATGCGCACCTCGACCTCGCAGCTCGGCCGTCCGCCGCCGCCCCAGACCGAGAGCGCGAAGCCGATGCCGACCGCCTCCCAACCGTCGCCCCGACCGGGCGTGGTGCGGTGCGGGTGCTCGTACCAACCGATCTCCTGGGCGACGCGTCGGAGTTGGCGCGTGTAGACCTCCCGCGAGCGGGCCGGCAGGTTCGCCAGGCGCACGTCCAGCGGATCCTTGCCGAGCGCGTAGGCGAGCTCGTCCAGGATCGACTCGGTCGCGAAGGAGGCCTGGGGGTGACCGGGGGCGCGCATGGCGCGGCTGCCGTCGGTGTGGGCGTGG
Organism: uncultured Planctomycetaceae bacterium; assembly: GCA_964394665.1. Classification (GTDB taxonomy): domain Bacteria; phylum Planctomycetota; class UBA1135; order UBA1135; genus CAYMYN01. The sequence continues at coordinate 37,470 of CAYMYN010000031.1, forward strand.
AGCGCGACGTGTTCGCGATGCAACCCCTCGCGGCTCGCGAGCTCGTAGATGTAGGGGTGCCCGGCGTTGGAGCCGTCGCGCACGCCGCCGTGGAGCTCGACCTCGCTCAGCATCGCCACCAGACGACCGTCCGCGTCGAGCCCCGCGCGCAGGCGCTGGCGCGCCCCGCTGCGGTTGCCGCCCAGGTGGAACTCGGCCGGACGGTCGAGCAACAGGTGCACGGGCCGGCCGGTCTGCTTGGCCAGTCGGCAGGCCACCATCCCCGGCAGGTCCAGGCCGAACTTCGAGCCGAAGCCGCCGCCCATGTGGGGCACGAGGCAACGCACCTTGTCGCGGCTCAGGCCCAGCTCCTGGGCCGCTTCGCCGGGCACGGTGAACGTGCCCTGGGTCGAGGCGTACACCGTGGCTTCGTCCCCGCCGCGGTAATCGACCACGACGCCGTGGGTCTCGAGGCACACGTGGTGCTGCACGGGCACGCTGTAGGTGCCCTCGACGGTCACGGCCGCGGACGCCAGGCGCTCCTCGGCCCGCGCCCGGTCGCCGCGCGTGTCGAGCGAGCGTCGGTTGCCCTGCTCGTGCACCGCCGGCGCGTCCGCGGCCAGGGCCTGCTCGCGCGAGATCACGAAGGGCTCGACCTCGAGCTGCAGTCGGATCGCCCGCACCCCGTCCGCGGCCAACTGCGGCGTGCGCGCCGCGACGGCCGCGATCGGTTGGCCGAGCCACGAGACCTGGTCGGCCCGCAGCACGAGCGCCGCCTCGACGCCCTCGAGCGCGAGCGCCGGGGCCACGTCGATCTTCACCTTGGCGCGCGGCAGGTGGCTGTAGAGGATGCGCCCGTAGAGCATGCCGGGCAGGCGCACGTCGTGCGGATAGCGCGCCTCGCCGGCGACCTTGGCCGGACCGTCGACGCGCCGCAGGTCGGTGTTGAGCAGCCGCATCCGGCCGCGCTCCGGCCAGGCCACGGTCTCGTTGTCGTCGACCCAGATCTCGACCTCGACCTCGTGGCCGTCGACGACCTGGGTGGTCTTGATCTTGCGCTGACCGGGGCGTCGCTCACCGTCCTGCGGGGCGGCGAGCGGAGCGCCGGCGAGGGGATCGCGCCCGTTCATCGGCCGTTGCCTCCCATCCGACCGCCGGCGGCCAGCGCGGCCTCGAACACCAGGGGCTGCGTGCCGCAGCGGCACAGGTTCCCCGAGCAGGCCTCGCGCACCTCGGCGAGCCCCGCGTCCGGCCGGCGCCGCAACAGCGCGGTCAGGGACATCGCGAAGCCCGGGGTGCAGAAGCCGCACATCAGGCCGTCGGCCTCGCACAGGGCTTCTTGGACCGGCGAGAGCCGTCCCTCCTGGGCCAGGCCCTCGACGGTCTCGATCGCGCGGCCCTCGACCTCGGCGGCCAGCGTCAGGCAGGCGTAGACCGGCTCGCCCCCGACCAGCACCGTGCAGGCGCCGCAGTTGCCGCGCTCGCAGACCGACTTGGTGCCGGTCAGCGGCTCGGGGAGGTGCACGCGCAAGGCGTCGAGCAACGTCGCGCGCGGCTCGAGCTCGACCTCGTGCTGCGCGCCGTTGATCTCGAGGCGCCGCTTGCCGACGCCCGACAGGCGCGGGGGTCCTTCCTGGCGCGCGCTGGACGCGGCCCCCAGGGGCGCGGCCCCCAGGAGCCCGCCGGCGGCCACGCCGCCGGCGATGCCGCCCGCGCCGGTCAGGAAGGTGCGCCGCGAGAGTTTGGAGGACTCGGGTCCCCGGGGATCGGTCTCGTGCATGCCGCTGCTCCTGGGAGAAGTCGCGCGCCGTGGGCCGGCGACGCGCAGCGAGCCTAGCAGTCCCCAGGAAGCCCCGCCAGGAGTCGAGGTGGCAGGCACGGTACGACGCTCGTTAGGATCTTCCCCGCGCGTTCCCCCGCGGGGCTTGGTCGGGCCTTCGCCCGCACCCGCGGGAGCGTGAGCACCCCCGATCCCAGAGGAGGATCCCCATGCGTTCCTTGTCCGTCCTGGCCCTTTGTGCGCCCCTGGCGCTGGCGCTGTCCGCTTGTTCGAAGGAAGGGAGCGTGGGCGCCGCGGCTCCGGTCCTTCGCCTCACCGGCATCCCCAACGAGAACACGACCGAGTTGGCGGAGCGCATGCGGCCCCTCGAGGCGCACCTCTCCCAGGTGCTCGGCGTGCAGGTGCGCTACGTCCCGATGAGCGACTACTCGGCCTCCGTCGAGGCGTTCAAGAACGGCGACGTGCACCTGGCCTGGTTCGGTGGCCTGACCGGCGTGCAGGCGCGCCGCGCGGTGCCCGGCGCGCAGGTGCTCGCGATGGGCAAGGTCGACGGCGACTACAAGTCCTACTTCGTCGCCAACCCCTCGACCGGCATCGAGCGATCGGAGAGCTTCCCCCAGGAGCTCGCGCGGGTGAAGTTCACCTTCGGCTCGGCCTCCTCGACCTCGGGGCGCATGATGCCCCAGTACTTCATCCAGCGCGAGACCGGCAAGACGCCGGCCGAGTTCTTCGGCTCCGAGATGAACTTCTCGGGTTCGCACGACAAGACCGCCAAGCTGGTCGAGGCGGGCACCTTCGGCGCCGGCGCGCTCGACTACAAGACCTACGGTCGCATGGTGCGCGAGGGCCAGCTCGACCCCGAGCGTTGCCGCATCGTCTGGGAGACGCCGGGCTACGTCGACTACAACTTCACCGTGCGCCCCGACGTGGACGCGCACTTCGGAGCGGGCTTCACCGAACGCCTGCAGCGGGCCCTGATCGCGCTCGACGATCCCAAGCTGCTCGACGCCGTGAACCGGCCCGAGGGCCTGATCGCCGCTTCCAACGCGCAGTTCGAGTTGCTCGAGCGCCTGGCCCTCGAGCTGGAGCTCGTGCGCTGAGCGCGCGCCGACCGCGGGCGTTCGTCCAGATGGTCCGATCGCACGATGTCGGACGCCCGTGGGCAGCGGCCAACGGCGCCCCGCGGGCCGCCGACCAGCTCGGGCGCGCTTCGTTCACGCTCGAGGGCGTCGCGGTCCACTACCCGGGGGGCACCGCCCTCGAGGGAATCGACCTCGACGTCGGCGCGGGCGAGGTCGTCGCCCTGGTGGGCCCCAGCGGGGCCGGCAAGACCACGCTCCTGCGCCTGCTCTCCGGGCAGATCGCGCCCAGCGCGGGGCGGGTGCGGGTCGACGGGCACGTGCTCGCCGACCTCTCCCCGTCCGCGCTGCGGCGCGTGCGCGCCCGCATCGGCCACGTGCCCCAGGACTTCGGTCTGGTGCCGAATCTGCGCGTCTCGCAGAACGTGCTGGCCGGGGCGCTCGGTCGCCGCGGCCTCCTGGGTTCCCTGCGCACCTTGCTCCTGCCGCGGCGGGCCGAGCTCGAGCGCGTGCACGGCCTGCTGGGCACGCTCGGCATCCCCGAGAAGCTCTTCGCGCGCGTCGACTCGCTGTCCGGCGGTCAACAGCAGCGCACGGCCGTCGCACGCGCGCTCTACCAGGACCCGGCGGCCCTGCTCGCCGACGAGCCGCTGTCCTCCCTCGACCCGGCGCGTTCACGCGAGACCCTGGCCCTGCTCGTGGGCCTGGCGCGCGAGCGCGGACTGACCCTAGTGCTGTCCCTGCACGACATCGATCTGGCGCGGGAGTGGGTCCCGCGCCTGGTCGGCCTACGCCGCGGCCGCGTCGTGTTCGACCTGCCCGCCGCGGAGATCGACGCCGACCGGATCGGCGCGCTGTACGAGCTCGAAGGGGCCAGGGAGCGGGATGTCGGGCCGTCCTGACCGCCTTCCGCGGCGGCCCTGGCCCTTGGGGAGCCGGGGGCGCCTGGTGTGGGTGCTGCTGCTGTGTGGCCTCCTCGCCGCGGTCTACCTGCAGCGCTCCCCCTCCGGCCTGTTGCCCGAGGGCGCGCGCCTGGGCTTCGTCGCCGAGTTCCTCGCGGCCGCGTTGCGTCCCGCCCTCGACTACCAGGGCGCGCCTCCACCGGCGGGCACGCCGCCGCTGCTGGTGAAAGCCCTGGGTGGGGCCTGGCGCACGGTGGTCTTCGCCGCCGCCGCCATGGGCCTCGCCCTGCTCGTCGCCCTGCCCCTCGGAGTCCTGGGGTCCGCGTCCTGGTGGGCCGCCGACCCGCTCGCCCGCGGCCCCGCCCGCACCGGGCGCGTGCGGCTGCGCCGCGTCCTGCGCCGGGCCCTCGGCGGACCGTGCTTCGCCGCGCTGCGGGTGCTGATCGCGCTCCTGAGGTCGGTGCACGAGTTGCTCTGGGCGGTGCTCCTGCTGGCGGCTTTCGGCCTCAACACGACCAGCGCCGTGATCGCCATCGCCATCCCCTACGCCGGCACGCTGGCCAAGATCTTCTCGGAGATGTTGGACGAGGCGCCGCGCTCCTCGGCCGATGCGCTGCGCGCCCTGGGCGCCTCGCCGGCCCAGGTGTTCTTGGTCGGCGTGCTGCCGCGCGCCGCGGCCGACATGAGCGCCTACGCGTTCTACCGCTTCGAGTGCGCCGTGCGTTCGTCCGCGGTGCTGGGATTCTTCGGCTTCCCGACCCTCGGGTACTACCTCGTGCTGTCCTTCGAGAACCTGCACTACCGCGAGGTCTGGACCTACCTCTACACCCTGCTGGCGTTGATCGTGGTGCTCGAGGTGTGGAGCAGCCACCTGCGGCGCAGGTTGGTGGTCCGATGAGCGCCGTGCCCGGCTCTCCCGCCGCCAGCGCCGCGCTGGACGAGCTGCTGCGCGCCCGGCCGCGCGATCGTTTCCTGCGCATCAGCCTGGTGCTCCTGGGGTTGCTCGCGGTGGGCGCGTGGGTGAGCGGCGAGATCGCGGTGGCCGACCTCTTCAGCGCCCGGCGCCTCGAGAACCTGCGGCGCTTCCTCACGGTCGACCTCGTGCCCCATCCCCTGCGCGACACCGACGCGGGGGCGGCGGAGCTCCTGGGCTGGGTCCGCGAGCGGCTCTCCGCGCGCGGGTACGCGGCCGCCGCGGCGACGCTCGCGATCTCGGTGCTCTCGATCGTCCTGGCCCAGGTCCTGGCCTTCGGTCTGGCCCCGCTCGCGGCGCGCACCCTGGCCCGCGCCCAACCGCTGGGGCTCGGAGCGCGGACGCCGCGGGCGATCGAGGAGCTGCCTTGGCGCGTGCTCCGCGCCCTCGCGCGCGCGACCTGCATCGCCCTGCGCGCGATCCCCGAGTACGTGCTCGCCTTCCTGCTGCTCTCGATGCTCGGGCCGGGCGTGGCGCTGCCGCTGGTGCTGGCCCTGGCCCTGCACAACGCCGGCATCCTGGGCCGTCTGGACGCCGAGACGATCGAGAACCTCGACCCCGCGCCCCTGCGCGCCTGGACCCTGCTCGGCGCGCGCCGCAGCGCGCTGTTGCTCGGGGCCGTCTTCCCCGCGGCGCTCGGGCGCGCGTTGCTCTACTTCTTCTATCGCTTCGAGACCTGCGTGCGGGAGGCGACCGTGCTCGGCATGCTCGGGGTCGTCTCGCTCGGGTACTGGATCCAGGACGCGCGGGCCAAGGGCTTCTACGACGAGATGGCGCTGTACGTCTTGGTCGGGGCGGCGATCGTCCTGCTCGCCGACCTCGCCAGCGGCCTGGCGCGCCGGACCCTGCGGCGCGCCGATCGCGGCCGGTGACGCTCCGGGTGGTCAGCGCCGTCCTCGCCCGGACCCAGGGGCGGAGGGCGGGCGGGACGGCGCGCCGCCGTGCGCGCTCCCGGGGCTGGCACGCTTCCTGAAGGAGAGCGTGCACGCCGGCCGCGAGGTCGGCGCTCGCAATCCCAAGGAGATCGTCCATGCAACACGCCCTCGCCCGCTTCCTCCCCCTGCTCCTCGGCGCCCTGTCCTTCGGCTCCGCCCCCGCGCTGGCGGCCCCCGTCGGCGACGTCGAGATCCGCCTCGGCAAGGGCCGCGTCCAGATCGGCGCGGCCCTCGGCGTCTCGGCGGGCTTCGGCCGGCGCTCCCAGGACTGCGCCCCGCCCGTGTACCGACCGATCTGCCCGCCCCCGCGGCGCATCTGGATCCCGGCCTACACCGAGGTGGTCCACGAACGGGTGTACGTCCCGGGCGCCGAGCGCCGCGTCTGGTCCCCCGCCCGGTACGAGACGCGCATCGATCGCTGCGGCCGGCGCTACACCGTGCAGGTCTCCCCGGGCCACTGGAAGGTGATCTGCGAACCGGGGCGCTGGGAGACGGTCGCCCGCAGCATCCACCACCCCGGCCGCTGGGGCACGCGCCACGGCTGAGGGTCGCCCCGCGCAACCGGATCGGCGGGATGGATGGGTACCGATCCGGCACGAGCTCCCGCGATCGAAGTCGATCGCGGGAGCGTTTCGTTTCCGTACGCGCCTGGGCCTCGCGGGCCCGGACTCAACAGCAACCCACGGCCGCGGCGTCCCCGTCCGGGACCGCCTCGCCCGCCCAGCGCAGGCCGCAGGCGGCCGACGTGCCGCACTCCTCGAAGAGCTCGTCCCCGGGCGCCAGGCCGAGGGCGGTGAAGCGCTCGAGGAAGGCCCGGGTGCGCGCGATGTCCCGCGGGCGCAGGAACCCCGCCGGCAGACGAACCGCGCCCGCCAACGCGAGCTTCCAGAGCTCCCGCGCGAATCCAGCGAGCTCCGCGTCCCGCAGGCCGACGCGCGCGGAACGGCGCCACAGGTCCACGAGCCGCGGCCGCGCGGGCGCGAGCAACTCGTGCGCGGCCGCCAGAGCGCGGTCGTCGTAGGCGAGGCCGCACCACAGCACCACGGGAACGGCGCGCCAACGCGCCGGCAGGGCGTCCACGCTGCGCAGCTCGAAGAAGTTGCGCAGACGCACTTCGGGGAAGAGGGTCGTCAGGTGGTAGCCGAGGTCGAAAGCCGTCGGAAAGCCGATGCCGGGCCGGCCGTGTTCGATCCAGTCGCGGAAGCGCAGGCCCGGCTCGCCCACCCGGGCCTCGGCGATGCGCGAGTCCTCCTGGAGCCGGAACAACAACACGTCGGCGTCGAGGGCGAAGTCCGCGTACTGCTCGCCCGGAGAGCGGCCGTCGTCCTCGACGAAGCCCCGCGGGAAGCCGGTGCGGGTCGGATCGAGCTCCTGCCAGGACCGGGCGCGCAGCGAGGCATGACCCTCCAGCCGACTGGTGGCGAAGGTCGCCGTGGCGATCGGAGAGGCGAGTTGGAGCACGGTGTGGCGCAGCGCAGCCCGCGCATCGTCCCCCAGGTCGAGGTTGACCTGCAGGCCCGTGGTGTTGCGCATCATCACCCGGCCCCAGGGACCGCGGCGATCGAAGTAGCTCGCCATGCAGTGATAGCGGGGCGCGTCGAGTTGCTGCGCGATGTCCTCCGCCCGGTGCCAGGGATCGACCCCCACGGAAGCCAGGGTGACGCCCGCCGGGTGGAGCACGGACTCGAGCAGCCGCACCGTCGACTCGACGTCCTCGAGGGCCGCCGCCGCGGTGTCGTGCGGCCGGGTCGAGTGCTCGATCTGCGCGCCGGGCTCGAAGGTCAGGTGGCCTCCGCCGGGCAGGGCGTAGCGCGGCGGCGTCCCCGGCTCGCGCACGAGCCCCGCGCCCCCCTCGAGCAGCCCCACCAACTCGAGCACCCCACCCGGACCGTGGAGGGGCACCCGCTCGGGCGGCGCGCCCGGCGGGCCGGCGCGGAACGCGAAGAGCTCCGGCTCGAGGCCCACCCGGCCGGCGGCCGGGCTGGTCGTGGTGCGGGAGAAGGCTTGCTCGGCTGCGAGCCGGCGGGCCGCGTCGAGGGTCAGGCGTCGGTCGGGATCCTGGGTGGGCATGGGAAGACCCTCGGGGGGCGTAGGCACGATACCGCAGGCCCGAAGGGAGCGCGCGCAGCGTCGGGGCGGGAACCGGTTCCCACGGTCGGCGCCGTGCGGCGGAGCCCGCGGGAGGCCGGAGCTTGGGACAGGTTCGCGGCCGTCTCAACGCGCCCGGGTCCCGGTCGGATCGAGCCAGCCCCGCCGCAGGAGTTCCTCGGCCACGACCCGCGCGCTGTCGCGCAGGGCGTCCGGTCCCGGATGTCCCGGGGACAGGAGGCTGAAGGTCACCGGCCCCGAGTCGACGAAGGTCGGCAGCAGGTCCAGGAAGGGCACCCCCAGTTCGTCCAGGCGCGCGCCCAGATGGCGCTGCAACACGGAGCCTTGCTCGATGGCCCGCGCGCGTTCCGTTCCCTCGGCCAGTGCCGCGCGGACGCCCAGCACCTGGCGCGACATCGGGAAGGCGACCACGAGCAACTCCGCGCCGTCCGCCCGCACCTCGCGCGCGAGGTCCTCGAAGTCGGCCAGCAGGGCTTGCCAGAAAGGACGCGCCACCTCCGAGTCCGGGTCGTCCTCGATCTCGAGCTTGTGCGCGAAGTAGCGGCGCCGCAGCTCGCGGGACTCGGGGGAGCCGCTGCCGGCGAAGAACGGCGTGCGCGGCCGCAGGTGGCGATGGAAGGCCTCGAAGAGCGCCGAGCTGCCGACCAGGCGGACGAGTGGCCGGCTGGTGTAGGAGGGACCCTCGACGCGCGGCTCGAGGTCGTTGCCGAAGAACCCGAACACGACCACCCGCGGCGCGAAGGGGCGCACCAGGTGGGTGTAGGTCCGCACCGAGTTCCAGACGTTGTAGCCCGGCACGCCGAAGTTCGAGACCTCGAGCGCCGCGGCGGGGAGCCTGGCGCGCAGCTCGCGATCGAGCTGCACCGGGTACTCCTCGCCGTCCGCGACGCCCCAGCCGAAGGTGAACGAGTCGCCCAGGCACGCGACCCGCAGGCCATCGAAGGCACCCGGGGCGCGGGGCGCGGGCCCGCGGTATCCGAGCGCGTTGAGCCGCACGGGCATCGAGCTCGCGCCGTCCTCCCCGATCACGTCCCGCACCTGGTTGGGGTGGAAGCGGTAGCCGATGCGCGGGTCGAAGTACTGCGCCGGACCGCGGGCATAGCCGGCCATCCGCAGGCCCCCTTCGAGGACTCCCAGGCACAGCACCGACACCAGCAGCGAGAGCAGGAGTCCGCGCAGGATGCGCCGGGCACGGCGGGGTCGGGGGGTCATGGTCGGGAGCTCGAGATCGATCGCGGGCAGGGCGACATCGTTCAGCGCGCGGTGGACCCGTCCGCGGCCGGGTCGCCGTCGAGCGCCACGCGGCCGCGCCGCACCAACTCCTGGAAGGCCGCCGTGTCGCGGCGCGCGCTCGCCAGGCTCAGCTCCTCCAGCGCCTCGCGGACCGCGGCGTAGACGCGCTCGCGATGGGGGTTGAGATGTTGGATGTCGAGGTACAGCTCGGGGTCCTCGGAGAGGATCGAGCGCGCGCTGGATCCTTGGCGGCGGTAGGTCGTCGAGGCGCAGGCCTCCAGCAGCTCGGCCGGCAGGCCGCTGCGCGCCAGGCTGCTCGCGAAGAGTAGACCCGCCAGGTGTCCGAGTCCCAGGAGCCAGGCCATCAGTTCGTCGTGCAACTCGAAGGGCACCGGGACGAGCTGGGCCTCGGCGTGGGCCAGGAGCTCGCGCGCGCGCCGCTCCTGGGCCCGCGCCGAACGATCGGGCGCCACCGCCAACACGAAGGTCTGCGCTTCGCCGCGCCCCTTGCTCGGGCCGAACATCGGGTGCAGGGAGAGCACCTCCAGGCCGGCGCCCGCGGCCTCCGAGAGCACCCCGCGCAGGGGCGTCTTGATCGAAGCCACCTCGATCAGCGTGCCCCGCGGCCGGCGGGCGACGAGTTGGCCCAGCACCGCGGCGCAGGCCGACAACGGCACGGCCACCCACAGCGCGTCGTAGACGTCGAGGTCGCCCAGCGCCCCGAGGTCCCCGTACTCACCCGCGCGCTCCGAGCCCACGAACGCCGGATCCAACCCGTCGACCCGCCAGCCCTGCTCGGCGAACAGCGCGCCCAGCCAGGCGCCCATCGCGCCCGCCCCGCCCACGACCAGCGCGCGGCCCGGCGCGGGGCCGGCCGTGCGGCACTCCTCCCGCTGGCGCGCCACGGAGGCCTCGAGGATGGCGCGGAAGATTCTCTCGAGCAGCGGCTCGGGCACGCCGCAGCCGCGGGCTTCCTCGCGCGCGCGGGCCAACACGTCCTGCTCCACGTCGTGGACGACGAGCGGGACTCCCCGTGCGAGCTTGGCGCGGCCGATGCGCGCCGCGAGCTCGAAGCGCCGCCGCAAGCCCTCGAGCAACCCCCGATCGGTGGCCGCGATCTCGGCGCGCAACGCCCCGAGCTCCGCGTCCGGCGTCGACGCCGCCGCATCGGTCTCACCCGCGGGGCGCGCCATGGCCTCCCCCCGTCGGTCGAGAGCGGCGCATGCGCCCGCGGGTCAGGCCGGGGGTCCCGGGCTGGACCGGACCCTTTGGACGATCGGAGCGAGGCATCGGCACGCGGTGAGCCCTCCCGGGCGGAGCGAGTCTAGCAGCCCGTTGAGAAACTCCCTGCCGCGGCGGGGCGGGCCGCGGCCCTCACTTGGACTGCAACATGAGGCCCGCCACCAGCCCGGCGAAGCGCGCCGGATCCGGCAGGGGTGAACCCTCGGCCAGCAGGGCCTGACCGTGGAGCAGCTCGGCGAACTCGCCCAGGCGCCGCTCCCCTTCCGGCGCGGCGTGCAAGCCCACCAGGCGCTCGAAGAGCGGATGGTCCGGATCGAGCTCGAGGATGCGTTCGGGCTCCGGAGGCTCCTGGCCGGCCGAGCGCAGCATGCGCGCCAGGTGCGGCCGCAACGCGCCCTCGGGCGTCACCAGGGCCGCGGGGCTGCCCGCGAGGCGCCCGCTCAGGCGCACGCCGCCCACGCGCTCGCCGAGCCGCTCCCGCAGGGCCTCGAGCAGTCCGCGGTGGCGCTCGCTCGCCTCCTCGAGCGCCCCCCGGCGGGCCTCGTCCAGCAGCGGGTCCTCGCCGGCGTCGATCGCGCGCAGGGGCTTGCCCTCGAACTCGCGCAGTGAGTCCAGGACCCACTCGTCGATCGGGTCGGTCAAGAGGAGCACCTCGTAGCCGCGGGCGCGGTACGCGCCGAGCAGCGGCGAAGCAGCAAGCGTGCGACGGTCGGGCCCGACCAGGACGAAGATCGCGGGTTGGCCCAGCGGCATGCGCTGCACGTAGGCGTCGAGCGTCGTCGGCACGTCGGAGCTCGAGCTCTCGAACAGGGACAACTTCGCCACGCGCCCCTCGCGGTCCTCGCCCATCGCGAGGGCCTCCTTGAGCACGCTCCCGTGGGCGCGCCACAGGCGCTCGTAGCCTGCGCGATCCTGTTCGAGCATCTCCTCGAGCGCGCTCAGCAGCTTGCTCACCAAGCGCTCGCGCATGCGTCGAACGTGCGGGTTCTCCTGCAGGGTCTCGCGCGAGACGTTCAGCGGCAGGTCGAGGGCGTCGACCACGCCGCGCACGAAGCGCAGCCAGGGCGGCAGAAGCTCCTCGCACTCGGCCATCACCAACACGCGGCGGACGTGCAGCGCGATGCGCGCGCGCTGCGCCGCGGGATCGAACGGATCGCGGGCCTTGTCCGCGGGGATGAACAGCAGCGCCGTGTACTCGAGCGCGCCCTCGGCCCTGAAGTGCACGACCTTCGCCGGCTCGCTCGGGTCGTGGGTCAGGTGGCGGTAGAACTCGTGGTACTCGTGGGGCGCGATCCCGTCCTTCGCCCGCGCCCACAGCGGCCGGCGCGAGTTGAGGGTGACGAGCTCCGTCCCCTCCCCCGATGCGACCTGCATGCGGATCGGGTGTTCGATGAAGTCCGAGTAGCGCTTGACCAGGGCCCGCAGCGTGAAGTCGGAGAGGTAGTCGCGGTCGAGCTCGCTCTCGTCCTTGAGGTGCAGGGTCACGCACGTGCCCCGCGGCAGGTCGGCGGCCTCCTCGATCGTGTAGCGCCCCTGGCCCTCGCTGGTCCAGCGCCAGCCCTGCGCCTCGCCCGCCTTGCGGGTCTCGACCACCACGCGGCTGGCGACCATGAAGCAGGCGTAGAACCCGACGCCGAACTGCCCGATCAGGTCCGGGGGCGCCTCGCCGCCGCCCGCCGCCAGGCCCTCGAGGAAGCGCCGCGTGCCGGAACTCGCGATGCGGCCCAGGTTCGCGATCAGGTCCTCGCGGTCCATGCCGATGCCGTCGTCCCGCACCGACAGGCGGCGCCCGGCGCGGTCGGTCTCGAGCCGGATCTCGCCCTCCCAGCTCCCGGGCACGAGCTCGGGTCGCTGCAGGGCCTCGAAGCGCAGCTTGTCGAGCGCGTCGCTGGCGTTCGAGACGAGCTCCCGCAGGAAGATCTCGCGGTGCGTGTAGAGCGAGTGGATGACGAGGTCGAGCAGGCGCTGGACCTCGGCCTCGAAGGTGTGGGTCTCGGTCTGGGTCGTCATGGTGCTCGCGCCCACGAAGCGTGGGGGCGGCGCATTCTGCAGGCGCGCGGCGCTCCGACAAGGGGTCGCGAGCCCGTCCGGGGGCGCGCG
>CAYMYN010000032.1:0-48210 GCA_964394665.1 uncultured Planctomycetaceae bacterium
ACTCCGGCATGACGGGCTCGTCCTTCACGACCGTCAACATCGCCGCCGTCGGCGGCGCGACCGCCGGTGTGACCCGTCGCTACCAGCTCTGGTTCCGCGACACCGCCGGCCCCTGCGGCAGCGGCTTCAACTTCACCAACGGCATCGAGGTCGTCTGGCAGCCCTGATGTCGGCTCGGGTTTGGTCGCTTCGCGGCTGACCCCGGAGACCTTCCTCGCGCGGCGATCGGCTCGGCCGGTCGCCGCGCGGTTCGTTGGGGAGGCCCTTCGGCCGTTCAGGTCCCGTGTCGCAGCCCGAGGGGTCGCGCCGCTCCCCGGATCAGCTCCCGTTGGCGGCGGGGCGTCGGCAGGAAGGTTCCCTGGTGCACGGTCTCGAGCACCAGTTCATCGCCCTCGGTGCGGGCGGACCAACGCGTGCGGCGGAAGTGCGCGGAGGGCGGGCCGTCGCCCGCGTCCTCGAAGAGTTCCCCCTGTGCTTGGCCCTGGGCGTCGAGGTGGATGCACAGGGTGAGCTCCTCCAGCGGCTCGCGGCTGCTCGAGCGCACGTTGCCGAGGGGCACGATCGAGCCGGCGCGGGCGAGCAGGATCGGAGTGCCGTCGGGCAGCGGGAGCACGACCTCGCCCTCGAGGGGCAGGCGCTCGCCGCTGGCGAAGTCGTACCAGCCGCCGTGCGGCGGGCGCAGGGCGCGGCGCCGTTGGCCCGGCGCGGTGGCCGGAGCGACGAGCAAGTCGCGGCCCAGGAGGAAGGCATCGTCCACCGCGCGCAGCGCGGGGTCCGTCGGGTCGTGCAGGAAGAGCGGGCGGGCCACGGGCAGCGCGCGGCGCGCGGCCTCCTCGAACAGGGTGTAGAGCAGCGGCAGCAGGCGCATGCGCAGCTCGAGCGCGGCGCGCACGCGGGCCTCGACCTCGCCGCCGAAGGCCCAGGGCTCCTTGGGGCCGGCGTCGCAGTGCGAATGCCCGCGGAAAAAGGGCAGGAGGGCGCCGAGGGCGAACCAACGCTCGAAGAGCTCGGGGTTCGGGTCGCCCTCGAATCCGCCGACGTCGGCGCCAGAGAAGGGCTGGCCCGAGAGGCCGAGGTTCAGCACCATCGGGATCGACCAGGCGAGGTCGCGCCAGGTCGACTGGTTGTCCCCGGTCCAGCACGCCGCGTGTCGCGCGCCGCCCAGGTGGTTCGAGCGCGTGAGCACGAAGGGTCGTCGATGCGGCCGGGCGGCGGCGAGGCCGGCCCGGGTGGCCTCGGCCATCTGCGCGCCGTAGAGGTTGTGCAGGCGGGCATGCGGCAGACCACCGAAACCGCGCTGGCGCGCGTCGTCCGGGAGTGTGCCGCGGGGCGTGCGCTGCACGGCGGGCTCGTTCATGTCGCACCACAGGCCCGCCAGGCCGTGGCGTTCGACGAACTCGCGGATGCGCTCGCTCCACCATCCACGGGTGCGCGGCGCGCTGAAGTCGGGGAAGGCCGAGATCCCGGGCCAGACCCGGCCCAGCGCGGGCGAGCCGTCCGCGCGCTCGACCAGGTGGCCGCCGTCGCGCGCGGCCGTGAAGAGCTCGCAGTCCGGGCTCGCATCGAGGCCCGGATCGACGATCGCGACGGTGGCGAGGCCCAACCCGGCGAGCTCGCGCACCAGTCCCGCCGGATCGGGGAAGCGCCGCGGGTCGAAGGTCAGGCTGCGGTGGCGGTGCATGTGGTCGATGTCGAGCCACAACGCGTCGCACGGCAGGCCGTGTTCCCGGAAGCGGCGCGCGACGGCCAGCACGCTCGCCGCGTCGCGGTAGCCCCAGCGGCACTGGTGATACCCCAGGGCCCACAGCGGCGGGAGCGGCGGCGTGCCGACGAGATCGCCCAGGGCGCCCAGGCACTCGGCCGGGTGCGCGCCCTCGACGAGGTAGAGGTCGAAGGGTTCCTCGAACGCGAACTCGAGGCCGTCCTCGAAGACGGTCGCCTGTCCGCGCGCGGCGCAGTCGGCGAGCACTCCCAGGGCTCGCCCGTCGGGCAGGAGCGCGAGCACCCAGGGATGGCTCTGGTAGAGGCTCGGCGTGCGTTCGTCGTGGCGCCAGGCGTCGGTGTTCCAGAACACGACGCGCCGGCCCCGGTGGGCGAGGGGGCCGCAGACCAGCCCCAGGCCGTAGGCGTGGGTGCCGCGCGGCAGCCGAACCTGGCAGCGCAGCGTGTCGCCGTCCCACTCGAAGCCCACCTCGCGCGCCGCTTGCGGCTCCGTCGTGTCCGGATCCGCGCGGGGCGCCTCGACGAGCAGCGAAGGCTCGCTGCCGGCGCGGCCGTCCGCGAGGGTCGCGCGCAGCCGTTCGACCCGCGCGGCGTGGGGGATCGCGCCGCGCGTCCGCACGGGCCCGCGCGCCAGGCCCGCGATGCCGCGCGACTCGAGGGGCGCCGCTTCGAGCCGCGCGTCGACGACCAGGGGGCTCGCGCGGCGCGTCACTCGGGGTCCTCGAGGGAGAGCGTCACGCGCGCCGCGACGTAGGGCGCGTCGGAGGCGGGGAGCCGGAGTTCGAGCGCGCCGTCCGCGCCGAGGGCGGGCTCGCTCGCCAGGCACAGGTCGCTCGCGAAGCGTAGGCGGTGGCGCGTGCCGGGCCGGCCCCAGAACTCGTACCAGCAGGACGTCGCGCCCGCGCCCTGGTCGACCAGTCGCAGGGCGCGCGAGCGCAGGCCCTCCTCGAGCACGGGGCGCGGGAGGATCGGCTCGGGGCCGACGCGCAGCTCGAGCTCGATCGTGAGCTCCTCCTCGAGCGCGAGCTCCGCGGTGTGCACGACCCGCACGCCGGTCTCGAAGGCCTCGAGGTGGGCATCGAGCGCACGTTCGCCCGCGCGCGCGTCGACGAGTTGGCTGAGCGGCGCCAGGCGCGGCGCGAAGCGCAAGCGCAACGCGGGTCCCGAGCGGCGGCGGGCCCACAGGCGCAGCGTGGAGGCGCCGCCCCGTCGCTCGCGCGCCAGGCGCAGGTCGAGGAGCGTCTCGCCCACGGCCAGGCGCTCGAGCGTGAACCCGTCCCAGTCGGCCGGCAGGCTCGGCGCGAGCGTCAGGCAGCCGCGCGGTGCGTCCGGCTCGAGGCCGCACAGGCCGAACAGGGTCGATTGCACGATCGCGGCCGAGCTGAAGATCTGCAGCGGGACGCCGCGCGAAGGTTCGACGGCGCGGTCGCCGACCAGGTGCTCGGGCACGCAGCCCAGGCCCGAGAAGCCGTGCAACGCGACCTGCGAGGCGAGCACCTGGTAGGCGGCCCCGGGCAGCGCTTGGCGGTAGAGCGCGAGCGTCACGAAGTTCGTGAGGTAGGGGAAGACGCTGCCCTGGTTGTAGTGCTGGGGGTCGTAGGTCGCGGAGCCCTCGGGGAACATACGCGCGCCCCAGTCGGCGCACAGGGTCGGGTGGTTGAGCTGGCGCGCCGTGGCGCTGGCGCGTTCGGGGCGCCCGTGGCCGGCCGCGATGGGCAGCGCGGTGTAGGCGCTGAGCTCGTCCGCCCGGCCGCCGTCGACCAGGTGCGCGAAGGCGTAGCGTTCGTGCGTCGAGGACCAGAAGGTCTCGAGCGCTTCCCGCGAGCGTTCCTCGAGCGCGCCGTAGCGCTCGGCGTCGGCCTCGCGCCCGAGCAGCCGGGCGAGCCAGGCCGCGCCGGCGGTCGCGCCGACGAACATGCCGTGCAGGAAGATCTCGGCCGCGATGCGACCCGAGAGCGGCCCGGCCTCCACGGCCGCGATGCCGGCCTTGGTGTTCGAGAGGCGGCCTTCTTCGTCGAGCTGCTCCACGCACCAGGCCAGGCCGCGCTCGACGGTCGGCCAGAGTTCGCGGGCCAGGTCGAGGTCGCCGCTCCAGCGCACGTGGTGCGCGAGGCAGGCGACGAAACGCGCGGCGTTCTCGCCCTTGTAGTAGGCGTAGGGGAAGTCGCCCGTCCAATCGCACAGCGTGGCCGAGAGCACGAGCTCGTGCATCAGCTTGCCGTCCGCGCGCTGATGGCTCGCGGCGAAGCGCAGCACCTCGCGCGTGCCCTCGCGGTCACCGCAGGCGGTCAGGGCCCGCGAGGCGATCAGGGCGTCGCCGTCGAAGAACCAGGCGTAGCCGGGCCGATCCCCGTGTCCCGCGGGGGCGATGCCGGCGACGAGCCCGCGCCCGAGGCCCTCGGCGTCCACCCAGGCGCGTTCGATCGCCAGGCGCGCCCACAGGAAGGCCTCGGCGTGGCGCGGCTCGCTGGCGTCGAAGCGCAGCTCGCGCGCGAGCAGGTCCGCGAAGTGTGCTTCCTGCGCGCGTCGCGGCGCGTCCCAGTGGACGAGGGTCCCGCGGTACAGCTCGCGTGCCGCGGCCAACGCTTCGTGGGTGCGCGCCAGGCCCACCGCGGCCTGGTCCGCGCCGCGTCGCGCGCCCTCGTCGAGCTCGCGCGGACGCACCTCGGCGGCGGCGACGACGATCGGGATCGGTCCGAGCGCGGCCCGCGCGGGCGAGACCTGTACGCGCAGGGCGATCGGGCCCGCGCCGAGGGAGTGGTCGCCGCGGGCGTCGACCGGCTCGGCCTCGGGGCAGCCGACGAGGGCCGCGAAGCGGCCGCGTTCCTCGGTCAGGAGCAGCGCGCCGGTGGCTTCGTCGCGCGTCGCGACGCGTGCCCCGAGCCCCGCGGGCCACATCGGTCGCAGGCTCGGCTCGAGCAACAGCGCAACCTCGAGCTCGCGCGCGCAGTCGACGCGCAGCGCCAGCACGAGGACGCGCGCGCGCGGGTCGGCCGCGGCCTCGAGCTCGAGCGTGACTTCGGGCGCGACCCAGCGCAGGCGGAATCGATCGGCTCCGGTCTCGACCCACGCGACGCGCGGCGCCGGCGTGAGCTCCTCGCCCCGTTCGCGCACCCGCAGACGGATCCCGTGGGCGAGCTGCACGGGCCAACTCCAGAGCTCGAACTCGCCCGACTCGCGTCCCAGGAGCGCGATGCGTTCGCCGCGGGCGAGCAGGAAGCGCCGCGGATCGGCGGCGGAGGCCAGGCGCGGCGGCGGGTCGGGGCGATCCATCGCGGGCAAGCTACCGCCGCGCCGCGGGGGCGGAAAGCTCGACGCCGCGCGGCTATGCTCGCGCCCCGTGCGGGCGACCAGGTGGGGGATCGGGGCGGCGCTGGCGTTGGCCTGCTGCGCCTGCCGCGCTCCGGATGGAGGGTCGCTGCGCTCGGCGGGCGAGGCGGCGCGGGCCCTCGAGCGGATCGGGACGTCGAGCGAGGGGCGCGAGCTCGTCGCAGTCACCCTTGGCTCCGGCCCCTGGCGCGTGTACTGGATCGGCGCCATCCACGGCGACGAGCCCGAGGCCGGGCGCGAGCTCGACGTGTTGCTGGCGCTGTGCGCCGAGCCGGGCGTGCGCGCGCGCTACCGGGTGCGCGTGCTGTTCGACGCCAACCCGGATGGGACCGCGGCCGCGACCCGCGGGAACGCGCGCGGAGTGGATCTCAACCGCAACTTCCCGGCCTGGAACTTCGAGCCCGGCCCGCGCCGGGGGGCCGCGCCGCTCTCGGAGCCCGAGGCGGCGGCGCTGTGGGGCGATCTCGAGGCCTTCGGTCCGCACCTGGTCGTCGCCCTGCACTCCGCCCGCACCGGGCCCTTCGTGAACTTCGACGGACCGGCGCAGGAGTGGGCGCGGCGCTTCGCCGAAGCCGCGCGCGCCGTCGACCCACGCTGGCGCGTGGAGCCGGACATGGGCTACGCGACGCCCGGCTCGCTCGGCACGGCCCTCGGCGTCGATCGGGGCCTTCCGCTGCTGACCCTCGAGTTCGGCCGCGGCGACGATCCGGCCGCCGTGCGCGCGGCCCTCGCGGCGGGGGCGGCGGCCCTGCTGCGCGCCGCGCCGCCGATGCCGCACGCCGCGCCCCGCGAGTAGGATCCCCGGCGATGCCCGTCCTCGCGGCCCTGCTCTGCGCGTCCTCGTTCGCCCTCGCCGCGGGTGTCGGTCCCGCCGAGCCCCCCGAGCGCCGCCTGGTCGTGATGGCCGAGATCGGCGGCCTGCGCTCCTGGCCGACCCTGGTCGAGCTGGCGCGCGAGTTCGAGGCCGCCCACCCGGGCCTGCGCGTCGAGCTCCTGGATCTCGGCGGCGCGGCCGGCGCCCAGGACAAGCACAAGTTCCTGCTCGCGGGCAATCTGCAGCTCGACGTCACGCGCATCGACGTGGGCGAGTTCCCGGCCTTCGTCGAGGAGGGCGCGCTCGTCGACCTGCAGCCGTACTTCGACGCCGACCCGAGCTGGGACCCGGAGGCCTACTACTCGGCGCCCTTGGCGGCGCTGCGCGACGGGCGCGGACACCTCCACGGCCTGCCCTCGACGTTCACGCCGTACGTGATGTACCTCAACCTGGACCTGCTCGCCGCGGCGGGGCTCGAGCGCCCGCGGCCGGACTGGACCTGGGAGGAGTTCCTCGACGTCGCGCGGCGCACGACCCTCGACCGGGACGGCGACGGGCGCCCCGAGCAGTACGGCATCTCGCTGACCCAGTGGCTGCAGGCGCTCGCGCCCTGGGTCTGGCAGAACGACGCCGACTTCCTGGCCGCGGACGGCGCGCGGGCCGCGATGGGCGAACCGCGCTTCGTGGAGACGATGGAGTTCCTGCGCGGGCTGCTGCACACCGAGCGCGTCGCCTCCTTCGACGCGGCCTTCGAGAACCAGCTCAGCCAGGGTCTCTTCCAGGCCGGCCGCGCCGCGCTCTACGGTCCGGTCGGATTCTGGGAGACCTATCGTTTCCAGTTCATCCGCGAGTTCCGTTGGGACGTCGCTCCCCTGCCGCGCGGCGTCCGGCCGGCGACCAGCGTCGCGATGACGGTCTACGTCGTGCCGCGCACGAGCGCCGAGCCCGAGCTCGCCTACCAGTTCCTGCGCCTGCTCGCCGGCGAGCGCTACCAGCGCGTGTTGGCCGAGATCGGCAACGGCGTCCCGGGTC
The DNA here is from genome assembly GCA_964394665.1 of uncultured Planctomycetaceae bacterium. GTDB lineage: Bacteria > Planctomycetota > UBA1135 > UBA1135 > CAYMYN01. The sequence continues at coordinate 6,899 of CAYMYN010000032.1, forward strand.
TGCGCGCCGTGGCCGAGTCGCCGAGCTTCCTGGGCTCGGCCGCGGCACCGGCCGGGGCGCGCGTCTTCCTCGACGAGATGGAGCACGCGCGCTTGCTCCCGCCGTTCACCAACTGGCGCAAGATCGAGGCCCTGTGCCAGGCCGAGTTGGCCGAGATCCTGCTCGCGCCGCGCAGCGATGTCGCCGCGGCCTGCGCGCGCATGAGCGCCAAGACCGACGAATTCCTGGCCCACGAGCGCCAGCGCAAGGGACGCGCCGTGCTCCCCGGGGGCGTGCTGGAGCTGACCCTGGGGCTCTCGATCCTGGCCCTCCTCGCGCTGCTGGTGGCGCGCGGGCGGTTCCTGCGGCCGGGGAGCGCTCCGCGCTCGGGGCCCGCGCGCCGTGCGGAGGGCGCCGCGTTCCTGATGCTGTTCCCTTGGGGCGCGGGGTTCCTGCTCTTCCTCTTCGGGCCCGCGGTGGTGACCGCCCTGCTCGCCCTGTGCGAGTGGTCACCGCTGCGCGAGCTCTCCGACGCGCGCTGGGTGGGCCTCGAGAACTTCGAGCGCCTGGCGGGCGACGCGACCTTCCACACGTCCCTGTGGGTCACGTCGCTCTACGCGTTGCTCTCGGTGCCGACGGGGCTGGCGTTGGCCCTGGCCCTGGCGTTGCTCCTGGTCTCGGAGAGCCGCGCCGCGAGCGCCGTGCGCACGCTCTGCTACGTGCCGGCGATCCTCTCGCCGGTGATCGTCGCCGCCCTGTGGCGCTGGATCCTGGATCCCGAACGCGGCTTGGCCAACGACCTGTTGGCGTCGCTCGGCGTCGAAGGCCCAGCCTGGCTGCGCGATCCGAACTGGGTCGTGCCGGCCTTCGCGATCCAGAGCCTGTGGGGGGTCGGCGCGCAGATGCTGATCTTCCTGGCGGCGCTCAAGGCCCTGGACCGCGGCCCGCTGGAGGCGGCGCGCGTCGATGGCGCGGGACCGTGGCGGCGCTTCTGGCACGTCACCCTGCCGGCGCTCTCCCCGGTCCTGCTCTTCAACCTCGTCACGGGCCTGATCCTGGCCGCGCAAATCTTCGCGCAGCCCTACGTGATGACCCAGGGCGGACCGGGCGACGCCTCGCGATTCCTGGTGCTCTACCTCTACGAGAGCGGCTTCCGGCACCTCGACATGGGCTACGCGTCGGCGATCGCCTGGGTGCTGTTCGTCGGGCTGGCCGCCGCGTGCCTGGGCTTGATGGCGAGTTCTCGGCGTTGGGTGCACTACCAGGGAGGGCGGCCGCGATGAGCGCCCGCGCGTGGCACGGCGTGGCCCTGCTCGTCACGGGGCTCGTCTTCGCGTTGCCGTTGCTCTTCCTGCTGAACGTATCGCTGCACCCGCCCGGGCGCGGCCTGGGCGCGGGGCCGCTGAGCCTGCTCGAGGAGGGCGTGCGCCTGGCGAACTACGCCGAGGCGCTGGTGCGCATGGGGGGCGAGGAGGGCGCGCCGCTCGGGGGCTTCGGACGGCTGGTCGCCAACACCGCCCTGATCACGGTCCTGGCCATCCTGGGGCAGATCTTCACCTGCTCGCTCGCCGGGTACGCCTTCGCGCGCATCGAGTTCCGCGGCCGCGACCTGCTCTTCCTCTTGGTGTTGGCGACGATGATGTTGCCCGAGCAGGTGACGGCCATCCCGCGCTTCCTGCTCTTCCGCTGGTTGGGGCTGGTCGACACCTACTACCCGCTGGTCCTGCCCACGGTGCTCGGCGGCGCGCCCTTCTTCATCTTCCTCTTCCGCCAGTACTTCCTCGCCTTGCCGGCGGAGCTGGCCGAGGCCGCGCGCGTCGATGGTCTGGGGCACATCGGCACCTGGTGGCGCATCTACCTGCCCCTGGCGCGACCCATGCTCGTGACGGTCGGCCTGTTCACCTTCCTCGCCACCTGGAACGACTTCTGGGCGCCGCTGATCTACCTGCTCTCGCCCGAGAAACGCACCCTGACCCTGGCCCTGGCGGGCTTCAACCGCAGCTACGACACCGCCGTCGAGCTGATGATGGCCGCCACGGCCGTGGTGCTGCTGCCCTGCGTCGTGGTCTACTTCCTGGCCCAACGACTGTTCCTGCGAGGGGTCGAGGTGGCGGCCTCGAAGCGCTGAAGCGAGCTCACTCCATGGCGCGACTCGAGCTGCGTGGGATCACCAAACGCTTCGGCGCCCAGGTCGTGTTGCCGAGCGTCGACCTCCGCGTCGAGGACGGGGAGTTCCTGGTGCTCGTCGGCCCCTCGGGCTGCGGCAAGTCGACCCTGCTGCGCATCGTCGCCGGGCTCGTCGAGCCCGACGGGGGCGAGCTATTGCTCGACGGCCGCAGCGCCCTGGACCTCGGGCCCCGCGAGCGTGACGTGGCCATGGTCTTCCAGAACTACGCGCTCTATCCGCACATGAGCGTGGCGAAGAACTTGGCTTTTCCGCTGCGCATGCGCGGAGTGGCGCGCGACGCCGCGCGCGCGCGGGTGGCCGAGACCGCCGCCCTGTTGGGGCTGGGCGAGCTGCTCGAGCGCAAGCCCGGGACGCTCTCGGGCGGCCAGATGCAGCGCGTGGCCCTGGGGCGCGCGCTCATCCGCGATCCGCGCCTGTTCCTGTTCGACGAGCCGCTCTCGAACCTCGACGCGCAGTTGCGCGGCGAGCTGCGCGCCGAGATCGCGCGCCTGCACCGGCGGCTGGGGATCACGACGATCTACGTCACCCACGATCAGGCCGAGGCGATGACCCTGGGCTCGCGCGTCGCCGTGCTGCGCGCCGGGGCGATCGAGCAGCAGGGCTCGCCGCTCGAGGTCTTCGCGCGCCCGGCGACGCGTTTCGTCGCGGGCTTCATCGGCAGCCCGGCCATGAACCTCGTGGAAGGAACGCTCGCGGGTGGCCGCTTCCAGGTCGGCGCGCTCGAGGTGCCGGTGCCCTTCGTGGGCCAGGGGCCCGCCGTGCTCGGCATCCGCCCCCACGAGGTCGCCCTCGGCGGCCCGCTCGAGCTCGAGGTGCGCGAGGTCGAGCACCTGGGCGTGCAGACCGTGGTCACCCTCGACTTCGGGGGGCAGGCGCTGCGCCTCTCCCGCGAGGGGCACCTCGACCCACGCCCCGGCGGGCGCCTGGCCGTCGGGTTGCCCCCCGGGAACCTGCACGCCTTCGACGCGCGCAGCGGGGAGCGCCTGGCGGCCACGGACCGGACCGGCGGGACCCGGGAGCCGCCCTCTGCGGTCAGCGGGTAGGATCCAGGGGCCCGATCCACCTCCCGGCCACCGCGCAGCTTCCCCTGCGCGGCGTCGGGTCCCTGTCGAGATGGCTCGCGACACGCTCCAGGAACGCTTCGAGCGCACCCTCGCCCAGGCCGAGGACGTGCTCTTCCTGTGCTCGGGCAACATCCTGCGCTCGGCCTTCGCGGAGTTGTACGCGCGCCACCTCGAGTGCCCGCTCCCGGCGCGTTCGGCGGCCACGACCTACTCCAACGAGCGCATCCACCCCGCCGTGCCGCGGGCGCTGCGGGCGCGGGGCGTCGCGCTCGACGCGCTCGGGGAGTTCCGGCCCCGCCACGTGCGCGACGCCGACGTCCACGTCGGTGCGCGCACCTTGGTCCTGGGCATGACCCGCGACCACTCCGAGGCGCTGCGGGGTCTGGGGCTGGACGCGCCGCCGGCGTTCCTGCTCTCACGCGCCTCCGGGCTGCGCGAGGAGATCGACGACCCCTTCCTCAACGGCGAGTTCTCCCGGGTCTTCCAGGCCATCGCCCAGCACGTCGATGCCCTGGTGGCGCAGTTGAGGGACGTGCACGGTCGTCCCCGCCCTCGGGCGGTCCGCTGATCCGCCCCGCGGCGAGGTCGGAGCGCTCCCCCGAACGGAACGGGCCCCGCCGCGCAGCGCTGCGCGGCGGGGCCCGCTGGAGCGGGGAAGACCCGCGGGGTCAGCGCGCGCCGAGCACCTGGGCGTAGCGGAAGTACACCTCGAGGCACAGCACGAGCGAAGCGGTCGCGTAGACCCGGCCGCCGGCGAAGCCCCAGGGCCCGATCGGGTCCCAGGATCCGTGGACGTGTCCGCCCTGGCGCTGGGACTTCAGCACCGCGTCCTTCATGGCGTTGTTCCAGGCGTTCCAGTAGCGGGCCTGGTGCGCGCCCATCTGGTACATGGCGTAGGTGCCGTAGTACCAGTAGTACATGTCGTTGGTCATGCCGTCCTTGTCCCAGGCCGGCAGCGCCTTGAGCAGGAGCTCGGCGTGCTTGACCATGATGTCGTCCTTCTTGGGGTCCTGGCCCATGAAGAAGCGGCACAGCAGGCCCACCGCGGTCATGCACTCGGTCTTGTCCCGCGGGTAGTGGTCGTTGAGGCCGATGACGCGCGAGCTGGCCGAGCCGCGGGAGTCGTAGCCGACGCGACCGTTGACCGGATCGGTGACCTCGTCGAACCAGGACATCGCGCCCTCGAAGGCGCCCTCGTCGATGCGCAGCTTGGCTTCCTCGGCGGACTTCAGCGCGAAGACCATCCAGCCCGTGATGGAGCTGTCGTTCTCGCCGATGGGCGGCACGTCGTAACGCCAGGCGCCGTAGGGGTTGCGCGCCTGCGAGATGAAGTTGATCGACTTCTGCGCCGGGCCGCGCAGCAGCGGGCTCTTCGAGAAGTAGTAGGCCTCGCACATCGCCAGGGCCGCGATGGCGTGGTCGTAGAGGAACTCCTTGCCGATGCGCTCGCCGATCAGGCCCTGGTCGTCCTGGGAGTCGACCAGGTACTTGATGCCGCGCGTCACGACCTCGCGGTACTGGCCGCGCTGGGTGGTGTGGCCGTCGCCGAGGAAGGCCAGGAGGGACAGGCCGGTCACGCCGACGTCGTGGGTCGAGCGGCCGGGGCCGCCGCAGGCGTCGCCGCCGGGGCAGTGCTTGCTGAAGTCGGCGCAGGCCCACTTGCCGTCCTCGTCCTGGTGGTTCTTGAGCCACTCGAGGCCGTCGCGCAGGGCTTGCTCGGTGCCCGAGCCGCCCGCCGTGCGCAGGTTGCGCCGGCCGCCGAAGCGCCCGCCGAACTTGCCGCCCGCGCCGCCGCCGATGCCGATCACGTCGTTCGTCGAGTCGCTGTCGAAGGGCGAGTCGGAGATGTGGTCGGGGTCGCCCTCGGAGGACTCGAACTCCTGCTCGTCCTCGGTCTCGTTGTGGTCGGAGATCTCGGCGTCCTTGATGACCGGCTCCTCGAGGGGCTCCTCCTCCTCGAGCTCCTCGGGCTCCTCCTCCGGGGGATCCTCGAAGGGGTCCTCGACGGGCTGCTCGAGCTGGGCCTGGATCTCCTTGGGCTTGTTCGACTCGAACAGGTGCCAGGGCACCAGGGCCAGGATCAGGAGGGCGATGATGTGCGCCGCGGCCGAGATGGCGAGCCACGGGGCGCGGCTCATCCAGTCGTAGAGCACGTCGTTGAAGGTGGTCTCTTCCTCCCACGGCTTGGGGAGGGTGGTCTCGATGTGGATCTTCGAGTAATCGACCATCGGTGGCTCCGGAGCGCGATCGGCGGGTCCGCCGGGGGGCCTGGGCAGGGGCCCGGGCCGGGACGGGGCGGAGGAAGGGAAGGGGAGGAGTCCGCTGAGCCCGGGGCGGGGCGGTCCGGGCCCCGGGGACGGGCGTCCAACGCCGCGGGATCGCGGGGGTTCAGAGTATACCCAGGGCCCCTGGGCCGGACTACGGCGCGCGGTCGCCGGCGGGCGTGGGTCGCCGACCGGCCTGGGGCGCCGGTCACTGCCCGGCTTCGCGCTGGGGCGGGCGGACGTTCTCGGGGGTCCAGATGTAGGAGCTGGCGAACAGGCCCCGCAGGGTCTCGTCGCGCAGCATCCCGTCCCGGTTGCGGAGCACGATCTGGTTCAGGCGCTGCTGGACCTCGGCCGCGCCGAACGGGGGCAAGGTCAGGGGGCGGCGCTCGTGCAGGCGCAGGACCCGGTAGTAGACCGGCACGCCCTTCTCGAGGATGGGCAGGACCGGGGAGAGGTCCCCCTCCTGGCCGTTGACGCAGAACTCGAACGCCTCGGGTGCGGCCCGGCGCAAGTCGGGCAGGGTGAGCGGCGGGGAGAGCCCGCGCTCGCTGGTCACGACGCTGTAGGTCAGCACCAGGTCCTCGAAGTCGGCCCCCTCGAGGGCCTGGCGGCGCAGGTCCTCGGCGAAGGCGCGCGCCGGCTCGGCGCCCCCGAAGGTCGCGGCGGAGAGCACCAGTTGCTGTACGACGAAGGTCTCGGGGTCCCCGCCCAGGGCGCGCACGGCGGCGGGCTGCAGCTCGATCTGCTCGTAGGCCAGGGCCAGGAGCCCCGGGCGCACGTAGCGGTCGCGGCTGGGACGGCCGCCGGGTCCCGGGGCCTGGCCGGTGATGAACCGCTCGTAGGAGATCGCGTAGAGATCGTCGGTGATCGTCTCGCGCCGGCGCGCGGCGGTGTCGCCCTCCAGGGCCAGGCGCTCGGCCATGCTGCTCACCCCGCCCGCCGTGTCCGCCTGCTCGCGCAGGTAGTTGGAGACCGTGCGCTGCACGAACTCGGGGTCGAAGCCCAGGTCGCGCCCGCGCTGCACCATCAGCAGGTCCTGGACGGCGCGCGTGGCGATGTCGCCGCGCAGGGCCTGCATCTCGCCCGGGTTCGAGACGGGCTGCGCCTCGAGGGCGCGCTCGAGGCGGCTCTCGAGCTGGCGCAGGGTCAGGACGTCCTCGTTGACGATGATGTAGACCTGATTGACGAGCTCCCAGGAACCGCCGACGTTCGTCCGGCTCGGCGCCCCGCCCTCGGGCTGGGCCTGGGGCGCTGCGCAGCCGGCCAGGGCCGGCAGGGAGAGGAGCAGGGAGAGCATCATCGGGAGCTGCGAGGGTCGCGGGTGCGCTCGCCCCGCCGTGGCGGCGCGGAGGGGCGGGCCGGGATTGTCGAGGGCTCGCCCGGCGGCTTCAAGAGCCGCTCCATCCAGGCCAGGGCCCGCGCGGGGGTGCGCGCGTCGGCGGGCGGATGCAGGTGCGCGAGCCCGGTGCGGATCGGACGCAGGTCGATCCGGCGCCCGCCGAGCCAGCCCTCGATCGCCACGCGGTCGCGGAACTCGAGCAGGTAGAAGCCGTCCTTCCACGCCAGGCGCACCAGCCCCAGGGGATCGAGGCGCGCCTTGAGCAAGAAGCTGCGCACGAGCGCCTCGGCTTCGGGCGGCACGCGCCCGAAGCGGTCGCGCAGCATCTCGAGCGCCGCGCGCGCGTCCTCCTCGCCGCCGATCTCCGAGAGGCGGCGCAGGATCTCGAGGCGCGTCGCGGGCTCGGGGATCCAGTCGTCGGGCAAGTAGGCGCGCAGGCCCAGCTCGAGTTCGACGCCCGTGTCGAGCTCGGCCGAGTGGCGCACGCTCTCGAGGCTCTCGCCGGCCTGCAGGCGTTCGATCGTGCTCTTGAGCAGCCGGCAGTAGAGGTCGTAGCCGACCGCCGAGATGTGCCCCGACTGTTCGGGACCCAGGATGTTGCCCGCGCCGCGGATCTCGAGGTCCTTCATCGAGATCTGGAAACCGGCGCCGAGCTGGCTGAGCTCCTCGAGCGCCTTGAGACGTTGGCGCGCGATGTCCCGCAGGGGCTTGTGCTTTTCGATCAGGAGGTAGCAGTAGGCCTTCTGCGCGGCGCGCCCCACGCGGCCGCGGAGCTGGTGCAGCTCGGAGAGTCCGAAGGTGTCGGCGTCCTCGACCACGATCGTGCCCGCGGCGGGGATGTCGAGCCCGCTCTCGATGATCGTGGTGGCGACCAGCACGTCCACGTCGCCGCGCGTGAAGACGTCCATCACGCGCTGCAGCTCGCGCGCGCCCATCTGGCCGTGTCCGATGGCGAAGCTGCACTCGGGCACGAGCTGCATCAAGCGCCGCGCGGCGGCCTCGATCGAGCCCACGCGGTTGTGGAGCACGAAGACCTGTCCACCGCGGGTCTTCTCGCGCAGCAGGGCCTCGCGCACGAGCTCGTCGTCGTCCAGGTGCCCGAGCAAGGTGGCGACGTCCTGGCGGCCCTCGGGCGCGACGGTGAGGGCGCTGATGTCGCGCACGCCCGAGAGCGACATCTCCAGCGTGCGCGGGATCGGGGTGGCCGTCAGGGTCAGGATGTCGACCTGGGTGCGCAGGCGCTTGAAGTGCTCCTTGTGCGCCACGCCGAAGCGCTGCTCCTCGTCGATGACCAGCAACCCCAGGCGCGGCAGGACGACGTCCTTGGACAGCATGCGGTGCGTGCCGATCAGGATGTCGACCTCGCCCCGCGCGGCGGCGGCCAGGGTCTCCTTCTGCTCGCGGGGCGGGACGTAGCGCGAGAGGCGCCCGACGCGCAGCGGGAAGTCGGCCAGACGCTCACGAAAGGTCTCGTAGTGTTGCTGGGCGAGCACGGTCGTCGGCACGAGCACCGCCACCTGGCCCCCGGCGGTGACGACGCGGAAGGCGGCGCGGATCGCGATCTCGGTCTTGCCGAAGCCGACGTCGCCGCACAGCAGGCGGTCCATGGGGTGCTCCGAGACGAGATCGGCCTCGATCTCGGCGTCGGCCTGGAGCTGGTCCGCCGTCTCCTCGTGGGGGAATTCCGCCACCATCCCGCCCACCAGCTCCGCGTCCGGCTGCCAGCGCTCGCGCGTGCGCAGCGCGCGTTGGGCGTGCACCTCGAGCAGATCGGCGGCCAGGTCGACCAGGGCGCGCTGGACCTTCTCCTTGCGCTTGCGGAAGGTCTGGCCACCGATCTTGTCGAGCACCGGCGGCGCGGCCGAGGAGCCGACGTAGCGCTGCACGACGTCGATGCGCGAGGCCGGCACGTAGAGCGAGACCTCGTCGGCGAACACCAGATGCAGGTGCTCCTCCTCGCCGCCGCTGCGCTCGATGCGCGCCAGGCCCTCGAAACGCGCCAGTCCGTGCACGGCGTGCACGACGTAGTCGCCGATCGAGAGCTCGAAGAAGGACTGGATCGCCCGCGAGCGGTGCGCCGGCCGTTCGCGCCGGCTGCCGCCGCGCCGGCCGAGCAGGCCCGAGAGCTCGCGGTGGTGGACCAGGACCAGCCGCGCGGAGGGCAGGCGGAAGCCGCGCGCCAGGGCCCCCACGCCGACCTCGAGCCCCGGCGCGCCGCCGCGCTCGGCGACGACCTGCCCGAAGCGTTCGCGCTCGGCCTCGGTCTGGCAGCAGACGATCACGCGTTCGCCGGCCTCGAGCAGGGCGCGCAGCGCGGCCGGGGCCTCGGGGATCCCGACCTCGAGACCCTGCACCGAGCGCGTGTCGAACGAGATGCCCGGCGCGGGCAGGCTCTGCAGGGCGAGCCGCCGCCCCTGGTCGCACGCACGCCGATATCCGCCGAGCGCCTGTTGGTGCTGGGCCGAGCGCACCAGCAGGCTCTGGGCCACGTCCTCGATGCGCAGCGGCTCGACCTCGACGATCAGCGTCGTCGGCGCGAGCAGCGCAGCCACCTGGACGCCCTCGCCCTCCTCGACGCCGCCGGTGTCGGCGAAGAGCAACAATTCGAGCGCCTCGTGGCGCTCGACGCTGCGCTGATCGACGGGGTCGAAGGTGCGCAGGGACTCGATCTCCTCGTCGAAGAACTCGACGCGCAGCGGTCGGTCCGCGGCGAAGGTCCACAGATCGAACACGTCGCCGCGCAGGCTGACCTCTCCCGGCCGCTCGACCAGGGGCACGCGCGCGTAGCCACGTTTCACCAGCCGCGCCAGCAGGTGCTCGCTCGAGATCCGTTGTCCGACGCGCAGCTCGAGGGTGGCCGCCTCGAGCGCGCGGGCCGGCGGCAATGGCTCCAGCAGCGCGGCGAGCGAGGCCACCAGGGCGCGCGGGCGCTCCCGCGGCGGCGCCGCGAAGGCGCGCGCCACGGCCAGGCGCCGGCGCAGGGACTCGGGGTCCACCGAACCCGCGCGGCCGCCCTCGCGCGGCGGCAGCAACTCGGCCCGCAGGCCGAACGATGCCAGGTCGTCCAGCAGCACGCGCGCCTCGGCGTCGGTGCTGGCCACGACCAGCAACGGATCCGCCAGGCGCGCGGCGAGCGCGGCCACGATCAGCGCCTGGGACGAACCCCACAGGTTGCCGGCGCTCACCTGCCGCGAGCTGGCGAGCCGGGCGCACAGGGCCTCGAGCTCGGGCAGGGTGGCGAGCGCGGCGGGGTCGAGGAGCGGCGCGGGATCGGGCGGCGCCTGGCTCACGGGAGGTCCTCGGCCGGGAGCGATCCCCGCCGACGGCGTCGCGGCGGCGTCGCGTCGCGCTCTTCGCCGGGGTCGACCGCTGCCGCGCCGTTCGTCCGCCCGGCCACCAGGTCGGCGTCCTCGTCCTCGAGCACGAGCAACGCCTCCTGCGCCGCCCAGCGCTCGGCCTCCTTCATCGTGCGACCCCAGGCGGGCGGGAAACGACGCCCCTCGCTCTCGGCCGCGACCAGATAGGCGCGGGCGTGGGACTGGCCGCGCTGCTCGACGAGCACGTACTGCGGCGGGCGGCCCGAGCGCCGTTGGCTGATCTGCTGGAGCTCCTGCTTGGGATTGTGCTCGAGGCGCTGCGCGCGCACCTCCTCGATCGGCTCGCGCAGGGTGGCGTGCACGAAGGCGCGCGCGGCCTCGAGGCCCGCGTCGAGGTAGACCGCGCCCAGCACCGCCTCGTACAGGTTGGCGAGCACCGAACGCGGCAGGGCACGTTCGCGCAGGCCGGCGCCCAGTCGCACCTCACCCTCGAGGTGCAGGAGCCGCGCGGCCTCCGCCAGGCTGACGCGCGAGACCACGCGCGCCTTGAGCTCGGTCAACACGCCCTCGGCGCAGTCGCCCAGGTGCTGGTAGAGGTCCTCCGCGATCACCAGGTCGAGCACGGCGTCGCCCAGGAACTCGAGCCGCTCGTTGTCCCGTTGCTGCCCCGTCGAGGAATGCGTCAGGGCCAGCTCGAGCAGGCTCGGGTCGGCGAAGCGGTGGGGCAGCTCGGGGCGCATCGGGGAGGGTGTGGCCGGGGTCCGTCTGGCCCGCGGGGCGCGGATTGTAGGGTGGCTCGTGCCCTCGGGCACCCGCGGCCCCGCGGCCCCGCGGCCGTTCGCAACCCCGCCCAGGCCCAGATGGGGTAGGGTGGGCACGGTTCCCGTCGCGCGCCGCGCACGGGTTCCGGGATCCGGGGGGGATCCGCCGCGCTCTCGATGTCTCGATCCGCACACGAACGACATGCAGCGGGGGCCGTTCGCGCGCTCGGGGCCGCCGTCCTCTGGGCTCCGCTCTGGATCCCGATCGGGTTGTCGGCGGCCTGCGCCGGCGAGCCGACCCTGCCCGCGGCCCTGTTCCAGCGCGAGCTCTTCTCGTTGCTCGATGGGGAGCGGCTCGAGCTGGTGGAGCACGGCGGAGATCTCCCGCCGCGGGTGGAGCTGGTGACCCCCAGCAATGCCCATGCGCGCCAATTGGGCACGGCACCCGCGATCGTGCTCGCCCCCCCGGCGGTGTTGCGCGCGCGCCTGCCGCACGACCTGCCGCCCCGGGCGCGCCTGGAGTTGGCCCTCGCGCTGCACCCCGATTCGTACGCCGTGGACTCGACCGCCGCGGTGCGCCTGCGGGTCGCGCTCGACGGCGTGGTCCGAGCGGAGCCTGTGCGCCGAGCGGGCGCCGCGGTGCGCCCGCCGGCCCGCGCCTGGGAGGAATTCGAGCTGGACGTGGAGCGAGGCCAGGAGCTCGAGCTGAGCGCCGAGTTCGACGGCGAACCCTGCGCCGCCACGCGCGTGGCCTTCGGACGCCTGATCGTCACGGCGCCGGTCGAGACCCGACGCGTGGCCGCCTCGCGCGAGCGGCCGAACCTCGTGTTGCTCGTCATCGACACCCTGCGCGCCGACCGCCTGGGGACCTACGGCTACGGGCGCGAGACGAGCCCGATCCTGGATGCCCTGGCGGCCCGCGGCGTCGTGTTCGAGCGCGCCTTCGCGCCCTCGCCCTGGACCTGGCCCTCGACGGCGTCGCTGTTGACGGGCCTCGACCCGCCGGAGCACGGCGTGCTCGACTTCACCTCCTGCTGGTTGGCGGGCGAGCTGCGCACCCTGGCCGAGCACCTGCGCGACGCGGGCTTCGCCACCGCCGCCGGCTCCGCGAATCCGCTCGTGATCGCGGGCAAGAACTTCCACCGCGGGTTCGACGAGTTCCACGAGGTCCACCGCGCCGATGCCTGGAAGGTCCTGGCCCGCGTCGAGCCCTGGCTGCGCGCCCGCGGCCCGGAGCGGTTCTTCCTCTACCTGCACCTGTTCGAGCCCCACGCGCCGTACGAGCCGCGCTCGGACACCCACGCGCCCTGGCTCGATGGGGTCAGCGCACCCGAGGGCTGGCGCCGGGACGCGGTCGCGCAGATCCTGCGACGGCGGTACTCGGGGGAAGTGATCGACGGCCGCCAGCTCGAGCGGCTGGTCGAGCACGCATCGGACCTCTACGACGGCGAGATCGCGACCGTCGACCGCGCGCTGGGCGACTTGGTGGCCCTACTCACCGAGCTGGGCGTGCTCGAGCGCACGCTCATCGCCGTGACGAGCGACCACGGCGAGGAGTTCCTCGAGCACGGCCAGTACGGCCACACCAAGCAGCTCCACGTCGAGAGCGTGCGCGTGCCGTTGATCCTCGCCGGGCCCGGGCTCGAGCCCGCACGCTTCGCGGAACCGGTCGACCTCACTAGTCTGCCGGGCACCCTGCTCGAGTGCTTGGGCGTGCCGCGCGGCGCCTTTCCCAGCGGACCGAACCTGCTCGACCCGCGCGAGCGCGCGGCGGCCCGGCCGATCTTCGCCTCGACCCAGAAGGGGACCTGGATCGATGCCGACGGTCTGGGACGCGGGGGAGTCGCGCCGACCCACGCGGTGCGCCTGGGCGACGAGCTCCTGATCTGGAGACCCGCGCACCCCGGCGATCCGCTGGGCGAGGCGCTGCGCCTGTTCGATCTCGCGCGCGATCCCCTGGAGCAGGAGGATCTCGCCGCACGACGCCCCGAACGCACGCGTGCCTTGAGGCAACTCATCGCCGAGTGGCTGGCGCAGGGTGCCGCGCGCCGGCCCTACGCCGTGCACGGCGGCGCCGAGACCATCGAGCAACTGCGCGCTCTGGGGTACATCGACGACCAGGACTGAAACGGTGGCCGACCCGTGTCAGGCTCAGGCGAGCACGGCGCCGTCGCCCAGCCACTGGGGGCCGGTCCAGGGCGCGCCCTCGAGCCAGATGCGGGCCAGGAACGCGACCCGCTCCCCGCGCAGGGCCTCGAGGGTGACGGCGCGCTCCGTCTGGCCTTCGAGGGCCGACTTGGGGACGTTCACGGCGAAGCCGCAGCGGCGCGCGTTCTCGGCGCGGGGGTGGGCCTGGGCGACGTCGGGGCGCTCGACGGGCTCGGCGCGCAGGCGCTGCCCGTCCGGCAGGGCGAACACGATCGCGTCGGCGGCGCCGCGCCCGAGCAACAACCAGCCCGCGAGGTGCAGCACCTCGCCCGCGTCCTGCCGGGCCTCGAGGAACCCGATCGCCGTGCGCGCGGCCGGCGCGCCGCGCTCGCCGCGGCCGTTGCCTGCCACGGCCTCGCCCACGACCCGCAGCGCGCCGTCGAAGGCGGCCAGCGAACGCTCGATGGCCGCGTCGTCGTGCTGCGCGCAGGGGAGCACGTTGCCGTTGCAGAAGACGCCGCGCTCGAGGCATTGCTGGGCGAAGAGCGCGTTGAGCTCGGGGTGGGCGAGCCCGCCCTGGTCCTCGAACCCGACCGTCATGCGCGCCGGCGGGCCGGAGAGCCGGCAGCGCACGCCGTGGCGCGCCGCGGAAGCCTGGAACGCGGCGCGCACTCGCTCGCCGATCGCGGCCACGCGCTCGGGCACGCGCTCCGAAGCGAGCGTGCGCAGCGTCGCCCGCGCGGCGGCGAGGCTGAGCGTCTCGCCGCGGAAGGTCATGCCGAAGGCCACCTCGCGCGCGGTCTCCATGGTGCGGCGCGGGCCGACCAGGGCCGAGAGCGGCATCCCGTTGGCGAGCGACTTCCCCAGGCACGCCAGGTCCGGCTCGACGCCCACGAAGGCCTGGCCGCCGCCGAGCCCGAGGCGGAAGGCGGTCACGACCTCGTCGAACACGAGCAGCGCGCCGGCGCGGGTCACGAGCTCGCGCACGCCCTGCATGTAGCCGGGACTGGGCAGGCGCTCGCGCACGGGCTCCATCACCACGGCGGCCACGCGTTTCTTGTAGCGCCGCAGGAGCCGCTCCAGCGCGTCCAGGTCGTCGTAGGGGAAGGGGTGGATCCGCTCGCGCAGGGACTCCGGCGTGCCGCGCACCGCGGGGTTCGTGCACACGAACCAGTCGTGGAAGCCGTGCATGCCGTAGTGCAGGATCACCTCGCGGCCCGTGCGAGCGCGCGCGATCCGCAGGGCTCCGGTCAGGGCGTCGGAGCCGTTCTTGCCGAAGGCGACCATCTCGGCGCAGGGCACGAGCTCGGTGATCGTGCGCGCCACCTCGATCTCGAGCGGGTGCATCAGGGAGAGCGTCGGCCCGCAGGCGAGCTGCTCCACGATCGCCTCCTCGACGGCCGGGTGGCGATAGCCCAGCAGGGCCGGGCCGCCGGCGAAGACCCAGTCGACGTAGGCGCGGCCCTCGAGGTCTGTCAGCTCGCAGCCGCGGGCGGCGGCGGCGAAGTGCGGGAAGGTGGCCGCGTCGTCCCACAGGAGCGGTCGCTGCAGGATGCTGTCCAGGTTTCCGTAAGGCAGCAGGCGGCGCGCGTCCCGGAGGAGCTCGGCGGTCCGGCGCGGGGGGGAGGGGGGCGGCATGCCGGCCAGTGTTCGGCTCGATCGCCCCGCGGCTCAAGTCGGGACGGGGGTCGAGCCGATCGACCCGCAACCCCCGCCCCCTGTCCCCGGCGTTCCGAGCACCCTGCTTGACCCTCCCGACCCCGCGGCAGTTCGCGAACGGATTGCTCGGTGCCCGCGCCTTCCAGCACGGGGACGCGCTCGCGCTCCATCAGCCGCTCGAGCTGCACCTCCAAGTCTCCTCGGGCTGCAACCTCGACTGCTTCATGTGCAGCGAGCACCTGCGCCCCGTCGGCGCGCGCCACGGCCGCAACCTCAAGGTGCTGCCGGAGGAGGTCTTCGCGCGCCTCGAGGCCGAGGTCTTCCCGTACTCCGAGCGTGTCTACTTCGGCGTCGGCGGCGAGCCCATGCTGGCGCCCGAGCTGCCGGGCTGGATCGAGCGCGCGCGGCGCCACAACCAGGTCGTCCACCTGACGACCAACGGGACGCGGATCTCGACCGACGCCATCGCCGAGGTCCTGGCCCGCGACGTCGCCTCGATCGAGATCTCGATCGACGGCGCCACGGCCGAGACCTACGAGCGCATCCGCTTCGGCGCGCGCTTCGACGTCCTGCAGCGGAACTTCGAGCGCCTGGACCGCGCGCGCCGCGCCCTGCCGCCGGCCGAGCGCGCCCGCGTGCGCCTGTGCTTCGTGATCCTGCGCAGCAACGTGCACGAGCTGGCGCCCCTCGTCGAGCTGGCGGCCAGGCACGGGATCGAGTCGGTGGCGGCCTGGCACGTCATCCCCGTCACGCCCGAGGGGGAGGCCGAGTCGATCGCCGACGAGCCCGCGCTGTGGGTACCGCACGTGGAACGGGCCCGCGCGCGGGCCCGCGAGCTCGGCGTGGAGATCGACCTGCCCTTCGAGGCGCGTTCGGTGCGCGCAGGGGCCGACGCGGCACCCGGTTCCGCCGACGCGGCCCCGCGCAGCGCGGCGACCGCCGAGCTGCGCGCCCGCGACGCGCAGGCCCAGCTCGCGGCGTCCAGCGCGCCGCCGCCGCCGCACGCGCCGCCCTCCAGCGGGACGCGCTCGAGCGAGCGCGCCGCCAACCCGCTCGTGGTGCTCCAGCCCCCGGTCGGCCCGCGCGTGCACTGCCACATGCCGACCTTGGCGCTGTACGTCTTCTACGACGGGCGCGTCTACCCCTGCGGCCATCCGCACGTGCACCTGGGCTCGCCGCTCGGCGACCTCACGCGCCAGAGCTTTGCCGAGGTCTGGAACGGCCGGGCCTACCGCAACCTGCGCGCCGGCCTGGCGCGCGGCGAAGCGCCGCCGGTGTGCCGCGACTGCGCCGTCGTGCGCGGCTGCGCTCCCGGTCGGCGCGACACCCCCGAGGCGGTGGCCGGATCGGACCTCGGGGCTTGGTACGGCGAGCGGGACCTGGCGCCGTTCCCGATCCCTCCGTCCGGCGCCCGGACCGAGCTCGCGGCCGCGAGCGAGGTCGGGGATCCGCGCGCGGCGGCGCAGCTCGCCGCCTGGAAGGCGCGCGCCCTGGCCGCGGAGCGCGAACGCGCCCTGCTCGCCGAACGCGCCGGCGCCATCGCGGGCCACCTCGCCGAACACGCGTTGCACGCCCGGGCCCTCGAGGCCCAGGTCGGTCGGCCCCTGCGCCACACGCGGATCTTCCTGCGCCGGTTGCTCGGCCGCGACGCGCCCCCCAGCCCCGTGCGCCCCACCGGTTCCTGACCCCGCTCGAGCGAGCTGGATCAGGCGCGGGCGCTGGAGGGGGTCCAGTCGAGGCGCTTGCCGGTCAGGCGTTCGTACTCGCGTTCGGCGAAGCGGTCGGTCATGCCGGCGATGTAGTCGCAGACCGCGCGCTCGAGGCCCTCGCGTTCGGCGCTGCCGCGGTAGGCCGAGGGGAGCTCGGCGGGGCGTTCGCGATAGGCCTGGAAGAGCGCGTCGATCACGCGGCGGGCGTAGGCCGAGAACTCGACCAACTCGGGGTGGCGATAGAAGCGGCGATAGAGGAACAGGCGCAGCTCGCGCACCTCGTGGCGCAGCTCGTCGCCGTGGCCGATCAGGAGCCGTTCTTGGCGCCGCGCGTCCTCGGGTCGGCGCAGGCCGGCGCCCGCGAGCCGGCGGGCGGAGCTCTGGATCAGGTCGTTGAGGCAGATCTTGAGCAGTTGATTCGTGAGGCGTTTCGTCACCAGCCGTCGATCGACGCTGGCGGAGAGGAAGCCCGGGTGCAGGCGCTCGACCTCGGCCCGCGCGCGGCGCCACAACGCGACCTCGGCCTCGAGCACCGGCTCCTCGAACATGCCCGCGGTCAGGCCGTCCTCGACGTCGTGCACGTGGTAGGCGGTCGAGTCCGCGAGGTCGACGACCTGGGCCTCGAGCCAGGGTTGGCGCGGGCGCGGCAGGAGGTCCGCGGGCCAGTCGCGGTCGTTCTCGTGTTTGAGCAGGGACTCGCGCACCTCGCGCGTGAGGTTGAGGCCCGGGTACTCGGGGCTGCGGCGCTCGAGTCGGTCGACGACGCGCAGGACCTGCGCGTTGTGGCGGAACCCGCCGTGCTCGCGCATGCGCTCGTCGAGGGCCTCTTCCCCGCGGTGGCCGAAGGGCGGGTGCCCGATGTCGTGGCACAGGGCCAAGACCTCGGTCAGGGGCTCGTTGAGGCCCAGGCCGCTGGCGATGCTGCGCGCCACCTGGTGCACCTCGAGCGTGTGCGAGAGGCGCGTGCGTTGGTGGTCGCCGCGGCGATTGATGAAGACCTGCGTCTTGTACATCAGGCGCCGGAAGGCGGTCGTGTGCACGACCCGATCGCGGTCGCGCTCCCAGGCCGTTCGCAGGGGATCGGGCGGCTCGGGGTGGCGCCGGCCGGCGGAGGTCGCGCTGCGCTGCGCCCACGGCGCGAGGTCGCGCTCCTCGCGGCGCTCCTTCGCGATCCGATCGACGATCCCGTACTCGGTCATGCTTCGCCTGCGTGTTCCCTACGACCGCCCGCCCGCGCGCCGGTGACCCTTGTACCCGCCGGAACCGTCCCGCGGGCAGGGGGCGGGCCGGGTCAACGCAGGAAGCGGGCCAGCGGCGTGCCCGGCCCGGTCAGGGGGTTCGCGAGCCAGCGGCCGAACTTGTCGAGGTGGTAGTCGACCACCATGTCCTCGAGGCCGAGCTCGAGGGCGTAGCCCCGGCCGGCGAGGGCCGCGCGGAAGGCGCGCCGCAGGCCGACGCGCTTCATCCCCCGCATCCAACCGAAGACGCCCGGGCCCTCGGGGGTTCCCATCAGGCTCGCCTCGGCGGGCTCGAGGTCGGCGCGCAAGTCGCCGGCCGCGAAGCCCAGGCAGCGACCGCCTTCGACGCGCGGCGCGAGCTCGACGTGATCCCCGTCGGCGCCCAGGGGGTGGTCGGCCAACGTGCCGCGCTCGCAGGCCAGCAGCAGCCGCCCGGCGCGGTAGTCCCGCGGCTCGAGCATCAGCGCGCGCCGGCCGCGCTCGAAGCGCAGCTCGCGCAGCGCGGGGCGCCCGCCCAGGGAGCGGCGTCGGCCGGAGCGCACGCTCCCGCCGTCCAGCACGCGCCGCGCCAACGCGACCCCGTGGTAGGCCCAGGCCGAGTGCGAGAACACGACGCTCCTCGGCGCGCCGAGCACGCCGGCCGCGAGGGCCGCGTCGAGCGGGTCGAGGCAGGGCAGCAGCACGCAGTCCTCGGCCACGAAGGTGCGCGCGAAGCGCCGCAGCAGGGGAGCGTGCCCCAGGTGCTTGTAGAGCAGCACCGGGGTTTCGACGAGCAGGGTCGTCGCGCTGGGATCCAGGTTCGAGAGGTGCGCCAGCACCTCGGGCGTCGAGGCCTTGGCCACGGCCACGAAACACAGCTCGACCCCGCGCAGGCGCGCGGCGTCGAGCGCGGCGAGGGGTTCGACCTCGACGGCCGGGAAGGGCGGCGCGTGGGGCGCCGGCTCCAGGCGGCGCGCGCCGCGCGCGAAGACGCCCGCCAGCTCGAGCTCGCCCGCCAGGCTCGCGATCACCGGCAGGACGGCTTCCTGGACGCGTTGGCCGGCGCCGACGACGAGCGCGCGCGCGGGGCTCACGCCGAGACCTCCTGGGCCAGGCGCGGCAGCGCGCGGCGCAGGTGCTCGGCGAGCCGGATCGAGAGCGCGACCAGCGTGTAGGTCGGGTTGGCGCAGCCGCCGGTGGGGAAGACCGAGGCCCCGGCGAGGAAGACGTTTCCGCAGCCGCGCAGCGCCAGGTCGCGGGTCACGACCGAGGTGCGCGGATCGTCGCCCATGCGCGTCGTGCCCATGTGGTGCGAGGCGTCCTGGGCGATCGGCCAGGGATCGCCGACGGCGAGGTCGCTCTCGAGGCGCCCCAGGCCCACGCGCTCGAACTCGTCTCCCAGGTGGCGGTGGAGCTCGACGATCGAGCGCCGCGCGAGCTCGCCGACGCGCCAGCGCACGCGCGGCAGGGGCTTTCCGTCCACGTCGAGCTCCTCGCTGAGGGTCACGCGGTTCTCGGGGTCGGGCTCCATCTCGAGGAAGTTGCGCAGCCGCGCCCGGCGCACGGCCGGCACCTGGCCGGGGACGAGACGATACCAGAGGTAGCTCGCCACGCTCGGGGCGTGCACGAGGGCCGTGCCGGCGAGCTTGAGCGCGTCGAAGCGTCCGGCGCGCGCGTTCTGCAGCTCGCTGTCGTCGCCGGTCTCCGAGTAGTCGCGCAGCTCGACCACCTGGCCGCTGCCTCCGCGCCGGCGCTTCCAGGCCGAGAGCAGGCCCTTGCTGCGCTTGGCGAGGGTCACCAGGGACTCGACCCCCAGGTCGTCGGACCAGGGGAACAGGGGTTCGAGGCGCACGTAGCTCGCGAGCAGCGCGCGCCGGCGCAGCTCCGCGTCGCTGAAAGCCAGGCCGCCGTAGCCGGCGAACCCCTCCCACAGGCAGCCGAACCAGTAGGGCGCGCTCCGCACCGGCCGGACCAGGTGCAGGATCCCGCGGTAGTCCTTGGGGTGGTTCATGAAGTAGCGCCCGACCTGATCGTGTTCGTTGCCCAGGCCCGCCGGGCACAGGTCGCGGGAGCACAACAACAGGCGCGCGTTCTCGATCCCGCCCGTGGCGAGCACGAAGGCCCGCGCGCGGATCGCGAGCGTCGCTCCTTGCCGCGTGCGCACCTGGGCCGCTTCGACCCGCCGCCCGCCGGGATCGCCCACCAGGCGCTGCACGGTCGCGTCCAGCCAGACGTCGACGTCGGGCTCGGCGTAGCGCGCGCGCAGCTCCCGACCGAAGTCCTGGGGCGGGTCGGCGGCCAGGAAGACCTTTTCGACCAACCCGGGGCCGAAGGCGGGCCGCAGCTCGCCCCGCTCGCGCAACCGCTCGAACCCACCCGGCCCGAAGGCCTCCGGCGGCGCGAAGCGGTAGCGCTCGGCGGCGGCGCGCCAGTAGGGCTCGAGTTCGCCGCGCGGGATCGGCCAGCCGACGCGTCCGAGCTCGGGCCGCGCCACGAGGTCGAGCTCGTCGAGCGGGCTCGAGAGTCCGGCCCAGGTCGTCGACGCCCCCCCGAGCACCCGCTCCCGCGACCAGGCCTTGATCGGCAGCTCCGCGCCCACGACCCGCCGCAGGGCATCGCCGCGCGCCGTGACGCGCTCGCGCCCGCTCTCGAGCACCGCGATCCGCAACCCCGCCCCCGCGAGCTCCGCCGCCACCACCCCCCCCGCAGGCCCCGAGCCGACGATGCACAGGTCATAGACCGGCAGCTCATCGCTCGAAGCCTGGGCAAGGTCGCGGATCATGGCCCGCCGAGCATACCGCCGCGGGCGCGCGGGTCGCGCGACGGTGGGTCGCGTTCAGGGGCGGCGGGATTCGTCGCGGTAGGCGTCGCGGAAGGGTTCGCCGCGGGCGGCGCGTTCGAGGGCGCGGGCGGTGGAGTGCAGGGCGGGGTCGGCGCAGGCTTGGCGCAGGGCCTGGGCGTCGAACTCGAGCGCGTCCAGGAGGCGCGCCGTGAGCGGCAGGGCGGACTCGAGCCGGTCGTGGGCGCGGAAGAGGGGGGGCTTGAGGAGCTGGAAGTCGCGGTGGTAGCCGCTGGGAAGGTCGCGCAGGACGTCGAGCAGGGCGGCGCGGTCGGCGACCGTCTGGCGCGCGTGGGCGCGCAGAAGCTCGACCACGTCGGGGTTGCGCTTGTGCGGCATCAGCGACGAGCCCGTCGTGAAGGCCGTGGGCAGGCGCAGGAAGCCGAACTCGCCCGTCGAGAAGAGCCACAGGTCCGCGGCCAGCTTGCCCAGGTCGAGCGCGAGGCCCTCGAGGGCCGTCAGGTAGGCGAGCTCGGCCCGGCCGCGGGCGTGTTGGGTCAGGGTGACCGGCTCCTCGGGGGCCTCGAAGCCCAGCTCGCGGGCGACGAGCTCGCGCTCGAGCGGCAGCGGCACGCCGTAGCCCGAGCCCGTGCCCAGCGGGCAGTGCCGCGTGCGGCGCGCCGCGTGGCGCAGGTCCTCGAGGTCCTCGGCGAAGGCCGCGGCGTGCGCGCTGGCCCAGTCGCGCACCGAGGAGGGCATCGCGCGCCGCAGGTGCGTGTAGCCGGGCAGGGGCAGCTCGGCGTGGTGCGACGCCAGCGCGGAGCACGCGGCGACCAGGCCCTCGACGTGCGCCGCCGTCTGGGCGCCCGCGCGGCGCAGCCACAGGCGCACGTCGAGCGCGACCTGATCGTTGCGGCTGCGGCCGGTGTGGAGGCGCTTGCCGTCCTCGCCGATGCGCTCGACCAGGCGGCGCTCGACGGCCGAGTGC
Source organism: uncultured Planctomycetaceae bacterium (assembly GCA_964394665.1). Lineage (GTDB taxonomy): Bacteria > Planctomycetota > UBA1135 > UBA1135 > CAYMYN01. The sequence continues at coordinate 28,314 of CAYMYN010000032.1, forward strand.
ACGTCCTCGTCCCCGGCCTCGACCGTCCAGACGCCGGCGCGGTGGGACTCGAGCAGGGAGAGGAGTCCGTCGTGGATGTTCGCGTGCTGCTCGGGGGTCAAGAGGCGCGCCGCGAGGAGGCCCTTGGCGTGGGCGAGCGAGCCTTCGATGTCGACCTCGATCAGGCGCCGGTCCATCAGCGGGTCGTCGCCGATGGTGAAGGCCAGCATGCCTTCGTCGATGGCCTCGCCGCGGTCCCAGACGGGGCGTTGGAAGGTGGGCTGCGGATCGTTCACGCCGAGACTCCGTGCAGGGCCGCGAGGGCGGCGGGGGCGATGCGCGCGTAGAAACGCGCGCCGGCTTCGACCTCGGCGCGCAACACGAACTCGTCGGGGGTGTGCGAGCGCGCGGTCTCGCCGGGGCCGCACTTCACGGCCGGGACGCCCGGCAGCAGGGCCATGTCGCTCATCGTCGAGGAGCCGATCGGGCGTTGCTTGCCGGCGGCTTCGAGCGCGCAGCGGACCAGCGGATGCTCGGCGGCGGTCTCCACGGGCCGCAGGCGATCCGAGCGCAGGCTGAGCTCGGCCTGGGGCCAGCGCCGCGCGAGCAGCTCCAGGCACTCGGCCGCGTCGTGCGGCGGCGCCAGGCGCGCGTCGAGCAGGAGTTCGGCCTGGTCGGGGACGAGGTTGTGGCGCTCGCCCGCGCGGAGCACCGTCGCGGCGATGGTGCTGGGACCGAGCAGCGGGTGCTCGCCGGCCAGGGTCAGCGCCTGGGGAAACTCCGCCAGGTCGCGCGCCGCGGCCAGCAGGGCGTTCCGGTGCTCGACGCGCGCGACGTGCGCGGCGTGGCAGCTCGTGCCGCGCCAGCGCGCGACGAGCACCGCCAGGCCGGCTTGGGCGCGCACGACCTCGAGCCCGGTGGGCTCGCCGGTCACGGCGCCGTCGGGTCGGCCGACGTGCGCCAAGACCTCGCGCATCCCGGCGTTGGTCGTCTCCTCGCAGGCGCACAGCGCGACCAGGAGCGTTCCGCGTCCGGCGCGCGTGCGCGCCAGCTCGGCCGCCGCCAGCATCATGCCCGCGGCGCTGCACTTGGCGTCGTTGGCGCCCAGGCCCACCAGACGTTCACCCTGCCACTCGGCCGCGAAGGGATCGGCGCTCCAGCTCGGCCCCGCCGGCACGGTGTCGAGGTGACTGTGGAGCAGGAGGCTCGGCCCGGGGCCCAACTCGACCCGCGCGAGCACGCTGTCCCCGACGAGCTCGACGTCGATCCCATGGGCCGCGAACCAGTCGCGCGCGAAGGCGGCGCACGGCCCCTCCGCGCCCGAGGGGCTCGGGATCCGCACCAGCTCCTGGAGCAGGCGCGTCGGCTCGACGAGGCGCGCGAGCTCGCTCATGCCTCGGCGCCCTCCAGGGGCGCGTCGCGCTCGAGGGTCACCAGGGTCCCGGCGCCCTGGTTGGTGTAGAGCTCGACGAGCAACGAGTCCTCGTCCATGCCGCTCACGACGTGCACCCGCGGCACGCCGCCCTCCAGCGCGCGCTCGATGGCTCTCGACTTGACGTGCATGCCGTCCACGACGACGCCCTCGTCGCGCAGGCGGCGCAGGTCGGCCAGCGTCATGGTCGAGACCACCGAGGCGGGCTGCGTGGGGTCGGACTGGATGCCGCTGGCCGAGGTCAGGAGCACCAGCTTGTGGGCCCCGAGCGCGATCGCGATCTCGGCCGCCAGGAGGTCTGCGTTGACGTTGAGGAAGCCACCTTCGCCGTCGGCCGCCGGCGGACCGAGCACCGGGATGGCGTCGGCCTCGAGCAGGGCGCGCAGTGCCCGCGGGTCGACGCGCACGACGTCGCCCACCAGCCCGAAGTCGACCGTGCCCTCGGATGTCTTCATCGGCGGGCGGCGCGTGGCCCGCACGCAGGACGAGGCCGCGCTGCCGAAGGCCCGTGCGCCGTGGCGGGCGAGCCGCGCCGCGAGATCGCCGTTGAGCTCGCCGATCAGGCTCATGCGCAGGGCCGAGAGCGCGGTCTCGCTGGTCACGCGGCGCCCATCCACCATGCGCGGCTCCTCGCCCATCAGGCGCTGCAGCTCGCTGGTCTGGGGCCCGCCGCCGTGCACCAGGACCGGCCGCGCGCCGAAGGCCTGCGCGGCGGCCACCTGCCGGCAGATGCGGTCGACCGCCTGGGCCTTCTGCAGGCAGGCGCCACCCACCTTGAACACCATCACCTTGCCGCGGTGGAGCCGCACGTGGTCGGTCGCGCGCAGGAGCTCTAGGGTCATCGTCGTCGTCTCCGTCGGGGATCGGGGCGTGTGGGGGTTCAGAGCGTGCGAAGGATTCGCACGCTCTGCGCGACGGCCGCCCCTGACGGCCGTGCCAAAGGCATCTGAGAGGCCGTAGGCTCGATTTCTCTCGGCCTCTCAGGCGGGGTGTCCGCCCAGCAGCGCCTCGAGCAGCGCGGTCTGGGCGTGCAGGCGGTTCTCGGCCTGCTCGAGCACGGCCGAGGCCGGGCCATCGAGCACGGCGTCGGCCACGACGACGTTGCGCCGCACGGGCAGGCAGTGGAAGAAACGTGTCTTGGGCCCGAGCCAGGTGGGATCGACGCACCATGCGTCGCGGTAGTCGGCGCGCGCGTCGGCCTCGGCCTCGGCGTCGCCCCAGGTCCGCAGGCCACCCCAGGACTTGGCGTACACCACGTGCGCGCCCTCGAGGGCCACCTCGCGGTCGTGCACGGTCGTGACCGTGCCGCCCGAACGCGCGCCGAGCTCGTCGGCGAGGCCCAGGACGTCCTCGTGCAGCTCGTAACCCTCCGGGCAGTGTAGCACGACGTCCATGCCGCGCTGCGCGGCCATGCACAGGGTCGAGTTGGGCACGGCGTGCGGCAACGCGCGCGGATGCCAGGCCCAGGTCAACACCAGCTTGCCGTCCTGGGGCACTCCGAGCTGGTCGAGCGTCGTCCAGTCGGCCAGCGCTTGGCACGGGTGCCAGAGCGCGCTCTCCATGTTGACCACGGGCACGCCCGCGTGGGCTCGGAAGCCGCGCACGACGGGGTCGGTGAGGTCCTCGGCCAGCGAACGGTGGGTGGCGAAGGCGCGCACGCCGAGCACGTCGACGTAGCGCCCGAGCACCGCCGCGGCCTCGCGCACGTGTTCGGCCGCGATGCCGTCCATCACGGCCCCGTCGCGCACCTCGACCTGCCAGATGCCGGCGCCCGAGAGGTTCACGAGGTCCAGGCCCAGCTTCGCGGCCGCGCGCTGGAAGGAGGCCTGCGTGCGCAGGGAGGGCGAGAGGAAGAGCAGTCCCAGGGCCTTGCCCGGGAACTGCGTCGGCGCCGCCCCGCGGCGCAGCTCCAGGGCGCGGGCCACGAGGGCGCGCACCTCGCTGGGGTGCAGGTCGGCCAGGCGGTAGAGGCCCTTCACGCCCGCACCTCGACGCTCGCCAGGGCCTCGGCCAGCCGTTCGGCGTGCGCCGGCTCGAGCACCAGGGGCGGGGAGAGGCGCAGCACGCTCGGGTCGTCGCAGGTGCCGATCAGGACGCCGCGCTCGAGCAACGCATCGCGCAGCGCCTTGGCGCTCCAGCCCTCCTCCAGCTCGTAGCCGAGCAGGAGTCCGGCGCCGCGCACCTTCTTCACCGGCCCGTTCTCGGCGGCGCGCGTCAGCGCGATCGACGTGGCGCGCACGTTCTCGAGGAAGCCGGGCGTGGCGATGCGCCGCGCCACGTGCGCCGCCGCGCGCAGGGCCAGGGGGCCGCCGCCGAAGGTCGATCCGAAGTAGCCCCCGGGCACGCGCTCGGTGAGGGCCGTGCTCGAGACGGTGATGCCGATCGGGATGCCGCCGCCCGCTCCCTTGGCGGTCGTGAACGCGTCGGGTGTCACGCCGAAGTGTTGCGAGGCCCAGCAGGTGCCCAAGCGGCCGTTGCCGGTCTGCACCTCGTCGAAGATCAGCGCCGTTCCGTGGAAGTCGCAGCGCGCGCGCAGGTCGGCCAGGAATCCCGCGGGCGGATCGAGCACGCCGGCCAGGGACTGGATCGGCTCGAGGATCACGGCCCCGACCGAGTCGTCGATGCCCTCGCTGCGGCCCCAGGGAAGACGCAGCACTTCGAAGGGCGAGCCGCGCAGGGCCTTGTTGTGCCCGTCGCTGACCGCGGCCGCGGCGGCCGTGCGCCCGTGGAAGGCGCCCTCGAAGCACACGACCTTCCCGCGGCCAGTGGCGGCCAGCGCCAGCTTGAGCGCGTTCTCGTTGGCCTCGGCGCCGCTGTTCGAGCAGAACACGCGCCACTCGCCCGGCGGCAGATTGGGCTCGAAGGCCTCCAGGAACGCGTGCCGGGCGGCGGTGTCCAGCAGGTTGGTCTGGAAGGACAGCGTCTTCCACTGATCGACGAGTTCCTCCAACAGGCCCGGATCGCCCGCGCCCAGGGCGTTGACGCAGTGCCCGCCGTAGAGGTCGAGCAGGCGCCGACCGTCCTTCAGCACGAGTTCGCAGCCTTCGGCGCGCGCGACGTCGAGGGCCAGGCGCGAGTAGGCGGGCAGTTCTCCCAAACGCTTCATCACGAGACTCCCAGGCCGGTGCGGGGCAGGCCGGCGGTTTCGGGGTAGCCGAGGGCCAGGTTCAGGCATTGGAGGGCCTGGCCGGACCCTCCTTTGACGATGTTGTCGAGGGTCAGGAACACGCTCAGGATCCCCCCGCGGGCAGCGAGGCCGATGCTGGCGCGGTTCGAGCCCACCACGCGCCGCAGGTCCGGCGCGCCCTCGCCGAGCACCTCGACGAAGGGCGCGTCGGCGTAGCACTCGACGAAGACCTCGCGCGCGTCGTCGGCTTCGAGGTCGTGCGTGAGGGGCAGGGCGGCGGAGAGGTGGATGCCGCGCGCGAAGGGGCCGGAGTGCGGCACGAACACGATCGTACCGGCAGAGGGCACGGCTTGGCGCAGCTCGGCCTCGTGGCGGTGGCCCTCGAGGGAGTAGGCCCACAGGTTGCCGTGGCGGTGGGGGTGGTGTGTCCCGGGCTTGGGCTCGTTGCCGCTGCCCGAGGAGCCCGTCACCGCGTGCAACACGAGCGCACGTGTCAAGTCGAGCAGGCCGGCGCGCGCCATGGGCAACACGGCGAGCTGCAGCGCGGTCGCGAAGCAGCCGGCGGCGGCGATGCGTCGGCTGGTCCGCAGCTCCTCGCGGTGCCACTCGGGGAGGCCGTAGGTCCAGCGCGGGAGTTGCTCCGGCGCGGGGTGCTCGTGCCCGTACCAGCGCGACCACTGCTCCCGGTCGCGCAGCCGGAAGTCGGCCGAGAGATCGACGACGTAGAGCGAGTCGGCGGCGTCGCCGAGCTCGGCCTCGAGCTCGACCCAGGTCGCCGCGGCCTGTCCATGGGGCAGCGCCAGCACCATCGCGGCCGGTCCTTCGGCCAGGGCCGGGACGAGCACGTCCAGCGCGTCGCCGAGCTCGACCGTGGGCAGGTCGAAGGCCAGGTGCGGATGCGTGGCGCGCAGCGACGGGCCGCGTGAGCGGCGCACGGCGGCGGTCGGGCGCAGATAGGGGTGGAACTCGAGCAGCCGCAGCAGCTCTCCGGCGAGCAGACCGCCGGCGCCCACGACCACGAGCGGGACGGGGCGTTGATTCACGTCGGGGCTCCGGCGGCGATTCGCGGCGCGACGTGGGGCAACACGGCCTGCGCCAGCTCGGCGCCGTGCCGCAGGGCGTTCCAGGCCGGCAGACCCAGCTTCTCGCGGCAGAAACGCCGCCCGACCGGCGTGTCGGTCACGTGGCCCGAGACCGCCGTGGCGGCCAGGCCGTAACGCTCCTCCAAGAGGCGCACCGCGCCCCAGGCGCCCACCGGGTCCTGGGCGCACAGGACGATGCCGCGGATCGAGGAGCGGAAGGGCGCGTCGTCGAGCAACGCGTGCACGCCGTAGGTGCCGAGCAGGCCGTCGCCCATCTCGAGCACCACGAGGTCCGGCTCGGCCTCGACGAGGTGCGCGACGAGCGAGTGGGCCGCGGGCACGGCGTTCTGCTCGTTGGTCGTCACGACGCCGTAGTCGGTGAAGATCGAGATGCGCTCGGCCCCGCTGTCGAGCATCTGCAGCACGTCGCGGCGCAGGGACACGCCGGTCAGCTTGCCGGCCGCGATGCGCAGCCCCAGGCGCGCGAGCTGGGCGATCAACACGCAGGCGGCCGTGGTCTTGCCCGAGTCCATGCTCGTGCCCACCAGGGCCAGCACCGGCGGCGGCGCGAGCGGCATCGGCACGCGCGGCAGGGCCGCGTCGGCCACGTTGGCCGGGACGCCGACGCGCCGCTCGAGGTGCGGGAATCGCAGCACGGCGCCCAGGACCTCGAGGCGGAACGGCGCGCCGATGCCGGGGGTGTCCTCGGCGCCCTCGCCGATCACGCCGCCGAGGTTCAGGACGTTGAGCACGTCGCCGACCTCGACCTTGTCCGGCACGCGCCCCGAGTATCCGTGCAGCGCGTCGCGGTGACCCAGCGCCCCGGCGATCACGTCGCCCGGGTGCAAGCCGACCTGGCGGCCGTGTACGTCCTCGAGCGTGTTGTACGAGGTCTTGGCGTTCAGGATGCGCCCCGCGACGACCGTCCCCTCGACGGCCGGGAGCTCGTCCCCGAGCACCGCGTTGCGCGAGAGCGCCAGGCGCGAGGTCACCGACGCGATCTTGTCCAGACGGCAGCGCCTCACGCGTGCACCTCCTGCCCCGCGCGGCCCGCGAGGCGGAACAGGCGCCCGGGCTCGGCGAGGATCCGCGCCAGGCCGACCGCGCCCGCCGGATCGGCGTCCTTCGAGGGTCGCTCGCCGTAGCGCGCGTCGGAGACGGCCAGCATGCCGAAGGGCGACTCGAGTCCCTCGACCAACGCGCGGCCGCCCGCGAGCAGCACCCGACAGGTGCCGGTCACGCGGGATTGGGAGCTGGCGAAGAAGGCCTCGAGGTCGCGCAGGAAGGGGTCGTGGAACAGGCCGCGGTGCAGGCGCTGCCCGTAGAGCTCGCCCATCTGGTCCTTGTAGAGCCGTTGATCCTCGGTCAGGACGAGCTTCTCGAGCTCGCGGTGCGCGCCGAGGATCACCTCCGCGGCGGGCGCCTCGAAGGCGATGCGTCCCTTGATGCCGAGCACCGTGTCGCCGAGGTGGTAGCCGCGGCCGACACCCAGCGCGCCGGCCTGCGCGTTGAGGCGCTCGATCAGCGTGACGCCGTCGAGGCGCTCTCCGTCGATCGCGATCGGGAAGCCGTTCTCGAACTCGAGGTGCAGCCACCGCTCGCCGCGCGCTCCGCCGCGGGTCCAGACCCAGGCCCCGTCGGGCAACGGGTCCGCGGTGCCGAGCATCGCCCCGCCGCCGATGGTGAGGCCCCACAGCCCGGCGTTGATCGAGTACTCGCCGCCCTGGGGCGGCAGGGGCAGGTCGGCGGCGCGCAGGTAGGCGCGTTGCTCGTCGCGCGAGGGCGCCAGGTCGCGCACCGGCGCGAGCACCTCGAGGCCCGGGGCGACGGCGTGCAACGCGGCTTCGAAGCGCACCTGGTCGTTGCCGGCCGCCGTGCAGCCGTGGGCCAGCGCGTCGAAGCCCTCGGCCAGCGCGACCCGCGCGAGGCGCTCGGCCTGCAGGCTGCGCTCCGCCGCGACGCTCAGGGGGTAGACGCCGCCGCGGCGTACGTTGGCCGCCACGAGGTGGCGCAGGACGCGCTCGACGAGCTCCGCCCGCGCGTCGTAGAAGCGGTGGTCCTGCGCTCCCAGGGCCAGGGCGCGGTCGCGGATCGCGCGGCGCTCGGCGTCGGAGAAGCCGCCGCAATCGACGGTCGCGGCGACGACCTGGGCTCCGCGCTCGCGCGCGAGCCAGGCGACGAGGTAGGAGGTGTCGAGGCCACCCGAGTAGGCGAGCAGGATACGCATGGAAGGGTTCCCGAGACGGCTGAGGGAAGGGGATCGGAGGCGCCGCGCGCCCGGGCCGATGGGGGATCAGAGCAGCTCGCGCACGCGGCGCAGCACGCTCTGGCCGGCGGCGCGCACCTGGACGGCGACGAAGATCGTGTCGTCGCCTGCGACCGTGCCGAGGACTCCGGGCGGGTTCTCGGCTTCGAGGGCGCGCGCGACCGCGCTGGCGGCGCCCGGCTCGCAGCGCACGACGACCAGGTTGGGGCCGGCGGCCTCGGCGGAGCGCAGCAGGCTCTGGAGGGTCTCGAGGGGCGTGATGCGCTCGCGCTCGAGCAGCACGTAGGCGCCCTCGCGCTTCACCGCCCCCAGGGCCCGCAGGTCGCGCGAGAGCACAGGCTGGGTGCTGGGCACGCCGCGCCGCTCGAGGTGTCCGAGCAGGTCCTCCTGGCTCTCGACGCGCTCGGACTGGAGCACGTCGCGGATGACGTCGCGGCGGTTGCGGGCGGCGGACATGGGCCGGAGAGCATATCTATTCCAAGTCAGGCGTCCAGAGAGAATATCCATTCCCCCGTGGGTCGCGTCGGGCGGCTCCCGCGCGGACCGAGCGACGCCGGTGCGGGGCGTTTCGTATGCTCCCCGCACCATGCATCGACCCCTCTCCTGCACCCTCTGCCTGCTTCCGCTCGTCGTCGCGGGCTGCTTCGAAGGCCCCGAGCGACTCGACTCCCGAGCCGTGGGCGCCGGCGCGCCGATGGCCTCGCAACGAACGTCGATGGGCGACCAGGGGCTCCCGGAAGGGCATCCGCCGATCCCCGGCCAGGGACTTCCGGAGGGCCACCCGCCGATCCCGGGTCAGGGCCTGCCCCAGGGCCACCCGCCGATCCCGGGCCAGGTCCCGGCCGGTCACCCGCCCCTCGGCAGCTCGCCGCACGGCGCGCCCCATGGCGGCCACGCCGTGGTGGGTGGGGCGCCGGTCGGTCCCGGCGAGGCCCTGCTCGGCGGCCGCGTCGTGCTCCGCGGCGAGCTCGCCGAGCAGCGCGGGGGCGGTGTCTTCCTGGTCGGGCGCGCGTCCGGCGCGGGCATGCTGCTCGTGCGCAAGCTCGAGCTCGCCGAGGGTCGCCCGGGGGCCGACGGGACCCTCGAGCTCGCCTTCCAGCTCGACGGCCAGGACGTCACGGCCGGCTCGCTGCCCGACCGCATGCAACTCGAGGTCTACTTCGACCCCGACGGCGTCGTCGAGACCCGTGAGGGTCGGGTCGGCCGCACCTTCGAGGTCGAGCGCGGGAACCTCTCCCTGGACCTCGTCCTCGACCCGGCCCAGGCGGGGTCGGGCTCCTACTGACCCGCCGCGCGTTCGAGACGCCCATCGAACGAGTCCCACGCGGACCGGTACCGCCACCCGCCCGGTCGATCGCGCTGGCACCGGCGAGCCCGGTATCATCCCCGCGCACGGCGTTCCAGCCCGCCTCCCTCCCGCGTCTCCCGAGAGCCGAATCCCCATGGCCCACGACATCGTCTTCAGCGCCCAGGCCGAGGAACTCGCCGCGGTCGCCCGCCGCATCGCCGACGAGAAGGTCCGCCCGGCGGCCGCCGCGCACGACAAGGCGCAGGAATACAACTACGAGGCTGCCCGGGCCTGCGCCCAGGCGGGGCTCTTCAAGACCTTCATCCCCAAGCAGTACGGGGGCCACGGGGCGGGCATCCTGGCGCTGGCACGGGTGACCGAGGAGCTCGCGAAGGCGGACTCGGGCTTTGGCGTGGCCTTCGCCGTCAACGCCTTGGGCTCCTTCCCGATCATCCTGGGAGGCACGGAGGAGCAGAAGCACAAGTGGTTGCCGCAGATCGCGCGCGGCGACAAGTTCGTGGCGTTCTGCCTGTCCGAGAAGTTCGCCGGCTCCGACGCCCAGGGCCTCTCGGTGCGCGCCTTCGACGAGGGCGACCATTGGCGCATCTGCGGCGAGAAGAAGTGGACCACCAACGGCGGCGTGGCCGACTTCTACTCGGTCTTCTGCGTCACCGATCCCGAGTCGCGCTCGCGCCGCATCAGCGCGATCCTGGTCGAGAAGGGCACGCCCGGTTTCGAGGTGCGCAAGGTCGAGGACAAGATGGGCATCCGTTGTGTCCCGGTCGTCGAGACGCACTTCGACAACGTGCGGGTGCCCAAGGAGAACCTGATCGGCGGCCGGCCCGGCATGGGCTTCAAGCACGCCATGGCGACCCTCGACCAGGCCCGGCCCGGGGTCGCGGCGCAGGCCGTGGGCGCGGCCCAGGGGGCCCTCGACCTGGCGCTGGTCTACGCCAACCGGCGCAAGCAGTTCGGCGCGCCGATCTCGAGCCACCAGATGGTGCAGCAGATGCTGGCCGACATGGCGATCCAGACCAACGCGGCGCGCTGGCTGGTCTACGCGTCGGCGGCGGCCATCGACAGCGTGCCCCATGGGGAGCAGGCCCCGCCGTCGATCTCGAAGATGGCCGCCATGGCCAAGTGCTTCGCGACCGACACCGCCATGTCCGTGGCCACCGATGCGGTGCAGGTCTTCGGCGGGTACGGCTTCATGGAGGACTATCCGATCGCGAAGTGCTTCCGCGACGCGAAGATCCTCCAGATCTACGAGGGCACCAACCAGATCCAGCGCCTGGTCGTCGCCCGGCACCTGATCCGCGAGGCCTCCGAGCTCGAGCATCTCGAGAGCTTCATCCCGGCCGAGGAGCAACTCACCTACGAGCCCGAGGTCCACACGGTCTCCAACCACAACGTCGGCCGGTCCTGATCGCCGGTCGGCCCCGCGTCGGCGGGTCGGCTCCCCACGCAGGGGGCCGACCCGCCGACGCTCCATGTCCGCGGGCCCGTTCTCGAGCGGGTCCTGCGCCGGTGGGCCCCGCGCTCCGCCGGAGCCGGTCCGGCTGCCGCCGGCCTCTCCGGGCGCTGGGCCACCCGACCGGCCTGCCATTGCGGCGGCGGGCGACTGCCGCATTGGCTGGGGCCTTCCTTCCCGAGGGCGGGAAGGGCCTTCCGGGGGGGCTGTGGCCCGAGGGGCGGCCGCGGCACGTCCATTGCCCCAGTGCCGCGCCTGCGGGACCTCCGCGCCCAGAGCGCGAAGGGGTGATAGGCGGGCCTTATGAACCCGACGACTTCCTCGGACGTTCCCTTCCGGGCTGTTCCGCGCTCCATCCGGCCCCAGGGCCGGCCCTCCGCCTGACAATTACGTGAGCGGAAGGTTTTCCCCCGGTCCCAGTGAGCTTCGCCGGCTCGGCTTCGTACTAGCTCCCCAGACGGGAGTCGCGTCCGGGAGGCCGGCAGTCCCTGCGGTCGGCAGCCACCTGCGCCCCGCGTGCAGGCAACCCGCCGGAGCGGACCCGACCGACCCCAAGTCACCCCCCCCCCGCGACCCCCGCACTTGCCAAGGAGGATCGCCGCCGTGAAAGCCAAGACCATCACCCCCCAGGAACTCGACCGCCGGTTGGCCCAGGCCGCCGCGAACCTCGATTCCTACGACACCTTCGTGGACACCCTGATCCGCGACCTGGACAAGCGCGGTGTCGACCTCGAGCTGGAGGACCCGCTCACCTGGCGGGTGGGCAACTCCGGCGTCGACCGCCGCTCGGCCCGCAACCTCGAGGAGCAGTTCCGGATGGAGGTGGACGCCATCCGGCACCTCGATCGGGAGGCCGAGGCCAACCTCGCGCGCCGCATCGAGTTCGTCCGCCGGCGCCTGGACCAGGCCCTGGCCCGTCACGGGATCGACCCCGAGACCCTCGGGGCCGAGGAGCCGCTGCGCCACCCGGCCGATTCGGTCGAGGGTCACGAGCCGCCGTGCCGCTACCCCGACGCGATCTGCCGCCGTTGGCTCGAGCTCCACTGGCTGCGCACCGAGATGGTCGAGCGCAACCTGTACCTCGTCCTGATCAACGTCGAGCGCTACTCGCACACGCGCGCCAGCCGCATGGACCTCGTCCAGGAGGGTTCCGCGGCCCTGTTCCGCGCCGTGGACGGCTTCGACTGGCGGCGCGGGCTGCTGTTCCGCACCTACGCCGTGCACTGGCTCAACCAGGCCTTCCGCGCCCACCTCTACAACTTCGGCAACACCGTGCGGATCCCGGTCTACCTCCAGAAGGCCATGAAGCACGTGCACGACGCCGTGGAGCGGCTGGGCAACAGCAACGCTCTCCCGGAGGAGATCGCCGAGGCCTCGGGCCTGGGCTTCAACCTGGTCGAGTCGGCCCTGGACGCCTCGCGAAGCACGCACTCGATCGACGCGTCCTTCGGCGGCGACGAGGACTCGGGCTCCTTGCGCGACTGGCTGGGCATGGAGGAGGTCGATCCCTACGACCCGTCGATGGAGGACGTCTCCCTGCGGGTCGGGATCGAGATGGCCCTCGATCGCCTCAGCGACCGCGAACGGCTGGTGATCGAACGTCGCTTCGGCATCGGCGGAGGCGGCGAGCACACGCTGTCCCAGATCGCCGACGAGCTGGGGGTCAGCCTCGAACGCGTGCGTCAGATCCAGGTGCGCGCGATCTCGAAGATGAACACGCCCACGGTGCGCAAGGCGATCGACCCCTTCCTACTGTGAGAGGCCGAGAAACAATACGAGCGGAACCGGAGCGGACCCGGAGCAGACCATCCGGACGGCCTCTCAGAACGCCTCTTGGACGGCCGGCAAGCCGGCCGTGCCGATGAGGCCGCGGGGATCCCCCGCGCCACGATTCACTCTCTTGGTGCTTCGCCTGCGAAGCAGGGAAACGAGGCCGGCCCGGTTCAGCGGGCCGGCCTCACTCGTTACCGGAGGCAGCCGAGCCGCCACCCGCTGAAGCGGGCGCGGACGCCGGCAGCCGGCCCTTCAAGCCGGGGTGATCGTGGGGGATGCGCGTGGCGCGGAACAACGCGCGCGTCGGCGCGCGGCCGGATTGTTCGGTCGGCGGGGCGTCACCGCCGTGCGGGTTCCACCAGTCCCAGACGATGCGTCCTCCGCGCGTGACCTCGAAGACGCGGCCGTCGCGGCCCTGGCAGATCAGGGTGTTGCCGTTCGGCAGGCGCTGCGCACCGGAGATGAACGAGGAGTAGAAGACGCCGGGGTCCTCGTAGGTCCAGGCGGGCTCGGTCGGGCCGAAGGGTTCGCCGGGAGCGCGCCGGAATCCGCGTTCGGGATCGAAGGGCAGGACGAGCTCGTCCACCGACGAGCGTTCACCCCCCGGGCGGCCGGGGCCATTGTTGAACACGAGCAGGCGCAACTCCCCGGGCTTCTCGCCCGCGACCCACTGGGGATCGTGCTGGCGGAACAGGCGCCGCGCGGAGTCGTCGCCGGCGCCGTAGGTGCGCGGGTTGCCCCAGCGGAAGAGCAGGTCCCCGCCGCGGCCCCAACGGCCTCCGCTGCTGCCGCGGGCTTGCTCCGTGGTCGTCGAGTGGTCGATCACCCAGACCTCGGACAGGTGCGGCGTGCTGAGGGCGATGAGCTGGTACTCGGGGTGGTAGGCAACGGCGTTCGTGTGCAGCCAGTCGGGCTTCTTCCAGCGCTCGTCCGGTTCGCCCGACGGCTCGTCGCCACCCACGTAGCCCAGCGCGCGCATCTCGCGTTCCTGGCGCTCGCGCTCGCGGCGTTGGGCCTCCGTCTCGGGCGGCCGGTCCCGATGGTCGGCACTGATGTCGATGCGCTCGGGCCGCTCCACGACCGAACCGTGGTTGGCGCGCTTGGAGTCGAGGTCCTGGATCAGGTGGTCCCAGGCGCGCCACTCCCACACGATCTGGCCCCCACGATCCCCCTCGGGGCGGATCTCGAGCACGGCGTCGGGCCAGAGCCCGTCCTCGCCGATGGCGCGCGGATGGCGGCCGGCGGCCAGCACCTCGGCCCGCGAGAGGTGCTCCCAGACGATGACGAGCAGGTTCCCGTCGGGCAGGGGCTCGATGTCGTGATGCTGCGTGCGCCGCCCGTCCGCGATCTCGTACTGCCACAGCAGCTCGCCCTCGAAGCTGTAGCGCTGGATCAGGCCGCCGATGCCGCCGCCGCGGAAGCGTGGGTTGTCGTCCTTGCGCCCGCAGCGCAGGAGCGAGCCGTCCTCGAGTAGGTAGAACCCGCCGCCCGGCGCGGAGTCCAGGCTCCAGCGGTGCGCCACCTCGCCGTCCATGTCGACCAAGTACGCGAAGCGCGAGTTCAGAGGGGAGACCAGCGTCAGGCCGTCGAAGGCCTCCGGTTCGCGCACGCGCAGCCCAGGCTGCGGCTCCGCAGGGGCGTCCTGCGTGGCCGGGGACGGCGCGGGTCCCTCGGGAGGGGTCTGCCCGGGCGCTGCCAGCGCCGGCGTGACGATCAGGAGGAGCGTACAGAGCATGGCGGGGGCCTCGCGGGGTTTCGATCGAGCGGCGAGTGGCGCAAGCGCCGGGGCATCCTAGCCGCCCCCGCCCCCGGCCCGGTCCGCGGGCTCCCCGAGCGACGGGGGCGCCCCGCCGTCTGGGCGGGGCGCCCCCGATGGGTTGCCGCTCGGGCGCTCAGCGCTTCGGCGGGGCCGGCTTGCTGGCCGGTTGGGTGGGCTGCGCGGGTTTGGCGCCGGGAGCGGGCTTGCCCGCCGGTTGGGCCGGCTTCGAGCTGGGGGTGGCGGGCTTCTGCGGTTGGTTGGCGGCCATGGGATGGCTCCTCGAGTGCGGGTCGGAAAGGGTCGGTGCGCTTCCGGCCACGCCGGGCGTCACCGTCCCGCATCAGCAAGGCGTGGGCCGCGGGCCGGAACCGGCGCCGCACGCGCACTGCAAGTGCTTGCGCTGTAGAGGGTTGCAGCTCATTGCCTGCGCCGGGAGAGGTGTGCCCCTTGATTGGATCGGGTGCTCCCGATCCGATGGATTCGGAGGTGGGGCGTCAGACTCTCGGAGCCCCAACACCCGATGCTCGTCCGAGTCCTGCTCGCCCTCTCGAACCAACGCCTCGAGTCCCGCCTGCGGCGTTGCCTGTCCGGTCGCAGTGCGATCGTCTCCGCGCTGCCGCGCGGCGCCGACTTGGCGGCCCACCTCGAGCGCGGCCAGGTCGACATCGCGTTCGTGCGCCGCCGCGAGTTGCTCCCGCGGCTGGAGCTCGTCGCGCGCCTGCGGGCCCTGCCCGAGCGGCCGGAGGTCGTCGTCCTGACCGATCGCGAGGACGGCGCCGAGCGCGGTGCCTTGCTCGCGGCGGGTTGTCTGGCGGTCGTCAGCGAGGCGCTCTCCGACGCGGCCCTGGAGGAGGCGCTGCGGGCCCTCCTGCGCCGGCGGCGCGACGAGACCGTCGGGCGGCTCAACGTCATCGACCCCCAACCCCAGGGGCACCTGGACGACTTCGTGTCGAAGAGCCCGGTGATGCTCGCCTTCCTGAGCGTCGTGCGGCGGGTGGTGGCCAGCGACAGCTCGTTGCTCGTGCTCGGCGAGACCGGCGTGGGCAAGGAGCGCCTGGCGCGCGCCATCCACGCCGAGGGGCCGCGCCGCGGGGGCCCCTTCCTGGCCGTGAACTGCAGCGCCCTCTCCGAGACCCTGCTCGAGAGCGAGATCTTCGGGCACGAGGAGGGCGCCTTCACCGGCGCGACGCGCGCGCGGCGGGGGCTCTTCGAGCTCGCCCACCGCGGCACGATCTTCCTCGACGAGGTCGGCGACATGGCACCCTCGCTGCAGGCCAAGCTGCTGCGCGTCGTGCAAGACCGCGAGATCCTGCCGGTGGGGGGCGAGGAGCCTGTGCGCGTCGACGTGCGCATCATGGCGGCCACCAACCGCGACCTCGCGCGCGACGTCGCCGAGGGACGCTTCCGCTCCGACCTCTACTACCGGCTGGGTGTGGTCACGCTGACCTTGCCCCCGCTGCGCGAGCGTCGCGAGGACATCCCCGCCCTTCTCGAGAGCTACGTCGAGCACTTCCGCGTACGGTTGGGTCGCGGTGTGCGCGGGATCGCGCCCGCGGCCCTGGTGGCGCTCGTGCGCTACGACTGGCCGGGCAACGTGCGCGAGCTCGTCAACGTCGTGGAGCGCGCGGTGCTGCTCGGCAGCGGGCCGCTGATCGAGCTCGAGGACCTGCCGCCGCAGGTCGCCCGCGCCGCGCGTCAAGCGCCGCCCGCGCCGGGGGATGCGGTCCCCCCGCCGGCGAGTCCTCCCGAGGGCGCCGGGACGATCCCGTCCTGGTCGGTCGCGCGGGCGCAGGCCCTGCGGGAGTTCGAGCGCCGCTACCTCGTGGACCTCATGACGGCGTGCGGCGGCCGGATCGGGGCGGCCGCGCAGCTCGCGGGATTCGATCCGCGCTCCCTGTACGACAAGCTGCGGCGCCACGGCCTGCGCAAGGAGGACTTCCGCGGGTCGCATCCGTCCCTCGGCGGTGGCCGCGCCGGGGTCGCTCCCCGGAAGCCCTGAAGGCCGCGCCCGGGCGGGGCGAGGGCGCGCCCGGGGTCGCGGCGCCGTATCCCCCGCAGGCCCTCCCCGCAGGCCGTGCGAGGAGACCGCGCCGGTGCGGTTTTGCTAACCTGCCGGGCCGACCCACCGCCGACCATGTCGTTCGACACGCACCCGATGGACGGGCCCCCGGGGCGTCGTCCGGCCGACGCGCCGCCCGCCGCAGGGGTGCGCCGGGCCATGCGCGCCGATCCCGCCGCGGTCGAGCACGGCGGTCGCAAGCCCCCCTGGCTGAAGGTGCCCTTGCCCGGGGGCGAGGGCTACAACCGCCTCAAGGGCCTGGCCCGCGAGCTGCGCCTGCACACGGTCTGCGAAGAAGCCCGTTGCCCCAACGTCGGGGAATGCTGGAGCGGCCCCGCGCCCACCATGACCCTCATGGTCCTGGGCCGCGAGTGCACGCGCCGTTGCCGATTCTGCGCCGTCGAGACGGTGCTCCAGGCCGCGCCTCCCGACCCCGAGGAGCCCGAGCACGTCGGCCGCGCGGTGGCCGCCATGGATCCGGCGTACGTGGTGATCACCAGCGTCGACCGCGACGACCTCCCCGACGGCGGCGCGGCCCATTACGCGGCCTGCGTGGGCGCGATCCGCGAACGTTCGCCGCGCACCCTGGTCGAGACGCTGATCCCCGACTACCAGGGCGAAGCCCTCGCCGCGCTGATGGCGGCGCGGCCCGACGTCCTGGCCCACAACGTCGAGGTCGTCGATCGGCTGCAGCGCCGCATTCGGGACCCGCGCTGTTCCTTCGAGCGCTCGCTCGCGACCCTGCGCCAAGCGCGGCGCCTGGTCCCGGGCACCCCGACCAAGTCGTCGTTGATGCTGGGCCTGGGCGAGACGCACGAGGAGGTGCTGGATGCCCTGCGACGGCTCGCGCAGGCCGGCGTCGAGCTCGTCACCCTGGGCCAGTACCTGCGCCCCACGCCGAACCACGCGCCCGTGGTCGAGTACGTGAGCCCGGAGCGCTTCGCGGAGTACGGCCGCATCGGCCGCGAGCTGGGCTTCCTGCACGTGGCCTCCGGCCCCCTGGTGCGCTCGAGCTACAAGGCCGCCGAGGTCTTCGCGGCCGGCCTGGTGCGCGCGCGCCGCCCCCACGGCGCACCGATCGAACCCGCCACCCCCTGAGCATGGAACCCACCGAAGTCCTCTCCGTCATCGAGCCCGACGGCGCCGTGAACGGCCACGAACATGGTCTCTCCGCGGACGGGCTGCGGCGCTGCTACCGCAGCATGATCCTGACGCGGGCCTTCGACCAGACCTGCATGAACCTGCAGCGCTCCGGTCGCATCGGCTTCTCGATCCCCAACAAGGGCGTCGAAGCCACGCAGGTCGGCGCCGCGAGCGCGCTCGAGACCACGGACTGGATCTTCCCGAGCTACCGCGACTTCGGCATGGCGCTGTACCACGGCGTGCCCGCGGTCGAGATGCTGCACAACATGTACGGCAACGCGCGGGACGGCGCCAAGGGCCGCCAGATGCCGGTGCACTTCTCCTTCGTCGACCCGATCCGCTTCGTCTCGATCAGCTCGCCGATCGGCACGCACCTGCCCCAGGCCGTCGGCGCGGCGCGCGCGTTCCAACAGCGCGGCGAGGACCGCGTTTGCCTGGTGAGCTTCGGCGACGGCGGCACCTCGAGCCTGGGTTTCCACTCGGGGCTCAACTTCGCGGGCGTGTGGAAGGCCCCGGTGGTGTTCCTGTGCCAGAACAATGGCTACGCGATCTCCTGCCCGACCGATCAGCAGACCGCCTCGGCGGGCTTCGCGATCAAGGCCCAGGCCTACGGCATGCCGGGCGTCAAGGTGGACGGCAACGATCTCCTGGCCGTGCGCCAGGCCGTGCGCGAGGCCGTCGAGCGGGCGCGCACCGGCGGCGGTCCGACCCTGATCGAGGCCGAGACCTTCCGCATGGGCGGACACTCGACCTCGGACGACCCGACGCGCTACGTGCCCAAGGAGCTCATCGAGCACTGGGAGAAGCGCGATCCGATCCAACGCTTCGAGCGTTTCCTCGAGCGCCAAGGTCTGTGGACGACGGCGCTGCGCGACGAGCTCGAGCGCGAGACCAAGGACGAGATCCAAGCCGCCGTCCAGATCGCCGAGCAGACGCCCAAGCCCGCCCTCGAGACCATCTTCAGCGACGTCTACGCGGAGCTTCCGCCCTTCCTGCGCCGCCAGGGCGAGGCCGCCTTCGACCTGGCTCGACGCCGCGGCGACGCGATCGCCGGCGGCGGCGAATTCCCGCTCTGATCCGACCCCGCGCCTCCCATCCCCCGTGCCTCGCTCCACGCCATGCCCAACCTGACCCTCGTCCAGGCCGTCAACGACGCCCTCAAGACCGCGATGCGCGACGACCCCTCGGTGGTCGTGTTCGGCGAGGACGTGGGCCCCAAGGGCGGCGTCTTCCTCGCCACCGAAGGGCTGACCAAGGAGTTCGGCGAGATGCGCTGCTTCGACACGCCGCTCTCCGAGGACGGCATCGTCGGCGCGGCCATCGGCATGGCGATGAACGGGCTCAAGCCCGTGGCCGAGATCCAGTTCCAGGACTTCATCTTCCCGGCCTTCGACCAAATCGTGTCGGAGGCCGCGAAGCTGCGCTATCGCTCCGGCGGCCAGTACACGGCGCCGATGGTGATCCGCACGCCCTACGGCGGCGGGATCCGCGGCGGCCTCTACCACAGCCAGTCGGGCGAGGCCTACTTCTGCCACACCCCGGGCCTCAAGGTCGTGATCCCTTCGACGCCCTACGACGCGAAGGGTCTGTTGCTGGCCTCGATCCACGACCCCGATCCGGTGCTTTTCCTCGAGCCCAAGGCGCTCTACCGCACGACCAAGAGCGACGTGCCCGAGGGTGACTACCGCGTGGACCTCTCGACCCTGCGTCAGGTGCGAGAAGGCGACGACGTGACGATCTTCTGCTACGGCGCCATGGTGCCGGTCTGCACCCAGGCCGCCGAGCAGGCCGCGGCCAAGGGCATCGAGTGCAACGTCGTCGACCTGCGCACCCTGCTGCCCCTCGACGAGGAGGGCGTGCTCGAGGCCGGCAAGCGCACCGGCCGCATCGTGGTCGTGCACGAGGCCCCGCGTTTCTGCGGCTTCGGCGGCGAGATCAGCGCGCTGTTCGCCGAGCGCGCCATCGAGTACCTCGAGGCGCCCATCCTGCGCGTCACGGGCTTCGACACGCCCTTCCCGAACACCCTCGAGCACCACTACCTGCCGGACCACCGCCGCGTGCTCGACGCCGTCGAGCACGTTGCGAGTTTCTGATCCGCGAAGACCCGCGCCACCACCCGGACCCACGAGAATCATGGCCATCGAGTTCAAGCTGCCCGACATCGGCGAAGGGATCGCCGAGGGCGAGATCGTGAAGTGGCTCGTCAGCGCGGGCGACGCGGTCGAGGAGCACCAGCCCGTCGTCGAGGTGATGACCGACAAGGCCACCGTCGAGCTGCCCGCGCCCGCCGCCGGCCGCGTGACCGAGGTCCTGGCGGCGGAGGGCGACGTCGTGCCGGTCGGCCAGGTGATCTTCCGCCTCGAGACCGGCGCGCCGTCCAAGTCGAGCGCCGCGGCGCCCAAGCAGGAGGCGGCGCCGCGGGCCGAGGCGCCGGCGGCGAAGCCTGCGCCGGCGGCGAAAGCTGCGCCGGCGGCGAAGCCCACGCCGGCCGCGAGCGCCCCCGCGCCCCCGACCCCCC
>CAYMYN010000033.1:0-45933 GCA_964394665.1 uncultured Planctomycetaceae bacterium
CCGCGCGGGCGCGGCGTCGGTGGGCGGCGTGCGCGCGGCGCGCTCGGCGGCCAGGGCCGCGCGGTGGCGCGCGACCTCGGCGGCCGGGGCCTGGCGCACGAGGCGCAGCACGGGCAGGGGTTTCTCGGCCGTGCCGTCGCCGTCGAGGTCGACGCGCACCCACTCGGCGACCAGATCGCCGCGGCCGCCGCCCTCGAGGTGGCGCAGGTCGTGCTCGAGCAGGGCCAGCACGCCGCTCGCCAGCTCGACCTGGCTGCGGCGCTCCTCGCTGCGCCGCAGGGTCGTCATCGAGGTGTCGATGAGCCCGAACACCGCGACCATCAGGAGCGCCGCGAGGCCGGTGGCGAGCACCAGCTCGAGCAGCGTGAAGCCGCGTCGGGAAGCGCGCGGGGCCCTCATCGCTCCACGCTCCGCAGGACCTGTTCGGGGGCCAGGTAGAAGGCGCCGAGCGAGCGCAGCCGGGGCGTGGTGCGCCAGTCGTGGGAGAGGGCGGTCTGGGCGTCGTAGGCGCCGGGCAGGTAGCGCACGTGGACGCGCCACTCGGGGCGGTCGCTCTGGATCCCCAGGGGGATGGGCGCGCCCTCGGCGAGGCCGCGCTCGAGCCGCACCAGGGCGTCCACCTCGGCGGGGTCCGCGTCCCACGGCACGCGCTCGTCGAAACGCACGAGCGCCTCCAGGGTCACGCGCCCCGAACCCGCGCGCTCCTCCTCGAAGAACGTCGAGCGCCACCAGGCGCCCGATTGGGCCAGTTCGAAGCCGAAGTAGCCGAGCTCGGGCGCGTCCGCGCGGTCGGTCCAGCGATCCCAGTAGCGGAAGGGGAACGACACCACCGGCTGACCCGCGCCCCACGCGCCGGGCTGCGTGCCGAAACGGCCGCGGAACAGACCCGGACCCTGCTGGTCCATCTGGCCCGCTTCACGGGAACGGATCGGCATCGCGAGGTTCGAGCCCTCGCGGCGCGTGTAGTGCAGGAGCTCGACGCTGCCGCTGCCGTGATTGCCGATCAACACGAGCCCTTCGCTCGGGAACTCCGCGGTGTCCGCGAGCTGCAGCACGGCCGAGCTGGGATCGACGCCCGCGGTCAGGACCGAGACCGGCAAGTACGCCAGGAGGTGCACCGGCTCGCCGATGCGGTGCGGCTGGGGTTCGCTGCCGAGCAGGCCGCGTCCGGCCGCGGCCACGGTGATGCGGCCGGCCTGGGCGTCGAGCTGTTCGTAGGCCAGGATCTCGTCGCCGATGCGCAGGAGGCCCGCGTCCTGGGGCAGGTCGTCGAGGAAGTCGCGCGAGGATCCCAGGGAGCCGTAGGGCATGCGCAGGGAGCGCGGCTGCACCTCGAGCACCTGGCCGCCGACGGCGAGGGCCTCGCGCAGGACGAGCGACGCGCCCTGGGAGGTCTCGGGGTCGACCCCCGGGAAGCTGCGTCCGAACTGCGTGTCGGCGAAGGCCACCTCGTCGATCACCGCCGCCATCACCGCCCCGGGCTGGTTGCCCCCCGGCCGCGCCGCGCCGCCCAACGCGACGTCGGTGGCGATGCGCGGCCGTTCGCCGGAGGGCCACAGCACCAGGCGCGTGAGGAAGCGGGTGTCGAGCTCGTTGCCCACGCCCCCCGCCACCGTGCCGGCGGTCATCGGTTGGGGCACCCGTTCGCTGAGCGCGATCAGGATCTCGCCCTGGTTCGCGCCCGCCACCGGCACCGCGTAGGACTCGCCCGCGCCCGTGGCCACCGGCGAGGCGGGATCGACCTGTTGCCAGCGATGCGCCAGCACCTGGGAGCTCGGCACGTGGCCGCGGTGCACGAGCACCGGCCAGCCCAGGTGCGAGGGCGAAGCGTCCATCAGGAAGGCGGCGTCGTTCTTGCCCGGCCGCCCGCCGTCGGGGCCCAGGTTCCGCGCGCGGAACACGGGCAATACCGGCGTGCCGGCGGGATGGGCCTGGGCGTGGGTCTCCTGCACGCCGCGGTGTTGGAAGACGGCCGCGAGCTCGCGCGTGATGGGCAGCGTCCCATCCTGCGGTTGACCGAGCATCGGCTCCCAGGTCGTGCCCGCGCGCCGCGGCACGCTCGGCGGCGACGCAGGCGCGGGCACGGGCGGCGCGGGGCCCGCCGCCGGCGACGACGATGCCGAGGGCGGCGCGAGCAGGCCCAGCCCACCGGGGGTCCCGCCACCGGGCCCGCCGCCGCCCGGTTGTCCCGGCTCGTTGGGATCGCGCGTGCCCAGGCCGCGGCCGCCGGTCAGGACGGCGTAGGCGAGCTCGAGCGCCGCGGGGTCGCAGCGCACCAGTTGGCGCTGGTTGACGTCGAACTCGTCGTAGCAGATCCACTCCGTGTCGGGCCCGTCGCGGCGCGTGATCTGGGCGAACTGCGGGTTGCTCGCGTTGGCGGCCAGGAAGCCCTGGGTCGCGCTCGCGCCGGGCACGGGCACCGAGATCGGGAAGACGAAGGTGCGCCAGTTGAGCTGGGGCTGGATCGGATCGCCGGCGGCGGTGGTCGTCTGCTGCCAGTTGGTGACGAAGGCCCGCGAGCCGCCGCCGGCCGGGAGGCCCCAACCCTGCAGGTTCTGGAGCTGGACCGCTTGCCCGCGGGCGGCGATGCGCAGCACGTTTCCGCTCCAGCCGCTGTAGCGCAGGATCTCGATGCCGCCCAAGGGCGAGTTCATGGCCGAGGTCGTCGCCTGACCCGCGGTCCAACGCACCTGCACCAGGGCCGCGTAGCCGCCCTGGGGGCTGAAGGCCGCCATCAGGGCCGGGTCCGCGCCGCCGCCGTCGGGGTTCTCGGCCGGCGCCAGCAGCAGCCCCGTCACCTGGCTGCCCGAGCCCTCCATGCCGAAGCCGACCTGGAACGTGCCGAAGGGCGTCTGCACCGAGATCGGATCCCCGAGCGTCTGGGAGCCGCCCTCGACGCCGATCGCCACCGCGCAGCGGAAAGTGCCCAGGGCGCCGGGGAGCTGGGACGCGCCGGCGGGCACGTCGCTCGAGACCGGCAGGCTGTAGCCGTAGACCGAGACGCTCGTGCCGGCGGGGTGCGCGCGGTCGAGGGTCGCCAGGTTGTTCGGGATCGCGGGCTGCGTGCCGCTCCAGCTCACGCGCGCGTTGCGGCCGCCGAAGCCAGCCGCGACGCCCGTCGAGGCGAAGTTCGCCGCGAGGCCGTTGCCGGAGAGCTCGTACTCGACGAGCTCGTTGCCGACGCGCGCCACGCCCCGCGGCGGGAAGCCCTCGATCGACTCGAGGGGCAGGAAGCCCGCGTCGGCCGCCACACCCGAGCTGAGGCGCGAGAGGCCCGGCGTGCGCACGCCGTGCAGGCTGCCGTTGACGAGCAAGGTGAGCTGGTCGGGCCGCGAGCCCTTCACGTCGAGCGCCAGGTGGTGCCAGACGTCCGCGGGCAGGCCCGGACCGTTCCCGGCGGAGAGCGCGTAACGCACCTCGCTGGCCTCTCGGAACACCGTCTGGGGATGGTCGCCGCCCGACTCGAGCAGGCGCACCACGAGGTCCGGCCCCTCGAGGAAGATCGACAGCCGGTCCGCATCGACCGAGCTGCCCATCACGTCGAGCAGGCTCGCGTCCCCGAGCGCGCGCGGCTTGACCCACAGCGAGAGCCCCAGGGCGCGCAGCAGTCCGCGCGGACCGGCCCAGTTGACGAGTGCGTCGTTGCTCACCAGGCGCAGCGGCTCGTCGGGCAGGTAGCGGCCCTCGGGATCGCGCGTCTCCTGATCGAAGTGCAGCATGCGCCCGCGCAGCGCGTCGACCTCCTGGATGCGGTCCGGGACGAGCTGCGCCCAACCCGAGTCCTCCCGCGAGGCGAAGACGTGCGGGGGCCTCGGCGCGCGATCGTCGGGGGGCGCCGCGGGGTCGCGCGCGAAGTGCGCCACGAAGCGCGAGGACGGCGCGGGGCTCAGACCGTCGTGGCGCGCGGTGGCCGCCGGCCCGGTCGACCAGTAGGGCGCGTCGGAGGTCAGGCGCAGCGCTTCGTCGAAGTCCTCCTGACGCCCGAAGGCGTGGAAGAGCTCGAGCTGCGGCGCGACCAGGCGCACCTCCTCGCGCACGGTGGAGAAGCGCTCGACGCCGCTGGGGGCGTGCACCGCCGCCCGCAGGTCGAGGCGATGCACGTCGCGCGAGGCGAACGAGAACGGCATCGTCGAGAACGAGAGCCGCGTGTCGCAGGCGTTGAGCGCGTTGGCGTAGAGCGCGTAGGCGTCCCAGCGGTCGATCAGCGGGCCGCCGCCCTGCAGGGGGTCGATGACCGCGGGGCGCACGGGGGCGTCGGCCGGCAGTTCGGAGATGCCCCCCGCGGGCAACACGACCCGGCGCAGGAAGTCCTCCAGGCCCGTGAAGGGGCGCGAGGCCGCCACCAACCCGGCCAGGGCCTTGGCCTCGATGCCCGTGATGCGGTCGCCGCGGCCGCGCACCTGGAGGTTCGTGAACAGCACCTCGAGCACCTCGGGCGGGGCCGTGTTGACGTTCACCGGCCGGCGCGCGAGCACCTCCACCACCGCCGCGTGGGCCTCGTGGTCGAAGGCCAGCGGCCGGTCGAGGTGCACGAGTCCGCCGCGCGTCACGCGCTGCACGAGGGCATACTCGAGCGTGCCGCGGCCGCGGATGCGCACGGTCGAGCCCTCGTTGACGAAACGCGGCATGTCGACCGTGATCGCTCCGTCCTCGCCGGCCCGCACCGCGCGCGTCAGGCGCATGGCGCGCATCCAGGGACGGTTCGAACGCCCATCGACGTGCACCGTGCCGAGCTCGGCCAGACGCGCCAGCTCCGCCGCGCCCAGACCCACGCCGTCCAGGGTGAACTCGGCGACCTCGCGCAGGCGCTCGGGCGAGTCGAAGCGCCGCAGGTCGCCGCCCGCGAAGCGCCACAGCACCGGCGCGAAGGCGCGGTAGTCGAGCAGCGCCGTGCCGACGGCATGGTTCGAGGCCTTGCGGAAGCCCGGGGCCTCCCTGCCCTGCTCGCCTTCCTCGGCCAACACGCCGCGCAGGAGATCGCCCAGCTTGTTGCCCTCGCGCGAGCCGAAGCGCACCAGCTCGCCGTCGATCCAGACGAAGCCCGACTCGGGCAGGAACCCCGGGCTGGCCAGGCTGAACTCGGTGTCCTCGCCGGTCACCGGCGCCACCAGGCGCGTCGCCAGTCCGAGCAGGTTGGCGAAGACCTGCGGCGGGGCCGTGTCGAGGTCGATGCGGCCGGCGAGGTCCTCGCTCTCGACGTCCCACAGGACCCCGGTCGGGTCGCGGGCGTCGAGGAACCCCTCGGGGAACTCGTTGCCGACGAAGAGCTCCTCGAGCGAGTCCCAGTCGCGCGTCGCGTCGAGGCCCGGATGGGAGCGCGACAACACGGTGCGCGCGTGCACCGCCGCGTTGTCGAGCGCCAGCCGGCCGCGGGTGCGGTCGAACAGGTCCGAGCTCGCCCGGTCGGCGTGGGTCGAGGAGATCAGGAACGGCGTGCACAGGACGAGCAACGCCGCCAGGACGACGATCACCGTCACCAGGGCGAACCCGGCCCGGAGGCGCGGCGGTCGGGCGGAGCGTCGGACGTTCATTCCACCGTCCCGTAGAGGTTGACCGTCACCGTGCGCAGGGTGCCGTCGTCGAATGCAAGCGGGATGCGCACCGGCGCCAGGTGCAGGCTGCGATCGAGGCCGCCGCCGGGGGCGAAAGCGACCTCGGGCGGGGTCCCGGGGCCGAAGCGCACGCCGCGCGGCAGCGCCAGGGCGCCGTCCGCGGCCACGGCGCTGACCACCAGGGCGTCGAGCAGTCCCGACCAGATCTGCGTGCCGTCGCCGATCACGAGCGGGCGCTCGAGCGGCGCGACCAGGGAACTCTCGGCCAGGCTCGCCACCGGCACGCCTTCGACGAAGACCACGAGCTCGCGCCGATCGTAGGAGATCAGCACCCGGCTCCAGCGCCCCAGGGGCAGGCTGCCGTCGGGGACCGCGAGCCGCACGAGGCCGGCCGGAACGCGCCGCGCGCTCTCGTCGATGCGCTGGGCCGCGAAGGCCACGACGAGCCCGCCGCCCGCGGTGCCGTCGAGCGCGACCGCCTCGCCCAGGCGCAGGATGCGCCCGCCGGGTCCGTCCTCGGGGCGCAGCGCGACCTCCAGGCGAAAGCCCTGCGAGAGATCCCAGGCGGGGTCGGTGTGCACCGGCGCCGTGAATCGCGCCTGGGCCGGCGCGCCCGCCAGGCGCAGCCCCTTGCCCACGAAGCCCCGCTCGGCGAGCTCGAGGTCCTGGAGCTCGCCCAGGAGGCCGAACGCGCCGCGCACCGGCACGGACTCGAACTGCCAGGTTCCGATCACGTCCAGGCCCTCGGCGACGAGCAGGCCGCCCTCGACGTCGAAGCGCACCCGGGCCGGCGCGCGGCGCGTGGCGGCCCAGTTGCCCGCGGCGCGCAGGGTCGACTCGACCAACGTCACCGCCGTGCCCCGCGCGAGGTCGAGCGAGCTGACCGAGCCCAAGCCCACGCCCAGGACGAGCGCCAGGAGCACCATGGTGAACATGAGCTCCACGAGCGTCAGACCGGCGCGCGCGCGGTCCGTGCGGGTCGGGGTCGGGTGCGGGTTCACTCGCGTCGGAAGTTGCCGATGTCGTCCGGGGTCCCGAACTCGCCGTCGGGCCCGGCGGAGAGCAGTTGGAAGCTGCGCGGGTTGTGGTAGGTGCCGGTCTTCGCGCTCTGGACGCCGGTCACGGTGGACTCGATCGGTTCGCCGGTCACCGGGCTCTCGGTGAAGTAGATGGAGCTCTCGCCGTACTGCGTGCGCTCGATGTAGGCCAGCGGGTTGTTCCACTCGTCGCGCAGCTCGAACAGGTCGCGACGCGGGAACACCGTGAGCTGGGTCGAGGACTGGTCGCCGTCGAGGTTCACGAGATCGTCCTCCGAGAGGTGCGTGCCCCCGCGGCCGGCGGCCCAGATCTGCACGACCAGGGCCTCGATGCCGAGGTTCACGCGGTTGGGCGGCGAGCCCCAGTCCTCCTTCCAGGAGCTCTGCGGGAAGCGGCCCTGCTCGCGCTCGTAGGTCGCGATCTCGGCCGCGAACTGCTCGATCTTGGTGCGGGTCAGGTTGACCTTCACCGCGTCGCTCTGGCCGCCCAGGGTCGTCACCAGGAAGGCGACCAGGATTCCCAGGATGACCATCACGGCCAGGAGCTCGATGAGCGAGAAGCCGCTTGCGGCGCGGCGGGTCGGGGCAGGGGTTCGGCGCATCCTAGGGGCTCCCGGGGCGTTCAGCGTTGGCGGAAGACCTGGTCCGTCTGCTCGACGCGCAGACGCACGCTGCGGCCGGGCTCGCCCTCGGCGAAGATGCCCATGCGCAGGTCGTCGGTGGTCTGGCCCATGTTGGGCATGGCGGCTTCGGCGACGGGGATGCCGTCGACGACGATGCGCATGCGCGTGTCGGAGGAGCTGCCCGAGCGCTCGATGCGCACGATGCGCGTCTCCCCCACCGGCCAGGAGAGGATCGACACGTCCTCGTGGGGTCGATCGTCCCCGCCGCGCTGCATGAAGCGCGTCTGCAGCATGCCGTCGCGGTGGCGCGAGGCGCTGACCTCGGTCTGGATCTCGGCCACCAGGCCCCCACCGCGCGGCGGGCGCTCCTTCGACACGAACACCCCGACCCGCGCGCTGGTGCCGGCGAGCACGGTCACGTGGGCCTCGAAGGAGACGAAGTCGGCCGCGTTGCGCGCGCGCCAGATGCGCGCGCGGCCGGCGCTGCGGAAGTCGCCCTCGATCAGCACGCCGCCGTCGAGCATGCGGTGCGTCGGGCCGACGCCCTCGTCGACGATCCAGCCGCCGCGCAGCTCGTCGCGCTCGAAGCGGTCGTTCCACACGACCTTCTGCATGTGGTCGGTGAGGCGCTCGATCTGGCGCCGGGCCCAGACCCGGTGCGGGTCGTTCTCGGGGAACGCGCGCCGCTCGTCGTCGTGTTCGCGGAGCTGCGTCAGCGCTTCGAGGGTCTCGCCGCGCACGTAGTTCACCCAGGCCAAGCCGTTGCGCGCCACGGGGTGCGCGCGCGCGCCCTCGAGGGCCGCGCGGAAGCTGGCCTCGGCCTCGCTCGACTGGCCCAGGCGCAAGCGGTTGAGGCCGCGCAGGGCGTGCCAACCGGCTTGGTCGGGGGCCAGATCCAGGGCCCGCTCGAGGTAGCGCTCGGCGTCCTCGTGGCGGCCCTCGTCGAAGGCGATGCGGCCCAGGGCCACGAGCGCGTCGGGGTACTCGAGCTCGCGGTCGAGCGCCGCGCCGAAGGCCTCGCGGGCGCCGGCGGCGTCGTCGCGCTCGGCGAGCAGCCTCCCGCGCAGGTAGAGCGTGTAGGCGTCGGTCGGGTCGTTCTCGCCCGCCAGCTCGATGAAGCGCAGCGCGTCCTCGCCATGGCCGGTGTGGTCGGCGAGCCAGGCGAGCGCGCGCCAGGCGTGCACGGCGTCGAGCGGATCGGCGTCGGCCGCCAACAGCAGCCGATCGCGGGCGACGGCGTAGTCGCCCGACGCCAGGGAGTCGAGCCCCGCGGCGAGCAACAATCCGGCCCCGGCGCCCTCGAGCTCGCCGCCGCCCGCGCCCGCCCCGCTCCCGTTGAGCCCGCCGCGGCGCTCGAGGTAGGCCACCGCGAGCAACCCGGCGCGCGCGCCCTGGTGCTCGGGGGACGCTTGCTGCGCCTGGCGGAACCACGAACGCGCGTCGGCGAGGTCGCCCAACGCCAACCGGGCGGCGCCCAGGTCGGTGCGGATGTCGGCCCGCACGTGCGCCTGCTCGGGCGCGGAGGGCTCGTAGCGCGCGGCGGAGGCGAAGTGTTCGGCGGCGGCTTCGTGTCGCCCGAGTCGGTGGAGCAGCCGCCCCAGCGCCCAGTGCACCTGCCACGAGGTGCGCCCGAAGCGCTCGGCCTCGCGCAGGCGCGCCAGGGCCCGGTCGAAGAGCCGGAAACGCGCCTCGAGCTCGGCCAGGCGGGTCAGGACCAGGGGATGTTGGGTGAAGCGGCCCTCGAGCAGCTCGGTGTAGATGCGGAAGGCCGCCTCGAAGTCGAAGGCCGCCTCGCGCGCGCGGGCGAGCAGCAGGCGCGGGGTCGGATCCTGGTCGGCGAAGGGCTCGGTGCGCCGCAGCATCTCCTCCGCGACCTCGAGGGCGCGCGGCGTGGAGAGACGCTGGGCGATGCACCACTCGGCGAAGGCCAGGGCCTCCTCGTAGTCGCCGTGGGGCAACGGGTCGGCGAAGCCCAGGCGCTCGAGCTCGATGCGGTTCTGGACCGTCTGCGCGAAGCCGAAGTCCTCGACCCGCCCGCGCTCGAAGGCGATCGGAGCCTGGCCGGGGAACCGTTCCTTGCCCGTGGCCGGATCGAACTCGACGAACAGGATCGCTTCGTTCGCCCGCCGCCCGAGGGTGTAGCGGTCCTCGTTGCGGATCTGCCCGAAGCGTAGTTGGCCGACGAAGATCCAGTCGTAGAGCTGCTTGAAGGTCTCGGTGCGCTGGGCGCGCTCGGTGGCCGTCAGCAGGTTCTCCGCCACGGCCGCGAGGTCCTCGTCCCCGTCCGCGTCGAAGACCGAACCCAGCTCCTCGCCCTGGCTGAACAGGCCCTCGACCACGGCGGGCTCCAGGGCGGCGCGCAGGGTGCGGCCGTGCAGGCGCGGCGCGGGGCCGGGGACCGGCGGCGGCAAGAGGCCCGCCAAGGGCTCGAGCGGCGGCGTCTCGAGCGGCAAGGGCGGCAGGGGCCGGGTCTCGCGCGGGGCCTCGAAGAGCGCGCGGGCGAAGTCGTCGGCGCGGCGCTCGCCCGAGAGCACGCGCGCGAGGTCCGGCGCGGGATGGTCGGCGAAGACCGGCGGATCGCCGCCACGCCCGCCGCCGCGTTGGGCGACCGGCGCGTCGCCGAGGTCGGAGTAGACCAGGAAGCCGAGCAGCAACGCGGCGCCCGCGAACACGATCTGTTCTTGACGAAGGGCCACGGCTCAGACCTCCCCTGCCTCGATCCGGCCCACGCGCGCGACCACGAAGACCACGTCCAGGCGCGCCTCGTCGGCGCGCGCGCGCTCGGGTTGCATCTCGACCTCCTCGAGCAGCAGGGGCTGGCCCCCGGGGGTCTGGGTCGCCAGCAGCAGGCGCGCCAGCGCGGCCGAGGGTCCGGAGATGCGCATGCGCACGCTCGTGCGCTCGATCAAGCCCACGCCGCGCCGCGAGCCCAGGCCCGGATCGAGCTTGATGTCGATGCGTTCGATGCGCGGCACGCCGTGCTCGAAGGCCAGGCGCACCACGCGCTCGATGAGGTCGAGGGCCGCCAGGTGGCGCTCGATCTCCTCGGGCTTGGTGGGCGCGAGGGCCGGCAGACCCAGGTCCTCGGGCAGACGCACCGCCCGGCGACCGGCCTCGCGGGACAGGGCCTCGCGGACCTCGGTGACGCGCGTGAAGTACCGACCGGTCGGCGAGCTCGCGTCGGCCCCCAGGGAGAAGCCCGGGCGCGGCTGGAAGGCGACCTGCGCCTCGAGACGGCCCAGCGCGGCGCGCAGCGCTTCGTTCTGCTCGCGCGCGGTGTCGAGCTGCGCGGTCTGGTAGCGCGGCTCGGCCAGGGCGCGCCGGCGCGCGGCGAGCGAGGCGCGCGTCGCGCGCAGCTCGTCGCCGATGAAGCTCGAGATGAGCAGCTCGCCCAGGCCGAACACCACCAGGCCCAGGGCCACGAGCGCGACGAACTTCTTGTTCTCCTGCCAGTAGTCGTTGAGGTCCATGGCTTCAGCGTCCTCCCGCCGCGCTGGAGGACGCGCCCGCGCGGGGTGCGAGCAGGGTCAGGTCGAGGGAGAACTCGGTGCCCCGCGGGCTCGGGGCGGCCTTGAGGGCGGCCTCGGCCAGCGACGCGCGCGTGCGCTCGAGGAATCGCTCGTAGAGCACGGCCATCGAGGCCGTGCCCTCGCGGGCGCGGCCCTCCACGCGCACGATCGGGCGCTCGGATCCGCTCGGCACGCCGAGCTCGGGGTCGGCGCGCCAGGCGCTCTGGTAGCGCGTGATCCAGAACTCCTCGGGCATGTCGCGCGCCAGGGTCTCGAACGAACGCGCGACCTGCTCGCCCGCGCCCAGGAGCGCCCACAGGTTCGTGACGTGCGCCTCGAGGGTCTTGTTCTGTTCGAGCAACTCGCGCGTCTCCTCGTGCACGCGCCGCGCGCGGGAGAGCTGGGTCGCGGCGACCTGTTCCTCGCGCGCCACCTGGGCCAGGCGGCCGCGCTGGTTGTAGGCGTCCCAGCCGAGGTAACACACGGCCAGGACGGCGGCGGCGATCAGGAACAGCGGCCCGCCGAGGAACTCGCGCCGGCGGCGCATGCTCTCGGGCAGGATCTCGATCGAGAAGGACTCGGGGTCCGAGCCCATCGTGGCCAGGCCCAGGGCCACGACCGACTCGAGGCGGTGGTCCTCGAGCAACTCGGCCGACTCGGCGTCGAGGGCCGAGACGTCGACCACCGTGAAGGGGTCGAAGAGCTCGACCTTCACCCCCATGCCCTGCGACAGGTAGGCCGGCAGCCCCTCGAGGGCCGCGCCGCCGCCGCACAACAACACGCGCTCGATCTTGAGCCCGGGGATCTTGAGCTGGCTCTTGCAGAACAGCAGCGTCGACTGGAGCAAGGAGACGAGCTGCCCCGCCGCGCCCAGGATCGCGCGGCTGGCCTTCTCCTGGTTGGCGTCGGTGTAGCGCGCGCCCGGCTCGAGGGTCGCGAGCTCCTCCTTGACCTCGCCGGCCTTCTTCTCGGAGACCCCGAAGCGCTCGGCGATCGCCTGGTCGAACAGCCGCGAGCCGCCGGTCAGGTTGCGCGCGAAGACCAGATCCGGCCCGCGGCAGATGACGACGTCGAGGTTCTCGTGGCCGATGTTGGCCAGGAGCACGGTGTCGTCGCCCACGACGCCGTAGCGCAGGAACGCGTTGTAGAGCGCCAGCGCGTTGGGCGCGAAGGAGTCGACCTGCCCGCCGATCGCCGCCAGGCCAGCGAGGTGCTTCTGGAGCAGGTCCTCGCGCGCCATGGCCAGCACGACCACGTCCTCGCCGTCGATCTCGGGCAGGGCCGGGAGCAGGTTGAAGTCCGAGGCCACGCCCGCGCCGGACTGCTCGCCGATCTCGGCCACCTCGAAGCTCATCAGCTTCTTGAGCTGCCAGTCCGCCACGCGCGGCACCCGCGTGTAGCGGATGTTCACCTCGCGGCCGGTCAAGCCCACCCGCGCGTGGGTCGGCTTCCAGTCGAGGGCGACGCTCTTCCAGCCCGCCGCCAGGTCGCTCCCAGCGTGGGTCGCGACGGCGTAGCGCGAGACGTGGAAGGTGTTGCCCTTGTACTGGCCGCGAATCAGCTTCGCGGTCCGATGCCCGATGTCGATTCCAGTCGCGGTCTTCGGCATGCCTGGTGCGGCGCGTCTGTCGTGGTGCGGTGGGGAGGGATCAGCGACGGGCGCCGCCGAAGGTCTCGTCGAGGTAGGTGCCGACGGCCGCGGCCAGGGAGCTCGCCCCCTGCGCCTCCAGCACGGCTCGGATCGCGCCCAGGCGCTCGGCCTCGCCGCGCGCCAGATCGGTCTCGAGGTCGCGCAGCTCGAGGTCGACGGCGGCCACGACCTCGGCGGCGCGGCGCTCGACCTCGCTGGGGGCGTAGCGCGCCCCGACGTCCCGGGCGTGCTGGCGCGCGCGGCGGTACAGGTCCGCCAGACGGAAGAACCGCGCGCGCTCGAGCTCGCGCTCGACCTCGCCCAGCTCGGCCAGGCCGGCGTTGACGAGCTGCGCGCGGGCGGCCTCGGCTTCCTCGACCAGGCGCCGCTCGAAGGGCGTCTCGGCGAGCAGACGGTCCCAGGTCTCGAGCGCGGCCCCGAGCCGGCCCTGCTGCTGGGCGTTGCGCGCCGCGAAGGCCAACTCGCCGGCGCGGGCGCGTTCCGGTCCGAAGTCGAGCTGCAGCATGAACTCGCGCGGCGCGGGCGCGACCTCGAGGACCGCGGCCCCGCCCTGGGCCCGCGAGCGCACGCGCACCGGCTGCGGGAAGAGCAGGCCCACGAGGTCGGGCCCGTCGCCGAACAACAGGGCCTCGACGCCCTCCTGCTCGAACTCGAGCGCCCGCGCGCGCACCACGCCATCGACGCGCGTCGCCAGGCCCGCGGACACCGCGCCCTCCTCGCCGCGCAGCGCGAGCCGCGGCTCGAACCCCGGCGGCAGGCCCGTCGGCAGTTGCGCCGTGAGCCGCATTCGTCCGTCCTGCTGCACGACGGCGAGCGGCACGTCCTGCGCGAGGCTGCCCTCGGCGCCCTCGAGCTCGACGCGCAGGTCGCCGAGCACGGGCCGGGCGACCTTTTGGAGCTGCGCGCCCTGCGCCGGTCGGCCGACGAGGAACAGGCGGTACTCGGCGCTGCGGGCGTCGGGCTCGGGCGCGCTGCCCGTGGCGAGCAGCACCACGTCGTCGAGGTCGACCCGGCCGCCCGCGGGGCCCGCGACGGCCTGCACGACGACCCGCGCGCGTTCGTACCCGGCGGGCACCGGCGCGAGGAACTCGACGGCCTCGTGCTCGGCGAGGTCCCCGATCCAGGGCCCGAAGGCGACGAGCGAGCGCGGCTCGCCGCCGCCGCTGGGCGTCGGCCCGAGCAGCTCGATGCCCACCCGACCCGCGGCGTCCTCGCCGGCGCGCAGGCGCGCCGCGAGCCGCAGGGCGCTGCCCTCGCGGGCGGCGAAGCTCGCCGCGGCGGCCTGGGCCCGCTCGCCACCGGCGAGGCTCGCCCGCAGGCCGAAGGCGCCCGAGAACCGCGCCCCGGGGCTGCGCTCGAAGAAGGCGCTCGAGCCCGGCGCGGCCTCGAAGTCGGCCTGGCCCTGCTCGAAGGAGAAGTCCTCGCCGATCAGGTTGCCGGCCACCGCTTCGACGGGCCGGGTGCGGGTGCGGGCGGTCTCGCCGCCGCCCAGCAGGAGCCAGGCCGCGGCGCCCGCGCCGGCCAGCGCGAGCACGAGCACGACCAGGCCGACCTTCGAGCGGCGCGCGCCCGCCAGCACCTTGGCCGCGTCGAGGCGCGCGACGCCCTCGCCCGCGGCGGAGGCGTCCGGAGTCGGGGCGGCGGCGCCGCGGCGCGGCGCGCCGCCCCGATCGGGCTGCTCCCCCGCCAGGCGCGCGTCGGCCAGCACCAGCGCCACGTTGCCGAACAGGATCCGGTCGCCGTGGGCCGGGCGGGCCTCCTCGACGCGTTGGGATCCGACGCGGGTGCCGTTGGTGCTGCCGAGGTCGCGCAGCACCAGGCCCTCGCCCTCGGGGAGCAGCTCCGCGTGGCGGCCCGAGACCGACGCGTCGGCGATCACCAGGGTGTTGCCCGGGCGCCGGCCGACGGTCATGCCCTCCGCGGGGACGGGGATGGTCTCGCCCGCGCGCTCGCCGGACTCGAAGCGCAGGGTGAATCGGGTTTGCATGTTCGGTGCGGACGGGCCGGGCTGCCGGGTCCCCGTGGATGGGCGCCGCGCGGCGTCGGCGCGCCCCGCGGCGGGTTCGGGGACCGGGGGCGCGGGTGCGGCGGGGAGGCGGCTCGGGGGTCGGAGCGGGCGAGGTTCGGCGGCGGGGGGCGGACCGCCGCGGGGCGGGGAGGAGCGGGCGCGGGCGCTCGGGCCGGCGGCGGGCGGGTTCGAACTACCCGCCGCGCTGGGGGTCGTTACCCGCGGGACACGGCGCCACGATCGGGGCGAGATCGTACCCAGCGGCCCCGCGCGGAGGAATCGCCGGGGCCGCGGGGGCGCTGCGCGCGCTCCCCGTGGGCCCGTAGACTCGCCCCCATGTCACCGCCGCGGGATCGGGACGAGCGCGCACCCCAGCGACGTTTCCTGTTGGCGCCGGCGGGCGCCACGCCGCGCCTGCTGCCGGCGGACGAGGACCACGCGCGCCGCGTGCTGCGCCTCGCGCCGGGCGACCTGCTCGAGGGCCTCGATCGCGCGGGCGCGGCCCATCCCTACCGGGTGCGCGCCCTGTCGCGCTCGGGGCTGGAGCTCGAGCCCGCCGGCGAGCCGCGCCGTGAGCCCGAGCCCGGCGCCCCCGGCGCGCCCCTGCCCTGGTTCGAGCTGTGGCTCTCGCCCCCCCGCCCCCCGCGGGCCGAGGCCCTGGTCGAGCGCCTGTGCCAGCTCGGCGCCGCGCGCCTGCGCCCTCTGGTCCTCGAGCGCACCCCGCCCCACGGCCGCGGCGGGCGCTCCGAACGCCTGACGCGCATCGCCGACGAGACGCTCAAGCAATGCGGCCGCCTGTGGCCCCTCGAGCTTGCCGAGCCGCTCCCCCTCGAGCGCGCCCTCGCCGACCCTCCGCCCGCCGCCCTGATCCTGCTCGACCCCCGCGCACCGCGCACCCTGGGCGAGGTGCTCGAGCTCCTCGATCCGCCGCACGTGCGCGCGAGCTGGACGCGCGCCACCCCCCTGGCCCTGATCGCCGGCCCCGAGGGCGGCCTCTCCCCCGCCGAGTCGTCGACCCTCGAGCGC
The DNA here is from genome assembly GCA_964394665.1 of uncultured Planctomycetaceae bacterium. GTDB lineage: Bacteria > Planctomycetota > UBA1135 > UBA1135 > CAYMYN01. Next base: position 15,407 of record CAYMYN010000033.1, read on the forward strand.
CACGGCGCGCACCCCGCGCGCCTCTCGCCCCACGTCCTGCGCATCGAGACCGCCGCCGAGGCCGCCGCCGCCATCGTCGCCCAGCGCGCCCTCGAGCGCGCGCCGCACTGAGCTCGGGTGCCCGGGCCTACGCGCCGGCGCGCCAGCCTCGGCACAGGCGCGCGAAGCGCGGCAGGAGGCTGGCGGCCGAGGGGGTCTCGCGCAGGGCGCCCTCGATCGCCCCGGGGTCGAGGCCCTCGGCGAGCAGTTGCTCACGGCGGTGGGTCAGGTAGCCGCGCAGGATGTCGGCGTCGAACTCGGGGTGGAACTGCACGCCGGCCACGCGCTCGGAGAGGGCGAAGGCCTGGTTGGGATCGAGTGCGCTGGATGCCATCCGGAGCGCGCCGCTCGGCAGGTCGAGCGCGCTCTGGCTGTGGGTGGCCTGGGCCAGGAAGCGCGGCGGCAGGTCGGCGAACAGCGGGTGCTCGAGGGCCGCCGCATGGCGCTCGACCTCGATCGTGCCGATCTCGCGACCGCGCGGATTCCAGTCCACGCGCCCGCCGAACGCAGCGGCCAGCGCCTGATGCCCGTAGCACACGCCGAGCACCGGGAGCCCGGTGGGCACGGCGCGGGCGAGCCACTCCAGGGTCGCCTCGCTCCATGGCTCGCGCTCGGTCACCATCGAGCCCGACCCCGACAGCACGACCCCCGCCAGGCGCTCGGCCTCGGGCAGGGGCGCCCCCTTCCAGATCCCGTGCACCTCGATCGCCAGCCCGCTCCCGCCCCCACGCAGGCCCGCCGCCAACCAATCGGCGAAGTCGCCGCGGCGCGGGATCAGCGCCTCGACGGTCGTCCCGAGCACGAGCACGGCGAGCGAACGATCTCCTGCGCGAGCCACGCCGCAGCATAGGCTGCTCGCCCGGGGCCTTGGCAACCCCCCGCGACCTTGCCGCCCAACCGCCGCTCCGCCTCCACCGACGCCTACGACTGGGTGGTCGGGCCCGACGTGCTGGGCGTGGGCACCTTCGCCCTGGGCGAGCTCTTCACCACCAATCCCTACGTCTCGGGCGCCGCCTACCTGTCGCGTCTGTCCGACGACTGCGGCGCGTGCGCCTTCGATCCCGAGCGCGATTGCCCGCTGACGCGCCTCGATTGGGCCTACCTCGAGCACCACCGCGCCTCACTCGAGAAAACCCTCGCCTCGCGATGCGGTATCGTGCGCGAGATGGGGGCCGGGGCGACGATGGCGGTCGAGTCGGATCGGGAGCGCTTCGGCGCGTGCCTGTTGGGTTGGTATGCGGCCCTGGGTCTCGATCGGCGCGAGGCGGCGGAGCTCGCCTGCCAGGTGCTCGTCGAGGCCTACCTGGCGGAGGCCCACGGCGATTCTGGGGCCAAGGGAGGGACCTGGGCCGAGCGCCTGATGACCCTCGCCGAGCAGGGATTCGAGGATTGGTGCCGCGAGCGGCGTCGGCGGCGCGGCCAGTCCCCCGGGCCGCGACCCCAGGGCGACTTGCTCGCCGACCTCGAGCGTCTGCCCCTGCGTCTGGCGGCGCCGCTGTTCCTGACCCATGCGGGCGGGGCGCGACCCGCGGAGGCCGCGGCTTTCCTCGGCATGGAGGAGGCGACTCTTGCCGAGCTGTCGGACGAAGGGTTGGCGGCGCTGCGCGCGGCGCGGGGAGAGACGGCCCGCGGCGCGGCTGCGCTGGATGGCGACGCGCTGTGGGCGGCCCTGGCGCCGCGGCGCGCCGATCCGGCCGCGCTCGAGCGCGAGGTGCGCGCGCGGCTCGCGTACGAGCGCGACGATCCCGCCCACAGCCCCTCGCGCTGGGTGAGCGCGATCGCGGACCTGCTGCCGACCCGCGACCTGCGCATCGAGATCTTGGGACCCTTCGTGCCCGCCGGCGCCGCGCCGAGCCGCTCCGCGCGTCTTGCCCTGGCCGCGCTCGCGCCGCTGTGCGCCCACCTGGGCCTCGCGGCACGAATCGGGGGCCCGCGATCCGATCGACCCGACGCGCTCCCCTCCGAGGGAACGGTCGCGGCGGCGCTCTTCGCGCCCCGGCCCCTCGGTGGGTTCACGCTCTCGGCCGTGCACTTTTTCTATTGGGTCCTCTCGGGCCCCCTGGCCCTGAGCCTGCTCGCGGCTTCGGCCTGGTTCCCCGTGCTCGCGCGGCGCACGCGGAGCGTGGGCCGCGCGCTGCCCCTGGGCGGGAACCTGGCCGTCCTGCTGCTCGGCATGGCGCTCGTCACCCACCTCGTGGGGCCCACTTTCCTGGGCCCGCGTCTGGGCGTGATCCTCCCCGCGCTGTGGTCGCTGGGGGCGCTCCTGTGCGCCGGCATCGCGCTGCGGGGACCGCGTGCCCCGGGCTCCGTGAGCCCCGCGTGGATCGCCGCGCTCGCGGCCCTCGTCTGCGGCGGGACGTTCCCTCTCGCACTCCAGGTGCCGACGGATCGCGGGCGACTGGCGAGCTTCGTCGCGGACTTCGACCCGCTGCGCGACGGCGACCACGGCGGCGAGTGGGCGCTCGTCGCCGCGGAGTTGGCCCGGGACGGCGGGCCGCTGCCGGAGGTCGGCGCGCTCGCCGCCCGGCTGCTCGACGCCCAAGCGCCCCCCGATCCTCCGGTGCTGGTGCGCGCGCTGCGCCTGGGGCTCTTCGCCGAGGCCGACCTCGCGGCCCTGGACGAACCCGAACGCATCGCGCGCCTGGCCGAGGGGCAGGGGCCGATCCCCGCCCTCGAGCTAGAGGCCCCGGCGATCCTGGCCCACGCGGCGCGGGCGCCCCACGGGGAATCCCAGCGCGGACGTCTGGTGCAGCGCATCGCCGCTTCCCTGCGCGACGGCGAGCTGGCGTTCTCCCTGGCCCGCGCAGCGCTGGTCGTCGAGTTGCTCGAGGCCCTCGGCGCCTCGGACGCCGTCGGTGACCTCGCCGCCGACCTGCGCACGACGCTGGCGATCCACTGGCGCGGGAGCCTCCACGACCATCCCCTGGCGGCCTTCGCCAGCCCAGCCCAGCCCAGCGTGTTCGAAGGCTCGGCGCAGGGCGCCGCGTACGTGCGCCCCACCGCCGAAGCCCTGGCCGTGGCGGAGCGCGTCGGGCTGCCGCCCGGGGTCGAAGCCTGGCGCGTGCGCCTGTTCCTCGAGCGCCACGCCCGCGGGCGGCACCTGACCTTCGTGCGCGGCGAGACCCAGACCTTGGCCGCGGCCACCCTGCGCACCCTCGAGCGCATCGCGCCGGAGAGCGCGCTGCCCACGCGGGAACGGGTGCGCCTGCTGCGTTCCCTCGTACCGGCGGTCCTGCTGGTGGCGGCCAGCCTGCTGCTCGGCGCCCGCGCCCTGGGTCAGAAGTCGCCTTCGACGCGGTCGGCGACCATGCGGTAGAGCGAGACCACGTAGCCGTCCTGGTACTCCTCGCCCACCTGCAGGACGCCGTACACGGCGACGGGGTCGAAGGAGTAGAACTCGGTGCGCTCCTTGTCGGGCATCACCACGTGGATCCAGTGGTTCATCTCCGGCACGGCGCCGAAGCAACACAGGCTGGGATCCTGGACCAGGGAGAACTCCTTCACGCCGCCGGCGTCGAAGGCCAGCGGGCTCATGAAGCCCTCGACCGCGACCTTCTTGCCGTGCAGGGCGCGCACGGCGGAGGGCAACTCGGGCGGCGGCACGTCGCCGTCGAGGCGCACGAGCTCGGGGTACTCGAAGTCCATCAAGGGATCGAAGTCGATCCAGGTGTAGGACGCGCGCTCGAAGCGGCCCGCGGTCCGCGCGGTCGCGGCCGGAGTCGGAGCCGGAGTCGTTGCCGCTGCAGGAACAGGAGCTGGGGCCGGCTCGGGGGCCGGCGGGTTCAGCGGCGCGGCGGCCGGAGGCTCGGGGCTCGCCAGGGGAACGGCGACGACGGGCGCGGGCTCCAGGGCGGCCAAGGCTGGGGACGGCTCGGCCGGCTCCGGGGCGCCGTGGTCCTCGCAGGGCTCGTCCGGGGCGTGCTCCTCGTCGCAGTCGTCCCCGTGGTCGTGGTCGTGGTCCTCCTCGCAGTGCTCGTCGTGGTGGTGCTCGTCCAGGCGTTGGCCCTGGATCGAGCCGTCGTCGAGGATTCGGCCCAGGTCGTCGGCGTCGGAGCACCCGACGAGGGCCGCGCACAGGAGGAGGGCGAGGGGCTGGAGGGGGCGCATGGTTCGCGGCGATCCTAGCACGGGGTCCGCGGGCCTTCAGGAGGTCGGGGCGAGGTGCGCGGCGATGTCGGTGCGATAGGCCTTGAACGCCGGCACCAGGCCCGCGAGGGCGCCCAGGAGCACCAGGCCCAGGGGCGCGAGGACCAGGATGGGGTGGAACTCGCCCGCCTCCAGCACGACCCCGACCTGGGCCCGGACGACCGCGGTCGCGAGGGACAGGATGGCGAAGTACACGCCGATGGAGAGCAGGGCGCCGAGCAGGGCGATGGCGCTCGACTCGAGCACGATGGCGCTGAACACCGTGCGCCGCCGCGCGCCCAGGGCGCGCAGGATGGCGAACTCGCGGCGGCGCTCGTTCATGGCGTTGTAGAGGCTGGCGAGGATCGAGGCCGCCGCCACGAGCACCACCAGGTACGCCACCATGCGCAGCACGACCGTGACCCAACCGATCTTCGCGAACAACTCGGCCATCGAGCGCGCCAGCGGATAGGCGAGGGTCGCCTCGGTGCCCTGACGGTTGATCTGGTTGGCGAGTTGGTTGCCGAGGATCGGGCTGCGCACGTCGAGCAGGACGGCGCTGACCTCCTTGAACTCGTCCGGGATCGGCTCGCCCTCCTGCGGCGTGTAGGTCACGCCCGAGCCGCGCAGCACGTGGCCGTCCATGCGGTACATGCCCTCGATCGGGATGAAGATCACGCGGTCGACGGGCGTGTTGGTGGGCTTCAGCACGCCCACGACCACGAACTCCTCCTCGTGCACGTGGCCGTGGTCGGCGCTGAGGGAGTGCACGGGCTTGAAGGCCGCGCCGCGGCGCAGGCCGGTCTCGCGGGCCACGCTGGCGCCGATCACCGCCTCGCGGCGCTCGGGATCGAAGATGCGGTGGCCGGGATAGAGCTCGAGCGTCGAGCCGCGCACGTACTCGAGCTTCGTGAACAGCTCCTCGGTCGTGCCGACGATGCGATAGCCGCGGTAGGAGTCCCCCACCGCGTAGGGCACCGCGGTGCGCACGCGCCGGTCGTCGCGCATCTGCTGGTAGGCGCTCCAGGGCAGGTTCCCGGGCGAGGTCTCGAGGTGGTAGACCGTGTTGAGCACGATCTGCAGCTCGCTGCCCCGCGGCCCGAGCACGCCCGAGAAGCCGTAGTCGGCGCCCGAGAAGGCCCGGCGCGTCTGGCCCTCGATGGTGAAGACCGCGATCACCAGGCCCCCGGCCAGGGCCAGGGAGAGCGCCGTGACGCTGGTCGAGAGCGCGTGCAGGCGCAAGCTGCGCCGCACGATGAGCAGGATGCCCCTCACGCCTGGCCCCCCGCCGCGGCGCGGCCGACGCGGTTGAGCGTCTCGAGGTCCTCGACGCGCGCGAAGTGGGCCAACACCGCCGGGTCGTGGCTGACGAGCAGGAGCGCGGCCCCGGCCTCGGCGCAGCACTCGCGGATCAGGGCCAGGGCCTCCTGGGCGCGGGCGGCGTCGAGGTTGCCGGTGGGCTCGTCGGCCAGCACCAGGTCGGGACGGCTCGCCAGGGCGCGCGCGACGGCCACGCGCTGCTGCTGGCCGACCGAGAGCTGCCGCGGCTTGTGCCGCAGGCGGTGGCCGAGCCCGACGCGCACCAGCAGCTCCTCGGCCCGCGCCCGGTCGGCTCCCGGTCCGAAGGCCATACCCAGCAGCACGTTCTCGAGGGCGCTGTAGCCCTCGAGCAGGTGGAAGGTCTGGAACACGTAGCCCAGGTGCCGCGCGCGGTGGGCGTCGCGCGCCGACTCGGAGAGCTGCGCCATGTCGGCCCCGGCGAGCAGGATGCGCCCCGCGTCGGGCCGCAGGATGCCGGCGATCAGGTGGAGGAAGGTGGTCTTGCCCGAGCCGCTGCCGCCGCGCAGGGCGACCTGCTCGCCGCGCGCCAGCGCGAAACGCTCGATGTCGAGCACCGCTTGGCGCTCGCCCTCGGGGCTGACGTAGGCCTTCGAGAGGCCCTCGATCCGGAGACAGTCCATGGTTTCCACGGCCCGCCAGCGCCGCCGACGGGGCCGCAGAATCTAGCTTCCCCACCCCCACCCGTCCCGCCAAACCGCCCGAACCGGGGGAGGGCTCGCCCGGCGCGCGCGGGTCGTCCGCGGCGCGTCGGTCCCGTGCAGGTCAACGCCCGCTGAACATGGAGTCGGCGTACTGCAGGAACTGGTGGAAGGCCGGGCCCAGGGTGGCCAGGAAGATGCCGGGCAGGAAGCAGATCACGAGCGGGAACACGAGCTTGACCGGCAGGGACTGCGCCAGGATCAGGGCCCGCTCGCGGCGGCGGTTGCGCAGGTCGTCGGCCTGCTGGCGCAGCACGCGCGAGAAGCCGGCGCCGACCTGCTCGGCCTGGATCATCGCCGAGCAGAAGATCGTCATCGAGCCCACGCGCACGCGGTCCGCCAAGCGCCGGAAACACCGCGTGCGCGGCACGCCCGCCATGCCCTCGAGCTGGAACTGGCGGATCTCGTCCTGCAGCGCGTTCTCCTCGGTCTCGGCCTCGATCACCTGGCTCAGGGCCGAGTCGAAGCCCAGGCCAGCCTCGGAGAGCGTCGCCAGGAGGTCGAGCAGGATCGGCAGCTCGCGCTCGATCTCCCGCACGCGGCGCCGGCGGGCGCCATTGACGATCATCAGCGGCGCGAAGAAGAGCAGCAGCGCCAGGATGTAGGGGCTCAGGGTGAGCAGCGGGACCAGGATGTCCGCCACGCTCGGGGGCAGGCCCATGACCTCCCGCACGACCTGGTCCATCACGCCGGCGCGCGTCAGGAACAGGAGGCACGCTCCGGCGAGCAGCGCGCTGACGATGCTCGCCAACACGAAGGCCGTCGAGCTGCCCCGGGCGCGGAAGCCAGCCAGGGCCAACCAGCGCTCGAGGGCGCCGATCTCCGACACGTCGCGCGTGTCGACCGCCAGCATCGCCGCGTCCGTGCCCGTGCGCAGGCGCGCGCGCATGCGCCCGAGATCCCGCAGGCGGGTGACGAGCACGTACAGGACGCCGATGAAGAGCGCCCAGCCGGCCAGGATCAGGATCAGGGTCTCCATGGGTGCTAGAAGCGGACCCGCGTGAGGCGCGACATCCAGATCAGGCCCAGGGCCTGCAACATGACCGCCGCGGCGGCCAGCTTGGTGCCGGCTTCCGAGCCGAGGAACGACTCCATGCGCTCGGGCTCGGTGCGCCAGGTGATGAACCCGATGCCGTAGGTGATGAGCAGGATGCCGATCACCGAGGCCTGCGCCTGGGTGGCCTCGGCGCGCACGCGGCGCTGCATCTCGATCCGGTCGCGGATCGTGCGCGCCACGGTCGAGAGGGTCGGGGCCAGGCTGCCGCCGACCTCCTCGTGCACCGTCAGGGTGAAGCAGAACAGGCGGAAGGACTCGAGCGGGACGAGGCGCGCGAACTGGTCCAGCACCGACTGCGGCGTGTCCCCCAGGCGCACGCGCCCGACGAGGTCGAGCATCAGGGGGCGCAGGGGCTTCTCCGACTCGCGGGCGGCGTACTCGAGCGAATCCATGGTGGCCGAGCCGGCCCCCAGCGAGCTCACCACCAGGTCGATCACGTCGACGAGCTGGGTCTCGAAGCGCAGGCTGCGGCCGGCGTGCAGGTAGTTCTCGACCAAGCTGGCGATCACGCCCACCACCAGGCCGAAGGCCAGGCCGATCGGCAGGGCGCGGTTGCCCTCGAAGGCGAGGTAGATCGCACCGCCGGCGAGCAGACCCACGAGGGGCGCGACCCAGCGCGCGCGACGCAGCACGCTGCGCGGCGGCGGCAGCTCCTCGTAAGCGGGCGCGCCCTCGGGCTCGAGCAGGCGCTCGAGGGCCAGGGTGCGCTGACGCCGCGAGCGCAGGGCATAGGCCACCGCGCCCACCCCCACCGCCGCCACTCCGCCGCCGATCAGGAGCTCGCTCACGCGCCCGGACCCTTCCTGGCCTGGAACAGGCCCAAGGGGACCTCGATGCCCTGGTCGCGCAGCTCGCCCACCAGGCGCGGCACGATGCCGCTGGGGACGAACTCGCCGAGGATCTTGCGACCCTTGAGCCCCTCGCGCTTGAAGCGGAACACCTCCTGCAAGAGCGGGGTGTTGCCCTCCAGGCCCGTGACCTCGGCGATGGTCTCGATGCGCCGCACGCCGTCCTCGAAGCGCCGCACGTGCACGACCAGGTCGAGGGCGGCGACGATCTGCTCGCGGATGGCGCGCGAGGGCAGGTCGAGGCCCGCCATCAGCACCATCGTCTCCAGGCGCGCCAGGGCGTCGCGGGGCGAGTTCGAGTGGATCGTGCTCAGGCCGCCGTCGTGACCGGTGTTGAGGGCCTGCAGCATGTCCAGCGCCTCGGGGCCGCGCACCTCGCCGACCACGATGCGGTCGGGGCGCATGCGCAGCGAGTTGATCACCAGCTCGCGCGCGCCGATCGCGCCCCGGCCCTCGACGTTCGGCGGCCGGGTCTCGAAGCGCACCACGTGCTCCTGGTCGAGCACGAGCTCGGCCGTGTCCTCGATGGTGATGATGCGCTCGGTGTTGGGGATGCACTCGGCGAGCGCCCCCAGGAGGGTCGACTTGCCCGCGCCCGTGCCGCCCGAGACGAGCACGTTCTTGCGCGCCCGCACCACGAGCTCGCAGAACTGCAGCATCTCCGCCGACCACATGCCCAGGCGCATCAGGTCGTCGCGCCGCAGGCGTTGGCGGCCGAAACGGCGGATGGAGATCGTCGGCCCGTCGATCGAGACCGGCGGGATGGTCGCGTTGACGCGGCTGCCGTCGGGCAGGCGCAGGTCGACCATCGGCACGCCCATGTCGATGCGCCGGCCGACGCGCGCGGCGATGCGCTCGATCACGCGCCGCACGTGGTCGTCGTCCCGGAAACGCACGTCGGTCTTCTCGAGGATGCCGAAGCGCTCGACGTAGATCTGGTGCGGACCGTTGACCAGGATGTCGGTCACGGCCGGGTCGGCCATCAGGGGCGCCAGCGGGCCGATGCCGAGGGTCTCCTCGAGCAACTCGTCCGCCAGGCGGTCGCGCTCGGCCACGTTGAGCGGCAGGTCCTCGCTGGCGAGGATGCGCACGACGAACTCGCGCACCGCGCCCTCGACGATCTCCTCGCTGCTGCCGAGCAGGTTGCGCTCGCCGAGCTCGTCGAGCAGGCGCTCGTGGAGCTGGGCCTTGATCGAGAGGAAGTCGACCGAGGAGGCCTGGGCCTCGCGTTCGCGCCGCGCGTCGCGCTCGCTGCGTGCGGTCTGCGGGCGCAGGCGCGAGGCGGCGGCGGTCGTGATCGCCGAGCGGAAGTGTTCGCGGGCCCGATCCTCGCTGGTCTTCTCGCGGCCGGGGTTCTGGGGATCGCTCACGCCAGGGCCTCACGCCCGAAGGTCACGGGGCCCTCGACTGGGGGTTCGGGGGCCGGGGAGGCCGCGTAACCACCCTCGGGGGCGGCCTCGATCTCGTCCACGATGCGCGCCAGGGACTTGCCGAAGCCGAAACGACGCCCGCAGGAGAGGGCGTAGGGCCGGCCCGTGTTCAGCGCCGTGAGCAGCTTCTTCTGGAAGGGGAAGACGTGCTCGATGTCGCGGTTGAGGCGCTCCTCGACGTCGGACACGCGCAGGGCCGCCGGGGCCTTGGGCATGGTGTAGTTGAGCACGATGCGCTGGCGATCGTCGCCGACGCCCACGCGTTTCAGCACCTCGATGAAGTGCGAGGTGCCGACGACGCTCGGCACGGTGGCGTGGAAGACGACGTAGACGAGATCCGAGAAGTCGAGCGCCGCCATGATCACGGCGTCGAGCATCGGATAGGTGTCGACGATCACGTAGTCGTAGGTGCGGCGCGCCAGGCTGAGGATGCGCGTCAGGCCCTCGTCGTCGACGTGGCTGGCCTCGACCGCGTCGGGTGGCGCCGCGTACAGGTGCAGGCCGTGCTCGGTCTGGGTCGCGAGTTGGCGCACCAGGGTCTCGTCCAGGCGATGGCTCTCGCGGATCGCGTCGACGATCGTCGTGCGCGGGGCGGCGTCCACCATCAGGGCCGCGACGCCGAGCTGCAGCGAGGTGTCGATCAGGAGCACCTGGTCGGGGTGGCGCTTGCCCAGGGCCACGGCCGTGTTGACCGCCAGGGTCGACTTGCCCGCGCCGCCCTTGTTGCTGACGAAGGAGATCACCTTGCCCAGGTTGCGCCGCACGCGCGCCTGCTGCACGAGCACGCGGTCGAGGAGCTGCTGGATCTCGGCCGCGGACAGCGGCCGGCGCAGGAAGTCGGCCACGCGGGCGCGCATGGCCTCGATGATCGCGGCCGACTCCTCGCCTTCGTTGGCGAAGCGGTCGTGGTGGAAGGCTCCCACCACCACCGAGTCCGGCGAGGCGGCGCCGATCTCCTCGGCGAAGCGCTTCAGGGAGGCGATGCCCTGATCCATCTCGACGACCACGATGTCCGGGCGCCGGCTGCGCGCGGCCTCGATCCCCTGGCGCTGCTCGGAGACGCTGTGCACCACGGGGCTCCAGCGCTTCACGCCGCGCAGGGCCGTGTCGAACTCCTGTCGGAGCGTCGTGTCGCTGCCGACGATCAGGATCTGGGGACTGTCCATGTAGGGTCGAGGGCGGGTCGGCGGGTCAGCGCGCCAGGGCGGGGGCCTGGACGGCGTGGCGGAGGTTGCGCGAGGCGATCATCAAGGCCTCCCACATCGCGGGCGTCAGATCGTCGGTCTGCGTGCCGTCGAAGCGCGCGCTGGCGTTGCGCGGCGCGATCCAGGGGTCGGAGAGCTCGAGGGCCAGGCGGTTCCCCAGGCGCACGACGCGGATCAGGGGCAAGCCGTTGGCGCCGAACTGGGGCTCGCCGGTGTCCTCGTCCACGAGTTGCTCGATGCGCACGCGGCCGAAGCCGATCACGCGCAGTTGGGGCATCCACACGCCGCCCGTGTTGGCGAAGCGGAAGTCGTAGACCGGCACCAGGCCCTCGACGGTGGAGAAATGCGCCGGGCTCGTCAGCGCCTCGTCGTCGGGCGGCGGATAGGCGACGCGATCGCCCACGATGCGCGGCTCGATCTCGGTCAGGACGCCGATGACGTCCTCGAACTCGAGGTTCGGGTTGCTCGTGCCGTGCTGGAAGAGCAGGTTGCGGGCGGTCAGGAGCTGGCCGATCTCGAGGATCAGCTCCCGGTCGCCGTCGTCGCGGTCCTTCCAGACGTCGATCGTGCCCTCGATCGCGTTCCAGAAGCGGTCGCGCAGGGCCAGGCCGGTGACGCCGACCCGCAGGAGCGCGGCCTCGCGGACATTCATCTGCCCGGCGGCGAGCAGGCCCTGCAGCACGTCCTCCTCGACGCGCACGCCGGCCCGCACGGCCCGGCGCGCCGTGGCGATCGAGGTCGCGCGCACGCGGAAGCCGGTGTGGCGGATGGACTCGCCCGAGCCCGCGTCTCCGCCCAGGATGGCCGTGCCGGCGCTGAAGAGCATCGGGATCGTCGGGCCGCTGGAGGAAACGTTCGGCTGGCTGTCGTCCCCGCCGCCGGCGTAGGGGTGGGCCGTGCGCCGCAAACGCACCAGCAGCGAGTCGCCGTAGGGCGCCTCGTCGGCCTCGGCCGTGGCGAAGTCGGGGCGCTGGTAGTCCGGCGTCTCCATGTGGAGCGGGCTGCCCGAGGGACCGAAGAGCGTCTGGTTGAAGCTGCCGCTCACCATGTCGCCCTGCCGGCGGTTGAGCGGGGTGGCGCTGACCGGGCCGCCCCCCTCGTCCTCCTCGCTCTCGTAGTTCGTGCGCGGCCGCGGCGGGGTCCAGCCGATCTCCTCGATCACCCGGCCCCAGTTCAGCTCGCCCTGGCCCTCGCTGAGGGTGATGTAGGCGCCGGCGCCCTCGAAGTCCTCGTCGCCCGAGCCCCCCACGGTGAGGTCGGGGGTGTAGCGCCAGGTGGCGATGCGCCCGTTGAGGCTGCGGCGCATCAGGTCGCGCAGGTAGGGATCCGTCTCGGCGGTCTCGTTGCGCGCGCGGTCGCGCTCACGCAGGGTCTCGATCGCGACGCTGTCGGTGGCGCCCTGCATCTGGCGCTGGGTCATGCGCGCCAGGCCCAGGTCGACCGCCAGGCCGGCGATGGCCATGAAGCCCACGAACAGCAACGCGAAGAACACCAATACGACCCCCCCACGGGGGGAAGCTTCTCGATGGAGCGTGCGAGGCATCGGGATTCGACTCCGGGAAAGGAGCGCGTGGGCGGGTCCGGGCTCAGTCCGTGCTCGATCCGCCGCCGCGGGGCACGGTGACGATGACCTTGCGGTCGCCTTCGATCTTCTCGACCACGTGCACCTGCGAGAGCAACCACGCGAGCTGCTCCTCGACCGAGGGCCCGGTGGGCACCATCTCCTCGTCGGCGCCGGCCAGGTTCGAGCGCGGCATCGCGTGGATGCGCTCCTTGCGCTCGATGGCCGACAACAGGGGCGAGATCTCGCCCGGGTCGACCGCCAGGCCGACCTGGCGCTTGCCGCGCTTGGCGTCGCCGTCGTAGGCGGCCGGGTTCACGACCAGGCCCGCGGAGACCAGCGGCGTCTCGAGCACCAGGGACCCGCTCTGGATCTGGAAGCGAAGTTGTTGGTCGATGCGGCCCTCGCCGACCACGGCCAGGGCCTTGCGGGCCTCGACCAGGTCCTTGTCCGGCACGCTGCGCAGGGCGACCATGTCGAAGCGGTCCCCGTAGCGCATGTCGCCCAGGCCGTGGACGTGCTCCTCGGAGACGACGAGGTAGCGCTTGCCCTCGGGCACCAGGCTCTGGGGACCGGGGCGCGTGCCGACGGGCAGGAAGTCGCGCTCGGTGAAGGCCTTCATGGCCTCCTTGGGGCGCGCGAGCACGCGGCCCTCGATGTTCCCCAGGCTCATGATCCAGGGGTTCGGGCTGTCCTGGTTTGCGCGCACTTCGGACTTGTTGACTGGCCAGACTCGCGGCCGGTTGGTCTTTTGGTCCCACACGTCGGCGCGCGTCACGGCCTGGCCGGGCCGCATGGGGCGCGCGGTGACGATCACGCCCACGGTCTCGGCCGCGACGACCTGGCGCCGGCCGAGCACCTCGTCGAGCCAGGCTGCCTTCACGTCCCCGCGGGCGTAGAGGGTGCCGAAGGCCCCGGCCACGCCCAGGAAGAGCAGCAGGATCAGGAGCAGGGGGTTCAGGCGGCTGCGTTGACGGCGGGCGGGACTCATCTCGGGCTCTCTCCCGCCCCCGCGGCGCGCGCGGGGGCGACTCTCGTCTGTGGTGTCGGAATAGGGGGGAAGGGGGTGGTGCGGAGCTCGCGGACCGCTCAGCCGCCATAGTTCTCGCGGCGATGGAAGGAGCGGACGCTGATCAACTTGCGATAGGGCAGGACCTTCTTGGGGCTGCCGTCCTCGTTGGCGAAGGCGAAGTGGTAGCCCAGACCGCCGGGGCCGCGGTGCGAGGTGGACCAGTTGGTCTCGACCAAGGTGCCTTCGTCGGGCCCGGTGACCGTCTCGGGGGCCTCGATCACGTCGCCGAAGGGACCGGCGGTGCCGGTCGGGTCGAAGGCGCTCATGGTCGCGGCCTGGAAGGGATAGTTGAGGCGCACCATCGCGTTGCCGCGGAAGGCGGCCAGGGGTGCGCTGATCGGGAAGTGGCTCTGGGCGATGGCGCTGGGCAGGATCTCCTCGACCACCGGCACCCACTCGATGACCTCGACTCCGCTGCCGGCCGTCGCGAGGATGCGCGGGATCAGGACCGTGTCGAAGGAGTTGCCCCCGTCGTCGCTCATGCGCACGACCGCCCCCGGGTAGCGCAGCACGGGGACGTCGTCGACCAGGTCGACGATCATCAGCGGGCGCAGCATCTGGTTGACGATCGGGTAGGTGGCCCACTCGAGCTCGTTGTTGCCCCCCACCGAGAGCGGCACGACGAGCTTGGCGGGGTCGTAGATGCGCTGCACGACGTAGGGATCGCGCAGGGCTTCCTCGAAGCTCAGGGTCGCGGGCAGGGGCGCCACGGCCAGCTCGCGCGCCAGTTGGTCGGCGGCGGACTGCAGGAGCTGCCCGGCCATCATCACCCGCCCGAGGTCCAGGACCGCGGCCAGGATCAGGTACAACGCGAACGACACGAGGGCGAACTCGACGAGCACGCCGCCCGAGCTGTTGGATCGATCGCTTCGAAGAATCATCCTGGCCACCGTGGGAGAGTGAGCGCTCTCGGCGTCGCTATCAGGTCCGGTTGGTCCTGGAGCAATCCGAGAGCGCCCTCATGGCCGGCTCAGTCGCCGGAGTTCTGGAGATCGGTGATGAGACCGCTAGCGCCATCTCCGAAGAGGTCGTCCGTGGTGTTCTTCTCGCCGTCGAGAACGTCCGTCCAGTTGATCGCACCTTCCTGGGTGAGAATGACTCGGCCGCCAGCGATGGCACCGACATCCTCAGCGCTGCTGCTGGGCAGAACCGCCGCGACGGTACCCACCAGGTCGTTGGTCTTCTTGCCGAACAGGGACACGGCGGCGGCGCAGATGAGGGCCACGCCGGCGATCAGCAGGCCGTACTCGACGAGGGCGGCGCCGCGCTTCTTGTTGGGGGTCAGTTTCTTCATGGTTTCTGTTCGCGGAGGTCGCACCTCCGTCAGGGTCTCGGTCTCGGTCTCGGAGCCAGGGGTTGGACCGACGGCCGCGCGGCGCGGGGGGACCGACGTGGAGTCCGTCCCTCCTGCCCACGACCCTCGGCGGGGTCCCGTCGACCGCGGGCGATCCGCCCCGGTGGGGTCACCGGGAGGACGCGGAACGCCGCGCGGACGGTTCGGAGTGCGCCCCGGCCTGCCAGGACCGGGGTGGTCGCATCGGCCCTAGGGTAACCCCTGCCCCGCGATCGGGGGGGTATCGGGGCGCGGCCGCGGTCCGCGCGGGCGTCCCGATCCGGGGCGGGGCGGGGGGCGTTCATCGCACGGTCTCCCCCAAGGAGGCCCGCAGGCCGTCGATGCGGGCGGCGACGACCGCGCTGTCCGGGTTGAGGGCCAGGGCGTGCTCGTAGAAGGCGCGCGCGGCCTCGAACCGGCCCGCGCGCTCCTCGATCCAACCGCGGTGGTACTGCACGCGCCACAGGGGCGCGCCCAGGCGCGAGGCCAGCTCGAGCTGCTCCATCGCCGCGGGGCCCTCGTCGCGGAAGACCAGCACCGCGGCCAGGGTCTCGCGCAGGCCGGCGTGGTCGGGGTTGTAGCGCACCTGGGTCTCGAGCAGGCGCAGGGCCGAGTCGCGGTTGCCCTGGTCGAGGGCGATGCGCGCCCGCAGCATGGCCGCGTCGGGGTGGCTGGGCTGCACGCGGAAGATCTGGTCCAGGTAGTTCTGGGCCTTCTCGGGCTGGCGCGCGTCGTAGGCCACGACCGCGTTGGCCAGCAGGGTCGGCGCGTGGCGCGGGAACTCGAAGGCCAGGCGCTCGAGCTCGTTCTGCACGCGGCCCGGATCCACCAGGGTCGGACCGCGCCCGGAGCCCGGGTGGCCCGCGCCCGCCTCGTAGAGATCGAGCAGGTGCGCCAGGCGCACGTTCGGATCGGGCTCGGCGTCGCGGAAGCCGGCCCCCGGACCTTGGCAGGCCGCGACGACACACAGCGCGATCGCCAGCGCAGCGCGCCGCGCCCGCGTTCGAAGCACGAGACGGCTCATCGCGCACCCCCCGCCGCGTGCGTTCCATCGCCCGAGTCCGCGCGCCGCGGCAACGTCGCGCGCAGCGCGCGCAGCACCTCGTTGCCCTGCGGGAAGAGCCACAGGGGCACCTCGGGGTCGGGGTCGTGCAGCACGACCGGGCGCACCATCACGATCACCTCGAGGTCCTGGTCGGAGTAGTCGAGGCCCTGGAAGAGCAGGCCGAGCAGCGGCACGCGCGAGATCCAGGGCGCGTAGCGGTTCTGGTCGGTGCGGTTGCGCTGGTCGAGGCCGCCGACGAGCAGGGTCTGGCCGTCCTGCAGGCGCGCGCTGGTGCGCAGGAGCCGGCTCTCGAAGGCGAAGGTGGCCGGGTTGCGGCCGGTGGACTCGACGATGAGCTGGGTCAGGGCCGCGTCGGGGGTCGAGATCTCGGGCACGAAGTCGATCGTCACGTCGCCCCGTTCCCCGACCAGGGGCCGCACGGCCAGGTTGATGCCGAACTCGATGAAGCTGACGGCGGTCAGGACGCCCTGGGCCTCGACGTTGGTGGCGAAGGTGTCCTCGACCGGGATGCGCCCGCCGACCTCGAAGACCGCCGTCTCGCCCGAGAGCACGGTCAGGGAGGGCTGGGCCAGGCTGCGCGCCAGGCCCTCGCGCTCGAGCACGCGGAAGAGGGTGTCGATGGCGTAGTTCGAGCCCGAGACCTGGAGCTGGTTCGAGAGCTGGCCGTTCAGGAACCCGAAGACGTTCTGCACGTCCGAGTCGCTCTGGGCGCCCACGCGCGCGGCCTGGCTGCCCTGCAACGACGTGGCGTTGCCGGCGGGCAGCAGGGGGGGCTGGCTGAAGTCGCTGAGCAGCAGGTTGAAGTCGCCGTCGTAGGACAGGATCGCGCTGCGGTTGACCTCGTAGATGCGGATGTCGACCCGCACCTGGGGGATGTTGCGCACCTCGACGAAGGACAGGATGCGTCCGCCGGCCAACTCGACGATCTTGGCCCGGCCGATGTTGACGCCCAGCAGGTTGCGCAAGATCGAACTGCCGACCCCGGATCGTCCTCCACCGCCCCCGCCGCCGGCGGCTCCGAATCCGCGCAGCAGCGTGCTGGTGACCCGCGTGTCGCCGGCTTGCGCCTCACGTCCCGCCAACCCGCCGGACTCATCCGCGATGGCCAGCATCTCGCCCCGCAGGTCGATCGGCTCCTCGCGTTCGATCGGCCCGTAGCGTAAGTTGCCCTCGTCATCGCGGAAGTAGGCCTGCTCCCGGATGAGCTGGGTGCGGGCACTGCCGAGGGACTTGATGGCGAGCGAGAACAAGCGCACCAGCTCGACCTGGTTCTCCACCGAGCCATCGAGCACGAAGACGTCCACGCCATCGTCCGGCAGCGCACCGCGCTGAATGCGGCGCACTTCGACCCGCGCACCGGGGATCGTCGCGATCGCCTCGCGGATGCGCGCATCGGTCGGCTGAGGCAGTAGGGGCTGGGGAACCTCGGTGACGCGCAGGAGGTTGATCACGCGGCCCCCGGACATCTCGGCCCGGGCGTTGCTCTTTTCCTCATTACCCGGCAAGTCGGTGACAGCGAAGCCCCCCGAGATGCGTGCCCGGCTGGCCTCCAGGTACTGCGACGCCGCGCGCTCGGCCAGCTCGGACTGGCGCTGGGTGCGGACCTCGCCGCGCAGGACGAGGGCGTCGCGGTGGGGCGCCATCTCGATCCGGATGCCTGGGTGCACGTCGCGCAGGGCGGCCTGCAGGGTCGAGATGTCGACCTGGACCTGCACCAGGTACATCTCGCTCGTGCCGTCCTCGAAGATCAGCAGCAGGTTCGTGCGGCCGGGGCGTTTGCCGCGCAGGAGCAACTCCTTCGGGGTGGGCTGATGGGCCGAGACGAAGTCGCGGCTGGTGTCCCCGTCGTCGGGCTCGTCGCCCAGCACCAGGGTCTTGACATCCCTGGGGAAGACCAGGCGCCGGAACTGGTTCTCGACGATCTCGATCACCCCGGGCTCTTCCATCCCCGGCCCCTGGGGGCGCGCGCCCGGGGCGAGGGAGGGCGCTCCGCCCTCCGGCGCCGGGGCCCGGACCGGGCCGCGGGCGCCCGCCGTGGGCAGGGCCAGCCCCAGGGCGAAGAGGGCCAGGAACCAGGCCGGGGGCCTGCGGGCCCACCCCGATCGGGGCGTGGCGCCGGGGGAGGTCCCCCGCGGGGGGCTGCTGAGGGAGCTGGAACGCATGTCCTTGCCTGAGTCCTCTCGTCGGGCCTCGAACGACCCCGGGCCGGGGGCCGGGCTCACGCCCCCCTCCGGACCGCGCACCGGGGGCCGAGGGGTGAGTCTAACGGAAAATGCAACATCTTGGAAAGTCGTTTCTCCTCGGAGGTTTCCGCGCGCTCTCGGGGCCTTGGAGCGGGTCTGGGGGCGACCTGCCCGGCCCCTGGGAGCCCCCGCGGCCCGTCCCGATCGCCTGCCGGCGGGCCCGGGCGGACGGGCCGGGGAGGACTCCGAGGGGGGCGCCCCGTCCGGGGGCAGTTCGCGGCCAAATCCAGGCCCGGCGTGCCAGGGGCGGGACCGGAGACGGCTCTGGGCGTTCGGGAAGCCGACCGGCCAGGTAGGGAGCAGGGGCCGGGGCGCCCCTCCGCGCAGCCGGCCGCGGGTCGTGAACCCCGGGCGCGACGGCCCGGGCCGCCTCCGGCCGCCGCATTCTCCCCCGCCTGCCCGCGCCCGGTTGCGTGCGCCCGTGGGCCCGGGTCGGGTTGGCGCCGCGCCGACCTGCCCCTGAAATGAAGGTGACCGGGACAGGCCCCAGGGCGAACCCCAGAAACCTGACCCGATCCATTCCCCCACCCGCTAAGAGGGGCGAGCGCCCCGAATGCGCACTGAAACCTGAAGAAAAGTTCAGGCGCGTCCCGAGGGCGGTCCGGGCGCCCCCGCCCCGCGGCCCGAGGGGCCGCCCGGAGCCCCCTCAGAACCCCATCCGCTCCCGCAGGGAGACGAAGGCCCCCCGGCCCAGGACCACGTGGTCGAGCAGGGGCACGCCGAGCAGGCGACCGGCGTCGAGCAGGCGCCGGGTCACCTCGACGTCCTCCGCCGAGGGCTCCGGGTCCCCCGAGGGGTGGTTGTGGACCGCCACCAGGGCCGCCGCGCCGCGCCGCAGGGCCGGGCGGAACACCTCGCGCGGGTGGACCAGGGAGGTCGTCAGGGTTCCCTCGCTGACCTCCTCGACCGCCAGCAGGCGGTGCTTGCCGTCCACGATCAGGACCGAGAACACCTCGCGCTCCCGGCCCCGCAGGCGCGGCGCCATCAGGCGGTAGACGCCCCCCGGCGAGCGGATCGAGTCCGAGCGCACCCAACGCAGCTCTTCCACCCGCCGCCCCAGGGCGAAGGCCGCCGCGAGCGAGCGCGCCCCCGCCGGCCCAAGCCCCGCCTCGCGCCGCAGGCGCGCCGGCTCCCAGCGCGAGAGTTGCTCGAGGTCGAGCTCCTGCAGGCGCGGCAGGCGGCGCCGGCCGCCGCGCCCCAGGATCCACTCGAGCAACCGGCCGGTCTCCGCCGCGTCGAGGTCGACGCGGCCCGCGGGGAGGTCGGGCCCCGCGCCGACCGCCGCCGCGACCCCCAGCGCTCCGCCGCGCGAGCCCCCGGGCTGGCGCTCCCCTTCCCCACCCAACGCGTCCGGCATCACGCTGCCCTGACCGGACCGGACGCGATCGGTTGCACCCGCTCGGGAAACACCGTGTACCGGCGCTGGGACGACGTGAAGAAACCCTCAGGTTCGTCCGCCGAGGCCGCTATCCGGCACCGATGAAGACGGTAGGGGGACGACATGGAAACCTGGATCCCGGCGGCGCTCGCACTCGCTGCTCTCTGGTCGCTCGAGGTGCTGCTGTTCTTGGCAGCCTACGTGAGCTTCAACCGCTCGTAGGAACGGGGTCCGTCGGCGCCGTGCTGGGTGCGCCGCGCGGATCCGTTCCCAGAGTCGTTCACCGCGAGCGCGGCGAACGCCGTCGGGAGTCTCCCCGCGACCCGGGGGCCATGGGGTTCATCGGACCCAGGTCCCCCGGGCGCCTTGCTCCGGGAGCCGCGCGCGCCGCCGATCAGCGCTCCGACTCGATCGAGTCGAAGAGGTCGCGCTGCACCGCCTCGAGTTCCAGGTGGGTCCGGGCGCGGAAGGTCTCGGCCGGGGCCGTGCCCGCGGCGCAGCCGGCGACCATCTCGTAGAGCAAACGCTCGCCGTACCAGCGTTGCACGTGGTCCACCAGGGCCAGGGACTGGGCGTAGGCGCGGGCGATCTCGGCTGGGTCGTCCCAGGTCGCGAGGCTGCCCTTCAGACGCTCGAGGGGGAAGGGCGCGTGGGCGACCAGGGAGCGGCGCGTGCGCTGCACGCGTTGGTCGCGGTCGGTGTCGAAGGGTTCCTCGAGCCACTGCGCCAAGCCCTCGTTGAGCCAACCGGGCACGTCGCGCCCCCCCAGGGCCCGCACGAAGGCGTGCACGAGCTCGTGGCGCAACACGCGGCGCAGCTCGGCCAGCTCGCCGCCCAGGTCCTGCACCGGCACGCGCACGACCCCGTCGTACACGCCCCCCGCCCAGTGCCCGAGCCCGGTCAGCCGCCCGAAGCTCTCGCGGTCGTACACCACGACCTGAATCTTGGGTCTTCCCGGGCCGACCGGGTGGTGGCCGAAGAGCTCGGCGAAGGAGCGGTAGGCCTCCTCGAGGGTGTCGAGCATCGCCCGCTGGCCGCGGTGCAGAAGCTCGGTGCGGCCGCCGTCGTAGGAGAGCTGGAAGTGGGTCGACTCGTCGGTCCAGAAGTCGGCCTCGGCCTCGCCCTGCCGGCGCCAGCGCTCGAGCAGGCTCGAGAGGTCCGCGCGGGTGGGATCGAGCTCGACCGCGCGCGCGAGGGCGGCGAGCGCCGCCTCGAACCGCGAGCGGTCGGCGTAGTCCTCGCGCGCCGCGCGGGCCAGGGCCTCGGCCAGGTTGCGCGCGAAGACCGGCTCGTCGGGCGCGCCGGCCAGGCACTCCTCGAAGAGCGCCACGGCGCGCGCGTGCTCGCCCGCCTCGAGGGCCTCGATCGCCTGGCGGTTGAGCTCGGCGAGGCGGCGCGGGATGCCGGCCGAGGACGCGGTCGGGGTCAGGGTGGCGTTGCCCAGGGAGACCCGCCCGCCCGGGTCGGGCTCGGGCTCCGCGGGGGCCGGGGCGGAGGGCTGCGGCTCGGGCGCCTGCTCGAGGCCGGACACGTACCAGGCCGCGGCGGACGCGGCGAGCAGGGCCGCGACGAGCAGGGCGGGGAACCTCACGGCGTGCCCTCCCCCGCCGCGGGCGCGGCCGTGCCCAGCCCCACGCCGCGCGCGGCGAGCAGGGCGGGGAAACGGCCGTAGGCGGCCGGATACCCGTGGTCGCGCTCGATGCGACGCAGGCGCGCGAGGAAGCCCTCGTGGGCCTCGGCCAACGCGTCCTCGGTGCGTTCGTCGCAGAAGTAGGTGCGGCAACCCAGGGCGCGGCCCTCGCGGGCGGTGCAGCGGCCGCCGACGTGGAAGGGACAGCGCCCGGGCGATTCGGGGGGCGGTGCGTCGGGGTGTCGGGCGGCGGCGAAGTCGGCCTCGAGGGCGGTGGCGAACAACTCGTGCCCCGCCTCCTCGAAGCGGCAACACAGGCCCGAGAGCTCGCAGCGCGCGCCGGAGGCCGCCACGTGCGCGTCGACCTCGGCGTACAGCTCGGCGAGGGCCGCGAAGGCCGACTCGCGGGCCCCGGCCGGGGGCTCGACCGCGATGCCGGGGCACGTCGCGCGCGCGGCCTCGAAGGCCGCGGGGTCGTGCTCGAGGGCGGGCCAGAAGGGGAAGCTGCGGCAGTGCTCGGGGCGCGCGGCGTAGACCGTGCAGCGGTTGGTGCCGGCGAGCAGGGCGCAGCGGCCGCCCTCCTCGCGCAACGAGAGGCGCAGCTCGCCGGTGCGCGGATCGGGCAGGGTGCGCAGGTGCGCGCGGGCGAAGGCGGCCTCGCCCAGGTCCAGGGCCGCGGCCAGGGCCGGGATCTCGGAGGGCTCGACCCACACCGCTCCGGTGCCGCCCGAACAACAGTGGCCGCAGCGGTGACAGAGGAAGGAGAACGCGAGCGCCGAGCCGTCGGCCGCGCGGGCGCTGCCGTGGCGCGGGAGGGCCTGCGGTCCCTGGTCGCTGGGCGCGTTCACCGGCGCCTGCCGCGGCTGGGGGGCGGGCCGGGACGGCGCCGCGCCGGGGAGGAACCGGGGCCGCCGCGGAAGTCGAGCGCCTCGCGGCCCGCGAGTTGCTCCTGGATGTCCTGCGCGAGCTCCTCCCACGACTGGTATCGCACGTCCTTGTCCTTCGCCATCATCTTCTCGACGAAGTAGTGCAGGTGCGGCGAGAGTCCGCGCCCCTTCAGCTCGGGCGAGGAGAGCGACTGCATGATCTGCATGCGCAGGAGCTCGCGATCGTCCGAGCCCTCGAAGGGCAGCTTGCCCACCACCAGGTGGAACAGGGTCACGCCCAGACTGTAGATGTCGCTGCGGATGTCGGCCTCGGCGCCGCCCAGGGCGGCCTCGGGCGAGAGGTAGGCCGCCGTGCCGACGGCCTGGTCGGGGGCCTGCGCGCAGCTCCCCTTCTCGGCGGCGAAGCCCAGGTCGATCAGCTTCACCCGCCCGTTGTTCGAGAGCATGATGTTGCCGGGCTTCACGTCGCGGTGCACGGTGCCCTTGGACTGCAGGTAGGCGAGCACCTCGCTGACCTCCAGCACGATGCGCAGGGCCGAGGCCTCGGGGAAGGCGCTGCCCTGGTCGAGCAGCTCGAGCAGGGTGCTGCCGTCGACCAGCTCCATGCGCGCGAAGAAGGTGTTGCCGCTGCGCGCGACGCCGTAGCCGCGCACCAGGCCCGGGTGCTCGAGGGTCTCGAGCAGCTTGCCCTCGGCGATGAAGCCCTTGCGCGTGGCGTCGTTGCGGGCGGCCTCGGGCTTGAGCACCTTGAGCGCCAGCAAGCGCGCGGTCTTCTTCTCGAGGGCCCGGAAGACGTCGGCCGTGCCGCCCGTGCCGAGCTTGCCCAGGATCTCGTAGCCGGGCAGCTCGGGGATCTCGCCCGCCTGGGTGCGACGCAACCTCTCGACCTGCTCGGGGTCCCACCCCACTTCGCGCACCAGCAACTCGTCGAGGTCCGCGCCGCGCTGCAGCGCGCCGGCGAGGGGTTCCGCCCGTTCACGGGCGAGATGCCCGCGGTGGACCAGGAGGGCCAGGAAACGCAGCTCGTCGGCGGGGTTCATGGGGCAGCGGGGCGAGGGGTCGTCGCGGCGCGCAGCAGTGTGCCCGCCGGCGCCCGGCGGCGCCCCTTTCATCGCTCGCGGGGGCCCCCCGACGCAAGCCCTGGGGCTTTCGCCGCGGAAGAAGGGAGCGCGTCAAGTCCGGCCGACGGGGGGTCCGAAACGTGCCCTGTCCCGGACGGCCGCTCCCCGGCGGCCCTCGGGCGTGGGTCCTTCCCGAACCCCCGCGCGTCGGCGCTTCCTCGCCCAAGTCCCCGTGAACCCGCTCAAGAGTCGCAGCGTCCATCGTTACTTCGAGCTCGCCGACTCCTTCGTCGAGGTCCAGGCCCTCGAGGGCGACGGCCTGGTGCTCGGCGCGCCCAAGGGGCTCAACCGCTCGGCCTACCGGCGGCTGGTGATCCAGACCTGCATGCCCGAGTTCGGCAGCGAGGTCGAGCGCCGCCTGCAGCGCCTGTTCCCCGAGGACCCGCTGCTGGCCGAGGATCTGCTCTACCAGCTCTGCATCGAGGTCAACCCGCAGCTCGACATCCACAAGGTGGAGCTGCGCACGCGCGAGGCGGGCGAGGCCAAGCCGGCCCCCGCGGCCGCGCCCGCGGGCGAGGGCGGCGGCCTGCCCTTCCTGACGCGCCTGCGCCACCGCTCGCGCAACCTCGCCCGGCGCCTCGAGCGGCGCGTGATCGGCCAGCCGCACGCGATCGAGAGCGTGGTCCGCGCGGTCGAGAAAGCCGCCGTCGGGCTCTCGGCCCAGGGCCGACCCCTGGGCTGCTTCCTGTTCGTGGGCCGCACCGGCACGGGCAAGACGGAGCTCGCGCGGGCCCTGGGCCGCGAGCTCTTCGGCAACGCCCACCACTCCGGCCTGGTGCGCGTCGACTGCAGCGAGTTCGCCCTCAGCCACGAGTACAGCAAGCTGATCGGCGCGCCCCCCGGCTACGTCGGCCACGAGGACGGCGGCCAGCTCACCGAGGCGCTGCACAAGAACCCTGAGACGCTGGTGCTGTTCGACGAGATCGAGAAGGCCCACCCGCGCATGCACAGCCTGCTGCTCCAGGTGCTCGAGGAGGGCGCGCTGACCGACGGCAAGGGTCGGCGCGTGAGCTTCGAGCGCAGCTTCGTCGTGCTGACGAGCAACGCGGGCGCCGAGGACGTGCAGGGGGCGAGCCGCACCGTCGGCTTCGACCGCGGCCGGACCCTCGACCCGCGCAGCCTCGAGGACATCGTGCACAACGCCGTGCGGCGCCAGTTCGCGCCCGAGTTCGTCGGGCGCCTGGACGAGATGCTCCTGTTCCGCGACCTCGAGCCCACCAGCGCGCGGCGCATCGCCCAGGCCCAGCTCCTCGAGCTCGCCCTGCGCGCGCGCCGCCGCGGCACGGTCGTCTCCTTCACCCCGGCCGTGGCCCTGTGGGTGGCCGAGCGCGGCTTCTCCGCCGATCACGGCGCGCGCGAGCTGCGTCACGTGGTGCAACGCGAGCTCGAGCCGCGCCTCGCGCGTCTGTTGGTCACGCGCAACGTGCGCCGCGACCAGCTCGTGCGCGCCCGCATCCGCGGCGGCGAGCCGGTCTTCGACGTCGAGGACTGATCGGATTTCAGCCCACCTGATTCCTGGATCCGGTGGGCTCAGTTCCCGTGGATGTTGGCCCAGGGCTCGCTGCGGCCGTTGACCGCGTTCACGTGCACCAGGGGGCCGACGAAGTTGCCGGAGATGAGCGCGCTCAGCGGGATCGCGTTCGCCAGCAGCGAGTTCCGCACCACGAAGTTCCCCGTGCCTCCGGCACGGATGCCGGTGCCGTTGCGGTGGTCGCGCACGTGGTTCTCCTCGATGCGCGCCCCGCCCTCGGTGCGGATTCCGTCCCCGAGGTTCGACGCGACCCGGTTGAGCAGGACGTGGGCGTCGGCGAGGACCTCGATGCCATGTCCGCCGTTCATGGCGACGCTGCAGTCGCGCACCGTCCCGCTGGCGAGGACGACCCCCTGCTGAGCGTTGGAGCTGGCGTCGCAGTCGGTCACCGTCGATGCCAATAGACCTTGGATCCCCACCAGGCTGCCCGAGACGGAGCAGCCCACCGCGCTGGAGTGCGGGCTGAGCGCGATGCCGCTCGCGCCGCTGGCGCGGACGACGCACTGCCGCACGCGCGAATGGCTGCCGACGACGATGCCAGCCAGGAGCGTGTCGTGGACCTCGCAGCCGGTGACGAGCGACCCGGAACCGACCCGGATCCCCACGCCTGCCTGGTGGTAGCGCACGTGGTTGCCCTCGACGTGGGCTCCCCCCTCGGTCCGGATCCCGTCACCGGTGCTCGACTCGATGACGTTGCCCACGATTCGCGAGCTGGGTCCGGCCTCGATCCCGTGGCCGCCGTTGAACGAGAGCGCACAGTCGCGGACCGTCCCGGTCTGGACGATCACGCCCCCCTGCTGGCTCTGGGCCACGGTGCACTCGGACACCGTCGCCCCGGACGCGCCCGAGATGCCCACCAGGCAGAGGTGCACGCTGCACCGCTGCGCGCTGGAGTGCGACCCGAGCAGGATGCCGGCTCCGGCGCTCTCGAGCACGACGCAGTCGAGCACCCGCGACCGGGGAAAGGCGACGATGCCCTCCATGCCGGAACCCACCACGCGGCACCCGGAGACGAGCGATCCGCCCCCGACGTTGATTCCGTGGCCGACGGAGTCCGTGACGCTGCACGCCTCGACCTGAGCGGAGCCAGCGGTGTGGATGCCCACGTTCACGTTGCGGATCGTGAGGCCGTGGATCCGCGCGCCCTGCGTCGAGCCGAGCATCAGCCCGCCCCCCTCCCAGTGCGCGATCGCGCCGTTGCGGATGCTGAGGCCCTCGGTGCCGGCCTCGGCCACGATCGCGGCCAGGCTGGAGGCCGCCCCGATGAGTCGGAAACCCATCAGGTCGATGCGCACGTCGGGCGCGTCGATCTCGATGCCGCTCTTGCCGGCCTCGCCCAGCAGGTTGGCCTCGAGGTAGTAGGACCCGGATGCGTCGATGCGGAACACGCTGTCCGCGTCTCCGGGCGTGTTGAGGGCGTTGATCGGCGTGCGCGGATCGTTCGTCGGAGCGGCGGGCGCGGGGCTCGCGAGGGGAGCCGCGCAGCAGGCGGCGAGGAGCAATTGGATACGCATGGTGGTGCTCGTGGGGTCTTGGAGTCCGGGGATCCCCGCGCCGCCCCCTGGGTGGGAGCAAACCGGGACGGGCTGCTAGGGACACCCACGGACCGCCGGCGGCGTGACGCGCCCGGCGCCGAATCCCGCTCCTCCCGGCGCCGCGCCCCGTCCCGGGCGTCGCGCCTCCCGCATCCGGCACGGCGCGCGGCGCGGGCGGAGATTCCGGGCGCGGACCGCGACGGAGGCTTCGGATGCGGGGATCCAGCGGGAGACGGGCCGATCCCCGACCCGACCCGCGGGAGGTGACATGATCCGGATCCTGGCGCACGTCGTCTGCCGGACCCTCGAAGTGGTGGTCGCGCTCGGAGCCATCGGCGCGGCCTTCCTGATCGAGCAGGCCGTCGGCGGCTGAGAGCACGTCCGACGACCGCACGGTCGGACGGGCATCGAGACGGGCCGAGGGGCGCGATCCTGGGGGTCGTTCCCGTCGGCCCGCG
Source organism: uncultured Planctomycetaceae bacterium (assembly GCA_964394665.1). Taxonomy (GTDB): domain Bacteria; phylum Planctomycetota; class UBA1135; order UBA1135; genus CAYMYN01. The sequence continues at coordinate 41,965 of CAYMYN010000033.1, forward strand.
TCGCGCCGATTGCGAGCGCGAGCGGCGGCTGGTACGAGGTGCGCTGGCCGATTGCATCGGTCCCAGGCCCGCTCGCCGTGCAGTCCTCCCCCACCACGTCCCTGCGGCGCGAGCTGCGCTACGTCGCGCGCCTGGGCGTGCCCGTGGCGATCACCCAGCTCGCCTCGATGATGCTCGGCATCGTCGACTTCGTGATGCTCGGGCGCATCGGCACCGAGGCCCTGGGCGGCGCCAACCTGGGGCGCGTGTGGGTGATGGGCACCCAGATGCTCGCCATGGGTCTGTTGCTCGGCGTCGATCCGCTCGTCAGCCAGGCCCACGGAGCGCGGGACCGCCGGCGGCTCTCCGCGGCCCTGCAGCAAGGTTTCGTGTTGGCCCTGGCGTTGTCGGTGCCCCTGGCCCTGCTGTGGTTGCCCACCGGCCGCGTGTTGGCCGCCTTCGACCAGGAACCGGCGCTGTGCGAGCTGGGCCGCGAGTACGCCTGGGCGCGCATCCCCGGCGCGCCGTTCCATCTGTTGTTCCTCGTCTACCGCTCGTGGCTGCAGGGCCGCGGCCTGATGCGCCCGACCCTGCTGGTCGTCCTGGCCGGCAACCTGGTCAACGTGGGCGCCAACTGGGTTTTGATCTACGGCAAGCTCGGCTTCCCGGCCCTGGGCGTGGCGGGCGCGGGCCTGGCGACCTCGATCGTCGAGGCTTGCATGTTGCTCGCGATGGTGTCGCTGGTGCGCGCGGCGCGCCTCGAGCGCGGCGCCTGGACGGGCTGGAGCCGGGCCGCGCTCGAGCGCTCGGGCTTCGCGCGCATCCTGGGCCTGGGCGCGCCCGTGGGCCTGGCGCTCGGCCTGGAGGTCTGGGCCTTCCAACTCGCCACCCTGGGCGCCGGTCGCCTGGGCCAGGACGCGCTCGCCGCGCACACGATCGTCCTGAGCCTGGCCTCGGTGACCTTCATGGTCCCCCTGGGTTTCGCGATCGCCGCCTCGACGCGCGTGGGCAATCTGATCGGCGCGCGCCGCGAGCTCGACGCCCAACGCGCGGCCTGGGCGGCGCTCTCGCTCGGCGCGGGCGTGATGCTCTTCGCCGCGCTGATCTTCCTGCTCGGCCGCGAACACCTGCCGCGCATCTTCGTCGGCGCCGACCAAAGGGAGGTGATCGCCCTGTGCGCCGCGATCCTGCCCATCGCCGCCGCCTTCCAGATCTTCGACGGCACCCAGGTCGTCGCCGGCGGCGTGCTGCGCGGCATGGGCCGCACGCGCCCCGCGGCCCTGTTCCACCTGCTCGGCTTCTACGCCCTGGCCCTGCCCCTCGCCTGGCTGCTCGCCTTCCGCGCCGGCTGGGGCCTGGCCGGCATCTGGTGGGGCCTCGCCCTGGGCCTGGGCGCCGTCGCCCTGGCCCTCGTCGCCTGGATCGCCCGCCGCGGCCCCGCCCGCGCGGCCCGGCACATCTGACCCTGCCCCGCAGGCCAATGGCCGATCGCCACGACCATCCACGCGCCCCCCCCCGAAGCCGGACAACCCGGATCGACTACGGCGCCGGAGGCGCCGCGCTGCCCATCAGGCGGCGGGGAGGGGGAGGCCGCGTGTCGCGGCCGGATCGGGGGAGGTCCTCCTCCCCCGCTAGGGAAAGCAGCGCGGGCCCTATCTTCGCGTTGGGTTGCGGGTTTCACCCGCGCTGAGATGAATGCGCTGCACGTCCACCACTCGGCCACCTTGTCCCAGGAAGAAAGCGCGCAGGCGCCATTCAACGTTCCAGAATGACCTCGACCACATCGGCTCGCTGAACGGCAAACTCCGATCGGCGCCCCGTGTAGATGCCCTCGGCTTTCCAAGGGCCGGCAGGAAGTCCATAGAGAGTCAACTCCTTCTCTCCACCAGCCTCCAGGACGATATCGACTCGCGCAGCCTCGACGCCATGTAGCGCATGGCCCATGGCTGGGCGAACGGTGACTTCCTCGATCGGAAGTCGGCCGAGGTCTCCGGAGTGAATGACTACGATCGGTGAACTGAGATCTACGTCGATGGGCCCGCCACGGAGCAGGGGCCCGACGGCTTGGAGCCAGAGAGCCTGGGTGGTGCCCGATGCGCTCGTCCCATGAACCCCGACGTACCCACTGGGCACGGGGCACGACAGCGAGAACCTCCCGTCGCGGACAGGCACCGAACGCGTGGGCAGGGCGGCAGCCGGGTCGTCGCAGTGGAAGGCAACCAGGTTCCTGAAGCTCTCTCCTTCCGGCGCGATGACAAAACCGTCCACGCGCCAGTCCGTCGCCTGCGCCGAGCAGTCGAGCAACAGGTGGTCAGGACCGACACCTGAGATCGCAAGGAACTCCCGTGCGATCAGGCTTTGCGCGGGCCTTCCCCCCGCATCGATCTCGATGCCGATCAAGCGCACCTCGGCCATCCCCGGCTCCAGGCCACGGATCAGCCCCTCGATCGCGCTTCCCGCGGCTCCGAGGTGAAGATCCAGCGACTGTTCGGGCCCCACGCCATGAACCTCGAGCTTGAGGCCGTCGAGCGCGCGAGCCACGGGCTCGTCCAGGACGACCTCCACGTGGAGCGTCCCACCCGACTCGAGTGCGAGCACGAGTGGTGCCGTGCCGCTGGGTCCCGTGGGCCTCGCCACGCTCCTGATTGCAGCTTTCGAACCGGATCGCCAAGCAGCCACCCACAACGCCCCCCCACCGGGCAAACGTAGCTCGCCCATTCCCTCCGAGTCGGTGCTGCACCGGGTCACCTCATCCTGCCTGAGCGAGCCTGGTAGCACGTGCAGCCGCCCCTGGACGATGCGCAGATCCGCCGCCGTGAGGGCCCTAGCAGCGCAGATCACCTGAACAGCATCCAGCGCCGACGCCGTCTCCGCCGAGATGGCCTTCACGGTCAGCAGAGGCCGCTCGTCCCTCTCGAGACCCAACGTCCCTAGGTCCGTCGGGAATCCCGGAGTAACGCCGATCCAAGGCGTCGTCAGGGGGAGATAGCCACGGGCTTCGATCCGAAGACGATTCGCGAACGAGGCCTGGCTGGGAAGCGCACAGAACAACCCCACTTCGTGCTGCACGGACCTTGCCGACGCGCGATAGACATGGCCTCCCTGGTCGTCGAGCCGGCTGTCCATGAAGAGCTCGAAATCCGTCACCGGGGTGCCACCGTCGGCGACCACTCGACCGGTGAGGGCCGCCCTGGCGGAGAGGGGCAGCACGATGGGATCACGCATGCGGTCACTCGGGTCCAGACTCGAGACCAGCTCAACCCAGTTCGGCCCATAGGCTCGAAGTTGCACGGTGGCCGCTTGGGGAACTTCTCGATGAACGATCTCTCCGACCCGCGCCACGAATGCGTCCGACCAATCCGGAGCCGTCAAGCGCACGGAGACCGATGCCGAATGAGCGCACTCCGGCTCGCTGCGGAAGAGCACGGAGATGGTTGCCATCTCGCCCGAAGCGTCTTCCCTGCCTGAGTAAGATGGCGGGAGAGTTCCCAAGGCTCGGGGAGCGCTGGGGCTGTCCTCCTGGACCTCGAGAGTCGCCCCCAGACGCGAAGCTTGTCCCGGGAGACTAGGGGGGTGGAGGGCGGGCCCTTCCCCCCCCTTCTGCGACCCTTGAAGGGTGCGGATCCCTAGCGCGACCGAGATCACGATCAGAAGGCCCAGGGCTGCCGCGAAAATAAAACGCATCCCCGCCTACCGTGGAACTACCCGCACTCGCCAGATCATCGAGGCCCCATGGCTTCTAGCCCAAAAGCACATGAACAGAGGCACTTGCTCAGGGGCAATTCGACTCCACATAGTCCGTTTGACTCGTGCGCACACACACGTACAAGCCGCTCGGGCGAGGGCAGCATCGGAAGTGATAAACCGCCTGGACGCACTTCCCGGCTGGGACGTTCAGTAGCACTGTGCCGGACTGGCCCGTGTGCTGCACCGAAATTTTGGCGGCCTCAGGCATGGCGATCTGGTGGGGTAATCGGCCTCCTTCGGTAG
>CAYMYN010000034.1:0-15801 GCA_964394665.1 uncultured Planctomycetaceae bacterium
CGCCGGGGGCCCGCCGCCGCAGCCCCGCCCCCGGCGGCCCCCGCGATGCGCCTCCTCGACGGACTGCTGTGCGCCCTGGCCCTCGCAGGCGCCGGAGCGCTGCTCCTGCCCGCGTCCGCGCCGGCCTACACCACGCTGGGCGGGACCCTCGACCTTTCCCAGCGCGGCTTCCGCGTCCACGACAACTTCAGCCAGCCCACGGCCAACTCCAACCAGACGCCCGACCCACGGTTCCCGGGCGCCACCGGGGCGGTGCTCGCGATCTGGAAAGCCTGCGTCGAGTGGGGCAGCGAGCCCTTCGGCGACGGGCAGGGCGACCCGCACCAGCCGGGCGACCTGGGCTCGGGCGGCGCGAACTTCGACGCCTTCTTCCTCGGGTTGGCGGACTCCCCCGGCGGCACCAACGACAACGTCTTCTCGGAGATCTCGGGCCAGGGTGGCGGCGTGCTGGCCTTCACCGAGCTGCCGATCGCGGACGGCTGGCGCATCCGGTTCTACTCCAGTCCGTGGGTCTGGTTCGACGCGCCCGCGGGACCGCCGAGCGGCGCCGACAACAAGGACCTGCAGGGGGTCGCCACCCACGAGTACGGCCATGCCCTGGGCCTGGGGCACAGCACCAGCGGCACGACGATGCAGGGCAGCGGTGGCGGGAGCTTCGTGTTCATGCGCTCGATCGAGGCCGACGACCGCGCCGGCGTGCAGTTCCTGTACGGCGTGCGCTCGGCCAACAAGCCGCGCATCCAGCGCTACACGATCGTCGGCGCCCAGGCGCACCTCGAGGGGCAGCACTTCGCCCCCGGCGCGAACGAGGTCTGGTTCACCCGCGCGGGCTTCGCGCCCACGACGCCCCTGGTCGTCGGCGGCCTCGCCTCCACCGACGGCGGCACGCGCCTGGTGGTCCCGATCCCGCCCGAGGCCGGCCCCGGGAACCTGGTCGTGCGCGTGCCGGGGAACGGCGGCGAGGCGCTCTCCGCGGCCTTCCCCTTCGACCCCGCGGCTTCCTACTGCGAACCCGCCCGGCCCTACGGCCAGGCCAAGCCCACCTCGGTCGGGACCCTACCGGAGCTCTACGCCTGGGGCGTGCCCTCGAGCGCGGGGCCGGGGCTGCGCATCGGCACCGACGGCGGACCCTGGAATCGGCCGGGGATCCTGTTCAGCGGCGCCGCCCCGGACGCGCGGGCCTTCCTGGGCGGGACGCTGCTCGTGAAGGGGCCCTTCGTGCGCGAGCAGCACTTCCAGACCGACCTCTTCGGCGCGGTCGAGGTCACCCTGACCCTCGATCCCGCCCACGTCGGGACCACGCGCTACGTGCAGATGTGGTTCCACGACCCGGGCGATCCCTTCGGCGTGGGTCTCTCCGACGCGCTCGAGATCAGCGTCTGTCCGTAGGCGTCTCGGGCGCGCGGTCCGGCACGAAGCGCGCGCTCGAGGCGTGCTCGAAGCTGCCGGCGAGCTCGAGCTCCTGCTCGAAGGACTTGCCCTCGGCCGCGAGCAGGATGCGGCTCGCGGCGCTCACGGTCTGCGAGCCGTCGAACCGCGCGCGCGCCAGGTGGCGACCGGCGGGGTCCCAGAGGATCTCGCCCTTGCCCTCGAGCTGCAACGCGAGGCGGTACTCCTCGATCTCGAGGCCCGCGTCGATCTCGTTCGTCGTCCGCGCGAGGTTCATCAGGGCCGAGAGGTCCGAGCGCACCCGGACCCCGAACTCGACCTCGATGCGCGCGAGTTCCCGGCCGTCCACGGTCTCCCGGCCGCGGTAGGTGGCGCGCACCGCGCCCTCGTCCACGGAGCCGAAGGCCTCGTACATGTGCGTCCCCAGGCCGCCGCGCAGGGAACGCGCGAGTTGGGGATCTCCGACGCCCGAGAGCTCGAACCCGAGGTAGCCCCCGGGCCCGACGACGTGGCGCAGGGCGAGCGGGTCGACGCTCCAGGTGTCCCCGGGCGCGACGGCCTCGGCCGGCAGGAACGCCGCCAGGTCCAGGTCGACCAGCAGGCGCGCCAGGTCCTCCTCGACACCCTCCTCGTCGTCGTAGTAGCGCCCGTAGTCGCGCTCTTCCTCGACCCAGGTGAAGACGACGCTCTTGCCCTCGAGACCGCCGGTGGAGTTGAGCTTGAAGGGCTTGGGCGGATCGCCACCGGGCTGCAGCACGCCGACGTCGGCGTCCAGGCGGGCGCGGTCGTAGACCCGGCGGAACTTCGCGGGCCGCCCCGCGCCGGACTCGAGGGTCCGGTCGCTGGCCAGGAGCTCGCCGCGCGAGACGACGTCGAAGCCTCCGCCGGCGAGTTGCTCGCCCTCCTCGTTCTTGATCCGCAGGGCGCGGGTCGAGAGGGCGTGGCGCACGGAGTGTTCGCGCCTCACGAGCCCCCCGGGCGGCGGCCCGTGTTCGAAGTGCTCGGGAGCACCCGCGGGCGACGCGAGGGGCAGGAGGGCCAGGGCGATCGGGACGACGGCGGCGGATAGGGAGGACATGGGGATCTGCGGGCGGAGCGTGGGCGGGATCATTCGACCTTGCGGCCGCGGCGATAGGTGCCGGTCTGCTGGAGGTCGAGGGTGCCGTCGCGGTTCCAGACCGTGACCTCGCCCTCCCACTCCCCCTTCTCGGCCTCGGCCTCGAAGTGTTTCTGGCCGTTCGCGAACCAGAAGGTCCAGGAACCCACGCGCAGGCCGTGGTCGAAGCTCCCTTCGTACTCCTTCTGGCCGCTCTTGTGGAAGCCGACCCAGGGGCCGTGTTGCTTGCCGTCGACGTAGGCGCCTTCGGCCTGGAGCTGGCCGTTGTCGTGCCAACGTTTCCAGGGTCCGTCCTCGCGGTCGGCGATGAAGTTGCCCTGGAAGAGCAGCGGACCGGTGGGCGCTTCCTCGCCCTCGGCCGGCGCGCGGCCGGCGTCGTGCCAGCGGGTCCAGACGCCCTCGCGCTGGTTGCGCACGAAACGACCGCTGGCCATGCGCGAGCCGCTGGCGTAGTAGTGGACCCACGGACCGGACTTCAGGCCGTGCAGGAACTCGCCCTCGGAGTGCACGCGACCGTTGTCGAGTCGATTGCGCCAGAAACCGGTGCGGCGCCCCAGCTCGTAGCTGCCCTCGCTCATCAGCGTCCCGTTGGGGTGCCAGTGCTTCCAAGGGCCGTGCGGCAGCCCCGAGGACCAAGCCCCCTCGGAGAAGGGTTGCCCCGACTCGCGCCAGGTGCGCCACAGGCCCACGCGCTGGTAGTCGAGGAACGCGCCCTCGTAGGCCTGCACGCCGTTGCGGTGCCAGGCGCGCCAGGTCCCGATGCGGCGGCCGCGGTAGATGTGTCCTTCGCGCGCCCGCTCGCCGTTCGAGTGCTCGAAGGTCATGAGCTCGCCGGGCGTCTCGGGCTCCTGCGCGGCCCCGTCGTCGAGCTGCGCCTGGGGCGCCTTCGCGGCGGGGGACGGTCCGGAGGAGGGCGGCTCGCCCACGGGGCCGCCGAGCAGGGTCACGAGGAGCGGGAGGAGCGCGAGGGAGGGGGCGATCATGGGGCTCGGGCGAGGGATCGGGGCGGGAACGCGGCGCCCAGCATACGGCTCCGCGGCCGACGCCGTTGGGTCCTCCTCGCCGGCGCCCCTCGCCCGCGGATCGCCGCGGCGCGGCGTTCACCAGGGCGCCCGTTCCCCTTCCGGTGGCAGCCGACGGTCGTCGAGGTAGACCCCGCTCGCCCCACGATCCCGCGAGCCGTCGAGGAACCAGAAGCGCCAGGGACCCTGGCGTTCGCCCCGGCGCATCTCGCCCTGGGCGCGCAGGGCGCCGTTCGGCCACCAGTGCACCCACCAGCCCTCCTGCAGATCGTCCACGTAGGTGCCCTCGGCCCGCGGCGCGCCGTCCTCGTAGAACAGGCGCCAGGCCGACGCCCGCAGGCCCGCGCGGTACTCGCCCGCGGCGGCGAGCTCGCCGCCGCGCCGCAGGGAGCGCCAGGGCCCCTCGCGCAGGCCGCGCTCCCAGGTGCCCTCGGACTCGAGTTGGCCGTTCTCGTACCACGCGCGCCAGGTACCCGAACGTCGGCCGGCGACGAAGCTCCCCTCCCAGGCTCGGGTCCCGTTGCGGTGGTGCGCCGTCCAGGGGCCGTCGCGACCCTGCTCCCCGAACGTCCCCTCGAGCGCGAGGGCTCCGTTGTCGTGCCAGGCGCTCCACGGACCGAAGCGGCGGCCGGCCCGGTACCGGCCGGCGGCGCGCGGCTCCCCGTTGCGCCACCAGAAGCTCCACGGACCCTCGCGTGCCCCGGCGGCCCAGCGACCCTCCGAACGGCGCCGACCGTCGTGCACGTGCCAACGCAGGCACCAGCCTTCCCGGCGCCCCGCGCGGTACTCCTCCTGTCGATGACGCCGGCCGCTCCCGTCCCAGAAGGTCCACGCGCCGGTGCGCTCACCGCTCCCGGGCTCCCGTTCCCCCTGGGCGCGCCGGCGTCCGTGGGCGTCTCGCTCGATGGATCGCATGGGTGCGGCGCGGGCGTCGATTCGGCCGGGGCCCGCGCGACGCGGCGGATCAGCGCGCTGGACCGACCCGGCGACCCTCGCGGTACTCGCCGCTGCGTTCCCCGTCGCGGGCGCCGTCGGGCAGGAAGTACTCCCACGTGCCGGTCGCCAGGCCATCCGCGAGCTCGCCGCGCGCCTCGAGCCCGCCCCCCGGGTACCAACGCCGGGTGGGCCCCGAGGGAACGCCCTCCACGAAGGTCGTCTCGGACTGCGGGCTGCCGTCGGGATTCCAGAGCCGGTGCAGCCCGATCTTCTGGCCCAGCTCCCAGTTCCCCTCCTCGATCAGGACGCCCTCCGGGGACCAGACGCGGCGCAGGCCGTCGAGCTTGCCCCGCGTGTAGATCTCCTCGAGCAACGGGCGCCCCTGGGGATCGCTGAGCCGCCACGGCCCGACCGCTTCGCCCTCCGCGTACTGACCGACCAGGCGCAGCTCGCCCCCGGGATGGTGGTCGCGCCACGGTCCATGCCGCTTGCCGTCGACGTAGTGGGCTTCGATCTGCAGCTCGCCGTGCGGGTACCAATCGGTCGAGGGTCCGTGGAGCCGACCCTCGCGATAGTGGCTCTCGTTCGCCCGCCGACCGTCCTCGTACCAGGTGCGCATCGGGCCGTGCTGGCGGCCCGCGACGAAGGCCGCCTCGCGCTTGAGGTGACCGCCGGGATGCCACTCGCGCTCGAGACCCTCCGCCTGACCGAGCACGAAGATCTGCTCGGTGCGCCGCAGCCCATCCCGATAGTAGGTGCGCCACACCCCGTCGCGCAGGTCTTCGAGGTAGTGGCCGTGGGCGCGCGGGGTCCCCTCGCGGTGCCACTCCTCGTGCTCGCCGTTGGCGCGCCCGTCGATCCAGGTGCGGCGGATCTGCAGCCCGCCGTCGTTCCACCAGCGCCAGTCCGGACCGTGGGCCTGCTCGCGCTCGCCGTCGGTGGCGACGTAGCGCAGGAAACGCACCGCGCCGTCGGGGAAGCGCGACTCCTCGCGCCGCACCGGCCGCCCGGCGTACTCGACCAGCTCCGGGAAGTCCGCCTCGCCGAGCGCGGGGGCCGGCCCCAGGTCCTCCCCGGGATCCGCGCCGGCGAGGATCGGGAGCTCCGCGACCGGGGTCTCGAGCTTTGGGCTCGGCGCGCTCTCGGGGGCCCGATCGGAGGTCGCGGGGGGTCCGCCGGTCCCGGGCTCGGCCGGGCGCGCCGAAGACGTCGCGGGTGTCCCGGGCGCCGGTTCCTGCGGCCGACAGGCGCCCAGGGCCCAGAGCCCCAGGGGGATCGTCAGGGCGCACGAGAGTCTCACGGACATGCGCCTGAACGTAGCGCCCCGACGGCGGCGCGTCTGCCCCGCCGCGGCGTCGGGTGCGTCCCCGGAAGGGGCGCCCCGTCGGGCCCTACCCGGCGCGCGGCGGCGTCCCGGCGGCCGACCGGGAGCAGGGGAATCGCCTGGAGGCTCCTCCGCGGACAGTTGGGTTCTCTCCGTCCGAGTCCTCGTTGGGAACGGAGGAACCCCCAGGCGAAGTGCGGACGACCCGCGGGGCAGGGAAGTTCCCTCCGGCGAGGTCCGACCCGCGCCGCCCCGAGCAGGAGCTCAGAACCCGCGCTCGATGCGCGCGTAGGCGTCCGCCGCCGCGTTGCAGACGTCTCCGTCGGGATCGACGAAGAGCTGCTGCAGGCGTTCGGTGGCCGCTTGGGCCTTGCCGCCCAGCTCGCCCAGGGCTCGGCAGGCGGCGAGGCGCCGCGCCGCATCGGGATCGTCGAGCTGGGCCAAGAGGTCGGACACGCGTTGGGCATCGTCGGAGGACGGAGCGCCGTCGCCCCCGAAGAGCTTCTTGAACCAGGCCATGGGAGATCGTCTTCCGGGAGCGGGGGGCGGGCGGGGCGCGCGATGTCCCCGCCGGTGGGGAATCTACCCGGAGGGAGAGCCATGCGCCTACTCCCGGTCGACGAACCACCGGATCGAATCCCCGGGCCCGCCGCGGTGCGCGTGGTCCCGACGCGGGGCCCGCGATAGGATCGGCGGGGGGACTCGGGGGATCGATCCGGCGTGGGGACGAGCTCCGGGCCCCGCAGCCCACAGCCCCCCGTGCCCGGACCCGCGGATTTCGACGACGCCCACACGGCCGACCTGCTCGAGCGGGCGCGGCGGGGGGACACCCTCGCCTGGGACGGCATCTACCGGCGCTATCGCATGCGCCTCCTGCTCGACGTGCGCGTGCAACTGCGCCAGCGGCGCATCCCGGGCCAAGGGACGGAGGACATCGTCCAGTCGGCCTTCCTCGCGGCCTGGAGCCAGATCCAGCGCTTCGAGTACCGCGGGGAAGGCAGCTTCCGCGCCTGGCTGCGCAAGCTCGTGGTCCATCGCGTGCTCGACCGCCTGCGGCGCTTCGCGACCGAGGACCGACATCACGAGTCCGCACCCGAGGCCGCCCTGGCTGCGATCCCGGGGAATCCGGACGAGTGCCCCCAGCGGCGGGTCGAGAACGCCGACGACGTCCAGCGCCTGCTCGCGGCACTGGAGGAGCTGCCGGAGATCGAGCGCGACATCGTCGTCATGCGTTCCTTCGAGCACAAACGCTGGGCCGAGATCGCCGAGTGCTGCGAGCGCCACCGCTCCTACGTCGAGCGCACCTATCGACTGGCGTTCAAGCGCCTGGCCCGGCTCCTGGGCGAAGTCCCACCCGGGCCGCCCCCGAGATCGGGACCGGAGGACACGGACGCCGCGCGGTGGGACGCGGAAGGGGACCGCGACGGAGCGCACGCGGATGGCGCCTCCCCCGGATGATCGCGACCGGCGCGGCCCCCCGAGGCCCGCGTCGGACCCCGCGACCCAGCTCTTCGACGACTTCATCGAGGCCGTCGAGCGCGGCGAGGCCGTCGACCGCGCGGCGCTGCTCGCACGCGCCGGCCCGGCGGCGGAGCATCTCGCCGCGCGCATCGAAGCCTACGAGCGCGTGCAGCGGCTCGCCGAGCGCTACGGCGCCGACGCGCCGCTGGAAGCCGAGCCGGAGCGGATCGGCCGCTTCCGCATCCAGCGCTGCATCGGCGAGGGCGGTCTCGGTCGCGTGTACCTGGCCGAGGATCCGACCCTCGGCCGGCGGGTCGCGCTCAAGGTCCTCGACCCCCTGGTCTGCGCCGGCCGGAGCGAGCGCGCGTTGGTGCTCAACGAAGCGCGCTCGTTGGCGCGCCTCGAGCACCCGGGGATCGTGCGCGTCTTCGAGGTCGACGCCGGCGAGGGCAACGGCCCCGACTCGATCGCCATGGAGTACGTCGAGGGGCCGACCCTGGCGGCCGTGATCGCCGAGCTCCGGCGGCGGGCGGGGCTCGTCGACGCGGACGGGCCGCGGAGCGCGGCGGCCGACGCCGCTGGAGCGCCGCTGCGGGCGCGGATCGCCGCCGAGCTCGAGGCCCACGCGGCGCGCGCGACCTGCATGCTGCGCATCGCCGAGGCCCTGGCCTACTGCCACGACCGCGGCGTCGTGCACCGCGACATCAAGCCCGCCAACGTGCTGTTCGACGGCGCCGGCGCGCCGCGCCTGGTCGACTTCGGCCTCGCGCACCTCGCGGATCGGGGCGAGGACGCGCGCATCGACGTCACCGCGCGCCTGGTCGGAACGCCGGCGTACATCGCGCCCGAGCAGGTCGAGAGCGGTCGCACGGGGGCCGATCCGCGCAGCGACGTCTTCTCGTTCGGCACCCTGGCCTACGAGCTGCTCTCGCTCGTCGCGCCCTTCTCGCGCCCCACCCGCCACCTGACCCTCGAGTCGGTGCGGCGGGCCGCCCCGCGCAACCTGGCCCGCCGCGCGCCAGCGGCTCCGCCCGACCTGCGGCGCATCGTGCACCGCTGCTTGGAGCGCGATCCCCGGGACCGCTACCCCTCGGCCGCGGAGCTGGCCGCGGACCTGCGCGCCTTCGGCGCCGGCCGTCCCCTGCCCTACGCCGGCTCGAGCGGCGCGCGCATGCTGCGCCTGTGGCTGCGGCGCCACCGGCGCGCGCTGTTCGCCAGCGGGCTGGGGCTGGCCTTGGTCCTGGGCGCGCTGCTCTTCGCCGCGCTCTCGGTGGCGCACGCCCGGGCGTCGCGCCAGTACGCCGCCGTCGAGGAGCTCCGCGGGCGCCTCGCGCAGCTCGATACGCCCAGCGAGGGCGCGCCGGCGGCCGCGGGGGCCCAGGAGCTGCGGGACACGGGCGGGCGCCTGTTGGAGCTCTTCGCCGGCGCGCGCGAGCTCTCCGACTCGCTGCTCCAGCGCCTGACCTTCGGCGCGCCGACCCGGGCGCTCGAGGAGCTCCGCGAGCGTTGGTCCGACCTCGTCGTGCGCCACCTCACGGCCGACGCAGCGCGCTCCGAACGGGCCGGCGTGCCGTTCCAGTGGGTGACCTGGAAGGAACTCGTCGCGCTCGATGCGCGCCTGGGCCCGGGGGCCGCGAGCCGCGAGTTCGGCACGCGCGGCAGCCTCGAGCTCGAGCCCTCCCTCAGCGCCCTGGGCGAGGTCGCGTTCTACGCCCAGGTGCCCTTCGGCGGCGGGCTGGAACGGGGTTTTCCCGTCTATCGGCGCGTCGAGCCGTTGACCCATCCGGTTCCCGGGTCCTACCGCGTGATCGTGTGGGGCGACGACGGACGCCCCGCGTTCGAGCGCGAGGTCGTGCAGCTCTCCGGCTGGGACGCGCCGCTGCGCATCCCGCTCCGGGAGCGCGACCCGGCCACCCTGGCCCGCGCCCGCCCCTTCGCGCGCGGCGGCCGTGAGCCGCAACCCGGCGCGGCTCCGATCCCGGTCCCCGCGGTGCTCCTGACGGACCCGGTGTCCGCCACGGAGTTCCGCGCCTTCGCCGCGGCGCAGGCCTACCCGATCCCCCGCCAACTCGATCGGGATCTGGCCGAGGGGTGGCCGGCCTTCGTCGCCTGGGAGGACGCCGCGGCCTACTGCGCCTGGGTGGGCGGCCGCCTGCCGACGGCCCTCGAGCTGGCCCACGCCCTCGCGCAAGGACTGGAGCTCGACCTCGCCCCCGTGGCCCTGCACGCCGAATGGGTGCTGGACCTCGACCCCTTCGCCGGCGTCTCGCAGGCCTTGGCCTTCAAGTACCAGAACCTGCGCAACTTCCCCGACGCCGCCCCGCTCACCTGGAGCGTGACGACCGGCCGCCAGACCCCTCTCGCCGAGCTCGGCGCGGGCGCGTCCCCGGGCACGACCTTCCGGGTCGCGTTCACCGACGAGACCCGCGAAGCGTTCGAGGCCCTGCCCGCGGCCCACCCGCGCTGACCGCGCGACCCGCGAACGCGTCCACGGAGCCCGGATCGCCGGCGCGCGAAGGCCGCGTGGAGGGAACCGGCGCGCGTCGCTCTGCGTCGCAGGCCCCGGTCGCGGTTTCCCGCCGCGACCCCTGCGGGCGTCGGCCGGTCCGTGGCCGCCCGGCGCGCCCCAGGGCTCGAACTCGCACCCTCGTCGGCAGGTCGGGCCACGGCCCGCCTTCCGGCGTCGGTCCCACCCCTGAAGGAGATTGGAGAGATGAGTCTGCACGTGCATGTCGTGCGCGTGGGCTCGACGGGCCAGGAATCTGGCCTCGTCGACCCGGGCGTGCTCGCGGCCGTCGACCTGGTCGGCGGCTTGCTCGGCCTGGGCATCCCCGAGGATGCCTTTCCCGCGGCGCTGACCGGGTGCCTGACGCACCACTACGGCGCCGCCAACACCACCCACGAACAGGACCCCGTCCAGTACGTGTGGGTCTGGGACGCGGAGCTCCAACGCTGGCTGCGCGTCTGCCTGCTGCCGAGCCGCTACCTGATCGACGACGGCGGCGGCTCCAAGCTGCGCGTCTCGTTGGAGGTCGGGGACAGCGTGTGAGCACCCGCCCCGGGGATCGCCCGGCGGTCCCCGGGGCCCACCCGCAGGGTCACGGACCCGGCGCGCCGCCGCGCACCAGCCCCGCCAATTGCTCGAGGGTCGCCGGCGCGTGGCCGGCGTAGTGGTTGTTGGCGTACACGAACGTCTCGCGCACCCCGGGCGCGAGGTGGCGCAGGAGCTCCGCCCAACGCTCGAGCCGCGCGCTCTGGTCGAGCACGATCGCGTCGAAGCGCTCGGTCAACGAGTCGATGCGTTTGCGATCGCCGATGAGACGCGCGTAGAGGAAGTCCGCCGTGACCAGGTCGTGCTGTTCCGCCAGGTCGGCGGGGTGCGGCATGTACACGAGGTCCACCCACACCAACGCCACGCCGCGCGCGCGCAGGAGCGCCAGCAACTCGGGGCCGATCCAGGCCTTGTTGCGCACCTCCAGGGCATACCGGAAACCCGCCGGCAGTCCGCCCAGGAACGGCTCGAGGCGCGCCAAGAACTCGTCCAGCCCGCGGAACGCCCCGCGGTTGAAGTACGGGAGCTGGATCACGAGCGGCCCGAGCTTCGCCCCCAGCGCCCCCATGGCGGCGAGGAACGCGTCGACCGTCTCCCCAACCGCGTCCAAGCGCAGGACCTTGGCCGCGTCCGGCGTGCGATCCGCGCCGCCGTGCACGACCTCGCGCGGGAACTTGGCCGAGAGCGTGAACTCCGGCGGCGTCCGGCGCGCCCAACCCGCCGCCATGGCCTTCGTCGGAACGCGGTAGTAGGTGACGTCCGCCTCGACGGTGTCGTAGCGCGCGGCGTAGTAGGCGAGGAAGTCCGCCGCCTTCGTCCCCGGCGGGTAGAAGGACCCGACCCAACTCGGCTCCGACCAACTCGAGGTGCCGTAGCGGATGCGGCCGGACGATGCGGAGCGCGACGGGGACGACATGGGGCGAGCGCGGGCCGATCGTTCAGGGGTAGCCGGGGGGCGGCTGGGCGCCCGAGAAACGGTCCTCGAACCAGGGTTCGGCGCTGTTCGAGTAGCCGCGGCGCTCCCAGAAGCCCGGGCGATCCTGCGCCAGGAGCTCGATGCGCCGCACCCATTTGGCGCCCTTCCAGGCGTACAGGCGCGGGGTCACCATGCGCACCGGACCGCCGTGTTCCCGGGGCAAGGGCGCGCCGTCGAAGGTGTGCACGAGCAACACGTCCGGGTCGAGGGCGCGCTCGAGGGGCAGGTTGGTCGTGTAGGCCTCCCCGCTGCCGGGGTCGACGTCGTAGGCCGTCACCGACACGAAGCGCGCCTCCTCGCGCGGCACGGCGCGCTCCATCAGGTCGACGAAGCGCACCCCTGCGAAACGCGCGTCGAAGAGGCTCCAGGTCGTGACGCAGTGGAAGTCGCACTCCTGTTCGGTCTGCGGCAGGGCGAGCAGGCCCTCGAAGTCGAGCAGCAGCGGGACCTCGACCAGGCCGGTGACCTCGAGGCGCCAGGCGCCGCGCTCGATCGCGGGCTGCACGCCCAGGTCGAGCACCGGCCAGGCGCGCGTCGCGTGTTGGCCGGGGGGCAGCCGCGGCAGGCCGTGGCGGTTGGGCGGGCCGCTGCCCGCCGGCTCGAGCCCCGCGAAACGCACGTCGAAGCTGCCCGGCTTGCGCAGGCGCATGCGCTCGACGAACCGCAGGCGCTTCTCGACCAGGCCGCCTTCGCCGCGCGGCTCGGCCGGTGCCGACGGGCTGCGGCGATCGGCGTCGGGACGGTCTTCGGACGGGCTCTGCATGGCGGGGATCGGGACCACTGTAAAGCAATCGGCGCCGCGGGCGTCGAGCGGAGCGGGGGCCTCCGGTACCCTCTGCGCCCCATGCCCGGCGCGACCCCCATGGACCCGCGGGCCGGGACGGCGTCCCGGCCGCACCCCGAGCCCGCGCCCCCGCGCCGGGGATTGCGCTCGCCCTACCTGTGGATCCCGCTCGGGCTCCTGCTGCGGGCGGTGCTGGCCCTCCTGGCCGGCGAGACGACCCTGGTCGCGGACGAGGCCAACTACCTCTACCTGGCCTTGGCCTGGGAGCGCTTCGGGGTGTTGCTCGACACCGAGCGCTACCTCTGGCCCCCGGGCTACCCGCTGCTCGTGCGCACCTGCCTCTCGGCCTTCGGAGCCGCGGGCGAACACGTGCTGCATGGCGTGCAGGTGGCGCTCTCCGCCGCGATCGGTTGGAGCGTCGTGCGCCTGGCCGCCGGCCTGTTCGGGAGACGCGCGGCGCACATCGCCGGCGCGTCGTGGGCGCTGCACCTGCCGCTCGCCGCCTACACGCACCTCACCTGGCCCGAGACGCTCTTCCTGGCCCTGCTCGCGCCCGCGCTGGTACTGGCGCTCGAGGCCGGCCGGAGCGGCTGCTCGGCTCGGAAGGACGGGGCGCGCCTGGTCGCCATCGGCGTGTTGCTCGGGCTCGCGGTGCTCGTGAAGGAGGTCGCCCTGGGGCTCGTGCCGCTGCTCGCGCTCGCGATCGCACTGCGGCCCGGCCCCGAGGGTGCGCTGGAGCGCTTCCGGCGCGGCTCCCTGCCCCTGTGCGTGGTCGCCGCGTTGCTCGCGCCCTGGGCCCTGCGCAACCAGGTGGCCTACGGCGCCTTCGTGCCGGCCGGCGCGACCCTGGGCGAGAACGCCTACCACGGCCTCAATGCGCGCTACGTGAACTTCGACCTGCGCCTGGTGGGCCGAACCCACGGCGAGGGCGAGCGCGTGACGGCCCGGCTGCGCTCCGCGTTCGTCGTCGACGACCCCGGGACGGCCTGGGAGCGCTCCGACGCGCGCAACACGGTCCAGCGCTCGAACGAGAACCTGCGCCGGGGCCTGGCCTGGGCGGCGGCGCACCCGGGCGACTTCTTGCGCTCGCGCCTGAAGAAGGCCGCCGATCTGGTCGCGCCCCACAGCTTCCTCCTGCGGCACCTGGCCCTGGACGCCTATGGCGGGCCGCTGTCGTCGCAAGCCGCGCGAAGGGTCCTCGTCCCCTGGTCCCTGGGCGTGCACGTCGCCGTACTGGCCTGCGCCGTCCTCGGCGCCTTCGGCGCGCTGCGCGGACGCCACGCGACGTTCGTCCTCGGCGCGGGCGGGCTCTACTTCCTGGCCGTCGGCCAGCTCGTGGCGATGTCGCGCTTCCTGTTGCCCCTCGTGCCCCTGGCGATCGTGCTCGCAGCCGGCTTCCTCGCCGCGCCGCGCGCGGGCTGGACCCGCGCCCGCGCCGTCGGGGCGGCGCTCGCGCTCGCGGCCCTCGGCGCACTGTGGTGGATCGATTTCCCCGAGGTGCTCGAGATGGCGAGGCTGGCATGGAGCTGAACCGCCGCCCGGCGCCCGCGCGCCGTTGGATCGTGCACGCGCTGTGCCTGGTCTGGATCGGGCTCGTGTTCGGCGTCGGCCTGGCGCGCGCGCCGCGGGACGCCGACCTGCGGCGCGGGGTGTTCGAGGGCTCCACGCCCGAGCGCGTCTTCGCCCTGCTGGCGCTCTCCCAACGCGCGCCGCAGGAGATCGACCCGGACCTCGTCCAGGCCCTGCTCGCCGACCCGGATCCGCGCATGCGCGAGGCGCCCTTCACGAACCTCGTCAGCCGCCACCTCGGCAAGGCCGCGCTGGCGCCCCTCGCCGAGCGACTCCCCGCCCGGGGCGAACGTTGGCGGGCCCTGTTCTGGCTGGGCCGGGACGTCGCCTCCTCGGCCCGCATGACCCGCGCGGAGCTGCGCGCGTACTACGATCTCCCGCCCGACGCGCCCCGCACCCCATGAGACCGGCACTCCGATTCCCGTACGCGCTCTGCGCGCTCTTCCTGTTCGTCCTCGGCGCCTGCGGCAAGGAACCCCCCCGGCGCCCCAACGTGCTCTTGATCACGCTCGACACGACGCGCGCGGATCGCCTGGGCTCCTACGGCTACCCCGGCAATCCGACCCCGGGCCTCGACCGCGTGGCGAGCGAAGGCGCGCGCTTCGCCTTCGCCATCGCCACGGCCGGTCTGACGCCGATGTCGCACGCCTCGATCCTCACCGGCCTCAACCCCTATGCGCACGGCCTGCGCGTGTTCCACGGCGAGATCGGCCACCGCCTGCCCGAGGGCGTTCCGACCCTGCCGGAGTTGCTCGCCGCCCGCGGCTACCGCACCGCGGCCTTCGTCAGCGCCTATCCGGTCTCGGAGGCCTACGGCCTCGAGCGCGGCTTCGAGCGCTTCAAGACGGGTCTCGAGGTCGAAGCGCTCGACCTCACGCGCCAACAACGCCACGAGACGAGCTGGTCTCCGACGCGCCGTTCCTCGACCCAGCGGCGCGGCGACTACACCACCGACGATGCGCTGGAGTGGATCGAGGGGCAGAGCGCGGACCAGCCCTGGCTGATGTGGTTGCACTACTTCGACGTGCACGACTTCTCCTTGGTGCCGCCGCGCGAGTACGCCGCCAGCCAGGGCGTGCAGTACGACCCCAGCGTCACGCCCCAGAACCTCGTGGCGCGCGAGGCGATGTACGACCTCGAGCTGCGTTGGCTCGACCTGCAGCTCCAGATCCTCTTCGATCGGCTGCGCGCGCGCGGCGATTGGGAGCACACCCTCGTCGTCATCACCTCGGACCACGGGCAGGGTCTGCGGGACGGCCTCGAGCGCCACGGCTGGGCGCTGCACCGGTTGCTGTACCAGTGGAGCCTGCACGTGCCCCTGATCGTGCGCGGCCCGGGCGTGCCGCGGGGCAAGGTCGTCGACGAGTTGGCCCGCACGATCGACGTCCTGCCGACGATCCTCGAGCTCACGGACGTGCCCGCGCCCGAGGGCGTCGAGGGGCGCAGCCTGATGGCGCTCCTGCGCGGCGAGGAGCGCACGGGCCGCATCGCCTACGCGGACGCCCTGAACACGCTCGACTCGCACTCGCCCCTGCGGCGCCTGCCGCCCTCGCAGCAGGACGATCTCTACGTGGTGATGGACCGGCGCTGGAAGCTGATCCACCACCGCCTGAAGCCCGAGGAGAGCGAGCTCTACGACCTCCAGCGCGATCCCCTCGAGACCCAGAACCTGTACGCGGAGCAGCCCGAGCACGTCGCGCGCCTGCGCGCCTTCCTGGCCGAGCGCGACGCCCTGCGCCTGGTACCCGCCGCGGCCTCGGGCGAGCGCCCCGACGCCGGACGCCTCGAGGCCCTGGGCTACGTCGGGGACCGCGAAGGAGACTGAGCCCCCCTGACATCGCGCGGGAACGGCCGGGCGCCGACGGCGAGTTCGTTCGCCGCCGGCGCCCGCTCGAGCCGCGTCCGTTCCGTTCCGCTCAGCGCGTACCCAACCAGAAGTCGAGGCCCGAGCTCGAGGGCCGGATCGACCAGACGAGCAGACGGCCGAAGGGATCGGGGGCGCCCTCGCCTTCCCCACGCCAGCCCTCGGGCAGGCCCTGCGGCACGAGCATCGGCTCGAGCACCGAGAGCTCGAGCACGCCGAAGGCCACCGCGCCCAGGGCCAGGTTGGTCAGGGCGGCGAAGCGCGGCTCGGTCGCCGCCGTCGCCGCACCCTCCGCGCCCATGAGCGC
>CAYMYN010000034.1:15811-45596 GCA_964394665.1 uncultured Planctomycetaceae bacterium
GGCAGCAGCCAGACGAAGAGACGGTAGGCGATGAGCGCCGCCAGGGCCGGCCCGAGCAGGGTGTGACGCCCGGCGAGGACCAGGGCCCGCGGGGCGAAGGCGAGCCCGAAGCGCAGCCCCAAGTCCCCCGAGAGCCCCTCCGAGGCCCGGTAGACGTCGCAGCCCTCGAGCTCGTCGCTCTCCAGGCCGTCGAGGACGCCGGCCATGTCCAGCACCTGCTCGAGGGCGTCCTGGAAGCGCGCGCCGTCGCCCAGGCCGAGCACGAAGACGCTTCCCATCACGTTCTCGAAGGCCTGCTCGAGCTCGCCCTGGGGGCGCTCCATCCCGTAGGAGAGGAACAGCCCCGAGAGCGTGTCGATGAAGTCCCGGCGCACGTCGACCCCCAGGCCGGCCTTGGCCGCCTCGAGGGCGTTCTCGAGGGTCGGCCCATCGGGGCGCACCTGGGCCACGGTCTCGCCGACCAGGTCGAGGAAGGCGCCCACGTTCCAGCCGAACGCGCTGAGGTTCCAGGCGCCCGCGGGCACGCGCGAGAGCAGATCGCTGGGCAGCGGGCTGAGGGTGCGCAGCACGCGCGCCGCCAGGCCGGAGCCGGGGACGGACAGGCGCCCGCGGGCCTCGACGCGGTCGCCGGGGTAGGGCGTGAGCGAACCGAAGAGCCAGGTGTCGCCCTCGAGGCCCAGCAGGGTGACAGGATCGACGTCGAGCACGTCGCGCGCGCCCTCGAGCTGGGCGCGCGCCGCGTCCATCATCGTCGAGAAGTCGAGGAAGAACTCGAGCCCGCCGCCGCCCGTCGAGGTGCGCGCGGCAAGGAACCGCGCGGCGCCCTCGCTCCGCCCCGCGGCGAGACCGTCGATCGAGCTGCGCGCCAGCGCCAGGGTCGCGGCCGGCGCGGGCCCGGCGAGCACGATCAGGTGACCCGCGCCGCGGGCCACGACCAGGGCCGGGCCGATGTCGGCCGCGTCGCCCGGCACGAGCGCCTCGCGACCGTCCTCGGTCGGAGCGTCTCCCCCGTCGGTCCCGCTCCAGGCAGCGCCCGGCGGAGCCAGGCATTCGAGCGCGAAGCCGCCGTGCTCGAGGTCGGTGCGCGCGCCCTCGGCGCGCGCGTCCGCGAGCACCAGCGCGAGCAGCTCGTCGAGCTCGCCCTCGAGGCCCGCGGTCGCGAGCGCCAGGCCGCCGCCCGTCGGACCGGCGAAGAACAGGGCGCCGCCGGGCAGACGGTCCCAGGTCGTGCGCACGAGCTCACCCATGCGCCCCATCTCCGACGGCCCCTCGCGCACGACGTCGCGGGCGAGCTCCTGCCAGAGCTCGCCCGCATCGCTGCGTCCCAGGCGGTACCAACTGTTCTGCGCGGCACCCTCGCGCAGGCGCGGCAGGCTCTCGCAGTGGAGCACGGCGTGGCTGCCGGCGGGGAGCGCCCCGAGCAGCGCTTGGGCGGTCGGGACCGGCGCCGGCGGATCGACGCTCGGCGCGGGGGACAGGGACAGGAACAGCGGGATCCAGAGGGCGGCGGTCATGGGTTCTCCTGGGCGCGGGCGGATCGGTCGGGGCCAGCCGGGGCGACCCCCAGCACGGCGCGGGGACGCTCCCCGGAGCGGCCCCGCGCGAAGGGCGCCCCTACGGTCGCGCCCCGGCGCCATTCGTGACCAGGGTACAGGACGGCGCCCAGGGTGCGGGCGGTGCGGCCGACTGCTAGAGTCGCGCCCCGCGCGCCCATGTCCCTCGTCCGCAAGCTCTCCATCAGCGCCGGCGCGCTCCTGGCCGTCGCGGCCCTCGCCGTGGCGGCGCTCGAGACGCTGCCGCGTTGGTTCGAGATCCCGGGCCTGTCCCTGCGGGAGCTCGATCCGCTGCGCTTCGAGTACCAGCGCGCGCGGGTCGAGCCGCACCCCTACCTGGCCTACGCCCCCAAACCGAACTTCCGCTCGAACCCCGCCGCGCCGCGCCAGATCGCGCACAACTCGCTCGGCTTCCGCGGGCCCGAGATCCCGCTGCAAAAGCCCCCCGGCGTGCTGCGCGTGGTGTGCCTGGGAGGCTCGAGCACCTACGGCCACGGTCCGACCTCCGACGCGACCACCTGGCCGGCGCGCCTCGAGGCGCACCTGCAGGCGGCCCTGCCGGAGCGCACGATCCAGGTCGTGAACGGCGGCTGCCAGGGTTGGTCGAGCTTCGAAATGCTCGGCAACCTCGCCTACCGGGCCCTCGACCTCTCCCCGGACCTCGTGATCGTCTACGAGGCGATCAACGACATGCGTTGCGCGCTCTACCCCGGGGTGAAGGGCGACAACACGCACTGGCGCGCGGTCTGGCAGCCCCTGCCCGAGAACCCCCTCTCCTCCAGCATCACCTGGCTCCTGCTGCGGCGCGCCTTCGACGACGGCGAGCCCGGCGACCTGGGGGGCCTGGTGATCCGCGACTTCGACGGCAAGCGCGACTCCTACGCCTGGCGGCCCGAGACCGAACGGGGGTTCCGCAACACCTACCGCAACCTCGAGTCCATCGCGAGCCTGGCCGAGCGCAACGGCGCGCGGGTCGTGCTGGGCACACAAGCCCTGCGGCGCGAGGACGTCGAGCGCATCAACCCCCAATCCGCCGCCGATCAACTGCGGGCCTTCGACTACGTCACCGCCCTCGTGCGCCGCGTGGCCGAGCGCCGCGGGCTGCCGCTGGTCGACGTGCAGGGGGCCCTGGCCCAGCGCCTGGCCGAACAACGGGCCGAACGCGGCGGGCAGGACAGCCTGTTCACCTCCGAGGTGCACGTCACCGACGAGGGCGCCGACCTGATCGCGCGCACCTTCGCCGACGCGATCCTCGCCGCCGGGCTGCTCGAGCGCTGACCGCCGACATGGGGGGCTTCTGGCGCCGCGGCCTCGCGCTCGTGCTGCTCCACGCGGCGCTCTTCGTCTGGGCGGCCTGGGCCTGGATCGAGGGGCCCTTCGGCGGTGAGGGCGTCGTCGACGGCGCCGAGGTCCTCTCGCTGGCGCGCACCGGATCGGCGGGCCCCTTCGAGACCAAGAGCCCGCTGTACGCCGCCCTACTCGGGCCCCTGCTGGGCATCGGGTTCCACGCGGCCTGGACCGTGGCCCTGCTCGGGCTGGCGAGCTCCGTGGTGCTGCTCTGCACGGTGCTGGCCTGCGCGCGACGGATCGGCGGCGAGCGCGCCGCGTTCGCGGCCGGCGCGCTCTACACCCTCTCGGGGAGCGTGTACGCCTTCGGCGTGCAGCCGCTCGAGACGCTGGTCGCCGCGCTCCTGCTCGCGGGGGGAACGGCGCTCGAGCTCGAGGATCGCGGGCCCGGGCGGCGGCTCCTGGCGGGAGTCCTGCTCGGCGCGGCGCCCTTCGCGCGCATCGATCTGCTGCTGCCCGCGGGGCTGCTGCTCGCGCGCGCGGCGCTGCGGCGCTCTCCCGCGGCGCTCGGGGGGGCGGGTGCCGCGCTGGCCCTGTGCCTGGCCTTCGGCGCCCGCTCGATCCCCGAGGGCGGAGCGCTCAATCTGCGCCTGGGCAACGACCCCGCGCGCACTGGCTTCACCGACCTGCGCCCCGGCCCCGCCTACGATCGCCTGCGCCTCGACGCGGTCTTCGCGCAGGACGCGGACGGGCCGCTCGGCAGCACCGACCGCGAACACCTGCGGCTGCTGGCGCGGGCCATCGCGGCGGATCCGATCGGCTTCCTGCGGGTGCTCGCGCGCAAGGCCTACCTCTTCCTGCAGCGCACCGAGATCGTGGCCTCCGCGGACTTCCGCCACGGGCTCGAGCGTTTCGGGCCCGCGCGGCTCCTGCTCTCGAGCTGGGCCCTGGTGTTGCCCCTGGCCCTGATCGGCCTCGCGCGCCGCCCGCCTCCCACGCTGGCCCTCGCGCTGCTCGGGGTGCTGCTCGCCAACGTGCTGCTGGTGGCGGCGGCGCGCTACCGGTTCCCGGCCCTGCCCCTGGCGTGCGTCGCGGCCGGACTCGCCCTCGCGCGCCGACCGACGCGCGGCGAGCTCGGCCTGGGCCTCGCCGCGGCGGTGCTGTGCGCGGGCCCCAACCTCGCGGGTCGGCGCTTGGTGACGCCGGGCGACGGCCTCGTGCAGCAGGCGCACCTGCTGCTCGCCGCGGAGGCCGATCCCGCGCGGGCCGTCACCCTGCTCGAGCGCGCCCTCGAGCTGGGCACCGATCCGCGCGCCGCCTACCTCCTGGGACTGGCCCACGAGCGTGACGCGCGCGCCCGACCTCCGGGCGATCCGGGCGGGGAGGAGCTGTGGAGCGCGGCGGACCGGGCGTACGCGCGGGCCCTCGAGCTCGACGCGCTCTACCCCGAGGCGGCCGAGAACCGCGTGGCCCTGGCCCTGCGCCGCGGAGAGCTCGAGCGCGCGCGCGAGCTCGCCCGCGAGTACGCGCACTTGCCCCACGCCGGGCAGGTGCACCTCAACCTGGCCCAGCTCCTGCCGCCGGGCTCCGAGGAGCGGCGCTCCGCCGAGCGGCTCGGCCACGGGATCCTGGCGCTGCGCGCCCACGCCCAGGGCTCCCCGCGGGCCCTCGATCACGCCCGGGAAGCCGCACGCCTGGGGAGCCGCGACGCGCGCGTGCTGGGCCTCGCGCGGCCCACGCCACAAAGACGGTGACCGCGCGCGCTCGGACGCTTAGGCTCCTTCCCCCCGCCGCCGGGGAACCGAGAGTCCCATGCGTTCCGCCCTCGCCGCTGGCTGCGTTCTGTTCCTGGTCGCCTGCGGCGGCGAGGAGCCGGCCCCGTCGGCCACCGAACCGCGCGGCCTGACCGTGCTCGAGCCCGCGGACGAACGGCCCTTCTATCGGCTCCTCGGCCGCGTGCCGGAGGGCGAGATCGCGCGCCACACCTTCCGACTCGAGAACACCGACCCCGAGCCGCTGCGCGTGCTGCGCCTGCAGACCGCCTGCGGCTGCACCACGCCCAGCCTGCGCCTCCTGGTTCCGGGCCGCGAGCCCGAGTCGATCTTCCTCCAGACGCCGGACACCCTGGCCGTGGTGCCCCCGCGCGGCGTGCTCGAGCTCGAGCTCGCCATCGACACGGCCCACGCCCCGCAGAAGAACACCTTCTGGCTCGCGACGGCGCACCTCACGACCGACTCGCCGCGCAGCGCCTACCTGCACTTCGAGCTCTCGATCTTCGTCGACGCGCCCCTGCAGGTGACCCCGCGCGAGGTCGACTTCGGCGACGTGCCTGTCAACGGCGGGGCCTGGACCAAGGCGACGGCGATCCGCGCCGTCCGCAGCTCCACCTTGCGCGTGGTCGGCATCTCGAACGCCAGCCCCGAACTCGCGGCCGAGATCGATGCACACGAGAGCTTCGGCCAGCCGGTGTGGGACCTGCGGATCGAGCTGCCACCCGGCCTGCCCAAGGGACCCTACCAGGGCGAGGTGCGCCTGGAGGTGGTCGAGGAGGGCGCCGAGGCCGAAGCCGGGAGCGGCCCACGCGAGGTGCTCGTGCCGGTGCGCGGCAGGATCGTGGACGACATCATCCCGCGGCCCGCCCTGCTCTCCCTGGGCGCGCTCACCCCGGGCGAGACCGCGCGCGGCGAGGCGCGCGTCGTCTCGCTCGTCCCGGGCCGGCGCATCGTGGTCCACGACGCGCGCGTCGAGGGCGTGGAGAGCGACGCCCTGAGCGTGGAGCTCGAGCCTGTCACCCCCGACTCCCTGGGCCGGGCCCAGGAGTGGAAGGTGCACCTGGTCGTCGTCGGGGACCTGCCCCGCCCCCGCTTCGCCGGCTCCGTGCGCCTCGCGATCGAGGAGGCCGAGGGGCCGAGCGCGGTCGTGCTGCGCTTCTCGGGCAGCTACCGCTGACCCCGCGGGCAAAGGACCGAGCCCGGGGCCCCATCGACCGCCCTGTCCGGGTCGCCGCAGGTGGCCGTCGCGCAGAGCGTGGGAGCCCCTGCCCCACACTGGACCCGTCAGGGCCGCAGGCGCACGAAGCTGCGCTTGCCGACCTGGACCAGCAGCTCGGCCGCCGGGGGCTCGATGCTGCGCAGGGGGTCCGTCACCACGCCGCCGTCGAGGCGCACGCCGCCCTGCTGGACCTTGCGGCGCGCGTCCGAGGTCGAGATCGCGAGTCCCAGCTCGTGCAGCAGGTTCGCCAGGGGCAAGGGGCCGGCGGCGGGCCAGCGGGCCTCGGGCACGTCCGCGGGCACCTCGCGGTCGCGGAACAGCCGGTCGAAGGCTTCGCGGGCGGCCTGGGCCGCTTCGGCGCCGTGGAAGAAGCGCGTCAGCTCGAACGCCAGGCGCGCCTTGGCCTCGCGTGGGTGGCCGGCGAGGATCGCGGCCGATTCCTCCTCGCCCAGGCGCGTCAGGAGCCGGTACCAGACGGCCATCGCGCCGTCCTCGATCGACATGACCTTCCCGAACTGATCGGCGGGCTCGTCGGTGAAGCCCACGGTGTTGCCGTAGGACTTGCTCATCTTGCGCCCGTCGAGCCCCACCAGCAGCGGCAGGGTCATGACGATCTGCGGAGCCTGGCCCTCGCGCTCCTGGAGGGTGCGGCCGACGAGCAGGTTGAAGAGCTGATCGGTGCCGCCGAGCTCGAGGTCGGCGCGCACGACGACCGAGTCCCAGCCCTGCATCAAGGGGTAGAGCAGCTCGTGCAGCCCGATCGGCTCCTTGGCGCGCATGCGCTCCTGGAAGGTGTCGCGCTCGATCATCTGGGCCACGGTCATCTTGCCCGCCAGGCGCAGGATGTCCTCGAAGCCCATGGCGTCGAACCACTCGGAGTTGCGCCGCACCTCCGTGCGCGAGAGATCGAGCACCTTCGAGGCCTGGTTGGTGTACGTGACGAGGTTCGCCTCGACCTCGGCCCGCGTGAGCTGCGGCCGCAGCTTGTTGCGTCCGCTGGGGTCCCCCACCATCGCCGTGGCGTCGCCCACGATCAGCACGATCTGGTGCCCGAGCTGCTGCAGGTCGCGCAGCTTGAGGAGTTGCACCGCGTGCCCCACGTGCAGGTCCGGGCTGGTGGGATCCATGCCGAACTTGACCCGCAGGCCGCGCCCCTCTCGCAGACCGGTCGCGATGCGCGCGGCGAGCGCCCGCTCGTCGACGAGGTCCAGCGTGTCGCGGCGGAAGGTGGCCAGGTGCTGCTCGACGCGCGGGTCGGCGGGCGAGGGCTCGTGGGCGGTGCTCATGCGGGAATGCGCTCGACGTTCGGAGCTGGCTCCCACTTCAACGCCTGGGCGCGGGCATGTCGAGCGCGCCCTCGGCCTGCTCCGCGGCGCGCGCGAGGTCCGCGAGCCAGGCCCACCACACGGAGACGCCCCCCGTCGGGCCCCCTTCGGCGGCCAACCAACGCAGGGCCGGGAGCAACTCCTCCAGGGCCACGCGGTTGAGGCGCGCGTGTTCCCGCGCCAGCTCCTCGAGCGCCCGCGGGTACTCGGCGGGCGGCACGCGCACCGCGCGCTCCAGGGCCGCGGCGCGGTGCACGCGACCCGCGCGCACGTAACGCGCCAGCTCCCCCGCGTCGACCGGCTCGGAGGGCAGGTCGCCGGCCAGGAGGACGTGCACCGCGGGGCTCGCCGCGAGACGCCGCACGGGCAACCAACGTGTCCCGCGCCGCACCTCGCCGGCCAGGAAGAGGAGCTCCCAGGTCACGCGCACCGCCAGGGCGGCTTGGACGGCCTCGAGGTCGTCCTCCCCGAGCGCGACGGGGATGCGTCCACCGGGCTCGATGGTCCAGGGTCCGAGGGGCGGCAGGGGGACCTCGCCGGAGCGGCGCCGCTCGCCGCCCTCGGCGTCGACCAGGTGCAGGCGGCGCACCAGGCGCGCGGGCCCCGGCCGCAGCACCAGGGGCTCGGCGCCCGTCGAGTGCAACACGAGCTCCAGGCGATAGCGCCCGGCCCGCCCGGGGAGCTCGTGCGCGGTCACGGTGAGCGCCAGGCTGCGGGCGACCTCGCGGCCGTCGAGGATGCGCTCGAAGCCCCGGGCGAGCTCGAGCGTCGGACCCTCCGGCCCGCGCGCCAGGAGCCGCCGCAGGATGGCGCGCGCGGTGGCGTCGTCGCCCGCCAGGACCTCGCGCTCGAGTGCCTCCAGCGCCGGCAGGTGCTCGGGCGGGATCGAGCCTTCCAGGCGCGTCGCGTCGAAGGGATCCGGGCCCGTTTCCGGGGGCGCCCCGGAACGCCCGGGGGCGCCGCAGGCGCCGAGCAGGAGCCCGGCCGCCGTCAGCGCCCCCAGGAGCAGGTGTCTCCCCGCCCGCGCGCCCGCCGGGGCGGCGCGCCCGAGGACCTCGGGCGCGTCCCGCCACGGCTCGGCCGCCGGGCCGCGGGCTCGTCGGGAGTCGGGGATCGGAACCCTCCGGCCCGCTCAGGCCTGCGAGCCGGGGTTCTCGCCGGCGGGGTTGCCGGCCTCGCGGTCCTTGCGCATCTGATCGAGGATGCGCGCGTTCTCCTCGAAGTCCGAGTGCACGAACGAGAGCCCGATCTTGCGCTCCTCCATGTCGACGCGGATCACGCGCACCTCGACCTTCATGCCCGGCCGCAGGACCTCCTCGGGCGATCCGATCTTGTGATCGGAGAGCTCGGAGATGTGCAGCAGGCCCTCGAGGTCTTCCTCGAGCTTGACGAAGGCGCCGAAGCTGGTGGTCTTGGTGACGTAGCCCGAGAGCAGGTCGCCGACGTGGAACTTGTTGGGCAGTTCCTCGAGCCACGGGTCGGGGGTGAGCTGCTTCTTGCCGAGCGCGATGCGCTTCTTGTCCTTGTCGACCGAGAGCACGACGCACTGCAGGCGGTCGCCCTTCTTCACCACCTCGTTGGGGTGCGTGACCTTCTTGGTCCAGCTCATGTCCGAGATGTGCAGCAGGCCGTCGATGCCCTCCTCGATCTCGACGAAGGCGCCGTACGAGGTCAGGTTGCGCACCGTGCCCTCGATGATCGTGCCGACCGGGTAGTGCTCGTCGACCATGTCCCAGGGGTTCGTCTCGGCCTGCTTCATGCCGAGCGAGATCTCCTGCTTGTCGTGGTCGATCTCGAGCACGACCACCTCGACCGGATCGGCGGTCTTGACCAGCTCCGAGGGGTGGTTGATGCGCCGGGTCCAGGACATCTCGGAGATGTGGACCAGGCCTTCGATGCCTTCCTCGAGCTTCACGAAGGCGCCGTAGGACATGATGTTCACCACCTCGCCCTTGTGCTTGGAGCCGATCGGGTAGCGCTTCTCGATGCCCTCCCAGGGCGACGCGGACTTCTGCTTGAGGCCCAACGCGATGCGCTCGCGGTCGCGGTCGACGCGCAGCACGACGACCTCGATCTCCTGGTCCATGTGCACCATCTCCGAGGGGTGGTTGATGCGCCCCCAGGACATGTCGGTGATGTGCAGCAGACCGTCGATGCCGCCCAGGTCGACGAACACGCCGAAGTCGGCCACGTTCTTGATCGTGCCGGTGCGGACCTGGCCCTCCTGGATCTCCTCGAGCAGGTTCTCCTTCAGGCGCTGGCGCTCCTCCTCGAGCAGCTTGCGGCGCGAGACGACGATGTTCATGCGCTCGGGATCGATCTTGATGATCCGCGCGCGGATGGGCTCGTCGATGAAGTCGGAGATGTCGTGGGTGCGGCGCAGGTTGACCTGGCTGGCGGGCAGGAAGACGTTCACGCCCTCCACGTCGACCAGCAGACCGCCCTTGATCTTGCGCACGACGACGCCGTTGATCTCGTCGCCCTCGTTGTACTTGGTCGAGACCCGCTCCCAGGCGCGCAGGCGATCGGCGCGACGCTTGGAGAGCACGGCCGCGTTGTCGACCGAGTCCTCGCCCTCGTAGAAGACCTCGAACTTCTGACCCTTCTGGGGCAGGACGTCGCCGAACTCCGAGAGCGGGATCTGGCCCTCGGACTTGCCGCCGATGTCCATGACCACGAACTTGGTCTTCTCGTCGACCGAGTCGACGGTGGCGATCACGATCGTGCCGGGCTGCACGTCGATGACCGAGGTGGCGAGGACGTCGTCGAACTCGTTCAGGGAGAATCCCTGGAGCGCGGTGGCGAGCTTGGCGTCGAGTTCCTCGGGGGCGAGGTCGAAGCGCTTGATGCGGGATGCGGAGGGCATGGGGTTGGCGGACGCGGGCGTGGCGGCTTGCAGGGGTGGACCAGGGGAGGAGCGTGCACGGAGCGCGACCGCGCCCACGGGGGCGAGCCGCCAGGTCCGCCGCCCCGCGCGATCGAGTGCCGATCGGCCGGGCGGGATCCTCGCGGGGGCGGGGCTCCGGGACGGTTCGCACGGCGCGAACCGAGCCACAGAGTCTAGAGGCCGGCGCTCCGGATATCGATCCCCGACCCGGCCCCCTCCGCCCCCCCGGCCCGCTCCGCCGGCCCCCCGCCGAAGCGCCCGTCCCCGACCCGCCCGGCGATGGCCGCCTGGAGCCGCTCCAGGGCGTCGGGCGCGGAGGGGTCGATCGGCGGCCCGACCTCGACCGACATGCGCCGCGGGCGGGGCAGGGTCCGAGTGCGCGGCCAGGCCTGGCAGCCCCCCCGGATCGCGGCCGGGACCAGGGGCACCCCGGCCTTGCGGGCCGCCACGAGCACCCCGCCCCGGAACGGCGCCATCCGGCCGTCGGCGCTGCGCGTGCCCTCGGGGAAGACCACCACGCAATCCCCCGCCGCCAGGTGCTCCTGCATGGCCCTCAGCGCGGCGCGATCCGCGGCCCCGCGCTGGATCGGGATCGCGCCGCAGCGGTCCGTGAACCAGGCCAGGAAGCGCGAGGCGCGCAGGCTGTCGCGGTAGACGAACGCGGCGTGGCGCCAGAGGGTGACCCCCAGGGCCGGGATGTCGCTGAAGGACTGGTGGTTGGCGACCAGCAGGAAGCCGCCCGCGGGCAGGTGCTCGCGGCCGCGGATGCGGGCGCGGTGCCAGACGCGGGTCAACAGCCAACAGAAGACCAGGCCCACGTGGTAGACCCAGGTCTTCTCGACCAGCGGCGCGGCCGCGGCCGACGTCGGCTCGCGACCCTCTCGCGCTGCGGGGGTCGGATCGCTCATCGCGCGGCGATCCCCGCCAGGACACGCTCGACGACCTCGTCGAGCCCCATTCGATCGGTGTCGACGAGCTGCGCCTCGGGGTGGCGCTCGAGGGGCGCGTCCGCGCGCGTCGAGTCGCGCAGGTCTCGGGCGCGGATGCCCGCGGCGATCGCCTCCTCGTCCACCGGCGCGCCGCTGGCGCGGCGCTCGAGCAGCCGTCGGCGGACGCGTTCGGCGACGCTCGCCTCCAGGTAGAACTTGTGCGGCGTCCCCGGGAAGACCACCGTCGTCACGTCGCGGCCGACGGCCACGACCCCGCCCAGTCTCTCGGCCAGGGAGCGCTGCACGGGCAGCAGCTCGCGCCGCACCTCGGGGTGCGCCGCGACCTGGGAGACGACGCGCTCGACCGCGTCGGAGCGTAGGTCCGCCAGCCGCCCGTCGACGTGCAGGCGCCCCTCGGGGTCGAACTCGAGCTGGAGGTCGCGCAGCGCCGCCGCGCAGGCCGCGCCGTCCGCGGGGTCGACGCCACCGCGGACCACCGCCAGGGCCGCCGCGCGGTAGAGCAGCCCCGTGTCGAGGAAGGCCAGGCCCAGGCGCCTGGCCACGCGCCGCCCGACCGAGGACTTGCCCGAGGCCGCGGGCCCGTCGATGGCGACCACGAGCGGTTCGGGGGGTGCGCTCCCAGGGTCCATCGGCGCGATCGTACCCTCCGCGCGCGGCCCGCACGAGGCGCCCTGGGCGCGCGCCGAGCACAGCCCGGGCCGCCCCTGCGCGTCGATCGCGAGGGCGTCGCGCTCGCCGCCGAAGGCGTCCAGCACGATCCATCGCCGACCCTCGGGGAGCCGTTCGTCGCGCGCCTCGTGGGCGTGTCCGCAGACGAGCCACGCGGCGCCCGCCTCCGCGGCCGCGCGCAGGGCCGCGTCCCGCTGCATCCGCTTCTCCTCGGGCGGCTTGGCGCGCAGCGCCTCGGTCGACGCGCGCCGCAGGCGCCGCGCCACCCACAGGGCCAGGGGCAGCGGCACGCGCGGCGCGGCGCCCCGCACCAGGCGCGAACGCACGACGCGGCGCAGACGCTGGTAGCCGCGGTCGGCGGTGCACAGCTCGTCACCGTGCAGGAGCAACACGCGCTCGCCGCTCGCGGCCAGACGCGCGAGCAGGCCCGCCGGATGGACGCGCGCCGACGAGGCGCGCTCGAAGGCCGCGTCGAGCAGGAAGTCGCGATTGCCGTGCACGACCTCGATCGCGGTGCCGGCGCGCGCGAGGTCGGCGAGGGCGCGCACGGCCCGCGCGGCGCCCGCCAGGGACAGGTGCGCCGGCCCCACCCAGGCGTCGAAGAGGTCGCCGAGCACGACCAGGCGCGGGATGCCCGCGATGCGCGCGCACAGCGCGGCGAAGGGCTCGACCGCAGCGGGGTCGGCGGGGTCGAGGTGCAGGTCCGCGACGACCAGGCTGCCCGGGGGAAGGTCCACCTCGACCGAGCCCGCGGGCAGCGGTCCGCGTTCGGCGCGCGGGGGCAGGGCCTCAGGCATCACCCGGGGCGTCCACCCCGTAGTCGCGCAGTTTCTCCCACAGCACCTTGCGCGAGATCCCGAGCAGCTCGGCGGTCTGGGAGCGGTGGCCGCCGGTCGCCTCCAGGGCGCGCCGGATGTGCGCGATCTCGGCCTCGCGCAGGACCTCGCGCAGGGGCCGTACCTCGTCCGAGACCTCGGTCGCGCCGCGCCAGCGCGGGTCGAGGGGCAGCAGGTC
This sequence comes from uncultured Planctomycetaceae bacterium, assembly GCA_964394665.1. Taxonomy (GTDB): domain Bacteria; phylum Planctomycetota; class UBA1135; order UBA1135; genus CAYMYN01. Next base: position 28,488 of record CAYMYN010000034.1, read on the forward strand.
CTCGGCGGCCAGCTCCGAGCGTTCCCCCGCCAGCGCGATGGCGCGCTGCACGGCGTTCTCGAGCTCGCGCACGTTGCCCGGCCAGGGGTAGCGCTCGAGCGTCGCGAGCGTCGCGCGCGAGAGCGAGTAGCGCCGCGTCCCGCGGTAGCGCTCGACGAAGTGCGCCGCCAGCAGGGGCACGTCCCCCGCGCGGGCGCGCAGCGGGGGCAGCTCCACCGGCACGACGTTGATGCGGTAGAAGAGGTCCTCGCGGAAGCGCCCCTCGCGCACGAGTTGCCGCAGGGACACCTTGGTCGCCGCCACCACCCGGATGTCGACGCTGCGCGAGGACTCCGCCCCCAGGCGCTCGAAGGAGCGCTCCTGCAACACGCGCAGGAGCTTGACCTGCACGGCCAAGGGCATGTCGTCGATGTCGTCGAGGAACAGCGTGCCGCCGTCGGCCAACTCGAAGCGCCCGCGGCGCTCCTTGCGGGCGTCGGTGAAGGCGCCCTTCTCGTGGCCGAAGAGCTCCGCCTCGAGCAACGACTCCGGCAACGCGGCGCAGGAGATCGCTACGAAGGGCCCCGAGCGGCGCGCGCTGCGGGCGTGGATCGCCTGGGCGATGCGTTCCTTGCCGGTGCCGCTCTCGCCCTGGATCAGGACCGTGGCGTCGCTGGGGGCCACGGTCTCGACGCGCGCGAACACCGCGCGCATGGCCTCCGAGCGCCCGACGATGCCCTCGAAGTCGCTCGCGCCGCCCAGCCGCTCGCGCAGGCGCAGGTTCTCCTCCTCGAGCGAGATCAGGCGCGCGAAGGTCTCGACGAGCTGCACGACGGCCTGGTTCTGGAAGGGTTTCTGGACGTAGATGCGCGCCCCGAGCGCGACCGCCGCCTGGGCCTGCTCCAGGCTCGCGTAGCCGGTCATCAGGATCACCGGCCGGCGCGGGTCGAGCTGCATGGAGCGCTCGAGCACCGCCATGCCCCCCTTGCCGGGCATGCGCACGTCGGTCAGGACCACGCCCGGCGCCTCGCGCTCGAGGGCCGCCAGGGCGCCGTCCGTCGTCGACGCGGCGATGACCTCGTAGCCCGCTTCGCTCAGCGCGTCCCCCAGGGTCACAGCGATCGTCGGTTCGTCGTCCGCGAGCAGCACCTTCATGGCGCGGGCGTCCCGTCCGGCGCGCGGGCGACGTAGCGGTCGCCGCCCGCCGCGGCGGCCTCGGCGCGCGCCTCCCCGGCGCTCTCCAGCAAGGCGTCGAAGAAGAGCAACTCGCCCCCCTGGGTCCAGCTCCCGCCGATCGAGAGCGTCACCTCGAGCGTGCGGCCGGCGTGCGCGAAGGCCAGCTTGCGCGCGCCGCCCAGCAGGCGCTGCGCCAACACGTCCGCCCCCCGCGGGTCGACGTGGGGCACGAGCAGCAGCAGCCGATCGTCGGGCAGCCGGCCGAGCAGGTCGCTGCCGCGGGTGGCGGCCAGCACGAGCTCGATCACGCGCCCCAGCACGTCCTCCTTCAGCTCGTAGCCGAACACGTCCCGCAGGTGGCCGAGGCGATCGACCGCCAGCTCGAACGCGACCAGCGGATAGGCGTAGCGCCGGGCGCGCGCGAACTCGACCCGCGCCAGGTGTTGGATCTGGGCCAGCGAGTAGACCTCGCGCGGGACGGACGGCGCGCTCCCGCGCTCGGCGGGACCCGCGCCGGGGGCGCCCGGGGTGCTTCGGGGGTCGTGCATGGGAGGGGCGGGAGCGGGGATTCAGCGTCCGGCGACCCCGTCGAGCAGCCGGTCGAGCGAGAAGCCCCACTTCACCCTCGTGAGCAGGGCGATCACGAACAGGACCAGGGTGTAGGCGAGGATCGCCAGGCCCTGGGCCAGGATCATCGCCAGGCCGGTGCGGGCGACGTTGCGCGCCTTGCGTCCCGCGCCGCGGGCCCCGCGCTGCATGGACGACATCAGGAAGTCGCGCAGCAGGCGCGCGCTGCGCTCCGCCAAGCGCGGGTCGTCCTCGGGGACGGGGGAGGAACGCACCAGCTCCTGGGCCGCGGCGAGCGGGTCGAACTCGCCGCGCACGACGGCGTCCTGCCAGCGCTGCACGACCTGCCGGTCGGCCAGGCCCAGCTCGGCGAGCATCCCGGCGCGCACCGCGGTCCAGGCCCGCGGGGCCGGACCGGCGGCGGACGGGGCCGGCGCCTTGGCGGGCAGGGCCTCGGTCAGCGGGATCTCCTGCAGGGCGGCGCGCGGCGCGGCGCTGCCGAAGACGAACTCGTGCCCGGCCCAGGTGAAGCGCGCCCCGGGGACGAGGTCGAGCTCCTCCACCGCGCGCCCCTCGAACTCGGGGCGCGTCTGGCCGCCGACGTGCACCAGCCGGGGCGGGTCGTCCCACAGGTGCAGCTCGGACCCGGCCGTGCCCGGGATCTCGACCTCGCAGCCGGGTCCACCGAGGCGGTTCAGTCCCGGGGCGAGCTCGCTGCGCCACACGCGCCCCGGACCACGGATGTCGAGCCAACGTTCTCCCACGGCACAAGGGATATCCGATCGCCCCCCGCCGTGCACGCACCGGGGCCGCGGTAGTCCGGCCCCCCCGCCGCCACTACCCTTCCTTGCGCAGGCACTGCCCGGCGGCGCGCCGCCGCTACCCTGCGGCGTGCAGCTCGCACCCGGGGCCGAGTTCCCCGTCCCGTCTCCGTCCTGCCCGAGGTCCCATGATCGGAATCGCCCTGACCCTCGCCCTGGTCGCGCCGCAGGACGGCTGGATCCACCTGCCCCTGCCCGGCATCTCGCGCGAACCCGCCATCGCCGGCCTGCCCGAACCCCTGCTGCGGGGCGAGCACCTGGACCTCGCCCGCGAGCCCCGGCTCCGGACACGTTCCGGGGACGGGGCTCGCGCGCTGTCCGCGGCCTTGCCCGCGAGCCTGCTCCTGGGACTGGTGCAGGAGGAGGCGCGGCGCGCGGGAGCGGGCCTGAGCGTGTTGCCGGCCGGCTCGGGCCTGGTCGCGCGCGGTCCGCGGGAGGCGCTCGAGGCCCTGCGCGAGCGCCTCGAGCGCCTCGAGCGCGCCGGCGAACGCCTCGCGATCGAGGTCGAGGCCTGGCTCGTACCCGGCGGGGCCCCGGACGGGGGGCCGGCGCCGGCGCCGGGCGCGGCGCCCCCCGGGGGCGAGCGGGCCCGCGAACAGGGCCTCGCCTGGCGCGCGAGCGCGCGTTCGGGCGAGCCGCTCTTCCTGGGACGCCGCGAGAGCCGCCCCTTCCTCGCCGCCTACCAGGTCGAGGTCGCGAGCGACAGCGGCGTGGCCGCGCCGATCATCGGCCGCGTGCACCTGGGCCACACCCTGCACCTGGTCGCGTCCCGCGCCGCGCGCGGGACGTTGGTGCACGTCGAGGGCTTCCTCGACCTCGCGGAGCTCGCGCGCATCGATCGATTCGACCCGGGCACCCCGGACCTGGGCCTGGTCGAGCAACCCATCGTGGACTCCGTGCAGGTCGCGTTCGCCGCCGCGGTCGGCTCGGGCGAGTTCGTGCGCATCGACCTCGAGGGCCTCGAGCTCGAGGTCCCGCGCTGGACGCTGTGGTTGCGGCTGGGCACGCAGCCCGACGGCGAGCCGGCCAGCGGACCCGGCTGGGAGCTGCTCGACCTGAGCCTGCTGGCGCGGACGCCGCGCGAGCTCCCGGGGCTCGAGGCCGATGGGTTCGTGGCCACCGGCCTCGAGGCGCGCCTGCCGCGGGTGTTCGAGGCCCTGCCCCCCGCGAGCCTCGCCGCCGGGCTCGGCGCCGATCCGCGCCGCACCGACTATCCGACCTTCACCGACCGCCTGGCCCTGGTCGAGCGCGGCGACGGGAGCGCGCTGCGAGCGCTGCTCGAGCTCGCCGCGGCCCACGAGGCTCCGCGCCTGGCGACGCGCCGCGCGACCCTGCGCCTGGGCGACCTGCGCGTCTCCCTGCCCCTGACCCACGGCGCGCAGGTGGCTGTGCGCGCGGGGCGCGAGCGCACCTGGCTCGTCGACTACGACGCGCAGATCGCGCCCGACACCTGGATGCCCCTGCCGATCGTGCAGCGCGCCTTCGACGGGCTGGCCTGGCACGGCGTGCTCGCCGGGGAGCGCCTGGAGGGCACGTACTGGATCGCCTCCACGCCCGGATCCGAGGTGCGCGCCGCGCACGAGGCGCGCCTGGGTGCGGTGCAACTCCCGGTGCGCCGCCTGCGCGCGGGCGCCGGCGGAGCGCGCGTCGGCGGCGGCCCCACCGAGCTCCTGGCCCCCGATCCCGACGGCGCCCCCGCCCTGGTGCTCGAGGTCCCCTGACGCTCCCTCCCCGCCAGCGGCGCGCGAGGGGCCCGGCCCCTGGCCTATACTCGGGCCGCGCACCGCGCCCGCCCGCTCCCGGCGGCCCTCCTCGCCCGTGAAGCTCAACCTCTCCCAGTCGGCCCGCCTGGATCAACGTCTGCTGCAGTCGCCGCAGATGATCCAGGCGATGAAGATCCTGCAGTTGCCGACCGTGGACCTGCAGGAGCGGATCGAGCAGGAACTGGTCGAGAATCCGATGCTCGAGCGCCTCGAGGCCGAGGCCGAGGAAGGCGAGCGCCCGCTGCCGGGCGAGGCCCCGGATCCCGAGCGCGCGCGCGTCGAACGGTTCCTCGAGCAGATGGAGCGCCTCGAGCGCGACTACGGCGACGGCAACTCGCGCCCGCGCGCCGCCGAGGGCGACGACGAGGACCGCAAGTTCCTGGCGATGCAGAACACGCCGGAACTCCCCAAGAGCCTGCCCGAGGCGCTCATGGAGGAGCTCGTCATGCTCGACCTCGAGCCCCGCGAGCGGTCGCTGGCCGAGCACCTGATCTGGTCGCTCGACGAACGCGGATACCTGACCGCGGACCGCGCCGAGCTCGCGGCGCTCGCCTCCCACGAGGTCGAGGGCGAGCCCGTGACCCCCGAGGAGATCGAAGGCGTGCTCGCCAAGCTGCGCGAGCTCGTGCACCCGAGCCTGGGGGCCGCCGACCTGCGCCAGGCGCTGCTCTACCAGCTCGACGCCCAGGGCGATTCCGGGTCGCTCGTGCGCACGGTCGTCTCCGATCACCTCGAGGACGTGCAGTCGAACCGCCTCCCGCGCATCGCCAAGGCCACCGGAGCCTCGCTCGAGGAGGTCAAGGAGGCCATCGAGCTCCTGCGCCACCTCGATCCGACCCCGGCGGCCGACTACGGCGAGTCGCGCGCGGCGGTGATCACCCCGGACGTGATCGTCGAGGAGATCGACGGCGACTACCAGGTGCGGCTCGAGCGCCAGACCGTGCCCGAGCTGACCCTCTCGGCCGCCTACCGCGACATGCTGCGCCGCGCCCGAAAAGGCGACCCGGTCGAGCTGTGGCTGCGCAAGCGCCTCGAGTCGGCGCGTTGGTTCATCGACGCCCTCCAACAACGCCAGAGCACCCTGCTGCGCATCGGCACGTCGATCTTCGAGCGCCAGCGGCCGTTCCTCGACCGGGGCCTCACGTTCCTCCAACCCCTGCGCATGCAGGAGGTCGCGGACGCGGTCGGCGTGCACATCTCGACCGTCAGCCGCGCGGTGAGCGGCAAGTACGCCCAGACTCCGCGGGGGATCTTCCCGCTCAAGTTCTTCTTCACCGGGGGCACGCAGACCGGCTCGGGGGAAGTCGCCAGCCAGGTCAGCGTGCACCAGCGCCTGAAGGAGCTGGTGGCCCAGGAGGACGCGGAGAACCCGCTCTCCGACGATCAGCTCGCCGACCTCCTGGCCGAGCGCGACGACATCCGCATCGCGCGGCGCACGGTCACGAAGTACCGCAAGATGCTCGGCATCCCCTCCTCGAGCCAGCGCAAGGCCTTCTGACCCCGCTCGCCGCGCGGCCGCGCGTCGCCCCGGCGCAGCGTCCCGTGGCGCGGGCGATTCCTACGGCGCGGGCGGTTTCGTACCCTCTCGCCCCCCACGGGCCCCCGGGCCCTTCCCCGCCAGCCACCCTCCGAACCAGCCGAATCGACCCATGGGCGTCCGGGCCACCGACCTGCGCAAAGGGGCCGTCATCGAGAAAGATGGCGACCTGCTCTTGATCACCGAGTACCACCACCACACGCCGGGCAACCTGCGGGCCATCATCCACATCAAGACCAAGAACCTGCGCACGGGCTCCTCGGGTCAGATCCGCGCCGGCTCCTCGGACTCCTTCGAGGTGGCCTACCTGGACCGCAAGCGCTGCGAGTACCTCTACAAGGAGCCCAGCGGCGACTACATGTTCATGGACACGGAGAACTACGAGCAGTTCCCGCTGCCCGACGAGCTGGTCGCCGACCGCATGGGCTACGTGAAGGAGAACACGACCATCGAGGTCACCTTCCACGGAGCGACCCCGATCGACGTGTTGCTGCCCACGACGGTCGAGCTGACCGTCACCGAGTCCGAGGCCGCGGTCAAGGGCAACACGGCGACCAACGTCAAGAAGGAAGCGATCGTCGAGACGGGCATGATGGTCAAGGTCCCGCTCCACATCCAGGTCGGCGACAAGATCAAGGTCAACACCGACACCGGCGACTTCATGGGCCGCGTGCAGGGCGACTGATCGTCCGTCACGGGCGGAGATAGACCTCGAGGTCGAGGTCGCGGCCCTGGGCATCGACCTCGAAGCGGCGCACGAGGTGGCACTCCTCGCGCAGCCAGCGCTGCACCGCGATCTGGTCGGCGGGGCGCAGCTCCGCCAACCACTGCGGGCGGTAGACGACCCAGACCGTGCGCTGGCGGCGGTTCCAGTGGCGCGGCGCGCGGGTGAAGAAGTAGTTCAGCGAGGAGACGCGCACCGGGTTGCGCAGGTCGGTCGAGCCCTGGCCGAGGTACAGCTCCCCGAGCTTCGAGGCGTGGCCCACCAGGAGATCGCCCGGCTGCCGGCGCTCGGCGACGTACTCGTAGGCCTCGCGCCATCGCGCCCGCCCCGCATGCCCCTGGGTGAGGAGGAGCATCGACTCGGCGAGCAGCGGCAGGACCAGGAGCGCCAACAGCACCGGCGAGACCCGCGGGGCGCCCGCGGAGGGGGCCGCCGGGGCGACCACCAGTGTCGCCGCGAGCAGCGCCACCCAGGGCAGCAGGACGAACACGTACTGCGCGGTCATCTGGGCCAGGAACGAGAGCGCCAGGGCCGCGCCAAAGGCCACCAGGCACACGGCCGCGGCCAGGAGCGGGAAGGCCTCGCGCCGGCGCAGGGCGAGCAGGGCCCCCACCAGCGCCCCGGCGAGCAGCAGGGGCGTGAAGTGGAAGCCCGAGGTCAGCGCCAAGTGCAAGGGCTCGGCGAGCGGTTTCTGGCTGGCGTGGTGGACGATCCAGCTCCAACCCCAGGGCACGGCGCACAGGCCGGCGACGGCCCCCAGGAGCGCCAGCCGGTTCGCGACGCGCCGCGTCGGCGCCGGGAGCTCGGCCCCCACGAGACGCGGCGCGAGGGGCGCCAGCAGCAACGCCGGGAGGAGGAAGGCGCTCGTGGGGTGGAAGGCGATCGCGCCGGCCGCGAGCGCCAACCCGGCGAGCGCCTTCCATGCCCGGCCCGCGAGTAGCCCCCGCGTCCACAGACCCGCCCCCACGAGCGAGGTCGCCTGGGCAAAGGTGTAGAAGCGCGCGCTCGTCGACCAGAACAGGTGCCAGGGCACGACCGCGACGAGCAGCGCCGCCACCGCCGCGCGCTCGCGCCCCACCGCCCCCCGGAACGCCCAGAAGGTCAGCGGGATGCAGGCCCAACCGGCGAGCGCGGGGGCCAGGCGCAGGGCGAACTCGGTCGGCTCCCCGCCCAGCAGCTCCACGGTCCAGCCGATCAGGAGGTAGCCGAGCGGGTTCGCGATCTGGCCGCCCAGGGAGTGGTGGTAGTCGGCCCAGGTCAGGGCCTCGTCGAGCCACAGCCCGAAGGTCTGGAGACGCACGAACCGCAGCAGGCCGAGCACCAGCGCCAGGGCCAGGATCGCCCGCGCGCCGACGAGCCCCCCGCCCACCGCGAACGCGGCGCGCTCGGAGGGCGCGGTCGCGGGGGCTCGGGCGGACTCGGGGCGGGATTCCACGCGCCAGGAAGCTCCCAAAGCTGGACGCCGAAGGCAACGGGCGGTTCCATGGACCGCGGTCCGCGAGCGGGCCCGAGAGAATGCTGCGCACCGTCCGACTCCTCGTGCTCCTGCTCGCGCTCCCCGCGCTGGCCGCGTGCCGCGCGCGCCAGGTCCCGATCACGCTCGCCAGCGATCCGCCGGGCGCCGAGGTCTGGATCGGGGGCTCCGACTCGGGGCTGGCCACGCCCTGCCGCATCGCGCTCGACCGCAAGCGCACGCACGACGTCGAGTTGCGCCTGCCCGGCTACCGCCCCGCGCGCCGGCGCCTGGTGCCGAACGGGGAGCGCCAATCGGTCTACTGGCGCGAGATGAGCGTCGGCCACCAGACCTGGGACTTCCCCCTGTTCCTCAACATCCACGACTTCTTCGCGCCCGCGCCGGTGCACCACCCGCTGGCCCCCGGCCGCATCTTCGTGCGCCTGCAGCGCGCGGCCGACGAGCCGTGAGCGAGCTCGACGCGCCGCCCCGAGACCTGCGTCCAGCGGTCTTCCTCGACCGGGACGGCGTGCTCGTCGACGAGCTCGACTTCCTGACCGACCCCGACGCGCTGCGCCTCTATCCGGGGGTCCCCGAGGCCGTGCACGAGCTCAATTCCCGGGGCTGGGTGGTCGTGGTGGTGACCAACCAGAGCGCGGTCGCCCGCGGGCTGCTCGACGAACGCGGCCTGGGGGAGATCCACGAGCGCCTGCGGCAACGCCTGGCGCAGGGCGGGGCGCACCTCGACGCGATCTTCTACTGCCCCCACCATCCCGAGGCCGGCCAGGGCGCCTACCGCTGCGCCTGCGACTGCCGCAAGCCCGCCCCGGGGTTGTTGACCCGGGCCGCGCGCCTGCTGGGCCTCGACCTCTCGCGCAGTTGGATCGTGGGCGACAGCGCGCGCGACCTCGAGGCCGGGGTTGCCGCCGGTGTGCGCGGGATCCTGGTCGCCACGGGCAAGGGCGGGCGCGAGCGGGCGCGGCTCGTGGCCGCCGGGCGCGCACCGGCGGTGTTCGTCCCCGACCTCGCCGCCGCCGTGCGCCACATCCGCGCGGCGGGCGAACGGCATCACTCGTAGATGCGCTCGATGCGATAGGGCCGCAGGTTGCGCGCGTTGGTGTAGATGATGATCTCCCCCACCAACCCGAAGCCGATGATCTGGACCCCGAGCACGACGAGCAACACGCCCAGCAGGAACAGCGGACGCCCGTAGAGCTCGGACTGCGGCCAGAAGACCTTCTGGACCACCAGGGCGGTCACGATGAAGCCGCCCACGGCCGCCAACAGGGCACCCACGGTGCCGAAGAAGCGCAGCGGCTTGAGCGTGAAGTGCGTCAGGAAGACGACGCCCAGGATGTCGAGGAAGCGGCGCACGTAGACCCCGACCCCGAACAGGTGCGCGCCGCCCCACTCCTGCAGGTGGCGCACGGGCACTTCGGTGCAGCGGTACCCCTGGCGGTGCGCGATGGCCGGCAGGAAGCGGTACATGTCGCCGTAGACCGTGAGCTCCTCGAGCACTTCGCGGCGCAGGGCGCGGAAGTGGCAGTTGAGGTCGTGGAAGGGCGCGCGCAGGATGCGCCGCATGAGCGCGTTGAAGGCCGCCGACTGCAGGCGGTTGGGTAGCGGCCCGATCTGCGGCCGACGCCAGGACGAGACCAGGTCCGCGCCCGCGTCGATCGCCTCGAGCAGGCGCCCGACGTCGTAGGGGTCGACCTGCACGTACTGCGGCGCGGTGACGATCACGCGGCCGCGCGCCAGCTCGAAGCCCTTGCCCAGGCAGACCGACTCGCCGAAGGGTTGGCTGAAGGGCAGGACCCGGACCTCGCTCGGACGCTCGCGGGCCAGGGCGCTGGCCTGTTCGTAGGCCGGGCCGCGCACGCCGTCGAAGACCAGGATCGCCTCGGCCGATCGCCCGAGGCGCGCGAGCTCCGCCAGCAGGGCCACGACGACCTCGCTGGCCGGCGCGTCGGCGGTCACCACCGGCACGATCAGGGTCACGTCGAGGTCGACCGCCGGGAACGCCGGCGTGGGCTCCGCCGACGGGGACGGAACCGGCGCTGCGGCGAGCTCAGCCATGGAGGTCCTCGCCCAGGATGCGGTTGCGGGTGCGGTCCCCGTGCAGGTTGCTGGCGCGCACGGCGAGCTCCGCGAGCAGGCCCAGCATCAGGAAGTACACGCAGGCCATGAACGTGAGCAGGTAGGCCAGGACGAGGATCTGTCCGGTCGTGCCGGAGAGCGCGCCGTCGTGCTCGGTCAGGCCCGTCACGAGCAACACCACGGTACCGAGCGCGAAGGGCAGGGCCAGCAGGGCGAAGTACTGCAGCGGCCGGCCCGTGAAGGAAGCGATCATCTTGATCGTGAGCAAGTCCAGCAGCACGCGCGTCGCCCGCCCCAAGCCGTACTTGCTGCGCCCGAAGCGCCGCGCGCGGTGGTTCACGACGAGCTCGCTGACGCGGGCCCCGCTGCGCGCCGAGATGGCCGGCAGGAAGCGGTGCTGCTCGGCGTAGATCGGCATCGCCTCGATCACCGTGCGCCGGAACACCTTCAGGGTGCAGCCCGTGTCGTGGATCGGGACGCCGGTGACGCGCGCGATCAGTCGGTTGGCGAGGATCGAGGGCAAGCGCCGCAGCACGAACCCGTCCTGGCGTCGCTTGCGCCAGCCGGCTACGACGTCGAAGCCCTCGTCCAGGCGCGCCAACAGGGCCGGGATGTCGGCCGGGTCGTTCTGCAGGTCGCCGTCGAGGGTCACGACCAGCTCCCCGCGGGCCTGCTCGAAGCCGGCCGCCATGGCCGCGGTCTGGCCGGCCTGGTGCTGGAAGGCGACGATCCGCACGCGGGGCTCGTCGCGCCGCAGGCCGAGCATCACCGCCAGGCTGCGGTCGCGGGAGTGGTCGTCGACGTAGACGATCTCCCAGGTCCGACCGATGCCCTCGAGGACCGCCACCAGCTCGGCGTGCAGCACGGGCAGGTTCTCCTGCTCGTCGAAGCAGGGGATCACGACGGAGAGGGCCGGGCGGGGGACGGACATCGGGCGGCGCGCGGGGCTGGGGACGATACGCCGCGCCGCTGGAGAAGGGGCGCGTCGACCCGCACTCTCGGCGCTCGGAGGGCCCCTGCTCCAGTGCGCCGCCGCTCCGGAGCCCGCGCGGGCCCTTCCCAGTCTTGAGAATGTCGGCCCCCCGGGTGTACGATCGGGCCGCCGTGGAGCACCCCGAACCGGTCCAGGTCCAGCGCGCCCCGGCGACGATCCTGCTCGGCCCCGGGCCGCGCCTGGAGCGCCTCGAGGCCCTCCTCCAGCGCCTGGGCGCGGGCCTCCCCCGCCGGCGCCTGCTCGACCTCGACGAGCTGCTCGCGCCCGCCGCGGAAGGCAGCCCGGCGCCGCGCCTGCTGCTGCTCGACGTCGACCTGGTGGCGCCCGAGGACCTGGGCCTGCCGCTGCGCGCCCTCCGACGCCACCCCGGGATGTCCCTGGGGCTCCTGGGCTCGGACTCCGGCACGCTCGCCGCCCGCCGCCTGCTCGCCCAACCGGGTGCGCGCTGGCTCGCCTGGCCCCTCGACCTGGAGCAGATCGAGGGCATCTTGCCTGCCCTCGCCCAGCCCGCGGCGCCGACCTCGAAGTCCCCCGCTCCCCCCGCGCCCCCGCGCGGCGAGCCGTCCCTTCCCTCCACCCCGCGCGGCGTCCAGGACGAGGCCATCCGCCGTCAGGTCGAGGAGATCCTCGGGACCTCCCCGCGCGCGAATCCAAGCCCGGGCCCCGCCGCGACGGCCGCCCCCGAGCCCGCCCCGCGCGCGGCGCGCGCGACCGCGGCCCTGGCGCCGACGCCGCCCACCGGCACCCCGCCCGCGCCCAACGGCAGCCCCACCCCCGCGCCCCCCGCGCCGGCCCCCTGGTTCCGCGACCAGGTCGCCGACCTGGCGGACGTCGTGCAGCGCGCCGAGCTCGGCCTGGCGCAGGTCCGCGCCGCGGCGGAGGGCGCGGTCGGCGGCGACCTCGAGGAGCGCCTCGAGCGCCTGAGCGAGGAGTTCGTGCGCCTGGTGCAGTTCACGCGCACCCTGGGGTACCTGGTGGCGGCGCCGCCCCCGGGCGCGCAGCGCATCGAGTTCGGAGCCCTGCTCGAGGCCCAGTTGCGCTCCGCGCGCAGCGAACCCGACTGCCCCCGTTTCCTGTTCCGCACCACCGGGGACCTGTGGGTGCGCTCCGAGCGCTCGCTCCTGACGGAAGCCCTCGACGCCCTGCTGGGCCTGGCCCAACTGTGCGCCGGGCCGGAGGGCACGGTGCGCGTCGAGGTCCAGGCCCGCGAGGGCCAGGGGCGCTCGGTCGAGGCGCGGCTGGCGTTCCCCGCCGGCCCGCTGCGGGACCTCTCCCCCGAACGCATCCTCGAGCCCTATGGGCTGCGGCGCATCCTGCCGGCCCTGGGGGCGAACTCCCTGGCCGCCGCGCGCGGGATCCTCGTGGGCCAGGGTGGGTCGGCCGAGCTGTGGAAGCTCCCCGACGGCACGCTCGAGTGGCGCGTGATCCTGCCCGCGGCCTGAGGCGCCCGACCCGCCTGGGCTGCTCCCGGGGCCCCGGTCGCTAGGGATCGGCGAGCGGCTGGAGTCGGGGGCCCCCGGATGTCGAACGGGATCGACATGTCGAGCCCGCCCCCCGTCCAACCCCGGCGGCGCGAGCCCCCGGCCCAGGGGGCGCGGGTGCTGGTGCTCGAGGCCGACGAAGGTTCGGCCCGCGAGCTCGGCGCGCAGCTCAGCGAGCGCGGGTACCGCGTGCGCACCTCGGGCGGCGGCCGCGCGCTCGAACGGCTGCTGCGCTCGGAGGAGTTCGACGTCATCCTCGCCGACCCCGAGCTCGCGGCGGTGGGCGAGCTGCTCGCCCTGTGCGACGCCGACACGCCGCCGGCGGTGGTGCTCCTGGCCGCCTTCGGCTCGATCCACGAGGCGGTCGAGGCCATGCGCGCGGGCGCCGCGGACTACCTCACCGAGCCCGTGGGCGCCGATCAGCTCCTGCTCGCGGTCGGGCGCGCGGCGGAGGGGCGCGAGCTGCGCGCGGAGAACCGCCGCCTGCGCGCCGACCTCGGCGAGCGCTACGAGCTCGGCCGCATCCAGAGCCGCGACGCCGCGATGCGGCGCGTGTTCGAGACCCTCGAGGCCGTGGCCGACACCCGCGCCACGATCCTGGTCACGGGCGAGAGCGGCACGGGCAAGTCGCTGCTGGCGCGTTCGATCCACCAGCGCTCGAGCCGCCGCGCCGCGCCCTTCGTCGAGGTCAACTGCGGGGCGCTCCCCGACGCGTTGCTCGAGAGCGAGTTGTTCGGCCACGTGCGCGGCGCCTTCACCGGCGCGATCAAGGACCGCGCGGGCAAGTTCGAGGCCGCCGACGGCGGCACGATCTTCCTCGACGAGATCGCCACCGCCAGTCCCGACCTGCAGGTCAAGCTCCTGCGCGTGCTGCAGGAGCGCCAGTTCGAGCGCGTGGGCGACGCGGCGACGCGCACCGTCGACGTGCGCGTGATCGCGGCCACCCACGCCGACCTCGCCGCGGAGGTCGCCGCCGGGCGCTTCCGCGAGGACCTCTACTACCGCCTGCACGTCGTCGCCGTGCACGTGCCGCCCCTGCGCGAGCGCCCCGCGGACGTGCCCTTCCTCGCCGCGCAGTTCGTGGCGCGCCTGGCGGACGAACACGGCCGCGGGGACCTCGAGCTCTCCCCCGAGGCGCTGGCGCGCCTGCTCGAGCATCCCTGGCCCGGCAACGTGCGCGAGCTCGAGAACGCCCTCGAGCGGGCGGTGCTCCTGGCGCGCGGCCCGCGCATCGAGCCCGAGGATCTGCCCCCCGGCCTGACCCCACGCCCCGGCTCCGGTCCGCGCGCCTTCGCCCCCAGCTTGCCTGACGCGGGCGAGCCCTATCCCTCCCTACGCGAAGCCCTCGAGGCGCCGGAGCGGGCCATCCTGATCGATGCCCTGCGCCGCTGCGGCGGACGGCGCAACGAGACCGCGCGCCTGCTGGCGGTCAACCGCGCGACGCTCTTCAACAAGATGCGCAAGTACGGGCTCCTCGGACTATCCTTCGAGCCCCCCCCGTCCCCATGAGCTGGTCCCGTCGTCTCCTCCTCGCCTCGGCCCTGCTGGCCGCCGGGGCCGTGACCCTGATGGTCACCCGGCAACGGCAGCTCACCCCCGCCGAGTTGCTGGGCGTCTTCGAGGAGCGCCTCGCGCGCCGGGAACAACACTCCGAGGAGGGGCTGCTCCGCGGCCTCGAGTCGGTGGCCCAGCTCGCCGCCGAGCGGGGCGAGGGCGACGTCGCCGCGCGGGCCCTGGTGGCGCGCGGCCGGCTGTTGCTCGAGCTGGGCGCGGGCGGGCGCGCGCGGGAGGACTTCCAGCGCGCGCTGCGCGAGTTCCGCCCGGGCGACCTCGAGATCCGGCGCCTCGCGGCCCAGGCGCGCATCGCCGACGGCGATTACGAGGCCGCCCTGCGGGACCTCGACTCGTTGCTCGCCGAGGTGCCCGACTACGCGCCGGCCTGGGCCCAGGCGGGCGAGCTGCACCGCCGCCTGGCCGCCGAGCGCCTCGAGCGCGCGCGCGAGTCCCTGGCGCGCGCCTTCACGCGCGAGTCCCTCGAACGCGCGCGCCCCCTGCTGACGCGCCTGTGCGCCCTCGACCCGGGGGACGTGCGTCGACCGGCGATCGCCGCGCGCCTACGCGAGCTCGGCGCCTACCGCGAGAGCGAGCCGGTGGCCCGCGCGTTGGGCCTGGCCGACGAGGCCGCCCGCGAGACCGCCCAGGCGCGCGCGGCCTACACGCGCAACCTCGAGTTGGAGCCCGACCCGGTGGCCCTCGCCGGGCTGCTCCGGATCCTGGTCGAGGCCGGCGAGCTCGAGACCGCCGCCGAGCTGGGCCGCTTGGCCCTGCGCCATCCCGCGGTCCCGACCCATCCGGGCACGCTCGACATCCTGCTGCGCCTGCACATGGAGCGCGGCGACGCGCGCGCCGCGGCCCAGGTCTCGCGCCACCTGCTGGAGCTCCCCGCGGTCGATCTCGAGCAACTGCTGCTCGCCAGCCGGGCCTTCTACGAGACGCGCGACGTGCAGCGCCTGCTGGGACCGACGAGCTCGACCATGCGCCTGCGCCAGACCTCCGACCGCCACATGCCGGTGGCGGAGCTCTACACGGGGCTGTTCGTGGTGCGCAGCAACGACCCCGCGCGCGGCATCCTCAACCTGCGCAACTTCACCCTGTCGACGATCGAGGATCCGTTTCCCGGCGCGCGCCTGCTGGCCTGGCGCGAGGTCGCCGACGCGGCCGCGCGCGTGGGCGACCGCTTCGCCGAACGCGAGGCCCTGCACGCCTCCGTGCAGCTCGCGCCGGACGCCGACGCGTCGCTGTGGCGGCGGCTGTACGAGCTGCAGGCCGCGGGCGAGGGTGCCTCGAGCGAGCTGCCGTTGGCCTCGCTGACCCAGGCCATGCGCCTGGACGCGCGCCGCGTGGCCGAGTCGTTGCCCGCCTGGCGCGAGCTCGGCGAGCGCTCGCTGGTCGAGGCCGGCATCGAACTGGCGAGCCTCTTCGAGGGCCTCGTGGACCGCGGCCAAGCCCTGCCCACGCGCCCGCTCCAGCCCTACGCCCTGTTCCGCGTGGCCGAGTCTTGGGCCCAAGCCGGCGATCCGGCGCGCGCGCGGTTCGTCGCCCGCCGCCTGCTCGAGGAGCTGCCCGGCTTCCTGCCCGCCCTCGATCTCTACCTCGACGCCTCGCGCAGCCTGGGGCGGACGGGCGAGGTCGTCGAGCAGGTCGTGCGCCGCGCCGAGGCGGTCGGCCTCGACGCGCGCACGCGGGAGCTGCTCGACCCGATCCCCGCCGCAGAGCTCTCCAGCGAACAGATCCTGCGCCTGATCGAGGCCGCGCCCGACCGCATCGGCCGGCGTCTGTTCGCCGAACGCCAGCGGCGCGAGGGCTGGCCGGAGCGTGCCCTGGCGAGCCTCGAGGCGGCCGCCGAGTCCGGGGACGGGCGCACGCACGCGGCGATCGCCGAGCTCCTGCTGGAAGCCGGCGAGTACGCGCGGGCGGCGGCCGCCGCCGAACGCGTCCCGCCGACGAGCCCCGCCGCGCGCTCCGCGCGCCGGACGGGGTTGCTCGCCAGCCTGCGCCAAGCGTCGCTCGAGGACCTGCACGGGTGGCTCGAGGCGGCGCGCGAGGGGGGCGCGGAGGCCGCCCCGGAGGCGCTCGAGCTGGCGTGGTTGCTCGCCAGCCTGGGCGAGGCGGACCTCGCGCGCGAGTTGCTCCTGCCGCTCGACGCCCCGGGCGGTGCACGCGGCGAAGAGCTCTTCCTGGCCCTGGCGGTCGCCGAGCTCCTGAGGGACGACCTGCCTGCGGCCCGCGTCGCGCTGGCCCGCGCCGAGTTCTTCGCCAGCTCCGCGCGCCCGCTGCTCGGGCGGCTGCTGCTGCGCGTGCAGGAGGCGGACTGGCGGGGCGTGGCGAGCCTCGCGGCCGAGCTGCGCTCCGAGGAGCGCGTGCCTTCGCGGCGCGACGCCCTGTTGGCCCTGCTCGAGGAGCGCCCCGAGGACGCGCTGCGCATCGCCGAGGCGCTCGCCAGCGGCGAACGACACGATCCGTCGCTCGAGTGGGTGCTGGGCCTCGCGCGCCTCGCCCTGCGCGGCGACGCCGGACTGGACGGGGAGCCCCCCCTGCCCGACGCGTTGGGCCTGGATCGGCTGGCGTTCGGGACCCCCGAGGCGCCCCGCGACCCCCGCCGCCTCGCCGCCCTGCTGTTGGCCCTCGACTCCCCCGCCTTCGCGCCCCTCGCGCGGCGCGAGCTGCGCGAGCTCCTGCGCGCCAACCTGGCCCGCCCGCGCGTCCTGGTCCTGCAGGCGCGGGCCGACCTCGCCCTGGGCGACCGCGCCGCGGCGCGGCGGGCGTACGAGACGGTCCTGCGCGGCGCGCCCGGGTTGCGCGCGGCCTGGGACGGCCTGGGAGAGATGCTCACCCAGGGTCTGGCCGCCGAGCACCCCGAGCGCGTCGCCTTCGAGGGGCGCCGGGCGACCTTCGAGGCCGCGGGCGACGAGGACCAGGCGTCGACCTTCCTGGCGCGGGCCGAGCTTCACCTGGGC
>CAYMYN010000035.1:0-44253 GCA_964394665.1 uncultured Planctomycetaceae bacterium
GCCGGCCCGACCGCCGACCACCGATCCCGGGCCGTGGACCGGCAGGCCGGAGAGGGTCTCGAAGCCCTGGTTGCGTAGGCCCTCGATCCACTCGGCGGGCCCGGAGAGCTCGACGTTCAAGCTCTCCCCGCTCTCCGGATCCGTCCAACGCAGGGCGGCCCGGCGCCAGACCGCGCGGGCCGCCGAGTCACGTTCCCGTTCTCCCCCGCCTTCGAGACGCTCCGCTGCTCCCATGATCCCGCTGCCTCCCGCCTGCCGGCGACCGATCCCGACCCCCGAGAACCGTTTCATGGGCCCAGGTACGCCGCTGGCCCGCCCTCCCTTGCGGGGAAGTGCGTGAAACTTGGATCAGGGCCCGCCGTCGGGATCCCCGCGAACCCCAGCGTCAGTAGCGCGGGAGACTGGGATCGACCTCGATCGCCCAGCGGTCGATGCCGCCGACGAGGTTCAGGACGCGGCCGAACCCACGCGAGGCCAGGAAGGCGGCGGCCCGGGCGCTGCGGCCGCCATGGTGGCACAGGCAGACGATCTCCTGCGCCGGGTCGAGCTCGGCGGCGCGGGAGGGCAGCTCGCCCAGGGGGACGTGCAGCGCGCCCTCGAGCCGCACCACGGCGAGCTCCTCGTGTTCGCGCACGTCGACGACCACCAGCGTCTCGCCACGCGCGAGGCGCGCCGAGAGGCCCCGCGGGTCGATCTCGCCCACGCCGCTCACGGCGCCCTCCGCAGGCTCAGCGCCGGGCGGCGCAGCTCGGCGGGCATCGGAACGCCCAAGGCGGCGAGCACCGTGGGCGCGAGGTCGAGCACGTGCACGCCGGCGGCGGGCAGCTCGACCGGGCGGCTCGCGCCGAACAGCCCCAGCACCTCGTCCTGGGCCACCGACACGTGGTCCCCGGACCAGGGGTCGAGGTTGGGCCGCACGAAGCTCTGGGGCACGGTGCGTCCGTCCTCGTCCTTGCGCAGGCCGATGCCGCCCAGGGTCGTGTCCCAGGCGATGCGGTACCCCGCGGCGAGACCGAGCTGCAGGTCGCCCTCGCGGCCGATGTACGGGCCGTCGTGCAGGTCGGCCACGATGTGCACCTCCTTCACCACCGGCGCGCCGCTGTGCGGGTCGCGGGCCGCGAGCAGCGCCGCGCGCAGCTCCTCGGTGACCGCACGCACCTGGTCCGGCGGCACGCTGCCCTCGGCCTCGCGCCCGGCCACGTTGAGGTAGATCGCGCCCAGGCCCATCGAGTAGGCCCGCGTGCGCGACCAGTCGACGTAGCTCAGGGTCTGGCCGCCGGTACCGATGCCGTCCTTGAGCGCCATGAAGCCGCTCTCGACGAGCCAGGCGTTGACGTCGAACTGGTGGCGGAAGCTCTGGAAGCCGTGATCGGCGCAGATCAGCAGCAGGTCGTTCGCGCCCAGGTACTCGTCCATCACCCAGCCGATCACCCGGTCCATCTGCTCGTAGATGACCGGGATCGCGTCGGCCAGGCGGATCTCGCGCCCGAAGAACGACACCCGGCGCTCGGCCTGCTCGGCGTCGTAGAGCGGGTGCTCGGGGTCGTAGTACTGGTACATCATGTGCTGGACGCGGTCGGGCGTGCTGAAGACCGCGAACAGCAGGCGCCAATCCTTCTGCGCCAGCAGCGTGCGCGCCAGGCGCTCGCGCCAGGCGAGGGTGAACTCGATGTCCTCCAGCAGGGTGACCGGGTCGATCGCCTTGGCCTTGAAGGGCATCGTGGCGCAGGCCCAGCCGTAGGTCTCGTAGGGCCCGCCGGACTCGCGCGCGAGCCAGGCGGCGAAGTCGCGGGGCTGGCTGATCGGTTGCCAGAAGGGCGGGTTGGCCGGGTCGATGTCGAGCCGGTTGACGTACAGGCGCAGGAGGTCGCCCTCGAGCTCGAGCAGCTTGATGCGCGTGATGGCGTGGGCCTTGACCAACGCGTTGAGCTCGAAGGTCAGGTGGTACCAGTCGGACCACTCCCCGACGGCAAGCTCCTGGGCGGAGCCCGAGACCGTGACGCGGGCGCGGTCCGGGGCCAGGCGCTCGATCACGAGCGGCGCGCGCGCGCGCTCGTCCGCGGCCTCGTTGCGCCGTTCCCGCAGGGCGTCGCGCTCGCGCCGCAGGGCCTCGCTCTCCTTCCAGCCCACGTCCGTCCCCTTGAGGGCCTGCTCGATGCGCGCGATCCCCGCATCGAGGCCGTCGAGGGTGCAGAAGTTGATCGGTCCGAAGAGCGAGGTCTCGATCCGATCGCCGTCCCAATCGACGCGGAAGATGGTGCCCGCCGGGGAGCGCGTGCGGCCCTTCGGGGGGCGATCGAACTCGAACTCGTCTGTGGTGTAGATGAACCAGCTCCCGGTCTCGCCGCGCGCGTCGGGCAGGCCCAGGCCCGAGAGCACCCGCGCCCCCGGCACGTGCGGCCGATCCCAGGACATGGCCGCGTCGAGCACGACCGACTCCACTCCGGCGCGCGCGGCGACCTCCCAGAAGGACTGCCCCTTCAGCGGGTTGGTCACCACGCCGAGCACCTTCGTCGGAACGTAGCGCGCGGCGGCCTGGGCGCCCCAGGCCCCGACCCCGGCGAGGAGCGCCGAGAGCAGGAGCGCGAGCCCCAGGCGCAGGCGCAGCAGGACCTTGAACGCGAACAGGAACGCGAGCAGCACCGCCACGCCGGCCATCGCCGCGACGTGCAGCGGATCGCGGCCGGCCAGCAGCCCGATCGGGAAGCCGGCGTCGAGATCGGCCACGAGCCGATCCTCGCGACCCTGGTAGCCCGTCGTCGGGAACGGGTTGCCCCTCACCAGATCACGCGTCACGAAGCCCGGGACGTTGTTGTGCGAGGCGTCGAGGCCGGTGTTGATCGCGCTCCAGGAGCTGGCGGACTCGGGCAGGATCGTCGACGTGAGGGGCGCGACGGCGCCGCGCTGGGCGAGGCGCGCCAGGTTCGGCATGCGGCCCTCGCCCATCAGCTCGAGCGCGGTGCGGTGATCGGCGCCGTCGAAACCCAGCACGATCACGCGGCCGTCGGCGGCGGAAGCGGGCTCGCTCGCGGCGCTCGGAGCGGCGGTGGAGCGGCCCCCCGCCATCAGCAGGGCGAGGGCCAGGGCGGCGGGGATCGACGCTCGGATCCGGGCGCGGCGGTCGGCCCTCGGGGCCGGGCGATGGGGCTGCTTCATGGGTTGTCGACTATCTCCCCGCAGGGGCGCGGGGTAGCATCCGACGCGGCGTCGCTGGGGACGCCCCGACGTGGTGGAAACGGTGAGAGCAGACGGACGCGGCCCGTGGGCCGAACTCGCGGCCCCGGGACGGCCAGCGGAGCGCAGCAAGGTACCAGGCCCCCCCGGACGGCGCGAGGCGCGGCGCCGCGGCGCACGCCGCGCGTGTAAGGGCTCGGTCCCCGCGCGGCTGGTGGTCGGCGTGGGCGTGCTCGCGCTCCTGGGTCTCACCGCCTTCACGGCCTGGAGCCTGTGGGGCGAGGTCGATCGCTCCGGGGACGCGCGGGACTCCGCCGCGATCGCCCCCGAACGCGAACGGACGGCGCCCGCGCGGGAGACGCGCGTCGAAGGCGCGGCCGCGGGCCAGAGGCACGCCGCGCAGGCGCCCGCCGATCCGACCGAGCTCGCGGCGCGCCCGCCCTCCGCGGCCGACTTCCGCGGTCGGGGCGCGATCCGCGGCACGCTCGTCCTCGCGCCGGGGATCGAGGCGCCGTCGACCTGGACCGTGGTGGTCGGTCCGAGCCGCTCGCTCACCGGGCGCGAGCGCGCCGAGTCGCGCCGCGCCGAGTTCTCCGGCGCCGGGACCGAGTTCGAGCTGCTCGATCTGCCCCTCGGTGGCTACGACCTGCGCGTCGAGGCGCCGGGCCTCGACAGCCACCCGGTGCCGGTGCTCCTCGTGCGCGGCTCCGAGCAGGCCTTCGTCAACGTCGCCGTGCACCGGCGCGGGATCCTGGACGGCTTCCTGCTCGACGGGGAGGGCGCCCCGCTCGAGGGCATCCAGGTCGTGCTGGAGGACGAGACCAGCGGCGAGCGGCGCACGACCCTCTCGACCGCCACCGGGTCCTACGCCTTCACGAACCTGCCCGACTCCGAGTACCGCATCTACTTCGGCGGCGCAACCCAGCCCCTGATCCCGCGTGAGGAGCTCTCCTTCCGAGCGCCCTCGATGCGCTATCCGGTGCGCCACATGCCGGCCATGGGCGCGCTACGGCTGCGGATCATCGACCCCGAGGGCAACCCGATCGCGGGCGCGACGATCCATGGCTTCAGCCCGAACGGCGGCCTGATCGAGACCGTGACCGACGAGCTCGGCCTGGCGCGCGCGGCCAACCTGCGGCCCGGTCGATACCGCATCGCGGCCCGTCACGCCGCGACCGATCGCGAGGGCCGCATCACGCTCGACGTCGATGCCGGGCCCGAGGAGCCGGCCACCATCGCCCTCGTCCCCGCGCGGGAGTGACCCGCGGCCCCATGTCCTCGCAGCCGCCCTCGGGGGACACGGGCGGCGCGCCCGCGCCGGCGTTGCCCTCCGGGGCCCGGGCCGTCTGGCGCCTCGCCTGGCCGGCGGTGCTCTCGTTCGTCCTGAACTCGAGCTACCGCATCAACGATCAGTACTGGATCCAGGACCTGGGGCGCGAAGCGCAGGCGGCGATCGCCGCCTGCACCTTCGTGCTCATCATGAACTTCGCGCTGGTGTACCTCGTGGCCGGGGGCACGCTGCCGTTGATCGCCCACGCGGTGGGAGCGGGCGCGCGCGCGGAGCGCGACTCCGTGGCGCGCCACGCGCTGCTCCTGGGCTCGCTCGTCGCGCTGGCCCTGGGTGCCGCGGGCTGGCTGGCGACCCCCGGCATGGTGGCGTTACTGGGTCTCGAGGGCGCGACGGCGGAGCTGGCCCAGGGCTACCTGCGCACGATCTACCTCTGCATGTTGCCGCTCGCGCTCGCGCCGGTGCTCGACGGCGTGTTCATCGGCATGGGCAACACGCTGGCGCCGATGGCCCTGCAGGGCCTGGCCGTGGCGACGAACTTCGTGCTGAACCCGCTGCTCATCTACGGCGTCGGCGACTTCGGCGGCTGGGGGATCGAGGGAGCGGCCCTGGCCACGGGCCTCTCGCGCCTGCTGTCGGTTTCCCTGGGGCTCTGCGTCTTGGCGCGCGCCTACGACCTGTGGCCCGTCGCCTCCGGCCCGCTGCGGCGCGCGCTGCTCGCGCACCTCGCCCGCATCGGCTCGCCGGTCAGCCTCTCGATCGCCTTCTACGCCGGCGTCTACTGGTTGCTCTTCTTCTTCGTGCTCGGTGAGCTGGGCGACGCGGTGCAGGCCGGCCTGGGGATCGGCTTCAATGCCTTCGAGGGCCTCAGTTTCCCCTTCTTCCTCGGGATCGCCGTGGCGGGCGCCTCGCTCGTCGGCCGCAACCTGGGCGCCGGATCGATCGAGGGTGCGTTGGCCGCCGCGCGCCACACGCGCCGCCTGGGGCGTGCCTGCGGGTCGCTCTTCGCGTTGGCGTTCTGGTTCCTCGGCCCGCTCGCCGTGCCGCTGTTCAGCTCCGATCCGGCGGTGCTGCGCGAGGCCACGCTGTACGTGCGCGTGCTGGCCCTCTCGCAGTTCTTCGTGGCCGAGGAGGCGGTCTGCGAGAAGATCCTGGGCGGTGCCGGTTGGACGCGCCCGATCTTCCGCGTCAGCCTGATCGGGAACGGGCTGCGGGTGCCGTTGGCCTACGCGTTGGCCCTCGGCCTGGGCCTGGGGGCCGTCGGCGTGTGGTGGGCGATCAACCTCACCACCTACCTCAAGGCCGCGCTGCTGCACCGCGAGCTGGCGCGCGGAGCTTGGCTCCACGGGCCCCACGCGCGCACGCCGGTCCCCGCGCCCCCGCGCTAGCGGCCCGCGAGCGCCTGGCGGAAGTCGCGCACGAGGTCCACCGCATCCTCGACTCCGACCGACACGCGCACCAGGCCGGGCACGATGCCCGACGCGGCGTGCTCCGCCGCCGTCTGTCCGGCGTGGGAGGTGATCGCGGGCAAGCAACACAGGGTCTCGACGCCGCCCAGGCTGGGCGCATCGAGCGCCACCCGCAGGCGTTGCAGCGCCGCCCGCGCCGCTTCGTCCCCGCCCTCGACCTCGAAGGCGAGCATCGCCGGCGGACCGGCGAGGAGCCGCGCCCAACGCCCGTGGTCGGGGTGTGGGGGAAGCGTGGGATGGTGCACCGCGCGCACGCCCGGCGTCTGGTCGAGGGCCGCGGCCAGGTGCGTCGCGCCCTCCCCCGCCGCGCGCATCCGCAGTGGCAGGGTCTTGATGCCGCGCTCCAGCAGGTAGGCCGTGTCCGGGTCGAGGCACGCCCCGCCGTAGCGTCGCCACTGGCGGGCGCGCTCGACGGGCTCGCGCGGCCCGCTGAGCACGCCGGCGATCAGGTCGGAGTGGCCGCCCAGGTACTTGCTCGCCGAGTGCATCACGAGGTCCGCGCCGAGCTCCAGCGGTCGCTGCAAGAGCGGCGAGGCGAAGGTCGCGTCGACGAGCAGCCGCAGCCCGTGCGCGTGGGCGCGCGCCGCGAGGGTGGGCACGTCGCGCACGCGGACGAGCGGATTGGTGACGCTCTCGCACAACACGGCCCGCGAATTGGGCCGCAGGGCGGCCTGGAAGGCGGCGGCGTCCTCGAGGTCGACGTAGGTGACGGAGAGCCCCAGTTGCGAGAGCAGGCCGTCGAGCAAGGCGCGCGTGCCGCCGTACAGCGCGCGGTCGGCCAGCAGGTGCCCGCCGGGCGCGAGCAGGGCGAACAGCGCGCCGCACAGGGCCCCCATCCCCGAGGCGAACGCGGCGCAGCGCTCGGCGCCCTCGAGGGCCGCCACGCGCGCCTCGACGAGCTCGACGGTCGGGTTGCGGGTGCGCGAGTAGATCCAGACCTCCCCGTCGCGTCCCTCGGCCAAGGCATGGCTCGCCGCCGCGTCGAAGGCGAAGGTCGAGCTGCGCACGAGCGGCGGCGCCACGCCTGGGTCCGCGCCACTCGGGCGCCGGCCAGCGTGCACGCAGCGGGTGGAGAAGCCCAGGGGATCGGAGCCGTTCGCGTCCATCGTGCCGCGAGCATACCGGGGACGTCCCGTCCGACCGACGACGCCGCTGCGCCCGGGGGCTATGCTTCGCGCCCCGCGGGCCGCCTCGGTTCCCGCGACGGCTTCCCCCCGTCCCCAGCCCCAGGTTCCCCGCATGGCCCGCGAGCCCCTGACCGACCTCTCCCGTCTCGATCTCACCCAGGTGCGCGCCGACCATGCGGAGATCTACCGCGTGCTGCAGCACGCCGGGCGCTTCGCCCTGCTCGATGCGGTCGTGCACCGCGACCAGGAGGCCGGACTGATCGTCGGTCACAAGGACATTCGAGCGGACGACTGGTGGGCCCCCGACCACGTCCCGGGCCGGCCGATCTTCCCCGGCGCCCTGATGATCGAGACCGGCGCCCAGCTCTGCTCCTACGACTTCCTGCTGCGCCGCGCCGGGGAACAACGCTTCATCGGCTTCGGGGGCCTGAACGAGACCCGCTTCCGCGGGATCGTCGAGCCGGGCTGCCGCATGCACTTCGTGGGCAAGGTGCACCGCGAGCGCAGCACGATGTTCACGTACTTCGTGCAGGGCTGGGTCGGCGACCAGTTGGTCTTCGAGACCGAGGTGCTGGGCGTGGCGCTGTGAAGCGCCCCGCCCGCGCCGCCGCGGGTCGGAGCTACACCTGGGCGCCGAAGGCCGCCGGGCGCTCGCGCTGCGCCAAGGGGCGGCCCTCCTCGTCGAGGATCGCCAACACGTCGAGCTCGAGGCACTCGCAGGGAACGCCCAGGATCCCGCTCAGGGACGGTTCGGTGTTGCCCCCGTCGCCGGTCACGACCTCCTTGACGTAGGTGCCGTGCGCGGTGCGCAGGCGGATGCGGAAGCGCCGCTCCGCGAGCGGATCGACGCCGAGCACCAGCACCCAGCGCTCGCGCACGAGGTCCGCGCGGCGGTGCGCCACCCGTCCGGGGGTCTTCTGGGCCACCTCGAGCCGCTGCCCGACCAGGGCCTCGAGGGCCGCCGCGGGCACCGGCGCCGCGCTCTCGACCAGGGCCTCGTACTCCTTGGCGTGGTGCGTCTCCTTGATGACCCGCACGCGCGCCTTCTCGGTCCAGTGCAGGCCGCTGACCTCGAGCCGCCCGGCGTTGCGGCGGTTGATCTCGGCCTCGACCGCGGCCAGGTCGACGTCGGTGGCCTTGGGATCGACGAGCTCGACCACGAAGGGCCGGCCGCGGCCGAGCATGCGCACGTCGACGTCCTCGCGGCCCGCGCCGTGGAACTTGTGCTTGCGCGTGCGGGCCGCCGCGCCCAGGACCCAGGCCACGAGCTCCTGCACCGAGTCGCGCGTCAGCTTGCCGAAGCCCTCGCAGCGCGCGCACTTCTTGCGCCGGCGGGGATGGCCCTTGCAGTCCGGGCAGAAGAAGACCGTCTGGGGCAGGTCGCGGGTGAGCTTCTTGTAGCGGCCCTCGACGAAGAGGTGCACGCTGCGGGGCGGCTGCATGGGGAGTCCTCCTGGGTCTCGGGGGCGCGCGGCGCGCCCCGGAACGGCTCGAACGTTCCCGCACCAGGGGCCGACCCCCGGCGAACGGCGCGCCGAGCATAGCCCGGCCCGTTGGCCGCGCAACCGCGGCTCCCGGGCCGCGAGTCCCGCGGCGTGGATCCCGCCCCCGCGGCCCGTACAATCCCGCCCCGCCCATGCATCCCTACCTGTTCGAGCTCGACCTGCCCTTCCTGGACGAGCCCTTCCGCCTGCGTTCCTTCGGGCTCCTGGTCGCGATCGGGTTCCTGGTCGGGGCGCACCTCCTGCAGCGCCTGGCCCGAAGTCACGGCGACGATCCCGAGGGCGATCCGGAGCGCTACAGCCGGGCCACGATGTGGATCCTGTTCGGCGTCTTCGGCGGTGCGCGCCTGTTCTACGTGATGGTCGAGGCCCTCGGCGGCACGCCGGTCGGCCGCTCGTACCTGGAGAACCCGCTGCGCATCCTGGCCTTCTGGGAGGGCGGACTGGTGATGTACGGCGGCCTGATCGGCGGCGTCTCGGCGGGCCTGGTGTGCGCCAAACGCGTCGGCATCCGGCTGGGCCACGGCCTCGACCTGGGGCTCGTGGCCGGCTTCGTGGGCCTCGCGATCGGGCGCGTGGGGTGCCTGATGGTGGGCGACGACCACGGCCGCGTGGTGCCCGACTCGCTGCTCTCGGCGCCCTTCCCGCTGGTCGTGCGCGTGCCCGAGGTGCTGCCCGAGGGCAGCCTGTTCGGCGCCGAGAACGCCGGGCGCGTGCTCTACGCGACCCAGGTCTGGATGGCGCTCAACGCGCTGGCCCTGGCCGCGATCGGGTACACGATCCTGCGCCGCCGGCGTTACGCCTGGCAGGTCAGCCTGTGGCTCCTGTTCCTCTACCCGATCACGCGCTTCGTGATCGAGATCTTCCGCGGCGACCTCGTGCGCGGCCTGTGGTTCGGCGGCGCGCTCTCGACCTCGCAGGTCGTCTCGGCGGTCGCGGCGCCGATCTTCGGCGCGCTCCTGTGGCGCAACCGCCGCCGCGTCGATCCCCCGCCGCCGACCCGCAGGCAACCGCTCTCCCCGCAGGCCGGCCGCGCGCCGAGCCGCGCCTGATCGATGCGCGCCCACGAGCCCCAGGCCTACGCGGTCGTGGCGGGCCTCGACGAGGCGGGGCTGGGACCGATCCTGGGGCCGCTGACCATCGGCCTGTGCGCGTTCCGGGTCACGCCGGGCGAGGCCTGCCTGTGGCGGCGCCTCTCGGACGCGGTCAGCCCCGAGCCCGCGCGCGATCGCGAGCGCCTGGTCGTCGCCGACTCCAAGCGTGTCTTCGCGCGCACGCCGCGCGGCCACCAACGGCTCGAGCGCGTCGCCCTGGCCTTCCTGGCGCAGGCTGGTTCCCTGCCCGCGGACGGCCGCGCCCTGCTCGAGGACAGCGCGCGGCGCCTGGGGACGCCGAGCCTGGTTCGCGAGGAACCCTGGGGTGAACTCCTGGCGGGCCCGCTGCCCCTGTGGTGCGAGAGCGGGCGCCTCGAGCTGCAGCGCGTGCGCCTGGCGCGCACCCTCCGCGCCACGGGCGTCGAGAGCGTGGAGACCCTCGTGCGCTGCGTCGGCACGCGGGAGCTCAACCGCGCCCTCGAGCGCACCGGCAACAAGAGCGACGCCCACTGGGAGTGGGTCTCGGCCTGCATCCGCCACGCCTGGGAGCGCTTCGGCGCCGAGGGGCTCGACCTCGCCTGCGACCGCCAGGGCGGGCGCATGCGGTACGGCCGGCTCGTCGCGGCGCTCTTCCCCGCGGCCGAGGTGCGCGTGCTGGGCGAGGGGCGCGAGCGCTCCGAGTACCTCGTCCGCGAGCCGCGCGGCGCGCGCCGCATGCATCTGACGTTCGCCGAGGGCGCCGAGGCGCGTTGGTTGCCCGTGGCCCTCGCCTCGTGCCTGGCGAAGTACACGCGCGAGGTCTGCATGCGGGCCTTCAACGCCTACTTCGCGGCCCTGCAACCCGGCCTGCGCCCCACCGCCGGGTACACGACCGACGGGCGCCGCTGGCTCGCCGAGGCCGCCCCGGCCCTCGCGCGGGCGGGGCTGGAACCCGAAGGGCTCCTGCGCGCGCGCTGACCGGGCCGACGAAGGTCGGTATCCTCCCCGCCCCCGCGGGTCCCCGCGGTCCTCCCCCTTCCCCCGCGCAGCGCACCCCGTGAAGACCGCCATCCTCGGCTCGGGCGTCTCCGGCCTGGCCCTCGCCCAGACCCTGACCGAGCGCGGCTTCCCGCGCTCGGACCTGCACCTCTTCGAGGCCGCCCCGGTGCCCGGCGGCCTGTGCCGCTCGCGCACCGTCGAGGGCTTCACCTACGACGTGGCAGGCGGGCACATCCTGTACAGCAAGGACCGGGCGGCCATGGACTGGATGAAGGTCCAGGGCGGCGGCGAGGGGGCCTTCGTCGAGAAGGTGCGCGACACCCGCATCCGCTTCGGCGACCGCTGGGTGCACTACCCCTTCGAGAACGGGCTCGGAGACCTGCCGCCCGAGATCAACTTCGACTGCATCCAGGGGTACGTGAAGGCCTGGCACGAGCGCCTCGCGAGCGGCTCGGCCGCGCCGGACGACTTCGCCGGTTGGATCCGCTGGCGCTTCGGCGAGGGCATCGCCCGCCACTTCATGGATCCCTACAACGCGAAGATCTGGAAACGCGATCTCGCCGAGGTGTCGAGCTCGTGGGTCGCGGGGCGCGTGCCCGAGGCGCCCATCGAGGACGTGCTCAAGGCCTCGGTCGGCATCCGCACCGAGGGCTACACGCATCAGTCGGTCTTCTACTACCCGCGCCAGGGCGGCTTCCAGGCCATCACCGACGGCCTCTACCGCGCGCTCGCCGATCGCGTGCGGCTCTCGACGCCGGTCGCGGAGGTGCGGCGCGTCGGCTCGGGCTGGTCGGTCGATGGCGAGGCCTTCGACCTGGTGGTCAGCACCCTGCCCCTGGACGGCTTGCCGCGGATCGTGCGCGACGTGCCGCGCGAGGTCGCCGCCGCGATGGAGGGGCTGGCGTACAACTCGCTCGTCTCGATCCTGGTGGCCCTCGAGCGCGAGCGCCACCCCGAGGACCTCTCCTGGATCTACCTCCCGCACGCGGACCAGGGGCCGGCGAACCGCGTCACCTACATGTCGAACTACGCGCCGGGCAACGCGCCGGAGGGGCGGACCTCGTTGATGTGCGAGGTGACCTTCCCGGGGACGGCCCCCACCCCCGGGGCGGAGCTCGAGCGCGAGGTCCTGGCCGGGCTTCGGCACGCGGGCCTGGTGCGCTCGGGTGAAGTGCTCTTCACCGACCGCAGCACGGTGCGCCACGCCTACATCGTGTACGACCACCCCTTCGCCGCGCGCCGCGCGCGGGCCCTCGCCTGGCTCGACGAGGTGGGCCTGATCCCGCTGGGCCGCTTCGGCGCCTACGAGTACTGGAACTCCGACCAGTGCGTGATCGCCGCGCGCGCCCTGGCGCAGCGGCTGCTCGAACGCGCGCGCACGGGGTGAGCCCGCCGGGCCCCCGCGTTCACCGGCCGCGCGCGAAGCGCGCCCACAGCCCGACCAGGGTCGCCAGGGGCAGGCGCCCCGTGCCGGGGAGCGCGCAGTAGAGGCCCGCGAGGGCGCCCACCAGGAGCGAGCTGCGCCGCGAGAGGCCCAGCCCACGCGCCAGGAAGTAGCCCGCCGCTCCCCCGATCGGGAAGCCCAGGCGCAGGCCCATCGGCCCCTGGGTCAGGAGGTCGATACCGTCCAGGAGAGCGCCCGCGAGCACCGGGCCCAGGGCCGGGCTGGAACGGTCCGAAGGCCCGACGCGGGCCCCGTCGCCGGAGGCCCCGTCCCAGGGCTGGTCCGCCGGCAGGCGCTCGACCTCGACCTCCAGCACCTGCTTTCCTTTACGCTCGTCGGACATGGGCCGGACACCTTCCCCCGCCTCGCTCCGGGCCGCTCGCGGGCCCTCGTTCGCCGCCCCGACCGCGGCGCCGCGCGCGGAGGGAACGTCCGGGCCCCAGTAGAACCCAGCTTCCCGCAACCCACACCGCCTCCCGTGGAAACCTCGACTTCGCGGCCTTCCCGCCGCTCCCTCCGTGTCCGGCGCAACTCCCCGCGCGCCGGCTTCCCGCTCGTCGGCGCCCTCTTCCTCGGCCTCTTCGCCTCCGCCTGCGGGGGAGGGGGCGGCGGAGGAGGCGGGAACGGGACGCCGCCGACGGCGCCCCAGAACCTCTCCTATCCGGCGCGGCTGGTGATCCTCGAGCTCGACGAGGCGCTGGCTCCGCTGCAGCCGACGGTCACCGGCACGGTGAGTTCCTACACGGTCGAGCCCGCCCTCCCCGCCGGTCTGGTCCTCGATCCGGTGAGCGGCGTGATCTCCGGAGCGCCGAGCGCGATCGCGCCGCGCACGCGCCACACCCTGCGGGCCTCGAACGCCGGCGGGTACAGCGAGACGACCCTCGAGGTCCTGGCCCTGGGCCGGCCGCGCTTCGCCCTGCTGGTGAACGAGCTCGACAGCACCCACTCGCGCTTCGCCCTGGAGGGCGGTGACGGCGGGCGGATGCTGCACGCGGGGTATCACGCCCAGCCCGCTCCCCAGCTCGGGCCGCGGGAGATCGTGCTGCACCCCGGTGGGCTCTTCGCCTTCACCGTCGACGCCCAGACCGACACCGTGTCGGTGCACGCCGTCGACCCCGCCAACGGCCAGCTCGCCACCGGCGCGCCCCTCGCCGCGGGCCCCGCTCCGCACCACCTCGCCGTGCACCCCGAGGGGACGTTCCTCTACGTCGCCTCCGCCGGCGGCGACGCGTTGCGCACCTTCTCGATCGACCCCGCGACCGGCGCCCTGACCGCCGAGGACACGCTGGCCGTGCCCTCCGGCGTGCTCCAGCTCCTGGTCGACCCGCTGGGGCGTTTCTTGATCTCGGTGCACTCCGGGACGAACGCCCTGCAGTCCTACCCCCTCGACCCGCAGAGCGGCCTGCCCAGCCTGGGTGATGCGCGGAGCTTGGCCACCGCGGTCCCCGTGCGGGCCGCGCTCGACGCCCATGGCGCGCACCTCTACCTGACGGTCGCCAACTTCGGTTTGGTGGTGCGTTATCCGGTAATCTCCGACGCCGGCACCCTGGGGACGTCCCAGAACCGCCAGGTGGGCGGCACGCCGACCTGGCTGGCGCTGCACCCCGAGGGGCGGTTCCTGTACGTCGTCCGCGCGGAGGGCACCGACCTACGCCGCTACACGGTGGATCCCGCCACCGGGGTGCTGACGATCGACACCGACTTCGGCGACGCCCCGGCCAGCTCCCGTCTCTCCTTCGAGGAGCGCGGGCGCTGGGCGCACTCGATCGACGCCGCGAACCAACAGCTCGCGGTGCTCGAGTTCGACCCGACCGACGGCGCCCTGGTCGAGGTGCAGCGCGTCGGCACGCGCCGCGAGCCCCGGGCGATCGTCGTCCTGCGGGGCGCGTCGCCCCTCGCCCGGACCGCCAGCCAGCTCTACGTCGTGCAGACGGGCGCGGGCAGCCTGCGCACCTTCGACGTCGAGTCCGACGGCGACCTGAGCCTGAACGCCGTCGACGTTCCGACCGGGATCCTGCCCCTCGACCTGGCCCTCGATCCGCGCCACCGCTGGGCCTTCGCACTGACCCAGGACGAGGTGCGTACGCTCGAGATCCAGTCCGACGGGTCCTTGGCGGACACCGGGCTGTTCGTGCCCACCGGCACGAACCCGGCCGCGATCACGGTCGAGCCCTCGGCGCGTTTCCTGTACCTCGTCGACCGGACGGACGGCGTGGTCACGCGCTACGAGATCGGAGTCGACGGTTCCCTCACCGCGGGGGCGCCCCTGGCCACCGAGCCGCAGCCGCGCTCCCTGCGCGTCGACCCCACGGGCCAGTACCTGGTGATCGGCACGGACGGTACCCAGCCGAACGCCCAGGAGGGTTCCGTGACGCCCTACCGCATCGACCCGCTCGACGGCTCCCTGACCCTCAGCGCGCCGAGCGCGCCCAGCGGCCCGGCGCCGGGCTTCCCCTCGCGCATCGCCTTCGACTCCCAGGGCCTCAGGGCCTACGCGACCTTGCTCGTGGCCAATTCGACGGTGCCCTACACCTTCAGCCTCGAAACGGGCGCCCTGGCCCCGGTCGCCCCGGGGACGAACTCCCAGACCGAGCCCTTCGACGTGCTGGTGACCGGCGATCGGCGCTTCGGATTCGTGGCCCTGCGCAACCCCAGCGGTCCGGGGCGGGTCAACGCCTACGACGTGCGGGCTTCGGACGGGGCGCTGCGCAACGAGACGCTGAACAACTTCACGCCCAAGCAGAGCTTCACCGACGGGCTCCTGAACGCCCGCCGCCTGGCCCTGACCCCCGACGACGCGACGCTCTACGTCCTGAGCGAGGGCACGTCCGAGGTGCGAATCCTGACCATCGACGCCGATGGGTTGCTCAGCACCTTTGGCGTGGCCTCCACGGCGTCGCTGCCCCTGGACATGGAGCTGCGGATCGTCCTCGAGTGAGCGCCGGGACACCCCGGGAATCACAGGCTTGCGGGAGGAACTCCCGCGCTCCGCGCCACGGCCCTCCAGGGCGGCCGTGGCGCGCGCATCGAGGGGGCCGCGGGCGCGATCCCCGCGCCACCCCTCAATGCTCGCCGGGGTTCGCGGCGCGGGCCTCGGCCCGGGCCACGAACTCCTCGATGCGCTCGATCGCTCCCTGGGCGAGAAGTCCACGGATCGCGATCTTGCCCCCGTCGTCCACGAGCACGAGCAGCGGATAGAGGTTGACCTCGAAGTTCTTCAGCACCGCGGCCCGGCGCCCCAGGAGCAGGGTGTTCCGCCAGCGGATGCCGTGTTCCTGGGCCTCGAGGCGAAAGTCGCGCGGCGTACGGAGGTCGGTGTTGAAGCCCACGACCGAGAACGGCCGGCCCTCGAAGTGGGCCTGCAGGCGGTTGATCTCGGGGAGCGCCGCCACGCTCTCGGGGTCCCAGAAGCCCCAGAACACCAGCAGCACCACGCGGCCCTCGAAGTCCGCGTTCCGCAGTAGGAAGCCCTCGTTGTCGGTGAAGTCGAACTTCGGGGCGGGTGCGCCGGGCATGTGGGCCGCGAACTCGCGCCGGGCCAGTTCGGCCTCGCGGCGCAGGCGTTCCTGGGGCGCCTCGTTCTCCAGCCAGGTGTAGCTGGCGAAGGCCTCCTGGAGTTCGGTCTCGCGGTTCGAGCGCTGCAGGACCTGGGCCAACACGAAACGAGCCTGGGCGCGGATGCGCTCGTCGCTGCTGCGCTGCAGCAGGGCCCGCAGCGGTGGACCGTAGCGATCGACGAAGAAGCTCCTGCGCTCCGCGGACATCTGCTCGAGCATGTCGAACACGTGCGGGCTGTCGGGCCAGAGCTCGGCGACGAGGTGCAGCAGCTCGTAGCGCGCGTCCATCGCCAGGGTCATGCTGGAGGGATAGCGGCGCGAGATCGAGTTCGCGAACTCGATCACGCCGTGCTCGAAGCCGCGGCGGTTCGCCTGCTCGAAGGCCGGCACGACCACGCTCAACCACTGCTCCGCCAGGGGATGGCCGGCCTGGGCCAGGGGTCCCAGCTCCAGGGTGAAACCCAGCAACGGGAGCGGCGGCCACTGCTCCCTCGCAACGCCCCCCGCGGCCAACTCGCGGGTCTTCCGGGCCCACTGCACCGTGTCGCCCCACAGGCGCTGCAGCAGGCGCGCGTAGAAACGTTCGGCGGCGAACTTCGCCCCCTTGGTGCCGGCGTAGCCGTCGACCGCGATCCGCAGCAGGTCGAAGCTGCGCTCGAGGACCGCAGGGTCCTCGGACTGCAGGTTGTCGCTCTGCAGCATCGCCTGCTCGTAGAGCGCCCGCGCGGCGACCTCCGGGTGTCGGCTGGTCTCGGCGAGCTTCGCCAGGAGCTCGAGGGCCAGGTCGTTGTCCACCAGGCGGCGGCGGCTGGCGACGCGATCCAGGGCGTCGACCAGGAACTCCTGGTCCGCGTGCCGCTCCACGAGCCGGCGGAAGCTCTTGCCGCACAGCGCCGAACGGAGCGCGCCTTCCGTGGCCAGCAGGTTGGCGTTCTCGAGGATCCACAGGTCGGCGCGGCCCGAGCCCTTCTCCGCCACCGCCTCGTACTGAGCCGCCCACTCCGCGGCGGGGTGCGCGGGCCACTCCGCCTCGGGGACCCCCTGCCGGCGCAGGCGCCGGAGCTCGTTCGCGTAGGCGTCGAGGGCCGCCTGGTAGCGGCCCTGGAGCTCGAAGAAGGCCGCGTCCGAGTCCTGGCCGATCGGTTGCGCGGAGCCCAGCCCCGGGCCGGCGAAGGCGGCGGGTTGGGTCGGCGCGGTCGGGATCAGGAGCGGCAGGACCAGGGCGAGGAAGTTCATGGCGGTGCGCGGGGGGTCGGCGCGGGGTCCGGCCGGATGCGGCCGGTGGGGAACGGGAGCATACGCGCGCCCGGGGCGGGCCGTGAGCACCCGGCGAGCCCACGGGCGCGCTGCGCTGCGACCCCGTACCACGGGTGAGTCCGGCGCGCGGGACCGCTAGGATAGCAGCCCCATGTCCGATCCCCGCAGCACCCTCCCCAGCGTCCCCAGTTGGCGGGCACCCCGCGCCTCGCGCGCGCGCCGCGGGGCGAGCGGGACGCAGCTCGAGCGCATCACGCAGGCCGTGCTCGAGGGCCGCCGGATCTCGGCCGCCGATGCGCTCCTCCTGCACGAGCAGGCGGACCTCTTGACCCTCGGCCGGCTCGCCGACCACGTGCGCCGGGAGAAGCATCCCGAGGAACGGGTCACCTACATCGTCGACCGCAACGTCAACCCGACCAACGTCTGCATCACCGACTGCGGCTTCTGCGCCTTCTACCGCCGCCCCAAGCACGAGGAAGCCTACGTCCTCGAGCGCGAGGTGATCGTGGCCAAGCTGGCCGAGCTCGACGCCCTGGGCGGGCGCCAGGTGCTG
This sequence comes from uncultured Planctomycetaceae bacterium, assembly GCA_964394665.1. Classification (GTDB taxonomy): domain Bacteria; phylum Planctomycetota; class UBA1135; order UBA1135; genus CAYMYN01. The sequence continues at coordinate 17,444 of CAYMYN010000035.1, forward strand.
ATGCAGGGAGGGCACCACCCCAAGCTCAAGTCGGGCTGGTGGGCCGAGCTGTTCCGCGACCTGCGCGCGCGTTTCCCGCGCATCAACCTGCACGCCCTCTCCGCGCCCGAGCTCGACCACCTGTCGGTGATCGAGAAGCGCCCGGTCGAGGACGTGATCGCCGAGCTCGCCGCCGCGGGCCTGGGCAGCGTGCCGGGCGCCGGCGCCGAGATCCTGGTCGAGCGCGTGCGGCGCATCATCGCGCCCAAGAAGACCGACACCGAGCGCTGGCTCGAGGTCCACCGCCGCGTGCACGAGGCCGGCCTGCGATCCTCGGCCACGATGATGTACGGGCACTTCGAGACCCCGGCCGAACGCGTCGAGCACCTCGACCGCCTGCGCAGCCTGCAGGACGAGACCGGCGGCTTCACCGCCTTCGCCTGTTGGAACGTGCAGCCCGAGGGCGTTCCCGAGGAGTCGATCTACCCCGCGCGCAGCACCCCGGCCGTGTACCTGCGCGTGCAAGCCCTGGCCCGCATCTACCTCGACAACTTCGACAACGTCCAGACGAGCTACGTGACCCAGGGACTGAAGCTCGCGCAGGTCAGCCTGCGCTACGGCGCCAACGACTTCGGCGGCACGATGCTCGAGGAGAACGTGGTCTCGGCCGCGGGTTGCTTCCACTTGGAGTCGATCCAGGCCATCGAACACGTGATCGAGGCCGCCGGCTTCGCGCCCCGTCGGCGCAACTCCTGGTACGGCATCGACGATCCGCGCCACGTCGGCCCGACCTTCCCGGCCAGCCCCGAGGACGCCCGCCCCCGCGCCGCCCGTCACGGAGTGCCGCGATGATCGCCCCCCCCACCGATACGACCCGCGAACGCGGCCGTCTCCTCGAGCGTCTGCTCGAGACCTGCCGCGCCGCCGACCTCGGCCCGCTGGCCGACAAGGTCGTCGCCGGCGAGCGCCTCTCGATCGAAGACGGCCTGGCGCTCTACCGCACGCCCCACGTCCACCTCGTGGGCGAGTTGGCGAACCTCGTGCGCGAGCGCCTGCACGGCGACCGGGCGTACTTCAACGTCAACCAACACGTCAACTACACCAACGTCTGCAACAAGCTCTGCCGCTTCTGCGCCTTCCAGCGCCTCCCGAACCAGGAGGGCGCCTACGTCATGTCGCCCGAGGAGGTGGCCGAGAAGATCCGCGCGCAGCTCCACGAGCCGGTGACCGAGGTGCACATGGTGGCCGGGGTCTACCCCAAGCTCGGCTACGACTACTACCTCGACATCCTGCGGGCCGCCAAACGCGCCCGGCCGACGATCCACATCAAGGCCTTCACGATGGTCGAGCTGCACCAGATCGCGCGCTCGGCCAAGAAACCCCTCGAGGAGGTGCTGCCGGAGCTCGTCGAGGCGGGCCTGGGTTCGATCCCCGGCGGCGGCGCGGAGGTCTTCGCCGAGCGCGTGCACCGCGAGGGCTACCACCTCAAGATCTCGGGCGAGGAGTGGCTGGAGGTCGCGCGCACCGTGCACCGCGCGGGCCTCAAGAGCAACTGCACGATGCTGCACGGGCACATCGAAACCGTCGAGGAACGCCTCGACCACCTCGACCGCCTGCGGCGCCTGCAGGACGAGACGGGCGGCTTCCAGGCCTACATCCCGCTCTCGTTCCACCCGGAGAACACCGAGTGGTCGCACCTGCCGGGCCCGACCGCCCTGGACGAGCTGCGCGAGATCGCCGTCGGGCGCCTGATGCTCGACAACGTCCCGCACGTCAAGGCCTACTGGATCATGCTCGGCATCCCGATCGCGCAGCTCGCCTTGTCCTACGGCGCCGACGACGTCGACGGCACGGTGGTCGAGGAGAAGATCTACCACGAGGCCGGCGCCACCACGCCCCAGAGCGTGCTGCGCGCGGAGCTCGTGCAGTGGATCCGCGACGCGGGCCGCGTGCCGGTGGAGCGCGACACGCTCTACAACGTGATCTGGGCCGAGGATCCCGACTCCGTCGCGGCCGGATCGGCCGCGGGCTGAGGGGCCCATGGCGGCCGCCGTCCCTGCGCCCCGCCGCGGCCGCGTGGGCGACCCGCCGCAGCGGGCCGTGCTCGTCTACGACGGCGACTGCGGCTTCTGCCAGGCGCGCGTCGACGCCTGGCGACCGCGCACCGGCGCGGCGCTCGACTACCTGCCCTCGCACGCCCTCGGGGAGCGCTTCGCCGATGTCCCGCGCGAGCTCTTCGAGCGCGGCGTCGTGCGCGTGGCCGGGGACGGCACCTGGACCTTCGGCGGCGAGGCGGTGCTGCTCGTGCTCGCCGACGCAGGCCGGCGCTGGCCGCACGCGCTCTACCGCAGGCTGCCCGGCTTCGCGCCGCTGGTCGAGCTCTTCTATCGCGCCGTGGCCCGCCACCGCCACCGCATCTCGCGCCTCTACGGCACGAGCTGCCGCGTGGATCACGAGCCGTAGTCGATCCAAGCCGTCGGGACTCCCTGGGCATAGAGTGGATGGTGCACGGTCTCACCGGGCTCGATGAGGCCCGCGACGCGCCCCTCGATCACGATGGCCAGGTGCGAGCTCGCGTGCCGGGCGCGGTACGCGCGCAGGGCCGCCAGCGGCTCGGGCTCGAAATGGAGCTCCAGGTATCTCAGCCCGTGCGCGTCTTGGGTGAGGCGGCCCACGGTCGGGACGAGGGTCAGGGAATCACCGCCCACGAGCACCTCTTGCACGGGCCTGCCGAGCACCGTTCCGCCCCGCGGCGTGCGCAGCTCCTCCACCACCACGAATTCGATCGTCCGCGTGGGCGGCGGCACGACGGGTCGGCGCAGGTGGTGGCCGCCGCGCTCCTGCCAGGCGCTCGCCAGCGCCACGAGGCGCGCCTCGTCGTAGAGCTGCCCCGTGAAGCTGACGCTGGTGGGCGTGCCGTCCTCGCGCGGCGCGGCCGGCAGCACCACGGTCGGGTGGCCGGTGAGGTTCGTGATGCCCAGCAGCGGACCGCTGCGCGAGGCGTGCACCAGCGCGTCGACGCCCGCGAACACCCCGTCCATCTGGCGCATGAGCCGGGTGCGCGCGCGCGAGGCCTGTAGGTACTCGACGGCCGGGATCAGGCGTGCCACGCGCAGCAGGTTCGGCCAGGCGTCGGCGCCCTGGCGCACGAGCAGGTCGTCGTCGCTCCCGCGCGTGAAGGCATCGAAGGCCGCGGCGGCTTCGACGGTCAGGATCACCATCAGGTCCCAGACCGGGAACTCCGGCGGATCGATCGGCACGAGCTCGCAGCCCAGCTCGCGCAGGTCCGCCAGGACCGGCGCCAGCGCCCGCGCGCCCTCCCCCTCGAGCTCGGCGCGCGGGACCCCGACGCGCAGGCCGCGCACGTCGACGCCGATCGGCACGGCGAAGGGCCGCGTGACCGCGTCCGCGTCGCGGCCGTCGGCGCCGTGGATGGCCGCGAGCACGATCGCGGCGTCCTGCACCGAGCGCGCCATCGGCCCCAGCTTGTCCATCGTCCACGAGAGCGTCATCGCTCCGTGGCGCGGCACGCGCCCGAAGGTCGGCCGGATCGAGCTCGCGCCGCAGAGGTCCGAGGGCGAGACGATCGAGCCCAGGGTCTCCGAGCCGATCGCGAAGGCCACGCCGCCGGCGACGACCGCGGCCGCCGAGCCCGCGCTCGAGCCGCTCGAGCCCTGCGCGGTGTTCCAGGGGTTGCGGGTGCGCGCCCGGAACCACTCGTCCCCCATCGCCAAGGAGCCCAGGCTGAGCTTGGCGATCAGCACCGCGCCGGCTTCGTCCAGCCGCTCGATCACCGTCGCGTCGAAGTCGAACTTCTGCCAGCGGAAGGGCTCCGCGCCCCAGGTCGTGGGCGCGCCGCGGGCGGCGAGCAGGTCCTTGGCGCCGTAGGGGATGCCGTGCAGGGGACCGCGCCAGTGGCCGCGTTCGAGCTCGAGGTCGAGCTCGCGCGCGCGGGAGAGGGCACGCTCCTCGGTGACGCTCACGACGCAGTACAGGCTCTGGTCGAGGCGGCGCAGGCGGGTCAGGTACATCGACGTGAGCTCGACGCAGCTCACCTCCCGACGCCGCACGAGGCCGGCCAGGGTCGGGAGGTCGGCGAAGGCCAGCTCCTCGAGGTCGTCGGGCCGCGCCGCCAGGGGCAGGGGCAGCTCGCGCGCGGGCACCGGCACCGCGCGCAGCTCCATGCCCGGCAACAGCGGGTCGAAACGAAACGCCGGCGGGACGTCGTTCGCGAGCTCCAGGGCGCGCAGGCGGGAGAATCCCGCGAGCTGGTTGCGCACGCCGGCGAGCATCTGCTCCAGCTCGTCCGCCTCGAACACGAGCCCCGCCGCCGCCGCCGCGCCGTCCAGGTCGTCGAGCGCGAGTTCGCGCGGCGCGGGCGCGTCGCCCTGGGTCCAGGAAGCGATGCAGGACAATACCAGCGGTAGGAACATGGGATCTCCGGGGTCGAACCGAGGGCGAGGATAGCCGCGGCCGCGCGTGCGGGGCGAACGGCGCCCCCACGCGGGGTAGACTCGCGGGCATGAGCTTCCTCGAGACCGCGGGCCTGCGGCGCTTCGACGGCGCCAAACTGGCGAAGCTGAACCTGTTCGAGTCGCCCCAGATGTTCGGCGACCTCTATTGCCTGGAGCCCGGCCAGGCCCAGAAACCCCACGCCCACGGCGGCGCGACGAAGTTCTACTTCGTGCTCGAGGGCCGCGGACGCTTCACCGTGGGCGAGGCGACGCGCGAGCTCGGCCCCGGGGGACTCGCCTACGCCCTGGCCGGGGAGCCCCACGGCGTCGAGAACGCCTCCCAGGAACGCCTGGTGCTGCTCGTGGCGATGGCACCCAATCCCAACCGGATCTGACGCTCCCCCCCGCCGCGGCTCGGGCCATACTGGGCGCACGACCCATGATCCACGCGTCGCTCCTCGCCCTGCTGCTCGCCGCTCCCCTGCTGCCCAACCAGGACGGGGGGGAGATCGCGCCCGACGTCGCGCTGCTGCGCCGGGCGGAGGAACACGCCGCGGCCGGGCGCTACGACCAGGCGGTGAGCGCCTACCGCAACCTCGCGCGCCGCTTTCCGGACACCGAGGCCGGCCGCGTCGGCGAGCGCCGCTCGCGGCCCAGCGCCTTCCTGGGCTGGAGCCCCATCGCGGGCTCCGACCGCCCAGAGAACCGCGTCGTCGTCGCGATCCTGGCCGAGGGCTACACCCTCGGCCACCAGAGCGCCTTCGACCGCCTGGCGGCCACGATCCCGACCTTCTTCGAGCGCCAGAAGACCTTCCGCGAGTACTTCGCCTACTTCGACTTCGTGCGCGTCAACCTGCGCAGCGCCGACGACGGGGTCGACGGGTTCGGGCGCGAGTACGACACGGCCCTCGACGCGCGCATGCTCGGCACCGACGCCGGGCACGTGGCCGTCGACAACACCAAGGTCTTCGAGGCGCTGGACGAGCTGCCCCACCACGACCGGCTGGCCATCGTGCTCGTCAAGCGCGAGCTCTCGGGGACCGGGGGCGGCGGCGTGGCGGTCATCGGCGGGCGCAGCGAGCGCACGGTGATCCACGAGTGGGGCCACGCCTTCGGTGGCCTCTCGGACGAGTACGCCACGCGCACCCACGACCGCGGCCAGCCCCGGGAGGGCATCAACGTGGCGCTCACCGACGACCCGCGACGGGTCCCCTGGGCGCACTGGATCGAAGCCCGCGCGCCGCGGGTCGGCGCCTACCAGGGGGCCGCCGGTCAGGTGCGCGGCGTGTGGAAGCCAACGAGCGGCGGCTGCGTCATGGAGGACGGCGAGTTCTTCTGCGCCATCTGCCAGGAAGCGCTGGTGCTCGCCATCCACCGCTACGTGGACCCCATCGACGGCGCCGAGCCCGACGCCCATCCGCGCGGCGCGGGCGAGGCCCTGCCGCTCGTCGACACCCTCGACTTCGCCGTGCGCGTGCTGCAGCCGGCGACCCACGCCCTCGAGGTCGAGTGGCACCTGTTCCCCGCGGAGTCGACGCCCGCCGAGCCCCAGGCGCGCGGCGCCGATCGACGCACCCGCGGTCCGCTCACGCCCCTCGAGGGCAAACCCCTCTTCCGTACGCGCCCCGACCGCGACGGACGCCACACCCTGCGCCTGTCCGCCAAGGACCTCGAGCCGGGCCTCTACCGCCTGCTGTGCCGCGTGACCGACACCACGCGCCTGCGCGGCGAACGCCTGCCCTGGGTCCTGAAGGACCCCCAGGGCCTGCTGCAGTCCGAACGCGGCTGGTGGATCCGCGTGCCGGGCGAAGAGTGACCGTCGGCGCGCGCGACCTGGGAAGCGCAGCGGAGCTTCGCTGAATCGCCCTGGTTTCCTCGCCGCGCGCATGGACCGCTCGATCCGCCCCACGGTCGGTGGCGTGGTCGGTGACCTCGAAACGACTCGAAGGGCATGGCTCCGGTCCGCGCCGTACGGTTCCCCATCGAAGGAGCTCGCGATCGCCCGTAGCTCGGCAGCGCCGCTAGCGTTTGCGTCCGCGCGCGAGGTCCCACCAAGGCAGGTCGGGGGGCTCGGCCTCGAAGGCGAGCAGCGTGCGCAGGGTGGGGTGCTCGAGCTCGAGCCGTTGGGCGTGCAGCGCGATGCTGCGGTCGGGGAGCGCGGCGCGGGCGCCGTACTTGAGGTCGCCGAGCAGCGGGCAGCCCAGGGACGAGACGGCGACGCGCAGTTGGTGCGAGCGGCCCGTCGAGGGCTCGAGGGCGAGCAGGGTGCGGCCGCCGCGGCCGGTGAGCACGCGCCAACGGGTGAGGGCCTCGCGCGCGTCCGAGCGCGACTCGGGTACCACCTGCACGACGTTGCGGCGCTCGTCCTTGACCAGCCACTGGCGCAGCTCGCCCGTGGTGTCGCGCGGCTCGCCCTCGACGACCCCGAGGTAACGCTTGCTGATGGCGCGCGCGCGCATCTGCGCGGCGAGGCGTTCGGCGGACTTGCTGGTGCGCGCGAACACGACCACGCCGGACACCGGCCGGTCGAGGCGGTGGACGACGCCCAGGAACACGGCGCCCGGCTTGTCGGCGACCCGGCGGATCCAGTCCTTGGCGAGGTCGAGCAGGCTCGGGTCGCCGCTCTCGTCGGGCACCGTCGGGATTCCGGCGGGTTTGTTCACCACCAGCAGGTGGTTGTCGGCGTGGAGCACGACGAGCTCGGGGCCCAGGCTCACGCCGGCTCCGTGAGGGCCGAGGTCGCCGGCCCGAGGTCGAGGCCGCGGCTCCAGCGCGCGCAGAAGCCGGCCGGCAACCAACGCGGGGCGCCCGTGGAACGGGCGCTTTCTGGCAGCGCCAACTCACCCGCGTCGATGCGACCCGCGGGCAAGTCGGCGAGCAGGTTCGCCAGGGACAGCGGCGAGTGGCCCACCGCGTAGGTCGAGAGCACGAGCAGAGCGCGCTCGGCGACGAGCTCCGCCAGGGCCTCGACCAGCGGCGCCAGGCCCGTGTCGAGCTCCCACTTCTCGCCCTTGGGCCCGCGGCCGTAGCGCGGGGGGTCGACGAGCAGCACCTCGTAGCGCGAGCCGCGCCGGGCCTCGCGCCGCGCGAAGACCAGGGCGTCCTCGAGCAGGATCCGCAGCGCCCGTTCGGGTAGACCCGACCGGGCCGCGTTCTCCCCCAACCAGGCGAGGGATTGGCGCGAGGCGTCGACGTGGGTCACCGCGAAGCCCGCCTGCGCGGCGATCACGCTCGCGGCGCCGGTGTAGCCGAACAGGTTGAGCAGGCGCGGGCCCGGGCCGAAGCCGGGGCGCAGGTCCGCGAGCAGGCGCCAGGTCGCGGCCTGCTCGGGGAAGAGTCCGACGTGCTTGAAGGGCGTGGGGCGCAAGAGGAACCGCGCCTCGCCGAAGGCCACCTCCCACTCGGGCTCGGCAACGCGCGCCGCGGGATGGGCGCCGGGCCGCGCCCGCCAGCGCCCGCCGCGATCGGACTCGCGCTCGAAGGTGAGGTCGGCGGCGGCCCAGGCCTCCGGGCCCAGGCGTGGTCGCCACAGGGCCTGGGGATCGGGACGGCGCAGCACGAGCGCCCCGAAGCGCTCGAGTTTCTCCCCGCCCCCCGAGTCGAGGAGCTCGTGGTCGGGGAAGGCCGGTTGCCGGTACACGCCGGGTATCACGGACGAATCCTATCCGGCGCCTGCCCTGGCCCGCGCTGCCCGGGGGAGCTTCCCGCTCCCCGCCGCGCGCCGTACGCTCCCCGGGCCCCAGCCCCGCCGACCGATGTTCGCCGCCCGCGCCGCCCTCGCCCTGCTGCTCGTGTGGCTCCCGCTGCTCGGGGGCTGCTCGGGGGCGGCGCGCCTGGATCCGATCCTGGCCGACTACGCGGCGGGCCGCATCGGCGCCGCGGCCGACGCGGTCAGCTCGCCGCGCCTCGACGGCGCCCGCGAGGGTCGGCGCGACGGCATCCTGTACCTGCTCGAGCAGGGCAAGATCCTGCAGGACGCGGGGCGCTTCGAGGAGAGCGATCGGGCCCTCGAGCAGGCCACGGCGCGCATGCAGGCCTTCGCCGACTCGCCCGACGTCAGCCTGACCGGCGAGCTCGGCCAACTGCTCACCACGCCCGCCGCGCGCGCCTACCGCGGAGCGAGCTGGGAGCGCATCCTGGCCGAGACCTATCGGGCCCTGAACCAGCTCGCCCTCGGGGACCTCTCCGAGGCGCTCGTCCACTGCCGGCGGGCCTACGTGCAGCAGGTCGACGCCCTGACGCGCCACGAGCGCGAGCTCGAGTCCGCCCGCGATGCGGGCCGGGGCAAGGGCGTGGACGTCGACGGCGTGCTCGCCTCGCCCGAGATGCAGCGCGAGTACGAACGGGTCGCGACGCGCGTCACGCCGGCCTATGCCGACTGGGCCAACCCCTTCGCCACCTGGCTGACGGGCCTGTTGCTGTGGATCGACGGCGACCGCACCAACGCGGCGGTCGACCTGCGCAAGGCCGCGGCCATGTCCCCGCGCAACGCCGCCGTGGAGGGCATGTTGGCCGCGCTCGAGCGCGGCGAGGGGCCCGGCTCGGGCGCCGGGCGCGTGTACGTGATCTTCGAGGGGGGACTCGCCCCGGTGCGCGAGCAGGTGGGCATCGCCGTGTTCACGCCCGCCGCCGGCATCAGCACGCTGACCCTGCCGACCCTGCGCTACGTGCCCCAGGGCGTGGCGGGCCTGGCGCTCCTGGGATCGGGCGGCGAGACGCTGGCCACGACCCAGGAGTTGGCCGACGTCGAGTCGATCGTCTCGGCCGACTTCCAGAGTCGCCTGGCGGGCATCGTGACCCGCGAGCTGCTCTCGATCGTCGCCAAGGAGGTCGGCACCGCGCAGCTCAAGAACCAGACCGGCGACCTGGGGCTGGTGCTCGGCAGCCTGTGGAAGCTCGGCACCGCCCAGGCCGACACCCGCACCTGGCGCTCGGCGCCGGCCACGGTCGCGATCGCGGCCTTCGAGCGCCCCGCGGATGGCCGCCTGCGCCTCCTGACCCTCGACCCCGGCGGCGGCCGCCACCTCGCCACGGACGTCGAGATCCCGGGCGCCCCGATCACGATCGTGCTGGCCCGCGCCCCCAGCCTGCGCGGGCTGGCGGCCCACGTCATCGCCCTCGAGCCCCGCGGCCCCCTGCCGTGAGCGCGGCTCGCCCCTACCGAACCCCATCCGAAGCCGTACCCCTTCGAACCGACCCACCGGGCCCTCCCTCTCCGGGCCCCTTGCCGCAAGGAAACTCGCCATGCGCACCCTGTTCCTCGCCCTCCTCGCCTTCGCCCTCGCGGCCTGCACGACGACGCAGCGCGGGGACGACACCCGCCCCACGCACTGGTTGGACAAGATCACCATCCCGAGCCAGGTGCGCGGGGCGCTCGACTTCGAGAGCGCGGTGGTCGACCGCCGCGACGGTCTCCTGACCATTCAAGTGGTCGTGCTCAACCGCACCGCGTCGACCAAGACCTATCGCATGCGCTACGAGTGGCTGGACGAGGATGGCCGTAAGATCGAGACGGCCACCGACACCTGGCAGCGCATCTCGCACCCCGCAACCACCCGTCAATACGTCCTGGGCACCGCGCCCAGCCCCCTGGCGACCGACTGGCGACTGTCCGTCCTCGACTGGAAGAACTGAGGCCCGACCCATGAAGCGTATCCTCCCGCTGCTGATCCCCCTGTTCCTCGTCGCGGGCTGCAAGAGCGGCCCCAAGCGCATCGACCCGCAGTCCGACGAGGCCCTGACCACGATGGGCGTCGACTTCGCCGAGATCGAGGAGTGGAGCGAGACCCTGACCCGCCGCATGCTGGACTCGGGTTTCCTCGACCGCGGCAACTACGGCCTGCCGGTGACGATGGTCGTGAGCGACATCGAGAACCGCACCGACCTCTCGCAGTTCCCGCGCGAGAGCATGCTCGGCCGCATCCGCGCGACGCTTCAGCAATCTGGCAAGGTGAACTTCGTATCGACCTACGGTCAGGACGGCATCGACACCATGACCCGCGATACCCAGGGCTTGGCCAACGACCCGCTGTTCGACCCCAGGCAAGTGCCTGCCCCGGGCCAGGCGAGCGTGGCACGACTCTCCCTGCGCACCCAGATCCTCTGGCACCACGCGGCCGCCGGTCGCGCGCGCCAGAACACCTACGAAGTGCGCATGTTCATCAGCGACGTGGTCAATGGTCTGGTGGTCTGGGAGGGTTTCTCCGACCCCATCGCCAAGGCCAAGTCGCGCGGAGGCATCGGCTTCTGAACGGCCGAGAGCGCGGGGAGCGGAGCGCGCTCCGCTCCCCGCGCAGCGTTCCCATGCAGATCCTGCGCGTCGGCTCCGTGCCCTATCTCGTCGCCCGGCCCCTCGATTCGGGGCTGGGCGAGGAGCCTGGCATCGAACTCACCCACGACGTCCCCGCGCGCCTGGTCGAGCGCCTGCGGGCCGGCGAGATCGACGTGGCCCTCGTGAGCTCGATCGAGCTCTTCCGCCGCCCCGGGTACGGCTACCTCGCGGGCCCCGCGGTGGCCGGCCGGGGCTTCGTCGCCAGCGTGCAGCTCTTCCTGCGCCGTCCCCTGGCCGAGGTGCGCACGGTGGCCCTCGACCCCGCCAGCCGCACGGCGGCGACCCTGGCCCGCGTGCTGCTCGCCGATCGGCCCGCGGGCCTCCCGGAGTTCCGCGAGCTCGCCGCGGGCGAGGACCCGCGCGCGGCGGGCACGGACGCCTGGCTGCGCATCGGCGACGCGGCGCTGCGCGAGCACCTCGCGCCGGGCGCCCCACCGGCTCTGAACCTCTCCCAGGCCTGGACCGCGCGCACCGGCCTGCCCTTCGTGTTCGCGGCCTGGATCGTGCGCCCGGGCCTCGACCTGGGCGCCCGCGCCCAGGCCTTCGCCCGTTCCCGTGCGCGCGGCGCGCAGCGCGTCGAGGCGCTCGCGCGCCAGGCCGCGCTCGAGTGGGGCTTGCCCCCCGAGCCCTGCCTGCGGTACCTGCGCGAGGAGTGCCTGTACGAGCTCGAGCCCGCGCTGGCGCACCGCGCCCTGCTCGCCTTCCGCGACGCGGCCGCGCCCCTGGGCCTGTGCGCGGCCGACCTCGAACCCCTTCCCCAGGACGCACCCCTCAGCCATGTCCCCTAGGGTCCTCGACGTCCCCAACTGCCCGCACTGCGGCGCCGCGCTCCCCGCTCCGCCGCCGCGCATCTGCCCCGAGTGCGCCGGCTCGCTGCAGAAGCGCCATCTGGCGGCCGGCTGCCTCACGAGCAAGCCCACGCTGCTGCTGCTCGCGCTGGGCGCCGCCCTGCTCGCGGCCCGCGCGGGGCTCGCGCCGCGCACGGCGTCCGCCGAGGCCGCGCACGTCGTCGGCGAAGCGCTCGAGACGTCCATCGACGGGCGCTGAGGCTGCTCGCGAGCGTTGCATCCCCTGCTGGGGGTCCCTACATAGGGGCGCCGACGCACCCCCGAGGCCAGCCCCCGTGATCGACGACACCGCGACGCCCTCGCTGTTCCAGGACGCCCCCCAAGACGTGGCCCGAGCCAGCAAGAAGACCCCGGCGCGCAAGGGCGCGCGAGCCACGCCGGCGGAACCGGAACCCGCGCCGCCGCCCAAGGCCCGGCGCGCCAAGGCCGCCCCGCCCGAGGAGGATGCGCCCGCGGCGGTGCCCGAGGGTCGGCGCGCGACGGCCGAGACGATGGCCAGCCGCCAGCGCGAGATCTCGGTCTCGGAGTTCTTCACCAAGAACCGCCACCTCCTGGGCTTCGATTCGCCGCTGAAGGCGCTGCTGACGGCCATCAAGGAGGCCGTCGACAACTCGCTCGACGCCTGCGAGGAGGCCGGCATCCTGCCCGAGATCCTGGTCGAGATCAGCCCCACCGGCGAATCGACCTTCCGCATCGCGGTCGAGGACAACGGCCCGGGCATCGTGCGCGACCAGGTCGGCAAGATCTTCGGCAAGCTGCTCTACGGCTCGAAGTTCCACAAGCTCTCCCAGAGCCGCGGCCAGCAGGGCATCGGCATCGCGGCGGCGGGCATGTACGGCCAGCTCACGACCGGCAAGTCGGTGCTGATCCGCTCGCGCACCGGCAAACGCGCCAAGGCGCACGAGTTCCTGCTCTCGATCGACACCGCGCGCAACAAGCCCGACATCCACAAGGACGAGGAGATCGAGTGGGAGAAGGCCCACGGGACGCGGGTCGAGATCGAGCTCGAAGGCCGCTACCAGAAGGGCCTGCGCTCGGTCGACATGTACCTCAAGCAGACCGCGATCGCGAACCCGCACCTGACGTTGCACTACGTCGATCCGGGCGGCGAGCGCGTGAGCTACGAGCGCGGCACCAAGCAGCTCCCCCCGGCCACCGAGGAGATCAAGCCGCACCCCCACGGGGTCGAGCTCGGGCGCTTGATCGCCATGCTCAAGGAGACCACGCAGCACTCGCTGCAAGGCTTTCTGCAGGAGGAGTTCTGCCGTGTCGGACCAAAGGTCGCGCGCGAGATCATCGGGCACACCAAGCTGACCGAGAAGAGCTACCCCACGCGCATCGCCCGCGAGGAAGCGGCCTCCCTGCACAAGGCCATCCAGGAGACGCGCATCGGCTCGCCCCCCACGACCTGCATCGCGCCCATCGGCGAGGAGCTCGTGCTGGCCGGCCTGCAGAAGGAGATCGAGGCCGACTTCTATCACGCCATCACGCGCCCGCCGGCCGTCTACCGCGGCAACCCCTTCCAGATCGAGGTCGGCATCGCCTACGGAAAACCCGGCGGCGTGGGCCTCGAGCTGACCGAGGAGGGCCGCATCCAGAAACGCTCCAAGGTCGAGGCCACCGAGGACCTGGTCGGCGCCGCCGACGAGCCGATCCGCGTGCTGCGCTTCGCCAACCGCGTACCGCTGCTCTACCAACAGTCGGCCTGCGCCATCACCAAGGCCGTGATCCAGACCAACTGGCGCTCGTACGGCATGCAGCAACCGCGCGGCGGCCTGCCGATCGGCCCGATGGCCGTGCTCGTGCACATCGCCAGCGTGTGGGTGCCCTTCACCTCCGAGTCCAAGGAGGCCATCGCCTCCTACGAGGAGATCCTCAAGGAGGTCCGCCTGGGCCTGCAGGAGTGCGGCCGGCGCCTGGGCACCTACATCCGCAAGGGCAAGCGCCTCAAGCGCGAGTACGAGAAGCGCAGCTACATCGAGAAGTACATCCCGCACATCGGCATCGCGCTGCAGGAGATCCTGGACCTCTCGGACAGTCAGCGCGACGGCACGCTCGAGACCCTGGAAGACGTCCTGCACAAGAGCCGCAAGTTCTGAGCACGCCGCGCGAGCCCCATGGCCAAGAAGAAGACCACCCCGAAGAACGCCAAGAAGGCGGCGCGCAAGGCGCCGACCGCTCCGGCCCGCGTTGCGCGCGCCCAACCCAAGCTCGACGAGCTCGACAAGAAGACCCTGGGGCTGATCCACGTCACCGCCGAGCGCGTGCAGGCCTCGATCGACAAGCGGGTTCTGCCCGAGCTGCGCTTCCCCGTGCGCAGCCTGCAGAACGTCAAGTACGACGCCAAGATCGGCTACTTCGAGCTCGGCCGCGGCCGCAAGGCGCGCGCCCTGACCGTCAACACGGTCAAGAACTTCGCCCAGACCCTGCGCCTGATGGCCATCTCGAAGGAGATGGTCGAGAACAACGACTTCGCCACCAAGCGCGAAGCCTACTACGTCAGCAAGAACTGGGGCGACTGCAAGTTCAACGAGCAGGCCGAGTCCGACGCGGTCATGGACGACATCGAGGCCCTGGCCAGCCTCGACGGCCTCTCGCGCGAGCAACTGCGCTACTACCCCGAGGAACACGGGGGCTCGGTGGCCGGCAACCTGGTGGTGATCGACCGCGACACCGAGACCGGTAACGAGCTGCGCATCGACTGCACGGCCTTCGGCAGCGGCTCCTACTCGATCCCGCACTCGGTCGAACACCTGAAGTTCGAGACGAACGCCAAGTTCATCCTGGCGATCGAGACCGGCGGCATGTTCCAGCGCCTCAACAACCACAAGTTCTGGAAGAGCGCGAGCTGCATCCTGGTCGAGATGGCCGGCGTGCCCACGCGCGCGACGCGCCGCTTCATCCGCATCCTGGCCGACACCAAGAAGATCCCGGTCTACTGCTTCGTCGACTGCGACCCGTACGGCATCGCCAACATCTACCGCACGCTCAAGGTCGGCTCGGGCAACGCGGCCCACATCAACCGTTTCTTCTGCGTGCCCCAGGCCGAGTACCTGGGCGTCACGCCCCAGGACATCCTCGACTTCAAGCTCGAGGACGCCACCCACGAGCTGCAGGCCGTCGACCAGAAGCGCGCCAAGGACGCGCTCAAGAACGACCCCTTCTTCAAGGCCCACAAGCCCTGGGTGAAGGCCCTCGACCAGATGCTGCGCATGGGCGTGCGCGCCGAACAACAGGCCCTCGCCAAGTGGGGCCTCAACTTCGTGATCGAGGAGTACCTCCCGCGCAAGCTCGCCAACCGCAAGGGCTTCCTGCCCTGACGTGCGGGCCATGACGTCGCGCGCCCGCCTGCTGGTCCTGGGCCTCGCGCTCCTGCTTGGCGCGTGGCTCTGGGCGACGCGCGTGAAGGGCGGGGACCCCGGGCAGGACTTGGGCCGGGCGACGCGCGCGTTCGACCAGGCGGTCATGGAGATGGGCGACGCCGTGCTCGTCGCCGGGCCGCCCCACGATCACGCCTGCCTCGTGGAACCGACCGCGGCCGCGATCGATGGCCTGGCGCGCCGCCTGCCCGTGGATGGTTTCGGTCCCGCGATGCGCCGCGGGACCCGCCCGCGGCCCACGGTCGAGGTGCGCCGCGTCGTGCCCTTCCCCGATCGGCGCACGCCGCTCGCGGGCTGGGACGGCACGCCCGCGATCACGATCCACCTGGCGCTGACGCGCTTCGAGCTGGCGGCCTGGACTCCGCCCGGGAACGACTCGCCGGGCCGCACGGACTTCAGCGTCGCGGGCCGCGTGTGGGTGTCCTTGCCCGGCGAGGGCGAGGCGCGCGCCTTCTTCGGCGACTTCACCGGCCGCCACGAGTGGTCCTTCGCCGCGCGCGAGCTCGAGGGCGCGCCCGCGACCCCCGAGCTCGCCGCGGCCTTCCTCTTCGGGCGACGTCTGCTCGAGACCTGGCGCCGCGGCCTGGTCTGGCGCGAGCCTCGGTAGAGTCGGCTTCGACCGGCGAGGGTTGCCCTGCCGCGGCCCGTCGGTGAACCTGGGGCCCCGCACGAACGCCCAAGAGGACCCCGATGCAGCGCGCGATCCACCGACTCCCCGTCCTGTCCCTACTCCTGCTGGCCGCCTCGCTCGCCGCGTGCGGCTCGACGCCCTCGGCCGCCCCGCAGGCCGAACCCAGCGTCCGGCCGGGCCTGAACGAACGGTTCCTCGCCGACGACGGCATGAGCGCCGAGCAGGCCGTCGCGACCTTCGAGGTCGAGTCGCGCGAGATCGCCGCCCAGCGCGACGCGATCGTGGCCGCCCTGGGGCTGCGTCCGGGCATGGCCGTGGCGGACGTCGGCGCGGGCTCGGGCCTGTTCCTGGAGCCCTTCTCCCGCGCCGTCGGCCCGCGCGGCAAGGTCTACGCGGTCGACATCGCGCCGCGTTTCGTCGAGTTCATGGCCGAACGCGCTCGCCGCGAGGGACTCACCAACGTCGAGGCGGTGCTGTGCGGCGAGCGTTCGGTCGATCTCGCGCCGCGTTCGGTCGACCTCGCCTTCGTGTGCGACACCTACCACCACTTCGAGTACCCGCGCAGCACGCTGGCCAGCCTGATGCGCGCCCTGCGGCCGGGCGCGGAGCTCGTGGTGATCGACTTCGAGCGCATCCCGGGCGTCTCGAGCGAGTGGGTGCTGGGCCACGTGCGCGCCGACAAGCAGACCTTCCGGGCCGAGATCGAGGCCGCGGGCTTCGCATTCGTGCGCGAGCTCGACCTGCCGGGGCTGGTCGAGAACTACGCCCTGCTCTTCCGCCGGCCCTGATCCACGGCGCCGGGGCTCCTACCCCAGGCGCAGCCCGCAGCCCGTGCAGCGGACCGAGCCGGGCGAGAAGGGCTCGGCGCAAGCCGGGCAGGTCGCCTCGTCGGCGTCGAGGTCGACGGCCACGTCGCGCGCGGCCAAGTCCGGATCGGCCTCGTCGGGCAGGTGCCCGTACCAGTGCACGCGCAGCGCTTCCTGCGCCGGTTCGAGATCGGGGCCCGCGACCACGAGCCACAGACGGGTCCCTCAGCCGCTGCCCTGGCCCTCCGGGGGCTGCATCAGGCGCGCGTCGATGTCGCGTCCGGCGAGGAACCGCGCCAGGTCGCGCAGCTCCTGCAACTTGCCCTGGGCGAGGACGGTGGGCTGGGGCTCCATGGGCGAGAGCATGCCAGGTCCCGTCCGGGTGCGCGAGACGGGCCCTCCATCGTGGTCGGCCCGTCCCTCCCTGGGTACAGGCCCTCCAGGGCACGCGCGGGCCCTTCGCTCCCGGGGACGGGAGGATCGGTGCCCCGGGCGCGGTACGTTCCTTGAACCCCGGGCGCGTCCGATCAGAATGACCCGGGCCCGGTGCCGAGCGCCGGGCCCTTCCCTTCCAGGAGGCTCCCATGAACCGAACGCTCCACCGATCCGCCCTGTTCCTGCTCGCGGGGCTCGTGTCTCTGCCGAACCTCGCCCTCGCGCAGCGTACGGGCACCGCCGACGCCCGCGAACAGGACGCCCGCGCCCAGCAACAGCAACGCGAGCGCGAACGGGCCCAGGCCGAACAGAAGCAACAACAGGAACAGCGCGAGCGGGCGCGCCTCGAACGCGAGCGGCAGGAAGCCGAGGCGGCCCGCAAGCAGGCCCAGGCCGACGAACAAGCCGCGGCCCGGGCCCGGCGCGCCGCCGCGGCCGAGGGGAACTCCAAGCCCCAGGACGCCCCGCAGGAGCGCGCCGTCAGCGGCGCCCAGACCTCCGGCGTGCAGCGCGCGCGCAACGCGACGCCGGCCGTCCAGGACGCGACCACCGACGCCGAGCGCCAGGCCCGCGCCCAGGCGGCGCGCGACCAACGCGCGGCCAAGGAGGCCGAGCAGCAACGGCTCGCCGAGCGCGAGCGCCAGCAGGCCGAGAAGGAAGCGGAGGCGGCCGCCGCGGAGCGCCAACGGCGCGCCCAGGACGCCCGCGACCAGCGCGCCGCCCGTGAAGCGGAGCAGGGCGGCGAACAGGCGGGCTCCGACGCGGAGCGCCAAGCCCGCGCCCAGGCGGCGCGCGATCAACGCGCCGCCCGGGAGGCCGAAGAGCGACGCCTCGCGGAGCGCGAGCGCCAGCAGGCCGAGAAGGAGGCCGCCGCGGCGGCCGCCCAGCGCCAGGAGCGGGCCCAGAACGCGCGCGACCAACGCCAGGCCAAGGAACGGCTCGAGGCGCGCGAGATCGAGCAGCGCCGCAGGGCGGCCGAGGCGGCCACGGGCTCGCTCACGGCCGAACAACGCGAGGTCGTCGCGCGCCTGCTCGAGTTCAAGGCCGGGCACGTGCAGCGCCTGGCGCGGCTCGAGCGCGTGGAGGAGATCTACCGCGAGCGCGGCGACACGGCCGGCCTGGGCGAGGTCGCGCGCCTGCGCGAGGTCGAGAAGCGCCGCTTCCTCGAGATGAAGCGCCTGACCCGCCAGGCGATCACCCAGGAACAACTCGAGGCCATCGAGGCCTACACCGAGGTGCCCGGCCGCCCGGCCCCGCTCCCGGAGGTCGGCGTCCAACGCGCCCGGCGCATCGAAGGTCCGCAGCCCGCGGGCGGAGCGCGCCCGGCCGAGCGCCGTCCCGCGCAGGGAGAGGGCAACCAATGAACGTCACCCATCGATCCACGCTCCCCCTCCTGGTCGCCCTGATCGCGGCGTCGCTCGCCGGGTGCGGCGGAGGTGAGGTCGGCGGCCAATCCGCCGCGACCCCCACGACGGGTTCCGACGCCCCCACCGCGACCGTGCCCCTGATCGACCAGGCCGCGGTGCCCACCGAGGACGAAGCCTACGAGGCCGCCCGCGACCAGATCGACGCCGACAACGTCGACGAGGAGATGCGGCGCCTGCTCGAGGAGATCGAGGGCTCCGACTGATCGAGTGCGCCCCCCGGGTCCGCCCGGAGGGAGCGCAGACACCCCGGACCCGGCTCCCGACTCCCCGCGCCCCACGCGCGGGGGACCGGGGCCGGGTCCGGCGCTTGGATGGGCCGACGGCAACGCGTGGACGGGGGCTCCATCCGGGCTCACGCCGTCGCACGGCGGACGTAGGTCAGGGCACCCAGCACAATGGCGCGGATCGGGTTCCCCGGCAGCGGGGTAAGCTCTGCGCCCCCGTCCCCCGACGCCGCGCCATGACCTCGACCTCCCGCGCCCATCTGGCCCGCACCGCGATCCTGCTCGGAGCCCTGTGGGTGCTCGCCGGAGCGCTCTTCAAGCTCTTCGCCGGCTCCCCGAACGACCTGCCCTCCAGCCTGCGGAGCGTGCTCAGCGACCTGGGCCTCGAGCGCGGCCAGTTCTTCCGCCTGGCGATCGCGATCGAGCTGGCGGTCGTGGTCTGGGCCGTGCTGCGGCCGCGCCTGGGCTGGATCCCCCTGGCCGCGCTCTTCGTGGTGTTCGACGCCGTGCTGGCGCCCCTGGTCGCCGCGGGCGAGACCTCCTGCGGCTGCTTCGGCACGAAGGTGCCGATCAAGCCCGGGGTCATGATGGCCATCGACACCACGCTCTTGGTGCTGATCCTGCTCGCGCGGCCCTGGTCGGCGCGGCCCGCGAACATCGGTCCGGCCTGGCTCGCGCCCGCGCTCGTGGTGCTGAGCGTGCCGCTGCCGTACTTCCTGATCCCCTCCCAGCCCGTGGCGGTGGTCACCGAGTCGATCGACACCCCCGACGGCCCGACCACGGTCATCACGGGCGCGCGCTTCCTGACCCTCAAGCCCGCCGATTGGGTGGGCAAGGACATCTTCGACACCGAGCTCGCGCGCTATCTCGACTGGGAGGCGCGCGACCTGCCGATCGACGGGCTGGTGGTCTTCTACCGCTGGACCTGCCAGGTCTGCGCGAAGCACATGGAGGAGGTCGTCGATCAGGACGACTTCACGCGCCCGATCCTGCTCGTGCGCGTGCCCGAGGAGCACGACGCCGACAACAACGGCCAGATCCAGGTCTGGCCCGAGGGCAGCCACGTCACGCGCGTGAGCCTGCCCCGCGGCACGGTCTGGGACCTCGACACGCCCCTCGACCTGGTGCTCGAGGGCGCGGTCGTCACCGAGGTGCGCGACAAGAGTCGCTGACCGCGCCCCCGGCGATCGGCGGCGCTGGCCCCCGCGGGTCCAGTCAGCGTTGCGCGACGAGGTAGGCGAGCCACGAGGCGCAGTTCTCGCCGCGCTCGTCCTTCTCGAAGACCCCGTTGCCGCTCTCGCCGTCCTCGTCGGTGCCCTCGAAGTAGGCGTCGACCTGGCTGAAGCCGGCTTCGGACAAGAGGTCCTTGAGCTCGGTCAGGTTCCAGAAGCGCCAGCGGTAGGTGAAGGCCTTGCGCATCCGCGTGCCGTCGCGGAAGTGGAAGTGGATGTGGCACACGAACTCGCCCGTCCCGGGCCAGAACTCGTGCTGGTCCCAGACGTAGGTGAAGCCCTCCTCGATGCGGCGCTCCTCCTCCATCTCCTCGTTGGCCTCGGTGCCGCCGTACAGGTCGATCACGAACAGGCCGTCCGGGGCCAGGCCTTCGCGCGCGATGCGGAAGTACTCGAGCAACTCGCGGCGCTCGCTGAACACCCAGTACGAGAAGTTCTGGGCCACGCGCACGTCCACCGGCTCACCGGGCGCGCGCGCGTCGTCCTGCAGGAGTTGCACGCGCTCGGCGGCCTTGCCGAGGGGCGCCAGGTTGTGCTCGCGACCCCAGGCGAGGGGCTCGGGGTCGAGGTCGTAGCCCACCGCGCGGTAGCTCGGACCCTGCTGGGCCCAGGCCGCAGAGAGGGCTCCGGTGCCGCAGAAGTCCTCGCGCAGCGTGCTCGGCAGACGCTTGCGCAGGCGCCGGAACGTGCGCCGCAGGAACTTGGCGTCCTCCTCGGGCGACTGCACGGCGAGCTGATAGAGCTCGTACTTGTCCGCCGTGGCGGCGGTGAAGCGCGGCTTCTTGCCCGCCTTCTTGGCGGACTTCCCGCTGTCCTTCTTGACGCCCTTGCGCCGCTTGCCCGCGCCCTCGGCGCCCTTGTCCTTCCCGCCCTTGCGGCGTTCCTTGGTGCTCGCGCTTCCCATCGTGTTCGTCTCCCTAGGTTCGCGTCCCGCCCAGGACGCCGCGCCGATGCTAGCCACCCACGCCGCGCGAGTCAGGCCCGAAAAGGGACCGAGCGCGGGTTTCGCGCCACGGCAGACATGCGCTAGCGGCGCTCGGGCTTGCCGCCCGGGGACCAGGTCGGATCCACGCGGCCGTCGCTCAAGAGGCGCACGGCTTCCAGCGCGGCGCGGACCGCGTCCTCCATGTGGCCGTAGTCGAGGCTCTCGGGCCGATCGCTCACGCGGTGGTAGTCGGTGTGCATGCCGTAGGAGCTGAGGGTCTGGGCGACGATCCCGATGTTGGCGAAGGCGATGTTGTCCGAGCGGAAGAAGAAACCCTGCTCGGGGCGCGGATCGTCGACGATCGGGAGCTCGGCGGCCCGGAAGTGCTGCATCAGGTTCGTGCGCTCGGGCCCGGTCAGCCACAGGCGCCCCGGTCCCTCGAGCTGCGGGTCGGGCCGGCCGAGCATCTCGAAGTTGAGGTTCGCGACCGTGCGCTCGAGGGGCTCGGCCGGGTGGTCGAGATAGTGATAGGTGCCGAGCAGCCCACGCTCCTCCCCCGTGGCGAGCAACACGACGAGCGTGCGCGCGGGTGGCCCCGCGGCGACCAACGCGTGGGCGATCTCGAGCACCGCCGCGACCCCCGAGGCGTCGTCGTCGGCGCCGTTGAAGACGAAGTCGCCCCCCTGCGGCGGATCGGCCGCGAGGGCCTTGTCGCGGGCGGCCTCGTCGATGCCGATGTGGTCGAAGTGGGCGCTCAGCACGATCACTTCCTGCGCCAGCTCGGGGCGTTCGGGCGTGCCGACGCCGGGGATGCGCGCCAACACGTTGTGGCACTGCAGGGCCTCCAGCTCGGCGTGTTGGACCAGGCTCAGGGCGCGCACCTCGCCGCTGCGCACCCGTTGGGCGAACTCGCCGCGCACCCGCACCGTCGGCGCGCCACGGGGGGCCTCGCCGCTGCGCCGCTGGAGACGCCCGATCTCCGGCCCCGACCACGGTTCACCCGCCCGCGCGCTGCCCGGCACCACGATCAACGCCCGGCGCGCGAGCTCCTGCGCGTGGTCCTCGGCCAACCGCCGCTGTTCGCCGCGTCCATCGACGAAGAGCGCGCCCCGGGCTCCCTCCTCGAGCGGCGGCGGCGCCGCGCCGCGCTCGAGGATCGCCAGCTCGACGCGCTCCACCGATCCCCGGCCCTCCTGCACGTCGAAGTCGACCCCCGCCCGGGCCGCGTGCGCCTTGCCCGCGGCGTCGTACCAGACGAGCTCCGGCGCCGCCGAGACGAGGGAGCGCTGCAAGGGGACGACCTGCAGGAAGCCTTCGTCGCCCGCGGGCTCGCAGCCCTGGGCCGCGAGCACCCGCGCCAGATAGTGCGCGACTTCGAGGAGCTCGGGACTCGCGGTGCTGCGCCCCGCGCGTTCGTCCGCCGCCAGGTAGTGCACGTGCGCCGCGAGGGTCGCGGCCTCGACCCGCGGGGCGAGGGCGGGCAGCTCCGCCGGCGCTTGGGGCGCGGCGAACGAGAGCCCTACGAGGAAGACGAGTTGCACGCAGGCGGGGGGCATCGGCATCGCCCCACCGTAGGGCACGCCCCGGAGCCTGGCGACCCTCCCCCGCCGGCCGTCAGGCGACTACTTCGCGGATCGTGCGCAGGAGCTCCTCGTTCGCGCGCGGATCGCCGACGTGGATGCGCACGGCGCCCGGTACGTGGCGCGGCACGCTGACGATGCCCGGCGCCAGACGTCGATTGACCTTGCGGGCGAGCTCGGCCGGCTTCGAAACCTCGAGCAGGATCCAATCGCCGATGGACGGCAGGGGCCGAACTCCGGGGATGGAAGCCAGGCGGGAGTAGAAGCGCTCCTTCTCCTCGTGCATTCGATCCTCCCTCTGCATGCGGTACTCTCGGGGGGCGGTCGTCGGAGTCGGCGCCCGGAGGCCACCCCCCAGCCAGGGGGTGGCTCGCCGCGGGGACCCTTCCGACTCGGTGCGCCCGGCGGGGCCCCCGACCCTGGCCCGTCCCCGGGAGGTGCCTCTCCGATCAGGGCGAGCGCCGTCGAATCTGGGTCGGGTAGCCGGTCGCCGAGCCGCCACCGCTGAGGGCCACCTTATCTAGTGTGGGGAGCACCTCCAAGCACAACCTGGCGAGGGCGACGCGCCCATCCCAGGATCGGCACTCGATTCCCCGCCCATGGACATCCCGCATCCCACGCTCCGCGTTCCAGCCTCGACCTCCAATCTGGGTCCGGGCTTCGACCTCCTGGGGCTGGCCCTCGACCTGCCCCTGACCGTGACGGTCCTGGGCGAGCACGACGGACCGGCGCCAGCGCTGGTCCGCACCCGCGGCGAGGCCCAGGGTTGGCCGCGCGAAGGCGAGCTCCTGTGCCGCGCCCTCGAGCTGGGCGCCCGTCGACTGGGCCTCGCGTCGGCGCCCCTCGCCTTGGAGGTGCACTCGGACATTCCCCTCGAACGCGGCTTCGGCAGCAGCGGGGCCGCGATCGTCGCCGGCCTGGTCCTCGCCAGTCGACTCGCCGGGCGAGCGGTGCAAGCGCGCGAGTCGTTGGGCTGGGCCCTCGAGCTCGAAGGCCACCCCGACAACGTCACGCCGGCCCTGCTGGGCGGATGCACGCTCTCCGTGCCCACGGCGCGCGGGCTGGTCTGGCTGCGCCAGGAGGTGCACGCCTCGATCCGCATCGCCCTGGCTTGGCCGCGGCGCACGCTCCCCACGCGCGAGGCGCGTCGCGTGCTCCCCACGACCGTGCCCTTCGCCGACGCGGTCGAGAACCCGCGCCGCCTGGCGCTGCTGCTCGAGGGCCTGCGCAGCGCCGACCCCGAGTGCCTGGGGTTGGGCGGCGAGGATCGCCTGCACGTCCCCTACCGCGTGGGCCTGATCCCCGGCGCCGGCGAAGCGTTGCGCGCGGCGCGCGACGCGGGGGCCTGGCTCGCGACCCTGTCGGGCAGCGGCTCGGGACTGGTGGCCCTGGCCGACGGGGCGCGCGTCGAAGCGGTCGCGGACGCCCTGCGCGCGGAGCTCGAGCGCGCCGAGCCGGGGGCCCAGGCGCGCGTCGTGGCCATCGACACGCTGGGCGCGGTCGGCGCGGCCCCGGCGGGTTGAGCGGCGCGAAGCGTCAGGGACGCGGCTCGCCCGCTTCGCGCGCGGCGCGCTGCGCGTCGGGGAGCTCGAGCGCGCGGATGCTCTCGGTCACCTCGCGCAACTCGTCGGGCGCGACGATCAGCCGGCGCACGCCGAGCCCGATCAGGATCGGCAGCGCCGCGGGGCGCGACCCGAGGGAACCGAAGACCGCGAGGGAGCACCCGGCGCGTTCGGCCGCCGCGACCACCTCGCCGACCACGCGCAGCACGACCGGGTGCAGGGGATCGAAGGACCCGGCGAGCGGACGGTTCTCGCGGTCGACCGCCAGGAGGTACTGGGCGAGGCCGTCGAGGTTGAGCAGCAGGTGCTCCGCCAGGCGCGCCCAGGTATCCGCCTGCAGGGCGGACACCGGCGTCTCCAGGATCGCCGCCAGGGGCAACCGCTCTAGGGTCGCGAGCCCTTGCTGCTGCGCGGCGTGGCGCTCCTCCGCCGCCAACTCGGCGACGCGCGCGAACTCGCGCGGATCGCTCACGAAGGGCAACGCGACGCGCCGCGGCGCGGCGGGTCGGGCCACGAGCAGCGCCCGGAGTTGGCGGCGCAACACGTCTTCGTTCGCGAGCAGGGCGCGGATCCCGGCCGAACCCAGCGCCGGGTTCGGCTCGCGGCCGGCGTGCAGGAAGTCGAGCTCGAGCGCCGAGTCCACCGCCAACAACCGGAAGGTCACCGGTCGTCCAGCGGCCAGCTCGAGCACGGCGTCGTAGTGCGCCAACAGCGACTCGAAGCTCGGCGCGCGCGCGTCGAGCAGGTACTGCAGCTCGGTGCGATAGAGCCCCACCTCCGAGACTCCGCTGGCGACGGCGCGCTCGACCTGGGGCAGGTTTCCGCAACCCGCGTCGACCTCGACCGCGACGCCGTCCGCGGTGCGCGTGGGCCCCTGCGCCTCGGAGTCCGCGGCGGGCTCCGCGACCGCCCGCGCCCCGCGCTCCGAGCCGAGCTCGCGGTACTGGAGCAGCACGCGCTCCTCGGGCCGAACGCGCAGCAGCCCCTCCGAGGCGTCCAGGATCGCGAAGTCCCCTTCGCGGGCCGCGTTCAGCAGCCCTTCGACGCCGACCAGCGTCGGGACGCCCATCGAGCGCGCGAGCAGGGCCGCGTGGCTCGCCGGCCCGCCCTCCTGGGCCACGATGCCGAGCACGCCCTCGCCGTCCGCGCCGATCAGGTCCACGATCGAGAGCTCGCGCGCGACCAGGATGCACCCGCGCCGCGCGTCGGAGTCCTCGGGCCGCGCCAGGCCCTCGCGCTCGAGACAACGCAGGACGCGGATGCCCACGTCCCGCAGGTCCACGGCGCGCTCGCGCAGGGCCTCGCTCTCGACCAGCTTGAAGATGCGGTCGAAGTCCGCCACGACCTTGCCGATGGCGGCCTCCAGGCTCATCTGTTCGTTGAGGATCTGGTTCTCGACGTCCGAGATGAACACCGAGTCGCGCAGGTAGGCGACGTGCGTGTCGAGGATGCGCACGTGGGCCTCGGGGACGCGTCCCTCGAGGCGCCCGCGCAGCTCGGCGAGCTCGCCCTGCGCCGCGCCGAGCGCGCGGTGGAAGCGATTGAGCTCGTGCTCGACCCGATCGAGCGGCACCCGCCGCGGGCCGACGTCGAAGGGGTCCTCGGCGACGCGCACCAGTCGCCCCAGGGCCAGGCCGGGCGCGACCGGGGTCCCGCGCAGCACCGGTCCGCGGGGGGCGGCGGGGGAATCGCCCTGGGTCGCCACGGTCTCTGCCGTTCGTCGTTCGTCCATGGAGGCTGGGTTCCCCGGCTCGTGCCCCGCTCACGAAGGCGTTGCGCACCCTATGCTAGCAGCCCTCCCCCAGCCCACCAACGCGATGCGCAGCCCCCGAATCACCCCGCTCGTCCTGCTCGTCACCCCGTTCCTCGCCGCCTTCCTGGCGCCGCCCTCCGACCCGGCACCGGGGCGCGCGAGCGCGACGTCCGTGGCGCGCGCGGCGCAGGACGCGGAGCGAGCCGCCCCCACCCCGCCGCGCGAGTGGCTGCGCGGTCCGTACGAGATCGTGCGCGTCGTCGACGGTGACACGCTGCACGTGCGGCGCGAGGGGCGCATCGAGAAGCTGCGCCTGCTCTCGGTCGACACCGAGGAGAAGCTCGGCCCGGGCGGCGCCGCGTCGGAGAGCAAGCCCGGAACGGTGTTCGGGGAGGAGACCAGCGTGTGGGCGCGCGAGCTGTTCGAGTCCTTCGCCGAGGAGGACGGCCGCACGCGCGTGCGCCTGGTGATCCCCGGCGGGGACGAACGGCTCGACGTGTACGGTCGCCTGCTGTGCCACGTGCTGCTCCCCGACGACCGGGACTTCAACCTCCTGCTCGTGCGCTCGGGGAAGAGCCCCTACTTCTCGAAGTACGGCTACAGCGAGGTCGACCACGGAGCGTTCGTCGAGGCTCAGCGCCTGGCGCAGGCCGAGGCGCTCGGCATCTGGGACCCGGCCACCAACCGCCCGCGGACCGCCGGGGCTCCCTCGGCTCGCCGACCCTACGAGCGGCTCCTGCCCTGGTGGGAGGCCCGCGCGCAGGCTCTCGCTGGCTTCCAGGAGCGCCACCTCGCCGCGCCCCTCGCGGTCGTCGCGGCCGATTCGCCCGAGGCGTTGGCGCGGGCCGCCGCGCGCGAGGGCACCGAAGTCGAGGTCTTCGGCGAGATCGATCGCCTGTTCGACGAGACCGATGGCTCGCTCACGGTGCTGCTGCGGGGTTCGGATCGCCAGCGGCTGGTGCGCGTGCGCATCGCCGCCGACGCTCGCTCCGCCCACGACGGGCTCGACTTCGCCGGACGGCGCGCCGAGTACCGGCAGAACTTCGTCTACGTGCGCGGCCGGCTGCGCGACACCGGGCGGGGCTTCGAGCTGCGCTCGAGCTCCCCCGAGCAATGGAGCGCGGGCGGCCCGGAGCCCGTGTTCCCCGAGTCCCGCGCGGGATCCGCGGTCGACGGGCCCGGGGAGCGGGCGGCGCGCGACGCAGCCCGCGCCGTCGAGCGGATCGGGGTGGGGCGATGACCG
>CAYMYN010000036.1:0-43785 GCA_964394665.1 uncultured Planctomycetaceae bacterium
CAGGTAAGGTTCTTCGCGTTGCTTCGAATTAAACCACATGCTCCACCGCTTGTGTGAGCCCCCGTCAATTCCTTTGAGTTTTACTCTTGCGAGCGTACTCCCCAGGCGGGGCACTTAACACATTTGCTACGGCAGAGAAAGTCATAGGAACTCCCCCTGCCTAGTGCCCATCGTTTACGGCTAGGACTACCGGGGTATCTAATCCCGTTCGCTCCCCTAGCTTTCGCACCTCAGCGTCAGAAATGGTCCAGTGAGCCGCTTTCGCCACCGGTGTTCCTCCTGATATCTACGCATTTCACCGCTCCACCAGGAGTTCCACTCACCCCAACCATCCTCGAGCCCATCAGTATCCAATGCAGTTCCCCGGTTGAGCCGGGGGCTTTCACATCGAACTTAATGAGCCGCCTACGTGCTCTTTATGCCCAGTGATTCCGAGCAACGTTTGCGCCCTCCGTCTTACCGCGGCTGCTGGCACGGAGTTAGCCGGCGCTTCCTTTCGCTTTGGTCAACCGCTACGCTATTTACGTATCGGCTTTCCTATGGCGTGACAGTGGTTTACAACCCTAGAGCCTTCATCCCACACGCGGTGTCGCTCCGTCAGGCTTTCGCCCATTGCGGAAGATTCTCGACTGCAGCCTCCCGTAGGAGTCTGGGCAGTGTCTCAGTCCCAGTGTGACCGATCATCCTCTCAGACCGGTTACCCGTCATCGCCTTGGTAGGCCGTTACCCCACCAACAAGCTGATAGGCCGCAACCCCCTCCTCCAGCAGCAGCCGAAGCCACCGTTTACCAACAAGACGATGCCGCCTCGTAGGACCATCCGGTCTTACCCACCGTTTCCGGTGGTTATCCCAGTCTGGGGGGTAGGTTGGTTACGTGTTACTCACCCTTACGCCGCTTTACTCGCCCGAAGGCTTTCACGCGCGACTTGCATGCCTAATCCACACCGCTAACGTTCGCTCTGAGCCAGGATCAAACCCTTCAGTTTAATTCTGCTTTTGTGTTTTGGAGTACGGAGCTCGTCTCGCGACGAGGCTCCTTGCTCGCTCTCATTTCAAGGGCCACCCTTGTTTTCAAAGAGCCGCAGGCGTCCCGACCGCGCACCGTCCCCACCGGTCTCCCGAGGGGTCGGGCGGGCCGTCCGGCCTGCCGCTTGTTCGTCTCGTTGGCCCCTTCGCTGCGCTTGCGTGCCGCGTTGGGGAGGGCGGATCATAGGCATCGCGAGGTCGCCGTCAACGGCACCTCGATTTTTTTTTGGCCGGACCTTCATCGTGGCCGCAAAGCCTTGCTGCCAAGGGGTTTATGAGCACAGAAAACTTCCCATCCGCGGGCTTCCGGGGGGTTCGGGGCGCGCCCTGGGGGGCAGGGAAGGTGGCCAGGGGGCCCCGCTGGGCCCCGAAACTCCGCGGGCGTGCTCCTGGGCGCCGGGAACAGCCCCCGCCGCCCCCCGGGTGCTCCCCAGCGTTCCAGGCTGGGACGGCCCCCGGTGCCCGACGGGGATCGCCTGGGGTCGGTGCCCCGGGCGCCCCCCGGGCCACTCCCCCACCTCCGGGCTCCTTCTCGCTCCCCCGTCTTGCGGCCCCCGCCGCCAGGGGTCCCGGGGAGCGCCCGCCCCCCTGGCCCGGACACCACCGGCGAGACCAAGCCGGCTCCTCCGCCCTCCAAGCGGCGGGCGCGGAGCCCCAGGTTCCCCTGGAGCGCCGCGCCCGGTGTGCGCGCCCGTGCGCGCGGGAGCCGCGGGGACCTACGGCCGCACCACGATCTCGCTGCCCACGGGCAGGATCTCGAACAGCTCCTCGACGTCCGCGTTGCGCATGCGGATGCAGCCGTCGCTGGCGGCCTGGCCGATGGTCTGCGGCTCACGCGTGCCGTGGAAGCCCAGGCCTGTGCTGCCATCCCACGCGATCCAGCGCGTGCCGAGCGGGTTCTCGGGGTGGCCGTAGGGAACGCGCGGGCGGCCGGGCGGGAACCAGGTCGGCTCGGGGGTCTTCTCGCCCACGGTGTACATGCCGGGGGCGGTCAGGCCTTCGCGGCCGGTCGCGACCTCCCAGGCGGCGACGACCTCCTCGCCGTGCAGGTAGAGCACGAAGAAGGCGTCGAGGTCCACCAGGGTGTGGACGCGGTCGGTCGGGATGCGCAGGCGCTGCCCTGGCTGGAGGTTCCGGCCCACGATCTGGTTGGCGCGCTCGATGAGGCCGGTGCACAGGTTCATGCCCTGCCGCTCCTCCACGATGCGCTTGCGGATCGCGACCAGGGTGTCGCCGCGCTGCACCTCGACCTCGAAGGAGGGCCACTCGCCCCGGCGGTTCCAGCGGTGGTGGGCCTGGGAGGTCGACAGCTCGGCGGCCCAGGTCCTCAGGGCGGGGCGCTCGGGCGCCCAGGGCGCGTCGAGCTCGCCCCGCAGCAGGGCCGACCAGGCCCGCGCGGCCTCGGGGTAGCGCCCAGCGCGCTGATCGCCCGTCGCCTGGTTCACGAGGCGCCCCATCGTGACGCCCAACAACAGGGGACGTTCGAGCAGCGAGCGCAGCTCGCGGGGCTCGATGCGACGGCCCTCGACCCCGCGCCGCAGCACCTCGAGCTCGTCGCGCGAGACGTCGCTCGCGCCCTCGAGGCTGGCGAGCAACTCCCCCGCCTGCTGGTCGAGGCCCTTCACCAGGCAGGCGTAGGCGAAGACCAGCACGCGCCGCGTGCGGGAGAGGTTCGACTGGCGCTCGAGGTAGGCCGGCACCTCGTCGGTGCGGTGCAGCACCAGGCGCCCCTGCTCGATCGGATCGCCGAAGCTCCAGGTGACGTCGAGGCGCTCGGGCGCCGCGGCGGCCTGGGGAGCCGGATCGGGGAGCGGACGGGGGGTCGCCGCGCCCGAGGCGCTGTCCGCTCCGGGCTCGACCGGCGGGGTCCCGGGAGCGGCGCCGTTCGGGGCCTCGCCGACGAACTCCGCCACGGGCCGCAGCCGACCCGGCGCCCCCGGAGAAGCTGCCTCGGCTTCCGGCCCGGCGCCCTCGCCGGTCAGTTGCCGCCATCCGAAGTACCCCAAACCCGCTCCGAGGAGCAGGAGGAACCAGCCGCGCATGTCGCCCCCGTCGTGCCTGAGTGGGACCGTGACGGCGTCGCGAGCCTGCGGCGACGCACCGGCCGCATGGTGGAAGGGCGGGTGGGCCGGATCAAGGGCGAGGACCGATCCGGCGCGGGGACGACGACCCGCGTCGGGGCGTCGGGCGCGCGCAGCTCGCTCCCGACGCGTGGCGCCGAGCGCCCGTCACGGGCGCGGTCGGGCCCCGCGACACCCCACCGCGCCCTGCGGCGCGTGGGGGTCGAGGTTCAGGGGCCCCGGCTTCACCGCTCCCGGTTCGGCCCGGAACCTATCGGTTCCAGGTGGGCACGACCCGGTCGAGGGGTTGCCTCTCCCGAGGGATGGTGCCCAGGTTGTCGACATTCGGCTCCAGGGATCTCGCGGGTGGCGAGTGGGCTAGGTGCCCCCGAGCCCCGAAGCTAGCACCCTGCGCGCGGGCTCACAACGGGGGCCAGGGCGCGCGCACCCTCAACCGAGCGGCGCGAGCGAAGCGCGCAGGACCTGGCCGTCGTCGAGCACCCACTCGCTCCAGTCCTCGCCGGACGCGGGGTCTGGTCCGACCGCGAGCTCTGGAGCCAGACACTCGCTCGCGAGCAGCTCGCGATGGCGCACGAGGGCCGCCTGCAACGCGGGGCCGCTGGCGCCCAGCCGCAGTCGGATGCGTTGCTCGAGCGCGAGTCCGCGCTCCTTGCGCAGGCCGTTGATGCGGCTCACCGCTTCGCGCGCCAGGCCTTCGGCCAGGAGGGCGTCGTCGAGCTCGGTGTCGAGGAACACCACCAACCGCCCGTCGGTCTCGAGCTCGAAGTCGGCGTTGGTCTCGACCTGCACGTCCACGTCGCCGGGCTCGAGCAGCAGCTCCTCGCCGCCGACGGTGAGCGAGATTCCCTCGCCGCGGCGCAGGCGCGCCACGTCCGCGCCGTCCAGGGCCGCGATGGCCGCCGCGGCCTCCTTCATGCGGGCCCCGAGCTTCTTGCCCAGGGTGCGGAAGTTGGCCTTGGCGCGCAGGCGCACGAGCTCCCCGTCGTCGGCCGCGAGGGTGCCCCAGGCCTTGACGTTCAGCTCGTCGAGCACCTGATGGGTGGCGAAGGACGAACGCAGGAGCGTCAGCGCGCGTTCGTCCGAGGAACGCACCGAGATCGAGCGCAAGGGCTGGCGCACGCGCAGCCCCAGGCGCTCGCGCAGCGCGCGGCCCAGGCGCACGACGGCGGCCACGGTCTGCATGGCCTGCTCGAGCTCGGCGTCGATGCGCTCGGGGCGCGGGGCGGGCAGGCGCTCGGCGTGCACGCTCGAGGCCCCGCCCGCGAGCCGCTCCCAGAGCAGCTCGGCCAGGAAGGGCGCGAAGGGCGCCATGGTGAGCGCGACGGTCGAGAGCGCCTCGTGCAGCGTGCCGTGGGCCGAACGTTTGTCGGCGCCCAGCTCGCCCTTCCAGAAGCGTCTCCGGTTGCGGCGGATGTACCAGTTGGACAACTCGTCGACGACGAAGTCCTCGATCGCGCGGCAGGTCCCGACCAGGTCGTAGTCCGCCATGCGCCCGGCGGTCTCGGCCAGCAGGCTCTCGCTGCGCGAGACGAGCCAGCGGTCGATCTCGGGCCGCTCGGCGAGCGGCGGCGCGGGATCGCGCACGGGGTCCCAACCGTCGACGCGCGCGTACTCGGCGAGGAAACGATAGCTGTTGACCAGCGTGCCGAGGAAGCGCCGCCGCACGTCCAGCACGCCCTCCTCGTCGAAGCGCTTGGGCAACCAGGGCGCGCCGCTCGCGAGCAGGTACCAGCGCAGCGCGTCGATGCCGTGCGTCGCGATCGCCTGCCAAGGGTCGACGACGTTGCCCAGGCTCTTGGACATCTTGACGCCGTCCTTGTCGAGCAGGAGCCCGTTCACCACGCACGCTCGGTAGATCGGGCCGTCCGGCAGCTCCTCCTCGCCCAAGGACGTCAGGAAGGCGCCGACCGCGAGCAGCGTGTAGAACCAACCGCGGGTCTGGTCGAGGCCCTCGGCGATGAAGTCGGCCGGGAACTGCGAGCGCACCAACGCGCGGCCCTCGCCCCGCGGCCAGCCGTACTGCGCGTAGGGCATCGAGCCCGAGTCGAGCCAGCAATCGGCGACCGAGCTGGTACGCCGCATCGTCCCGCCGCAGCTCTCGCACGGGAAGTGCAGCGTGTCGATCAGCGGCTTGTGGTTGTCGAAACCCTCGGGCAGCGGGCCGGCGAGGGCCTCGAGCTCCGCGACGCTGCCGATGGCGCGCTGGGCGTCGCAACCCTCGCACTCCCAGAAGGGCAGGGGCGTGCCCCAGTACCGCTCGCGGGAGATGTTCCAGTCGACGTTGTTCTCGAGCCAGTCGCCCAGGCGTTTCTCCCCCACCTCGCGCGGGACCCAGCGCGTGCGGCGGTTGAGCTCGAGCATGCGCTGCTTGTAGGCGCTCGTGCGCAGGTACCAGGCCGGCGTGGCGAAGTAGAACAGCGGCGTCTTGCAGCGCCAGCAGTGCGGATAGCTGTGCGGCTCGCGGGCCTTCTTGAACAAGAGGCCGCGGGCCTTGAGGTCCTCCATCAGGGCCTCGTCGGCGTCCTTGAAGAAAGTCCCGGCGCGCACGCCGGCCACGTCGACGAGGAAGCGCCCCTCGGGACCGACGGCCTGCAGCACGGGCAGGCGGTGGCGCTGCGCGGTGTCCCAGTCCTCGGCGCCGTAGGAGGGCGCCTGGTGCACGATTCCCGTGCCGTCCTCGGTGGTGACGTACTCGGCCGCGACGACCTGCAGGCGCGCGGCCGGGTCGGCGGTCCAGGTGCCGGGCTCGACCTCCGGTACGGCGGCCTCGAAGAGCGGCAGGTAGCGCCGCCCCACGAGCTCCTCGCCGCGCAGGGTCCCGAGCACCTCGTACCCGGCGGGCAACACGGCCGCGGCGCGCGCGGCGGCGACCCACACGAGCTCGTGGCCGCGGGAACCGGGTTGTTCGCCCTTGGGGACGGGGAGCGCGACGCGCGCGCGGACGTACTCGACCCGCGGGTGCACCGCGAGGGCGACGTTGGAGGGCAAGGTCCAGGGGGTCGTGGTCCAGGCGAGCAGGCTCTCAGGTTCCTCTCCCTGCCCGCGCTCCATCCGCAGGCGCACGATCACGCTGGGGTCGGTGAGGTCCTGGTAGACGCCGGGTTGCCCCAGCTCGTGGGAGGAGAGCCCCGTGCCGCAGCGGCCACAGAAGGGCACCACGCGTTTGCCCCTGTAGACGAGGCCTTTGTCGTGGAAGCGCTTCAGCACGGCCCACACCGACTCGACGTACTCGGGCGCGTAGGTGACGTAGGCGTTCTCGTAGTCGAGCCAGAAGCCCATGCGCTCGCTGAGCTCCTCCCACTCGCGACGGTACTTCCAGACCGACTCGCGGCAGCGGCGGTTGAACTCCGCCACGCCGAAGCGCTCGATCTCGGGTTTCCCCGAGATGCCGAGCTCGCGCTCGACCTCGAGCTCGACCGGCAGGCCGTGGGTGTCCCAGCCGGCTTTGCGCACGACCTGCTTGCCCAGCATGGTCTGCCAGCGGCAGACCGCGTCCTTGATCGTGCGCGCCATCACGTGGTGGATGCCGGGCCGACCGTTGGCCGTCGGCGGCCCCTCCCAGAACACGAAGGGCGGCGCGCCCGCGCGCGCGGCCTGGACCGCGTCGAAGGTGCCGCGCTCGCGCCAGGCCGCGAGCACTTCGCGCTCGGCCTGGTCGGGGGCGCTGCCCACGCACTCGGGCAACGGAGCGAGGAGCGCGCCGGGGTTCGGACGGGATGCCATGCGTCGAGGGTGCGGAGAGAGGTCCTACCAGGTGCCCTGACGGATCAGGGTCGAGATGCGTTCGGCGAGCTCGAGGGCGCGGCGGCCGTCCTGACCCGTGACCTCCGGCTCGGTCCCGGCGCGCACGCTGGCGAGGAAGCTCGCCAATTCGGCCTGCAAGGGCCGCTGGTGCCCCTGGAGCTCGAGCTGGGTGACCGAGAGCACGCCGCGCGTGAGCCAGTCGCTGCGCGCGGCCAGCTCGCGCGGGTCCATCGAGCGCAGCGCCGCGCGGCCCGCCTCCCACTCCGGCCCTTTGGCGACCACCAGGCCGTGGTTCTCCTGGAAGTCGAGGCTCACGTAGCCCTGCGAGGAGAACAGCCGGAAGCGGCGCATGGGCTTGAGCGAGGCCCGGCTGGCGGTGACGTTGGCGCGCGCGCCGTTCTTGAAGATCAGGCGCACCGACGCCACGTCCTCGTGCTCGGTCAGGATCGCGCCGCCCGCGGCGTCGATCGACTCGACCTCGTCCCCGATGAGCTCGAGCACCAGGTCGAGGTCGTGGATCATGAGGTCGTGCACGACCCCGACGTCGGTCCCGCGCAGGCCGAAGGGCGCCAGGCGGTGGCACTCGATGAAGCGCGGGCGGACCCCCATCTCGCGCACCCGGATCACGCCCGGTTGGAAACGCTCGACGTGGCCCACGGCCAGGGCCGCGCGGCCGCGCTGCGCGGCGGCCAGGATGCGGTCGGCCTGCTCGAGGTCGGGGGCCAGGGGTTTCTCGACCAGCAGCGGCACCCCGCGCTCGAGCAGGGGCACGGCCACGTCGGCGTGGAACCGCGTGGGCACCACGACGCTGGCGGCGTCCAGGTGCTCGGGCAGGTCCTCGATCGAGGCAAGGGCCGGACAGCCGAGCTCGCCCGCCAGCGCGGCCGCCCGCGCGTGATCGTGGTCCACCAACGCGACCAGCTCGACGTCCGGCATCCCGGCGTAGATGCGCGCGTGGTACGTGCCGAGGTGCCCGACGCCGACGACGGCCACCCGCAGCCTCGCGGGGGCGCTCATGGCCGCCCGACGCCCTCGACCAGGAAGCGCTCTCCCTGCAGCGCGAACTCCGCGCGCAGGCTCTCGCGGTGGCGCCCCTTGGTCCCGGCCTCGGTGTTCTGCAGGGAACGCACGAGGTTCGCCAGCGGCGAGGACGGCGTGGCCTCGGCCGCCAGCTCCTCGAGCACCTGCTTGCGCGGCCGCGTGGAGCGGTAGATGCGCCGGAACGCGACGCGCAGGGCCTCGACCTCGTCCTCCGGGAACCCTGCGCGGGTCATGCCGACGACGTTCACGCCCCGGACGCGGCTGGGGTGGCCCTCGATGATCATGTAGGGCGGCGCGTCCTGCACCAGGCGCGTCATGCCGCCCACGTAGGCGTAGTCGCCGACGGTCAGGAAGTGGTGCGCCGCGACGCCGCCCGAGAGGTTCGCGCCCTTGCCCACGAGCACGTGCCCGGCGAGCATCACGTTGTTGGCCAGGATCACGTCGTCGCCGATCTCGCAGTCGTGGGCCACGTGGCTGCAGGCCATCAACAGGCAGCCGCTGCCGACGCGCGTGTAACCCCCGCCCTTGATCGTGCCGCGGTTGATGGTCACGAACTCGCGGATCATGTTGCGGTCGCCGATCTCGAGGCGCGTCGGCTCGCCGCGGTAGGACTTGTCCTGCGGCGGGCCGCCCAGGCTCGCCTGGCCCACCACGAAGTTGTCGGCGCCCAAGGTCGTGTGCCCGTCGAGCACGACCTGCGGCCCGATGCGGGTGCGGTCCCCGACCCGCACGTGGGGACCGAGGACCGTGTAGGGGCCGACTTCGACGTCGACGCCGAGCTCGGCGCCCTCGGAGATCATCGCGGTGCTGTGGATGTGCGTCGCCATGGTGTGCCTCTCACGCGTCGACCATCGTGAACATCAGGCTGGCCTCGCAGACCAGACGCCCCGCCACGCTGCCCGTGGCCCGGACCTGGGCCATTTGCCCCTTCATCTTGAGCGTCTCGACCTCGAGCCGCAATTGATCCCCCGGCTCCACGGCCCCGCGCAGCTTGACCTTGTCGATCGCCCACAGGACGGCCAGCTTGCCGGTGTGCTCCATCTTGCGCAGCAGGAGCAACCCCGCGAGCTGCGCCATGGCCTCGAGCTGCAACACCCCGGGCATCAGGGGCCGGCCGGGGAAGTGACCCTGGAAGTAGGGCTCGTTGATGGTGACGTTCTTGACCGCCACCGCGCGTTTGTAGCCGTCGATCTCGATCACCCGATCCACCAGCAGGAAGGGGTACCGGTGCGGCAGCATGCGCAGGATCTCGCCCACGTCGAGCCCCGAGTCCCGCCGGATCACGCCGCCGGTCTCGCGGCGCTGCATCAGGTCGGTCAGGCGCCGGACCAGCTCGGCGTTGGTGTGGTGCCCCGAGCGCGTGGCGATGATGTGCGCGTAGAGGTCCGCCCCGAGCAGGCCCAGGTCGCCGATGAGGTCGAGCAGCTTGTGCCGCACGGGCTCGTCGGGGAAGCGGAACTGGACCTCCGGATCGCCCAGCACGACCGTGTTCTCGCGCGTGGCGCCCTTGCCGAAGCCGGCCGCGCGCAGGGCTTCGACCTCGGAGGCCAGGCAGAAGGTCCGCGCGGGGGCGATCTCCTGCTCGAAGGCCAGCGGGTCGAGATCGACCTGGAACGAGCCCCCCTGGACGCCGGGTTCGTCGAAGGAGGCGACGTACTGCAGGGTCAGCACGTCCTTCTCGGTCGGGAGCGCCACCAGCGTCGCTTCGCCGTGGCGCACGAAGACCGGCTCGTCGAGCTTGAACACCCGTGCCTCGGCCTTCTGCTCGACCACGCCGGCCTGCTTGAAGAGTTCGAGGTAGGGGCGCGCGCTGCCGTCCATGCCCGGCAGCTCGGGGCCCGAGATCTCGATGGTGAGGTTGTCGAGGCCGAGCCCCTGGCAGGCGGCGAGCAGGTGCTCGATCGTGTCGACCTCGGCCTGGCCGCGCTGCAGGCGCGTGCGGCGCTCCATCGAGGAGTGGTACGAGATGCGCGCCGGGATCGGCTGGGCGTCGGGCAGGTCCGTGCGCAGGAACTCGATCCCGTGATCGGGCGGGGCCGGCAACACGCGCAGTTGGATGGTCTCGCCGCTGTGCAGGCCCACGCCGGCGACCTCCACGGCCGTGCGCAGGGTTCGTTGGCGTCGCGTCACGCGCGTCCTTCCTCCAAGCGGGCGAGGCGCCCTTCGAGCGCCCGCAGTCGTTCCAGGAGCTCGGGCACGCGGCGCGCGGCCGCGACGCTGCGCAGGGCCTCCGATCGCGGGCGCGCCGGCCAGCCGGCCCAGTCCTCGCCGGGCGGGACGTCGCCGAAGACTCCGGCCTGCCCGCCCACCCTGGCGCCGGCGCCCACGGTCAGGTGCCCCCCGGCGCCAGCCTGCCCGGCGAGCACCGCCCGCCGGCCGACCCGCGTCGTGCCGGCGAGCCCCACCTGGGCGCACAGGAGCGCGCCCTCCTCGAGCACGCAGTTGTGGCCCACCTGCACCAGGTTGTCGATCTTGACCCCGTCGGCGATGCGCGTCGCGCCGAAGCGCGCGCGGTCGATGGTGGTGTTGGCGCCGATCTCGACGTCGTCGCCGACGCGCACGGTGCCGCACTGGGGCACCTTGGTCCAACCGGCCTCGCTCGGATCGAAGCCAAAGCCCTCCGCGCCGAGGACGCAGCCCGCGTGCAGGGTGCAGCGCTCGCCCAGGACCACGCGGGGGTAGAGCACGACCCGGGGATGGAGCACGCTGCCGGCGCCGACCACGCAGTCGCGGCCGACGTGGACGCCGGCCAGCAGCACGGCGCCGGCTTCCAGGCGCGCTCCCGCTTCGATCACGCACAGCGGCCCGACGTGGACGCCCTCACCCAGCGTGACGCCGGGGGCGATCACGGCCGTGGGATGCACCCCGGGGAGCGCCGGCGGGTCGCTGGGGGCGAAGAGTTGGACGAGGGTGCTGAAAGCCCTCCCGGGGCGGTCGCAGCGCAGCAGCGCGAGGTCGGCGCGGTCGCAGGCGGCGTCGCGCGCGAGCACCACGCCGGCCGCGCGGGTCGTGCGCAGTTGGGCGGCGTAGCGCGCGTCGGCCAGGAAGCTGATCTCCCGCTCGCCCGCCTCGTCCAGGGGCGCCGGGCCGTCGACGGGGCGCGTGCCGTCCCCCTCGAGGGTGGCGCCCACGAGGGCGGCGAGTTCGGCCAGGGTGCGGGGGGGCATCGTCGGGGCGGCCGGAGCTCGGCCGGGGGGCGACATTCTCCCCCTCCCTCGGCGGGAATCCACCCCCCCCGCCCCACTCCCGGCCGGGAGGTCCCCGCTCCAGGCGGGTCAGCGGGTCGAGAGCGAGAAGGAGAAGGTCTGGCGCCGGTCCCCGTCGCCCTTCTCCAAGGGGAACCCGAAGTTGAAGACCAGCGGGATCGGGAAGCTCAGGCCGATGCCGAAGCCGGCCGAGGCCCGCACCTCGTCCAGGTCCAGGTCGAACGACTCGTCGCTCAGGATGCCCGCGTCGAGGAAGACGTGGGCGCGCAGCATCTCGATGCGGTCGAAGCCCCCCGGGCGCGTGATGGAGTGCAGCGGGTAGCGGAACTCGA
Organism: uncultured Planctomycetaceae bacterium; assembly: GCA_964394665.1. Classification (GTDB taxonomy): domain Bacteria; phylum Planctomycetota; class UBA1135; order UBA1135; genus CAYMYN01. The sequence continues at coordinate 11,432 of CAYMYN010000036.1, forward strand.
TCGTCGCCCGCGCCATCGAGAGGCCGCCGATGGTCGTGTCGCCCACGTTGGGACCCACGCCGCGGAAGGCGAAGCCGCGCAGGGTCGAGAGCCCGCCCAGGAAGAAACGCTCGGAGTAGGGGACGGTGTCCGCGTCCCCGTAGGGTTCGGCCACGCCCAGGCCGGCCGAGAGCAGGAAGCGCGAGCGCACCTCCTGGTCCGCCGGCCCCAGGGGCAGGTAGTGGTCGATCGAGAGCTCGCTCTTGACGAAGTCGTGGTCCTCGCCGAGCACTCCGCCGTGGATCTCGTTGTTCCACTGGAAGAGCTGGCCCGAGCGCGGGTCGAGGAAACGGTCGAGGTTGCGGTAGCGCAGGTCGAGCAGCAGCGCGCTGAACTCCGAGCGACCTTCCTGGTCCTTCAAGGCCTGCGGCAGCGGGTCCGCGCCCACGTCCGAGATCTTCACCTGTTGCCAGGCGTAGCCCAGGAAGAAGGTCCAATCCTGGAGGAACTGGCGGCCGAATCGCACGCGGTAGCGCTCGCGGCGCTCGTCGTAGTCGCGGTAGCGCCGCTCGCGCAGGAGCGCCTCGACGTCGAAGCTCCAGCGGTCGAAGTGCTTGCGGAAGATGTCCGGCTCCTGGAAGAAGAGCCGCGCCGAGTCGATCTCGGTGCCCGGCGAGAACTGCAGCTCGAGGCGCTGACCCGCGCCGTGGAACGCTTCCTTGCGGTAGAACTCGCCGAACAGGCCCCAGAACGAATCGGGGGTGTCGCTGGCGTCGAAGTTGCGGATCCCCAGGGACAGGATGCCGAACAGGCCCGAGTTGGAGGACACGCCGCCGGCGATCTCGAAGTCGACCACGCGCCCCTCCTGGACCACGAACTCGAGGTCGACCCATTCGGGGTCCTCCGTGGGCACGAAGCGGTAGTAGGGGTCGCGGTGGTCGAGCGGGTTGCGGTCGTCCGAGAAGTACCCACTGGAGGTGACGCGGCGCAGCGAGTCCTGGATCTGGCGCAGGTCGGCGCGCTTGCCGGGCAACATGCTGACCTGGCGGCGCAGGACGCGGTCCTGGGTGTGCGTGGCGCCGCTGAAGCGCACCTCGCGGATCCAACGCTGGATGCCCTGCACCAGGACGTAGGTCACGCGGACGGTCTTGTTCTCGACGTCGTAGACGAGCTCCGGCGGGTCCTGGAACGCGAACGAGTCGAGCTCGCCGAGGGTCGGGTGCGAGAGGTATCCGCGCTCGCCGTAGTGCAGGCGCAGCGCGCGTTGGTCGGCCTGGATGCGGGACTGCTCCAGAGCCATGCCCGGCGCGAGGACGAGCTTCGCGCGCAGCTCCTCCTCGGGGAAGACGAGCTCCGCGGGCAGCTCGCGGTAGCCGCGCGGCGCGCTCGGGTCGGCGACCCGCTCGACGGCCCGCAGCGCGAGGCTCTCCACGCGGTAAGGTTGGCCTTCGTCGACCACGACGTGCACCGTCACCCGGCTCCGGTCGGCGGAGAACTCGAGCTGGTCGAGCTCGACGACCGCGTCGAGGTAGCCGCGCGCCCGGTAGGTCTGGCGCATCGCAACCAGGTCGGCATCGAGCACCTCCTGGACGAACGGCTTGCCGTTCCAGTTGAAGAGCGAGGGCCCCCGCAGTTGCACCTTGGAGAGGTGCCGCAGGCCGTCCTTCCAGAACAGGGCCCCCGTGTCGGGCAGGGCGCGGTTGCCGTGCACGACCAGCTCGCGCACGTGCACGCGCGGGCCCTCCTTGATCTCGAAGATGACGTCGCCGGGTTCGTCCGAGTCCTCGCCGCCGCGCACGACCTCGCGCACCTCGGCGAAGTAGTGACCCTTCTGGCGGTAGCGGTCGATCAGCCGCTGGCGGATGCGCGGCACCTCGGGCAGATAGACCTCGCGCCGCGCGCCCAGGCCGGCCCACTCGAGCAGTTCCTTGTTGGCGATGCGCTCGTTGCCGATGAAACGCGGCTCGAGGTCGCTGGGCAGCTCGCGCACGACCAGCCGCAGGACGAGGCCCTCCTCCCGCTCCGAACGCCAGACCTGGGCGCGCACGTGGAAGGTGTCGAACAGACGCGCCAGGCCGCGGTCGACGCGCTCGATGTCGAGCGGCTCCCCCACCCGCTGCCCGAGGCCCGCGCGCAGTTGGGACGCGCTCCAGCGCCGGTTGCCCTCGACCTCGATCTCCACCACGGGGCGTCCCTGGTCGCCCGCCGTGACCGGGCGCTGGTCCGCGGGACCCTGCGCGGCGCCGCGCGGGGCCTGCGCCGCCGCGCCCGGGCCGAGGGCGAGCAGGATGCACACCAGCGCGAGGCAGCGCCCGAGCCAGGAACGCCGCGGACCCTGGGCGCCGGGTCGCACGGGCGACTTGCCGTCCCCGGAGGCCGGTGCGGCGCGCGACGACAGCCCCAGGCGGCCGTGCCCGGAGCACTCATCGAGCCCTGTCCTCGGTGTCATCACGGCCGCTCAGGGAGCGATGGGCTCCGCCATGGACAGGGCGCGGTTCTCGAAGCGCATGATGCTGCCGAAGAAGCTCAGCTTGGCCGTGCCGGTCGGGCCGTTGCGCTGCTTGCCGATGATGATCTCCGCCATGCCACGGTTGTCCTCGCGCGGGTCGTAGTACTCCTCGCGGAAGAGCATCATCACGACGTCGGCGTCCTGCTCGATCGAGCCCGACTCGCGCAGGTCCGAGAGCTGCGGACGCTTGTTCTCACGCGACTCGACCGCCCGGCTGAGCTGCGAGAGCGCCACCACGGGCACGTCGAGCTCGCGGGCCAGCTCCTTGAGCGAGCGCGAGATCTGGCTGATCTCGAGCTGGCGGCTCTCGGCCTTGGGGTGGGTCATGAGCTGCAGGTAGTCGACCACGATCATGTGCAGGCCGTGGCGCTGCTTCAGACGCCTGGCCCGGCTGCGCATGGCCATGACCGAGACGCCGGGCGTGTCGTCGATGAAGATCTTCGAGTCGGAGAGCTCGCCGGCCGCGCGCCCGAGCTCGGCGTAGTCCTCGCTCGGGATGATGCCGGTCTTGAGCTTGTGGGCGTCGACCCGCGCGCGGCTGCAGAGCATGCGCTGGACGATCGCCTGCTGGCCCATCTCGAGGCTGAAGAGCAGGATCGTGGGCGGCCCCTCGAGCCACGGCGGCGGATGCAGGGCGGCGTGCTCGATGACGTTGAGCACGAAGGCCGTCTTGCCCATCGAGGGCCGCGCGGCGACGATCACGAGGTCGCCCGCGTTGAACCCGCACATCATCTCGTCGAGGTCGTAGTAGCCGCTCGGCAGACCCGTCAACGCTCCCCGGTGCGTGGCCGAGTCGATGCGCTGGAAGGCCTCCTGGACGATGCGGCCGATCGGCGTCGCGTCGGTCTTCTGGCGTCGCGAGGCGACCTCGAAGATGCCGTGCTCGCTCTCGTCCAGGATGGCCTGCACGGCCTCGCCGTCGGGCCGCGTGTCGTAGGCCCGCTCGAGGATCCCGGTCGCCTCGCGGATGAGTTTGCGCAGGATCGAGGTCTCGCCCACGATCTTGACGTGGTGCGCGACGTGCGCGACCGAGGTGACCTCGGCCGTGAGGCCGATCAGGAAGGCCCGTCCCCCGATCTTCTCGAGTTCCTTGGAGGCCATCAGGCGCTCGCTCAGGCTGACCACGTCGATCGGCTGGCCGCGGTCGGCGAGGTCCGCGAGCGCGGTCATCACGATGCGGTGGCGCTCGAGGTAGAAGTCCTCGGGCTCGAGATCCTCGAGGACCTCGGGCACGCGCTCGGGGTCGAGCAGCAGGGCGCCGAGGATCGAACGCTCGGCCTCCTGGCTGTGAGGCGGGGTCCGGCCGAGGTTGCGTTCGCCTTCCATCGTGCTCCACCGGGAGGATAGCCAGGTGCGACGCTCGCTCCAAGGCGCCGCGGCGCGGGCTCGGCGCGCCGTCCCAGGAAGACGATCGGCCCCCCGCGCTCCGGGGAGCGCGGGGGGCCGCGTGGAACGTCCGCGGGAGCGGAAGCGGATCAGGAGGCGGCTTGCGCGCCTTCGGCCTGGATCTCCACGGTCAGCTCGGCGGAGTGGTCGCCGTGCACGTGGACGACCACCGGATGGCTGCCGACGGCTTTCAGGGGCCGCTCGAGGCGGATCGAGCTCTCCTCCACGCGGAACCCGTGCGGCAGGAGCAGCTCGGCGATGCGCGCCGCGCCGACCGAACCATACAGGTGGCCGTTGGCATCGGCCTTCTCGGTGGTGGTCAGCACCAGACCGGTGAGGGCCTTGGTGCGCTCGAGCACGTTCGCCAGCAGCTCCTGCTGTTGGAGCTGGTAGGCCGCGCGCCGGCGCTGGACGACGCGCTTGTTCTCCTCGGTGGCCTCGGTGGCGAGCCGCCGGGGGAAGAGGAAGTTGCGGGCGAAGCCCGGACGGACCTTGACGACGTCGCCGACGATGCCGAGGTCCTTGACGGTCTCCCGCAGGAGCACTTCGTAGTCACGCATGGGTGTGGACTCCGCGGATCAGCCGACGAAGGGCAGGAGGCCGAGGTGCCGGGCGCGCTTGACCGCGTTCTTCAGCTCGCGCTGGCACTTGGTGCAGTACCCGGTGCGCTTGCGGGCCATGATCTGGCCCTGGGGCGTGAGGTACTTCTTGAGGTAGTCGGGGGCCTTGTAGTCCAGCGGCGGGTCCTCGCAGCCACGGCCGGTCTTGACCTTGCGATAGCGGGTGGTAGCCATGGCTCAGAAGTCCTCGGAGGCGCCAGCCCCCGAAAGCAGGTCGTCGTCGTCCTCGAACAGCTCGTCGTCCCCGCGCGGCCGCCGCGGACGGCGCTCGCGGCCCTCGTCGAAGTCGAACTCGGCGCTGGATGCGGCGTCGGGCTCGCGGAAGTCGTCGTCCGGGGGGGGCGGGACGGTGAAGTCGGCCGCCATCTCGGCCGCCGACAGCTCGAGTTCCTTCTCGGGGACCGCGGGGGTCGAGAGGATCAGGTAGCGCAGGACCTTCTCCGACAGGTCGAAGTCGCGGCGCACGGTCTCCGCGCTGGCCGGCGGCAGCTCGTAGTAGCAGAGCAGGTAGGTCGCGCGGTTCTTCTTGCGGATCGGGTAAGCGAGTCGCCGCTCGTCCCAGCGACGCACGCTCTTGATGGTCCCCCCGTGTTTCTCGAGGGTGCCCGTCACCAGCGCCTTGGCGCTCGTCCAGTCGCTCCTCACGACGTCGTTGTCGATGAGGAACATGCCTTCGTACAGCTTCACGTTCTTCTGCTTCTCCTGGTGGCGGACCCCGGGGGGCCCTGGTGTCTGCGGCGTGCTTCCTCCCCGGGTCTACCGGGGCGGATCGCCCGCCTGGTTCCAGCGGCTGTGGAACCGCGTCATGACCCCCTCGAGGTCGCCGCAGGTGAGCCAGTCGAGCAAGGCCTCGCTCGCTTGCGCGATCGAGATCTCCGCTTCGACCCGCTCCTGCGGCCCGAACCTCTCGAGGACCCAACGCGCCGCGTCGGTCCTCGGCCTCCCGATCCCCAGGCGCAGCCTGGGGAAGCGGTCGGTGCCGAGCGCCTGGATCAAGGATCGCATCCCGTTGTGGCCGCCCGCGCCGCCGTGGGGTCGCAGGCGCAGCTTCCCGAGCTCGAGGTCGAGGTCGTCGTACACGACCAGCACCTCCTCGGGACCTGCCTGCAACCACTCGGCGAGTGGCGCGACCACGTGCCCGGAGCGGTTCATGAACGTCGAGGGTTTCACCAGGAGCGCGTCCGGGTCGTGCAGGCGGGCCCACACGAACTCTCGCGGTCCCGGATAGCCCTCGAGGCTCCGGGCGGATCGAAAGAGCGCGCCCTCGTGCAGCGCGAGGTGGTCCAGCACGTGGAACCCGATGTTGTGGCGGGTCCACTCGTACTCGGGGCCGGGGTTGCCCAGTCCGACGACGAGCCTGGTCACGGTCGCTGCGCGGGGGAACGGTCCCCGGGGGCCTCGGACGGCCACCGGGGGCGGAACAGTCTACGGTCGGGACGGGCGAGCGCCAGCCCCGGTCCCCACGGGGCCCGGGGCCGGTCCGCGCCGGATCAGACGGGCGGGGCCTCGCCCTCGGCCTCGGGGGCGCGCTCCTCGCCGTGGGCGCTGATGATCGTCGCCACCGGGGTCTCGGGGTCGATCGCCAGCTTGACGCCCTCGGGCAGGATCAGGTCCTTGGCCCGGATCGTCGTGCCGACCTCGAGCCCACCGACGCGCACCTCGATGTCGTCCGGGATCTTCGAGGGGATCGACAGGATGCGTACGTGGTGCAGGACGTGGTTCACGACGCCCAGCGGCGTGCCGCTGAAGAGCAGGTCGACGTCCGACTCGGTCTCCACGCCGCGCACGACGCGCTTGAACTCGACGTGCACGATGCCGTCGCCGAAGGCGTCCCACTGCAGCTCGCGCACCACGGCCGACTCGGTGCGGCCGCCGAAGTCGATGTCGTAGAGGTGGACGTGCTTGCGTCGGGTCGTGAGGAACTCGCGCTCGTCGATGCTGAAGTCGACGTGCGAGCCATCGTTCGACTGCAGATTGGCCGGGATGCGCCCGGCCGCGCGCAGCCCGCGAGCGTTGTGCGAGCCGAGCTTGTCCCGCAGTTGGGCCTGGATGGTGGCACTCTGGGCCATGGTTCTTCGATCTCCGTGGGGTGTCTAGCTACCCGTGGCCGCCTGGACCCGGGACTCCGACTCTTCTTCGAACAGCGAGCTGATCGACTCGCAGTGGTGGATGGCGTGGATGGCCTTGGCGAGCAGCGGCGCCACCGAGACCACCTCGAGGCGCTGGATCGCCGCGCTGTTGGCTTCCTGGGGGATCGTGTCCGTGACCAGGTAGCGATCCACGGGCGCGCCGTTCAGGCGCTCGCGCGCCGGGCCGCAGAACACGCCGTGCGTCGCGGCGACGATGATCTGCTGAGCACCGTTCTGACGCAGGATGCGCGCGGCCTCGCTGATCGAGCCGGCGGTCGAGATCATGTCGTCGACGACGATCACGTTGCGGTCCTCGACCACGCCGATCACGTGCTCGACCGCGATCTCCGAGCCCGACATGCGGCGCTTGTCGACGATCGCCAGCTCGGCGTTCAGAGCCTTGGCGTAGGAGCGGGCCATCTTGATGCCGCCCACGTCGGGCGTGACGATGACCGGGTCGTCGATGCCGAGCTCGCGCAAGCGGTGCATCAGCACGGGCTTGGCGTAGAGGTGATCGACGGGGATGTCGAAGAAACCCTGGATCTGGGCCGCGTGCAGGTCGACGGTCAGGACCCGGTCGGCGCCCGCGCCGACCAGGGTGTTCGCCACGACCTTGGCGCTGATCGGCACGCGCCCCTCGTCCTTGCGGTCCTTGCGCGCGTAGCCGAAGTACGGCATCACGGCCGTGATGCGGCCGGCGCTCGAGCGCTGCAGCGTGTCCAGGATCAGGAGCAGCTCGGCCCAGGACTCGTTGACCGGCGTGCAGGTGGGTTGCAGCACGAAGCAGTCGGTGCCGCGCAGGTCGTCCAGGACCTTGATGTCGATCTCGCCGTCGGGGAAGCGACCGACGTGCGCGCGGGCCAGGGGGATGCCCAACTCACGCGAGATCGCGCGCGCCAACCCGGGGTGGGACGTGCCCGCGATGAGGGTGATCTTCTCGCTGTAGAGCGCCATTCGGTCAGCCCTCCTGCTGGTCCGGTCCAGGTTGTCGTCGACCCGCCGCGCTGACGCTGCGCAGGCGTCGGGCGGGCACCCCCACCCAAGTCTCGTCGGGTCCCACGCCCGCCGCGCGGGTCACGACGGCGCCCGCGCCGGTGACGGAGCGCGCGCCGAGCTCGTTGGGCGCGACCACGATCGTCCCGCTGCCGACGAAGGCGCCCGCCCCCACCGTGCAGCGGTGCTTGGCGACCCCGTCGTAGTTGGCGAAGATCGTCCCGGCCCCGATGTTGACCTCGGCGCCGATGTCGGCGTCGCCCAGGTAGCTGAGGTGCTTGGCCTTGGCGTGCCGCCCGACGCGCGAGTTCTTGCACTCGGTGAAGTTGCCGATCTCGGCGCCGTCCTCGAGCACGGTCCCCGCGCGCAGGTGCGTGAAGGGCCCGACCTCGCAGCCCGCGCCGATGCGCACCCCGGCGCGGATCACGGTGCACGGCAGGACGCGCGTGCCGGCGCCGATCTCGACGCCGTGGTCGATGTAGGTGCTGGCGGGGTCCTCGATCTGCACCCCGCGCTCGAGATGACCCTCGAGGATGCGGGCCTGGATCGCCCAGCGGGCCTCGGCCAGGTGCGCCAGGTTGTTGACCCCGATGACCTCGTCGGGGTCGGCGACCTCGAGCACCTCGACCGGCCGGCCGGCGCGCACGAAGGTCTCGACGACGTCGGTGAGGTAGAGCTCGCCCTGGGCGTTGTGCGGCGTGAGCGCGGCGAGGGCCGGGCCCAGGAGGTGCCCGGGAAAGGCGTACACCCCGGCGTTGACCTCGGAGATGGCGCGCTGGTCGGGGTCGGCGTCGCGCTCCTCGACGATGCGCGCCAGCCGCCCGCGTTCGTCGCGCAGGATGCGCCCGAAACCGCGCGGATCCTCGACCTCGGCCGAGAGCAGGGCCAGGGCCTCGGGGCCGGCCTCGGCGCGGGCCGCGACCAACTCGCGCAGCGTCTGCGCTTCGAGCAGGGGCATGTCGGCGTACAGCACGACGACCGTGCCGGGGTCGGTCCCCCACTCGGCCGCGGCGGCCTGCACGGCGTGGCCCGTGCCCAGGGCCCGTTCCTGGACCGCGAAGCGCACGCGCTCCGCGCCGGGCTCGGCGCGCACCGCCGCGCGCACCGCGTCGGCGCCGGGCGACACGACGACCAGGATCCGCTCGGGCTCGAGGGAACGGGCTTGATCGAGCACCCAGGCGATCATCGGTCGCCCGCAGAGCGGGTGCAGAACCTTGGGTAGCGCGCTCTTCATGCGCGTACCCTGCCCCGCCGCGAGGACGATGATGGTTTCGGCCCTAGCCATGACGCCTGCCCCGTGACCGGCCCGACGGCGCGGGTCTCTACGCTTCCTGTCCTGCGCCCCAGGGAGCGGACGGAGGGGCCGGAGGCGGATGCCGCCCCGGTGCGGGGGCGAATGTTCTAGGGTTCGCCGGCCGGAGCGTCAACCGCGCCGGGGCAGGGCACGGGGGGCGCGCGGCCGGAGGGCGGCGCCTGCCCGGAGGATCCCGGTCCCTCGCCCCGGCGACGTCCCCGGAGCTCGCCCGATCTGGGAACCCGCGGCGGGGGCTCGACGTCTAGCACGAGTCCGAGAGAATGGCTCCGGCGACCTTCCCTGGACGGGCTCGGGCCCGCTCCCCGCCCCCACGGAGGTCCGCCACCCCCCTTGACCGCAACGGCGCGTCCGCACCCAGGGTGCGGCCCGCCCGACCCCCATCGAACCCGAACCACCATGTCGATCCCCTCCCTTCGGTCCATCTGGCTCCCCGCGCTCGGCCTGGGCCTGCTGTGCGGGAGCGCATCCGCGCAGACCCAGACCGTCTGCCACACGGACTCGATCCCGCTGGCGCTCACCAACTGGAGCAGCTCGCTGACCTTCCCGAAGTTCGACCCGGACCTCGGCGTGTTGGTCGGGATCGAGTTCGAGCTGAGCGGGACGGCCGCCGGCTCGGCGCGCTTCGAGAGCCTGGACGCGGCGCCGGCCACGATCAACACGAGCTTCCAGACCACGCTGACCCTGACGCGCCCGGACCTCTCGGTGCTCGTGATCGCTACCCCCATCGCGCAGTTCAGCGACAACGTGACCGCGTTCGACGGCGCCATCGACTTCGGCGGCACCTCCGGCCGGACCTACGACAACATCTCGGTGACCGAGGTCGAGACCAGCCTCTCGCCGCCCCCGCTCTCCGACCTCGCGCTGTTCACCGGCCCGGGCGGCAACCCGGGCACGATCACCCTGCCGGTCACGGCCGCCGGCAGCTCGGTCGCGAGCGGCGCGGGCAACCTGATCACGCAGTTCAGCTCCCAGGCCGCGGCCTCGGTCCAGGTCTGCTACATCTACGCCCCCGACTGCAACGACAACGGCGTGCCGGACGACCAGGACATCCTGCTGGGCACGAGCAACGACGCCAACAACGACGGCATCCCGGACGAGTGCCAGCCCAGCGTGACGCCCTTCTGCGTGCCCGAGGGCCCGGCGGGCAACGGCATCCTGTGCCCCTGCGGCAACGAGGTCCCGGTCAACTCGATCGAGGGTTGCGACAACGGCTCGGGCAGCGGCGGCAGCCTGACGGCCAGCGGCGTGCCCAGCATCGCCAACGACACCCTGCTCCTGACCGCGAGCCAGATCCCGCTCACCTCGCCGGGCTTCTTCTTCGTGGGCACCTCGGCCACGAACGGCGGCAACGGCACGCCCCTCGACAATGGCCTGCGCTGCGTCTCGGGGACGGTCACGCGCCTGCGCAAGGTGCCCCAGGGCGGCGGCGGCGGCGTCCTGCCCACGGCCTTCAGCCCCTCGATCTCCGTCCTGATCGGCGCCCAACCCGGCGACACCAGCTACTTCCAGTTCTGGTACCGCAACCCGGGCGGCCCCTGCGGCGGCAGCGTGAACACCACCAACGGCCTGGCGGTCGTCTGGGGGCTGTGAGCGCCTGAGGGTCGCGCCCCACCCGATCAGCGGCCCGCGCGCGGCCGCCTTCTCCGCGGAATCGCGGGGAGGGCGGCCGCGGCGCGTTCGGGGGGCGCCAGCGGAGGGATTTCGGAGTCCAGCGCGCCGCGCGCCCGACCTCGGGCTCCGGAGCGGGGAATACTTCGGGTGAGTTCGAACGCCCGCCACGCGGGGACGCTCCGCCCCTTCCGCAGGGGTCCCCGGGGCCGGGCGTTCGCATGCCTCCGCCCTGCCCAGCCCCTTCCGGGGCCGCCCGAAGTCCGTCCCTCCTTCCCCGGGACTCGCCATGACCACCCACGCCTCCGCCCCCCGCCCGCTGCTCGCCACCCTGACCCTCGTCCTGCTGTGCGGGAGCGCCCCGGCCCTCCACAACCAACAGGTCTGCGTCGACTTGGGGCTGCCCTTCCAGCCCACGGACTGGACCCTGCCGATCGAGGTCCCGCGCTTCGACCCGAACCTCGGCCTGCTGCTCGAGGTGCGCCTGGACCTCAACGGCTACGCCCGCGGCTCGGCGCGCTTCGAGAACCTCGACGGCGCCGCGCACACGGTGACGACGCGCTTCCAGAACACGGTCTCGCTGGCGCGCCCCGACCTCTCGGTGCTGCTCGTCTCGCAGCCCACGGCCTTGTTCGTCGAGGACGTCACGGCCTTCGACGGCGTGCTCGACCACGACGGGGGCTCGGGGCGCACCCACGCGGGCCTCTTGATCGGCGATCTGCGCTACGTGTTCACCCACCAGCCGGGCGACCTGGCGCTCTTCAGCGGGCCTGCGGGCAACCCCGGGACGGTGGCGCTGCTCGTCGACGCGCGCTCGACCTCCGAGATCAGCGGCTCGCCGAACCTCGCCACGCAGATCCTGAGCGATGCCAAGGCCACCCTGCGGGTGTGTTACTTCTACGCCGCCGATTGCAACGGCAACGGGATCGCCGACAGCGTCGACATTTCGAGCGGCGCGAGCAACGACCACGACGGCGACGGCATCCCGGACGAGTGCCAGCCGCTCACCCAGGTCTTCTGCGTGCCCCAGGGACAGGGCAACAACGGCATCCTGTGCCCCTGCGGCAACGAGGTCCCGGCCGGCTCGCTCGAGGGCTGCGACAACGGCACCGGCAGCGGCGGGAGCCTCACGGCTGCCGGCGGTCCGAGCATCGCCAACGACACGCTGGTGCTGACCGCCAGCCAGATCCCGCTGGAATCCCCCGGCTTCTTCTACGCCGGCAACGAGACCCAGAACCTCGGCCTGGGAACGCCCTTCGAGAACGGCCTGCGCTGCCTGGGCGGCACCACGGCGCGCCTGCGCAAGCTGCCCCTGGGCTCGGGCGGCGGCTCCGTGCCGCTGCAGGGCGGTCAACCGATCTCGGTCCTCGTCGGGGCCCAGGCGGGCGAGGTGACCTACTTCCAGTTCTGGTACCGCAACCCGAACGGCCCCTGCGGCGGGACCGCCAACACCACCAACGGCGTGAAGGTCGTCTGGGGTCTCTGATCCCTCCACGGCGCGGGCGGCCGAGGGCCGTCCCCGCGAGCGCCGCCCCGCGCACACGCCGCGCGGGGCGGCGTTCGTGTTCGGGGGCCGTGCCCGACGCGGGCGGGGCCACGGTGGAGCCCTTCCCCCCGGGCTGGCACGATGGCGACGATGGATGGCGCGCGGGAGACACGGGGCGGAGGGCCGGGCGCGCCCCGTCGCCCGCGGGCGGCGCTGCTCGGGACGTGGGTCGCGCTGGGCCTCCTGGGCGGCGCGCTGGTGTTCACCGACCGGGCCCGGGGGGAGTGGCGCGCGCACGCCGAGGCCGCGGCGGCGGTGGCCGCCCGGGAACGGGGCCAGGCCGACGCCGCCGCCGAGCGCGCGGCGCAGCTCGCGCGCGAACGGGCCGAGTTCGGCGCGGGGCTCGACCACGCGCGCCATCGGGTGGAGGTCGTCGAGCAGGAGCTCGTGGCCGCGCGCGCCGCGGCCTACCGCGCGCGCCTGCGCTCGGCCGACCTGGCCCTCGACCTGGGGCGCCTGGACGCGGCCGCCGAGGCGCTGGGCGAAGCCCCGCCGGCGGACGCGGGCCTCGAGTGGCACCTGCTCGAGCGCGCGCGCGGCGAGACGCTGCGCGAGTTGGAGCGGCGCGACGAACCGGTGAGCGCGCTGGCCCTCGCCGGAGACCTCGCGGCGGTCGGGGACCTCGTGGGCGGGCTCGTCGTGCTCTCCCCCGCAGGTCCGCGGACCCTGACCGCGGGCACCGAGCCCCATGACAGCGTGCGCGCGCTGGCCTTCGATGCCTCCGGCGCGGCCCTGGCGCTGGCCTCGTCCGACTGGAGCGCGCGGGTCTTCGACCTCGAGGGAGACCTCGAGACGGTCGACCTCGCCGGCCACTACGGTCCGGTGAACGCCGCCGTGTTCGTGGGTGGGCGCGGTCGCGTCGCCACCGGCGGCGAGGACGGCACCCTGCGCCTGTGGGACCTCGAGCGGCCGCACGAGGAGGTGTGGCTCGTCGAGGCCCACGGCGGACCGCTGCTGGCCCTGGCCGCCGATCCGCGGGGCGAGCGCATCGCGAGCGCGGCCATCGACCTCGAAGTGCGCCTGTGGTCGGCGCGGGACGGCGCGCCCCTCGCCACCTTCGAAGGGCACCGCGACTGGATCCCGGCCCTGGCCTTCAGCGGCGACGGGCGGCGCCTGGCGTCGGCCTCGGACGACGGCACGGCGCGGGTGTGGGACGTCGAGTCGGGCCAGGAGCTGGCGCGGCTCGAAGCCGGGAGCGCCCCGCTGCTCGCGGTGTGGCTCGACGCGGCGGGCGAGGTGCTGGTGAGCGCCGGCGAGGACGGCGCCGTGCGCCGCTACGAGGTGCGTTCGGGCATCGAGCGCGCGCGTTGGGAGCTCGGCCGCTGGGGCCTACGCACGGCCGCCTTCGCGCCGGACGGCGAGGCGCTGCTCGTCTCGCGGGGCGAGGGCGACGTGGCGCGCGCCGGGCTGCGCCGGCCGTCCGCGTGGGAGGAGCTGACGCGGATCGAGGGCGCGCGGGTCCTGGCCCTGGACGGCGCGGGGCACCTGGGCGTGGGCGCGCGCGAGGGCACGCTGACCCTGTGCTCGAGCGGGGACGGCCGCGTGTTCGCGCGCCGGGCCCTGGGCGACGCGCCGGTGAGCGCCGTGGGGCTCGCGGCGGGGCCGTTGGTGGCCGCGGGGCTCGCGGACGGCGCGCTGCTGCTGCTGGAAGGGTCGGAGCTCGCGCCGGGCGTGCGCCTCGCGGGCCACGGCGAAGGGGTGGCCGCGCTCCGGCTCGCGGCCGACGGCCGCTGGCTGGCCTCCGCGTCCTTCTCGGGTGAGCTGTGCCTGTGGGACACCCGGAGCGGCGAACGCCTGGCCCACAAGCCCGGCCCGCGGCAACTCGTTTTGGCGGTGGCCCTCGAGCCGCGGCTCGATCCCGAGCTCGCCCAGGGCGCGTGGGTGGCGGGAGCGGGCCTGATCCGCTCCTGGCACCTGGCGAGCGGCGAGCGCGGCGGCGCCCTGCGGGTCCCCGAGCTCGGCCGCGTGCGCGCCGCGGCCCTCGCGCCGGGCGGCGCGTACCTGCTCACGATCGACGCGAACGAGGTGCTGACGCGCATCGACCTCGCCGGCAGCGCGCCCCCCGCGCGCACGGCGCCCCACGCGGCGCGCCTGGTGAGCCTGGCCCTCTCGCCCGACGGCCAAAGGGCCGCGACCGGCGCCCTCGACGGCGGCCTCGACCTGTGGGACGCGCGCCGCGCCGAGCATCTCCTGCACGTCCCCGGCCCGCCGGGCAGCCTCGACGCGTTGACCTTCGCGCCCGACGGGGCGACGCTCGCCGCCGTCGCCGCCGACGGCCGTATCCTGCTCCTGCGCGGCACGCCGCCCTGAACGCGCCCCCGCGATGTCGCACCTCACCACGATCCTCGCCTGGACCCTGGCCCTGGCCGCGGGCTGGTCGCTCGTCGGCGCGCGGGGCGCGCTCGAGGATGCGCGCGCCGGCCTGCCCCAGCTCCCCGAGCCGCGCGGCGGCGAGCTGCTGGCGACGCCCACACGCCCCGCTGCCCCGGACGAGACCGCGCCGAACGGCTCGGTCGCGGGCGGGGAGGACGGTGAAAAGCCGGCGCCCACGCGCGTCGGGGACGCCTGGCAGCTCGACTTCGCGTCGCTCGAGTTCGGCACCTACGACCCGCCCGACCTGCGCGGCGAGGGCGCGCCGCCCCTGCCCCTGGCGGCCTTTCCGCCCGCGGCGCGCGAGCTGCACGGCCAACGCGTCGCCCTGGCGGGCTTCGCGCAGGTGACGAGCTTCGAGGCCGGCCGCGTGCGCGCCTTCGTCCTGGCGCGTTACCCCGCGGGCTGCTGCTTCGGCGGCCTACCGCAGTACGACGAGTGGGTCGACGTCGAGCTCGCGCGGGACGCCGAGGTGCCGGACGGCTCGCGCCCGTTGCGGGCCGTGGGACGCTTCGAGGTCGGCGAGTTGTTGGGCGAGGAGGGCTACGTGCTCAGCCTCTACCGCCTGCGGGAGGCGCGCCTGGAGTAGGCGCCTTCTCCGCCGGCCCCCACAGCTCGATCAGCGCGAACAGCGCCAGCCCCACGCAGCCCATCCCGTACGCGCCGCCGCCCAGGACGATCAGGTGGGCGAGGGCGGCCGTGTCGCGCGCCAGCCACCAGCCGCCGATGTCGAGCGCGAGCCCCAGGCCCGTGGCGATCGAGAGCGCGCCGACAAGAGCCCGCGGGAATCGCGTCCAGGCGCCGAGCAACACGACCACCAGGCCGATCAGGGCCATCGACAGGGCGTGGGTGTGCGTGGTGGCGAGCAGGATCTCCTTCGACATCGGCTCGACCTCGGTCGAGAAGGCGACCTTCTGCACGTCGTCCCAATAGGTGAGCGGAATCTCGCGCCCGATGCCGTCGCCCTCGGTCGCGTTGCGCGCGTGGCACGACAGGCAGTGGGCCGCCAGGAGCTCCGCGGGCGCGTCGTCGCCCAGGTCCAGGCTGTCGAAGTCGTCGCTGATCCGCGGGCTCGCGAGCCAGCGCAGCAACGTCTCCCGATCGTCCTTCGGCAGCCCCTCGGGGTGCCCGCGCTCGAGGGCCGTCACCAGCGGAGCGCGGCGCTGGATGCCGTGGTAGACGCCCTGCACGTCGTCGACGGTCAGGCCCGGACGCCCGTCCCGCGGCCCGTGGTGCGAGCGGATGAACTCGAAGGAGGCCGCCAGCCCGCCGAGCAACACGAGCAGCAGGAACGAGAGGCCCAGGCGCTGGCCGAACGCCAGTCGGCGCAGGCGGAAGGAGGGGGACTGCACGGGCCCAGTGTGCCCTGCGACCCCGCTCGCCTTCCAGCGCGTCCACGGGCGGGTCGGGCCGCGACGACCCGCGGGTCAGACCGCCAGGTCCCCGTCCCGGATCGCAACCTCTTCGCCCGTGGCGAGGGCGCGCGCGGCCAGGACGCCGACCGCGGTGGCGCGGTGGCCGACCTCGGCGCCGCACTCGGGGGCCGCGCCGGAGGCGATGCTGCGCGCGAAGGCCGCCAGGGCGTAGTACAGCGAGGGCTCGGGCAACCCGACGCCCTCCTTCAGCTTGCCCTGGGAGGCGAGTTGCGTCGCGTCCGCGATGAGCGTGATGCCCTGGTCGTTGAAGAAGGTCTCGCGGTTGGCATAGACCTCCCAGCCCTGGGTCGGCGCGTCGGCCTCCTTGAACATCCAGCCGTGGGTCCAGGCCAGCTTCATGGTGCCCATCGCCCCGCGCAGCACCTCGAAGGTGCCGCCATAGGTGCTGCCGAGGGTGCCTTCCCAGCTCGCGCGCACGCCGCCGGGGAAGAGCAACGTGCAGTGCGCCGTGTCGGCCACCTTACGGCCGTCGGCGTGCACGAACACGCCGCCGCCGGCGCGCACGGAGACCGGATAGTCGCCGCGGAACCAGTGGAAGACGTCGAACTGGTGCGTGCCCGCTTCCCCGGGCAGGCCGAGGGACACCTCCGGATCGAGGCGCCAGTTGCGCGCGCGATCCTGGGCCGGGTCCGAGACAGGCGTGCGCCAGGAGTTCTTCTGGCAGTCCTGCGCGCTGAGCGACACCGCCTCGCGCAGCGCTCCCGCCCGGTAGAAGCTGCGCGCGAGCTCGTAGATCGGGTTCGTGCGCCCCAGGAGGCCGA
This sequence comes from uncultured Planctomycetaceae bacterium, assembly GCA_964394665.1. GTDB lineage: Bacteria > Planctomycetota > UBA1135 > UBA1135 > CAYMYN01. The sequence goes on from CAYMYN010000036.1 coordinate 28,084, forward strand.
CCTGGAAGGTCGTCCCGGCGGCGCGCGCGGCGCGCGCGATGGCGCGGCTGTCCTCGATCGTCGCCGCCAGGGGCGCCTCGCAGTAGACGTGTTTCTTGGCCGCCAACGCGTCGAGGGCGATGGCGCGGTGGCGGTGCGTGGGCGTGGCGACGATCACGGCCTCGACGCCCGTGTGCTCGATCAAGCGCCGGTGGTCCGCGAAGCCCTCGGCCCCGCGCACGCGCCGCAGCCCGGCCGAGAGGCGCGACTCGTCCTCGTCGCAGATCGCGACCACGCTCACCCCCTCGAGCTTGGCCAGCTCCCCCAGGATCGCCCGCCCCTGCCGTCCCGCCCCGACCAGGCCCACGCCGAGCGGCGCGCGCCCCGCGGGCCAGGCGAAGGGAACGAGGCCGGGAAGCAGGGCCACGGCCGAGAGGGCCCCGGCGGCCTGGTGCAGGAACGTGCGTCGGTCGGCTGCGGTCATGGGATCGGGCGCGCGGGGGTCCGTGGGGAGGGATGCGGCGCGGCAGCCTACCAGGCCCAGGACCCGCCAGTCCGCCCCTCCCGATCCCCCCTCGCACGACCACCCGCCGTTCGACCCCGGCCGCACCGCACGCCCCGGCTCCACGGGGCGTCACCCGAGCTCAGTTCGGATCGCCGGTCAGGACCCAGGCGGCCCAGTCGCGGGGTGGGTGGCCCGCGGCGCGCAGCTCGAGCTTGGTGCGCCAGAGGGCCTCGGACTTGGGGAGGTGCTCTTGCCACAGGAGCGTGTAGAAGCGCTCGAAGAACTTCGCCGTGGCGGCGTCGTCGACCTTCCACAGGCTCGTGATCACGCTGCGGGCGCCAGCCATGTGCAGAGCCTTCTGCAGACTCGCCACGCCTTGACCGGCGCGCGAGAGGCGGCCCACGTTCGTATCGCAGGCAGAGAGGACCGCCAGCTCGCAGCTCGTGAGGTCGAGGCCGGAGAGCTCTTCCGCGGTCAAGAGGCCCGGCACGCGGCCGAGGAAGTCGGGGGCGAGGTTCGCGCCGGCGAGCGCCAGGCCGCAGAGCAGCAGCGGGCTCATGCCGCCGGCGGCCTCCTCGGCGCCGTAGCGCAGGCCGAGGGCGCTTCGACTCGAGTCGGCTCCGCCGTCGCGATCGGCGAGGGATCGGATGCGGTCGGGCGCGAACCAGCCGTGGGTGGCGAGGTGCAGCCAGCGGGTCCTGGGCGCCAGGAGCTCGAGGTTGGCGAGCGAGGCGCGCGGGCCCTCGAGCACCCACGCCTGCGCATCGGACCCCGTGGAGGCACGCAGCAGCGCCGCGATGGTGCGCACCTCGCCGCCCGTGTGCGCCAGGGACGTGAAGCCTCCATCGGATGGGCTGCCGCGCAGCACGCCGCCGTAGCCGCCGGCGTGGTGCAGGGGGCGCGTTGCGCCGCTCGACTGGGCCAGGAGGTGCGTCTCGCCATCGGCTTCCAGTTGCCTTTGATCCTCGCTCCATGCCACCGGCTCGGCGTCGTACGCCACGTCCCCCAAGGCCAGGAACGCACCCGAGGGATCGACCGGAGGATCCTCCACGAGCAACTCCCAGAACGAAGTCCGCGTCTCGATCCGCCAGCGCTCGCCCAGGAGCCGCTCCTCCTCCTCCAGCAGCAACGCCTCGAGCGGCACCAGGTGCAGCACGTCGTCCAGGCCCACGCTCACCCGCTCCGCCGCCCCCAGGGCGGACACCAGGGGGTCCCACACGAGCCGCCGCAGCACGCGCGCCTCGGCCGAGCCGTCCGATGTCGCAATCGCCTCGAGACCGATTCCCCGCGGCCCACTCTCCTGACCCGAGCCCGAACGCACCTGCCCAGCCGTCCCGACGCCGATCACCGCACGCCACTCCCGCACCGCGCCCTCGATGGCCTCGATCGGGCCCAGGTCCACGAACGCCAGGCGCGGCTCCGTCCCGATGTCGTTCCGCGCCAGCACGAAGGCGCCCAGGCTCCGCCGCGAGCGCTGCTCCACCTCGGGCTGCGCGGATCCCGCGCCGCCTTCGACCTCCTCGAGCCACCAGCGCGTGTACCTGCGAAAGGCGACCAGCCCTTCGGCCGCTCCAAGCCGCGCCGACAGCGCCGGCTCGTCGACCGTGAGCCCCGTGAACCCCTCGCCCAGCCGTGCTTCCGCGAGTCGCACGAGCCCCCGCTCCGCCACCTCGCGGCGCGTCCGTGCGCGGTGGAAGGCTTCGACACTCGCACCCTCCTGCGCCAATGCCGCCAGCTCCGCGCTCGCCTCCCGCACCTCGTCCCGCAGCGTGGCGAACTCCGCGGAGCCACGCGCCGCTCGTGCGAAACGCGCCGCAGCCAGCCCCGCGCCGCGCCCCGCTTCCGAGAGCCCGAAGGCCTCTGCCGCGAGTTCCTTCGAGGCCTCGAAGAGCCCGAAACCCAGGGCGAACGAGAGGGCCTGGCCCAGCGGCCGCTCGGTCACCCGCGCGACGCGCTCCTCCGCCTCTCGTGGCGAGCTACCCAGGAGCGCCGATTGCACCCCCCGTGCCGCTCCCCTCAGGGCCCCCTGGGCCAGGGTCAACGCTCGGGGCCAGCTCGACTCCTGGCCCTCTTCCATCGACCCCCGGGCGGCGCTCGCCAGCCGCGCGCCGGTCACGGCCAGGTTGCCTTGCGCCGCAAGAAGGAGGGGATGGTTCCCCGGAAAGATGTGCTCGAAACCCGCGAGCACAGCCTCCTCGAGTGCCCACGCGCCTTCCAGGTCGCCGAGCTGCTTCATCGTCTCGGCCAGGTTTCCCAGCGCCATGAATCGACGCGGGTGGCCTTCGGGCAGAGCACGCTCACCGGCGGCGAGTACAGCTTCCTCGAGGGCCCGTGCGCCACGCAGATCGCCGAGCATGAAGATCGTGTTGGCCAGGTTCCCCCGCGCAATGAGGAGGTGGGGGTGGTCTTCCGGGACGGTGCGCTCGTAGGCCTTGAGCACCTTCTCCTGGAGCACCCGCGCGCCGTGCAGGTCGCCGAGCTCTCTGACGAGCGACGCCAGGTTCCCCCGGGCTTGGAGCAGATCGGGGTGGTCGTCTGGAAGCGTCCGCTCACGGGCCTCGAGCACGGCCTCCAAGTCCGCCCGCGCCCCTTGGAGGTCGCCGAGTTTCCTCATCGTCAAGGCCAGGTACTCCCGCGCCCTGATCCGATCGGGGTGCTCCTCTGGGAGCGTCCGCTGCCGGGTCACCAGCACCGCCTCCTCGAGGCGGCGCGCGCCATAGAGATCACCGAGCTCTCCCAACGTCGCCGCCAGGCCCTGCTGCGCGCGAAGGAGATAGGGGTGATCCCCCGGGAGCGTGCGCTCGACAGCGACGAGCACGGCCTCACCGAGCTCCCGCGCGCCCTGGAGATCCCCTAACTCCCGCATCGTCCCCGCCAGGTTCATCCGCGCCAGGAGCAGATGGGGATGATCCCCGGGCAAGGATCGCTCGCGCGCGGCGAGCACGCCTTCCTGGAGGACCCGCGCCCCTGGAAGATCTCCGAGCTTCTTGAGCGTGCTGGCCAGGCCCTCGCGCGCACTGACGAGACTGGGGTGGTCTTCCGGCAAGGTGCGCTGGTAGCTGGCGAGCACCGCTTCCCTGAGCACTCGCGCACCCTGGATGTCGCCGAGGCGGTCGAGCGCCGAGGCTAGGTTCAGGCGTGCCGTGAGGAGGTGGGGATGGTCTTCCTGGACGCTCCGCTCGAAGGCCTCGAGCACCATCTCGTAGAGCGTCCGCGCGCCCTCCAGGTCGCCGCTCAGCATGCGCGTGTTCGCGTGGTTCAAGCGCGTTCGGAGCAGCTGCGGGTGATCCGGGGGCTGGGTGCGCTCCAGGATCGCTAGGCTGCGTTCCTCGAGCTCCAGTGCGCCCGCCAGGTCGCCGAGCTCCCGCAGCGTCACAGCCAGGTTGCCCTTGGCGCTGATGCGCTTGGGATCTTCCTCGGCGAGAGTCCGCCGCCGGGCTTCGAGCACGCGCTCTTCGAGCTGCCGCGCTTGCTGGAGATCGCCGAGCTCCCGGACCACCACGGCCAGGTTCTGGCGCGCGTCGGCGAGCTCCGGGTGATCCTCGGGGAAGCTCCGCTCGTAACCGGCGAGGACCCGCTCGCACAGGATCCGGGCGCCCTCGAGGTCGCCCGTCATTTGCAGGGACCCGGAGAGGTTCATGCCGGCCCGCAGGAGATCGGGATGGTCGGCGGGAAGGGTGCGCTCGCGCGTTTCGAAGACCAGGCGCTCCAGCGGGACGGCCTCCCGGAATCGGCCCCTCCTGCGCAGGGTGAGGGCCAGGGCGCGGCGGGCCACGGCCAGGTCGGGATCGTCGGGATGCGCGCTCCGCTCGCGGATCGCGACGACCTGCGCGATGAGGGTCTCCGCCGCCCCGAAATCTCCGCGGGCGAAGAGCGAGCGCCCGAGCTCCAGCGCGGCCTCCAGGCGGGCGGGGTGCTCGGGTGCGACGCTGCGCTCCAGGTGCTCCAGCACCGCGCGCCGGATGCGCTCCGCCCCGGCGTGCCGGCCGAGCTCGTGGGCCAGCCGGCCGAGGTCGGCGCACAGCTCGAGCCATCCTTCGTCCGGCTCGGCCGGGAAGCGCTCCACGGCGAACTCCAAGGTGGAATCGGCCGCGGCCTGCGCCCGGGCCAGGTCCCCATCCGCCTGCAGCTCGCGAGCAGCCTCGAAGGCCGCGCGCAACTCGGCTAGGGACGTCGCTCCGGGTTCGGGATCCTGGAGCCCCGCGAAACGCGACACCGGGGCGGCCGGAGCTACGGAGGCAACCGCCGCGGCCTTCGCCGGGACGAGCCCAGCCGCCAGGCACAGGAACAGGGACTGGATCTTCATGGTTGGCCCTGTACGAGGGGGCTCCGGCTCCCCATGGAACGGCTCAGTTCGGATCGCCGGACAGCACCCACGCGGCCCAGTCGCGGACGGTGTAGAGGGGTTGGCCGCGCTCGTCCCTGGCGTGGCGCAGGCGCAGCTTCGCTTCCCACAGGGCCTGGTGCTTGGGTTTGCCCTCGACCCACAGGCGCCGGTAGAAGTCGAGCATCAGCTCGGAGGTGGCCTCGTCGGGGACCTTCCAGAGCGAGGTGATCACGGATCTGGCGCCGGCCATGTGCAGGGCTTGTTGCAGGGACGCGACGCCCTGGCCCGCGCGGCGCTCCCCGACGTTCGTGTCGCAGGCGCTGAGCACGGCGAGCTCGCAGTTCGTGAGATCGAGTGCCGCGAGCTCCTCGGCGGTCATCAGACCCGGCACGCGGCCCCGCGAATCGGCGGGCAAGTTCGCGCCCGCGAGCGCCAAGCCGCACAGGAGCATCGGGCTCATGCCGCGCACGGTCTCGTCGGCGTCCGCGCGCAGCCAGCCCGCGCCGTCGCGCTCGCCCGTGCCGACGTCGCTCCAGGAGCGCACCGACTCCGGCGCGAACCAGCCGTGGGTCGCCACGTGCAGCCAGCGTGCGGCGGGGGCAGCCTCCTCGAGGGCCGTGCGGGAAGCCCGGCGACGATCGAGCACCAGGCTCGGATGGCCGCCCTCGAAGGCCTCGTCGAAGAGCTCGGCCAGGCCGTGCGCCTCGGCGCGCGTGTACGCCAGCGGCGCGAAACCCCGCTCCCAGACTCCGCCGCGCAGGAGCGTGATTCCGTGGTCGGCGGACGCAGGCCCCTGGTCTTCAGGCTCGGGCTCCGACACGCCAGGCTCCTCTCCCGAGGAGCCCACGGGCGGCAGGTTGAAGGACGCGCCTCCCAGGCTCAGCAGCGCTCCGCCACCCGTGAAGGAAGGCGGCGTGCCCAGGAGCTCCCAGAGCGCCACCCGCGTCTCGATCCGCCAGCGTTCGCCGACGAGCCCCGCCCCATCCTCCAGCGGCAGCGCGTCGAGGGGTACCAGGTGCAGGACGTCGTCGAGGGCCACGACCACCCGCGCGGCCCCTCCGAGATGCTCGAGCAGGGGGTCCCACACCGCGCGCCGCAGCCGCTCCCCGGCTACAGGTGCCCCATTCTCGGCCTCACCGGCCAAGCCGAGGCCTCGCACGGGCGCAGCGTGGATCGCCGCACGCCATGCGAGCACCAGGTCCTCGATCGAATCCGCGGACCCCAAGTCGACGAACGCCAGCAGAGGCTCCGTCTCGCCCTGGGCACGCGCCAGCACGAAGGCACCCAGGTTGGCGCGACCCCGTTCCCGGGCGACCGCCACGACATCTCGACCCGCAGCCCCCTGGAACGCGAGCTTCGTCTCCGTGTAGCGCCGATACCCGACCAGAGCCTGGCCCTCCGCGAGCGTCCTCCGGAACCCTCGAGCCGTCCCCTCTAGCATCGCCGCACGGACCCCGAGGGACTCCCGCGCCAGCGCGAGCAGCTCGCGCTCTGCCGCCTCTCGCCGCCTGCGCACCCCGTGGAACTCCTCCCCTCCAGCTCCGCGACGTACAAGGTCCGTGAGATCGGCGGTCGCAGCACGGATCTCGGCCCGCAGCCGAGCGGCCTCGGGCCCGGCCGCGCCGCTCCGCCCCAGGGCCGCGGACACCAAGCCCGCACCGCGGCTGGACTCCGAGAGGGCGAATGCCTCCTCCGTCAGCGACGCTGCACGCTCGAACACGCCCAAGCCAGCCGCGAAGGAGAGCGCGAGATCGAGGGGCCTCTTGGACACGCGCGCTGCCCGTTCCTCCGCCTCGCGTGGAGGAGCGCCGAGGAGCATCCCACCCAGCCCACGTGCCTGGCCTCGTGCCACCTCCGCGACCAGCGCCACGGCCCGGGGCCACCCCTCCGCGCCATGCTCCTCGCTGATCCCTCGCGGGCTCGCGGCGAGGCACGCTAGGGTCCCGGCCAAGTTCAGGCGCGCAGCGACCAGGTGAGGGTGATCCCCTGGTAGGGTGCGCTCGCGCTCCTCCAGCACGGTCTCCTCGAGCCTCCGGGCACCGGCCAGGTCGCCGAGTTGCTTGAGCGTCACCGCGAGGTTCGCCCGAGCGCCGATCAGCTCTGGGTGCCCCTCAGGCAACGTACGCTCGCGAACCTCCAACACGCGCTCCTCGAGCGTGCGCGCGCCGAGGAAATCGCCGAGCTGCTTGAGCGTCACCGCGAGGTTCGTCCGTGAGCTGAGCAGAGCCGGGTGTCCTTCGGGCAATGTGCGCTCGCGGGCCTCCAGGAGGCGCCCTTCCAGTGCGCGTGCGTCGTGGAGGGAGCCGAGCCGCTTGAGGGTCACGGCCAGGTTGTGGCGTGCGTCGAGCACGTCCGGGTGCTGTTCCGGAAGGGAGCGCTCGCGGAGCTCCAGCACGGACTCTTCGAGCGCGCGAGCGCCGTGCAAGTCTCCGAGCAGCTTGAGCGTCAAGGCCAGGCTCTGCCGTGCGCGCAGCAGGTCCGGATGATCTTTCGGGAGCGATCGCTCGCGCACCTCCAGCACGCGCTCCTCGAGGGACCGGGCGACGTCGATGTCGCCGAGCGGCTTGATCGTCAGGGCCAGGAGACGGCGAGCGCTGATCGTCTCGGGGTGGTCCTCGAGCAACGTGCGCTCGCGGGCCTCCAGCACGCGCAGGGCGAGCGCGCTTGCAACGGCGTGGTCACCGAGCTCATAGAGCGTCGCGGCCAGGCTCTCGCGAGCGAAGAGCAGGCCTGGGTGGTCCTCCGGCAGGGTCCGTTCGCGCGCTTCCAGCACGGCCTCCTCGAGCGCGCGTGCGCCCTGGAGGTCGCCGAGCCTCCTGAGGGTCGCGGCCAGGCTCTGGCGTGCGCGCAGAAGGTCGGGGTGGTCCTCCGGCAGGGTGCGCTCGCTCGCCTCCAGCACGCGTTCCTCGAGCGCGCGAGCGCCGTGCAAGTCGCCGAGCGCCTTGATGGTCCCGGCTAGGTTCAGCCGCGTGCTGAGCAGCTCCGGGTGATCCTCCGGCAGGGTGCGCTCGCGACCCTCCAGCACCCGCTCCAAGTGCACGCGGGAGCCGCGAAGATCTCCGAGGCTCCGGCTGGTCTGAGCCAGGTTCTGCCGCGCGGCCAGGAGGTGCGGGTGGTCCTGCGGCAAGGTGCGCTCATAGGACTCCAGGACGCGCTCGAAGAGCGCGTGGGCCTCCGCGATCTCGCGCAGCTGACCCATCGTCGCCGCCAGGTTGAGCCGCGCGCTGATCAGGCCGGAGTCGTCCTCCGGGAGGGTGCGCTCGCGGAGCTCGAGCACCTGCTGCCAGGCTCGCTTCGCCGTGGCGGGGTCCTGGGCTCTCCGAGCGGCGTGCGCTCCGGAGTCGAGCAGGTCGGTCCAGGCCCCGTCGCGCTCGGCATCGGGGCGAGCCAGGAGCGAGCCCACGGCCCGGGCCGCGAGGGTGCGGGCCGCCCCGTAGTCCGAGCGCTGCAAGGCGGCCTGGGACTCGGCCAGCAGGGCAGTCTCCTTCGAAAGATCGCCCTGCTTCGGGGCGGGGGCCTCCTCGGGCACGCCCCGTTCGATGGGGCCCTGCACGGGGCCCGAGGTCGACTGCGCGGCTCCCGAGCCCCCGAGCAGTCGGAGATCCCCCGGCGCGGAGGGGCCCGCCACGGCGAACGCCTCAAGCACGAGGGTCCAGTAGATGGCGCTCGTCAGGGGTCGTTTCATGGTGGTCCTCGATCCAGTGTCTCAGTCCGGCTCCCCCGTGAGGACCCACGCTGCCCAGTCGCGGACCGTGTAGAGCGGGCGGCCGATCTCGTCGGTCGCCCGGCGCAGGCGCAACTTCGCTTCCCACAGGGCCTGGTGCTTGGGTTTGCGCTCGACCCACAGGCGCCGGTAGAAGTCGAGCATCAGCTCGGCGGTCGCTTCGTCGGGGACCTTCCAGAGGCTCGTGATCACGCTGCGCGCGCCGGCCATGTGCAGGGCCTTTTGCAGGGAGGCCACGCCCTGGCCCGCGCGGCGCTCCCCGACGTTCGTGTCGCAGGCGCTGAGCACGGCCAGCTCGCAGTTCGTGAGGTCGAGACCCGAGAGCTCCTCCGCCGTCATCAGGCCCGGCACGCGGCCCAGCGAGTCGGCGGGCAAGTTCGCGCCCGCGAGCGCCAAGCCGCAGAGCAGCATCGGGCTCATGCCGCGCACGACCTCGTCGGCGTCAGAGCGCGGCGCGAGGACGTCGGCCCCCGCGTTCGCGTCGCGCTCGGCCCAGGAGCGCACCGACTCCGGCGCAAACCAGCCGTGGGTCGCCACGTGCAGGAAGCGCGCTTTGGGGGCCGCTTCGACGAGCGCTTCGCGCGAGGCTCGCCGGCGCTCGAGGACCAGCGCGGGGGCTTCGCCGTCGAAGACCTCGTCGAAGAGCTCCGCCAAGCCCTGGGCCTCGCTGCGGGTGTGGGGCAGGGGCGCGAAGCCACGCTCCCAAGCGCCGCCGCGCAGGAGCGCGATCTCCGAGACCCCCGCATCCGCTGGCTGCACGTCCTCCCCGGGCTCGAGGGCCGCCAGGTCCCTTGCGCCGAGCGCGGTCGGCGCCGAGTTGAACGAAGCCCCGCCCAGGCTCACCAGCGCGCTGGCGCTTCCGAGCGGGCCGGGGACGTCGAGCAACTCCCACAGCGCGAGTCGAGTTTCGATGCGCCAGCGCTCGCCCAGGAGTTCCCCGCCCCCGTCGAGCGGCAGCGCATCCAGCGGCACCAGGTGCAGCACGTCGTCGAGACACACGACCACCCGCTCCGCATCCCCGAGCGCGCCGAGCAGCGGATCCCAGACCGCGACCCGCAGGCGCCGGCCGATCTCGAGCGCCGGATCCTCGCCGGCGTCCGGCACTCCAATCCCCCGCTCCGGAGTCGCTCGGATCGCCGCGCGCCACTCGCTGGCGATCGCCTCCAGATCGTCGGCGGCGCCCAGGTCCACGAACGCGAGCCGCGGCTCCGCGTCGTCCTTGCTGCGAGCGAGCACGAAGGCGCCCAGGTTCTCGCGCGCGCGTGGCTTCAAGGCAGGTCCACCGTCGTCCGCTCCGCCCTCCTGGGGCTCCAGCCAGGAGCGCGTGTACAGGCGAAAGGCGACCAGCCCATCGCCCTCTCCGAGCCGCGCCGCTATCGGGCCTACCTCGACTTCGAGGCCCGCGAAGCCGTCGCCCGCGAGTTCGCGCGCGAGCCCCGAGAGCCCCTGTTCCGCCGCCTCGCGCCGCATACGCGCAGCATGAAACTCGTCGACGCTCGCACCCCCCTGCGCCAGGGCCGCCAACTCCGCACTCGCCGCCCGCGCCTCGTCACGCAAGGCCGCGTACTCCGCCGAACCCCGCGCCGCCCGCGCAATCTGCGCCGCCGCGAGCCCCGCCCCGCGCCCCGTCTCCGAGAGCCGGAAGGCAGCTGTCGTGAGCTCCTCCGCGGCCCCCAACACGCCCAGGCCCAGGGTGAACGAGAGGGCCTGGTCGAGGGGGATCTCGGTGACCCGCGCGACGCGCTCCTCGGCTTCGCGGGAAGAGCTCCCCAGCAATGCCGCACGCACCTCCCGCCCGGCCCCCCACGCGGCCTCCCCCGCCAAGGACCGGGCCCGGGACTATTGCTGCTCGGCCTGCTCCTCTCCGCTCGTGGCTAGGCTCGCCTCCCAGGCGCAGGTCAAGGCCAGGTTCGCCCGGGCCGAGAGGACATCCGGGTGCTCGGCGGGCAGGCTGCGCGCGTCAGCTTCGAGCACGGCCTCGAAGTGCGCGCGGGCGCCGGGGAGATCGCCCATCTCCAACATCGTCGCGGCCAGGTTCGACCGAGCCCGCAGCAGGTCTGGGTGGTCGTCGGGCAGCGTGCGCTCGCAGGCCTCGAGTACGCGCTCCTTGAGCGCGCGGGCACCGGGAAAGTCGCCCAGCTCGTGCATCGTGGCGGCCAAGTTCCCGCGCGCCCGAACCAGATTCGGGTGGTCCTCCGGCAACGTGCGCTCGCGAGCCTCGAGCACGGCCTCCTCGAGCGCGCGGGCGCCTTCGAAATCGCCCATTTGGTGCATCGTGACCGCCAAGTTCCCACGCGCTCGGAGCAGATCCGGGTGGTCCGCCGGTAGCGTGCGCTCGCGCGCGGCGAGCACGGCCTCCTGAAGCGCACGGGCACCCTGGTGGTCGCCCATCGCTTGCACTGTGCTGGCCAGATTCCCCCGCGCCGAGAGCAAAGCGGGGTGGTCGCTTGGGAGGCTGCGCTCGCGAGCCTCCAACACGGCCTCGAGGAGCGCGCGGGCGCCTTGGAGATCGCCCGTCTCGAACATTGTAACGGCCAAGTTCCCCCGCGCCGCCAAGAGGCTCGGGTGGCCCGCGGGCAGTGTGCGCTCGCGAACCTGCAGCACGGCCTCGAAGAGCGAGCGGGCACCTTGGTAGTCGCCCATCTGAAAGACCGTGATGGCCAGGCTCTGCCGCGCCCTGAGGAGGTCGGGGTCGTCGGCGGGCAGGGTGCGCTCGCGCGCATGCAGCACGGCCTCCTCGAGCGCGCGGGCGCCAGGGAGATCCCCCATCTCCCGCATCGTGACGGCCAGGTTCCCCCGCGCCCGAAGGAGGTCGGGGTGGTCCCCGGGCAGCGTGCGCTCGTACTCCGCGAGCACGGCCTCCTCGAGCTCCCGGGCCCCCGGGAGATCGCCCATCTCGGCCATGGTGACGGCCAGCCTCCCTCGCGCCACGAGGAGATCCGGATGGTCGGCGGGCAGCGTGCGCTCGCGCTGCTCGAGCACGGCGCGCCGGATGCGCTCGGCGGCGCGCAGCTCGCCCGCGTCGTGGGCGAAGGCGCCCAGCTCTTGGCACAGGTCGCTCGATGCCTCGTTGTCGTCCTTGGCCAGCGCGCGAACGGCGTCCTCGACGGCGGAGGCCACGAGCTCCCGCGCACGCTCGGCTTCACCCGCGCTCTGCGCAGCACGCGCCGCGTCGAGGGTCGCGCGCAGGCTGGGGAAGGGATCCTCCGCGCCCTCAGGCTCCTGGAGCGCCGACGGACGCGGCGTGGACGACGCGGGCGGCACGAGCGCCAACACCATTGCGCCGGCAACGAGCAGGCACGCGGAGAGGCGCAGAATAGCGAGTCGGATCTTCATGGTCGGCTCGTGGGAGGTGGCAGAGACTCGTGCGACGGGCCACATCAGTTCGGATCGCCGGTCAGCACCCAGGCGGCCCAGTCGCGCAGCGGGTGGCCTTCGGCGCGCAACTCGAGCTTGGTGCGCCAGAGGGCTTCGGACTTGGGCAGGCCCTCGTGCCAGAGCCGAGTGTAGAAGCGCTCGAAGAACTTCGCCGTCGCCGCGTCGTCGACCTTCCACAGGCTCGTGATCACGCTGCGGGCGCCGGCCATGTGGAGGGCCTTCTGCAGGGAGGCGACGCCCTGGCCGGCGCGCGACAGGCGGCCCACGTTCGTGTCGCAGGCGGACAGCACGGCCAGCTCGCAGTTCGTGAGGTCGAGGCCGGAGAGCTCTTCCGCGGTCAAGAGGCCCGGCACGCGGCCGAGGAAGTCGGGGGCGAGGTTCGCGCCGGCCAGCGCCAGGCCGCAGAGCAGCAGCGGGCTCATGCCGCCCACGGTCTCCGCGGTGTCGGTGCGCAGCGCTAGACCCGCCCGGCTCGAGTCGGCTCCCTCGTCGCGATCGGCGAAGGAGCGGATGCGATCGGGTGCGAACCAACCGTGCGTCGCCAGGTGCAGCCAGCGGGTCTTGGGTGCCAGGGCCTCGAGAGATGCGAGCGATGCGCGCGGGCCCTCGAGCAGAATCGCCTGCGCATCGAGTCCCACGGAATCGCGCAGCAACTTCGCGATGCTGCGCACCTCGGGGCCGGTCTGTGACAGAGACGCGAAGCCTCCCTCGGAGGGGCTCCCCCGCAGGACGCCCGCGTAGCCACCGCCTTGGTGCGAGGGGCGCGTTTCGCCGCTCGCTTGGGCCAGGAGGCGCATCTCGGTGTCGGGTTCCTGCTCTCCTTGGTCCTCGCCCCAGGCCACCGGCTCGGCGCCGTACGCGACGTCGCCCAACGCCACCAATGCACCCGATGGATCGACGGGCGGATCCTCCGCGAGCAGCTCCCAGAACGAAGTCCGCGTCTCGATCCGCCAGCGCTCGCCCAAGAGACGCTCTTCTTCCTCCAGGTGAAGCGCCTCGAGCGGAACCAGGTGCAGCATGTCGTCGAGCGCCACGCTCACCCGCTGCGCCGTCCCCAGGGCCGACACCAGGGGATCCCACACGAGCCGCCGCAGCGCGCGCGCCTCGGTAGCGCCGGACGAACTTGCCGGTGCATCGAGCCCGATCCCCCGCGGCCCGCTCTCCTGGCCCGAGCCCGAGCGCACATGCGCCGTCGTCCCCACGCCGATCGTCGCGCGCCAGTCCCTCACGGCAAGGTCGATCGCCTCGATCGAGCCCAGGTCCACGAACGCGAGCTTCGGCTCCGATCCCGCCTCGCCGCGCGCCAGCACGAAGGCGCCCAAGCTCTCGAGGCCGCGCTCCCTTCCTTCGGGTTGCTCCGCCTTCGCGCCGTCCTCAGGTTCCTCGAGCCACCAGCGCGTGTACCTGCGAAAGGCGACCAGCACCTCGCCAGACCTCAGACGTGCGGCCAGGGTCGACGCATCGACCCAAAGTCCCGCGAATCCCTCCCCCAGGAGATCCGTCGCTAACCCTGCAAGTTCTCTCTCCGCCCTCTCGCGGCGCGTCCGCGCCGCGTGGAAGGCTTCCGGGCTCCCGCCCTCCTGCGCCAGGCTGGCCAGTTCCGCGCGCGCCGTACGCGCTAGCTCCCGAAGACGCCCGTACTCCGCAGAGCTGCGCGCGGCCCGCGCGAGGCTCACCGACGACAACCCCGCGCCGCGTCCGGTCTCCGAGAGGGCGAACCCCGCCAGAGCAAGCTCCTCGGCCGGCTCGAAGCGACCGTACCCCTGCGCGAGTGAGAGCGCGAGACTCAGTGGCATCTCGATCACCTGCGCAGCGCGCTCCTCCGCTTCACGGCTCGAGGACTCCAGGAGAAGGCCCCGTGTCGTGCGCCGCGCCGAGTTGGAAACGTCCACGACCAGCTCGAATGCCCGGCTCCAACCCCAATCCGTCTCCGGTCCTACGACCGGTCCCGGCTCGCGACTCTCCCCTGTCCTCGCGACGGAACCCAACGCCAGGTCCAGGCAACCCACGGCCAAGTTGCGCCGCGCCAGGAGCAGCTCTGGATGGTCCTCTGGGAGTATTCGTTCGCGTCCGGCCAACACGCGCTCGAGGTGTGCGCACGCACCACGGACGTCACCGAGCTTCCGCAGCGACAAGGCGAAGTTGTGACGCGCTCGCAGGAGATCAGGATGATCCTCCGGCAGGGTTCGTTCGAGCGCCTCGAGCACGCGCTCCTCCAGCAGGCGGGCATGCTGATAGTCGCCCTGCGCCTTGCTGGACGTGGCCAGGTGGCTCCACGCGACGAGGAGTTCGGGGTGGTCCGCCGGCAGAGTGCGCTCCCTGATCTCCGCGACACGCTGTAGGTGTTCTCGGGCGCCTGCGAGGTCGCCGAGGCGAAACAAGGTCACCGCGAGGTTCGACCTTGCCCGGAGAAGTTGGGGATGATCCTCGGCCAGCGCACCTTCCAGACCTGCCAGCGCGCGCTCCCCCAGCGACCGGGCCGCTTGAAGGTCGCCCAATCCGAACATCGTCCCGGCCAGGCCCATGCGCGCTGCGAGGAGATCCGGATGCTCATCGGGCAGCGTGCGCTCGAGGACCTCGAGCACGCGCTCCTCGAGCTCCCGGGCTGCAGGGAGGCTACCCATCTCCTTGAGAGTCAAGGCCATGGCTCGTCGCGCCCTCTGGAGGTTCGGATGGTCCTCCGGTAGGGTCCGCTCGAGGGCTTCCAGGACTCGTTCACGGAGCAGGCGGGCGCCATGCAGGTCGCGAAGTCGGTACAACGTCTCAGCCACGTTCGCCCGCATTGCGAGGACATCCGGATGATCCTCTGGCAGGGTTCGCTCCAGCCCAGTCAACGCCCGCTCCTGCAACGCGCAAGCGACCTGCAATTCACCGAGCTCGAGCATCGTTCCAGCCAAGTTCGCAACGGCCCGGAGCAGATCGCGATGGTCCTCGAGAAGCGTACGTTCGCGAGCCTGGAGCACCCGCTCTTGCACCGCACGGGCGCCCTCCAGGTCGCCGAGGTCGCGCATCGTCAAGGCGAGATTCTCTCGAGCGCTCAGGAGCCGAGGATCCTCCTCCGGCAACCCCCGCTCGAGTGCCTCAACGATACGCTCGTCCAAGGCCCGGGCACCCTGCAGGTCACCGAGCGCCCGAAGCGTCACGGCTAGATTCGTCCGCGCGCGTGCTAGATGCGGATGGTGCTCGGGGAGGACACGTTCTCGGGCCTCCAGCACATCCTCGAAGAGTTCGCGTGCGCCCTGCAGGTCACCCAGCACCTGGATCACGATGGCCAGATTCTCGCGAGCGGAGATCAGAAGGGCGTGGTCGCCTGCCAACGTTCGCTCTCGCGCCTCGAGGACGCGTTCGAACAGCGCACGGGCGCCCCCCAGGTCGCCGAGCTGGTATAGGGTGATGGCCACGTATTGCTGAGCGGCCAGGAGCTCCGGGTCGTCAGCGGGCAACGTGCGCTCGGCGAGCTCCAGGTTGGCACGCCGAAATCGTTCGGCTTCGCGCGTGGCACCCAATTCGTGCGCGAAGTGCCCGATCTCGCAGAGACACAGGTGTATCGGCTCTCGATGCCGCGCGAGGACAGGCAGCGCCAGATCGATTGCGGCGGACACGCGCTCGCGGGCCACGTCGAGCTCCCCCGCAGCTCGGGCCTGGCGGGCGGACTCGAGGGCCGCGCGCGCGGAGGCGATCCCAACCTCCTGCTCGCTCGGGTCTCCCGCTGGGACGCCCCCCTGCGACGGTCTGGCGGAAGTGAACGGTTCGCGCGCCCCGGTCGCGGACACGAAGCCGGTCGCGGAG
>CAYMYN010000037.1:0-43381 GCA_964394665.1 uncultured Planctomycetaceae bacterium
CCGACCCGGACGACGTCGCGAGGCTCATGGCCGGCGAGAAGGCGATGCTGCTCGCGAGCGATCCGCCATACCTCGTCGACTACGACGGCACGAACCACGGGTTCATCACGAAAGCCCACCGCGAGCGCGCCGCGCGCGGCGGCAGTTACGGCGGCAAGAAGTGGGATGCGTACGTGGACCCCGAGTCGAGCGTCGAGTTCTACGCCACCTACCTGCGCATCGCGCTCGAGCACTGCACGGAGCGCGCGCCGGTGTACCAGTGGCACGCCACGCGGCGCCAGGCGCTCGTCGAAGCGGCCTGGGAACAGAACGGTCTCTTGCTGCACCAGACCATCATCTGGTCGAAGACCAAGGGCGTCATCACGCGCCAGCACTACCTGTGGAAGCACGAGCCCTGCTTCTATGGCTGGCGCAAGGGCATGCAGCCGGAGAAGGACCGCCGACCGCCCTCGAACGAGACGACGATCTGGGAGATCGCCCAGCGCGACGCGGCCGGGGTCGACCACCCGACGGCGAGATCGATTGAGGGCTTCGAGCGACCGTTCGGGCTCCAGGCAGGCGGCGGCGATGCGCGGGATCTCGTCCTGGGGAGGAGCGGCCTGATGTCGGACGGGGCCTCGCCGGAGAACGACGCAGGCGCCTCGGCTCCCCGGCTTCACCTCCGCGCCTGGGGGCGGAGCTGGAAGCCCCTCGTCGAGGTGCATTGGTGCAGCGTTTCCGAGGGCAGGCCCGACCTGGCTGTCGGCTGATCGCGGGCCCATCCCAGGATCGTCAGGCGGGTCTCGCCTTGGGGATCGTCGGGTGTCCGCGGCGATGTGGGAGCGAGCGACGGCGTTGAGGGGGGGATGGGGCGGCCCTACCATGCTCGGCCCCGAGGGCTTGCCAGATGGGTCGGTAGAAGATGGATGGGCCCGTTCGGTCGAGCAGCCCGCCGGGGAGCTGGTTTCCCGGGTACGGCGTGGCGGCGGTGTCGACGGTGGCCTTCTTGGCCTCCGCGCCGGGGCAGACGTTCATCGTCTCGCAGCTCAACGTGCCCCTGCGCGAGGAGTTCGGGATCGGCGAGCTGGAGCTGAACGGCGCCTACACCCTGGCGACCGTGCTCGCGGCCTTGCCGCTCGTGCGCGTGGGGAGGTGGACCGATCGGATCGGGGTGCGGCGCATGCTCGTGGGGACCGGTTTCGCGTGTGGGCTGGGCTGCCTGGCGATGGGTGCGGCGCAGGGTCTGGTGAGCGTGTTCCTGGGCTTCTTCCTCTTGCGCTTCCTTGCGCAGGGCTGCCTCTCGCTGGTCAGCCAGCACGCGCTGGCCATGTGGTTCCACCGGCGGCTGGGCGCCATGCACGGCATCAAGCAGGTCGTGGTGTTCACGGGTTGGATCCTCGCGCCGCAACTCGCCCATCAGTTGATCGAAATGGTCGGCTGGCGCTCTGCCTACGCGGTCTTCGCGGTCGGGGTGTGGCTGGTCGTGATGCCGGCGGCCTGGTTGTGGGTGCGCGATCGACCCGAAGACTTGGGGCTGGCCATGGACGGGGACCCGCCGAGGCCTGCGGCGGGGGAGGGCGAGCAGGTCTTGCCCGAGACCACGCCCCTGCACGTCGCGCCGGTCGTGATCCTCGAGCGCGAGCCAAGCTTCACCCTCGAGGAGGCCCTGCGCACGCGCACCTTCTGGTCCTTGGCCGCTGCGATCTCGCTCGGGCCGTTCGTCGCGACCGCGCTCCTGTTCGACATCCAGCCGCTGCTCGGCGCGCGCGGCCTGGGGGCGCTCGACGCGGCGTTCGCGGTCAGCGCCTGGTCCGCGGCCCTGGCCCTCGTCGCCCTCCCCGCGGGCATGCTGACCGATCGCTTCGCCGCGCGCGTGTTGCTTCCCGTCGGCCTCGTCCTGATCGTCGCCTGTTGCCTGACGTTCTTGATCGCCGACTCGCGCTTCGAGGCGGCCCTCGCGATGGTGCTCTTCGGGTTGGGGCAGGGGCTCGTCGCCACGACCTCGGTCGCTGCCCTGGCGCGCACCTTTGGCCGCGCGCACCACGGGGCGATCCGCAGCTCGGCCACGCGCCTGGCGATCATCGCCACGGGCCTGGGCCCGTTCGTCACCGGCCTGAGCGCCCACCTGACCGGTGCCTATGACGCGGCTCTGTGGACCTTCGTGGTCGCCTGCCTGCCGGTGGCCTGGGCCGCGGCGCGGCTCGATCCGCCTCGGATACGGGCCAGGGCGTAGCGCGCGGGCGCGACACTCCGAGTCTCGTCAGGAGTCCCGGCCAGGAACGGGGATCAGAGGCAGGTGCGCAGGAGCGCCAGGCTCTGCGGGATGGCTTCGAGGGGGTCGGCCAGGCCCTCGAACTCGAGCGAGACGTAGCCGCGGTACTTCGCGGCGTCGAGGATGCGGCCGATGCGCGGGTAGTCGAGGTCGAGGGTGTACCAACGCCCGCCCCCGAGGTAGGTCTTGGCCTGCACCAGCGCGGTCCGCGGGGCGAGGGCGGCGAGCTGCTCGTAGGGATCCTCGAGGAAATTGCCCGTGTCCATCGTGACCCGCAGCCAGGGCGAGTCGACCGCATCGACGACGCGTAGGACGCCGGCGGCGGTCAGGCCCAGGCCCCAGTGGTTCTCGAGGCCCAGGATCACGCCGTGGCGCTCGGCGATCGGGGCCAGCCGCTCGAAGGCGTCGATCACCCAGCCGAAGGCCTCCTGTTCGTCGTGACCGGGCAGGGGCGGCTCGATCCCGCGGTTGGCCATCAACGTGTCGAAGTCCTTCGAGGTACCCCAGCGACCCGTGTTGACGCGCATGGTCGGGATGCCGAGCGCGTTGGCGTTCTCGATGCAACGCACCGTGTGCTCGAAACTCTCCCGACGTTTGTCGGCGTCCGGCGTGACGAAGCCCTGGTGCGTCGAGAAGCCCATCAGGTCCAGGCCGAGCAAGAACGCGCGCCGCTTGAGGTGCTGCAGGACGGCGGGCGAGCGGTCGGTCATCTGCACCTCGAGGATCTCGACGCCGTCGAAGCCCATCTCGGCCGCCAGGTCGATGCAGCGCTCGATCGGGCGCAGGTCGTCGCGGCGAAAGCCCCAGAAGGAATAAGTCGAGACTCCGATGCGCCGGCCGCGTGCGCGCGGCGCTGCGCCGTCCTGGGCGAGGGTGGGGCTGGCGAGCAGGCCGGCGCCGATCAGCGCGGCCGAAGCGCCACCCGTGGCGAGCAGGCGTCTGCGGTCGAGGTGGGGTTGCATGGCGCGAGTCTAGTGCGCCGAACCGCGGGTGCGCCGCGGAAATCGAACCCCTGCGCGCCCTCCACAGGCCTGGCTGGCGCCAGCGAACACCGCCCGACGTTGCGAGGAGGCAGGAAGGCCCACGCGGGTGGAGCTCGGCGAGCCACTTCGGAGGAAGAACGCCTGGGCTCGACAGGCCCGGTGCGGAGCCCGATGCTCTGTGCGCCCACCCGACGCGCAGGCCATGGCACCCTCCTTCCGATTGTTCGCGGGGCTCGCGTTCCTGAGTCTGATGGCCCTGGTCCAGCCGGCGCCGGGCGCCGCGGCCCAGGGCCCGACCCCCGGCGCGCGGCCGGTGGTGGACTTCGGCGAGCTCTTGAAGGGCTTCAGCGATCCGCCCAGGAGCTTTGCGCCGTCGATGTTCTGGTTCTGGGATGTGGCGCCGCCCGACCCGGACCAAGTCGAGGAGATCGCGCGGCGTCTCGTCGAGGTCGGCATCAATCCCGGCTACGTGCACGCCCGACCGCCGATCGTGCCCGAGTTCCCGCGCGATCCGACCGACCCCGAACATCCCGTGGCGCAGGGCTGGTTGGGCGATGCCTGGTTCGCGGCCTTCGACCGCGTGGTCGCGGTGGCCGAGCGCGCCGGCGCGACGGTCGGATTTTGCGACGACGTGTGGTGGCCGAGCTTGCGCGCGGCGGGGCGCGTGTTGGAACACCACCCCGAACTCGCCGCACAGACCCTGGCCTGGTCGGTGATCGAGGGACGCGGAGCGCTCGACCTGCCCGCGCGCGACTTCGCCGTCGTCGCGCGGCGCGTGGACGAGCCCCGTGCCCTGCCTAGCCCCGCGAGTCAGTGGATCGGCCACGCTCAGCCGCGGGAAGGGGCCCACGAGCTGACCCTCACGCGCAGCTTCGAGCTTCCGTCCGGGACCCGGGTCGCGCGCGCCGAGCTCTACCTGGCCGCGGCGGGCGCGAGCGAACCGACGCTCGAGGGGTTCAGCCTCGGACTCGCTGCGCCCTACGCCCATCCGCGCGTGGTCGACGTCGCCGCGCTCTTGAAGCCGGGGCCGAATCGGCTGGAGGTGCGGCTCGAGGTCGAGGGCGCCCAGTCGAGCGGCGCGCGGGTCGAGCTGCGCGTCGAACTCGAAGGCGAGAAGGTCTTCACCCTGGGTTCCGACGGATCCTGGAGTGCGCGCATCGCGCCCCTCGGGGGAAGCGCGACCGGATCCTGGTCACGAGCGGTGCGCTCGAACGGAACGGCGCTTCAGCGTGCGTTGCGCCCCGCCCTGCACCGCACCGCCGAGATCGAGGGCGCGAGCCTGCTTACCGTTGAGGGACAGGCTCCGTCGCGCTGGATCGCTCCCGACGAGGGCCTCTGGCGCGCCTACGTGTTTCGCATTGCGACCTACTCCGACGTGAACCGGCTCGACCGGCGATTGGCGCCGGCCTTCATCGAGCTCGCGCTCGAGCCCTACTTCGAGCGTTACCGCGAGCGCCTGGGCACGACGCTCGCGGGCATCTTCGTCGACAACGAGGGCGACTATGGGACGAAGCTCGCCTGGAGCGCGGACCTCGAGCGGGAGTACCGGGAGCGCACCGGCCGCGATCTGCGCCTGGACCTTCCGCTGCTGCTCGATCGCGACGTCGAGGGGCTCGCGCCCCGTGCGCGTTGCGATTGGTTCCGGACCGTGTCGGAGATCTACGCCGCCAACTACGGCGCGGTCGTCGCGCGTGCCGAAACCGCCGGACTGCACGCGATCCCGAACTTCTGGGAGGAGTCGCTCACCGTGCAGACCGCTTTCGTCGGTGACGCGCCTGCCCTGTTGCGACGCTTCACGCTGCCGGGCAACGACTCCCTGGGCCTCACTGCGCTCGACCCCCAGATCTTCGCGGAGGTGCGCTCCGCGGCCGAGTTCGAGGGCCGACGCCTGATGAGCGAGTTCTTCGGGGCGGGCCGCTGGGAGCACTTCGACCCCGCCACGATCAAGCGCGCCACGAACGCGATCCACGCCTGGGGTGTCGACCACGTCGTGCCCCACGGTTTGTTCCTGAATCGCGCGCTCACCGGTTCGGGATGGACGCCCGATTGGTACGACCAGAATCCACTCTTTCGCCATCTGGGCCTGTGGGCGGACTTCACGCGCCGGGCGAGCTTCGTCAACGCCTGCAGCCGTGCGCGGGCACGGGTGCTGCTGCTCGATCCACGCGAAAGCGTGTGGGCCTTGCTCGGCCCGGGTGTCTTCGACCCGCGCTTGCGCGTCGGACCGGAGCACGTCGACGCGCTCTTCGAGCCCGAGGCGCTGATCGTCGATCGTGCCTACGCCGAGGCGACGCGCGCGCTCAGCGCGGCCTGGGTCGAGTTCTTGATCGGCGACCGCGCGGCCTTCGAGGAGGGCCTCGTCGCGGACGGCGCCCTGCACCACCGTGGGTTCGCGTTCCGCACCGTGGTCCTGCCGCCCCTCGTCGTGCTCCCGCGCGCCGTGGCGCAGCAACTCGTCGAACTCGCGAGCTCCGGTGGGCACGTGCTCGCCCTGGGCGCCTTGCCCCGCGGTTCGGTGGAGCAGGGCTTCGCCGATCCGATTCTGGCGGGGCTCCTGGAGCGTCTCCGCGCGGCACCGGGTTTCGTCGCGGTACCGGATCTCGCGGCGCTGCTCGAGGCCGGCCATCCGGCCCTCGAGCCCGGCGCGCGCGTCGTGGCGGGCGACGGCCCGGACCTCGTGCACCGTCGCCGCATCGGCGAGCACGAGCTCGTCTGGCTGGCCAATCAAGCCCCGGAGTCCCGGCGCTTCGAGCTCAGCCTGCCGGGCGCGAGCGGTCGCGTGTCGTTGCTCGACTGCGAGCGCGGTCGCGTGATCGAGATCGGCTCGAAGGCGGACGACTCGGGCACGCGGGTCGAGCTCGAACTCTCGCCCTACGAGGCCTTCTGGCTCGCGTTCGACCCGACCCGTGAGCCGCTCGTGGGCCGCGCGCACCTCCCCCCGCCGGAGCGCGAGCGACTACGCCTCACGGGTCCCTGGCGCGTCCGCGTCGAGGCCGAGGTGCAGCCCGACGTCGAGATCCGCACCCAGGTCCCCGAAGCGCTTCGGACACCGGAGGGCGCCGTGGTCGAGCTCGCGACTTGGGACACCTGGGAGCTCCTGGACCCGCGCTTCGTCGGTCACGTCGACTACCACACGAGCTTCGAGCTCGAACGTCTGCCCGCCGATCCGATTCTCGACCTGGGCCGCGTGCACGACATGGCCGAGGTCTTCCTCAATGGTCGGCGCGTCGGTGCGCGTCTGTGGCCGCCGCAGCGCTTCGAGCTCGCCCCGCACCTCGTCGTCGGCCGCAACGAACTCGTCGTGCGCGTCGGCAACCTGGTGCAGAACGCGTACCTCGGTACACGCTTCGGGTTCGCGACCCCCTCCGGTCTGCTCGGTCCCGTGCGCCTGTTGGAACGGGACCCGTCGGCGGCGGGTGATTGAGGTGGGCGCTCGTGCTGGGGATCGCTCGGCGGGCATCGGAGGGGCTACCTTGGGCGCATGAGGCTCCACCAACCGAGCGGGCGTGGGGGCTGGCGCACCGGCCTGCACCGCGTGATCTTCGGCTCCGACACGCCGGCCGGCAAGGCCTTCGACGTGGCGCTGATCGTCGCGATCCTGGCCAGCACGGGAGCGGTCCTGCTCGACAGCGTGCAGCCCATCCGCGAGCGGCACGGCGACCTGCTGCGCACCTTGGAGTGGTCCTTCACCCTGCTCTTCAGCCTCGAGTACCTGCTGCGATTGGCGTGCGTCGAGAAGCCCGCGCGGTACGCCCGCAGCTTCTTCGGCGTCGTCGACCTGCTCGCGATCCTACCCACCTACCTGAGCCTCCTGCTGCCGGGCGCCCAGTACCTGCTCGTGATCCGGACCCTGCGCATCCTGCGCGTGTTCCGGGTGCTGAAGCTCGTGCGCTACGTGGAGGAGGTCGAGACGCTTACCCATGCCCTGCGGGCCAGTCGGCGCAAGATCCTGGTCTTCGTCGTGGCGGTGCTCGCGATCGTGCTGGTCGTCGGCGCGCTGATGTACCTCATCGAAGGCCCCGAGCGCGGCTTCACGAGCATCCCGATCGCGATCTACTGGGCCATCGTGACCCTGACCACGGTCGGTTACGGCGATCTCGCGCCCAGCACCGACCTCGGCCGCACGCTCTCCGCGGGTCTGATGATCCTCGGCTACGGCATCATCGCCGTCCCGACCGGAATCGTCACCGCCGAGCTGACCATCGCCCGAATGCGCTCGGGCCCGCCGACCGGTCGCGCATGCCCAGGCTGCGGCTCCACGGGCCACGACGCCGAGGCCCGCTACTGCAAGGACTGCGGGGCTGCGTTCTAGCCCGGGGGCGTCACGGGTTCGCTGTCAACCCGGTTCCTCCGCGAGCCAGTCCACGTGGTACTTGTGCAGGGAGGGATCGCGGGGGAGCTCGGGATAGCCGGCCCACGCGGCGAACTCGTGCAGCGCGATCGCGCAGGCGACGCCCACGTTGAGCGAGGCTTGTCCCTGGCCGTGTTGGGGGACGTAGACCTGGCCGTCGCACAGCTCGAGCGCGGCCGGGCCGACCCCGCGCGCCTCGTTGCCCAGGAGGAAGGCCGTGGGGCCGACGAAGGGATGGCTACGGATGTCGAGGGCGTCGGGCGTGATCTCCACCGCCAGCACACGAAAGCCCTCGCCCCGCAGCGCGAGGATCGCCTCCGGGAGGCGCCAGTGGCGCGTGAGGCGGATCGAGTCGCGCGCTCCCATGTCGCCGCGCAGGCGCCGGGGCTTGCGGCCGACCATGCACGCCTCGCGAACCCCGAAGGAGGCCGCGGTGCGCAGGATCATCCCCAGGTTGTCGTCCTTGCCGATGTCGTAGAGCAGCAGTCGGCACTCCGGAGTCAGCAACTCGACGCGCCGCCAATGGGGGCGCGCGTCCGGGCCCGGTGCGGGATCGGCAACGGACCGAGTCGGGGCTCCATCGGATGCCGACCGCGCGTTCGTGTCCGACTGTCCCGAGCCGCTCACGGGTGATCCCACTCAGGGAATCCAGACCAACTCGAGGGCGTTGGTGAGGTTGAAGCCCTGGCCGCAGGGAGTGGTGAACGCGTCGCGGTACCAGAGCTGGTAGGAGCGCGTCTCGCCCCCCGAGAGCCCGGCCTTGGCCGCGATGTCGATGCTCGTGCTCGACTGGCCCGTCGGCCCCGCGGCCCTGGCCTGGAGACGCACGAGCCCCCCGCCCACGCAGCGCAAGCCGTCACCGAAGGGCGTGCCCAGCCCGCCGTTCAGGCGGTTGTTGCCCTGCAGGTAGAGGCCGAACTGGCTAGGGATCAAGTTGGTGGCCGAGAGCACCAGGTCGGCCGCGCCGACGCTCGCAGAGCCGGCGGCGCTGAGGATCGCACCCTGGCCCGTGCCGTTGGCGCAACCCTGCCCGGCGGCTCCCGGGTTGGCGCACGGGCACACGCTGCCGCTGCCATCGCCGAAACAGAACGCGTCACCGAGCTCGCCCTGCGCGGCGCAGCCCCACTTGGCGAGGTAACTGTCGCCCGAGTCCGGCGCCGAGCGGAAGGAGCCGCCCGCGTAGAGCGCCGCTCCGCCACCGTCGTCGAAGACGAGGAGCTCGTCGACGTTTCCGAACCACAGGCCTTGGCCCAGTGCGGACCACGACGAGCCGTCCCAGCGCGCGATGTGGTTCACCGTCACGCCCGAGGCGTCGATGAAGCTACCACCGGCGTAGAGCGCCGGTCCGCCGCCGTCGTCGAAGACCGTCAAGGACACGACGGTCGGAGTGACTCCGCCGCCGACCGCCGACCAGCCCGTTCCATCCCAGCGCGCGATGTTCTGGGCTGGCACTCCGCCGGCGGTGGCGAACCAGCCGCCCACGTAGAGCGCCGCTCCGTTGCCGTCGTCGAACACGGCCAACGAGTGGACCGAGGGATTCGCGCCGCCCGCGACGCCCAGACCGAGCGCGGACCAGGAGCTCCCGTCCCAGGCGGCGATGCGTTGGGCCGGGACGCCGCCCGCCTCGGTGAAGAGTCCGCCGGCGATGAGCAAGGGGCCGGTTCCCGGGTCGAAGGTGGTCAACGCGAACACGCGGCTGTTCGGGCCCGTGCCGAGGGGCGACCAGGCCGCGCCGTCCCAACGGGCCGTGTGGCGCGTCGCGACGCCGCCCATGATCTGGAAGCCGCCGCAGGCGAAGAGGCCCGGACCTTGGCCGTCGCCCAGGTCGGCGCCCAAGAGCGCGCGAATCTCGACGCCCTGGTCCATGCCCGTGCCGAGGGGGGCCCAGCTCGCGCCGTCCCAGCGCGCGATCTTGCTCGCCGCTTGGCCGCCCGCGTTGGTGAAGGTGCCACCGGCGAAGAGCTCGGGGCCGCCGCCCAGGTCGTAGGTCTCGAGGGCGTTCACGGCGCCGTCGACTCCCGAGCCCAGGGGAGACCAGCTTCCCGCGTTCCAGCGCGCGATGCGCGTCGCGAGCGTGTTGCCGATCGAGAGGAAACTGCCGGCCACGTACAGCGAGGATCCGCCGCCGTCGCCCGGATCGAAGGTGGTGAGGGCCGTCACGGGGCCCCCGAGCCCCTCGCCGAGGGCCGACCACATCGAGCCGTCGAAGGCCGCGATGTTGGCGGTCATCAGCGCTCCGACCTGCTGGAAGGCACCTCCTGCGAAGAGCTTCGGGCCCGCCCCGTCGCCCGCGTCGAAGGCGTCGAGGGAGAGGACGGTCTGGGTTGGTGTTTCGTTCCCCGCGCCCAACCAGGCCGTCCCGTTCCACAGTGCGACGGTGGCATGGCCTCCCCCGGCGACGCTGAAGGATCCGCCGGCGTAGAGGGCCGCTCCGCCGCCGAGGTCCAGGACCTCGAGCGCAAGAGCGAGGTTGGGCGTCCCCGCCGCTCCCCCGCCGACCGCGGACCACGCCGCTCCATCCCAGCGCGCGACGCCCGGCGCGGGCTGGCCGCCGGCCTGGCCGAACGAGCCGGCGGCGAAGAGCGCCGGTCCGCTGCCGTCGTCGAAGCTCGCCAGGCCGTACACGTGGCCGTTGACCCCGCCGCCCACGTCCGACCAGGCCGCGCCGTCCCAGCGCGCGAGGTTGCTCACCGCGACCCCGCCGGCCTGCGTGAACTGTCCACCTGCGTACAGCGCGGGTCCGGTGCCGTCATCGTGGACGCCGAGCGAGTGCACGTAGAAACCCGCGTCGATGCCCGAACCGAGGGAGGACCAACTCGAGCCGTCCCAGCGTGCGATGTGGTTCATGGGCAGGCCGTCGTCCACGCCGGAGAAGGTGCCGGCGACGTACAACGCGGGTCCGGCGCCGTCGTCGAACACGGTCATGGCGAGGATCGGAGCGGTCGCGCTCGAGCCGGTCACGCCGGCGCCGAGGTTCGACCAGCCGCCAGCGTCCAGGCGCGCGATCGAGTTCATGGGCTGGCCCTGCGCCGTGGTGAACTGCCCCGCGACGTAGAGGCCGGGCCCCGCGCCGTTGCCGTCGTCGAAGACCGCCAGCGCCCGCACGCTCGGCACGACCGGCCCTGGGCTGGATGGCGAGCCCGCCACCGAACTCCAGCTCGAGCCGTCCCATCGCGCGAGCAAGCTCGCGGGGACGCCCCCGGCGACCTCGAACATGCCGCCCACGTAGAGCATCGGCTGGCCGGACTGGGGGTCTGGGTAGACGGCTTGAGCATGGACCGGTCCCACGACGCCCGGCAGTCCGCCGAAGGTCGGTGCCCACTGCGCCCGACAGGCGGAGGTTGCGTCGACCTCGGCCTGCGCGGCTACGGGCGGCGCGCCCGCGGCCGTCAATGGGGTGCACAGGAAGAGCGTCGAGGCGAGGGTGGTGGCGACGTACGACATACTGGCTCCTGCGCGGAAGCTCGCACGTTCGGGCGGGTTCGTCGCGCGCCCTCACTGTAGCCCGTCTGCCCGGATTCGCCTCCGCGACCCTACCCAGCCCCCCTGAATCGGGCCCGATCCCAGAGTCTGGGGCTCTCCTCTCCACGGGCGGCCCGCGGAACCAGACGGTCAGCGATGCACGCCCGGCGCCTCGTGGCCGGTGTGCTCGACCCAGTGTTCGTAGTCGCCGTTGAAGACGAGCGGCTGGCGCGCGATGCCTTCGCCGCCGCCGGAGAGATCGAGCACCTTCGTGGCGAGACCCTTGAGGAACGTGCGGTCGTGGGAGACGAACAGGATCGTGCCCTCGAAGGCCGAGAGCGTGCCGATCAGCATCTGCTTGGTGGCGAGGTCCAGGTGGTTGGTCGGCTCGTCGAGCACCAGGAAGTTCGGCGGGTCGAAGAGCATCTGGCACAGCACCAGGCGCGAGCGCTCGCCGCCGGACAGCACCGAGATCGGCTTGTCGATCTCGTCCCCCGGGAAGTCGAACGCGCCCAGGGCGCCGCGCTTGGAGGGTGTCGTCGCGCTGGGGAAGGCGCCGTCGAGCTGCTCCCAGACGGTCTTCCTCGCGTCGAGCAACTCGAGGGCCGACTGCGCGAAGTAACCCAGCTTCAGGCTGGCGCCCAGGCGCACCTCCCCCGTGTCGGGCGTCAGGATGCCGGCCGCCATCTTGAGCAGCGTGGTCTTGCCCGAGCCGTTGACGCCCATCACGCACCAGCGCTCGCCGCGCTTGACCTCGAGGTCGAAGTTCTCGTAGATCACCCGTTCGCCGTAGCGCTTGGTGATGCCGTTGAAGGTCACGACGTCGTTGCCCGAGCGCGGAGGTTGCCGCATTTGGAAGGGCACCAGGACGCGTTTCTTGGGCGGCTCGAGCTTGTCGATCTTGTCGAGCTTCTTGACCCGCGACTGCACCTGGGCGGCCTTGGCGGCGTGTTTCTCGAAGCGCTCGATGAAGCGCTCTTCCTTCTTGAGCATCGCCTGTTGGCGCGTGAAGGCGGCTTCTTGGCGCGTGGAGCGTAGCTCGCGCTCGCGTTCGTAGAACTCGTAGTCACCGGTGTAGCTGACCAGCTCGCCGGCATCGATCTCGACGATGCGCGTCACGACGCGGTTCATGAAGTCCCGGTCGTGGCAGGTCATGAGCAGCGCCGACTCGGAGTTGCGCAGGAACTCCTCCAGCCACAGGATCGATTCGATGTCGAGGTGGTTGGTCGGCTCGTCGAGCAGGAGCACCTGGGGCTCGCCGATCAGGACCTGCGCGATGGCGACGCGCATGCGCCAGCCGCCGGAGAGGGCCGAGAGCGGGCCGTCGATCTGCGCATCGCTGAGCCCCAGGCCGTGCAGCACCTCGCGGGCCTTGGCCTCGATGCCGTACCCGCCGAGCTGCTGGTAGTCGGCCTGCACCTCGCCGAAGCGCTCGAGGATGGCGTCCATCTCGTCGGCGTGGGCGGGGTCGGAGAGTTGGCCCTCGAGCACGGTGAGCTCGTGGTGCAGCTCACCCAGGCGTCCCGATCCGGCGATCGCCTCCTCGAGCACCACGCGCTCGCTGGGATCGCCCGCGTCCTGGCGGAAGTACCCGATCGAGAGCCGCCGCGGCACCTGGACCTCGCCGTCGTCGGGCGCTTCCTCGCCGACGATCATGCGGAAGAGGGTCGTCTTGCCCGAGCCGTTGGGGCCCACGAGCCCGACCTTCTCGCCCGGGTCGAGCTGGAACGAGGCGTCGAGCAGCAGAGCCTGCCGCCCGAAGTGCTTGGCGACACCGTGGAGCGCGATCATGAGCCGCGCAGCGTAACGCCAGCCGCCCCGATCGCGCCAGGCGACCGGCCGGGGTTCCCCCGGTATGGTGCCGCGACCCAGGTCGACTGACCCGCGCAGAGCGCGTTGGCGGAGCGCTCCGCGCGGATCTTCTGGGTCTAGCGGGCCAGTTCGAGGGCCGCCTCGAGCACCTCGTCCCGGCCGTCGGCGATCCCGGCCCGGGTTCGCTCGACGGGGTGGGTGGGCAGGACGCCGATGCCATGGAAGGGGGAGCCGTCCGGGTTCCGGGTGCGCAGCCCGGTGTAGGTCAGCGTGAATCCGACGGGCAGGTGGATGCGGGTGACGTTGCCGTTGGTACCCGAGGTGGGGGCGCCGACGAAGGGCCCGAGGCGTCGGTGCGCCGCGATCTGCAGCTCGGTCTCGGCGGCGCTCTGGGCCCCCGGGCCGATCAGGAAGATCGGTCGGGCCGAGAGCCGCGGCTCCAGCGCCGGCTGGTACCAGGAAGAGCCTTCCAGGGACCACGCGTGCCGGTCGGGCCAGCGGGGCGACGGTGTGGACCAGACCGGACTGGGCGCCGGCCCGTCCAGGAAGTGGCCGATGAAGCCGTTCCTCAGGCCGTTGACGTAGCCGCGCAGGTCGAAGAGGACCGCGCGCGCCTCGGCCAACTCGGGCAGCCGCCGGTCGAACTCCTCGCGGGACGCTCGGTCGGCGTCGACGTAGAAGATGCCCGGCTCGAGCTCGATCATGGCCTCCAGGCGCTCCGGCCGCTCGGTCCGCTCCCAGAAGTTGAAGGTCTCGAGGGTGGTCGCATAGACACGGCCCTCGAGGTCCTCGAACTCCAGCTCCACGCTGTCCTCCGACGTGTGGCACAGTCGCGAGAGGGCGCGCAGCTCGACCCCAGCGCGGTGGGCCGCGGAGACCTCCCGCGAGACCTCGGCCAGGAGCTCCTCCACCGGACGGCCCGCGATCGAGACCAGCGCGTCGCCCGGTACGGGAGCGCGGGGAATGCCGGTCGCGTCTTCGACCACCCACTCGACGACGATCCGAGACTCGGCGCGGGCCAGGGTCAGCGGGATCAGGTTGAAGTGCTCGTGGACCGGCTGTTCGACGCGGAAGTGGCCGTCGGCCAGTTCGGCTCCGAGGAGGCGCAGGGTCCGCGCGAAATCGAGTTCGTCCTCATCGAGCGCCGCACGCGCCAGGCTCGCGTCGAGCACGCCCATCCAATCGCACTCCACCTCGTCGAAATAGGGGTAGAAGTGCTGGAGCACGTTCCACGCCAGCGCGACGGAGGCCAGGCGCGTCGCCCGGTCACGGGGGCTGGGCAAGAACCCATCCACGAGCAAGGGGCTGTGGGGCAGACCCCCGGGGCTCCTAGGCAGGGTCTGCTCGTCGTCGCACAGGAGCGCCAGGGGGACGAGGCACTCGACCCCCGCGCCCAGGTCCGCATGCCAGGGCTGGGCGGGGTC
Source organism: uncultured Planctomycetaceae bacterium (assembly GCA_964394665.1). GTDB lineage: Bacteria > Planctomycetota > UBA1135 > UBA1135 > CAYMYN01. The sequence goes on from CAYMYN010000037.1 coordinate 14,284, forward strand.
GTGGAAGCCGACCGGAAGCTCCCCCCCGCGCAACCGGCGACGGGCCCAGGTCGAGCCGTAGGCGAAGTGCGGTCCGTCCGCGAATCCGACGTGTCGCCATTGGACCGCGCGCGGGCCTCCCTCGCGTTCGATCAAGGCGGGGTGGGCGGGGGGCGGCGCTCCGCCGGAGTAGATCCGCACGGTGGGGGCCAGGGGCTCGAAGATCTCGCGCAGCGAGCGGGCCAACTCCTCGGCGTCGGACGCACCCTCGACCCGGCGCAGGCCGTCGATCGCAACGGCTTCCCAGTCGGCAGCGAGGGCTTCGCTGCTCGGGTGGAAGTGGCGGATGTAGCCGAGGAGCCGTGCGCAGGCTCGCACGTTCTCGAGGGCGCGCCCCTCGAGGGGGCGTGGATCTTCCCACTCGGTGGAACCCTCGCCGACCACCCGGAAGTAACCGCCCATGAGGGCGGCCTCTTGGCCGGTGAGGTGGACCACGGCATCGAGCGTCTCCGTCCATTGCGGGACGACCATGCGCGCCGCGACCAGCCGCCATCCCTGTTCGTCGACTGGGCCCAGGTGGGCTTTCAGGCTCGTCAATCCCGGACCTTCGATCCGCGGATCGGCCGTGAGGTAGAGCCCCAACGGAAACCGGTCGCGGCGCAGGGGACGCGGCGTGGGGACCTGGACGTAGGCACCGAACTCGACCAGCTTGCCCCGCAGGGGCGCGGCGTCGAAGGGCTGGCGCAGCTCGCCCCAGCTCCTCGAATGCCAAGCGTGGTGGGCGAGGTTCATGACCCGGGGCTCGGACGAGTCAGGGACGTGCTCACCGAGGGCGACCTCGAAGCCGGACGTGGGTTCGCCCGATGCATGCCAACCCCAAGGCAGGCCCTCCACGTCCCCGAGTGCGAAGCTCCGGTTGAGCGGCCCAGATGTCGGAACGTCGGGCTCGCGCCAGGCCTCGACGCGCAGGTGAGTGCACTCCAGGAATCCCTGTCCGCTCAGGCCGACCCCGACCGTCACAGAGTGGGCGGAGGGCGGGACCCAAAGGTGCGAACGAAAGACCCCTTGGTCGAGTGTCTGGAGCTCGACGCGTGGGGCTTGCATGAGCTCGTTCCCCTGGAGATCGAAGGCGCCGAGATACAGCCAGCCCTGGGCCTCGGCCTCCCCCTGGGGCCTGAGCTCGAGTCCGGCCTCGACCAGGATCCAACTCCCATGGAGTTCCGCGGTGGAGGCGCTGAACGCGATCCAGCGCACATCATCCGGAGTCGGATCCGCGACTTGGCCCATGAGGACCAGGCGCCGCGCGCCGATCGTGGAGTCCTTTCCGACGAAGCTGTGGTACGCCCCCGGCCGGCCGTGGGATCGAACCTCGAGCTCAGGGGGCAGGGCCCCGAGCGGCAGGGTCTCGAAGTCGAACTCCGCCAGCACCTGGCGATCGACCTGCGCCGCGAGGGGGCCAGGCGTCAGGAGCAGGAGGACGAAGAGCAGCAGGGAGGGGTGCGGCATGGCGGTCTGGGGCAGGCGGTCGGTGCGGACCAACAGCGCCCTCGCGGAAGAAGGGCAACCCGCGGGGTTTCATTCACCCTATTGGCCATCCTGCCGATTGCCTGCGGCTTCCCGGCGTGTGGCGTGCTCCATGGTAGCCGCAGCCTTCCTGCACAGGAGAGCCTTGCTGGGCCAGTGACTCTGGGCTCTCCTCGGCCCCGCTGCCGTCGGGCGCTTTCTCCGCGACGATCACCCGCAGTAGCGACTCTCGCCACGGGCTGCTTGGGTCGAACCGACACGCGGCGTCGAGCAGCAGCGCCAGCGGCCCCGATCGCGCCAGGCGACCGGCCGGGGTTCCCCCGGCCGGCCCCCGGCGAGGGGTCAGAAGGCGCCCTCGCGGACGTAGGGGTGGCTCCAGAGGATGACCTCGAGCAGCACGGCCTTGCGCCAGGCGTCCTGCATGCGGTCGACCTCCTCGGCCGGCCGCCCGCTCTTCTCGAGGAAGGGCCGCAGGGTCGTGATGATCGGCTGGTGCAGCGCGACGAGGTAGCGGAAGGCGACCTCGGGGGTGGCGTCGGCCCCGTCGACGACGTTCTTCTTCGTGCGGTGGTGGCGCAGGCCGATCTCGTGCTGGTAGTCGAGCCAGTCCTGGTCGAAGCGCGCGTCGGCCGTGTCGAGGATCCAGCGCCCGAAGCGCGTGCGCACCGCGGCCAGGTAATCGCCCTGGGGCTCGCCCTGCTGGTTCGTGAACGAGGCCAACAGGTGCGGGTTGGAGCCCACGAAGCCGTACCAGACGTCGAGGATGGCCTCGACCTGGGGCTCCAGCACCGCCCGCGAGGCGCGCAGCCAGCGCAGGTCCTCGGGGCCCAGCAGCAGGGTCGTCTTCAAGAGCTCGAGTTCGGCGAGCGAGATCGGGGAGCGGGCCGGCCGCTGGGGCTCCTTCTGGCCCCAGTACGGGGCCTCGGCGTAGGGCGCGGCGCCGCCGCGCGACTCCTGGGCGAGGGCTCCCGCGCAGGCGGCGAGCAGGGCGGCGCCGATCAGTGCGGCCAGGGCGTGGGTGGGGTTCATCGTGGGGTCTCCATGGGGTTCGGGTTTCCGTGCCGGGCGCGGCCCGACGTTGGTAGCGACCCGAAACTACACCGAGGCGGGCGCCTTGTCGAGATGGTTCTGCCCCGATACCATTGCGCCGTGAACCCCGCTCGCACCTACGAGTTGCTGGAGCGCCTGGCCAACCTGCTGCGCTCCGAGGAACGACGGGTGGGGCAGGAGCGCGGGCTCTCCAGCGTGCACCTGCACGCCCTCGGCTACTTCGCGCGCGCCAACCGCTACAGCGACACGGCCGCGGCCCTGACCGAGTACCTGGGGATCACCAAGGGCACGGCGTCCCAGACGATCGGCGTGTTGCTCGAGCGGGGCCTCGTGCGCGCCGAGCGCGACGAGGCCGACGCGCGCAAACAGCACCTCGCGCCGACGGCCGAAGGCCGGCGCGTGCTCGCCGCCTGCCATCCGCCGCCCCTCCTGCGCCGCGCTCTGGCGGAGCTCACCTCGCCGGCCGAGGACCTCGAGGCCGCCCTCGAGTCCCTGCTGCGCGCCGTGCAGCGTGCGGGGGGCTCGCGGGCCTTCGGTGTCTGCGCCACCTGCCGCCACCTCCTGCGCCAACCGCGCTCCCAGTCCTGCGGCCTGACCGGCGAGGCCCTCTCGGCCACGGACACCCAGCGCATCTGTCGCGAGCAGGAGCTCCCGGACGAAGCCGGTCGAGCCCGGGGCTGACCCCACTGGGCGGGCGTCGTCCCGACCCCGCCCGGGCGTTCCGCCCATAGGAGTTATGGGGCGCAGAAACCCTATGGGAGCGCTCTCCCAGGGGGTCCGGCGGCTGGCCGGGGGCCGTGGATGCCGATAGGTTTCACCTATGGCCGCCTAGGCAGCGCGGATCGCGGAGGGGGCCCTCCGCGAGGCCCTCGGACGGGAACCCGCGCTCCCTTCCTCCCCAACGCAACTCCTCCCCAGCCCCGATGCGTCTTCCCTCGATCTTCCTCGCCACCACCGTTGCCGTGCTGGCCCTGGTGGGCGCCCCGCGCCACGCCTGGGCCCAGGGCTGAATCGTCGCCCGCCAGAGCGCGCCCGTGTTTGGCGCGCAAGGTCCCGCGTTCCTCGAGCAAGGCGGCTGGGAGTTCGCCTTCGGCTTCCGCTACATGAAGTCGGACAAACACTTCGTGGGCGTGAAGGAGCAGCCCCACCGCGAGGAGGAGGGAACGCAGGTCATCAACCACATGTGGCTCGGAGACTTCGCCCTGACCTACGGCTGGACGGATCGCACCACGGTCACCTTCGCCCTGCCCTACCAGGTGGCCGACCGCTCCCAGCGCATCAACGGCCTGGTGCCGGCGGCGCGCAACAAGACCAGCGCGCGGGGGTTCGGAGACCTGACCGTGACTGCGCGGCGCTGGATGCTCGATCCCGCCGAGCACCCGTCGCAGAACATCCAGCTCGGCTTCGGCATCAAGCTGCCGACCGGCAAGCCCAACGAGGTCGATACCTTCCGCACGCAGTCGGGCGGCATCGAGGGTCAGCAGGTCGTGCGCACGGTCGACCAGTCGATCCAGCCCGGCGACGGCGGCCTGGGCTTCGTGGCCGAGCTCGCGGCCTTCAAGCAGTTCGGCCGCTTCACGCCGTATCTCTCCGCGACCTACCTGTTCAATCCCGAGGGCACCAACGGCGTGCGCACCTACCGCTCGCGGCCTGGCGAAGAGGTCATGTCGATCGCCGATCAATACGTCGGCCGCGTCGGCGTGCAATATGCCGTGCCAGGTCTGGACGGCTTCTCGGTCGGCCTCGGCGGGCGCATCGAAGGGGTTCCCGTGGAGGACGTCTTCGGACCGAGCAAGGGCTTTCGCCGGCCGGGCTACGCGGTCTCGATCGAGCCGATGTTGTCGTACGCGGGAGCCAAGAACACCTTCTCGCTCAGCTTGCCGATCGCCGTGCAGCGCAATCGCGAGAAGAGCGTCACCGACAAGGAGAACGACCACCACGGGGACGCCGCCTTCGCGGACTGGGTCCTGCTCCTGGGCTGGACCCACCGCTTCTGATCCCGACTCGCCAGGGATGGGCGACGAGGGAGCTCCGAGAGAAGAAGGGAGTGCCACCCGCGGGTCCTCGGGGCCCGCGGGTGGCCGTTCTCGGAGCGCGCGACGCCAGAATGGGCTCGGGTGCCGGGACGGTGTCGAAGCAGGTGGGCATGAAGCTCGAGCGCGGTAGGGGAGCCGACCAGGGACCCGTTCGCGGGGCGCAGGAGCGTTCGGCTCGAGCGGCCGACCGCGCGTTGGCCCGCGTTGCGATCGCGCTCTCCGGGGGGCTCGCGCTCGTCTACCAGTTGTGTTGGGTGCGCGGCTTCGCGTTGCTCGTGGGCTCCTCCGGGCCGGCGCTGGCGCTGACGCTCGCCGCGGCCCTGTCGGGTCTCGCGCTCGGCAGCGCGTACTTCGGCCGCCGGGCGGTGCGCTGGCGGCGCCCGTGGCGGGCCTACGCGTGGCTCGAGATCGGCGCCGGCGTGGCGGCATCGTGGGTGCCGCTCCTGCAGGCCGGCTACGAGCGCCTGGCGCCGGCCCTGGACGGATCGCTCGAGGGCCGACCCGCGACGCTGCTGGTGGTGCGCGGGCTCGCGGTCGCGCCCGCCATCCTTCCGGTTTGTTTCCTGCTCGGCGGCACCTTGCCGGCCCTCGTCCAGGCCCTCGACGATCGACGCGGCGTGGGCGGGATCGAGTCGGGCGGGCTGTATGCGGCCAGCACCCTGGGCGCCGTGGCCGGCGCGCTCGCCTTCCCGTTCGCCCTGCTCCCGGGCCTCGGAGCACCGCTCTCCTATCGCGCCGCGCTCGTCGGATCGATCGCGCTGGGCGTCCTGGCGCTGGTGCTGCGCGGCTCGCGGGGAGCGCCCGCGGGCTCGAGCCCCGAGGAGCCCCTCCCGCGCGCGCCGCGGCCATCGTTGCTCGCGCTCGCCGCCGCCTCGGGACTCGTCACCCTGGCGCTCGAGTTGGTCTGGGCGCGCATGTCGGCCCAGGTCCACCACAGCGCGATCCATGCCTACGCCCTCGTGCTGGCCCTCTTCCTGCTGGCGCTGGGCCTGGGCGCCGCGGGTGCGGCGTGGACGCTGCGCCGGGGACTGGATCCCTGGCGGACCCTCGCCTGGGCCTGGCTCGCGGCCGGGGTCACGACCCTCGCGGCGGGTCCGATCTTCCTGTGGGCCACGGACGGCCTCGACTATCTGCACGCCCAGAGCCCGATCGGCTACCTGCGCGCGTTGCTCGCCCTGTGCGCCGGGACCCTGCTCCTGCCCAGCCTGTGCGCGGGCGCGGCGCTGCCGCTCCTGTTCGCCCTCGCAACCCGCGGGCCCGGGGGAGCAGCGGCGCCGGTGGGCAGCCTGCTCGCGGCCAACGGAGCCGGCGCGGTCGCGGGGCCGCTGCTGGCGAGCTTCGTGCTGTTCCCGTGGCTCGGCCTGTGGTGGACCGCCGTCGCGTTGGGGGCGGCGCTGCTCGCCCTGGGGCTGATCGCCACTCGCGCGGGCGGTGGCGCGTCGCTGCCGCGGGCGGCGGTGCTGTTGCTGCTCGCCGCGCCGTTGGCTTGGCGGGCGCCCGATGCGCCGCGCGTGCGCCTCGAGGCCGGGGAAGAGCTCGTCTGGTTGGCCGAGGGGGCCCACGGAATCGTGAGCGTGATCCGCGATCCGAGCGGCCTGCGCCTGGCGCTCGATGGCTCGTACACGCTGGGCGGCAGCCGCTCGCTCGGCGACGAGCGCCAGCTCGGGCATCTGCCCTTGCTCCTGCACGCCGCGCCGCGCCGAGTGGCGTTCCTGGGCCTGGGCACCGGCATCACGGCCAGCGCGGCTCTCTTCCACGACCCCGAGGAGATCCGGGTCTTCGAGCTCGTGCCCGAGGTCGCCCGCGCCGCGCGCGAGTTCTTCGCGCCCTTCAACCGCGGCCTGCTCGACGATCCGCGCGTGCGCCTGGTGCGCGGCGACGCGCGCAGCCACCTGCGTGCGCACGCCGGCTCGTTCGACGTGATCGTCGGGGACCTGGTCGTGCCCTGGAGGCGCGGCGAAGCGGCGCTGCACACCCGCGAGAGCTTCGCGCTCGCCCGCCGCGCCCTGGCTCCCGGGGGCCTCTTCTGCCAGTGGCTGCCCCTGTTCCAGATGACCGAGGAGGAGCTGCGCATCGTCGCCGCGACCTTCCTCGACGTGTTCGGGAGCGCGACGCTCTGGCGCGGCGACTTCGTGGCCGGCCAACCGACCCTGGCCTTGGTCGGCGGGCTCGGGGATCGAGCCCTCGACCCGGCGGCCATCGACGCGCGCACGGGGGCTCTCGCGCAGGAACTCGCCGTCGACCAGCGTTACCTCGCGCACGCCGCTGGCGTGTGGCTGCACCTCGTGGGGGAACTGTCCGCGGGGGATCCCTGGTCGATCGGGGCGCCGCTCAACACCGAGGCCGACCCGCGCCTCGAGTTGCTCTCGGCCCGCACCCACTTCCCCGGCCGCGCCGCTTCGGACTCCGTGCTCGTAGCCGGACGACTGGCGCGCTTCCTGGCGCGCTTCGAGCCGTTCGAGCCCGACCGCGACGGTCCGTTGCGCGCGCTCGAGGCTGCGCATCGCCGCTGGCGGGACCTCGGCGCGCGTCTGTTCGAGGCTTCGTGCCTCGCCGAGGAGGGCGAGCTCGCGCGGGCGCAGGAGCTCGCCTTCGGCACGATCCGCGAGCTGCCCGAGCCGATTCGTCGGCGCATCCTGGGTCCCGCCGCGGGTGAATTCTGACCGCGGCGCCCACATCGCGCCTACCGCAGCCTGCGTACCCCTCGGCTTCGCGGGTACGCCGTTCGGCCCAGCGGGGTCGCGCCCCGTCGACAGGTACCGTGGACGCTCGTGCCCTGGGGGTCGCGGGCGATCCTCGTTCGCGCAGGTCGGGGCACGGCGCGGCCGGCGGATGGGCTGGCGGCCGAAGTTCTCTCAGAGACCGGGAGGAAAGTTGCGATGCAAGTGCGTGAACTGATGACCCGCGACGTGCAGGTGTGTGGACCGCGCGACGACCTGAACCGCGCCGCGCAGATCATGTGGGACCACGACTGCGGCGTCGTGCCGGTCGTCGACTCCGAGCGGCGGCCGATCGGCATGGTCACCGACCGCGATGTCTGCATGGCCGCCTACACCCAGGGCAAGCCCCTGTCCGCGATCCGCGCCGAGGAAGTGATGAGCCGCGAGCTGCAGACCTGCGGCCCCGACACTCCGGTGGGGGACGCCGAGGCCGCCATGCGCGAGCGCCGCGTGCGCCGCCTACCCGTCGTCGATCCAGCGGGCAAGCTGGTCGGCATCCTCTCGCTCAACGATGTCGCGCGGCGGGCGGTCCAGGAGCGCGGCAAGCGGCGCGGCACTCCGGCCCTCGATGAGGTCAGCGAGACCCTGGCCGCGGTCTGCCGGCCCTGGTCCGAGGTCGTCGGCGAAGGCGCGCGGGGCGTCGAACGTTCCAAGCAGGGCGCGGCGGTGCTGGTGCCGCGCGGTTCCAGGTGAATCGGAGGACGAGTTCCCCGGAGCGCGGACGACCTTGATCTACGCGGATCGCACCGAAGCCGGCCGCATGCTGGCGCGCGAGCTGGCGCCCCTCGCGGGCAGCCCGAACCTGCTCGTGCTCGGATTGCCGCGCGGCGGCGTCCCGGTCGCGGCCGAGGTCGCCCGCGCCCTGGGGGCGCCGCTCGAGGTGTGGGTCGTGCGCAAGCTCGGCGCGCCCGATCAGGAGGAGCTCGCGGTGGGCGCGATCGCCAGCGGGGGCGTGGTCGACCTCGACCACGCCCTGCTCCAGCGGCTGGGCGTCGACGAAGCGGAGCTGCAGCGCGTCCTCGCGCGCGAGCGGGCCGAGCTCGAGCGCCGCGAGCGCGCCTACCGGGGCCAGCGCCCGGCCCTCGAGATCCGAGACCGACTCTTGATCGTGGTCGACGATGGCCTGGCGACGGGCGCGACGATGCGGGCCGCGCTGCGCTCCCTGAAACGCCTCGGCCCCGCGCGCATCGTCGTCGCCGTCCCGGTGGCCTCGCGCGAGGCTTGCCGCGAGATCGCCGCGTTGGCCGATGCCTGCGTCTGCCCCGCCCAACCCGAGGTCTTCTGGGCCGTGGGGCAGTGGTACGCCGACTTCGCGCAGGTCACCGACGCCCAGGTGCAGGCGTGCCTCGAGCGCGCGGACCGCGAGCGCCGCAGGCCTGGCGCGGCTCGCTCGGACCCCGCGCCACTGCCCTGAGCTCGAGGGCGTCCCCCCTCCCTGCGCCCGGCCCGCCGGAACCGTCCCCCCCCGGCCCCGAGCCCACGCCCCATGGATCGCCCCTCTCCTCCGATGCTGCGCGTCGCCCCGGTCGAGGTCCCCGCCGCGGGGATCACGCTCTACGGCGACCTGACCCTGCCCGCCGCGGCCCGCGGTCTCGTGCTCTTCGCCCACGGCAGCGGGAGCAGCCGATTGAGCCCCCGCAATCGCGCGGTGGCGGCGCGTTTGGTCGAGGCGGGCCTCGGCACCCTCCTGCTGGACCTCCTGAGCGCGGACGAGGAGCGCCGGGAACAGGCCGGGGCGACCCTGCGCTTCGACGTCGAGCTGCTGGGCCGGCGCCTGGTGGCCGTCCTCGACTGGCTCGCCGCGCGGCCGGCGACCTCGACGTTGCCCGTGGGCCTCTTCGGGGCCAGCACCGGCGCGGCGGCGGCGCTCGTGGCGGCGGTCGAACGCCCCGCCGCGGTGCGGGCGGTGGTCTCGCGCGGGGGGCGGCCGGACCTCGCCGGGGCCAGCCTGGGGACGGTGCGCGCGCCGACCCTCCTGATCGTCGGTGGGGACGACGCCGAGGTGCTCGAGCTCAATCGGGAGGCCCTGGCCGCCCTCGACGCTCCCGCGGAGCTGGCGATCGTCCCGGGCGCGACGCACCTGTTCGAGGAGCCCGGGGCCCTCGAGCGCGTGGCCGAGCTCGCCGCGGAGTGGTTCACGGCCTGCTTCGCGGCCCCACCCGCCTGAGGGCCAGCCGGAAGGCATCGGACCTGGCCGGGTCCGCGGGCACGCCGTACAACGGTGTGCGTGACGTTCCTCGCCCGCGTCGTCCTGGCCCTGATGGCCCTCGGCGCCCAGCTCCCGGTGGCGCTGGCGGTGCCGCTGTGCCTGTGCGAGGCGTTGCCGATCTTCTGCCCGGCCGACGGGGCCTGCGCGCGCGGGTCCGAGCGACCCCCGAGCTGCTGCGCGCCCGCTCCGGCGGAACCGCGCAGCGACGTCGGATCCGCGCAGGAGGCCCCGACCTCCTGCTGCGGCTGCGAGCTGCACGTCGGTGGCGAGGGCGCCGCGCCGCTCGCGCCCGCCCCCACCCAGCACGGGGCCCTTGCGGCGTTGCCGCCCGACTGTGGAGCATCCTGCGCGCCGCCCGCGCTCGCGCGGGCTCTGCCCGAGCCCGCGGCGCGCCCACCGGATCGTGCGTCGGCGGCTTTCAATCGCCCCCTGCGGATCTAGACCTCGCGGAGCGCACAGCGTGCGCCGCCGGCCAGTCCGGCATGCGTGGGGCCCCTCGGCCTCCCCGGGCGTGTCCTCACGCCGATCGAGCCGCGATCGTCGGCTCGCGCCACTCCGCACCCGACCGCACTCCGTCCCGATCCGTCGAACCATGTTCCAACCCTTCCCGCGCCTGTCGTTCCTGGCCTTGGCCCTGGCCGTCTCCGCCGCCGCCTTCGCGCCGCGAGGTCCGGCGTCCGAGGACCCGCCCGTCCCCCGCGTGCGGGTGCCGATCTACCCCAACGTCGCCTGCCCGATCATGGGCAAGCCGATCTCGACGCGCCTCTTCGTCGACACGGAGCTCGGGCGTTTCTGGGTCTGCTGCAAGGGCTGCGACGAGGACGTGCTCGCGCACCTCGAGGACGCGCACCGCACCGCATACCCGGTGGTGGAGAAGGTCGCCAACCGCATCTGCCCGGTGAGCGGGAAGCCGGTGCCCGAGAAGGACGCGCCGCGCGTCGTCCTGCAGGGCTTCGACTTCGCGCTGTGCTGCAAGGCCTGCGTCGCCAAGGCGCGCGAGGACTCGCAGGTCGTGCTCGCGCGGCTGCGCGAGCCGCAGCTCACGGACCTCGCCAACCGCACCTGCCCGGTGACCGCCGAGCCCGTCGACCCGCGCGCTTTCGTCGTGATCGACACGACCATCGTGCGCCTGGCCCATCCACGGTCGGTGGCGGCGGTCGAGAAGGAGCCCGACGCGGTGCTCGACAAGGCGCGCAAGCTTCGGGCCCAAGAGCTCGAGGCCGAGCGGCTCGAACGCGAGAAGCCTGCGGACTCCAAGCGCGAGGGAGGGGACGGTGCGCAGCGCTGAGCGGGTCGCGTTCGTAGCGATCGGGCTCGGGCTCGTCGGTTGCCGCGGCCCGGGGCCCATGCCCGACCCAGGAGCGGGGCACCCCGCCTCCGCATCGGCCATGGCCGCGCCGGCGCCGCGCGCCTCGCGGGCGCTGGTGGACCTGCCGGCCAGCCCCGAGTTGCCGCGCGCGGGAACGGGGCGGCCCGCAGGCGGACACGGCGGCCGCATGCCCGGGATGCCCGGCATGGACGGGGAGCGATGAGGGCGCTGCGAATCTGCGCCCCGTTCGCGCTCGCGCTCGCCGCGGGCTGCGCCTCGAATCTGGCGCGCTACAGCGACGACGTCGGGCCCGCGGGCGAGCTGCTCGCGGCGCGCGACGTGCCGCGCCCGGAACTGGGCCTTCCCGACGACGGCGCCCTCGACCCGGCGGCGCTGGAGCTCCTGGCCCACGGGCTCGACGAGCAGCGCGCGGTGCGCGTGGCGTTGCTCAACAACCGTGGTGTGCGCGCGGCCTTCGCCGCCCTGGGCGTGGCGGCGGCGGAGGCGGCCCAGGCCGGGGCGCTCGCCAACCCCGCGCTGGCCGCCGAGGCCAAGTTCTTCAGCGGCGGCACCGAGCTCGAGCTCGCGCTGATCCAGCCGCTCCTCGACGCGCTGACCTTGCCCCTGCGCCGCGACCTCGGCGCCGAGCGCTACGCCGCGGCCCGCGCGCGCGTCGCGGGCGAGCTCGTCGGGCTCGTCCATGCCGTGCGTCGCGCCCTGGTGCGCGCGCGCGCCGCCGAGCTCGAGGCCGCGCTCGTGCGCGACGCGCTCGTCGCGGCGAGCGCCTCCCACGACCTCTCGGCCGAGCTCTTCCGCGCCGGCAACGTCACCGAGGCGCACCTGGTGGCCGAACGCGTCGAGCTCTCCCGCGCCCAGCTCGACCTCGCCGCGGCCGAGGCCCTCGCCCAGGAGGCGCGCGAGCCCCTCAACGTGTTGCTGGGCCTGTGGGGCCCGGCCATCGGGTGGGAGCTGGCGCTCGAACTCGGCGCCGCGCCGCTCGAGGGTCTGAGCCTCGCGGACCCCGAAACGCGGGCCGTGCGGGCGAGCCTGGGGCTCGAGGAGGTCCGCGCGCGGGCCGCGGCCGATGCCCGGGCGCTGGGCGTCGAGCGCTGGGAGACGCTCCTGCCGGGAGCCGGCCTGGGGCTGGCCGCCAAACGCGAGGCCTCCGATGGTGGCTGGGGCCTGGGGCCGGCGCTGACGATCGAGTTGCCGCTCCTCGACGGCGGCGGTCCGCGCCGGCGAGCTCGGGCGCGCTCCCTCGAGGAGACCCTCGCGCGCCACGTGTCGCTGGCGGTCGAGGTGCGCGCCACCGCTCGGTTGCTGGCCGAGCGCACGCGGGTGCTCGCCGAACGCGCGCGCTACCTCGGGGAGCAACACCTGCCGGCCCACACGGAGCTCGTGCGCCGCACGCTGCACGAATACAACGCGATGCAGGTCGGCGCCTTCGACGTCCTGCACGCCCGCCGGCGCGAGCTCGACGCCGCGCGCGAACACGTTCGAACCCTGCGCGACGCCTGGCTCGCGCGCATCGACCTCGAGGAGCTCCTCTCCGGGCGCCTCGATCCCCGCCACCTCTCCGGCGCCGTCCAAGAGACCCCCGACGGGGGAACCCACCGCCCATGAGCTCCTCCCGACGTGAGTTCCTCGTGAAGAGCGCCGCCCTGGCCGGCGGCGCGGCCCTCGTTGCGCCGCGCGCCATCGCCACCACGCTGAGCGCGGCCGAGGCGGCTCGCGGCCTCGAGCCCGGACGCGCCGGCCGCGACTATCGGCCAACCGTGACGCCCGACGGCGCGGTGCTGCCCTATCGCGAGGTCGAGGGCGTCAAGGTCTTCCACCTGGTGGCCGAGGAGGTCGAGCACGAGTTCGCCCCCGGGCTCGTGGCGCGCTGCTGGGGCTACAACCGCCGCGTGCACGGGCCGACGATCGAGGCCCTCGAGGGCGATCGGGTGCGCATCTACGTCACCAACCGTCTCGACGCCCCGACCAGCGTGCATTGGCACGGGCTCGTCGTCCCCAACGGCATGGATGGCGTCGGCGGCCTGACGCAGCGCCCGATCCTGCCCGGCGAGACCTTCCGCTACGAGTTCGTGCTGCGCCAACACGGCACGTTCATGTACCACTCGCACCACGACGAGATGACCCAGATGGCCATGGGGCTGATGGGCATGTTCGTGATCCACCCGCGCCACCCCGTCGGACCGCCGCCGGACCGCGACTACGTGTACCTGCTCAGCGAGTGGAAGCTCGACCCCGGCACGCGCCGGCCCGACCCGAACGAGATGATGGACTTCAACGTCCTGACCCTCAACGCGCGCATCTTCCCGGGCACCCAGCCCTTGCTCGCGCGGACCGGCGAGCGCGTGCGCATCCGCATCGGCAACCTGTCCGCGATGGACCACCATCCGATGCACCTGCACGGCCACCACTTCCTCGTGACCGAGACGGACGGCGGCGTGATCCCCGAGGCGGGCCGCTGGCCCGAGGTCTCGGTGCTCGTGCCGGTGGGGAGCACGCGCACGATCGAGTTCGTCGCCGACAACCCCGGCGATTGGGCCTTCCACTGCCACATGACGCACCACGTCATGACCCAGATGGGCCACGACGTGCCGAACCTCGTGGGCGTCGATCCGAGCGTCTTCGACGAGCGGCTCGAGCGCGCCGTGCCGGCCTTCGCGGCGATGCTCGACGGCCAGGACCCGCAGCTCGTGCCCGACAACAGCCTGGCGATGATGGGTGGGCGAGGACCCTTCGGCTACATCACCATGGGGGGCATGTTCAGCATCCTGAAGGTGCGCGACGCCCTGCCCAGCGATGGCGCCGATCCGGGCTGGTACGAGCACCCCGCGGGCAGCGTCGCGGTCCGGGCGACGCGCGCCGAGCTGTCCCGCGACGGCATCGACGCCGGCCCGGCCTGAGCGGCCGTTTCCCCGGGGCCCGCGCGCCGCGCTCGAATCGATTCCGGCCGTGGCCGGAGGTGCCGGGGAGTTCGACCTGACTCGGCCCGGGCCAGAGGTTAGGATCCGCGCCCCGTGCCCGGCGCCGGGCCCGGGCGGACCCCCCGCCGCGGGTGGCGCCGCGCCGCGCTCCCGCACCGCATCGCACCGCCAGGTAGAACGGATGGCCTACAACCGCAGTCACGCTCGCAAGCTCTGCAGCGATCCCGAATTCGCGCTGGTCGACGCCAGCTTCGACAAACAGCTCGAGCGCCTCACCGCTCCCCAGCTCCGCTCGCGGGTCGAGCGCTCGCGCAAGCTGCGCGACAAGCAGCGCGACCTCCTGCAGCGCCAGCGGCTCCAGACGCGCGCCACGACCGGGACCAAGGACGGTCCGACGGGCGACGCGAACAAACGCACGGAGCAGAAGGAGAAGCTCTTCGACGAGGTCCTGGGGCGCTTCGAGGCGCGTCTGGCGGAGCTCGAACGGGATGCCGCCCGCAAGGCCGAGCGCGAGGCGAGCGTGGCCAAACGCGCGCAACCTGTCACCAAGGAGCGCGCCGCGCGCCAGGAGCGCCAGGCCACGCGGCGCGAGCTCGTCAAGGTCAAGAAGCTCGTGCACGGCGAGCAAGGGACGCGCACCCGGCCGACCCCGGCGAAGACCTCGCCCAAGCCCGCGACGCCCAAGGCGACCCCCGCCAAGCCGGCGCCGAGCCAGCCTGCGGCGAAGCCCGCACCGAAGGCCGCACCGAAGGCCGCGGCGAAGCCCGCACCGAAGGCCGCGGCGAAGGTGGCGGCCAAGCCCGCTCCCAAGGCTGCCGCCAAGGCCAAGGCGTCCCAACCCGCGCCGGCCGTCGAGCCGCCCGCGCCTCCGCCCGGACCCAAGGGGCGCTTCATCAGCGACGAGGCCAAGGCCGCCAGCCGGCGGCAGAAGCTCGGCGCGGCCCGCTCCAAGTCGATCCAAGCCCACATCAGCTCCCGCGGCCGGCGCAACCAGGCGCGCCGCGATTCGCGCTGACCTGGGGCGCGGAGCCGTTCGGACGCCGCCGGCGCCGGGGAGCCCACGCTCCCCGGGGCCGGCTCCCGTTCCCGGGGCGCGTCGCGCGCGGCGCCTCAAGGGGTCCGGGGGCCGGGACGAGAAGGGGACATGGACGTGCTCCGCGCGCAGTGCATCGACCGCGACCCCCTGGCGCTGGTGGAGGCCGTCGAGGGTTGGCTCGCCCGCGAGGAGATCGCGCTGCTCCTCGGAGAGGCCGCGCGCGTGCCGTCCGGGCAGGCGGTGCTCGAGATCGGCAACTACCGCGGCCGCTCCACGGTGGCCCTGGCCCTGGGCGCACGACGTGGGGCCGACGTGCCGGTCTACAGCGTCGACCCGCACCTCGAGTTCGTCGGCCCGCGCGGCGGCCGCTTCGGCCGCGTCGATCAGGCCTGCCTCTACGCGAACCTCGTCGCGGCCGGCGTGGGCGAGCAGGTCTACGTCGTGGCGCTCCCCTCGTCGGCGGTTGCCGCCTCCTGGAGCGGTCCGCCAATCGGGCTCCTGTTCGTCGACGGCGATCACCGCTACGCGGCGGTGCGGGCCGACTTCGAGGCCTGGCGCACGCACCTCGTCCCGGGCGCGACCGTGCTCTTCGACGACTGCGACTACCCCGACGTCGCGCGACTGGTGGAGGAGCGCGTCGCCGCCGGCGAGCTCCTCCCGCGCGAGGCCGCGGGCAAGGTGCGCGGTTTCGAGTTCCGCCCGCGGACGTGATCCGCGCCGGGGTTGGACCCGTTCAGTTCCAGCGGAAGACGCGCAGCGCAACGGCGAAGGTCAGGGCGCCCCACAGCGACAACACGGCGAGCTGCGGCCACTGCGTCCAGATCTCCGCGCCCTCCAGCATGGTCGCCCGCAGGGCGTCGTTGAGCGCCGTCAGCGGCAGGGCCTGGAGCACGGGGTGCAGCGCCTCGGGGAAACGCTCGTAGGAGAAGAACACCCCGCTGCCGAGCCACATCGGCATCAGGATCAGGTTGGCCATCCCCGAAGCGCCCTCGATCGTCTTGACGCGCGCGGCGGCGAGCAACCCCAGCCCGGCGAAGGCCACGGCGCCCAGGATGCAGAGCACCGCGAAGCCGATGAGCCCCGCGCGGAAGGGCACGTCGAGCACCCACACGCCGAAGGCGGTCAATGCCACGACCTCGCCGGCCAGGAACACCAGGCGCGAGAGCAGGAAGGAGAGCAGCAGCGACGTGCGCCGCATGGGCGTTACGAGCAGGCGTTTGAGTACGCGCCGTTGGCGCAGGTCGGCGATGCCGAAGGCGATGCCCCAGATGCCCGTGCCCATCAGGTTCATGCCGAGCAAGCCGGGCACGAGGAAGTCGATGTAGCGCGAGCCGCGCTCGCGCACCTCGTCGACCAGGGCCGCGTCCGCGGGGAGCTGGCCCAGGGCCACCAGCACGCGCAGGCGCGCGGTGTCGGCCTCGGCGCGCGAGGGATCCAGGCGCAGGGTCGGCACGTCGGCGGCGGGATCGAGCAGCAACACGTCCACGCGGCCCACGCGCAGGGCGCGCTCGGCCTCCTCGCGGGTGGCGAAGCGCTCGAGCTCGACGCCCGGCGCGGCGAGCAGGCGTTCCACGAGGGGGGCCGCGGCGGCACCCGGCCCCGCGACCCAGGCCACGCGGCTGGCGGGCGGCGCGCTCGACTGGAAGGCGAAACCCAGGACCAGCGCCAGCACCAGCGGGAAGGCGAAGACCCAGAACACCGCCTCCGGCTGGCGCAGGAAGGTGCGGGTGCGCAGGCGCGTCAGCTCACGGATCTCGTTCCATCTACCCATCGCGCAGGTGTTTTCCGGTCAGGGTCACGAAGACGTCCTCGAGCGTCGGCGCGTGGGTGTGCAGGGCTTCGAGGGCCACGCCGACCGCCGCCAGGTGGGTGAGCACGGCGGCCACGCTGCGTTGGGTGTCGCGCACCGAGAGGGTCAGCACCGAACCGGCGCGGCGCACCTCGCGCACGCCCTGGAGCCCGAGCAATTCGGCGTCGAGCAACCGTTCGGCGCCGCCCCCGGCCGGGTGCAGCTCGACGATGCTCTCGGCCTCGAGGCCCTCGATCAGCGCGCGGGGCGTGCCTTGGGCGATGATGCGCCCCGCGTCGACGATCACGACGCGGTCGGCGAGCACCTGGGCCTCCTCCATGTAGTGCGTCGTGAGCAGCACCGTGCCGCCCTCGTTCTTGAAGCCCTCGACGATCTCCCACACGCGCCGCCGCGCCTGCGGATCGAGGCCGGTCGTCGGCTCGTCGAGGAACAGGAGCGCGGGGCGGTTGATCAGCGCGCAAGCGAGGGTCAGGCGCTGGTGTTGCCCGCCCGAGAGCGTCTCGATGCGCGCGTTGCGTTTCTCCGCCAGCCCCACCAGGGCCAGCATCTCGTCGACCCCGCGGCCCTCGCGGAAGAAGCTGCGGAACAACTCGAGGGTCTCGCGCGCCGTGACCTTCTCGGTCAGCTTCGTGTCCTGGAGCTGCACGCCGATGCGTTCGCGGATCTCGTCCGCGTCGCGTTGCCAGGTGCGGCCCAGGACCTCGATCTCGCCCGCGTCGGGCCGCGTCAGGCCCTCGAGCATCTCGATGGTCGTGGTCTTGCCCGCGCCATTGGGGCCGAGCAGGGCCAGGCAGGTCCCGGCCGCGAGCTCGAGGTCGAGCCCGGCGACGGCCGTCAGGTTGGCGTAGCGTTTCACCAGGCCGCGGGCGCGCAGGGCGATCGATCCGGAGGCTTGCAAGCGCGGGAAGGTAACAAGAGCCCGTCCCGCCTTGGAGCCCCCGCGCCCCAACGGATACCGTGCGCCGGGGATCGCGCCCCTCTCCCACCGTGCGCCGCCCGATCTCGCCCATCCAAGCCGCCGACCGCGCCCGCTTCGAGCCCCGCGCCCTGGCCCGCGCGGGGTGGCGCTTGGCGCGGGCGGCCCTCGGCCGCTGCGTGCTCTACGGCCTGTGGATCGACCTCGTCTTCGGCCTGGCTCTGCTGCCCCTGGCGGCCTGGTCGCTCTACCGCTTCCTCGATCTGACCGGGCAGCCGATCCACCTCAACCTCGAGCTCGGCCGCTGGACGCGCCTGCTCCCGCTCCTCGCGGCCGGGCTGCTGTGGACCTCGTTGCTCTCGGCGCTGGTGTTGCTCGACATCGGCGGCGTCGTGCGGCTGGTCGGCGCGCCGGGCCGGCCCCACGTCGGCAGCGTGCCCGGGGCCTTCGTGGCGAGCTTGGCCGATCTGACGCGCCTGCGGCCGGCCGGGCTCCTGCGCGCCGCGCTGGCGGTCGGGGTGCTCTTGCCCGGCGGCCTGGCGGCGACGGGTGCCCTCGTGGGCCTGTTCGTCGCGCCCCTGCGGCGCGTGCCGATGCCGCTGCTCGAGATGCTGCATCCGGCCTGGACGCTCGTGGCGGCCGTCGCGCTGGCGGCCGTCGCCGGCGCGGCGGTCCTCGGGTTGGCGCGCTGGAGCCTGGTGCCGCACCTGTTCGTGCTCGAGCGCCGCTCGCTCGCCGCGGCCTTCGAGGAGAGCGTCACCTTGCCCCCGGCCGGCCGGCGCGCGGCGAAGCTGCTGATGGCCGGCGCGGCCTTCGCCTTCGTGCTGGTCGCGGCGGGCGCCTCGGCCCTGGCTGGGTTGGCGCACGCGCTGCTCGTGCCGAACGTCGACGACCCGGGGCGCGCGTGGCTGGGATGGACGGCCTTGCTCCTGGGGGCCCAGCTCCTGATCGGGCGAGCGCTGTTCCACGTCGTGCTGGCCTGGGTGGTGGGGACGGGGGCGGCCCTCACCGCCGCGCACCATCGCTGGAGCGACGCGCCGGTCTCGGAGCTCGTGCTGCGCCCCGGGCCGCGGCGCCGGCGCCGGGCCCTGTGGGCGGCGTTGGCGCTCGCCCTCAGCGCGGCGCTCAGCTTGCCGCTGGTGCGCGAGCAGCTGGCGCGCGGCGAGCGGGCGGTGCTCGTGACCGCGCACCGCGGCAGCTCGGGCCGCGCGCCCGAAAACACCCTGGCCGCGCTGCGCGCCGCGCTCGAGGACGGTGCGGACTTCGTCGAGATCGACGTCCAGGGCGCCGCCGACGGCGTACCGGTGCTGCTGCACGATCGCTCCCTGGCGCGCGTCGCGGGCCTGCGCCGCGGCGCCTTCGAGTTCACGGCCGCCGAGCTGGCGGCGATCGACGTCGGCTCGTGGAAGGACCCGCGCTTCGCCGGCGAGGGCGTGCCGACCCTCGACACGGCCCTGGCCTTCTGCAAGGGGCGAATGGGGGTCAACATCGAGCTCAAGCCCAACGGCCGCGAGCGCGACCTGGTCGGCGCCGTGCTCGAGGTCGTCGACCGCCACGACATGCGCGAAGAGGTCTGGATCACCTCCCTCGAGCCGACCCTGCTGGCCCGCGTCCGCCAACGGGCGAGCGACGTCAAGCTGGGCGCGATCGTGACCGTCGCGGCGGGGGACCTGTGGGCCCTGGACGTCGACCTCTACGCCTGCGCGCCGCGCTACGCGACGCCCGCCTTCGTGGCCGGCGCCCACCGCCGCGGGCGCGAGGTGCACGTCTGGACGCTCAACGAGGAGCGCGACGTGGCGCTCTTCGTCGACCGCGGCGTCGACGGCGTCCTGACCGACCACCCCGATGTCGCGCGGCGCCTGATCGACGCGCGCACCCCCGTCGACGACCTGCGCGCGGCGCTGCGCCGCGTGCTCGGCCGCTGACCCAGGGTGGATCAGGACGGCAGCGCGTACTCGAGGTGGCCGTCGATCCCGAGCGGGATCCCGAGCCCGATCCAGATCACGAGCAAGACGGACCAGGCGACCAGCAGCGCCACCGAGTAGGGCAACATCAGCGCGATCAACGAGCCCATGCCGGCCTTCTTCGCGTACTGCTGCATGAACGCCAAGACGACGATCAGGTAGCTGTTGAGCGGCGTGATCGAGTTGGTCACCGAATCGCCGATGCGATAGGCGACCTGCGTCAGCTCGGGCGCCACGCCGGCGGTCATCAGCATGGGCACGAAGACCGGAGCCAACATGGCCCACTTGGCCGACATCGAGCCCACGAACAGGTTCAGGAAGGCGATCAGCAGGATGAACCCGAACATCATCGCGCCGGGCGCCAGGCCCATCGAGCGCAGCACGAGCCCGCCTTCGATGGCCAGCATGCGCCCCAGCTCGCTCTTCCCGAAGCAGGCGACGAAGACGGCCGCGAAGAAGGCCAGCACGATGTAGTTGCCGAGCACGCCCATGTACTCGCTCATCATGCGCACGACGTCCTTGTCGGAACGGATCGAGCGCACCGCGACGCCGTAGGCCATGCCCGGCACGAGGAAGAGCAGCACGAGGAGCGGCACGATGTTGCGCGTCCAGGTGGGGAAGAGCTGCTTGCCCGGACCCGGGCCGATCGTGCCTTCGGGATCGTGCAGGAAGCCCCAGGGCATCTTGTAGCAGAGGATCAGGACGCCCAGCGTCATCAGGCCCGCCGCCAACGACCACAGCAGGCCGCGCTTCTCGGAGTCGCTCAGGCGCAGGTCGAGCTCCCCATCGCCGCCGGCCACGCCCGGGCCACCCTCCTCGGGGCTCTTCGAGCGCAGGCGCGGCTCGACGACGAAGGCCGTCACGCCCCACCCGACGAAGGTCACCAGGAAGGTCGAGGCGATCATGAACCACCAGTTGCAGGCCGGGTTGACCGAATAGCCGGGGTCGAGGATCTGGGCGCCGGCCTGCGTCAGCCCCGACACCAGGGGATCGATGCCCGTGATGAAGAGGTTGGCGTTGAAGCCCGAGGCCACGCCCGCGAACACGGCCGCCAGGCCGACCAGGGGCGAGCGCCCCATGGCGCGGTACACCGCCGCCGCCAGCGGCGGGAGTACGATGTACCCCGCGTCGACGGCCATCGAGCTCATGACGCCGGCGAAGAAGGTGGCGGGCGTGAGCAGGACGCGGGGCACGACGAGCAGGATCAGCTTGAGGGCCGCCGCGATCAGCCCGCTCTTCTCGGCCACCGCGATGCCGATCGCGGCCACGAGCACCAGCCCGAGGGGCGCGAACCCGGTGAAGATCGTGATCAGGTTGTCGAGCAACCAGCGTAGGCCATCCTGCGAGGCGAGGTTCCAGGCCGCGGCGACGAAGCGCGGCTCGTCCTCGCCTTCGAGGGTGAGCTGGCTGGCGTAGCCGCTGCGCGCGACGAGCCAGGAGATCGCGAACACGACCAGCGTGCCGATCACGAACAGCGTCATCGGATCGGGCAGTGCGTTCCCGACGCGTTCGATCCGGTCGAGGAGCTTGCCCTTGCTGCCCGCGGGCGCCGCTGCGTGCTGGTTCATGCGCGCATCGTTCCGACGCGGCCGCCCCAGGGCAAGGCCCGGGCCCCCGGGAGGACGCTGGAGCTCAGCGCTCGCGCCGCGGCCCCTCGAGGAGCAACCCGCACAGCGCCGTCAGGGCGCCGAAGCCGATCCCGATCGCCGCCAGCCCGGTCCCCGCGAAGGCCAGCAGCCCCAGCCCGATCGGATTGGCGTCCTTGGGCAGCAGCACGATCGCGAGCAGCAGGGGCGCGCACGAGCCGACGAGCAGCACGAACGAGGCCCCGACCCACCACAGCCCCAGGGCTGCCATGCCGCGCGCCCGCGCGACACGCGGGTCGATCCAGCGCCAAGGGCCGTCCATGTTCCGCCGCATCGGCCCTGGCATCCCGCGCTCTGGAGTCCTTCCCCGGGTTCCGCGGGCGGCCCCGGCCGCACGCGGCCCGTCTGCGCTCCGCTCAGGATGCGACGGCTCGTGCTTTAGACGCGGCCGTCGCTGCTGCGGCCCGCGCACCACGACCTGCCGGCCTCCGCTCCGCCGGTGGGCCGCCTGGGAACGGCCGGCCCGCGGGCCGGTTCACGGCGGGCGGTCAGAAGGCCGGTTTGGCGTAGACCGACCAGACGGCGAGGCCCACCAGGGCGACGCCGAGCAGCGTCATCACCCAGGCGCTCCCGGGACGGCGGAAGACCAGGCCCGCGAGGGCCGAGAGGCCCACCCAGGCGGCGATCTTGATCAGCACCCAGTGCGGCCAGCCGATGCCGGTCTTGTGCACGATGCCGACGCCGGCGACGAGCACGACCAGGCTCAGGATGCCGGTCAGGATCATCGTCGAGCGGCGCCGCGAGGGGCTCGGCGCCGCGAAGGCCTGGAAGGTGAAGGCCACGAGCAAGAACGCGGCCGCAACGTGCAGGATCTGGTAGGTCAGGGGGCTCATCGCGTCTCCATTGGACAGCTTCGCGCGCGCGGCTCAAAGGGATCCCTCGGAGCGCCGGGTTCGGGTCCCCGGGGGGTCCGCGCCGCGGCGCGACCCACCCATGGGACGGCGCGACGCCCGGGGCCCCGCGTGCCCCCAGGCCCCCGCGCGCTCCGGCCGATCCAGGGATCCCGGACTCGCCCCCGGGGCCCTGAGCCATGATCCAACGCTTCGCCCTCCTGATCGGGGCCATGAAGGCCGGCACCACCGCGCTCTTCCGCTACCTCGAGCAGCACCCCGAGCTCGCCGCCTGCCCGAACAAGGAGCCCTGGTTCCTGGGCGACCCCGCGCGCTGGGGCGAGGGCCTCGAGGCCTACGAGCGCCTCTGGCCGGCCTTCGACCCGACCCGCCACCGCTGGGCGCTCGAGGCCTCGACCGGCTACTCGAAGCTGCCCCTGCGCGCCAACGCGGTCCAGGCGAGCTGGGCCCTCGAGGCCGAGTTCCGTTTCCTCTACCTCGTGCGCGACCCGGTGGCGCGCATCCGCTCGCACTACCTGCACGCGCTCTCGCAGGACTGGATGCGCTACCCGCTCCACGAGCGCCTGGCGCCCGAGGCGGTGCTGTTCTCGAACTACCGCTTCCAGCTCCAGCCCTACGTCACCGTGCACGGCCGCGAGGCGGTGCTGGTGCTCTCCTACGAGGAGTTCCGCCGCCGTCCCGGGCCGCTCCTGCGTTCGATCTGCCGTTTCCTCGGGATCGACGAGGACTTCCCGTTCCAGGATCCCGGTCCGCAGAACAGCAGCGACGGCTATCGCGCGCGCCTCCTGGCGCGGCTCGTCAACGCGCGCGGCGTGCTGCCGACGCCCCTCGACCTCGACGCCTGCGAGCGACTGCCCAAGGCCGCCCTACGCGCCGAGCTGGCCGATCGCCTGGTGCCGCTGGGCGCCCTCGACCTCTTGGCCGAGGTCGAGTACGAACTCGAGCGCAGCATCACGCCGACCCCCGAGCACGTCGAGCGCCTGCACGACCTGCTCGACGACGACCTGGCCCGCTTCCGCGACGAGTGGGGCATCGACCCCTGGACCGGTGGCGTCAGCGGTTCGGCGCTCGCAACCGAGCTCGAGCGCGTGCCCTCCCTCGCCCGCTGACGGAACGGGTCGGATCAGGACTCCGCGGCCGTCTCGCCCAACCCGCGCAGGGCTCGGCGGGCCAGGCGGCCGATGACGAACAGAGCGGCGACGGTCGCCAGGGCGCCCAGCACCAGCAGGCGGCCGTCGTGGCCACGGTCGAGGTCGAACTCGGCCAGGCCCGCGCCGGCCAGGGCCACGACCAGCACGCGGGGGGCGATGCCGAGCACGGTGCCGGCGAGGAAGGTGCCGACGCGCACGCCGGCCGAGGCGAGCAGCAGGTTCGTCGCGGCGAAGGGCATGGCCGGCGAGAGGCGCACGAGGGCGATCAGCGCCGCGGTGCGCAGGGCGCCGCCGCCCACGAGCTCGGCGTGCACCGCGCGGCCGCGGACGCCGCTCGAGAGGCGCGTGAGGAACTCGTCGCCGACCAGCCGACGCACGAGCGCATGGCAGAAGAGCGCCGCCAGGGCCGTGGCTCCGACCGCGAGCGCGCTGCCGCCCACGAAGCCCAGGAGCATCCCCGACACCAGGGACGAGGCGTGCGTCGGGATCAGGCCCAGACCCGCGAGCAGGACGGTCGCGACGAGGACCCAGGGCCAGGCCCCCGTACCGAGTTCCTGCAGCGGCGGGAACCAGGTCCCCGAGGTCGCGACCAACCCGAGCGCACCGACCGCCGGGGCGACCACGGTGAAGAGGGCCAGGGGTCCGAGGGCGCCGAGCTCGGTCCAGGCGCGCAGCGCGCGCCGGAGGAGGGAGACGGGGGGAGGCATGGGGATCCGCTCGTCGCTCTACGCCCGCGCCGGATGCCCGGCGTCGGGGGTGAGCGCGGCGAGGCGCGCGAGCAGGACGTCGAGCCATCCACCCTCGAGCGCGGTGACGTCGCGGCCGAGGCCGGCCGCGGTCGCGAGGGCCTGTAGCCGCAGCTCCTCGGGCGACGACACGGGCCCGTCCGGCAACAACCCGAGCTGCTCGAGTTCGGCGCGCAGGTCCTGCAGCTTCTCCGTCCGAAACCCCTTCGGACGGCGATCCTTGTCCTCCATCGCCTCGAGGAAGGCACGCGCATCGCCGCCGACCTCGTCCAGCAGGGCCAGGACGCGCTCGTGGAACTTGTCCGTGACGGCGTTCGAGCTTGCGATCAGCTCGCGGGGCACCGGCCGCGGGCGCCCACGGGTCCAGGCGACGAGCGCGGCCCGCGCGGCTTCGCAGCGCAGGCGCAGCTCCTCACGGTCCGCCGTGTCCAGGAGCTGGGGCACCCTGGGGGCCCCGAGCAACCGCTCGAGCTGGGCCAGGCTGGTGCAGCGCAGCAGGAGCAAACGGTGCAGCAGCTCGAGCCGATCGCCGAGCAGGTGGAAGGGGTGGAGCGCATCGGCGCGCCAGGGATCGAGGGCCGGCACGCGCAGCACCCGCGCGTACTCCTCGGCGGTGAGCCCCTCGGGCGCGGGAATCGTCTCGAGCTCCGGGGATCCGTGCAGCTCGGGCAACGGCGCGGCCGCCGCGCGCGAACGGATCGCTCCCAGGTCGTGCACCGCGACGTCCGGCCCCAGGGCGGCGCGCCAGCGCGACGCTTCCTCGGGTTGCGCGGTGAGGTAGAGCACCTGGCGGCCGGCGCGGGCCAACTCGGCCACGGTCTCCATCACCTGGCGCGAACGGTCCAGGTCGCTGGTCGCGAGCACCTCGTCGAGGAACAGCGGCAGCGTCTCGCGCCCGCGCTCGGCCTCCTCGAGGAACGCCAGGCGCACGGCGAGCAGGAGCTGCACGCGCGTCGCGGTCGAGAGCGCTTCCAGGGCCCGCGTCTCGCCCATGCGCACGTCGCGGGCCCGCAGCTCGAGCGTGCTGCCGCCTTGGACGACGAGCTCGAACCGGTGGTGGGTGAAGCGCGCGAACCACTCCTCGGCCCGTGCCAGGGCGCCGGTGCGCTGATCGCGATGGCCCTGCTCGATGCGCTCGAGGAGGAACTGGCCGGCGGCGGCGACGAGTTGGCCCTCGAGGCACGCGGAGAGGTTCTCCTCGGCCTTGCGCTCGGCGTCCAGGGCGGTCTCGAGCCGCGCACCCGCGCGGGCCAGGTCGAGTTCCTTCTCGATGCCGGCGATGTGCTCGACCAGTTGGTTCTGGCGCTGCGCGTCTTGCTCCAGCTCGGAACGCCGCGCCGCGAGCGACTCGGGGTCGTCCGCCGCGAGGGGCTCGAAGTCCTGCGCGAGCCTGCGCTCCTGGGCGTTCACCTGGCCTGCGGCATCCCGCGCGGCCTGGCGGGCGACGGAATAGGCCGGGAGCGCCTCGATGCGCCGCGACAACTCGGCCCGCTCGCCGACCTCGACATCGGCCGCGCGATAGAGCTTCGCCAACTCGCTCTCCCACTCGTCGAAGTCCTTGCCGGCCTGTTCGAGGGCTCCCTGGGCCGCGGCGCGGCGAACGAGCGCCCCGTCCCGTCGCCCCACGCGGGCCCCCAGGTCCTCGATGTTCCCCGCCAGCACGAGCGGATCGCGTTCGTCCGCCGCGACCAGCCCCAGGGCCGCGAGGGCGGCGCCCAACGCCTGGCCTTCGTGCTCGAACGCGCTCTCCAGCTCCTCGCGGGTTGCCTCGGCCGACGCCAGGCGCATCAACGCTTCGTCGTGTTGCCGCAGGAGCTCGAGCCAACGCAGGAGCGATGCATCGAGGTGCCGCGGATCGAAGCCCAGCTCCGCCGCGTGGGCGCCCAGGCCGGCGAGCAGGCGTTCGATCTCCGCCGTCGCACGGGCCAAGGCGGGTTCGAGCTGTCGCCGCTGACCGTCTTCGAGCGCTGCCCGTTCGGCGGCGGCGAGCTCCCGGATCAGTGCCGCGTGCCGCTCGCGCACGGCCGCCGACTCCCAGGCCGCGGGTGGATCGAGGGCCAGCCCGGCGAAATCGCGCTCCGCGTGTGCCGCGCCGTCCGTGTCGCTGTCCGCGGCGGGCCGCAGCATCCAGAACACCAGGGCACCGCCGGCGACCAGCACCAGGCCCAGCACCTTGGCGAGCGCGGGCTCGGCGAAGAGCGCGAGCGAGACCCCCGCCGCCACCAGCAACGCCAGCAACCAGGGCGCCCGCCGCTCGGGCCCGGACGTCGCGCGGGGTGCGGAGAGCCAGTCCTCGAGGTTCGCGAGCCCGCGCTCCACGAGCCGTTTGCGCGCCGGGTCGGGCGCGGCGCTGGACAACCCGTCGAGTTGGGCCCGGGTCGCGCTCTGCTTGGCCCGTAGAGCGAGCAGGGACTCGAGGGCGTCCCGTGTCTGCTCGACGTCCGCGCGCGAGACGGCCCGCGCGGAGCGGCTCGAACGCGCGCCTAGCGCCCCTCGAGCGGCCTCGAGCTGGGCCGCGGCCTGGGCCTCGGCGGTGCGCGCGTCTCGCAGTCTCTCGCCCGTCCGCTCCAGCCGTTGCAGCCGCGCCTGAAGCTGCTTCACGGACGCGGCCGTGACGGACGTTCCTTCCAAGCCGGACTCCGCGAGCTCCCGCGCCGCATCGCGCAGGCCCTGCTCGGCGGCGGACCGCGCGGCGCGCGTCGCCTCGAGTTTCTGCTCGAAACGCTCGAGCCGCTCGGCATCGTTCGGCGCGAGGTTCTCCAGCGCCCGCGGGAACGCGCCCAACGCCGTCGCGGCCGCTTCCGCGCGCCGACGCAGCTCGATCAGCTCGAGGGTTGCCTCGACCCGCCCCAGCTCGGCCTGGGCCGCGCGCGCGGCGGCCAGCTCGCGGCGCAGCTCGTCCAGCGACTCCGCGCGTCGTCGCAGCTCCGCTTGGGCGCTCTCCACGGAGCGCCGCGCGTTGCGGGCCTGGTCGAGCGCGCGCCGCTCGTTGCCGCCCGCCTGCGCTCCCATCCGCAGCTCGTCCAGCTCGCGCAGGCGCCCGAGGTCGAAGCCGCCGGCCAGCTCGCGGGCGATGCGCCGCGTGAGGTCGCTGTCGAACGTGCCGCGCGTCTGGCCGGCGAGGTCCTCGTTGCGGATCACCAACCCGACGAGCAGCTCGGGCTCCAGCAACTGCGGCG
Organism: uncultured Planctomycetaceae bacterium; assembly: GCA_964394665.1. GTDB lineage: Bacteria > Planctomycetota > UBA1135 > UBA1135 > CAYMYN01. The sequence continues at coordinate 41,346 of CAYMYN010000037.1, forward strand.
CGCCGGCCGGTGCGCCGTCGCGGAACCAGCGGGCCTGCGGCCCGTGGTCGCGTTGGACTCGCCAGCGGCCCGTGGGCGCGGAGAACTCGGCCGAGAGGGAGGAGAAGCCGTCGCCGCGCGCGGGGCGCAGGAGCGCGAGGAACGCGCGGCCCAGGCTGCTCTTGCCGATCGCGTTGGGCCCGAGCACGACGTTCACGCCGGGCGCGAGGCCCTCCAACGCGAACGACCCGTCGAGGCCCTCCAGTTGCCGGATCTCGAGCCGCTCGAGCTTCACGTTGCGCCCTCCCGCTCGTGCTCCTGGCGCAACAGCCCATCGAGCAGGAGCTCGCCCGCGCGGCGCAGGCGCTCGGCCACGGCCCCCATGTCGAGCAGCGGCGGGTCGAGTTTCCCCCGCAGGACGTCCTCGCCACGGCGCTCCAACACCGGCCGCGCGGCCTCGATCAGCGCGCGGCGCTCGGGGTCGTCCGCGGGGCGCGCGAGCAGCAACAACTGTCGCGCCAGCAGGCCCAGCGGATCGGAGCGCTGCGCGCTCGTCGCGAGATCGAGCGCGTTGCTGGCCGCGACCTCGATGCCCTCGAGGAAGACCGCGGGCTCGCCGCGCCGCGCGCTCACCGCCGCGCTCAGCTTCGCGTCCTGGGCCGCGGCGAAGAGCGCCTGGCGGTCGCGCGAGCGGCCGACGAGCGTCATCCGCAGTCCCACCACGAGCGGCCCGGGGCCGCCGAGCGCGCCGCGCTGGAGCTCGCCCGCGCGCCGTTCCAGAACCTCTTGGATGCGCTCCTGGGCCGCGCCGCGCCCCTCGACGTCGCTCACGTCGACAAGCAGCTCCTCGAAGCGCAGGGGCGCCAGCACGCGCTGCGCGAGCCGCACTCCGCCCGCTCCGGCTTCGAGCAACCAGGGCCCGCGGTCGCCGATCTCCGAGGCGCGCACGGCGCTCAGCGAGCCCAGGTAGCCGATCGGCCGGGGCCCGGAGAGGTCCCCGGGCTTGTGCACGTGCCCGAGCAACCAGGCGTCGAGCCCGGTGGCCGAGAGATCCGAGGAACGCACCGGGGCGTAGACGCTCGGGGACGCGTCGAGGTCGGCGTGCAACAGACCGACGCGCGGCACGTCTCCGCGCCCGCGCAGATCGCTCGGGAAGCTCGCGAGCGGGCTGACCTGGACCTGGGCCTGGGGGAACGACCAACCCACGACCTCGAGCGCGCCGCCCGCGCGGCCCTCGATGCGCGCGAGCTGCCAGGTGCCGCCCGGGCCCAGGAGCTCGAAACGCGGCAGGTTGCGCGCGAGCAGCGGCAGCACCTCGACGTCGTGGTTGCCCACCACGCCGAGCACGCGGATGCCGGCCGCGGCGAGGCGCTCCACGCCGGCGCTCAGGACCGCATAGCTCTCGAAGTAGTCCCGTTCGGCATCGACCACGTCGCCCGCGAGCAACACGGCGTCGACCTGCTCGCGCAGGGCCAGATCGACCGTCCGCTCCCAGGCCGCGCGCGGTCCGACGGCGCGGGCCTCGAGGCCCAGCTCCGCCAGGAGCTCGGGCCCCAGGCCCCCGGGGGAACGCCCCAGGTGCACGTCACCGACGCAGAGCAATCGCACGGGCATGGTCGAGCGGCGCCTCCGCGCACCGGAGCCGCGGGAGCGAGGGGACCTTACCCCCGCGGGAAGGGGCCCGCCATCGCCGCGCGCTCCCGCCGGCGCGCCGGCGCGGGAAGCCCGGGCGGCACCGAGGTCGGCGCGCTCAACCCCGATCGCGCTCCGATCCGATCCGACCCTCCCGGACCCGCCGCGAGCCGCGGGATAGAATCCCGCGCCCGCAGGGGAACCGGACCGCGCCGGCGCGTGGCCGGCGGGGCCGGGGCCGATCCCCGCCGCCCGTCCCCCGGACCGATCGCCACCCTATCCCGCCCGATGCAGGTCCTGGAGTCGAACTGGATCCGCGAGCGCCTCGCGGCCCTCCCGGACGGCGACCTCTTCCCGTTGCTCGACGTCGGCTCCTCGACGCTCGAGTTCCGCACCGCCGTGCAGCCCTACATCGAGTCGCAGGT
>CAYMYN010000038.1:0-36512 GCA_964394665.1 uncultured Planctomycetaceae bacterium
GATTACCCCGCAAGATTCACCCCTTCTGGGCGCCAGAATTCCGGGGAGCGGAACACAGGTGTAGCTCACCTCGTACTCGTCGTCGCCGCTCCCGCCGAGGCCTGAGTCGACGTCCTGCCAGTAGCTCGCCACGTTGCTCCAGCCATCGTAGCTGAAACCGGCCTGGTCGAGCACGGTTCCGCCTTCGGCTTCGCCGAGGCCGTGGCCTGCGCCGTCCCCACCGGGCCTGCCGGCACCTCGCCCCTCGCCCAGGTCGTGCTGCTCGTGCCGCCCGTTGGCGTCGTCCTGTCCATCTCGACTGGAGTCGTCACCCAGGTAGCGTCCCTCTCGCATAGCTGCTCTCCATCCGGCCCAGGGCCGGCTCAGCGGAGGCAGCGATTACCCCAGCGGATTCACCGCTTCCGAGCGCCAGAATTCCGGGGAGGGCGCCAGGGGGGTGACGTCCCTGACGGACAACCTCTTACTGCGACTATATACTGAATCTCATTGACTCAAGTCTTGCGAAACGACAAGACCACCGTCATCAAAATAAATGCGCCACCAGACATCTTCTCCAAACAAAGGCGTCAACCCGAGGTGATACTTTAGGCGGTAAACCCTGCGACCGTCCGCCTTGACCTCATCCGGGGCCCCAAGCAACCTCAAGACCTCATCTATGTGCAATCCCTCCACCACGAGCCCCCTAGCATGGAGTCGGCGTTCAATCACAGAAGCACGTACACCACTCGCTTGCCTCCTGGGGCTGACCCCGACCCCGAGTGCCAGAGTGACCCCAAGCACCGCAAGCAGACCGCAACATCCGAGCAAAAATAGGCACCCAGCACTTCCTTCCTGCGCCGCCTTTCGGAGCACATTCATTGCCAGTTAAGACTCCATGGCATCTGCATTGCCCGCAACAGCTCGGCGTTCTCCCTCCTAACCCTCTCATCCTCAGCGATCCCTATCCGAAGAACCCGCACACCCGCCGCCACTTCATCCTCAGAATCCCCCCTAGTAGCATTGATACCATACCCATCGCCATAATCTGTCGACGTGAAAAGCTCTCCCCATAAGTGCATTCTCCGGCAGCAACGTCGACAGTGCTCTACACGCGAAACATCAGGTGCGGCCACATCCCCACGCGCGCACTTCAGGCCAGCACGATTGTTCAGCTTATCCACCTCGCTATCCCACAAGTCCTCCTCACTACCGGCTTCTCTAGCACGAGCCTGGTCGTCGACCTCTTTGGCCTCAAGGAACTCGGAAGCGACACTCTCTCCGACCTCCTTGGACATCAGGCACGCGTTCACGCAATGCCCCATGGCGTTTCTAATACCCGCATCCGGATACTGATCGCCTTCCCCCCAACGATACACAAGGCCGATCGCTACGGAGGCTCCAGGATTTCTAGCCGCAACGTCTCGAACCGCGGGGTACTTCTTGAACTCTTCCCATCCCTTGGCAATCGACTCCTGCAAACCGTATGGATCGACCAAGACAACCGGCATGCCCCCGCAATAAGCAAGGCGCGATGCTGGATACCCATGCTCTGCGGGATCAGCCTGACCCCATTGCCCTAGAGCTGCGAGAAACACACGTCGGCGGACATGGAAAATGTCGCAATATATGCCTGCTTCATAACCGGCGATTCCACGAGTCACAGATAACGTGCTTAGCACCCCCCTCCCCATCTCCACATCCTCACTCGCCGCCGCCTCATCCTCGCTGTCGACGATTGTGTTGCACCGAAATTTTGGCGGCCTCAGGCATGGCGATCTGGTGGGGTGATCGGCCTCCTTCGGTGGGTCAGCAGGTTCGGGTTGGCCAGCGATCCGGCGAGGACCGGTGGGGCGATGGTAGCGCGCTGGCGTGGTCCTGGGTACCCGTCCTCCATGACGGTCTTCCAGGTCAGCAGTCGGCGCGTGAGATGGGCTCGGCCGGCGGCGTGGAGGGCAACGCGCTGCGCCTCGCTGATGGGGGGCTGGGGGTCGGGGGCCTTGGAGAGGAGGGTGGGGCGGAGCGGGTCAGATCATGAAGGCGCCGCCGTTCATGTCGAGCGATTGGCCGGTCATGCCGCGGGAGTCGGGGGAGAGGAGGTAGGCGATCAGGCCCGCGACCTCCTCGGGCGTGCCCATGCGGCCCAGGGGCACGGACTGCATGGCGATGGCGTGGGCCTTCTCGTACGAGACGCCCATCGCACGGGCCATGCCCTCCAGGCCCTCGCGCGCCATGTCGGTGTCGACCCAGCCCGGGCAGACGGCGTTGACCTGGATGGCCTGCGGCGCGAGCTCGGCGGCCAGCGCGCGCACCAGACCCAGGAGGCCGGCCTTCGACGCGCAGTAGCCCGTGTATCCCGGGACGCCGATGCGGGCCAGGATCGAGGAGACGACTACGAGGTTGCGCGGCCCCGGCCCCGCGGCGAGGCGAGCCTCGGCCGCGCGCAGGCAGCGGTAGGTGCCCGCGAGGTTCGTCTCGACCAGCTCGAGGAAGCGGTCCTGGGGCCCGGCCTCGTTGGGACCGCCGATGCCGCTGTTGGCGACTAGGGCCCCGAGGTAGCCGTGGGCGGCCTGGGCCGCGTCGAAGGCGCGCTCCACCGAGTCGGCCGCGGTGATGTCGCACTCGAAAGCCAGCGCGCGTGCGCCGTGCTCGTCCCGGCAGCGTCGTGCGGTCTCTTCGAGTCGCTGCGCGCCGCGCGCCAGCAGGGACAGGGTCGCACCCTCCGCGGCGAGGCGCAGGGCGATGGCGCGCCCGATGCCGGTGCCGGCGCCGGTCACGGCGACGTGCAGGCCTGCTTGGCGGCGCGGAACGGCGGTCTGCATGGCTCGTCGCCGCGCCTCAGGCCGTGGCGTGCTGGCCGATGCCCTGGTGGGCCTGGCTCTCGAGCCAACGCTCGGCCTCGATGGCCGCCATGCAGCCGGTCCCGGCGGCGGTGACCGCCTGCCGATAGACCTTGTCCATGAGATCGCCGCAGGCGAACACGCCCTCGACGCTGGTGCGCGTCGTGCCCGGCTGCACGAGCACGTAGCCCGTGGGATCCAGCTCGAGCTGGCCCTGGAACAGGTCGCTGTTGGGCTGGTGCCCGATGGCGACGAAGAACCCATCGAGCGCGAGCTCCGAACGCTCGCCGCTGCGCGCATCCTCGAGCACAACCGCGCGCACCTTGTTCGTGTCGTCGGCCAGGATCTCGACCGGGATCTTGTGCAGCATCCACTCGATCTTGGGGTTCCCCTGGGCGCGCTCGAGCATGATCTTCGAGGCCCGGAAACCCTCGCGGCGGTGGATGACGATCACCTTCTTGGCGAAGCGCGTCAGGAAGGTGGCTTCCTCCATGGCCGTGTCGCCGCCGCCGACGATGCCCACGACCTTGTCCTTGAAGAAGGCGCCGTCGCAGGTTGCGCAGGCCGAGACGCCCCGGCCCATCAGGCGCTTCTCGCTCTCCAGGCCCAACAGCTTGGCGCTCGCGCCCGTGGCCAGGATCAGGCTCTTGGCGAGGAACGACTCGGAATCGGTCTCGACCCGGAACGGCCGCGCCGAGAGGTCGACCTTCGTGACCATGTCGAAGCGGATGTCGGTCCCGAAGCGCTCCGCCTGCTTGCGGAAGTCCTCCATCATCTCCGGGCCCAGCACACCCTCCGGGTAGCCAGGGTAGTTCTCGACGTCCGTCGTGATGGTGAGCTGGCCGCCCGGTTGCATGCCCTGGAAGAGCAGCGGGTTGAGGTTGGCGCGCGCGGCATAGATGGCCGCCGTGTAGCCGGCGGGGCCGGAGCCGATGAGGATCACTTCGTGGACGTCGGTCATGGCGCGGTGCTGCTGCGGGGCCCGGGGGGACTCGCGCGGGACCGACCGGCGGCGCGCGCGAGGGCGGCGATTCTAGTGCCCTGGGGGGGAGACTCAAGGCGGGCAGGTCCGGGGAGCGGCGTTGCTCCGCCGTCCCGTGGCGCGTTCAATCGACGCGGCATGGGCGCGCCGTACCCCTCCCCCACCGAGTGGCTCGATCCGGGCCGCGAGCTGCTCGGCGCGATCCGCGGCCGGGTGCGCGCGGCCCTGGCCCGTTCCCGCGCCTCGGGCGCGGTCCAGGGCCTGGCGCGGCCCGTGGCGCAGGGCGTGGGTGACGTGTCCTTCGCCATCGACGTCGGCGCGGAGGCCGAGGTCTCGGCCTGGCACGAACGGTTCGCGCGCCGCGCGCCGCTCTCGCTGCTCAGCGAGGAGAGCGGTTGGCGACACCTGGGCCCCGACCCCGCGGGGGCGCCGCGCGAGCTGGCCGGATTCGACCACGGTGGATCAGCGCTGGTGATCGATCCGATAGACGGGACGCGCAATCTGATGGCGGACCTGCGGTCGGCCTGGACGGCGCTGGCGATCGTGGGCCCCGGAGCGCTCGAGCCGCGCTCGGGCGCGGTGGAGGCCGCGCTCCTGGGCGAGCTCCCGCCCGCGGGCGCCGGCACGTGGCGCGAGTTCAGCGCGCGGCGCGGCGCGGGTTGCCGCCTCGTCGAACGCGCGCTCGAGGCCCCCGCGGGCGCGCCGCCGCTGCGCGCGCTCGAGCTCGCGGCCGATGCGGACGCGCGCGTCGACCACGGCTACTTCTCGTTCTTCCGCTACACGCCCGCCCTGCGCCCCGCGCTGGCGCGCATCGAAGCCGAGTTCTTCGCGCGCCTCGAGCGACACGAGGGCGCCGCGCTGGCCCATTGCTACGAGGACCAGTACATCAGCAACGCGGGCCAGCTCGCGCTGCTGGCGCTCGGCACCTACCGCTTCGTGGCCGACCTGCGCGCCTGGCTCGGCGCGCGGCTCGCGATCCCCTGCACGAGCGCGAAGCCCTACGACGTGGCGGCCGCCATCCTCGTCGCCCGCGAGGCGGGCTGCGTGGTCGAGGGCCCGCTGGGCGAAGCGCTCGATGTCCCGCTCGATGCCCGCACGCCGGTGTCCTTCGTCGGCTACGCCAATGCCGCAACCGCTGCGCGCCTGCGCCCCCACCTCGCAGCGGTCCTGCACGAGGTCGCCGCGCGCGCCTGAACGATCAGCCCCGGCTCGGCAGCACGAGGCGGGCGCTGGAGGCGGTGGTGGGGTCGGCCCGTTCGACCAGCGAGCGCCAGATTTCGGCGGCGGTGCGGGGCACGCGGCCCTCGAAGACGCGTTTCCCCGCCATCTCCACGGTCACGGGCAGGTCGAGGTCGAGCAGGGTGTCCGAGAGGCGCAGCTCGAGGGGCGCCGGGGCCGCGCGGATGCGCACGGTCTGGCCCTCGACCTCGGCGACGAAGCGTTGGCCCGCTACCGCGCTGCCGGCGGGCAACGCGAGCCAATACAGCCGATCGTGCAGCACGTCGTCCTGGAACCAGACCACCTTCGATGGCCAGGGGCGGCGCGTGAAGGCGGCCATCCAGGGCAGGGCTTCGGCGTCCTTGCGCTCCATCCAGTGGCCGAGACCCGGATAGATGCGCGCGAGGTGTTCGTAGCCGTCGGGGTCGGCGGCGCGCAGGCTGCCCAGCTCGGCAGCCCGTTCGCGCGCGATTCGGTTGCGGTCGTAGGCGGCGTCGTTCGCGCCCATGAAGAGCGCGAAGGGCAGGTTGCGCAGGCCGTCGAGGCGCGCCTCGCCCGGGTGGCCGGCCATCATGGCCGCGGCCGCGAAGCGATCGGCCATGCGCGGCGCGAGTTGCCACACGCCGTCGCCCCCCGCCGAGTAGCCGAGCAGGTAGACCCGATCGGGATCGACGCCGCCCAACACGACGTAGGTCTCGATCAGGCGCTGGAAGAGCGGGTCGATGTGGGCTTGGTGCCACAGGTTCCAGGTGTCGGTCGGGGCCCGCGGGGCGACGTAGAAGCCCTCCGCCGGCTCGTACAGGCCGATCTGGTTGCGCCACTGCCCGTCGTTGACCGCCGCCGGCGCGCCGCCCCCGCCGTGCATCGAGATCCACAGGCTGCGGCGCCCATCGGGCGCGTCGCCGAAGCGCCGCTCGAGCCAACGCAACGCGACGCCGTCGTACTCGAGGCGCCTGTCCGCGAAGGCCGCGGCGCGTTCGGCGCGCAGCTCGTCCGCGCGCACCTGCCACAGGCGTTCCAGGGCGACGCGCGCTTGGTCGCGATCGAGCTCGATCGGGGGCGGCGTAGCGCTGCGCCCGGGACCGAGCGCGATCCACTCCTCGAGTCGGACGAGGGGCGCATCGGAGGCCGGGGACTGGAGCTCGCCGCCGGATCCGGGGACGGTGAGGAGCACGAGGAGTTCGAGCAGCATGGTCCGGAGGTACGGTCTCAAGAGATCTCGCGCGAGACGTCGAAGCGCCGCAGGAACCAACCGCCGCTCGCGATCAAGGCCACGTCCAACGCCATCAGGGCCACGACGCCCGTTCCGATCGCGAGGGACAGGGCGGCCGCTTCGGGCCAGTCGAGGTACTCCCGCGCCAGGAAGGCCAGCAGCGCTCCCGCCAGGGCGGTCAGGAGCCCCACGACGGAGAAGATCGCCATGCGCAGGAGCACGAGCAACATCGTGCGGCCCATGTGGTGCAGGGCGCCCTCCTGACCGGGGACGAAGCGCACCGGCGCGAAGAGGAAGACCACGTTGTCGAGGGCCACCCAGGTGACCGTCAAGAGCGGCAGGGCCGCCACGACCCCCAGCAGGGCGGGGTGGAAGCTCGCGGTCACCGCCGCGCGCACGCCGATCGCGAGGGCGAGCAGCAGGCTCGCCAGCAGGACCTCGGGCAGGATCGTGGCCAGGAACACCTTCCAGGGCGGCAGCGGCCAGGCCTTGACCAGCTCCATGCGATCGAGGCCCGAGCGGAAGTCGAAGCGCAGGCCCGAGCACAGGTAGATCGTCCCCCCCACCGCGATGATCGCCGCGCCGCCGACGATCGACTGCAGGTCGTTCCCCTGGACGGTGAGGGTCGCGAAGAGCGTCACGAGCCCCAGCACCAGCAGGGCCACGAACACCGCCCCGCGCGCCTTGCGGCGGATCGCGGCGAGCTGGATCCAGGCCACCGCGCCGAAGGGCGAGCGACCCAGGAGCCAGGGCACGCGCTGCAGGCCGGCGTCCTTGGAGAGCTCGAGCCCGCCGAAGGGGCCGCCCTGTTTGCGCAGGCTCGAGAGGCGCCGCGTGACGTCGAGCGAGGTCTCGATGGACACCTCGCGGTAGTCGATCGGCAGGCGCGCGGCCAACTCGAAGAGCGCCCCGTAGAGGAACAACGAGACGAGCCCCCAACCCGCGAACTCGGCCCAACCCGCGGCGCCCATCGTCGCCGCCCAGGGATACAGGGGCGCGAGCAACACGCGCACCGCCGGCAACTCGAGCACCCCGCGCAGCAGCTCGAGGGGTTTCGTCGTCTCGAAGCGCCCGCCGAACAGGTCGTCCCCCATCACCAGGGTCATCACCAGCACCCACACGACGATCCCGACCGCGATGCGCGCCGCGAGCACCTGGCGACCCCCGAGCAAGCGCCGCAGGCCGCCGCTCGTCGCGCCCACGAGCAGGGCCGCCGTGGTGCGCACGACCGAAAGGGTCAGCATCGCGAGCAGCACCCCGCAGAAGGCGAACCCCGCCACCGGCAGGCGTCCGGTCAGCAGCAACCCGAAGACCACCGCCCCGAACAACGAGCGTCCCAGGTCGATCTGCAGGCGGTAGCGCACGAGGTCGGCGCGCGAGACGGGCGCCGACAAGAGGCGCTCGAGCTCCTCGCGCGGCAGATACAGCCCCTTGGCGGCGAAGGACGAGAGCAGGGTGACGAGCAGCAGCACGCACAGGCCCGCCTGGATCAGGGCCCGCAGGTCGTCCGGCGCGAGGCGCGGCGGCGGCTGCTCGCGCGCGCCGAGGAGCAGGGTGGCGACCCAGCCGCCGACGAGCGCCAACCCGACCAACGCGAACAACGCGCCCGAGGGCCGGCGCAGGCGGCGCAGCGCGCGCCGGAACACGGCCCGCAGCTTGAGCAGGGCCAGGTGACGCAGGGCCGCGGACCCCAGCAGCGGCGTGTTCACGCGCCGACCTGGGAGGGCGTCGCCCCCCCGCCCCCGGTCACGGCGATGAACACGTCCTCCAGGCGCGTGCCCTCGGCCGCGTTGGCGGCCCGACGCGCCTCGTCGAGGGTGCCGAGGAACACGCGCTTGCCGCGGTCGAGGATCAGGATGCGATCGGCGAGCTCCTCGATCAGCTCGAGCAGGTGCGAGGAGAGGATCACCGCCGTGCCCTCGGCCGCGATCTCGCGCAGGGCGTTCTTGGCCGAGCGGATGCCGCGCGGGTCGAGGCCCGAGAGCGGCTCGTCCATCAAGAGCACCCGCGGCCGCACCAACCAGGCGCAGCACAGGGAGAGCTTCTGGCGCATGCCGCGCGAGAGCTCGCCGCCCAGGCTCTTGCGTTTCTCGGTCAGCTCGAAGCGCTCGAGCAGGCTCTCCCCGCGTTCCCTCCACTCGCGCGTGCCGTAGAGCCGCGCGGTGAACTCGAGGTGTTCCTCGACCGTCAGGGTGTCGAAGGGCTGCGGATCGTCCGGCGACCAGGCGAGCGCCTGTTTGGCGGCCACCTCCTCCCGCGCGAGGTCCCGGCCGGCGACGTGCACGCGCCCCGCCTGCAGGGGCAGGATGCCCGCGATCGAGCGCAGGGTGGTCGTCTTGCCCGCGCCGTTGGGGCCCACCAGGCCCAGGATCTCGCCCGGGGCGACCGCGAAGGAGAGCTCGTCGACCGCCAGGAACGTCTCGTAGCGGCGCGTCAGGCCCTCGACGCGGAGGGCCGGCTCGGCGGGGTTCGGGGGCTCCTCGTGCACGCACTCCTCCGTCGCGATCGGGCCCGGGATTGGACCCGATCGCCGGGGCGCGCGCCACGGCCCGGATCAGGGGCCGCTGGCGAGCTCCTCGGTGACGGCGAGGAGCCCGAGCACGACGCGCGCCAGGCGCCGGTAGTCGAGCCGCTCGGGCAGGTCCCCGGCGGTGTGGTAGGCGGCGTCGCGGAAGGGCGCCGTGTCGGTCCACATCACGGCCGAAAAACCCTCGGCCCAGAACGAGGAGTGGTCGGACCAACCCACGCCGGGCAGGAAGGCGGGCAAGGCTCCGCCCTCGCAGGGAAAGGCCACCGCCCCGCGGAAGGTCTCGACCACGCGGCGCACCAGCGCCGCCGAACGCAGGTCGCCGACCGCGGCCACGAAGTCGCCCCGCGGCGGATAGAGCGCGCCCACCAGCGGCGGGTACCGCTGGCTCCCGGGCGCGTCGTCGTAGTAACCCAGGGTCTCGAGCGAGAGCATCGCGACCAGCGCCTCACCCCGCGCGCGCACGCCCCGCGCGTGGTGTCGGCTGCCCATGTCCGGGCCGCCGAAGGAGGGCGGTTCCTCGGTGTCGAAGAACACCAGGCGCAGGCTGCGCGACAGGGTTCGCCCCTCGAGCAGGCGCGCCAGGGCCAGCAGGGCCGCCACGCCCGAGGCGTTGTCGTTCGCGCCCGGCGTGCCCGGCGCGGTGTCGTAGTGCGCGCCCAGCAGCACGAGTTCCTCCGCCCGCGCGCCCCCGGGGACCTGGGCCACCACGTTGACGTGGACCCCTGCCCCCACGAAGTAGGGCTCGCGCTCGACGGCGTGGCCCGCGGCGGCGAGCTCGGCCTCGATCCAACTCGCCGCGGCCTCGCGGGCCCCCGGGTTCCACAGGTCGCGCGGGCCGATCGCGAGCGCCAGGTGGCGCACGTCGCGCTCGAGGCGCTCGGCGAGCGCGAGCTCCTCGGAGCTGAACGGCGGCAGGGGGCCCCCGTGCGACTGGCCGGGCATGCGCGTCATGTGGATCACGGCGAAGGGCGAAGCGGCCGCGAGGAGCAGCAGTGCCGCGAGCGACACCCAGGTCCGGCGCCGCGGCCGCGCGAAGCTCACACGACCCCTCCACCGAGGAAACAGCGCACCATGCCCACGACCGCCAGGCCGATGCCGCCCAGCAGGGCGGCGAGGTAGGTGCTCGGATCGCGCGCCTGCTCGGTCTGTGGATCGCGGTCGACGAGCAGCCCCAATGTCCCGAGCAGGGCCGCGCCGATGCTGAGCGGTACGGCGAGCAGGTTGAGCGCGCCGAGGCAGGGCACGAGCGCGACCAGGGTCGCGACGAAGGCCACCAGCAGGAACGAGAGGCTCAGGACGCGCATCGTCCGCTCCGTCGCGCGCGCCACGCCGCGCGCCAGGCCCAGGGCAGGTTCGCGACCATGGCGAGGGCCGCGGGATAGGCGGCGAGCACCGCGGGGTTGAGGGCCAGGGCCGCGCGCAGCTCGCCGCGGCTCGTGTGGGCGAAGGCGCGCGAGAGGCCGCACAGGGCGCAGCCCACGCAGGGCCGCGCGTCGAGGCCCAGGCGCTGCTGCAGGAGCCCTGCGCCGAGTTCCTCGGGCGTGAAGGCGACGCTCAGCGCGAGGACCGCGGCCGCGCCCAGGCCCAGGGCGATCGACACGCAGGCCAGCACCGCGCGCACCTCCGCCGCGCTCCAGGCGCGCGGCGCGGGCCGGGAGTCGGGGCACCGGGCGTCAGCTTGCGGGGAGGTCGTCGCCGGGGAGTGCATCGCAGGTTCGTCGCGTCGGCCGGGGAGCATACCGCGCGACGCCCGCGCCCACCTTGGTTCAGGTGCGCCCGGGCCGTAGGCTCGCCCCGCCATGGAGGCTCCCCCCGTCGTCGCGCACCGCGGCCATGCCCTGCGTTACCCAGAGAACACCCTGAGCGCCGTGCGCGGAGCGCTCGAGGGCGGCCTGCGCTGGGTCGAGATCGACGTGCAGCTCTCCGCCGACGGCACGCCCTGGCTGTTCCACGACGGCGACCTGCCGCGCCTGACCGGCCGGCCGGGGAGCTTCATGCAGCAGCGCGACGTCGAGCTGGCGCGCCTGCGCGCGCGCGAGTCGGGCCGCTTCGGCGAGCGCTTCGCCGACGAGCCGCTGGCGCCCCTGGCGGACTTCGCGCGACTCGTCGCCGCGCACGCCGGCGCCGAGTGCTTCGTCGAGGCCAAGGGTGAGTCGTTGGCGGTCTTCGGACCCGAGGCGATGCTCGACGCCTTGCTGGAGCCCCTCGCGCCCCTCGGCGCGCGCTGGATCCTGATCTCGTTCGAGCTCGAGATCCTGGAAGAGGCCCGCCGCCGCGGCGCTCCGACGCGCCTGGGGCCCGTGCTGCACGCCTGGGAAGACCTCGCGACCCCGCGCGTGCGCGACCTCGGAGCCGAGTTCGTGTTCTGCGATCGCCGCAAGTTGCCGCGCTCGGGGCCGCTCGAGACCGGCGGAGCGAAGCTCGTGGTGTACGAGGTCACCGACGTCGCCGAGGCCCGCGCCTTGCTCGCGCGCGGCGCGTTCGCCCTCGAGAGCTTCGAAGGCCCCGAGCTCGCCGCGGCCCTCGCCGCCCAGGACGGACGATGAAGCAGCGCGAGCCGGACTGGGACGTGATCGTCATCGGCGGCGGCATCCACGGCGCGGGCGTGTTCCAGGCCGCCGCCGCCGCCGGACATCGCGTCCTGCTGCTCGAGCGCGGACACTTCGCCTGCGGCACGTCGAGCCGCTCCTCGAAGCTGATCCACGGCGGCCTGCGCTACCTCGAGAGCTTCGAGCTGCGCCTGGTGCGCGAGTCCCTGCGCGAACGCGCGCTGCTGCTCGCCAACGCCCCCGATCTGGTGCGCCTGGTGCCCTTCCACGTGCCGGTCTATGGCTCGACGACGCGCCCACCGTGGAAGCTGCGCGCCGGGCTCTCGCTGTACGCCCTGCTCGGTGGGCTCGGGGACGCGGCGCGTTTCGGCGAGCTCGACCGCGCCCGTTGGGACGACCTCGACGGCCTCGACACCCGCGACCTGCGGGCCGTGTTCCGCTACTTCGACGGCCAGACCGACGACGCGCTCCTGACGCGCGCGGTCGTGGCCTCGGGCGTCGCGCTGGGCGGCGAGGCGCTCGAGCGCGCCGAGGTGCTTGCCGCGCGCCGCGCGGGGGCCACCTGGCAGGTCGAGTGGCGCGCCGGCGATCGGGCGCGCTCGGCGAGCGCCGCGACCCTGGTGAACGCCGCCGGCCCCTGGATCGACGCCCTGCGCCCGCGCATCACGCCCACACCCCCGGGCCCGGCGGTGGACCTCGTCGCCGGCAGCCACATCGAGCTCGAGGGCAGCCTCGAGCGCGGCATCTACTACGTCGAGGCCACCGACCGCCGCGCGGTGTTCGCCATGCCCTGGGGCGCGCGCACCCTGGTCGGCACGACCGAGCTCGTGTACGAGGGCGACCCCGCGCGCGTCGCGCCGACGCCGGGCGAGGTCGAGTACCTGCGCGCGACCTTCACGCGCCACTTCCCGCGCCGCCCGGCGCAGGTCGTCGCCGCCTGGGCCGGCCTGCGCGTCCTGCCGCGGGCCGAGGGCGCCGCCTTCTCCCGCTCGCGCGAGACGCAGCTCGTCACCGACGACCCGGAGGTGCCGCGCCTGGTGGCGATCTACGGCGGCAAGCTGACCGGCTACCGCGCCACGGCGGAGCGCGTGCTGCGCCTCTTGGGCCGGGTGTTGCCGGCGCGCGTACCGCTCGCCGACACCCGCTTCCTGCGGCTCGTCGCGCCGCCGGACGAACCGGGCTCCCCGTCGTAGCCGCGCGCCGCCGTCACTCGACGGGCTGCTTCACGGTGATGTCGCCGTGAACCTTCAGTTGGCAGCCCAGGCGCGCGCCCTCGACGCCGCTGCACATCTCGACCGTCTCGCGCTCCTCGTCGTCCATCGGCGAGACGTTGCCGGCCCCGGCCACGATCAGGCACACGCAGGTGCCGCAGCTCCCGACCGTGCAGCCGAAGTCGTGGGGCGCATCGTTCTCCTGGCAGAACTCGAGGAAGGAGCCGCCGGCGGCGATCTCCAGGGTCTGGCCGGTCTTCGCGAAGGTGATCTTGGGCATGGGCGGGGGTGCGGCGGGGTCTGGGGGACGATCCGGGCCGGCACTTTACGGAAGGGTCGAGAGCTGGCAACCGTCGGCCGCGCTCCTCCGCTCGCGCTGCTACCCTCCGCGCCCCATGCGCCTGCTCGATCCCCCGCCGCGCCCCGCCCGGGCACCCGTCCCGCCCGTCCCCGCGGCCCTGCCCTCGCGGGGCAGCGGCGCGAGCCTGTGGCTCGTGCGCCACGCCGAGGTGGCCGAGGAATGGCGCGCCCGCGCCTACGGCTCGGGGGAGGTGCCCCTCTCGCCGCGGGGGCTCGAGCAGACCGCGCGCCTGGGGGAGCGCTTCGCGGGCCAGGAGCTGACGGCGGTCTACGGCTCCGACCTCTCCCGGGCGCGCGCCATGGCGGAGTCGATCGCGCGCGCCGCGCGTGCGCCGCGGGTCGAGCTCGCCGGCCTGCGCGAGATCGACCGCGGCGGCTGGAGCGGTCGGCCGCTCGCGGAGTTCGACGCCGCCTGGCGCGCGGACGCCGAGTCCTATTGGCGCGACCCCTGGAACTGGCGCCCGCACGGCGGCGAGAGCGACGCCCAGGTGTTCGCCCGCGCCTCGGCGGCGATCGAGCGCGTGCTGGACGAGATCGGCGGCGGCGCGGCGGCCCTGTGCACCCACGGCAACTGGATCCGCATCGTGCTCGGACGCGCCCTCGGGGTGGGCGTCGTGGAGAGCTTCGACTACCGCGTGGGGGTCGCGACCGCGAGCCGCATCGTGGACGGACCCGCGGGCTGGCGCCTCGAGGCCTTCGCGCTCGAGGCGCCGTAGCCGGGGGCGGCTACGGCGCTGCGTGGGATCAGCGCAGGTCGAAGAGCAGGAAGGCCGCGCCGTCCGTCCCGGCGCGCAGGGCCACGCGGGTCTCCTGGGAGATCGCCGCGCCGTCGCCCGCGGACAGGCGTCGGCCGCCGACCTCGAGCTCGCCCGCGGTCACCTGCACCCAGCCGTGGCGGCCGGGCTCGAAGGTGTGCGCGAGCTCCTTGCCCGCGGAGAGCTCCGAGCCGAACACGAAGGCGTCGGCGTGGATCGTGACCGCGCCGTCGCGGCCGTCGCGGGCGGCCAGCAGGGCCAGGCGATCGGCGCGCGTGGCGGGCTCGAAGGTCTTCTGCTCGTACGAGGGCTCTCCGCCTGCCTGGTCGGGCAGGATCCAGACCTGCAACAGGTGCACGCGCTGGTCCGGCGAAGGATTCTTCTCCGAGTGCAGCACGCCCTTGCCGGCGGACATGCGCTGCACCTCGCCCGGACGGATGATCGAGCCGTTGCCCATGCTGTCCTGGTGCGCGAGCTCGCCCTCCAGCACGAAGGAGAGGATCTCCATGTCGCGGTGGCCGTGGGTCGCGAACCCCGTGTTCGGCGCGACGAAGTCCTCGTTGATCACGCGCAGGTTGCGGAACCCCATGTGCTCGGGGTCGCGGTAGTCCCCGAACGAGAAGCTGTGGTAGGTGTCGAGCCAGCCATGGTCGAAGTGGCCGCGCTCGGCGCTGGGTCGGATCGTGATCATGGTCGGGTCCTCCGGCGATTCGGCCGGGCTCAGAAGAAGGCGCCGTAGCCGTTCCCCGCGGGGAACGTCTACGGCGCTCCCCTCTTGGGCCCTGTTCCGGGTCGCTTCAACTTCCCGGCGGGCACCGGCACCAGGTTAGCGCCCCGCGGCGCGATCGAAGACCACGCGGCCCTCGCCGATCAGGACCTCGACGCGCGCCGTGGGCTCGAGGGGATCGCCGTCCCACAACACGAGGTCCGCGGCCTTCCCCCGCTCCAGGCTGCCGCGCTCGGCCTCCAGACCCAAGAGGCGCGCGGCGTCGAGGGTCACGGCCCGCAGGGCCCCGAGCCCGCCGAGCCCCTCGACCGCCCCCAGTCCGGCGGCCAGGGAGAGCGGATAGGCCCCGCCCCACGCGGGGTCCCACGCGCCGACCAGCGCGATCGTGGCGCCCGCCTCGCGCAGCAGGGCCGCGTTCTCGGTGCAGCCGTGCTCGCTGTCCGCGCCGGGCGGTCCGAGCACGGGCGGGGCGACGAGCACGGGCGCCGCCGCGCGCGCGATCTCGGCCGCGACCCGATACCCCTCGGTGGCCTGGCTCAGGATGCAGCGCAGGTCGAACTCGCGCGCGATGCGCAGGGCCGTGGAGAGGTCCTCGGCCCGCCGGGCGACGAAGATCGCGGGCAACTCGCCGGACGCGGCCCGCGCCACGAGGGCGAGGTCGGGCGCGTCCACGCCGCCCGACGCGTGGGTCCGCGCCGCGTGCAGCGCGCCGCGAACGCGGGCCGCGCTGGCCATGCGCGCAGCGGGCGAGGAGCCCGGGGCGTCGAGGTCGAACACCAGCGCCGACGGCGCGCGCAGCACGGCGCCGCCGGCCGAGTCGCCGAAAGTGCGCGCGATGGCGGCGCCGGCGCGCTGGGCGCCGAGGCCCTCGGGCACCAGTTGCACCACGCTCACGCCCTGGGCGCGCAGGCGCGCGGCGCGCGGGTGCGCGGGATCGAGGGATGGCCATCCGCCGTCCGCGGCGAGGGGCAGGGTGAGGTGTGCGTCGAGCAGACCCGGCGTGACGGCCTGGGCGCGGAAGATCGGTGTGTCGGGCGGCAACTCGACCTCGCCCTGGGCGCCCACGGCCAGGATGCGACCGCCGTCCACGAGCACCACGCCCTTGGTGATCGGTGGGCCCGCGGCCGTGAACAACCACTCGGCCTCGACCGCGAAGCGGGCCCCCACCTGGGCCGGACGCTCGACCGCGCGGCGCTCGAGGATCACCTGGGGCGGGGTCGGCGCGCGATCGCGGCCCGGCAGACGTTCGGCCACGGCCTGGCCGCCGGTGAAGAGGCGCAGGTCCGCGGGCGAGGAGCGATCGAACACCTTCTGGCCCTCGATCCAGGTCGCGAGCACGCGGGTGTAGATCGAGAACGGATCGCCCGAGAGCAGGACCAGGTCGGCGTGCTTGCCGCGCTCGATCGAGCCCACGCGATCGTCGAGGGAGAGCAGGCGCGCGGCGTCCAGGGTCGACGCGCGCAGGGCGGCCTCGCGGCTGGAACCGGCGCGCAGCGCCAGGGCGCCGGCGTGCAGGAAGGGCCGCGCGTCGGCCGCCGCGTCGGGCGTGTCGAGCACCCAGCGCAGCCCTTCGGCTCCCTCGGCCAGCACGGGCTCGGTCGGCCCGGCTCCGTCGAGGCCCAGGCCGAAGGGGTCGAGGGCCAACGCGCGGCCACCCCGGCCCGCCGCGGCCCAGAACTCCGCCAGGCGCGGCCCGTCGAACTCCGCGCCCAGCGCCGCGCCGCGCGCGTGCAGCGCGAGCTCGAGTCCGAAGGCGGCGGCGAGCTCGAGCGCCGGTTCGAGGTCGCCCAGCACCTCGAGCCGCACGTGCAGCGTGCGGCGGCGCTCGAGCACCTCGACCCACACCTGCGCCACGGGGTCCGGGGCCGGCGCGGTGCTCTCCTCCCCCGCCGCGAGCCGCTCGCGGTGCCGTTGCAGCTCCGCGCGGTAGGCCGCCGCGCGTTCGAGCGACGCTCGGAGCGCGGCGCCCGGGCTGCCTTCCCCGAAGCACGACCCGCCCGCCGGACCGCGCAGCTCGAGGCCCCCGGTGCGCGGGCCGAGGTCGATCGCCATCTCTTCCACCGTGCGCCCGCGCAGCTTGACGTAGGCCGTCTGTCCGCCGCGCGCGGCCTCCCCGCCGGGCACGAGGTTGGCCGTGGTCACGCCCCGCGCGGCTGCCCGGCGCAGCGCGGGATGACCGGGCTGGATCGAGTCGAGGGTGCGCAGGGCGGCGAGCGGCGCGTCCACGAAGGGCGGCTCGGTCGCGGCGCGGGATCCGCGCCCGCCGACCTCGAAGTAGGGATCCACGAGGCCCGGGATCAGCACCAGGCCCTCGGCCTCGAGCACGGGCACGCCCTCGGGCAGCTCGAGCTGCGCGCCCACGGCGGCGATCTTGCCCTCGCGCACGAGCACGGTCCCCGAACGCAGCTCGGGGCCCACGACGGGCAGGATGCGCGCGCCGCGGATGGCGAAGGTCCCCTCCTGCGCGCCCGCGGGGGACACGAGCCAGGACAACACGCACGCGAACGGGAGGAGAGCGGCGAAGGGTCGGAGCATGGTCGGGGGCCTGGGCCCGCTGGGGGCCGAGGGGCCTTTGTACCGCGGCGCCGCGCCCGGCTCCACGCAGCCCGCCGCGGAGCGCGGAGCCGCGCGCCCACGCCCGCGCTGGGGCCCCCGAGCGCGCCCCTTCCCGCGCCCCGAGGGGAGCTCAGCGTCCGCTGAACTCGACGTCCTCGAACAGCAGGCTCGGGGCCATGAGGGTCGAGCTCGGATCGGGGTCGTTGCCCAGCGCCGCGAGACGCGGCAGCAGCTCGAGGAAGTTGCCGGTGACGTTCATCTCCGACACGGGTGCGCCGAGTGCTCCGCCCTCGATGCGCTGGCCCTGGAAGCCGAACGAGAAGTCGCCGCTGGTCGGGTTGGCGTTGCCGCCGAGCCAGCCGCGCACGTAGAAACCGCTCCCCGCGGCGCGCACCAACCCCGCCAAGTCCAGCTCGCCCAGGGCCACGCGCACGTTGGAGCGCGACCCGCTGGTCGGCTCCCAACCGAGCTTTCTGCCGTAGTAGGTGTCGACGTAGTAGTTCGCGAGCACGCCGCCCTCGACCAGCGCCAGCGGCCGGGCGCTGATGCCCTCGCCGTCGTAGCGCCGCGAAGCGAGCCCGCGAGGGATCAGCGGATCGTCGGTCAGCGAGAGCAGGGGCGAGGCCAACGCGGCGCCGCGCTTGCCCGCCAAGTAGGAGCGACCCTGCTGCACCGCGCCCGCCGTGAGCACGCCGAGCACGCGCCCGAGCAGGCTGGCCGCGGCCAGGGGATCGAGGACCAGCGTGGTGCGCGCGCTGGCGAGCTTGGCCTCGCCCTGGCGCGCGAGCACCCGCTCGAGGGCCTCGCGCCCCAGGCGCCGCGGGTCCGGCAGGTCCGCGCGGTGGCGCGCGCCCGCGTAGCGCGAAGCCTCGGGCACGCGGGCGTCGCCGTCGCGCGCGCTGACCTCCGCGCCGTACCACAACGAGCCGCCGGCCTCCGCGTCGGCGAAACCGTTCGAGGTGACGCGCGCGCTCGCGCCCTGGCCGACCATCACGCGGCTCTGGACCGAGACCACCGCCGGGTGATCGGCGGCCGCGTCGTGCAGGGCGCGGCAGAGCTCGAGGCAGTCCTCGGTCGAGAGCGCGTCGAGCGCGGGGTCGGAGAGCTCGAGGTCGATCCGCGGGCGATCGGCGTACAGCGCGGGGTCCGGGATGCAGCGGAAGGGATCGCGCTCGAGCAGGCGCGTGAGCGCCACCGCGTCGGCCAGGAAGGTCCGCAGGCGCGCGGGCTCGAGGTCGTTCGTGGCGTGGGTCGAGAAACGCCCGTCGACGTACAGCGCCACGCTCAGGCGCCGGCTGGTGTCCTCTTGCACCTTCTCGAGCCGCCCGCCGCGCCAGGTGAAGTCCCGACCGCGGCTGGCGCCCACGCTGGCACAGACCCCGTCCGCGCCCGACGCGCGGGCCAGCTCGACCGCGCGCGCGGCCTCTTCGAGCAGTTCCTCACGCATGGGCGCCCCCCACCGTCAGGCTCGAGACCAGCAGCGTGGGGAGCCCCTGGGAGACGGGCACCGACTGGCCCTCCTTCCCGCAGGTCCAACCGCCCGTGTCGAGCGCCAGGTCGTCCCCCACCATCGTCACGCGCCGCAGCGCCTCGGGGCCGTTGCCGATGATGTTCACGTCCTTGATGGGCGCGGTGAGCTTGCCGTCCTCGATCAGCCAGCCGTTCTTGACGAAGAAGGTGAAGTCGCCGGCGCCGATCTGCACCTGGCCGTTGAGGAAGGTCTCGGCGACGATGCCGCGCTTGACCGAGGCCAGGATCTCCTCGCGCGTGTGCGGCCCGTTCTCCATGTAGGTGCAGCGCATGCGCGGCAGGGGCGCGTGCCGGAAGCTCTCGCGGCGGCCCGAGCCCGTGGGCGCGACGCCGTAGTGGCGCGCGCTGATGCGGTCGTGCAGGTAGGAGCGCAGGACTCCGTTCTCGACCAGCACCGTGCGCTGGGCGGCCTCGCCCTCGTCGTCGAAATCGAGCGCGCCGCGCTCGCCCGGGTGCAGCCCCGAGTCGACGATCGTCACGCACTCCTGCGCCACGCGTTGACCCAGCAGGGTGGCGTAGATCGAGGTCTGCTTGCGGTTGAAGTCGGCCTCCATGCCGTGGCCCACGGCTTCGTGCAGCAGGATGCCCGACGCGCCCGCGGCGAGCACGACCGGCATCTCGCCCCCCGGCGGCCGGCGGGCCTCGAACAGGATGCGCGTGCGCTCGAGCGCATCCTGCGCCAGGGCGGCGAGGCGCGTGTCGTCGTAGTGCTCGAGGCCATGGCGGCCAGCGAGGCTCGCGCCGCCGCTCTGGCGCACGCCGTCGCGCTCGAGGGTCAACGAGAGCCCGAGCAGGCTCATGGGTCGGCGCTCGGCGCACACCAGGCCCTCGCTCGTCACCAGGGCCACGCGGTCGTCGAGGTGCGTCCAGCGCACCGAGACCTTGAACGCGTTCGGCTCGCGCGTGCGCACGAGGCCCTCGGCGCGCCGCACGAGGGCCACCTGCGAGGCCACGTCCAACCCATCCCCCGCGCGCTGCACGGGGTAGAGGGAACGTCCCGCGCGGCGCCGCAGGGCCTGGGGCGGCACGCGGCGCGCCCCGGCGGCGATGGCGGCCGCGGTGCGCGCGGCCTGGCGCAGGGCGACCTCGTCGAGGTCCTCGCTGAAGGCGTACCCGGTCTGGTCCCCGACGACGACCCGCACGCCGACCCCGCGGTCGACGACGCTCGAGGCCTGGTCGACCACCCCGTCCTCGAGGGAGATCGAGGTCGAGCGGCGGTGCTGGAAGTAGAGGTCGGCGAGGTCCCCGCCGCGCGCCAGGGCTTCGGCCAGGACGCGGCGCAGGAGTTCCTCGTCGACCCCGAACAGATCGAAGGGACGCGGGTCGGTCGGCGTGGCGAGGTGCGGGGAGGTCTGGGGCATGGGAACTCGGGGACAGGAGGCCGGCGCGTCGGGCCCGTCGGGCGGGCCCCTCTCTAGGCCCTGTCGGCGCGGGAGGGGGGCTATCGGAAATCGGTTCCCGGGAGTTTGCTGTCCAGGCTCGGGCGGGAGCCTCCCTTGGCAGCGACCGACATGCGGTCCCGCCGGTCCCTCGGACCGGCCCTGTCCGACGGCACACAGTCCCCGGGGCGGATGCCCCAGTAGATCCCCATGAACACCCGAATCCGAGTGCGCTCCCTTGGAGTCCTGGCCGCGGGTCTCGCCCTCTCCCCCTTCGCGGCGGCCCAGTCGCGCGTGATGTTCTCGATCACCTACGACGGCCAGACCATCGCCCTGCCCGACTGCGGCACGGCCATCCCGATCACCGAGGGCGAACTGCTCGCCCCCTGCACCCCCGGGGGCGTGCCCGCCCTCGGTCCGCTGCCGATCCCGCGCACCGCCCTGAGCGGCGGCCTGGGCGGGCTGAACCTCGCGCTCCACCCGCTGTGCGTCGGTCACCCCCCCGGAGTGCCCTGCGCGGTCGAGGTCGACGCCTTCTCCTACGGCGTCGACGGCGACCTGGCTCCGCCCTCCTCGGGCACGGTCGGGATGGGCAAGGTCTGGTTCTCGGTCGACCAACACGCGCGCGGCTTCGCGGCGCCGGTGCCGAGCGTGTTCACCGAGCGCCCCTGGGGCGAAGCGGGCAGCGACATCTTCGCCAGCCTGATGCTGCCCCCCGGCCCGCTCCCGCCCTTCGCGGTCCCGCCGAGCAACGTCGGCGTGCTCGACGGCAACGGCCTGGTGAGCGGCTCGGGCGCCACCTACCCGGGCCTGGGCATCCTCGAGCCGAACTTCCCGACCCCGCCGCCCAGCACGGGCGACAACGTGGACGCGTTCGAGTTCACCGAGAACGTGACCGCGGCCTCCGTGCCCTTCTTCTCGCTCGACTCGCCCTTCGTCGACCCCTGGTTCGGGTTCCCGAACACCGGCTCGGCAGCGGCCCACGGCTTCGTCGGCGGCGACGTCCTGACCCTCATCGGCGGGGTGCCGGCGGTCTATGCCCCGGCGGCGGCCCTGGGCCTCGACTTCTTCGGGCCCGACAGCGACGACCTGGACGCGCTGGCCCTGCGCGAGAACGGCGTGCCCGGCTTCCAGCCCTCGTTCCAGCCCAACACCTGGTGGAGCGGCGCGACCGACATGCTGCTGTTCTCGGTGCGGCGCGGCTCGGCGGTGGTCGGGATGCCCGACAGCATCTGGGGCCTGCCGATCGAGGTCGGCGACATCCTGACGGTGCCCCTGCCGACCGCCTTCGGAGGCGTCTCTCCCTTCCCCGGCATCTACATCGCGGCCGAGAACCTGGGCCTCTTGACCTCGCGCTCGGTGGCCGGCCTGCCGGCGGTCTTCGGCGACGACCTGAACGCCCTGGACACGATCGACGGCCTGCTCTTCGACTGCGACGGCGACGGCATCGAGGACTCGGTGGCGATCGCCCTGGGCCTGGTCGCCGACGTCAACCTGGACGGCATCCCGGATAGCTGCCAGACGGTCGGGACGCCCTACTGCTTCTGCCCGAACGGCGGCATCTGCTTCAACCCCGATGCCAACGCCGGCTGCATGAACTCGACCGGCGCGGGGGCCCTGCTCAGCGCGACGGGCACGACGAGCGTGGGCGCCGACAACCTGGTGCTCACGACGACGAGCCTGCCGCCCTTCCAGTTCAACCTCTACTTCATGGGCCCGAACCCGGTCAACGTGCTGTTCGGCGACGGTATCCGCTGCGTCGGCGGCAACATCGTGCGCTTCAACCCGCCCACGAACTCCGGCGCCGGCGGCACCTCGAGCCTGGGCCCGGGCATCGTGGCCTTCTCGATCGCCAACTTCACGCCGGTGCACTGGATCACGTCCGGCCAGACCTGGCGCTTCCAGAACTGGTACCGCGATCCGTTCGGGCCCTGCGGCACGGGCTTCAACCTCTCGAACGCCATCGCCGTGACCTTCACGCCCTGAGCGACGCTCGAGTTCCTCGCGACCCGCCGGGGGTCGGCCTGATGGCCGGCCCCCGGTTCGCGTTCGGGGCGGACCGGGGGCGAGCGCGCGGGGGAATTTCGAGCTCCCTGTCCAGCGCCGCGCGCCGCGCGCCCTTGGAGTCGGCGGGGCTCCAGTCCGGGCTCCCCCCGCGCGGCCCGCTGGCCGCCGGACCCGCGATCCGACCCCCAGTCTCGACCCGCTGATCCCACCATGAAGACCCCCCTCTCCTTCCGCTCCACGGGCTCCCTGCTGGCCGGACTGGCGCTCGCCGCGCCGGCGGCCGCGCAGCAACTGCCGGACACGACCTTCTCGATCACCTACCAGGGCCCGACGATCGCCGCCGGCGACTGCGCCACGGGCGTCGCGATCACCGAGGGCGACATCCTCAGCCCCTGCACGGCGAACGGCCTGCCGGCCCCCGGCCCGCTCCCGGTCCCGCGCATCTCCCTCACCGGTGGGCCCGGCGGCCTGGGCCTCCTGGGGCAACCGGGCTGCGTGGGACACCCGCCCGGCTTCAACTGCCGCATCGAGGTCGACGCCCTCTCCTTCGGCCGCGACCACGACATGACGCCCAACTCGAGCGGCCTCGTCCCCGGCGGCATGCTGCTGTTCTCGGTGGACGCCTTCGCCGCCGGCATTCCGAACCCGGTCACCCCCAGCGTGTTCAGCGAGGCGCCGGTGGCCGACATCAGCGCCGACCTCTTCACCGACTTCGGCCTGCCCCTCGGCCCGCTGCCGCCCTTCGCCGTGCCGCCGCGCAACGTGGGCATCATCGACGGCGACGGCCTGCCGAGCGGCTCGGGCTTCTCGTACCCCGGCCTGGGCCTGCGCGAGCCGAACCCGCCGTCCCTGCCGCCCACCCCGGGTGACGACGTCGACGCCTTCGACTTCGGCGACGGCACCAACCCCGGCACGGTGCAAGTCCCCTTCTTCTCCCTCGACGCGAGCTTCGTCGACCCCCTGACCGGCGTTCCGAACGGCTTCTCGGCCCTCGCCCACGGGTTCGTCGGCGGCGACGTGCTCACGCTCGGAGCCGGCGGCCTGCCGATGGTCTACGCCCCGGCCGCGGTGCTGGGCCTCGACTTCTTCGGGCCCGACACCGATGACCTCGACGCGTTGATCCTGCGCGAGAACTTCAACTTCGGTTTCCAGCCCTCGATGCAGCCCAACCAGTGGCTGAACGGCAACACCGACATGTTGCTCTTCTCGGTGCGGCGCGGCTCGGCGGTGATCGGCATGCCCGACAGCATCTTCGGCCTGCCGATCGAGCCGGGTGACATCCTGACCGTGCCCCTGCCGACCTTCATGGGCGGTGTCTCGCCCTTCCCCGGCATCTACGTCGCCGCCGAGAACCTGGGACTGCTCACCCGCCGCACCCACAACGTGACCTTCGGCGACGACCTCAACGCCCTCGACTCGAAGGCCAAGACGATCTTCGACTGCGACGGGGACGGCATCGAGGACGCGGTCGCGATCGCCCTGGGCATCGTCGCCGACGCCAACCAGGACGGGATTCCCGATAGCTGCCAGCCGACGACCGTCGGCACGCCCTACTGCTTCTGCCCCAACGGCGGCATCTGCGTGATCAACCCCGACCCGACCGCCGGTTGCCGCAACTCGAGCGGCGCGGGCGCCCTGCTCACCGCCAGCGGCACGACCAGCGTCGGAGCGGACAACCTGGTCCTCACCACGACGAGCCTGCCGCCCTTCCAGTTCGGCATCTACTACATCGGCACGAACCCGGTGAACGTGCTCTTCGGCGACGGCATCCGCTGCGTCGGCGGACAGGTGGCGCGTTTCCTGCCCCCGCAGAACTCGGGCGCCGGCGGCACCACGACCCTCGGACCGGGCATCGTCAACCTCACCATCACCAACCTGCCGCCCTTCTTCTGGATCAACCCCGGCCAGACCTGGCGATTCCAGAACTGGTACCGCGATCCGCTCGGCCCCTGCGGCACGGGCTTCAACTTCTCGAACGCCATCGCCGTGACCTTCACGCCCTGACCGACACCCCGGCGGTTCCCCATGGCGGGGAGCGCCCCGATTCCACCCCGAGGGGGCGCGCCTGCACGGCGCGCCCCCTCTTCGATCCCGGGTAGCGAGACCGGCCGTGGAAGCCCGACGCCCTACACCATCGCGGAGCAGCGCGGGCTGCCTATCATGGCGCCACTCACGACGGGCCTCGCAACTGCTCCATGCCGCGCACCCACGACCGCCGCGCTTCCGACCCGAGCTCGCCGCTCGGCCTCGCCCTCTCCGCGCGCGGCGAACTGCGGCTCGAAACCTCGATGGCCCTTGCCGACGCGGAACACCTGCCGCGGGCGCGCGCGGCGGCCATCGAGCGCGCCTTCGAGACGGGGCTCGGGGCGGGGCTCTTGCACTTGGCGTCGATAGAGCTCGCGAGCGCGCTGAGCCCGTCGCTGGCATTTGGGCGCGAGCTCGCCAAACGCTACCTCATCGCCCTGCGCGCGCGAGTCGACGGCGCCGACCGCGCAGCGCTCGAGCCGCCGGCGGAGGAGCTGTCGGGGCTCCTGGACGCTCTGCCGCCGATCCTCGGCGCGGAGTACGCGACGCCCCATACTCTGACCGATGCGTGGCGCGCAATCGACGCGGTCGTGACCTCGGAGCTCGAGAGCTTCGCCGGCACCGTGCACGAGTACCTGCAGTCGCTCAACCCCGCCTGGCACGCGGTCGGCCGCGTGACCTTCCACCTCGCCGAGCAGAAGGACGACCAGCTCACGCCCTTCGCCTTCCTGGCGACCTACGCCAGCGGCGTGGGAGACTCCGGCCGTATCCGTCACGTGCCCCTCGGCAGGGCCCTCGCCGACCCGCGCGCGGACAGGGACCAGATCCTGCGGCTCCTGCGCCCCGTCCACGTGGCCGCGCAGAAGAGCCCGCTCGTGAAGTCGCTGGAGACCTCGGGGAGGCTCTACCAGCCCCTCGCGTGGACGGCCGAGGAGGCCTACGCCTTCCTGCTCGCGATCCCCGAGTGCGAGGCTGCCGGCGTCGTCGTGCGCGTACCCGACTGGTGGAAGGGCCGACGGCCGAGCCGCGTGCAGGCCAGGGCGCGCGTCGGTGCCGAGGAGCCAGTGGGGCTCGGCGTGGCGGCCATGCTGAGCTTCGACGCCGCGCTGTGCATGGAGGACCGCGTGCTCTCGCCCGAGGAGCGGCGCGAGGTGCTCGCTGGCGCGCGCGGCCTGCGGCTGATGCGTGGCCAGTGGGTCGAGGTCGATCCCGAGCGGCTGCGACAGGCCGTGGAACTCTTCGAGACGGTGGCCAAGAAGGCGGGCGAGGGAGGCCTGGGCTTCGCCCAGGGCATGCGCCTGCTCGCCGGCGCCCAGCGTCTCGGCTGGAGCGAAGCCGAGGATGCGAAGAAAGGCCCGGCGACCGAGTGGACGGGCGTCGAGGCGGGCCCCTGGCTGGCCGAGCTGCTGCGCGAGCTACAAGACCCCGCGGCTGCCCCCGCCTGCGACCCGGGTGCCGCGCTGCGCGGCACGTTGCGACCCTACCAGAGGGAAGGCGTCGCCTGGCTGCTGTTGCTCGCGCGGCTCGGGCTGGGCGGGTGCCTGGCCGACGACATGGGGCTCGGCAAGACGATCCAGGTCATCGCCCTCCTGCTCGTGCTCGCGCGCCAAGGCGAGCGCGGCCCGCACTTGATCGTCGTGCCGGCCTCCTTGCTCGGCAACTGGCAGGTGGAGCTCTCGAAGTTCGCGCCCTCCATGCGCGTCGCCGTCGCGCACCGCTCGGAGCTCTCCCTCAAGGAGCTCGACGCGCTCGGCACCGGCGGGTTGAAGGGGGTCGACGTCGTGGTCACGAGCTACGGCACCCTCGCGCGCACCACCTGGCTGCGCGCGCGGAGCTGGGGCCTGGTCGTGATCGACGAGGCTCAGGCCATCAAGAATCCAGGCACGCGCCAGGCGCGCAGCGTGAAGGCTCTCCAGAGCCGCATGCGCTTCGCCCTGACCGGCACGCCGATCGAGAATCGCCTGGGAGAGGTCTGGTCGCTCTTCGACTTCCTCTGCCCAGGCCTGCTCGGCACGGTTCCTGAATTCACCTCCTTCACGCGCCGCCTGGGCACAGTGGGCGGGCCGGGTTTTGGACCCTTGCGCCGCCTCCTGCGCCCCTACATCCTGCGGCGGATGAAGAGCGACCGCGCGATCGTCCAGGACCTCCCGGACAAGACCGAGCTGACGGTGCACTGCGGACTCTCGCGGATGCAAGTCGCGCTCTACGAGGAGGCCGTGCGGGAACTCGCCCAGGCGCTCGAGGGAACCGACGGCATCGCGCGCCGGGGCGTCGTCCTGGCGGCCCTGCTGCGCTTCAAGCAGATCTGCAACCATCCCTCGCAGTGGACGGGCGATGGGGACTACGCGCCCGCCGACAGCGGCAAGTTTGCGCGCCTGGCGGAGCTCTGCGAGACGATCGCGGCGCGCCAGGAGAAGCTCTTGGTCTTCACCCAATTCCGCGAGCTGACCGGGCCCCTGGCCGAGTATCTGGCGCAGCTCTTCGGCCGGCCCGGGCTCGTCTTGCACGGCGGAACGCCGGTGAAGCGACGCGCGCGCCTGGTCGAGGAGTTCCAGGAGGAAGGCGGCGCGCCTTTCTTCGTGCTCTCCCTCAAGGCGGGCGGCACGGGCCTGAACCTGACCGCCGCCAACCACGTGATCCACTTCGACCGCTGGTGGAACCCGGCCGTCGAGAACCAGGCCACCGACCGCGCCTACCGCATCGGCCAGCACCGCAACGTCCTCGTGCACGCGTTCACCTGCCGCGGCACGGTCGAGGAGCAGATCGACGCCATGCTCGAGCGCAAGCGCCAGCTCGCCGTGGAGCTCCTGGGCGGCACGGCCGAGGCGGCTCTGACGGAGATGGAGAGCGAGGAGCTGCTGCAGCTCGTAGCCCTGGACGTTCGGCGGGCAACGAGCTGAAGACTCACCCAGGAACGATCATGCCCAGAAGAAGTAGACGGAACGACTACGGTTGGGGCGGGTATCGCCCCTACGTTCCGATGGCCCTGCGCCGTAGACAGGCGGCGCTCGAGGTGCAGCGGGCGCGCAAGCGCGGCACGACCCTCGAGCCTGTTCACATCGAGGGCCGCGCCATCGCGACGACGGCCTGGGGCCGAGCCTGGTGCGACCACATCGAGAGCTTCCACGACTTCGTGAACCGTCTCCCGCGCGGGCGTACCTACGTCCGCAACGGCTCGGTCCTGCACCTCGAGATCCGCACCGGAGAGGTCAGGGCCCAGGTCATCGGCTCGGACATCTATGCGCAGCGGATCGAGCTCGAGCCCTGCAAGTCGGCGGACTGGGAATGCATCCGCAGGCGCTGCGCCGGAGGCATCGGCTCCTTGATCGAGCTGCTCGAGGGACGCATCTCGTCCGAAGTCATGGCGACCATGACGATGGAGAAGGGCGGCCTGCTGCCCGACCTGAAGCACGTCCGCATGGGGTGCTCGTGCCCCGACTGGGCCTCGCTCTGCAAGCACTTGGCCGCGGTGCTCTACGGCGTGGGCGCGCGCCTGGACGAGCGTCCCGAGCTCCTGTTCCTCCTACGCGGCGTGGACCCCGCCGAGCTCGTGGCCAGCGCCGCCCTGCCCGGACAGGCATCGGCCATCCCCGCCGGCACGCCCACGGTCGAGGGCAACCTCTCGCGCGTCTTCGGTATCGAACTCGACGAACAGCCGGTCTCCTCCCCGGCTCGGCCGCGGGCACGGAAGCAGCGTGCGGCCGAATCGGGTGCCGCCGAGCCGCGCGCCGTGGAGAGCGCGCGAGCCTCCGCCGAGAAGACCGCCGCGAAGCGCGGCACCAGGGCCGCCGCGCCCAGGACGAAGCGCAAGCGCAAGATCAGCCGCCAGGAGCTCTTGGAGACGGGAGTGCCTTCCGGAACGATTTGCACCTGGCTCCACAAGGGCATCCTGCGCGCGAGCGATGAGCGCGGCGTGTACATCCACACGCCCAAGTCCCGCTCGCTCCTCGTGCGCTACGGTGCCTGATCTCCTGCGGCCCGAACCCTGCGCGCCATCCGCAGCACACGGCTGCAGGAGGTCCGTGTGAACGGACCGCTTCGTGGCGCGGCGGCCCGAGACGCGTCGAGGCGTGCGATCTGACCGGCCAGTACAGCGGGCCGGCGTCCGTCCTGCCGCTGATCAACAATGCGCTGGACCGTACGACAGGAGGTGCACATGGCACGCGAGAGGACGAAGAAGTCGGTGCCAATCTCCCCTCCGAGCTTCCTTGAGAAGTGCTCCAGAAGCAGGGCCCCGTCCCTCCACCGGCGTTACTCGGCTTCGTCGGTACCACGAGCCCTCCGAATCCCGATTCGACCGTGCCCCAGGGACACGCTGCGGGCTGCGACCCCGCGCCCGGTGCGGTCAGTGGTTTCATCCCGGGCGCACTGCGGCCTTGCCCGTTGTTCAGGCGGGTCGGCATCCACAACTTCACTTTCGAGGCCGGCTCAGGATTCACGCATGTTGCGGCCTGTGGGTTCGCTGGACCGGCCTTGACGGCCTGTCGTCCTCGGGGCTTCAGCCCGGTCAGTTGCCTGGCCGGCTACCCGAGTAGCTACCGTGGTGAACCACCCCTTCCACGGGCAGAACTTTCATCTGCTGGGTCTCATACACCTTCGTGTCGCACTGAATGACCCGGGCTAGCCCCGTGGTGGGAGTCGCTCCTGCGTCCTAACCGGGCGCCGAGTTTCCCGTCGGCGCCCGGCCGCGCGGCGCGAAGAGGAGCGCGGGCCGCGCCCCCTCCAGCAGACGGACGGGGTGGTCCCTTCCGTTCGATGGAGCCGCGCCGCGCTCGACCCGGCCTTCGAGGGTCAGGTCCGCGAGGGCCGCGCGCACGGCGGGGAGGGTCGCACCGACGAGGCCTGCGAGGTGGGACTCGGACCAGGCCCGCCGATCCCGGACATCGCGAGCGAGGGTCTCGAGAATGCTCGCGCGCAGGTCGCCCTTGCGCACGATGCGATCGTAGTACGTCGGGTTCCGCGCGAGGATCCAGCGCGGCGGGCGCAGGATCTCGGGCCTCAGCTCCACCGGCGGGAACCACAGGCCGAGGCGCCGTGCGATGTAGCTGGAGTTCTGCTCCGCGAGCAGCGCAAGGGCGGCATGGCCCCGCTGAACCTTGGGCAAGGGTGCTGGTGGGTCGAACGCCGGCTCGGCGCCCCGCCCTCCACGACCGATGCGGAGCTTGGGGCTGGCGCCATGCCGGACGGCCTCCTCGAGGATGAGCTCCAACACGGCTCGCGCCTCCGGTTCCAGTTCAGCCCGCGCCAGGCTGGCGAGGCGATGGCGGGCGACGAAGTCGCCACAGGTCGCAAGCCATGTCACCGCCGCCGGAATGAGGCGCGAGTTCTCGGGCGCCCACCGCGCGGTCGCGAGCAGCAGCCGCTCGAGGTCGGGGGACTCGTTCGCAGGTTCGCAAGCGAACAAGATGCCGACCCGCGCCCAGGCGCGCTCGGGGGACTCGATCTGGGGGATGCTCACGGTTCGCCCTCCAAGAACTCGAGCACGGCATGAGCCGCGTAGAATCCGCTGTCGGGATCGAGGCACTCTGCCTGCAGGGACGCGACGTGCCGACGGACGAAGTCCAACTCCTCCTTGGTCGGCTCGAGGGAGCGGAGGTCCTCGAGATCCTGAGGCCGCGGCGGTTCGGCCAGGATCTTGGCTGCGATGAAGTCCCGGCGGTCGAGGGTCCAGACCTCCAGAGGCCCGTAGGTTTCGTACCGCGAGCAGCGCCCCTTCCACCCTGCGGGGAGCTTCCAGGCAAAGGTCCGGCACTCGTCGTTGAGCCAGGTCTTCGGTAACCCTAGGTCCGAAGCCACCCGCTCCGCCGCCCCGCGCACCTCTTCCCAAGCATCCGCCGGTTCCACCAGGGTCACGTCCACATCTTCAGTCGTTCTGGCCGGAGCGAGCAGACCCGTCAGCACCCCGGCGGCCCCGCCCACCACGAAGAGGCGTGCCGATCCGGCGAGGCCTCCCCGGGAGACCTGCTCGCCGAGGGCCCGCAGGGCGGCCTGTAGGACTGGGATCGGATCTTGAGGGCACATATAGCTAGTTATACTACACAGATTATAGCTCTAGGGGCGGCTAGAGCATGCCATCCGTCCCTAATCAGAGCTATCCGTTCCCTGCCCCGCGGCCTGCTCGAGCAGCCCGACTTCTGCGTGCAGCGCGCAGGACCCCGAGCCCGCCGGCGAGCCGCAGCCGGATCGGGGGATGCCCTCTCCCCCCCCTCAAGGAGCAGCAGCGCGGTGGCCGCGACGCCGGTCTCGACTCCGCGTCAGCGCTCGAGGGGGAACAACGCGTCGCTCGGGATCCAGCCCGCGCCGGCGCGCGGGTGGCGCACCTGGGTCCAGTCGAGGAAGGTGCCGAGGCGCTCGAGGCGCGTGTCGGGGCCGACCTCGAAGAGCCGCGCAGCGCTGGCCCGCGGCTCGCTCGTCGCGCCCACGGGACCCTCCGCGATCACCAGCACCGGATCGTCGAGCTCGCCCAGGCGCCCGTGCAGCCAGGGCGCGCAGCACAGGGCCAGGGCCGCCGCGCCCAAGAGCGCCAGGCGGCGGCCGAGCGCGCCGCCGCGGAGCGCTTCGTAGGCGAATCCGGCGGCGGCCAACAGGACACCCAGGAGCGCCCACGCCCGGCGTTCGGCCGGCGTCCACAGCCCGAGCAGGCGCTGGACCGTCGCCGCCAGGTCGCCGCGGTCGGCGGGCGCGAAGCCGGCCTGGCCGCGGGCGAACTCGAGGTTGGTGAAGGTGTCGGAGTCCCGCGGGGCGCGGCGGCGCGCGGCCTCGTACCAACCGACGGCTTCGCGCCAGCGGCCTTGACGGGCGGCGACGTTGCCCAGGTTGTAGAGCAGGCGCCCGCGCTCGGCCCCCGCGGGGCGGGGCTCGCCGTCGAGCAGCGCCAGGAAGTGCGCGCGGGCCGCGGCGTAGTCCTCGGCGCGGTAGGCGGCGAGCGCATCCCGCTCGCGTTCGGAGAGCGGACCCTCCGCGGAGGAGACCGCGAAGCCCGGCCCGGCGAGGGCCAGGGCGAGCAGCAAGAGGCGCAGGATCGGACGCAACGCGACGCTCACGGGAGCCCTCCTTTCACGAGTCGGTCGGCGAGTTCTCCGAGGGTGCGCGCGTCGAGGGGCGCGCCGTCCCCCGCCCAGCGCCGCGCGGCGAGCCGTTCCTGCACCTCGGCCAGGGAGCGGGCGAGGTCGTCGGGCACGGGGACCGCGCGCTCCTCGCGCCAGGCGAACACGTCGCGGCCCTCCCAGGCGGCCTCGCTCTCGCCGCTGCGCGCGGCGAGGAAACGGGTCCAGGCCGCGGCCTGTGCGTTCGCGTCGGCGGCTCGCGCCAGCTCGCGCGCGAGCTGGCGTCGCGCCGCGCGCCGCCTTCGGGCCGCGGGCGCGGCCGGATCACCGCGTCGGCGCACCGCGCGGCGCAGCCCGAGCCAGGCGAACGGCAGGCCGACCAGCGCGCCGACGAGCCACCCTTCGCCCGGCGCGACCGGTTCGCCGGAGCGGCGCGGCGCGAGGTCGAGGTCGCGCAGGTCGGACTCGGGCTCGAGGTCCTCGAAGCCCTCGCTCGCGCTCGCCCCGCTCAAGGGTCGCACGCGGATCGGGATGGGACGCGACTCGAGGGTCGTGTAGCGCTCGCGGGCGCTGTCGAAGATCGCCAGCGGCACGGCCGGGATCTCCTTCACCGAGGCCGTCTCCGGCGCGAGGTCGTAGACGATCGTGCGCCGCCCGCCGCGGAAGCGGTCGGTGCTGCCGTACAGGCGGAAGCCGCGGAAGGCGTCCAGGCGCCCCAGGTCCGGGGCCTGGAAGAACTCGAGGTTGCCGGTGCCGCTCCACTCGACGGTCAGCTTGATCGACTCGCCGACGTCGACGTCGCGCCGGTCGGCGCTGGCGACGACCTCGAGGCGCCCCACGCCGCCCGAAAAGTCGAGCGGTCGGCCGGCCTCGGGCAACGCCCGCACCTCGATCGAAAAGGCCGGGATCTGGACGTAGTACAGCTCGGGCGTCTCGCGCAGGAAGCCGTACTCGCGCCGCCCGAACTCGAGGAAGCTGGCCGGGAACTCGAGCGTCCCCGTGCGCGTCGCCACGAAGGCGCGGCGCGTGCGCAGCACCTGGAAGGCGCGCCCCTTCACGCGGCCCGAACCCAGGTCGTCGGCCTGGACGCGCCCGCGGGAGTTCAGCGCCAGCTCGATGCGGCGCACGCCGATCTCCGGCGCGAGCTCGATGGGCAACACGCCCGCGAGGCTGTCCCACCAGGGCAGGATCAGGTTCGCGTGGTTGACCCGCGCCGCCACGCCCTCGTCCCAACCGAAGCGCAGCTCGAGCTCGAAGGGCTCGCCCTCGTAGACCCGCGCGGGGGCGCCGAGCAACTCCAGGTAGCCCAGCTCCTCGCCGCGCAGGTCCTCGACCACGCGCAGCACGAGCTCCTCGGTCGCGACCTCCTTGCCGTCGACCTCCAGGCGCACGGAGGGGATCACGAGCTCGCCGCTGCGCAATGGCCGGAAACGCAGCGACCAGGAGATCGAGACCGAGCGCAACTGCGTGCGGCCGATCAGGCTGGTCGACTGACGCACGGACGGCCCGGTGGCGTCGACCAGGGTCAGGCCGTCGGCCTCCGGCACGCCCAGGAGGCGCGCGAGGTCGGTGCCGGTGACCTCGACCACCACCGTCGCCAGCGAGCCCAGGTTGACCACGCCGCTCGCCAGACGCGCCGTCGTGCGCGGCGGATCCTGCGCCGCGGCGCTGGGGCTCGCGCCCGCCGCGGGCAGGAACGCGTGCGCGACGAACCACGCCAGGAGCGCGACCAGGGGAAGACGTCGGGTTGCGTTCACCAGTCCCTCTCCACGGGCATGCGTTGGCGGCTGCGGCGCGCCTCGCGCAACGCCTCGGCCTGTTCCTCGAGCTGCTGCAGACGGTCGAGCAGACGTTGGATCTGCTCGCGGGAGAGCAACGCCTCCTCGGGCTCGGGGGTCGGCTGCGTCTCGGACTCGTCCTCGGCTCCCTCGGCGGGTTGCTCCTCGGCCGGCGGCTCGGGACCCTCGTCGGGCCCCGGTTCCTCGCCCGGATCGGATGGCTCGGACGGCTCGCCCTCGGAGGGATCCTCGCCCGTCGGCTCCTCTCCGGGGTCCTGCTGGGGCTCGCCCTCGCCCGAATCCTCGCCCGTTCCTTCCTGGGGCTCGCCCTCGCCTTCCTCGGAGTCCGAATCGGAGGGCTGCTGCTCCTGCTGCTGCTCCTCGCGCTGGCGCTCGAGCTCGTCGAGCTCGCGCAGGCGGCGCTGGACGAGCTCGACGTTGGCGCGCGTGTCGGCGTCGCGCCAGTCCAGGCGCAGCCGCTCGACGAGCGCGGCGCGCGCGCGCAGGTAGTGGGCGCGGGCCTGCTCGAGCGGATCGGGCGGCTCTTCGTCCGGGCCCGCCGCGGCCGGCGGCTGGCCGCCGAGCTCGGGGATCCGTGCGCGCCAGGCCTCGCCCTCGAGCAGCGCCGCGAGCCCCAGGTCGTAGGTCGCCTCGAGCACGAGCGTCCCGTGCGGCCACAGGCCACGCGCGTTCTGGAAGGCCTCTTCCGCCTCCGCGCGCCGTTCGTGCTCGAGCAGCAACACGCCGCGCGCGAAGTGCACCTCGGCGCGAGCCTCCGCCGGCCAACCGTTCCAGCGCAGGAAGTCCCACAGCGGCTCGGCGAGCTCGACCGCGCGCAGCGCGAAGCCCTCCGGTTCGAGCTCCGCTCGCCAGCGCGTGAACTCGTTCGCGCTGAGCAGCTCCCCGCAGCGCTCGAGGGCCGGCTCGAGCTCTCCGGCCCGCGCCAGGCGCCGAACCTCGCCCATGCGCGCCGCGAAGCCCTCGCCCCCCGCGGCGACGAGCGGGGCGAGCAGCGCAAGGCATCCGAGCCAGCCCGCGTGCGCGGCGCCCCGCGTGGCGGGAGCGGCCCGGCCCGCGCGGCGCGACTCCCCAGGCACCCGCTCGCGCAGGCCGGCCGCGCTCGCCATGCACACCAGGGCCAGGGCCAGCGGCCACTGGAACCGATCGTGCGGGATGCGCATCTTGCCGGCCCACAGCTCGCGGCCCTCGAGCCGGCCCATGTGTTCGGCGTACAGCCGCTCGAGCGGGAAAGGCGCTTCGCCCACCGCCAGGTACGCACCGCCGCTGCGCTCGGCGATCAAGCGCAGGGTGCTGGAGTCGAGGCGCGAGATGACCTCCTGACCCGCGGCGTCGCGCACGAAGCCCAGGTGCCGATCGGGGATCTTGCCGCCGCCTTCGGTGCCGACGCCGACGACGAAGATGCGGATGCCGCGCTCGGCGGCGAGCGCAGCCGCGCTCAGCCCCTGGCCATCGAGGTCCTCGCCGTCGGTCAGCAGCACGATCGCCTCGTGGGCGCCGGTGCGGCCGTCGAACAGCGCCAGGGCGCGCTCGATGGCCCCGCCCAGGTTCGTCCCTCCCTGTTGGTTGTCCCGTGGCGAGAGGGTCTCGACCAGGGCGCCCAGGGTCTGGCGATCGCCGGTGAGGGGCGCCACCAGGCGCACGTCGCCCGCGAAACCCAGCAGCGCGGCGCGATCGCCCCCGAGCTTCTGCAGCAGCCCGCGCACCTCGCGCTGGGCGCGGGTCAATCGGTCGGGGCGCACGTCCTGGGCCAGCATGCTGCGCGAGGTGTCGAGGGCCACCACGATGTCGAGGCCCCGGCGCTCGACGTCGCGCACGGTGTAGCCGCGCACCGGGCCGACGGCGGCGAGTCCCAGGAAGGCCGCCGCCAGGGCCGCGAGCAGGCCGCGCCAACGCGCGCGCCCCGCCGACCAGTCGGGGACCAGGCGCGCGAGGTGCCGGGGCGCGACGAGCGCCGCCCGCTCGCGCCGCCGCCGCGCCAGGGCCCACAGCGCGGCGCAGAGCAGCAGCGGTCCCGCGGCCAGGGCCAGGGTCCAGCCCGGCCGCAGGAGATCGAAGCCCAGCACGAGCAGGTTCACGGCAACCTCCGGGCCCAGGTGCACAGGGAGATCCAGGCGCACAGATAGAGCAGCAGCGCCGAGAGCAGCAGCCGCGGGTAGAGGTCGAAGTGCTCGACGTCGCGGCGCTCCTCGCGCGGCGTGCGCTCAAGGGCCTCGATCTGTGCATAGGCCGCCTCGAGCGAGCGGCGGTCGTCGGCGCTGAAGAACAAGCCGCCGGTGCGCTCGGCGATGGCGCGCAGGTCGCGGGTGTCGACCGCGCGCTCGGCCGGGAGGCGCCGGCCGAAGGCGTCGTGTACCCAGCGGCCGGCGAAGAGCGTGTACACGCGCACGCCCTCCTCCGCGGCGAGCAACCCGGCCTCGTGGGGCGTGATCTCGTCGATGTTGTTCTCGCCGTCGGTCAGGAGCACGCAGACCTTGGACTTGGCCTCGCTCTGGCGCAGCACGGCCACGGCCTTCGCCAGGGCCACGCCGATGGCCGTGCCGTCCTCCTCGCGCGGCGCGAGCTGGACCTGGTCCAAGAACCCCTGCACGGCGTCGATGTCGAGGGTGAACGGGCACAGCAGCTCGGGATAGCGCGCGAAGGTGAAGAGCCCGACGCGGTCGGCCGCGCCCTCGCGGTCGCCCATGCGTCGGCGCGCGAAGTCCCCCACCACCTGCTTGACGACCGCCAGCCGATCGCGGTCGGGCTCGAGGTCTTTCGCCTGCATCGAGCCCGAGCGGTCGATGACCAGGGCGATGTCGACGCCCTCGGTCAGGGCCGTGATCGAGTGGTCGCCGCGCAGGGGCCGCGCGAGCGCCAGGACGGCCAACACCAGGGCGCTCGCCTCGAGCACCGTCGGCACCCAGGCCAGGCGCTGGGCCAGGCTGCGGGGCAGGGCGACCCCGGGCAGCACCGGCACCCGGGCCGTCACCCGCGCGCCCCGGCCGCGACCGCGCCACACGCACAGCAACACGAGCGGCGCCAGCGCCAGGAACACCGGGTCGGCGAGCGAGAGCTCGCCCCACAGCGCCAGGCGCCCCTCGGCCGCGCTGCGGGCGTCGAGGAGCGCTGCGAGGAGCGGCGCCGCGCTCACGCCGCCGCCCCCCGGCGCGGCGCCGCGCCCGCGAGCGCGCCGAGCACGGCCCGCCCCTCGCCGAGCAGCTCTTCGAGGGCGAACCGCGTGGGCATCTCAACCCCGTACTTGATGCGTTCGGTGCGCGCGAAGAGCCGCCCCAGCGCCGCGCGCGTCCCGCTCGGAAGGGCAGCGTCCGGCGTGGCGGCCAGCCACTCCTCGTCGGTGAGCCCCTCGAACTCGCGCGCGAGGTGCGCGTCGAGGGCGCCGCGCAGGATGCGCGTCAGCTCGTAGCAGACCGCGCGCGCCTCGGCCTCGCGCGCAGCGCCCAGGGCCTCGAGGCGAGCCAGGGGCGTGGGCGGCGGCGCCGCGGCGGGCACGCGCCGTCGCACGCGGCGCACGACCAGCGCCGCGAGGACCGCCGACACCAGCGCGCCGAGCAGCGCGGCGGGGCCCAGCAAGCCGCGCTGCGCGGGGAAGTCGCGCACCTCGCGCAGACCGCGCGCGGGGCGCGGGGCGTCCTCGCCCGCGTGCAGCGCCGCGCGCACGGCGACCGGGAGCGGCGGCAGGGTCTCGTCCCGCGCGCCGATGCGCAGCGCGGCCAGGGCGAGCTCCCGCTCCCCGGGCTCGAGGGACGCGACGCGCAACACGAACCGCGTCGTGGCGCGCGCGGGGTCCTCGGGAACCGCACGTCGCAGCG
>CAYMYN010000038.1:36589-40066 GCA_964394665.1 uncultured Planctomycetaceae bacterium
CCAGGAGTCATCGGGCAGGAGGGCCGCGGGGTCGAGCGCCGGGCGCTCGGCGGCGGCGTGCTCGAGGACGAGTTCGACCTCGATCGGCTGGCCGATCTCCACCTCGCGCGGCTCGGCGCGCAGCGTCGCCCCTGGAATCTGAGGCACGGCGGCGAACAGGAGATTCGCGAAGAAGGTCACGGCCGGCGCCCTCCATGGCGCGCCTGGCGCCGGCGGAAGAGGGCCAGCACCGGCAGGGCCAGGTCGGCGGCGGTGGAGAGCTCGACCAGGTCGACGCGCGCCCGCGCCAGGGTCGCCTGCAGCGCCTCGCGGCGGGCCACGGCCGCGCGGCGCCAGGCCTCGCGCACACGGCTCGAGCGCGCGTCGAGCCACGCGCGCCGCCCGCCCTCGATCTCGGCCATCTCGATCAGGCCCGCGCGCGGCAGCTCCTCCTCGAGCGGATCGACGACGCGCGCCGCAATCACGTCGTGACGCCGCGCCAGGCGCGCCAGGGCGTCGCCCCAGGCGTGCCCCCCGTCGACCTGGAAGTCGCTGACGAGGAACACCACCGAGCGCCGCCGGCTGGCGCGCTCGTCGTGCTCGAGGATCGCGCCGAGGTCGCTGCCCCCGTCGCTGGGCGGGGCGGCGATCACCTCGCGCACCACGCGCAGGGCGTGGCGCGTGCCCTTCTTGGCCTCGAGGTGCAATCCGGGCGTCGCGCCGAACAAGGTCAGGCCCACGCGGTCGGAGTGGCGCATGGCGACGAAGGCCAGCAACGCGCAGAGCTGGGCCGCGGCCTCGCGTTTGGTCCAGCGCCGGCTGCCGAAGTCCATCGAGCGGCTGGTGTCGACCAGGAAGCGGATCGTGAGCTCGCGCTCCTCGGCGAAGGACTTGACGTAGGGCTCGCCGACGCGCGCCGTGACGTTCCAGTCGATCGAGCGCACGTCGTCCCCGGGTTGGTAGGGACGCACCTCCTCGAACTCGATGCCCGCGCCGCGGAAGGTGCTGCGATACCCGCCCGCCAGGGCCGTCGTGACCAGGCGATGGGTGCGGATCTGGATCTGGCGCACGCGCGAGCGCAGCTCGGGCGCGAGCAGGATCCCCGATCCCTCGGGCGGATGGCTGCGCTGGGTCGCGATCACGGCCGACGGGACCTAGGGCACGGGGACCGTCTCGAGCACGCGCGCCACCAGCGAGTCGGCATCCAGGCCCTCGGCTTCGGCCTCGTAGGTGGGCACGATGCGGTGGCGCAGCACGGTGAGCGCCACGGCCTTGATGTCACCGGGGGTGACGTAGCCGCGGCCGCGGATGAAGGCGTGGGCGCGGGAGGCGAGCGCGAGCCAGATCGTGGCCCGCGGCGAGGCGCCGTACTGGATGTGGTGCTCGAGCTCGGGCAGGCCCGCGCGCACCGGTTCGCGGGTCGCGAACACGAGCGCCACGATGTACTCCGCGAGGCGCGGGTCGAGGGCCACGCGGTCGACCACGGCGCGCGTCGCGACGACGGCCTCGAGGTCGACCACCTGCTCGACCTTCGGTGCCGGCGCGGTGCGGGCCATGCGCTCGAGGATCACGAGCTCCTCCTCGCGCTTGGGATACCCCACCAGCACCTTGAGGGCGAAGCGATCGAGCTGCGCCTCGGGCAGGGGGTAGGTGCCCTCCTGCTCGAGCGGGTTCTGGGTCGCGAGCACGAGGAAGGGCGAGGGCAGGGGCAAGCTCTGGCCGCCGATCGAAACCTGCCGCTCCTGCATGGCCTCGAGCAGGGCCGACTGCACCTTGGCCGGCGCGCGGTTGACCTCGTCGGCCAGCACGAAGTTGGCGAAGATCGGCCCGCGGCGCACGCTGAAGGTGCCCGCCCGGGCGTCGTAGATCTCGGTGCCGAGCAGGTCCGAGGGCAACAGGTCGGGCGTGAACTGCACGCGGGCGAAGCTGCCCCGGACGGCCTGGGCGAGGCTCGCCACCGCCAGCGACTTGGCGAGCCCCGGCACGCCCTCGAGCAACACGTGCCCGCCGGTCAGGAGCGCCACCAGGAGCGAGTCGACCAGCGCCTTCTGGCCCACGAGCACGGCGCCCAGGGTGCGCTCGAGCTCGCCGATCCAGCGGCTCGTGCGTTCGATCTCCTCGGCCTCGGGGATGGGATGGACCTGGGTGCTCATGCGGGAGGGGCTCGTGCGGGGCTGGGCGGCGCGCGGGAGGGTCGTGCGGCGAGGCCCGGCGACCCTGGGGGGCGCCCCCCTACGAAGGGCCGCGGGCCCCGTTGGAGCCGCGCGGCGGCGGGGAGGATACCAGGGCGCCACCCCCGACCCGCGCGCACCGCGCGGCGCAGGACTCCCCTTGGGTGTGCTCGGCGCGCCCGGGGCGGACGCGCTTCCCCTCGCCGCCAGCGCCTCGAGCTCGGGCCGCGGGGAGCCGAGCCCCGAGTTCCTCCCGCGTCCCGTGCGCGGCCGCGAGAAGCGTCTGATTGGCCGGCGGCCTCCCGCGACGCTCCGAGCCACCCGCGGTCACCCGGCACGCTCCCCCGGCCCCGACCCGCCAACCCCGGCCGTCAGGGCGCGAAGGTGGCGCGCAGGGCTTCGGAGAGGTTGAAGCCCGTGGGGCCGCCGGGGGGGTCGCGGTACCAGAGCTGGAAGGTGAAGGTCGCGCCGGGGGTGATGGCGCCGGCGCCGCCCGAGGCGGGGAGCGAGGTGAGGTCGAGGGTGCGCTCCAAGCGGCCGGCGCCGTCGGCGAACTGCGCGGGGGCGAGGCGGAAGAAGGGCGAGCCCACGCACAGGCGGCCCTCGCCGAAGGGCTGGGTCGCGGCGGGCGCACCGTAGAAGAAGAGACCCGGGGTGAGCGGCGGCAGGCCCGAGGCGATCAGCTTGAAGCCGCCGAAGCTCGAGAGGCCGAGCGAGCCGCCCATCTCGAGCGCGGCGCCCTCGCCCACCGAGTTGATCTCGGCCCCACACACCACCCGCGCATCGGCCCGCGCGCCCTTCCACACCAGGATCCGCCCGCGGTTGCCCTGGGGGTCCTGCCACTCAGAGTCGCCGGAGGCGAACTCGCTCAGGCCGTCGCCGTCGAGATCGCCCACCATGGCCACGTATTGGCCCAGGTTGGCGTTGATGAGTGTCATCGTGCGCCACAGGCGCGCGCCGGTTCGCCCCGAGTACACGTTCACCGAGCCTGCGGTCCAGAGATAGGGCCCGATATCACCCTTCGCTCCGATCACCAGATCCGGAACCCCATCGCCGTTCAGGTCCGCGCCCCCGGCGATGGCGTTTCCGAACCAACTGCCGATGTGCGTGTCACGATTCCCGTCGAGTTCGAGCAGGAGCGCTGCGTCCACGCCCGAGTAGACCAGTACCCGCGACTGCTTGCCCCCCGGAGCGATTTCACCGGGCGCGCCGCAGGCGAAGTCGGGCACGCCATCTCCGTTCAGGTCCCCCACCCCGGCCACAGCGATGCCCAGGTGATCCCCGGTCGTGTGCGGCCAGTTCTGCGGGATGCTCCCGAACACCTCGT
>CAYMYN010000039.1:0-37438 GCA_964394665.1 uncultured Planctomycetaceae bacterium
CGATCCGTGCTTGCATGGGTGCGGGCGGGTCGGGTCGGGTGGGGAACCCTCGAACGGGCGGGCGCCGTCGGCGTCGGCGCCCCTACCCTGCCGGGCCACAGAGGATACGCGGCCCCGCCCGAGAGCGGGAACGAAGGGCCCCACGGGGCTCGCGCGGGGCGGCCCCGCGCCCGCGCGGCACGTCCGGGACGAGGCACGGCAGGCGCGGCGCCTGGCCGGCGGCTCGGCCGCCGTGTCCCGGATCAGGCGCGGGGTCGCTCCTCGATCGCGGCCGCGAGCACGTCGGCCATGCGCTCGGCGAGGGCCGGCCAGGCGTAGTCGCGCTCGACCAGGGCGCGGGCCGCGGCGGCGAGGCGCGCGCCGAGCTCGGGTTCGGCGAACACGCGCAACACGGCCCGCGCCAACTCGTCGGGGGTGTCGGCGAGCAGCAGGTGCTGGCCGTCCCGCGCCTCGATGCCCTCGGCGCCCAGGCGCGTGGCCACGAGCGGCCGCTCGAGCGCGAAGGCCTCGAGCACCTTGAGGCGCGTGCCCGACCCGTAGCGCAGCGGCACGAGGGCCGCGCGCGCGGCGAGCACCGGCTCGCGCACGTCGCGCACGTAGCCCGTGACCACGATCTCGGGGCGCAGCGCGGAGAGCTCGCGCAGGGAGCGGGGCGGCTCCTTGCCCACCACCACGAAGCGCGCCCGCGGCTCCTGGACGCGGATGCGCGGCAGCACCTCGCGCGCGAAGTAGAGCGCCCCGTCGACGTTGGGGCCGTAGCGCATGTCGCCCACGAAGACCAGGTCGAAGCCCGCGCCCGAGGGCGCGACGCCGCGCGGCGCGGGGTCGAGGTCGACGCCGTTGGGCACGACCTCGACCGCCAGCGAGGGGTCGAGCGC
The DNA here is from genome assembly GCA_964394665.1 of uncultured Planctomycetaceae bacterium. GTDB lineage: Bacteria > Planctomycetota > UBA1135 > UBA1135 > CAYMYN01. The sequence continues at coordinate 879 of CAYMYN010000039.1, forward strand.
GAGCAGGCTGGCGCGCTCGGGCTCGGAGCACACCACCGTGCGCGCCGCGGCGCGGAACGCGGCCAGCTCGTAGCGCCGCAGCACGCGCGCCTCGCGCCGACAGGCGAGGCGCGCGGGGAGCGATCCTTCGTGCTCCGCGCGCCGCGCGTAGTACTGGTGCAGCACGTTCTGCGTGTCGATCACGCAGGCCGGGCCGCCCGCGGCGCGCGGCGCGTCGACGTACGTCGCGCTGTCGAGCTGGTTGAGCTGCACGCCCGCGTTTCCCCCCAGCCGCTGCGCGACGGCCCGCGCGAGGTGCGGGTTGTGATTGTGGCGCAGCACCATCGATTGGCCCGTGAGCAGCGCGCCAGCCAGGGCGCGGGCCTCACCGATCCGGCCGGGGCGCTTGACGTCCGGCACGAGCTCGACCGCGCAGCCCAGGGCTTCCAGGGCGGCACGCCCCGCGCCCGCGCGCTGGGCGCCGCCCGCGACCAGGGTCACCTCGAAGCGCCGCGCCAGGCCCGCGAGCATGCGGTGCGTGCGGATCACGCCCCCCGACTCGGCGGGCCAGGGCATGTCCTGGGAGACGAAGAGGACGCGGTGCGTGCGCATCGAGTCGCGGATGCTACGGGGCGGCGTGGGCCGGCGCACGCCTGGCCGTTCAGCGCTCGGCGGCCTGCCAGGCGTCGAGCGTTCGGCCCAACTCGTCCGCGCGCTGGGGATCGACGCGCGGCGGCGAGCCCGCGGGCGCGCGCAGGTCGTGGAGTCGCGCGTCGCCCGCGCGGCGCGGCGCGAGCAGGGCGGGCGCGTCGAGCCGGCGCAGGTGGCGCACGTAGAACCAGGGGAACTGCACGACGCCGACGACCCGGCCCTCGGCGCCGAGGGCGAAGAGCGGCTCGGCCGCGCGTTCCTCGGAGCCGCGCGCCAGGAGCGAGCGGCCGGGGAAGGGCGCGCCCGTGAGGCCCGCCAGGTCGAGCAGCGTGCGACCGAGGTCGAGCTGCGCGGCGGGCCCCCCGGGCCGCGCGCCACGCGGCACGTCCGGGCCGGCGAGGATCAGCGGCACGCGCACGATCTCGGGCTCGAGGCCGACGTGGTCCCAGTACAGGCCGTGCTCGCCGAGCGCGACGCCGTGGGGAGCCGTGAACGCGATCCAGGCGCCCGCGAGGCGCGGCGCGTCCAAGAGCGGCGCCAGGCGCGCGTCGAACTCCTCGATCGCGCCGCGATACAGCGCGGCCGGATACTCGAGGTCGCGCAGGCCCCGCAGCCAAGCGGGAATCAGCGCCGCGGAAACCTCGGGCGCGGGGCGCCTGGGGTCGAAGGGGTGGCCGCGTTCCCGGGGCCAGAGCTCGCGCATGCGCTCGGTCGAGGGCTGGTAGGGCGTGCGCGCGCCCGCCAGGTGCACCCACAGGAACAGGGGCCGGCCCTCGGCCTGCTCGAGGGCCTCGAGGGCGCGTTCGAGCGTGTCCTCGTCGCCGCGCCGGGGGCCGCGCGGCAGGGACGCCCGTTCGAAGCCGGCCAGGAGACCGGCCTCGGGCCGGGCGAGCTCGCGCAGCGAGAGCACTGCGGCCGTGCGCCAACCGCGGGCCCGGAACCGTTCGGCCAGGCTCGCCGCGCCGACCCCCGCGCCGGCGCGGTCCGCGTCCGGAGGCGGGAGCCGCCCGGAGAACAGGGCCCGATAGCCGCTGGCCGCGTCGTCGCCGCTGCCCAGGGCGTACTCGAAGCGCGCCCCCGTCGCGGCCAGGCGGTCGAGGTTCGGCGTCGCGACGCCCAGGCCGGTCGGCATCGCGCCCAAGGCATCGTGCCGGTGCGCGTCGGAGGTCACGAGCACCACGCGGGGCGCGGCGACGGCGGGCGCCTCGAGCAGCGGCGGGCTGAGCAGCGCGAAGGCCTCCGCCGCGCCGCCCGCCAGCAGGCGCAGGTCGAGCTCCACGCGCTGGCCGGCGTGTCCCGCGAGGTCGACCTCGAGCGCCCGCCAACCCTGGGGCGCGCCCCCCAGGGGCAGCTCGGCGCGCGTGCTGCGACCGTTCGCGTCGCGGGCCTCGAGCTCGAGCCGCGGGCGCTGGCCCGGCGGGCCGAGCTCGGGGAGGTGCGCCGCGAACAGCAGCAGGCGGGCGCCGCGGGGCGCCACGAAGCGGGCCCGCAGGGGGCGCGCGCTCCACAGGCCCAGGGCCGGGCGCGACTCGTCCCCCAGCGCCACGTGCGGCGGATCGACGCCCGCGACGGGCAGTCGGTCGGCCAACGGACGCTGCACGAGGTCGATGGGCCCGAGCAGGCAGGCCTCGCCCGCGCCGAGCACGATGCGCAGACCGCTGAAGGGCTCGGCGGCGAGCAGGGCGCGCGGCAGGTCGAACTCGAGGAACTGCACCTCGCGCGAGGCGGGGAGGGTCCGGGGGCCGGCGGCCAGGACGACCTCGCCGGCGCGCAGGAGCTGCGCCTCGGCCGTCAGTCCCATGGGCGCGTGCACCGCCAGCCGCAGCGCGCTGAAGGTCCCGCCGCCCAGGGGACCCGGGACGCCCAGGCCGCGCGGCCCGCCGCGCTCGAGGCGCACGGCCCGCCGCGTGTCGGGTGCGCCGGTCTCGCCCGGGACCTGCAGCTCGGTCACCGACGCGTCCGCGCCCTCGGCGCGCCAGGGACGCAGCTCGCGCGGCACGACCAGGCGCGCGGCGAGGCGCGTGGCGGGCACCTCGACGCGCGCGCTGGGGACGAGTTCGAGGCGCCCGCGGTCGCCCTGCGGGGGGGACGGGCGATCGGGGGCGCAGCCCAGCGCCAACAGGCACAGGAGGAGCGCGGGAGGGGAACGCCGGGCCGGGGACCGCATCGAGCCCGAGAAGGTAGCGGCGACGCGCGGGCATCGCTCGCGCCGGCCGGCGGGTACGCTCGGCGCACGGACCGCGGGCGGCCGGGGAGGAGTGGATTGGACGCGCAGACGTGGGTGGACGTCGTGGGATGGGCGGGCGCCGCGTGCCTCCTGGGCGCGTACGCGTCGGCCTCGAGCGGGCGGCTCGCGGGGCGCTCGTTCGCGTATCAGGGCCTGAACCTCGCCGGCGCGGCGGGCCTGATCGTGAACTCCGCGTACCACGGCGCGCTGCCCTCGGTGGGGCTCAACCTGGTCTGGGCCGCGGTGGGCCTGGCCACGTTGCTGTCGTTGGCGCGCGCGCCCCGGGCAGCGGCGTCGGCCGCTGCGGAGGCTCCCGAGGGGGATCGCGGGCCCGAACGCGGCCCGGGCGCCGATCCGGGGTAGGCTTCGCCCGGGCGCGCCGCTGCGCCGCGGGGCCCCGCGCCCGAACGATGACGCTGCGCAAGAAGTTCCTGCTCGCGGCGCTGCTCCTGCTGGCGCCCTGCGCCCTCCTCGAGCTCGGGCTGCGCGCGCGCGGCTACGACCCGCTCGCCGGGCTGCGGGGCAACGAGTGGCGCCGCAGCCTGCTGCGCCCCTCGGACCACCCGGGCCTGGTCTACGAACCCGTCCCGGGGGCGAGCGGCACGGGCTGGAACACGGCCATCGAGATCAACTCGGCGGGGTTCCGCGACCGCGAGTTCGCGCGGCCCAAGCCCCCGCGCACCCTGCGCATCGCCGCCATCGGCGACTCGTTGACCTTCGGCAACGGCGTGCAGCTCGAGGCGACCTATCCCAAGGTGCTCGAGCGCCTGCTCGCCGAGCCGGGCGGGCCGAGGATCGAGGTCCTGAACCTGGGCGTCGCGGGCTACGACGCGGCCGAAGCCGTGCACTTCCTCGAGGCGCGCGGCCTCGAGCACGAGCCCGACCTCGTGGTGCTCGGGTACTGCATCAACGACGCGGGCGCGGCCACCGTCAACCGCGCCTACATCGAGGCCGTGCGGCGCTACTCCGGGCCGCTCTATCGCTCGCGCCTGGTGCAGTGGGTCGCGCTGCGGCGCGACCTGCAAGCCCTGCGGGAGGACTTCTGGGAGGTCAACGAAGAGCAGAACTTCGCCGTCGCCTTCGCGGGTGGGCTGCGCGAGGTCGCCGGGGACGGGCGCCTCGCCGAGCTGATGGGCGCGCTCGGCGAACTCCTGCCCGACGAGGCGCCGCGCAGCTCCCAACACGCCTTCCTGCGCTGGTACGTCTCGGCCCCCCACGTCGGCCGCGTGCGCTACGCCTTCGAGCGCCTGGGGGCGCTGAAGCGCGAGCGCGGCTTCCCGGTGCTCGTGGCCGTGCTCCCCTACCTCAACGAGGGCCAGCTCGCGGCGGCCTACGACCTCGCCTACGCCATCGTGCGTCACGAGGCCGAGCGCGCCGGCCTGGACGTCGTGGAGCTCACGGGTGCGGTGCGCGCCGCCGGCCCGGACAACCTGCGCGTGCGCGGGGTCGACCCGCTGCACTTCAACGCCCAGGGGCACGCCCTGCTGGCCGAGCAGCTCCAGGCGGAGCTCGTCGGCGGCGGCTTCCTGGAGGCGGCCCGCCGCCGCATCGAGCGGGACTGATCCGGGGCGCCGCTTGCCCCGCGCACCGGCCGCCGCCGAAGATGCCCCCGCCCATGGTCGCGACGCCCCCCGACCCGGCCCCCCCGGGCCCGCGAGGCCCCGCGCGGCGCGCGCGGGGCCTCGTCGTGCCGGCGCTCCTGTGGCTCGTCGCCGTGTCGGCGGCCCAGATCGCAGGGTTCGAGCTCACGATCCCCTGGAGCCACTTCCAGATCCTCGATCGCCCACTCCTCGAGCGCCATCCCTTCGCGTCCCTGTGGTTGCTGCACCAGCAGCCGCCGGCCTTCAACGCGCTCCTGGCCCTGTGCCTGGGGTTGGGCGAGTGGCTCGGGACCGGCCCCGAGTCGGTGCTGAAGGCGATCTACCTGGCCCTGGGCTTGATGCAGGTGCTGCTGTTCACCGACCTCGTGCAGCGGGTCTGTGGCTCGCGCGCCCTGGGCCTGGTGGGTGCGGCGCTCTTGCTCGCCGACCCCGCCTTCCACTTCTACGGCAACCTGGGCTGGTACCCCTTCCTCGAGCGCTTCGGCGTGGTGTGGTTCGCCTGGGCCGCGCTGCGCACCCTCGAGTCGGGCCGGCGCGCGCACCTGGGGCTGGCCCTGGGGGCGCTGGCGCTGCTCACCCTGACGCGCACGCTGTTTCATCCGCTGTGGTCCCTCGGCGCGGGTTTCTTGCTGGCCGCCCTGGCCTGGCGCCGACACCCCACCCTGGGTCCGCGCGCCAGCGGTCCCCTGTTGGCCGGGTTCGTGCTCGTGCTGGCCCTGTGGCCCCTCAAGAACGCCCTGGTGTTCGGGCGTTTCACCTACTCCACGATCACCGGCATCAACCTGATCCGCGTCACCCAGGCCGACCAGTCGGAGTGGACGGCCTTCTTCGGCCGCGGGGTGGTGCCGCCCGAGGTCGGGGCGCAGGCCGAGGCGTATCGACGGCGCTACGGCGAGGAGCTCGCCTCCCTGGTCACGGCCGCCCGCAAGTCCGACGGATCGGTCAACTGGAATCACGTGATCACGCTGCACGTCGGCCCCCTGCTGGCGGAACGCGCCAACGAGTGGCGCCGGACGCACCGCGCGGAGTGGGCACGCATCGTGCTCATCCAGTACTTCATGTGGGCCAGGCCCGCCTTCATCCTGTCCTACCGCGGCACGGTCCGCGGGCCGGACCAGCCCACCTACCAGGGCTATGCCCGGGCCTACGAGCGGGCGCTCTTCACCGACGTGCGCCCGACCGTCGAGGCCCTGACCGGCGAGCGCGAGTTCCACCGCCAGGCGCGCCTGCGCAGCGTCGATCGACCCCTGCCCTACTCGCTCTTCGGCCTGCTGTGGTTCCCGGTGGGCATCGGCGCGGCGCTCCTGGGCCAGGTCCTCGCGCGGGGCCGCAGGACGGCGGCCGGGGGCCTCACCTGGCTCGCGCTGTACGCCCTGGGCTGGACCTTGGCCATCCCGATCCTGACCGACGGCATCGAGGGCAACCGCATGCGCTTCGCCACCAGCGCGCTGTTCACGCTGCTGGTGCTCGAGCGCGGCGCCGCCCTCGCGCGGCGCTGCGCGCGCACACCGCGTCCCTGACTCAGGGGGCGTCCAGGGCCGGCGGCGATCCCGCCTCGGCGCGCGCGCGGCGCTCGCCCAGGCTCCACAGGAGCGGCGCGCTGAGGAGCAGGGTCGAGTAGAGCAGGGCCGCGCCGAACATGCTGCTGCGGATCCCGACCCACATCGAGAGGCCCACGGCGATCACGGCGCCGAGCACGGAGGCCGCGCCGTTGACGCCCCACATCCAGGCCCCCGCGTCGGGCGCCAGGCGCTGCACCAGGCGCAGGCCCAGCGGGAAACACAGGCCCAGGAGCAGGGAGGGCGCGGCGATCAAGCCGATCACCACCAGGGAACGCACCAGCAGGCCCGAGTGGATCGTGGCCTCGATCACCGGCTGGATGGCGAGCGCCACGGCCAGCAACGTCGCAGCGATGACCGCCGGATAGACGAAGCACAGCGCGGGTCGGCGCTCGATCGGCAGGCGATCGGAGAGGAAGCTGCCCGCCCCGGTCAGGAGGATCATCGAGAACAGGGTCACCACCACCGCGAAGGTCGGGTGGCCGAGGTAGACCGAGAAGCGCTGCATGAAGGCCACCTGGGTCAGCATGAAGCCCAGGCCGATGACCCCGAAGTAGCTCACGCCGGCCACGAAGCCCGGGCCGCCGGTGCGCGGCAGGCCGGCGCGCAGGAGCGGCACGAGGATCACGCCCACGACGCCCAGGAACGAGATCAGGCCCAGGGCCAGCAGGGTGCGCGTGGCGGCCATGTTGCCGGTGACGACGCCCGGCGAGCGCGAGTCGCTCGCCAGGCCCAGGGCTCCGCGCCAGCCGGCCTCGCGCAACACCTGCAGCACGCCGGCGGGCCGCAGCATGTTGAAGAAGTACGGCCGCTCGTCGGTCGGGGGCCGGTAGTCGTAGGCCGGGTGACGCACGGCCGCCTCGAGCTCGGCCCGGTTGCGCGCGCCGACGATCGCGGCCAGGGTCGGCTCCGCCACCGGCCGCTCGCCGGCGACCAGCAGGTCGAAGCCGTGGCGCTCGGCCGCCGCGCCGAGCTTGACGTGGTCCTGGGCGCTGAAGGGCGCGTTCGAGACGAGCAGGGTGGCGATGCTCTGGCGCGTGGCGAGCACCAGGTTCCGGCGCGGCTCGGCGACGCCGCGCTCGAGCAACGAGGCCACGCCCAGGGCCACCAAGCGGCTGGTCTCCGAGGCGTCGTTCGGATCGAACCAGCGCGAGATCGAGAAGATGCCGCCGGGCTCGAGGCGATCCAGGAACACGCGCCAGCTCTCGAGGGTGTAGAGGCCGTTCTCCGAGAGCGTGAAGGCCCCGGCCCCGGTGGCGGCCCAGGTGTCGACCAGCGACATCTGCAGCACGTCGAAGGTGCGCGTCTCGCGCGTGAACCAACTGCGGGCCTCGTCGTGCACCAGCTCGACCCCGGGTGCGTCGGCGATCTTGGCGTAGGCGCGCGCCTCGCCCTGGAGCAGCTTCACCAGGTTGGCGTTGATCTCGACGCCCACGACGCTCGTGCTCTCGCCCCACAGGGCCGAGAGCAGGTCGCGCCCGCCCCCGACGCCGATCACGGCCGCCTTCCCGCCGCGCCGCAGGTGGTAGGGCAGGCTCGTGACGTCGTGCTCGACCCAGGCGAGGTCCTCGCGCGTGCCGTCCCAGGCGTGCATCGCGGTGCCCGCGTCGCCGTCGAGCAACATGCGCACCTTCGAGCGCTGCGGCAGGCTGCGGGCGTCCTTGCCCGGCCCCCACAGTTGCACGGGCCCGCGCTGGGGTTTGTGCACGAGCAGTTGGGCGTGCACGTTCCAGTGCTCGGAGGCGACCTCCGCGCGGCGGATGTACTTGCCCTTGGTCCACCACACCGCGAGCCCCTCGTCCGTCCCCGAGTTCCAGGCCGCCCCGGCGAAGAGCGCCAACGCCAGGCCCAGTCCCACGAGGCCGCTCTGGCCCGCGAAGCGCTGGAAACAGGCCGCGCCGAGGGCCGCCAGCGCCGCGCACAGGATCGAGACGGTCGGCCCGTCGGTCCACTCCAGGAGGCCGATCAGCAGCACGGCTCCCAGGGCCGCGCCGACCAGGTCGACGCCGTAGTAGAGGCCGATCCGACCGGGGATGCGCGTCAGCGCGACGGTGACCACCACGCCCGCCAGGTAGAAGGGCAGGCCCAGGGCGACCGTGAGGAAACACAGCGCCACGAAGTGGTGGAACGAGAAGTCCGAGGGGATCGGGACGATCAGGATCGCCGCGTGCAGGCTCGGGATCGAGAGCGCGAAGAGCGTCGCGTAGCGCCCCAACGCCGCGCGCGCCGCCTGCCCCTCGAAGGCCGCGCCGCCCAGGTACACGCGCAGCGCGCCGACCGCCATGCCGAACATGGCCATCGAGACCGCGAAGAACGAGAGGTGGTACCAGGTGACCACCGAGAGCAGGCGCGTGTCGAGCACCTCCAGGACCAGCATCGCCAGGGTCGAGAGGAACAGACCCGCGAGGAACAGGGGGTTGGCGCGCATGGATTCGGCGAGGGGTCCGGGGCGAGGGAGGGCGGACCAAGTTAGCCGGGTCCCTGGGGGTGCGCCAGGCTGGCCGGAGCAAGCGCGCTCGGCGCCCCACCCCTGCCCCGCGCCCGCGCTGCGTTCACTCCTCCCGCAGCGGCGGCAACTCGGCCGCGCCCGAGACGAGGCGCCCGTCCCGCACCTCGCCCCGCAGGAGCAACGGCCGTCCCTTGGGCTCGCGCAGGAGCTTCGCCAGAGCCTTGGCGTCGCGGTCGAGCAGCACCACCTCGCGCACGCCCTCGGCGTCGCACAGGTGCGCGAAGAGCTTGCCCTTCTCCTGGCGCACGCGTCCCACGACGCGCGCCAGCCCCGGCTCGTCGGGCGGCGGGCCCGCGCCCGCGGCCAGACGCTCGAGCGCCAGCCAGGCGCTGGGCAGGCTGCGCAGGTCGATCGACAGGCGCTGCGCGAAGAGCGTCCACTCGCGGGTCGTGAAGGCGTCGACGGGGGCGCGGGCGAAGTGGTGGCACCACTCCAAGGGTTCGCGCAGGGCGCCGCAGGATCCCTGGTGCGGGCAGGGCGCGAGCACCCGCACGCCGGGGAGCAGCTCGTCGTGCACGCGCGAGAGGGCGCGGCTGCTCTCGCGGTCGCCGGGCTCGAGCCACAGGACGCTGCGCGCGTCGCGCGCGAGCTCGAGCAGCCGTCCGCGGTCCGCGAAGCCCAGCTCGTTCAGCACGTGGCTCACGAGCAACACGGCGGGCGGCGCGCCCCCCCGCGCGGCGTAGGCGCCCGGATCGGCCTCGCGCACCTCGAGCTCGGGCCACTCCTCGGCGAGGGCACGCCGCGCGAAGGCCCGCGCCCGCGCCGAGCGGTCGACGAGGGTCAGGCCCTCGATCCCCTCGGCGCCGAACGTCTCGAGGTAGGCGCGGGCCGCGGCGCCCGTGCCGCAGCCGAAGTCGACCAACGGGCCGTGGGGCGCGCGCCAGCCGCGGGCCAGCAGCTCGGCCAGGGCGCCGTCCCACTTCCAGGCGATGCGCCGCGCGAAGAAGGCGTCGTAGAGCTCGAGGTCGCGCTCGTCCTCCCAGTAGTCGGGCGCGCCCTCGCCCAGGCCGGGCCCCGGATCCGAATGCAGGGTCCCGAGGAAGACCCTGCGCAGCACCTCGAGGCGCTCCCAGTCCTGTTCGTCCAAGTGCACGCGGCCCAGCCTACGCGGAGCGCGCGCCCGCGCCCAACGGGCGGTCCCGGAACCGGCAGCGTGGGCCGCGGCCCCGCCACCCGGGACGTGCGTCCCCCAACGGGCCACTTCTTCGCCAAGTCGGAGCGGACCCGGTAGCCTCCGCGCTGCCCCGAACCCGGAGACCGCCGATGCTCCCCCGCCGCCTCACCGCCCTCGCGTTGTCCCTGTGCGCCCTACCGGCGCTGGCCCAGACCCAGGCTCCCGAACGCGCCTTCGTCCCCTACCCGCTCGACAGCGGCCGCCTCGAGGCCGGCGAGTACGGCGTGCTCCTGGCCTTCGAGGTCGAGGTCGGCCGGGCGAGTTGGATGCGCCTGCACTTCGCGGCCCTCGAGTTGGGCGGCGCGCCCCTGGATCCCGAGCGGGGCCGCGTGCGGATCACCTCGCTGCGCGACGGCGCGGTGCAACACCTGGATGCGCTCGGCGCGCGGCAGTGGGCCGCGGGCAGCGCCTACTTCAACGGCGACGCGGTGCTCGTCGAGCTGCTCGCCGGGCCGTCGGCCGGACCCTGTCGCATGGCGCTCGAGACGGTCGAGTTCGGTCTCCCGCCGCGGCACACGGTCACGATCTGCGGGAACACCGACGACCGCGCGCCCTCGAACGATCCGCGCTCCGCGCGCCTGATGCCCATCGGCTGCACGGGTTGGATCTTCGACGACTGCCACCGCATGTTGCTCACCGCCGGCCACTGCACCGGCAACCTGCAGGTGGTGCAGTTCCAGGTGCCGCCCTCGAGCCCCGGCGGCACGGTCAACCACCCGCCGCCCGCCCACCAGTACGCGGTCGACGCGAGCTCGCTGCAGACCCAGGGCGGCGCCGGCGTGGGCTTCGACTGGGCCTACTTCGGAGCTTTCCCGAACACCGAGACCGGGCTCACGCCCTTCCAGGCCCAGAACGCGTTCTTCGCCCTCGCCACGCCGCCCACCGCGGCGGGCACGCCGATGCGCATCACGGGTTACGGAACGGCCAGCGGCGCCCTGAACCAGACCCAGCAGACCTCGACCGGTCCCTTCGACTCGCTCGCGGGCACGACCCTCGCCTACGCCGCGGACACGACCGGCGGCAACTCCGGCTCGCCCGTGATCCTCGACGCCGGCGACCAGGCGGTCGGCATCCACACCCACGGCGGTTGCAGCTCGAGCGGCGGATCGAACAAGGGCACCTCGATCTTGCTCTCGGCCCTGCAGCAGGCCCTGGCCAATCCGCGCGGCATCACGGCCACGCCCTTCCTGCTGCTCGAACCGGCGCCCGAGGCCCTGGTCCCCGGCCGCGCGACGCCGCTCGCCGGGCGCTACATCGCCTCCGTGGTGCCGGGCAGCGCCTTCCTGCGCTACCGCGACGACGGCGGCCCGTTCCAGATGATCCCGCTGCAGTCCCTGGGCGGCACCCTGGCCCAGGCGACGTTGCCCGCGGCGGCCTGCGGCTCGAACCCGGAGTGGTACATCCAGCTCACCGACGCCGTCTGCGGGCCGCGCACGCTGCCCGTCGGCGCGCCGGCGGTGACCTTCCGCGCCGCCGTCGGCGAGCTCGTGCTCGACCAATCCGACGACCTGGAGCAGGACCTGGGCTGGAGCACGGAGATCCTGGGCGCGAGCGCCGGCGCCTGGCAACGCGGCGTGCCGGTGAACGACCCGAGCTGGGCCTACGACCCGGCCTCCGATGCCGATGGGTCGGGCGCCTGTTGGCTGACCCAGAACCAACTCGGCAACACCGACGTCGACGACGGCGCGGTGCGATTGACCTCCTATGCGATCGCCCTGCCGAACGCGCCCGCCAGCCTCGAGTACGCCTACTTCCTGCGCCTGACGGTCGCCGACGGCGCCGACCGCCTGCTGGTCGAGGTGCGCGTCGAGCCCGCCGGAGCCTGGACCGAGCTCGCGCGTCACGACCAGGACGGGGGCCTCGCCTGGCGCACCGCCGTGCACGGCCCGGCGGAGCTCGCCGCCGCGGGCGTTCCCCAGGGCGCGACGATCCGCGTGCGCTTCACGGCCAACGACGCCAACCCGCAGAGCATCGTCGAAGCCGGCGTGGACGCCCTCGCCGTGCGCGCCCTCGAGTGCTCGACGGCCCCGGGCACCAACGCCTGCATCCCCGGCGCGAACGGCGCCACGATCACGGCCACCGGCAGCGCGAGCATCGCGGCCAATGACTTCACCCTGCGCGCCCAGGGCCTGCCGCCCTTCGCCAACGGCGTCTTCTTCCACGGCGGCGGCCTGCAACAGGTCCCCTTCGGCAACGGCTACCTGTGCGCGACCGGCGCGGGCGGCCTGTGCCGCCTGACGCCGGTGCAGGGCGCCGACGCCGTCGGCACGCTCGAGCGCGCCCTCGACCTCTCGATCCCCGGCGCCTGCGGCATCCAACCCGGCACCACGCGCGTCTTCCAAGCCTGGTTCCGCGACGCGACGAGCTTCGACCTGACCGACGCCTGGGTCGTCACGTTCACGGACTGACGGCCGCGGACGCGCTCGGCCCGCCGGAGGCGCGCGCGGCGTAGTGCGCGGCGAGCTCGGGCTGCGCCCGCACCAGGTCCCGGGCCAGGAGCACCAGGTCGATATCCCCCGCCGGGTCGGGCCCGCCCGCGGCGCCGGCCTGGCGCAGGCCCGCCAGCTCGCCCATGCCGCGCAGGGCGAGGTCCTGCTCGGCGATCTCGAAGCCGTCGTCGCAGGTCTCGAGCAGGGCCAGGCGCCGCGCGGCCCGCGGGGCGCCATAGAGCAGGCACCAGCTCGGGCGCGCGCTGCGGCCGACGCGCCCGCGCAGTTGGTGGAGCTGGGCGAGCCCCAGACGTTCGGCCCCCTCCACCACGAGCACGGTCGCCTCGGGCACGTCGACGCCGACCTCGATCACGGTCGTGGCCACGAGCAGGCCGATCTCGCCACGTCGGAATCGCTCGAGGCGCCGCGCGCGCTCACCCGCCTCGAGGCGGCCGTGCACGAGCTCGACCCCGAAGCGCGCGAGCTCGCTCTTCGCCAAGCGCGCGAAGGTGCGCTCGGCGCTGGCGGCGTCGCGGCCCTCGTCGCCCGGGTCCCCGACCCCGTCTTCATCCCCGTCCTCCACGGCCCCGATGCGCGGCGCGACCCAGTACACCCGTTCGCCGGCCTCCAAGCGCTCGCGCAGCAGCGCCGGCACGCGCGGACCGTCCTGACGCCGCAACCAACGGGTCGTGATCGAACCGCGGCCGGGGGGACGTTCGCGCAGCACGCTCGTGTCGAGGTCGCCGTAGAGCGTCAGCGCCAGGGTGCGCGGGATCGGCGTGGCCGTCATCAGGAGCGCGTGCACGTCGGCGCCCTTCTCGAGCAGCCGCGCGCGCTGGGCCACGCCGAAGCGCTGTTGCTCGTCGATCACCGCCAGGCCCAGGCGCGCGTAGGCGACGTCCGCCGAGAACAACGCGTGGGTGCCGAAGACGACGTCGATCGCGCCGCGCCGCAGGTCAAGGAGCAACGCGCGGCGCTCGGCCGCGGGCGTCGAGCCGACCAGCAGCGCCGCGCGCCGGCCGGCCAGGCCCAACAGCCCGCGCGCGCCGGCGAAGTGCTGTTCGGCCAAGAGCTCGGTCGGCGCGAGGAACGCGACCTGCGAGCCGCCGGCGCCCGCGACCAGGGCCGCGAACAGACCCAGGGCGGTCTTGCCCGAGCCCACGTCGCCCTGCAGCAGGCGCCGCATGGGCACGCTGCGCGCGAGATCGGCGCGCAGTTCGCTGGCGATGCGCCGCTGGCCGGCGGTGAACTCGAAGGGGAAGAGCGCGCGCAGGCGCCCCTCCTCGGCGTCGTCGACGCGGCTCGTCCGCGCGCGGCCCTGGGCCGGATCCCGGGCGCGCTCGGCGCAGCGCGCCTGCATCGCGAGCAGGCCCTCGAGCAGCAGCCGGCGCCGCGCCGGCTCGTAGACCTCCGGATCCCGCGCGTCGGGCAGGGCGCGGGCGGCCTCGGGCAGCGGCGGCAGGCCGTGGCGCGCGAGCACTTCGGGCGCCAGCGGCTCGGGGAGCTCCGCCGCGCAGCGTTCCGCTGCCGCGCGCACCAACGAACGCATGCGCTCGGGGCCGACGCCCTCACAGCGCGGGTAGATCGGACGCCAGGTGCCCGCGGGTCCCAGCCCATCGTCGGGCCCACACAGGCGCGGGGCCAGCAGCGACACCTCGCGCCGGCGCACGACCGTCCCGGCCAGCTCGACCTCGTGGCCCAGGCGCACGCGCTCGCGCATCCAGGGCATCTGGAACCAGTGCGCGTCGATCCAACCGCTGTCGTCCTCGATGCGCGCGCTGAAGGTCGAGCGCGCGCGGCCCCGGCGCGCGATCGAGGCGCGTTTGACCAGGCCCCGCACGCGCACCACGCGGCCCGCGGCGGCGCGCGCCGCGGCGATGGGCAGCGCCTCGCCGTTGCTCTCGAGCCGCTCGGGCAGGAGCCGCAGCAGGTCCCCCAGGGTCGCGAGCCCGGCCCGTGCCAGGCCGGCCGCGCGGGCCGGCCCGATGCCGGGCAGCACCGCCAGCGGCTCGCCGAGGGCATCGGCGGCCACCCCGGCCTCGCCCGTCCCGGCCCGTTCGTGCTGCGCGTCCATCGTCGGGTCCAAGGGTAGCGGCGCGAGCGGTCGGGCGAAGGGCGCGCCGTGCCCCCGCGACCGCGCGGCCCTTGGACCGCACGGCCCGACGGCGGTGACGCAGCGCTCGCGCGTCAGGCTGGCGGGCGGGACGCCCGGCGGCTACAGGGGGCGCCCGCGCGCCCGGGTCGCCCGCGCCCTTTCCCCGCCCCCGCCCCATGCTCGCCCCCGCCCGCTCCCCCGCCGCGCGCCTGGCGATCCTCGGCCTGGTCACCTTCCTGACCATCCTGCCGGTGACGCTCGTCGTGCCGGTGCTCAAGGACCTGGTGCAGGACCGCTTCGGGGTCGGCGACCTGGCGACCTCGTCGTTCATGGCGATCAACATGGCCGGCGCGATCGTCGCGGCGCCGCTGGCGGGGCTGGTCTCCGACCGGCTCGGACGGCGCAGGGTGCTGGTGCTCGCTGGCCTGCTCGCCGACGCGCTCCTGCTGGCCGCGCTGGCGCTGGCGCCGAGCTACGCCTCGCTGCTGGGCCTGCGCCTGCTCGAGGGCGCCGCACACGCCCTGGCGCTCTCGGTCGTGCTGGCGATGGCGGCCGACGCCGCGCGCGCCGCGGGCAGCGGGCGAGCGATGGGTGCCGTGGGCGCGACCCTGACCCTGGGCGTGGCCCTGGGCGCGCCCCTGGGCGGGAAGCTCGGCGAGCTCGGCCCCACCGCGCCGCTGTGGGCGGGCGCCGGCCTGGCACTGCTGGCGACCCTCGTCGCCGCGCTCCTGCTCGAGGAGGAACACGCCGCGCCGCGCCCGCGGACGCGCCTCCTGGCGGAGCTGCTGGCGGCGCGCCGCGTGTTGTTCGTGCCGCTCGTCTTCGCCTTCGTCGACCGCTTCACGGTCGGGTTCTTCGTCACGACCTTCCCGCTGTGGGCCGGCAACGTGCTGAACGCAGGACCCGCGCGCATCGGGCTCCTGTTGGCGCTCTTCCTCCTGCCCTTCGCCCTGCTGGCCTATCCCGCGGGACGGCTGGCCGAGCGCACCTCGCGCGTCGGCCTGCTCGCCGGCGGCTCGCTCGTCTACGGCGCCTTCGTGATCGGGTTGCCCTGGGTCGGCGAGGGATGGCTGCCCGCCCTGCTGGTCCTCCTGGGCGTGTGCTCGGCGGTCATGTTCGTGCCGAACCTGATGCTGTGCGCCGAGCTCGCCCCGCGCGAGCTGCGCGCCAGCGTGATGGGCGGCTTCAACGCCGCCGGCTCGCTCGGTTTCCTCGTCGGCCCGCTCGTCGCGGGCCTCGTCTCCCAATCGATCGGAACCCAGCACGGCGCCGAGCGCGGCTACCAGGCCGCCTTCGCCACCGCCGGCCTGGCCGAGATCCTGTGCGTGCTGCTGACCCTCGGTGCCCTGGCGCGCCTGGCCCGCGCCCCATCCCGCCGCTGAGGCCCTCCACGCCTCGGAGGTGCCCCGCTCGGGCGCGATGCCGTAGGATGGCCGTCCGGGCGCGGGGTGGGGTCGCGACGCGGGTCGCGACCGCTCGCGAGCCAAACGGCTTCTTCCGCCGCAGGAGTTCCCATGTCGGTCCTCAGCTACGCGTTGCTGGCCTTCACCCTCCCCGTGGGTGCGCAATTCGCCGCACCGGGCGTCGGCCCTTCGATTCACGCCGGCGCGAGCGCGACCCACTCGAATTCCCTGGCCGCGACCTGCGAGCCGAGTTGGTCGCGCCTGTTCGGGGGCTGGCCCGGTACCAACGGTGAGGTCAAAGCCGCCTGCGCCTACGACGACGGCAGCGGCACCGCCCTGTACGTCACGGTCGACTCCCCGAGCGCCAGCTACTCGGGGATCGTGTCACGCTGGGACGGGGCGCGCTGGACGCAGATCGGCCACCTAGCGGGGAACGGCTTCACGGCCCTGACCTCGCTGGCCGTGTACGACGACGGCCGCGGGGAGGCGCTCTACGTCGGTGGGGACTTCCAGTCCGCCGACGGCATTCCCGTGGCGGGCCTTGCCCGTTGGGATGGAGTGGCCTGGGAGAAACCCGGGATCACGATCCCCATGTACGTGGAGGCACTATGCGTCTACGACGCCGGTAACGGTCCGAAGCTATACGTCGGGACCCGCTCGGGGCTCGTGCGCTGCTGGGATGGAAACCTGTGGAGCACCGTCGGCTCGGCGAACGGGGACATCCAACACCTGCTCGTCCACGACGACGGGAGCGGTCCCCGGCTCTACGCCTCGGGGTTGTTCACTACCCTCTCGGGGCAGACCGCGCACCGCATCGCTTGCTGGGACGGGACGGATTGGTCCCCGGTCGGTGGCGGCCTGGGGGGCAACACGCTCGCCATGGCGCAGTTCGACGAGGGGCATGGACCCCGGTTGTTCGCAGGAGGGCTGTTCGACCATGCGGGCGGGCAACCGGCGAACCAGATCGCGCGTTGGGACGGCACGCAGTGGACGCCGCTGGGACCGGGCCTGAACTTCACCGTCGAGTGCCTCGAGGTCTTCGACGAAGGAGCCGGTCCGGCGCTCTTCGCGGGCGGGAGCTTCACCAGCGCAGGCGGTGCCCAGGCGCACAAGATCGCGCGCTGGAACGGCTCGTCCTGGACCGAGGTCGGCGGTGGCCTGGGCGCAGTGGGCACCCGAGTCCGAGCCCTGGCGGTGCACGACGATGGGCAGGGCCCCGCGCTCTTCGTGGGCGGCTACTTCGGAACCGTCGGCGCCCTCGAGGCCCGTTCCATCGTGGCCTGGACCGGCAGCACCTGGCGGGAGCTCGGCGAGCGGGGCCTGGATGGCCCGATCACCGCGCTGCTCACGCACGACGACGGCAATGGCCCCGCCTTGTATGCCTCGGGGTACTTCAGCGCCCTGGGCACGACGCCCTTGAATCGCATCCTGCGCTGGGACGGGCAGACCGCGACGCCCCTGGGAAGCGGCTCGGCGGTGCCGGTCGGCCTGCTGGGGAGCTTCGACGCGGGCAGTGGTGCGGAGCTGATCGTGACCGGCAACTTCACCGAGATCGGCGGCGTGCCCGCGGCGTCCATCGCCCGCTGGAACGGCTCGAGCTGGAATCCCCTGGGCAGCGGACTCGGCGGTGGCGTCGCCCGAGCGATCGCCGTGTTCGACGACGGAACCGGATCGGCCCTGTACGTCGGCGGAGGGTTCAGCTCGGCGGGGGGACATCCCGTCAGCGGCTTGGCACGCTGGAACGGGACCGACTGGTGGCCGGTCCCGGGCCACCTGGATGGCGCGATCCTGACCCTGGCGGTCCTGGACGATGGGAGCGGCCCCGCGCTGTACGTGGGCGGACAATTCACCCACGCCGACGGGCTGCTCGCGCCCGGCTTCGCCAAGTGGGACGGATCCGCCTGGCATGCCCTGGGGACCATCCCGGGCACCTCCGTCCGCCTGCTGACTCTCTTCGACGACAGCACGGGGCCGGCGCTCCATGCGAGCGGGACGATCTACGTCCACCATCCCCCCGTCCTGATGCGGATGGCCCGCTGGAACGGATCCGGATTCGTCTCGCTGGGCGGGACCTGGAGCTCGCCTCCCACCTTCCTCGAATGCTTCGACGACGGCCGTGGACCGGCTCTCTATGCGGGGGGCGGCTTCACGCTCACGACCGACGTCACGATCTCTCGACTGGCTCGCTGGGATGGGGCCGCGTGGAGCGCCGTTCCCGATCCACCCGGGTACATCTCGAACCTCGCGGTGTTCGACGCCGGCCAGGGTGCTGCCCTGTACACGGGCTCGCAGTCCTCATCGCAACCGGGAAGCTCCTACCTGCATCAGCTCCAGGGCTGCCCGCCGCGCTTCGATCGCACCTACTGCTTCGGCACCGCCGCGCAGTGTCCGTGCGGGAATGCCGGCGGGTACCAGGCCGGCTGCGGCAACTCCAACGGGATCGGCGGCTCCCTCGTCGCCGGCGGCAGCGGGAGCCTGCTGGCGGACGACCTGACCCTCTCCGCGCGCGAGCTGATGATCCTGCAACCCGCGCTGCTCTTCGCCGGTACGAACGCACCGAACGCCGGCCTGGGCGTGCCCTTCGGCGACGGATTGCGCTGCGCGGGCGGCGTCGTCCGGCGCCTCGGAGTGCGCACGTCCTCGATGTTCGGCAATGCGAATTGGGGACCCGCCCTGCTCTCGCAGGGCGCCTTCGCGGCCGGAGCGACGGCGCGTTTCCAGGTCTGGTACCGCGACCCCAGCGGCTCGCCCTGCGGCGCGGGCTTCAACCTCACCAACGGCATGGCGGTGACGGTCGCTCCCTGATCCTCCAGCGCCGCGGAGCGCCGGCCTCCGCGCGACGACCTCCAACGGCCCGGACGGGTCAGCGGAAGAGCTGGGCGGCGGCGGGTTTGTTCTGGGGGGAGAAACCGCGGTCGTCGATGCCGCCGACGCCGGGGTCGGGGCCCCAGCCCCAGACGTAGTGGCCGGCGAGGTCCGTGAACTGGGCCTGCGTCGAGCGCAGGGCCTCGGCGAAGGCCTCGAAGAGCTGCGCTTGGCGCTCGGGGTCCAGGGGGCCGAAGCCGAGCTCGGGGTCGCGCCAGGCCTCGCGCGTGGAGCGGAAGGCGACTTCGCCGATCAGGAGCGGCCGGCCGCGTTCGCGGGCCAGGAACGCCGCGCGCGCGAGCTGCGAGCGCAACGCGTCGCGCACCCCGGCCGCGTCGGGCCCCTCCGCCGTGGCGGCCTCGATCTGCGGTTGGAAGAGGATGCCGACCAGGTCGAGGTGCTCCCACAGCGCGAGCGTCTCCGCCTCCTGCGGGAAGGCGGCCAGAAAGGTCAGGCCGCCGGAGAAGACGCGCCGGACGAGGGCGATCGCGGCTTCCCAGCGCGCGCGTTTGAACTCCAGCACCTCGGGTCGGCGCTCGCCCGGCGGGCCAGCGAGGGTGCGGCCGGCGTCCCCCTCGTCCTCGCCGACCGAGAGCGCCTCGGCGCCGCACAGCTCGGCGAGCAACGCGGCGTGCAAGAGCGCCGCCTCGCGGGCCTCGAAGTGTCGCGCCCACTCCTCGAGGCGCGTGCGCCGCGCCCAGCCGGAGAGCGAGCCCGAATCGGAGATCAACAGCACCGGCCGCAGGAGGGTCGAGAGGCCCCGTTCGCGCGCCAGGCCCAGGGAGCGGGCGATCGTCGCGTCGCCCTCGAGCGGCCCCAGGCGCGGGAGGCCGACCTGGCCGGCGAAACGCGCCTCCACGGGATGCTCGACGAAGTAGGCGAGCTGGGAGAGCGCGTCGGCGCCCGCGGCGCGCGCCTGGTCGAGGCTCGCGCCCAGGTCGCCGTGGAGCTGGTTGCCCCCGGGCGCGGGCCGCGAGTCGAGGGCCACGCCGCGGCGCAGGCCGCGACCTTCGAAAGCAGCGCGGCCCTCGGCGCGCCGCGCGCGGCTCGCGGCCAGGGCGGGCTGCAGGTACGCGCCGAGCCAGAGCTCGAAGCCCTCCAGGACCTGCGCGCGGCGGCGGCCCCGTTCCTCCGGCGCGAGATCGGCGCCGAACTCGCCGCGCCACCAGGCGCAGAAGCCGCGCTCGCCGAGCTCGGCGCGCAGGAAACGCACCAGCAGCGCGCGGCCGGGAACGGTGACGTGCGGCGAGAGGCGCGCGTCCAGGCTCGGATCGCAGAGCGCGAGGGCGCTCGGCACGAGGGCTCCGTCGACCAGGTGCGCGCCCCACTCGGCGAGCCCCCGCCCCCACCAGGTGTCCGCCAGCTCGACGCCCGCGGCCTCGGCCAACCAAGCGTCCCGCGGCGCGCCCAGGGCCGCCTCGAGCAGCGCCGCGCCGAAGGCCGCGCCACCGTCGTCGGCGACGCCCGCGGAGACCAGCATCGTCACGAGCCCCGACGCGGGTTGGGCCAGGGCGAGCTCGACGCGGCCGAATCCACGGACGAAGTCCGCGGGCGAGCCGAGCAGGGACAGCCGCCAGGGGTCCGGGCGGGGCTCGAAACCCGCGGCGCGCAGGCGGGTGTGGGCGTCGGTGCGCACGCGCTCGACGCTGCTCAGGAGCGCGCCCAGGCGCCGCAGGTCGACCCCGGGCGCGACGAGCACCTCGAGGCCCTCGGGCGCGCCGGGCAACGGGCGCGAACGACCGGAGAGCGCACGGCGCGCGGCCGCGCGGTCGACGAGGGTCGCGCGCTGGGCGCCGCCGGCCAGGCCCAGGCGCAGCTCGAGCACCGGCTCGCCGCCGCGGAAGGCGCGCGCGCCCGGCCAGCCGACCGGCTCGAGCCGCGCCAGGCGCCGAGCGAGTTCGTCGGCGTCGCTCCCCAGCACCAACGTCAGCGGCTGGCCGGGGCGCGAGGGGTCCTCGAAGGTCGCCACCAGCGAGTGCTCGGACAGAAAGCCGCGATCGAGATACCGGAAGCCCCCGCGGCCGTCGGGCTGGACCCCCAGGCGCGCCAGGATCGGCGCGAGCTCGGGCGCGTCGGGACCGCCCACCAAGACCCGCGGCGCGCGCCGCGAGCCCCGTTCCCCCGCGGCGAGCACGCGCGTCTCGAAGGCCCGCGCGGCTTGATTGCGACCGACGGACCAACGCTCGGCGAGGCGCTCGCACTCCGCGCGCAACGACGGCTCCCCGGCGCCGACGAGCTCGATCTCGAGGTGCGAGGCGTGGAACAGGCGCGCCGCGAGTTGCGCCGGCTCGCGCGCCGGCGCCGGGCCGCAGCCCGCCGCGCACACGGCGGCGAGGAGCGCCAGCAGGCGGCCGATCGCGCGGCCCGCGGGGCGGTGGGTCAAGACGACCCCCGGGCCAGGGGCTCGCCCGGGCCAGGCTCGAGCTGCTGCATGGCCACGGCGCGGGCGTACACGCCGCCCCGGGCGAGCAGCTCGTCGTGCGTGCCGAGCTCGACCAAGCGCCCCTGCTCGAGCACCGCGATGCGATCGGCGTTGCGGATGGTCGAGAGCCGGTGCGCGATCACGATCGCGGTGCGGCCGCGCATCAGGTTCTCGATCGCCCGTTGGACGTAGAGCTCGCTCTCGGTGTCGAGGTTGCTGGTCGCCTCGTCGAGCAGCAGCAGCGGCGCGCCCTCGAGCAGGGCGCGGGCGATGGTGATGCGTTGGCGCTGCCCGCCCGAGAGCCGCGTGCCCATGTCGGCCACGTCGGTGTCGTAGCCCAGGGGCAGGGAGGCGATGAAGTCGTGGATGTGGGCGGCGCGCGCGGCGGCCTCGACTTCGGCCTGGGTGGCCTGCTCGCGGCCGTAGCGGATGTTCTCGCCGATCGTCGCGTGGAACAGGAAGGGCGACTGGTCGACGATCGAGAACAGCTTGCGCCAGGACTCGACCGAGACGTCGCGCAGGTCGTGGCCGTCGACCGTGATGCGGCCCTCGGTCGGATCGAAGAAGCGGCACACGAGGTTGAGCAAGGTCGACTTGCCGCTGCCCGAGGAGCCCACCAGGGCCAGGGTCTCGCCCGGGCGCAGCTCGAGGTCGATCGCGCTCAGCACGGGGATCTCGCTCTGGGGATAGCGGAAACCCACCTGCTCCAGGCGCAGCCCCTCGCCCAAACCGTCGAGGTTCACGGCGCCGTCCCTGTCGAGCAGATCGGGCGTCTCCTCGAACAGCGCGGAGAGGCGCTTGGAAGCGCCGACCGAGGCCTCCATCGTCGTCCAGGCGCGCGTCAGGCGCTTGACGTGGTTGTACACCTGCGCGATGGCCATGAAGAAGATGGTCATCTTGCCCGGGTTCGTGAACACGCCGAAGCGGATCGTGCCGTAGCCCACGCCGACCAGCAGCACGGCCAGGCCCACGTGGCTGAAGAGCGTCGTCCAGCCCTGGGCCAGGGACTGGGCGCGCACCATCTTCAGCGAGTCCTTGACGTAGCGTTCATTGAGGCGCCGGTAGCGCTCGAGCTCCTTGTCCTCGGCCCCGAAGGCGCGCACCGTGCGGATGCCCTGCAGCATCTGCGAGAGCACCTGGACCGAGGCGCCCAGGGTGGTGAGGCTCTTGGTCGAACCCTTGCGCACCTTGCGCGAGAGCAACCGGATCGGCAGGGCCAAGAGGGGCATCGACACGAGCACCGCCAGGGTCAGCTCGGGCGAGGCGTAGGCCGCCGTCGCCAGGTAGAACAGCGCCAGCAGCGCGTTCTGCGTCAGGTCGCGGAACCAGACGTTGACCGCGATGAGGGTCTGGCCCACGTCCGCGCTGATGCGCGAGAGCAGGTCGCCCAGCTTGCGGTTGCCGTGGAAGTGCAGCGAGAGCGCCATCAGGTGGCGCGTCAGGCGCAGGCGCAGGTCGACCACCATCTGCAGCGCGACCCAGCTCGAGAGCCAACTGAAGGCATAGTGCGCCGCCGCCGCGACGAGCCCCACGAGCGCCAGGGCCGCCGCCACGGCGTACAGGGCGACCAGGCGCGCCTCGGCGCTCCCCGGCCCCTCCCCCCCGACGCCCAGGGCCTCGCGCAGCCGCTCGAACAGTTGCTGCACCACCCCCGGATCGCTCTCCGCCCCACCGGCCACGGGGAACAGCACCAGGTTGAAGGTCGGCTCGAGCAGCAGCACCACCGCCGCCTCGCCAAAGGAGGCCAACGCCCCCAGGGCCATCACCGCCAGCAACACCGGCAGCCGCGGCAGCGCATGGGGCGCGAGCAGCCGCCAGGTGCTCCCCAGGTCCGAGGACCGCTCCCGTTTCGGCTGCTTGCTCATCGGCGCCCCGACGGACCTCGCCCGGGGTCCGTGGCGGGCGACTGTACCATCGGCGCGAGCGGCTTCCAGGCCGGCGACGCTCGCCGAGCGGGCCGCGGGAGCCCCGGCGCGCCGCTCACCAGCGCAGCAGGGTCGCGCCCCAGGTCAAGCCGCCGCCGAAGGCGACCAGCAGCACGTGCATGCCGCGCTCGAGTCGGCCGGTTCGATGGGCTTCGTCGAGGGCCATGGGGATCGATGCGTTGGAGGTGTTGTCGCAACGCTCGCCGTTCCAGCCAGAGCCAGGGCGCGTCGGCCCGCCTCGCTCGCCAGGTCCGAGATCGCCGCTCCCGGAGCGGCGTCGAGACGCTGGCGGGCGCCGATGCAGCACCCGACCCACAGGGACCTCGTGTCGACCAGCCGCTCGAGCTCGGCGTCCTCGAGCAGACGCCCGGGAGCGTAGGAGCCGAGGCCCATGACCCCACCGCAGCGGTTCCCGCCACGGTGCTCCGCGCGGGCGCCGGGGAGGCTCTGCTACCATCGTCGAGCTATGGTCGGCTCGCCCTCACCCCAGGGACTCCAGGATCGGAGGGGGTACGCGGGCGCGGGCTACGCGGCGAGTCAGACCCACCTGGGAAGGCCGCTGCGACTCCCCGCGAGCGGCGCCCACCTGATCGTGCGACCGATCCCTGGGAGTGAACTCGCGGATGGGTCGGGCCCCTATCCGCTGTTCGACTGCGAGGAATGGGCCGCGCTAGCGGGCGACCTGCGCTCGCTCGAGGCCGAGTTGGTGAGCGTGGTGTGCGTACCCGATCCCCTGCGCGCCCCTGTCCAAGCTCTCGCCGAGGCCTTCCCCGACCTGCTGCGCCCCTTCAAACACCACCGTGTGGTCGAGTTGGATGGGGACTGGCGCGCGGGAGTGAGCCCGCACCACGCGCGGGCCGCGCGTCGTGGGCGCCGCAAGCTCGCGATCGAACGCGTCGTCGATCCGAGCGAAGCGCTCGGAGATTGGTGCGACCTCTATGACAACCTGCTGCAGCGCCAGACGGTAGGTGCCGCTGCCCACTTCTCGCGACTGGGTTTCGCGCGCCAGCTCGCGCTGCCCCAGCTCTGCGCGTACCGCGCCCGGCTGGCCGAGCGCACCGTGGGCATGAGCCTGTTCGTGCGCCGCGGGAACGCGGTCCACTATCACCTCTCCGCCGCCGACGAGCTCGGCCGACGCAACGAGGCGGGCTACGCGCTCCTGGAGCGGGCGCTCGGCGACTTCGAGGAGCTGGGGCTGGAACGCGTCGACCTGGGAGGTGCCGCCGGACTGCACGAGGATCCCACCGACGGGCTGGCTGCCTTCAAGGATGGCTGGACGCGGAGTCGGATCACCGCCATGCTCGCCGGTCGCATCCTCGATCGCGCGGCCTACGCCGACCTGGCCGGAGAGCAGGCGTGCGGCGACTTCTTCCCCGCCTACCGCGGAGGTCTTCGATGAGCATGCAGTCGGGGCGAGCAACCCCGTTCCGCCGCAACGAGGAGCTCGAGCGCTGCCTCGCGGAGCTCTCGAACCTGATCGCCCCAGCGGAGGTCGCCGCTCTCGAGGTCGCCCCATCCCGCCCCTGGCCCCTGTTGTGGATCGTCGGGGCCCCTCGCAGCGGGACGACCTTGATGCTGCAGTGGCTGGCTGCCAGCGGATCGATCGCCTACCCGACGAATCTGCTATCACGTTTCTTCGCCGCGCCCGCGATCGGCGCGCGAATCCAGCGCCTGCTCTGCGACCCCGCCCTCGACCACCGAGGCGAACTCGCGGACCTGGCCATTCCCTTCGACTTCAACTCGGACCTGGGGAAGACCCGCGGCGCGCTCGCTCCTCACGAGTTCTGGTACTTCTGGCGTCGCTTCCTGCCCACGGTCGACATCGAGCCCCTGGGCGAACGCGCACCACGCGCCGACTGGATCGGGCTGCGGGCGGCATCGCTGGCCGTGGCCGAAGTGTTCGGCCGTCCCTTCGCCTGCAAGGGGATGATGGTGCAGTACGACCTGCCCCTGGCCCTCGCCCGGGTGCCCGAGGCTCGAGTGCTCTTCGTGCGCCGCGACGAGGAGGCCAACGCGGCTTCGCTGCTGCGCGCCCGGGAGAGGTTCTTCGGTGATCGCACCCGCTGGTACTCGGCGCGTCCACCGGGCTCGGACGACCTGCTCCCACTGCCGCCGGAGGAGCAGGTCCGCGCCCAGGTGCGAGACACCAACGCCTGCATCGACGCAGCCCTCGCAGAGCTGCCCCCCGCGCGCGCCCTCGAGATCAAGTACGAGGAGTTCTGCTCCCATCCCGCCCGTACCTGGTCCCGGCTCCGCGCGCTGCTCGCGGACTGCGAGCTCCCCGAGCACCACCCCGGCCCTCTCTCCTTCGCCTGCACCAACCCATGACCCGCGCCGAGCTCAGCTCCCTGGCCCTCTTCGGCGGCCGCCCCGCCTTCGACGCTCCGCTGCACGTCGGCCGACCCAATCTCGGCGATCGCCAGCGCCTGCTGGAACGGATCGGCGAGGTCCTGGACCGGCGCTGGTTGACGAACGACGGCCCGCTGGTGCGCGAGTTCGAATCGCGCGTGGCGGAACTGTGCGACGTGCGCCATTGCATCGCAATGTGCAACGGCACGGTCGCGCTCGAGATCATGGTTCGCGCGGCCGGGATCGATGGCGAGGTCATCGTACCGTCCTTCACCTTCGTCGCCACCGCACACAGCCTTCAGTGGCAGGGGATCACGCCGATCTTCTGCGACGTCGACCCGCGCACGCACAATCTCGACCCCGCGCAGGTCGAGCGCCTCGTAACGCCGCGCACCAGCGCCGTCCTGGCTGTGCATCTCTGGGGCCGGGGCTGCGACGTGGAAGGCCTCGAGCGAGTCGCCGAACGCCATGGACTGGAGCTGCTCTTCGATGCCAGCCACGCTTTCCTGTGCACCCACGGCGGGCGGCCGATCGGCGGCTTCGGCCGCGCAGAGTCCTTCAGCTTCCATGCCACCAAGCTCGTCAATTGCTTCGAAGGCGGCGCGATCACGACCAACGACGACGAACTCGCGGCGCGCATCCGCTGGATGCGTAACTTTGGATTCTCCGGGCGGGACGACGTGCGCTACATCGGCAGCAACGGCAAGATGAGCGAGGTATCCGCGGCCATGGGATTGACGGGCATCGAGAGCGCCGAGGATTTCCTGGCAGCTAACCGCGAGAACTTCGAGTTCTACCGCGAGCGACTGGCGGGCGTCCCTGGAGTGGAACTCGCGCAGTACGCCGCGGGCGAGCGCAACAGCCTGCACTACGTCGTGGCCGAGGTGGACGCCGACGCGGCCGGGCTCACGCGCGACGAGCTCCAAACCGTGCTGGAGGCGGAGAACGTGCTGGTCCGACGCTACTTCTACCCAGGCGTGCACCGCATGGAACCGTACCGCTCCTTCCAGCCGAACGCCGGCTTGCTCCTCCCTCAGACCGAGCGCCTGGTGGAACGAGCGATCCAGTTCCCCACCGGGAGCGCAGTCAGCCCCGCCGACGTCGAGCGCATCGCCAACGTGGTCGAGGTGGCCTGCCGCAACGCACCAGAGGTCCGCGACCGCCTCACCCGAACTGCATCCGGACCCCGACACGATCTGCGGGGAACGCGCCCGTGACCGCGCTCGTCAGCATCCCGATGGTCACCTTTCGCCACGAAGCTTTCGTGGGCCAGGCCATCGAGAGCGTCATCGCGCAGGATTTCGAGGACTGGGAGATCGTCGTCGGCGACGATGCATCGCCCGACGGGACGATGGACGTAGTGCGCGCTTATGCCGGACGATTCCCGGATCGCATACGCATCCTGCCCCACACGGAGCACATCGGCCCGCGCAACAACTTCATCCGCACGCTCCAGGATTGCCGTGGGCGCTACGTAGCCCAGCTCGACGGCGACGATGCCTGGTGCTGGTACGGGAAACTGCGCGCGCAAGTCGCTTTCCTGGAAGCGAACCCGGACTTCGCCTGGGTTTTTTGCGCATCGAGGAAGGTGTTCGCCGATCCACACCGAGACCACGACTGGTTTCCCCCAGGACGCCGATCGCGCTACGAGCTCGCCGACCTGATCCAGGTCTGCTTCACGGGATCGGGCGCGGCGATGTTCCGGCGCCAGCACCTCGAGCTACCGCCCTGGTTCGCCACGGCGCCCGTCGGGGACTGGCCCCTGCACGCACTGAATGCCCGCCATGGACCGATCGGCTACATCGATCGTGTCGGCATGACCTACCGCCAGCACGCCGCCGGACGCTGGGCGGGGCTCGACGAGCTGCGCCAACTGCGGGTGCAGATGGCTACGCGCGAACAGGTCTTCGAGCATCTGGGGGCCGGCCTCGAGGCGCCTTACTGGCGCGCGCGACTCGCGGATCGCGTGCGCGAGATCACGCTCGTGTGCGAAGCAGAGGCGCCCGAACTCACGCCCGAGGCGCTCGTGGCACTGATGGAGACCCCCGAGTGGGCCCGATATGCCGACGCCGGCCTGCGACTGAAAGGCGCGCGGGCCCTCGAACGTCTGGGGTTGCCGGGGGACGCCCGGCGGGTGCTGGGCAAGTTGCTCGGTCGGGCGGGCGCGGACTTGCCGCGCGGCAAGGTCCTGCAGCGCTGGGCTCGCTGCACCCTGAAGTCGCTCCTGGCCTCCGGGCGCCCAGGATAGGACCGGGTCAGGTCTTCGGGCCACGCTGCAGCACCAGCAGGCGCGCGTACTTGAGGCGCACGTAGTGGGCCGCCAGGAAGGCGATTAGGAGGCCGCGCCAGCCGTCTAGGAAGCCGAGCTTGAAGACGTAGCCGCGGGTGAAGCGCACCAGGGGGCGGGTGAGGATGTCGAGCACGGTGGCGCGTTTGCCGCGCTCGAAGAGGCCCTCGGCCATGATGCGGGTGTACTTGTCGATGCGGCGCAGGTGGTCGTCGAGGTCGCGGTAGCTGTAGTGCAGGAGATCGCCGGTGAGGCGGCCCTTGGGGCCCGCGAGCAGGGTCTTGTCGTGGGGCTCGTTGCCGCCGATGCGGGCGCGGCGGCGGTCGAACAGGCGCAGTTGGCGGTCGGGGTACCACAGGCCGTGCTCGATGAAGCGGCCCAGGTAGAAGGTCTTGCGCGGGAACTCCCAGCCGGCCTGGCCGGGGAAGCCGGCCGCGCGCAGGGCCTCGATCTGGGCCCGCAGCTCCGGGGAGACCCGTTCGTCGGAGTCGACGATCAGGACCCAGTCGTTCCGCGCGCGGTCGACGGCGGCTTGCTTCTGGCCGATGAACCCGGCCCAGGAGTGCTCGATCACGCGCGCGCCGGCCGCGCGCGCGAGCTCGCAGGTGCGGTCGGTGGAACCCGAGTCGACGACCACGATCTCGTCGCAGAACGCGAGGCTGGCGAGGCACTCCGCGAGGCGGTCCTCCTCGTTGAAGGTGATCACGCAGGCGCTGAGTCTGGGCGCGGCACTCATCGGGCGTCCTCCGCGAGGATCTCCTCGTACAACCGCCGGTAGGCGGCGACCATCTGGGTGGCGAGGAACCCCTCGCCGATGCGCGCCGGGCCGCCCGTCGCGAGCCGCTCGCGCAGCGCCCGGTCCTCGAGCGCGCGCCGCAACGCCCCGGCGAGCGCCGGCACGTCGCCCGGCGGGACGAGTAGGCCGCTGCGCCCCTCGACCACCACCTCGCCCAGCCCGCCCACCGCGCTGGCGACCAGGGGCCGGCCCGCTGCGAGCGCTTCGAGGGCCGCCACGCCCAGCCCCTCGCGCCGCGAGGGCATGGCGACGAGGTCCGCGGCGCCCAGGAGGTCCCCCACGTCCCCGCGCCGGCCGAGAAGGCGCACGCGGGGCGCGATCTCCAGGGCCTGCGCTTGGGCGAGCAGCGTCTCGCGCAGGGGTCCCTCCCCGGCGATGGCGAGCTCCCAGGGCGCGTCCGGGATGCGCGCGAGGGCCGCCAACAACACGTCGAAACCCTTGCGCGGCACGAGCGCGCCCAGGGCCAGGACCAGCAGGTGCCCGGCCGCGACGCCCAGCTCCGCGCGCACCTGTGCGGCGGCGCGCGCGGGCGCGAGGCGCGCGGGGTCGACCGCGCTCCAGATCGTCCGCAGGCGCTCCTCGGGGACGCCGCCGCGCACCAGGCACGCGCGCACGGCGGGCGAGATCGCGACCGTGCGGCGGGTCAGCACGCGGTGCACGAGGCGCGTGCGCAGGCCGCGACGCACCTCGCGGTCCATGCGCCGGGTCGTGAGGGCGGGGATGCCCACCAGGCGCGCGGCGAGCCCTCCGAGCCAGGTCGCGCGGCCGGTGTGCAGGTGCGCGAGGTCGGCCCCCGAGCGCCGCAGCGTGCGCGCCAGGCCCAGGAGGCCCACGACGTCGAGGTCCGAGCGCAGGGGCACCTCGCGCACCTCGAAGCCGCGCTCGCGGGCCAGGCGCGCCGCGGCGCTCGCCGGCGGCGCAACGAGCAGTTGGGAGAGCCCCGCCGCGCGCAGACCCTCGAGCAACAGGAAGACCTGCACCTCGCCCCCGGAGAAGCCGGTCTCGGCGTCGACGTGGGCGATGCGCATGGCGGAGCGGGGCCGAACGGGAACCGGGGCGGGGCTCGACTCGGGGGACCCCGCGCCGCCCGTCGGGGCGCCACGGATACCCATTCGGGAGCCGGATGCCAACCTCGGCGCGGGTCCCCTGGCGCTGCGCATCGCGATCCGCGGCGCGGACCCGTAGCATGGCGCCGGGCCGGGGGAGGGCGCGCTCACCCCCCGCGTGACCACGCAGGAGCTCCGCCGGATGCCGGATCCCCCCCAGGACCTCGCCGCGGCGAACCACTCGCCCCCGCCGACGCTGTCGGTCCTGGTCGCGACCCGCGACCGCGCCGCGAAGCTCGCGCGGCTCCTGGCGAGCCTGGAGGCCGAGGCGCCCGAGTTGCTCGAGGTGGCGGTGGTCGACAACGGCTCGCGGGACGGCACGGGCGAGCTGCTCCAGCGCTGGTCGTCGACCCGGCCCTGGGCGCGCCGCCTGCGCCACGCCGCCCCGGGCAAGAGCGGCGCCCTCAACGCGGCCCTCGCCGACGCGCGCGGCGCGTGGGTGGGCTTCGTCGACGACGACGTCGAGGTGCGCCCGGGCTGGGCCCGGGCCCTGCGCGCGGCCGCCGGTGCCCACGGCGCGGTCGCGCTCCAGGGCCGCATCCTGCCCCCCGCGGCGGCGCTCGCGGACGGGGAGCTGATGGCGCGCTGGCGCCGCCTGGGCACCCTGCCCTACGTGGACCTCGGGGAGGGACTCGCCGAGCGGCGCGCGCTGACGGGGGCCAACATCGCCGTGAGCCGCCCCGCGCTCGTCGCCGTGGGCGGCTTCGACGAACGTCTGGGTCCGGGGGCCGCGGGCCTCTCCGAGGACACCGACCTCGCGCGGCGCTTGCGGGAGGCGGGCGGACGCATCCTGTACGTCGGAGGCGCCGTGGTGGAGCACGAGCTCGACCCCGAGCGCCTCAGCGACGCCTACTTCGACGCCTACCACCGCCGCCTGGGCAAGAGCCGCCTGATCCAGGATCACAAGTCCCTGTGGACCAGCGTCCTACCGAACTTCGCCCTGGCGAGCCTGCAGGCCGGCGTGGTGGGGCTCGTCTCGCGCGGAGCGGGGTACTACCGCAAACGTGGGCGTCGCGTGGCCTACGGCGCGATGCTGGCGGAGCTCGCCGGGCGCCGCGGGGGGCGCGCGCGGTGAAGCCCGACGCCCCCACGACGCCGTCCCCCGCCGCGCGGAGCGCCTCGACCGGCGTCCAACCCGTGCCCCGCCAGGGGGCGGGCGCCGGACGCGCGCTGCGCGCCGTGTGTCTCGTCAACTGCTTCGACTACGAGCCCTACGTCGTCGAGGCGGTGCGCAGCGCGCTCGAGCAGAGCGTGCCCTTCGACGAGGTCGTCGTGGTGGACGACGGCTCGCGGGATCGCAGCGCCGCTCGCGTGCGCGAAGCCTTCGCCGGGGAGCCGCGGGTCGCGCTCGTGCGCCAGGAGAACGGCGGCCAACTGTCGTGTTTCCACAGCGGGCTCGCGCGCTCGAGCGGGGACCTGGTCTTCTTCCTCGACGCCGACGACGCCTACGAGCCCCGTTACCTCGAACGCGCCCTCGAGGTCTACCGCGCGCACGCCGAGTGCGACGCGCTCTTCGTCGGCCACCGCCTGGTGGGCGCGGCCGAGGGCCTGCGGAGCGTGACCCCGAAGGACGCCGACCTGGGCTTCGGCGCGGTGCTGGCGCTGTCGCGCTCGCTGAAGAAGCTGGGCGTCGCGCCCACCTCGACCCTCTCGGCCCGGCGCCCGGTCCTCGAGCGGTTCTTGCCCCTGCCCGGGTCGCTGGTCGCGGACTGGCGCACGCGCGCCGACGACGTGCTGATGTTCGGCCTGGCGCTGGCCGCCGCCCGTCGGCGGACCCTGGCCGAGCCCCTCGTGCGCTACCGCGTGCACGGCGCCAACGCCTGGTACGGCCGCCGGCACGACGCGGCCTACGAGTACCGGCGCGAGCTCGCGATCACGCGCCTCCTGGACCACCTCACCCGGTACCTGGGCTACGGCGAGGGGCTCGCGAACCACGCCCACCACGAGTTCCGCACCCTTCCCCGACCGACGGCGGCGCAGCTCTCGACCTACCTCAAGCTCGCCTGGCGGTCGGACCTGCGCTGGGGGCGCAAGTGGACGTTGTGCCGCTCGATGCTCGCCCACCACCTGCGCTCGCGGCGCGGCGGGGACTGAAAGGCCGAGAAAAGACCGAGCATACGGCCTCCCAGATGCCCTTGGCACGGCCGCCAGGGGCGGCCGGTGCGCAGAGCGTGAGAGTTCTTCTCACACTCAGACGGGGCGGGGTCTCGGTGCTCCGGACGGGGGCGAGCCGCGGCCCGGCCGGGGCATCCCGGCCAGGGGGCGCTCGCCGCTCGGCGGGCCGATCCGGGGCGTCGGGAGCGGGGCGCGGCACCCGCGTGCCGATAGGATCGGCACCCCCGGCCCCGACTCCCCCTCCCCCGTGGAACGCGCCCCCTTCGACGAGCCCGAATCGCCCTCTACCGGGACCACCCAGCGGCAGCCGACCCCCGGCGCGGCCCGTCGGGAGGCCGGGGCGTCCCCCGGGGCCACCCGCGACGCGGACGGACCGGACCCGCGGGGGACGGAGGCTGCCGATCCGAGCGCCCGCCCCGCCCGTCCCTGGCGCCGCGCGGGGCTGGCCTGGCCCGACGGGGACGCTTCGGAGCGCGCGGTGCGGCCGGCAACCCGGGACGCGGGGCCCTCGCCGACGCGCGTGCGCTCGACCTGCATCCTGCTCGCGGGGGACTCGACCGAGGACCTCGAGGCCGCCGGCTCGAGCGCCCTCGGCCAGAGCGTGCCCTTCGACGAGGTCCTGGTCGCCGAACCCGACCCCGAGGACGGCGCGGGCCAGCTCGAGCGCCTGCTGCACACCCTGGCGGAGGCGCGCGGCGACGTGGTGTGTTTTCTGCGCGCGGAGGATCGGTACGAGACCGATCACCTGCTGCGCGTGTTGGCGTACTTCGCCGCGCACCCAGGGTGCGGCAGCGTCGACGTCGCCTACCGGCGGTTCGGGCGGCGGGAAGAGATCGTCGCGCGGCGCGACGGCCCGGGCGCGCCGCGCATCCAGGCCGCGCTCGCGCGGATCGTCGATCCGCGGCGCTTGGCGATTCCCGCGCTCTCGGCGCTGGCCGTGCGGCGCGACGTGCTGGACGCGGCCGCCCCGTTCCCAGCCGACGTCCTCGCCGATTGGGCGCTCGAGCCCGCCGAGGCGTTGCTGCGCGCGGCGCTCGCCAGCGGCGCGGGCCGTGGATACGTCGCCGAGTGCGGGGTGAACGTTCGCGTGGACGACGCCGCCCTCGACACGCGCCGCGTGGTCGACCCCAGCGTTCGTCACCTCCGCCGGCTGGCCCTCGCTCGCCTGCTGGCGCACCTCGATCGCCGCCACGGCCACGGGCCGGCCGCGCTGGGCCTGGCGGACCTCGAGTACCGCGGCCTGACCCGCCCCGCGCGCGCCCAGCTCGGCGCCTACTTCGAGCTCGTGCTCGAATCCGGGCTCCCGCTCGCGACGCGCCTGCGGCTCTTGACCGCGATCCTGCTCCACCACCTGCGCGTGGGGAGCTGGCGCGGCCGTTGACGGCCCGGGCCGAATCGCGCGCGGGCGGCGCGCCGGGGGCGGCGGGTTGCCGGACTGCGGGCGAGCGCACCGGCCGGCGGCCGAGCCCCACCTGGCCGTGCCGCCGCGCGCAGGGTGCCGGTTCTTCCCGTCACTCGAGCCAATCGCGCGGGCGCAGGAAGTCCGTGTACAGCCGCGCCTCCTCGCTCCCGGGCTCCGGCTTCCAGTCGTAGCGCCAGGCGACCAACGGCGGCATCGAGCACAGGATCGACTCGGCCCGGCCGCCCGACTGCAGGCCGAAGAGCGTGCCCCGGTCCTGCAGCAAGTTGAACTCCACGTAGCGGCCGCGTCGGTAGAGCTGGAACTGGCGCTCGCGATCCCCGTAGGGCTCGTCCTTGCGGCGCTCGAGCAGCGGCAGATAGGCGGGCAGGTAGTGCTCGCCGACGCTGCGCGTGAGGGCGAAACTCGCCTCGAAGTCGCCCTCGGAGCGATCGTCGAAGAAGAGCCCGCCGATTCCGCGCGGCTCGCCGCGGTGGCGCAGGAAGAAGTACTCGTCGCAGGCGCCCTTGAGCGTCCCGTAGAGACCCTCGCCGAAGGGTTCGCAGGCCGCGCGCGCCGTGCGGTGCCAGTGCCGCGCGTCCTCCTCGTAGCCGTAGTAGGGCGTCAGGTCGAAGCCGCCGCCGAACCACCACACGGGCTGCGCGCCGGCCTTCGCGGCCAGGAAGAAACGCACGTTCATGTGGCTCGTCGGCGCCCGCGGATTGCGCGGATGGGTGATGAGCGAGACCGAGACGGCCTCGAAGGAGCGCCCGGAGAGCTCCGGCCGGCGCGCGCTGGCGGCCGCCGGCAGGGCCTGACCCGAGGTGTGGGAGAAGTGCACCGCGGCGCGCTCCAACACTCGCCCCCCCTCGAGCACCCGCGGGCGCGCCAAGCCGCCGCGCTCCCCCTGCAGACGCTGCTCGTCGAAGCGCGCGGCGCCGTCCGCGGCCTCGAGCGCCGCGCTCAGGCGATCCTGCAGGTCGAGCATCCAGGCGCGCACCGGGGCGACGGCGGCGGCGGACTCGGAGTTCGATCGGGGCATGCCGAGATGATGCCCCAGCAGGGCCGCCCGTTCTGCCCCCCGCGGCGGAAGAGCCCTGGAACCCAGAGTGAGCAAGGGAGGCCCGGATGGGCTAGAAAGGGAGCCCCCTGGGTGCCGATCGGCGCCCCGAGGAGTTCCCAGACCGATCCCCAGGATGACTTGGATCCACCTCCTACCCCTGCTCGCCGTGACGCTCCTGGCGGTGATCACGGTCGCCCCCTGGGGCCCCGGGCACCACATCGAGTTCTCCGAGCGCGTCTGGCGCCGGCGCAGGGAGACCCTCCCCCGCGACGTCGGTCTGCTGCTCGGCGAGGAGAAGGCCGCCTTCTACTACGGCAGCCTCGCGGCGGACATCATCAACTTCAAGGCCTTCGGCGGCGACTACAACCACTGCCACCGCTGGTCCATCATCGAGGAGATGCGGGAGCTGGCCAGCTCGCCGCGCCAGGAAGCCTTCATCCTGGGCTACCTGTCCCATCTCGCCGCCGACACCATCGCGCACAACCACTTCGTCCCCTATCACCTGGCGCGGTTCGCGCGCACCAAGGGACTGGGTCATCTCTATTGGGAGATGAACGCGGATCGCTTCGTCAAGGACTCCAACTGGGACCTGGTCGCCTGGCTACGCGGCGAGTCCGAGCTGGACGAGCTCGACGACCTCGTGAACCGCACGGTGCCCAAGAAGGCCCTGTCGATGCGAACGAACAAACTCATCTTCAACCACGTGTTGCTGGTGAGCCACCGGGAGAAGTGGCGCCTGGGCATGGCACGCCTGCACCCGATCCAGAACGTCTCGCTCAACCGCGGCTTCCTCGGGACGTTTCAGCAAGCGGCGGTGGATCGGGTTCGCCTCGCCCTGCACCCGCGCGGATTCCGCGCGATCCAATGCGTGGACCCCAACGGGAAACAGGCGCAGAAGGACGCCCTCGCCCTGCGGCGCCGGGTCCTCCACCGCCTGGCACCCGGACGCCTGGACCTCAAGGAGTCCGAGCAGCTCGCGTCCCCTTTCCTCCTCGGGATGCAGTCGCCGCCGCCGGCAGCCTGAGCCCGGCCCGCACCCGCGGGTCACGCGCAGCACCTCCGCGCTCGCCAGCAGCGGCGCGGTCGCCAGGCCGCGATCGTCGAGCCCCCCCTGGCCCTCCCGAGGGCCGCTCGAACGGATCCCAGGGGGTGACGACGAGGGCGGCGGCGGGGCGACTTCTCCCCGCCGCAAGGCCGCGAGGACTTCGTCTTCGCCTCGAGGACGAATCGGGTAGCCCTGATCCGGCAGGGCATTGCCCCGGCGCCCCCGGGCGGTCCGGTTGGAGGACAAAAAAAAAGGGCGCCCTCGAGTGAATCGAGGGCGCCCTGTGTAGACCCGGCAATAACCTACTTTCGCGCTTGCGCACTATCATCGGCGAGCCCTGCTTGACGACCGTGTTCGGGATGGGAACGGGTATGGCCAGGACTCTATGATCACCGGGAACTCGTTAGGAGCCGGCGCCGACCAGCCCTAGGGCCACTGGTCCGGCGCGTGCGGCACCGTGTAAGAAGAGGTGGATGGGTCGTTGAACAGTCGACGGACACGTTCACGTCGGAGAAAGGCTTACCCTTCGCCGACCTCTGGAACACACCCCGAAAGGCATGGACCAGGCGTCGGAAAAAGGTGGTTAAGCCGGTTGCCCGATTAGTACCGGTTGGCTGAACACGTTACCGTGCTTACACCGCCGGCCTATCAACCTGGTAGTCTCCCAGGGGGCTAATAGGGATGACTCGTTTTGGAGAAGGCTTCGCGCTTAGATGCATTCAGCGCTTATCCGTTCCGACCGTAGCTACCCAGCCATACCACTAGCGTGATAACTGGTGCACCAGAGGGTCGTCCTCCCCAATCCTCTCGTACTAGGGGAAAACCTCCTCAATCATCCTACACCCACGCCAGATAGGGACCGACCTGTCTCACGACGGTCTAAACCCAGCTCACGTACCGCTTTAATCGGCGAACAGCCGAACCCTTGGGACCTCCTTCAGCCCCAGGATGCGATGAGCCGACATCGAGGTGCCAAACCTCCCCGTCGATATGAACTCTTGGGGGAGATCAGCCTGTTATCCCCGGAGTACCTTTTATCTGATGAGCGACGGCCCTTCCACTCGGAATCCGCCGGATCACTAGGACCTACTTTCGTACCTGCTCGAGCTATATCTCTCGCAGTCAGGCGCACTTCTACCCTTACGCTCTACGCACGATTGCCAACCGTGCTGAGTGCACCATCGCGCTCCTCCGTTACCTTTTTGGAGGAGACCGCCCCAGCCAAACTGCCCACCTGACACTGTCCACGACCAGGATCACTGCATCGCGTTAGGGACCAGTCATGCAGAGAGTGGTATTTCACCAGTGACTCCACCGAGGCCGAGACCTCAGCTTCAACGTCTCCCACCTATCCTACGCACTACATGACTAGCCTCAATATCAGGCTACAGTAAAGGTTCACGGGGTCTTTCCGTCTTGGCGCGGGAACGTGGCATCTTCACCACGACTACAATTTCGCCGAGCTTGCTGTGGAGACAGTGCCCAAGTCGTTACGCCTTTCGTGCGGGTCGGAACTTACCCGACAAGGAACTTCGCTACCTTAGGACCGTCATAGTTACGG
>CAYMYN010000040.1:0-34765 GCA_964394665.1 uncultured Planctomycetaceae bacterium
GCGACCCCGGCGGGGCGCGCGCGCCTCTTCGCGATCCTGCTGCACCACGAGTTGCAGGCGGCCGAGCTCTTCGCCTGGGCCGTGCTCGCGTTCCCCGCCGCGCCGCGGGCCCTGCGACGGGGCTTCCTGCGCCTCGCGCTCGAGGAACTGGAACACCTGGCGCTCTACCGCGCGCACCTCGAGGCCCAGGGGGGGAGCGTGGGCGCCGAACCCGTGCGCGATTGGTTCTGGTCGCGCCTCGCGGCCTGCGCGAGCCCCGAGTCGTTCCTGGCGGCGATGGGCATGGGCCTCGAGGCCGGCAACCTCGAGCACGCCGCGGGCTGGGCGCGCAAGCTGCGCCTTTGCGGGGACGAAGTCGGCGCGGCGCTCCTCGAGCGCGTGGCCCGCGAGGAGGAGGACCACGTGCGCTTCGGCGTGCGTTGGTTCGAGCGCCTGGCGGGCGGCGCCGACTTCGAGCGTTGGCGCGCGGCCCTGCCGCCCGCGCTCTGGCCCGGCACCCTGCGCGGCGTCCCCTTGGCCCGCGACGCGCGTCTGCGCGCCGGCCTCGACGCGGCCTTCCTCGAGCGGCTCGCGGAGTTGCCCGCCGGTTCGCCCGGCCCGCTGCCGCGGTCGGAGCCTTGCCCGTGAGCCGGGAGCGGGGGCCGCGGGCCTTCGTCCTCAACTTCGACGCCGAGGTCGAGCTGGCGACGCGCGGCGCCTACCGACCGAGCCAGGCCCTGGAGCGGGTGTTGCGCGGGGTTCGCGGAGTGGCCGCGCGCGCCCTGCTCGAGCCGGGCGACCTTCTCGTCGACGAGCTGCTCGAACGCGGCGAACGCCTTCCGCCCCGGCTCGCGGGGATCGAAGGCGACGCCTGGTGTCCGACCCCCTCGGCGCGCGCGCGCCTGATCGCGGTCGGCGCCCGCCCCGGGCCGGCGCCCGCCGCCGAGGTCCTGCGCGCGGCCAACGGCCGTTCGTTCTGCGCCCGGCTGGGCCAGGAGCTCCCCGGCGCGGGCCAGTGCACGACCCTCGAGCAGGTCCGGGAGCTGCTGCGCGCGGCCCCGGACAGGACCTTCCTCGCCAAGCGCGAGCTGGGGGCCGCGGGGCGGGCCCGCCGTCCCCTGCGGGCCGCGGACCTCTCGGCGCAGGATCGGCGCTGGATCGAGGCCTCCCTGCGCGGTGGCCCGCTGCAGGTCGAGCCGCGGGTCGCGATCGAGGTCGAGTTCGGCACCCATGGCCAGCTCGGCCCGTCGGGGGACCTCGTGCTCGGCGAGCCGACGGTGCAGGAGATCGGGCCCGATGGGACCTGGGAGCGCTCGCGTGCCCCGCGGGCGGACGAGCTCGACGGCGCGGAGCGCGGGGCCCTGCTGGCGGAGGCCGAACGGGTCGGCCGGGCCCTCGCCGCCCTGGGCTACTTCGGGCCCTTCGGCGTCGACGCCTACCGCTGGCGCGCCGACGGCGAGCGGCACCTGTGCCGGCGGGGCGAGGTCAACGCCCGCTACTCGATGGGCTGGCGCACCGGGATGGGATCCCGCCGGGGCCCGGGCATCGGGTAGGTTGGGAGGGCCCGCGTGCGCGGGCGCCCCCCGACGATGGATCCTGGACGCCTGCTCCGTCTGCTCCACCCGGCCCTGGCCGCGCTGTTCCTGATGGCGCAAGCGGGAGCCCAACAGTGGGGGCCGTGGTGGGGCCTGGGCCCCTTCGACGAGCCGGGGGGCGCGACCTCGCTGGCCACCGAACACCCGCCCGAGAAGGCGCTCGTCGGCCTGCGCGCGGGTCCCACGGGTCCGGACCTGGCGGCGGTCCACCGCGGCAAGGGTGGGGCGGAGCTGCGTTGGACGCGCCTCGACCTCCCCGAGCCCGACGCGAGCGGGATCGACTGCGGGCGCATCGATTTGGTCGCGACCCTGCCCCAGGTCGCGCGCATCGCCGCGGGCTCGAGCCAGGTCGTCGCGTACCTCTATCGGCGCATCGAGTGCGAGGCCGCGACGCAGGTCTCCGTGTCGATCGGCAGCGACGACGGATTGCGGCTGTGGCTCGACGGCCAGTTGCTCATCGACCGGCCCGTGGCGCGCGGCGTGCACGTGCGCGACCACTCGTTGTCGCTCGAGCTCGGACCCGGGGCGCACCACCTGGTGGCCAAGGTGGCCCAGGGCGAGGGCGCCTGGGCCTTCGAGATGCGGCCCTGGACCCGCGTGCCCCAGGAGGCCATCGACCAGGCCATCGACCGCGGCGTGCGGTTCCTGCTCGACCGCCAACTGCTCGACGGTTCCTGGGCCGGCCGCGAGGAGTGGGGGGCGGGCTACACGGCCTTCTGCCTCTACACCTTGCTGAAGTGCGGCGTCTCGCCCGAGCACGCCGCCGCGCGCCGGGCGCTGGCCTTCGTGCGCGCGCGACCGCCGGCCACGACCTACGCGGCGGCCACGGCGCTCCTGGCCTACGGCGAGCTGCGCGACGATGCCCTGCGCCCCGAGGCCGAGCGCGCGTTGGCCGCGTTGATCGAGTGGCAGGAGCACCACGGCCGCTACGGGTATCCGGTCTATCCCGGCGGCGGCGTCCCGCCCGCCGACCTCTCGAACTCGCTCTTCGCGGCCCTGGCCCTGCGCAGCGCCGGGCAACGGGGACTGCGCGTACCGGAGAAGACCTGGCGCCAGTTGATCGAGGGCACCTTGGCCTGCCAGGAACGGGGCGCGCGCGCCGCGGGCCCGAGCACCGGCGGCCGTGCGCCCGCCCTGGGTTTCTCGTACCGCGAGCGCGAGAAAGCCACCGGCTCGATGACCACGGCGGCGATCAGCATCCTGGCCCTGGCGCGCGAGCAGCTCGGCTCGCGTCTCCCCGGGACCAGCGCCGCGCGCATCGAACAGGCCGTGCGCTCGGGGCTCTCTTGGCTCGAGCTGCACGGCGACTGGACGCGCAACCCCAACCACGGCTGGCACCACTACTACTACGTGTACGGGCTCGAGCGCGTCGGCGCCCTGCTGGGCGAGGATCGGCTGGCCGGCTGCACCTGGTACCCCGATGGTGCGGAATACCTGGTCCGCTCCCAGGGCGCGGAGGGCTCGTGGAAGTCGTTCGACCAACACGAGTACGAGGACACGCTGCTCGCGCTGTTGTTCTTGAAACGCGCCACCCTCGCCAGCACGGGCGGCTCGCGCAGCGGGCCGCGGGACGCCTATGCCACCGCCGCGGACGCGACCGTGCGCCTGCGGGCGCGGGGCGACGCGGAGCTGACGATCTGGATCGAGGGCTTCGCGCCCGAGGGCGTGGCGGGCCTGGAGTGGCCGGGCGAGCAGGGCAAGGGCCCGCGTGTGTCGCAGGTCGAGTTCTTGGCGCGTTTCCTCGATGAACCGGCGCCCAGCGAGCGCGTCCTGGGCGCCCAACCGGGATTCTCCGACCGGCCGCTCGGGGACCGGCGATTCGCGCTCAAGGTCGAGCTCGAGCGCCGCGGTCGTTGGGCCGTGTGGGCGCGGGTGCACGTCGCGACGCCGGCCGGAGACGACGGTGGCGGGGCGCGCGCGGTGCTGCTGGAGTCGCCCGAGCTGCTCGTGAACGTCGAGAACGTGCTCGCGCCGAACGCGCTGCGGTACGCGAGCGAGGCGCGCGAGAACCAGGTCGTGACCGAGCGTTCGAACGCGGAGGCGAGCTCCCAGCAGGGCGACGGCTTCGCCGCGCGTCTGATCGCCGACGGCCGGCTCGGCACGAGCTGGCGCTGCGAGCCCGGCGATGCCGAGCCGTGGGTGGCGCTGACCTTCGAGCGACCCCTGCGGGCCCAACGCCTGGCCCTGAGCCACGCCCAACCGCGGGCCGACGGCGCGGGCCAGCCGCGCGCGCGGCGGGTCGAGGTGCGCATCAACGGCAAGGACACCTACGAGCTGCTGCTCGACCCCGATCCCCTGGCGAAGGGCGAGCTGCGCTTCGATCGGCTGCAGCGCGTGCGGCGCGTCGACGTGCGCGTGCTCGAGTCGATCGAGCGGCGGGTCGGGGTCGACAGCGTCGGGTTCTCCGAGCTCGAGTTGTTCCTCGATCGCTGATCGGGCCGTGGGTTCAGTCTCGGCGCTCGACGCCCCCGGCGACCTCGCGGTTGCCGACGTCCGTCAGGAACTCGATCCCGACCCACAGGGCCATCGCCTTGGGCAGGAACCAGTAGCTGAAGCCCACCACGAGCGGGATCGAGACGCACAGCGCCGTGGCCGTGCTCCAATCGGTCGTGAACCACACCAGCAGCACGAGGGCCGCCGCGAACAGCTCGGTGACCGCGGCGGAGAGGTACATCTGGCCGGTCATGGCGCCCGGCTCGCGGCGGTAGACGAGCGCGCAGCGCGCGCAGGCCGGGGCCAGACGGAAGGTGCTCGCGAACAAGGTCCCCGCGCCGCAGCGCGGACAGGCCCGCCGCCAGACCCGCAGCGCGATGGTGCGCAGGCCGGGGCGGCCCGCCCCCAGGCCCGGCCCGCCGGCGCGGCGGGGCCGCTCCGGCGGAGCAGGATCCGGGGGCGGTTGGGGGAACTCGACGGCGGGGGACATCCGCGACGATCGTAGCGCGGCCCGGCCCGCCCGCGCCTCCCAGGCCGTACCCTGGGCCGGCCATGGAACCGAACGTGGTTCGCCGACTCGTCGCCTGCCCGTGCTGCGGCCTGGTGCACGAGCTCGACCCCGGGGCGAGCCGCGCGGCCCGCGCCTGCACGCGTTGCGCCAGCGTGCTCTGGAACCCCGAACGGCGCGCGCGCAGCCGTGCGCGGGTCGGCGCGGCGGCCCTGGCCGGCCTGATCTTCTATCCGGCCGCGATCACCTTGCCGGTGATGAGCCTCGAGCGCTTCGGCCACCGCAGCGAGGCGAGCGTCTGGAGCGGCGGCCTGGGTCTCCTGCGGGAGGGCGAGGTGCTGGTGGGACTGGTGGTGTTCGGCTGCTCGGTCGTCCTGCCGCTGGCGAAGCTCCTGGCGTTGCTCGCGCTGGCGACGGGGCGCTTGCCGCTCGGGGCCCGCGACCGGGCCGCGACCTTTCGGCTCGTCGAGTGGACCGGGCGCTGGGGGATGCTCGACGTGCTGCTGATCGCGGTCTGCGTGGCCTGGGTCAAGCTCGGCGACCTGGTCGAGGTGCGGGCCGGGCCCGGGGCCGCGCTGTTCCTGGGCTGCGTGGGCATGAGCCTCCTGGCGGCGGCCTGGTTCGACCCCCACGCCCTGTGGGACGCGGAGCGGGACGCTGCGCGCGGCGCGGGGGAACCGGCGTGAGCGGCCCGACGCCGCCGCGGGCGCTCGCCCTCCCGCCGCAGGCCCACGGCGGGCGCTTCTCCTGGGCCTGGCTGCTGCCGGTGGCGGCCCTGGTGTTGGTCGCGACCTTCGGTTGGCAGGCCTGGAGTGGGCGTGGACCCGTGCTCACGGTGCGCGCACAGGAGGGGCACGGGATCCGCGTCGGCGACGCCCTGCGCTACCGCGGGATCGAGGTCGGAGAAGTGCGCGCCGTGCGCCTCGCCCCCGACGCGCGCGAGGTGCTGCTGCGCGTCGCCCTGGAGCCGGGGGCCGAGGAGTTGGCGCGCGTCGGCTCGCGCTTCTGGATCGTGCGCCCCCACGTGTCGCTCGACGAGGTCACGGGCCTGGAGACGCTCGTCGGGGCGCGCTACCTGACCGTGCTCCCCGGGCCGCTGGGTGCTCCCCTGGAGACCGAGTTCCGGGCGCTCGCCGAACCGCCCCCCGTGGCGGCCCTCGAGCCCGGCGGGCTCGAGGTGCGCCTCGAAGCGCCGCGGCGCCACGGCCTGCGGCGCGGCGCGCCGCTCTCCTACCGCGGGGTCGAGATCGGAGCGGTGCTCTCGGTGGAGCTCGCGAGCGACGCCGGAGCCGTCGACGTGCGCGCCTACGTGTTGCCGGCCTACGCCGCGCTGGTGCGCGAGGACAGCCGCTTCTACGAGGTCTCGGGCCTCGACGTCTCGTGGGGGCTGGGCGGGGGGTTGTCGATCGAGCTCGAATCCCTGCGCGCCTTGCTCGTGGGCGGCATCGCGCTGGCGACGCCGACGCGAGCGGGGGACCTCGCGCGCCCCGGACAGGTGTTCCGCTTGGCCACGGCGCCGGAGAAGGAGTGGCTCGAGTGGCGCCCCACGATCCCGGTCGGCGGCGCGCAGGGCGGGAACGAAGCGGTGCGACCCCAGGTGGTGAGCGCGCGGCGAACGATCCGCGCCGGCCGGTTCCTGGCGCGTGGACGGGAGCGCGCGGCGCTCGTGATCGCCGAGGGCGCGGACTGGATCGGGCCGGCCGAGGTGCTCGCGCCCGAGGACGGCGACGATCACAGGGACGCCGAGCTGTGGATCGATGGTGCGCGGGTCCTCCCGCCCGCCGAGGTGCGCGCGCGCGCCCAGGGGCTGGCGCGCGTCGCGCGGGGCGAGGCCGCGCAGGGGGAGCCGGCTCCCTCCGCCCCGCGGCGGCCGCTGGGCGAGCCCGAGGCCTGCCTGCTGTGGGGCGAGCGCGGACGGGAGGCCTTGGCGCTCGATCCGGCGCGTCTCGAGGCGCAGCCCGAGGGTTGGCTCGTCGACCCCGCCGTGCAGCCCGGCCCCGGTTGGCACGGCGCGGCGGTCGTGGCCCGCTCGGACGGGGCCTGGATCGGGGTGCTCCTGGTCGAGGGGCGCCGCGCGCGGATCGTCGCCGTGCCGTAGGATCGCCGAGTCCCCGCCATGCGCGCCGCTGCCCTCGCCCTGCTGCTCGTCCTCGCGCTGGCGTCGGCCGTGGCCTTCGCCACCGCCCGTGCGCCGCAGGCCGCGCCCGAGGCCTGTCCCTGGTGCCGCGACGATCCCGCGCGCATGGCCGCCTTCGGGGTCGTCTCCCACGGGCCCTTCCCGTTCGCCAAGGGCGACAGCGCGGCCCCGGCCGCGTCCTTGCCGAGCGGGACGGCCTGGCGCGCGCTCGAGACGCCGCACCTGCGCCTGGTCGGCAATCTGCCGGCC
This sequence comes from uncultured Planctomycetaceae bacterium, assembly GCA_964394665.1. Lineage (GTDB taxonomy): Bacteria > Planctomycetota > UBA1135 > UBA1135 > CAYMYN01. The sequence goes on from CAYMYN010000040.1 coordinate 6,902, forward strand.
GAACGCGTGCGCGCGCGGGACCTCGAGGAGCTCGAGGCGTTGCTCGCGCCCCTGCGCGAGGCGCTGCCCGACCTACCCAAGAAGCCCCGCGAGCTCGACCCGTGGCTGCGGTTGCACCTGATGGCGCTGCGCTTCGAGGCGTTCTACGGGCGCTTCCAGGCGCTGCTGCAGGTGACCGACGACTCCTTCCCGGCCGAACGCCGCGCGGGCGAGCCCTACATGGGCGCGGGCAAGTACCTGGGGGAGAAGGACAAGTTCGAGCTGCTCTTCCACCAGCGGCGCGCCACGCACCAGATGTTCACGCGGGAGGTCCTGGGCCTGACCGTCACCGATGCCCTGCGTTGGCACTTCAGCCCGCAGCACAAGATGTTCGCGTCGATCCCGGCCGAGGACCCCGACCTGGCCCTCGACCGGTATCTCGTGCCGCACACGGTGCACTTGCTCGCGCACCTGTTCCTGTGCGCCTACAAGGACTTCAGCTACGACCCGCCGATCTGGCTGGACGAGGGCCTGGCGCACGCGATGGAGCGCGAGGTGCGCAGCGAATCGACGACGATCGACGGCGACGAGGGCAGCGGCCCGCACCGCGGCGGCCATCAGGACTGGAAGAACGCCGATCGCGCGCTCGTGCGCCGCGGGCGGGCGACTCCGCTGGCCCTGTTGCTGCGCAAGGGTTCCTTCAGCGAGCTCACCCAGGACGAACACAAGCAGGTCTGGTCGCTCGTGACCTTCCTCTACCGCGAACACCCCGACGCGTTCGCGAAGTTCCTGGGGGGCGTGAAGGGCCAGCTCGACGAGCGCGGGTTGCCCACCGGCGAGGACCTCCCGGGTCTGCAGCGCGCGCTCTTCCGCGAGCACTTCGGTTGGACCCTGGCCGAGGTCGACGCGGCCTGGTCGCGCTGGGTCGCCGAGCGCGGGTACGACATCCCTTGAGAGGCCGAGAGAACATCGAGCGGACCCGGAGCGGACCCGGAGCAGACCATCCAGACGGCCTCTCAGAACGCCTTTTGGACGGCCGGCAAGCCGGCCGTACCGACTGAGGGGGAGGTAGCCCGATCCGGGAGCCTGGAATAGGCTGGACGAGCCGGCGCTCGCCGGCACCCCCGTACCGACCCCAGGAGAATCCCCATGCGAACCTTCCCCCTTCCGGCCCTCCTCCTGTGCGCCCTGGCCGCGCCGGCGGCCCAGGCCGACATCCTGAACGCCGGCGACACGCTGTGCATCGAGTTCACGGTCAGCTCGAGCCTGTCCCAGGTCCCGGACGTGCTCGTGCTCAACTTCGGGCTCGTGCAGGTGAACCAGTTCTACACCTCGCGCAGCGCCGCGCTGTACGACGGGAACACCCTGCTCGGCACCGACACGAAGAACTCCTTCGGGTTCTACACCGGCACGCTCAGCCTGAACCCGAGCAACGGCTTCGTCGATCCGAACTCGACCTGGATCTTCAAGAACCCGGCCGTGATCGATTTCACCACGATCGCGAACGGCAGCATCCAGGGTCGGATCGAGTTCACGATCCAGACCGGGCAGATGGACATCCCTCTCGGTCAGGTCAACGTCCGCCTCGGGCGGGGGATCGGCACGAGCAGCTTCCTCAACGTCACCCCCGATCCTGTGATCACCTCGATCGGCATCTCGACCGGCGGCGGCTGCGCCGAGACGAGCGTGGGCACGGACTACTGCTTCGGCAGCGGTAGCGGGTCCCCGTGTCCGTGCGGGAACTTCGGCGGCCCGAGCCAGGGCTGCGCGAACTCCAGTGGGCAGGGAGCGGTCCTCTCCGCCAGCGGCTCGAACGTGATCGCGAACAATGACCTCGTCTTCGTCAGCTCGAACCTCCTGCCGGGGCAGCCGGTGTTGCTCTTCGCCGGCAACAATGCCGTGAACGGGGGCCTCGGCAACACCTTCGGGGACGGCCTGCGCTGCGCGGGCGGGGCGGTGGCGCGCCTGGGCGTGCGGATCCCCGATGCGGGCGGGGCGGCCTCCTGGGGGCCGGGCGTGGGCAGCGGTCTGTGGAACCCGGGCGACGTGCGCCGCTTCCAGAGCTGGTACCGCGACCCGATCGGCAGCCCGTGCGGCACGGGGTTCAACCTCTCCAACGGGCTCGAGATCGCCTTCAACTGACCGAAGTCGGGTGCGGAGGGTGGGGCCGGGGTCCCCGCCCTCCGCGCGCTCGCCGCGCAGCGCGGCGGCGGGTATCCTGGGCCCCTTCCGACCCCTTGTTCCTGTCCATCGAGATCGCCATGTCCCTGCTCCGCCGCTCCATCTGCCTGCTCGTGCCCCTGGCCCTCTGGGGCTGCACCTCGACCGCCAGCCTGCCCGCGGGCGAGCGCATCGGCGAGGAGATGGTCCCCGGCAAGATCGTGCGCTTCGCGGTCGTCGACGCGAATCCCTCGGCCTTCTTCGAGCGCACCCTGCTCGTCGAAGCCACGGCCACCGCGGTCTGCCAGACCAAGGGCTGCTGGATGCAGGTCGAGGACGAAGGGCGCACCGCGATGGTGCGCTGGGAGACGGGCTGCGGCGGCCAGTACAGCTTCCCCAAGGACGGCGCGGGCCGCCGGATCCTGATCCAGGGTTCGTTCTACCCCAAGACGATCAGCCCCGAGGACGCCGAGCACCTGCAGGAGGAGGCGGGCCGGCCGCTCGAGATCCCGCTCGAAGGCTACGAATTCAACGCGTCGGCGGTCCTGGTCCTGGGTCGCTGAAGGGCGCCTGCGCGGACGCGCTGGCCCACCAGGCGAGGGGCACGCCCCCGAGCAGCATGCCCTGACCGAGCATGCCCAAGGGAGACCCTCAACAACCGAGATAGACGAGGACCGACCCGGCGATCGGGACGGTCCAGGCGAGGTGCAGGAGCGGGCGCAGCGACATGCCCCCGACTATCGGCCCGGTGCGGGCCCGGGTCCAGGCTCGGCGCCCGATCCCGGGAATCGGGCGGCGGCGTCTCGGAGCGGGACGCGGGCGGGGGGAGGGCGCGCCCCGAACCACGGGATCCGTCCTGCGCCTGTATACTCCGGGTGAGTTCCAAAGGAGGGACCCCCCATGCAGACGCTTCTCTCTCAGTGCGTTCCGTTGCTGCTCCCGTTCCTCGGTGGCGCGTCCGATGCGCTCGAGCTCCTGGATCCGAACGGGATCCGAGCCGTCGTCGAGGAACGCACCTACGACGTGCTGTGGCAGGCGGGCCTGCCGATCGACGGGCAGCGTGCGGGTTGGCAGGCGCCCAACCGGATGCTGGGCATGCGCACCGTCTTCACTCCGGACGGCGTGCGCATCGTCCCGCACGGCGGCCGGGCGTGGTCCCTGGCGCTGACCCTGAGCAGCCTCGAACGCGGCGACCTGAGCGAAGCCGTGGCGCCGGCGCTCTTCGAGGTCCGCGGGACGCGCGTCGAGTACCGACGGGACGGGCTCGTCGAGTGGTACTCGAACGAACACGGCGGCCTGCACCAGGCTTTCGAGCTCGAGACCCGACCCCTCGGGAACGTCGACGGCGCGCTCCGCCTGGTGCTCGAGGTGGGCGGGACCTTCGAGGGCGCAGTCCTCGGGTCGGACGCCGTGCGATTCACCCAGCGCGAGGGCGGGGACGCCCTGACCTGGTCCGGCTTGGCGGCCTGGGACTCGCTCGGCACCCGCCTGGACGTGTGCGTGTCCCTGGAGGGGAACTCGCTCTCGATCGTGGTCGATGACGCGCGCGCGGCCTATCCGATCACGATCGACCCGGTCATCGTGACCGAGTTGCAAAAGGTCGTGGCCGGCGACGCATCACAGGGCGCGACGCTCGGTGAGGCGATCGCCATCGACGGGGACACCTTCGTCGTGGGCGCGATCCGCGACGCGAGCCAGGGTTCGTTCACCGGCGCGGCCTACGTGTTCCATTGGAACGGCGCGAGCTGGGTGCAGCAGGCGAAGCTCGTCGGCAGCGATTCGGTGGCGGGTGACTCCTTCGGCCAGAAGCTCGGCATCTCCGGCGATCGCATCGTGGTCGGCTCGGACTCCGACGGCCAGATCGGCCAGCTCGCGGGACAGGTCTACGTCTTCCGTCGCGACTCCGGCGTGTGGGTCGAGGAGGCCATCCTGCAGGCCGGCGACGGCCAGAACATGGACAGCTTCGGGCGCGCGGTGGCGATCCACGGCGACACGCTGGTGGTCGGCGCCCGCGGCGTCAACGCGTCCCAGGGCGGTGAGGGCGCCGTGTACGTCTTCACCCGCTCGGGCACCAACTGGATCCAGCAGGTCAAGCTCTTCGCCGGGGACCTGCCCGCCGACGCGCTCTTCGGTCACTCCGTGGACGTCCACGACGGGACGCTGGTCGCCGGCGCCTACCTGGTGAGCGGCGCGGTTCCCTTCGCGGGGGCGGCCTACGTCTTCACGGGGGCCGGGCCGGCGTGGGCCCAGGAGCAGAAGCTCGTGGCCTCCGACCCCGCCCTGGCCGACCAGTTCGGCTGGGACGTCGCGGTGCACGGCGAGACGGTCGTCGTCGGCGCGCGCTTCCAGGACCCGTTGGGGACGAACTCGGGCGCGGTCTACGTCTTCGAGCGTTCGGGGGGGAGCTGGCCCCAGGTGCAGAAGATCTTCCCCAGCGACGGCGCTGCCTTCGACCGCTTCGGGCACGACGTCGACATCGAGGGCGACAGTCTGGTGGTCGGCGCGCTCGAGAACGATGCCCTCGGCGCGAACTCGGGCGCCGCGTACGTGTTCCAGCGCATCCAGGGCCTGTGGGTCGAGGTGGCCAAGCTCCAGCCGAGCGACGGCGCGGCGGGACACACCTTCGGCAGCAGCGTCGGAACCAGCAACAACTGGTCGGTCGTGGGCTCGCCGGGTGAGAGCTCGGCCGCTCCCAACGCCGGCGCCGCGTACGTCTATCAGAACTCGGCCGGGGTCGCGTACTGCTTCGGCAACACGGGCAACTGCCCCTGCGGCAACAACAGTCCCCCGGGCGAGGGCTGCCTGAACTCCACGGGACAGGGCGCGCGGTTGCTGACCGCGGGAAGCTCGAGCGTGGCTGGCGACAACCTGACGCTCAACGGCGGGAACCTCCGGCCGGGTCAGCCCGCGCTGGCCTTCTCGGCCAACAACGCCGTCAACGGCGGCTTCGGCACGGTCTTCGGCGACGGCCTGCGCTGCGCCGGCGGCGGCATCCGACGCCTGGGCGTGAAGACTCCCAATGCCCAGGGCTCGGTCGTCTTCGGTCCGGGCCTGGGGGCCGCGGGCGGCTGGTCGGCGGGGGATACCCGGCGCATGCAGCTGTGGTATCGCGACCCGGTGGTCGGCCCCTGCGGCTCGGGCTTCAACCTGAGCAACGGCGTCGAGGTGCTGTTCGTGCCCTGAGCGTCAGGCCGAGCGACGCCCCCGTACGGGCCGGCCTTCCGAGGGGGCCGAGGTCCAGGGCAGTGGAGTTCGCTTCCCACTCCGCTGCCCGGTCTGGCAGGCAACGTCTCGCTCGCCGGACGGTGATCCCGAGGTCCCATGGCATCCCATCCCCACCGAAGATCCCAGCCCATCGCCGGCCCGTCGCCGCAACGCCGACGCTCACCCCTGCGCTGGTTGGTCGACCTCGCCGTCGGCGGTCGCAGCCGGCGGGAACTCGAGGCGCGGGTCTCTAGCCGGGTCGGGTTGGTCGCGCGGGGCCCCGCGGTGCGGCCCATGCGCGAGTACCTGGGGTTGCGCTGGAGCTGGGACCGGGACCTGCGCCGCAACCTCGCGCACTGCACCTTCTGTTGGCAGGAAGGGCGCGAGCGGGAGGTGGAGGTCGCCGAGGGCGACGGCGGCCGGATCGTCGTGCTCACCTGCACGGACCCCAGCCACGGTCCCGCGGGCCTGCGGCTCGTGCGCGACTCCGGCGGTTTCCGCTGGGGAGAGTTGGCGCTCGACTGCCGCCTCGTCGGCGCGAGCCCCGGCACCCAGGTTGGCCCCCAGGACCCGGATGGGGGGCGGGAGAGCCAAACGGTGCCTGGGCCTCCCGGACCCGAGGTGGACCTGGGTGGAACGGGCAGCTTGGGTTTACCCCCGCCCTCGACGCCCTAGCCCGCCGGGCCCACGGGGCCGGGCGAGCCCCCCGCTCCCGGGTGCCGCAGCGGTCCCGCAGACGGGGTTGTTACGTTCGTCGGTCAGAAAAGGTCGCCTTGCCACCCTTGGGCCCACCGCGTGGCGCCGTACGATGCGCCCGTCACGCCCAGACCAACGCACTCCCGCAGGAGTTTTTCGATGAAACCGTGGATCAGTCTGTTGGGCGCCCTTGCGCTCGTCGTCACGCCCCTCTCCGCCCGCCCTGCCTCGAGCGACTGGGTGGCCGACTTCGATCAGGCCGTCGAGATCGCCAAGCGCGAGAAGAAGGACCTGTTCGTGGACTTCACCGGGTCCGACTGGTGCGGCTGGTGCATCCGCCTGGACAAGGAAGTCTTCGCGCACCAGCAGTTCCTGGAGGCGGCGAAGCAGGACTTCGTGCTGGTGAAGCTCGACTTCCCGCGCTCCGAGGCCGCCAAGGCCAAGGTGCCGAACCCCGATCGCAACCGCGAGCTGCAGGCCAAGTACGGCATCCGCGGCTTCCCGACCATCCTGCTCATGACGGTCGACGGCCAGGTCTACGGCCAGACGGGCTACCAGGCGGGCGGTCCCGAACCCTACGTCGAGCACCTTCGCAAGCTGCGCACCGAGAACCGCCAGGCGCTGCAGCGCGTCCAGGAGCAGATCGAGGCCTTCAAGAAGGCCAAGGGAGACGAGCGCCTGGCCGCGGCCGAGCGCCTGCTCGGCGAGCTGAAGAACCAGCCGGACGCTCCTTACGCGCGCCAGATCGCCGACGCCCTGGGCGTGCTCCTGGACGAGGACGTCAAGCCCGAGCTCAAGCGCGGCGTGGTCCGCGCCCGCATCGGCGCCGGCCAGGTCGACGCCAAGCTGCTCGCGACCGCGCGCGCGCTCGACCCCAAGAACACGGACGACCTCTACCGCGAGGCGGTCATGGGGCTGCTCGAGTCGGTCGACAGCGAAGAGGCCATCCCCGGGGCGGTCCAGGCGATCGAGGACCTCCTGGCGACCGGCGGCGTGAAGGAGGACAAGGAACTCGACCTGCGGGTGACGGCGGCGGACTGGTGCCACCGCTTCCTCGACAAGCCCGACGCGGCCAAGACCCATGCGCGCCGGGCGCTGGAGCTCGCGCCCAAGGACAACGAACGCCTGGTCGAGTACCTGCGCGGCATCCTCGAGGAGGCCTGATCCGGCGGCCAGGCCGGTCGCGGGCGCCGATCCCCCGACGGGGATCGGCGCCCGTTCCATTCAGGGGCGCGTTCGAGCGCCGGGCACGCCCATCAGGAGGCGGTTCATCGGGGTGATCGTGGGGGGGATCTCGTCCCAACGGACGGCGTAGCCCGCCTGCTCCAGGCGATAGGTCCGGTGCACGTCGAGGGCCAGGGCCTCGCCGAGGGCGCGCCGCAGGGCGGGAGGCGCGGGATTGCCGGCGGCGGGGTGGCAGCAGGGCAGCACCGCGACGGCCACGTCGCGCTCGAGGGCCAGGTCGAGGATGGCGTCGGTGCGTCGGCCGCAGGCGTGGATCGCGACGAGGTGGGCGCTGGGGGGGACGAACTCGCGCGCGTCGCGCAGCAGCCCGCGGTGGACGCGCACCTTCCCGCGCACCCAGGGTCCGACCCGACTGGCGGCGGCGAGCACGCGTTCGATGCTGGCGGGTGGCGAGCGGTCGAGCAGATGCACCTCGAGCACCTCGCGCTCGAACAGGGCGAAGAGCACGCCCAGGAGCCCGCAGCCCGCGCACAGATCCGCCACCACCGGCGCGCTCAAGCGCTCGCGAATGCGCAGGAAGACCTCGCCGGCCTCGCACAGCTCCTTGACCGGGACGGCACGCTCCTGGGCCAGCTCCCGCGCGAAGCGTTCGACGAGCCCCTCACCCTCGAAGCGTTCGGCGTCCCTGGGGCGCAAGCGCGAGCGGGAACCCGCGAACTCGCTGGCACCCGGGGCCTCGAAGGCCCGCAAGAATCGGAAGCGCGTCACCGCCAGAGTGTCCCGGGCGGTGACGCGCCGTGCAAAGGTGAGGGATCAGCGCTCGGCGCTGGAGTCGAGGAGGGACAGCACCCCGGGGGCGGCCAGTTCCCGGCCGCTCGGCCGCAGGAGGCGGAAGGCCAGGGTGCCGCGTTCCTGCCCCGCGGCGAACCACAGCACCGCGTCGAGCTCGGGCTGGCCGTCGAGGTACGCCTGGAGCCCGCGCACCGCGTCCGATTGGGTGGGGCTGCCCAGGCCGATCGCCATGCGCGCGCCGGCGGCGAGGCGGATCGTCCGTTCGTCGTCGAGGTCCTGGGCCCGACCCGCGAGGGGCTGGATCCCGCGCTGCTCGAACCAGGCCTCGAGGGCGGGGACGAGGCGCGGGTCGGCGCCCGGTGGCAGGTCCTCCAGCACCAGGACGCGCCACCCCCGGGCATCGCTCGGGAACAACGGCGCGAGCTGCGCCCCCCACAGCGCGACCCAGGCATCGAGCCGCTCGGCGCTGGAGCGCGAAGGCGCCACGCTGGCGACGCGCGGGAGTCCGCTCGCGGAGGCGCGCCCGTGGCCGGCGGCCGTCGACGGGCGGGCGGGATGGCGATCGTTCCACGGGCCGGCCTGGGTGCCCCACGCGAGCATCCCGAGCAGGCCCGCGGCGAGCACGAGCCGACCCGCGCGGCGCTGGGTGACGGGCGCGGGGACCTCCGCCCGCGCCTCGGCGCGACCGGGAGCGAATTGCGAGGCCCGGGGGAGCGCGGGGCGCGACCCGTCGGGCGTGCCCGGGCCGGGGCTCTCGGCGAGCGCGGCTCCCTGCACCGAGGGCAGGTGGGCCGGCTTGACCTCGAAGGGGTCGCGGGCGGCGAGCAACACGGCGACGTCCGCGAGCATCTCCTGGGCCGAGGCGTAGCGCGTGCGCAGGTCCGCCATCGCGCGCCGCACGATCCACTGTAGGGCCTCGGGGCAACGGCGCGTGAGGTGCGAGAGGCTGCCGTGGGCCGGGAAGGAACCCTCGATCATCGAGTACAGGACCGCGCCGGCGCTGTAGACGTCGAACTTCACGCCGTCGATCTCGTGCACCTTCACGCCCTGGAGCGCCAGGCGCACCATCTCCGGGTCGCGGTAGTACTCGGTCCCGTGCGTCGTGAGCGTGAGCCCCGAATCGAGGGGCGTCACCAGGCCCAGGTCCACCAGGTGCACGCGGCCCTGGGAGACGATCAGGTTGCTGGGCTTGACGTCCTTGTGCCAGAGCCCGCCGCGGTGGAAGGTCGAGAGGTTCTCGAGCAGGTCGACCGTGTAGGACAGCACCAGGCGCAGGTCGCGGTTCGAGAGGCCCTCCGCGGAACCCGCGGCGTGCAGGCGGGCGCTGACCTCGCCCAGGTCGCGCCCGGCGACGAAGGGCATGACGTAGTGGAAGCGTTGGGCCGTGAGCTCGTGCTCGAGCACGAGGCCCAGGCGGCTGGCCGCCTCGAGGGCGCGGCTCTCGCGCACGATCTGGGGCAGGGTCGAGCCTCCGTCGAGCGCGAACGACTTGATCACGACCTCGCTCGGCTCGGCCTTGCCCTCGGCGCGCCAGGCGGCGAGCTTCTCGGGCCGCGGGCGGGCGAGGTAGAGCTGGGCTCCCGACCCGCCGCGGGGCAGGGTCCCCACGACACGGAAGCCCGCGAAGTCGGCGCGTCCGGCCGCGCGGCCCGCGCGCGGGGCGCGGGAGACCAGATCGGGGATGCGCCGCTCGACGCCGTCGGTCAGGGCGGCCAGCCCGAGCAGGCGGATCGGGTTCCCCAGCACCAGCCGGTACGCGCTCACGGCGGCCAGACCCAACTCGGCCTCGAGGGCCTTGCCATAGTGCGCCCCCGAACGCCAACGCAGGACCAGGAAGTTGAGCAGGACGAGCGGCAGGAGCAGGGCGGCCGCGAGGAGGGCCCCGACGCCCCGCAGGGCGTCCTGGACGCTCGCGCCCACGAAGCCGGCCACGCGGCGCGCCCCTTGGCGCAGGCCGCGGGCCAACAGGCCCAGGAGGTAGACGACCAGGCGCAGGAGCTGGAACAGGCCCCAGACGAGCAAGACCGGCACCACCAGGGCCAGGGCCACCAAGAACAGCGTCTTGGCCACAATCAGCAGGCTGGTCATCGCAGGCCTCCTTGCAGGTCCCTCGGGTCCGCTGGTCGCATCGCCTTCCTCCGTGCGGGTCCTGGCTAGCCCCGGGTCCCGCCCTGCGCGCGGCGGTGGGCCACGCGGTGGTAGATCTCCGCCAACGCCTCGTCGAAGCGCGCGTCGTCCTCCTTCTTGGGATCCGGGTCGAGCCCGTTCCGCCGCAGCTCCTCCCGTTCCTCCTCGGTGAAGCTGAAGCGCGCGAAGACCTGCTCCAGGTGCCCGCGCAGGGCCGCGCGCACCGCGCCGAGGCGGCGGCTGACGGTGGCGGGGCTGAGCCCCAGGCTCTCGGCGACCTCCCGTCCCGTCCGGCCGTCGAGGACCCGCAGGCGATAGATCGAGAAGTCGAGGAACTCGGCGGAGCGCTCCACCGCCCGCAGCGCCGCTTCGACCTTGGCGTCGAAGATCGCCTGCTCGTAGTCCGCGTCCGGGGCGCTCCCGCCGGCCGGGTCGTGGGCGAGCTCCTCGAGCGAGCTCGCCGCCTTGCCCCCGCCGCGTTTCTGCGCCCCCCGGCGATCGAGCTCGTCCCCCAGGGTGTAGCGCGCGATGGCGAGCAACCAGGTCGAGAAACGCGCCCCACGGCTGGGATCGTGCCGGTCGATCGATCCCGCCAGGGCCGTCAGAGTCTCCTGGGAGAGGTCCTGCACGGTCTCGAACCCGATGCGACCGCGACCCCAGCGGTGGAGGTGAGCGCGCAGCACCGGTCCGAAGGTCTCCCAGAGCTCGAACCAGGCCTGGGCGTCCCGCGCGCGCAGGCGGGTCACGAAGTGGGTGTCGAGGGAGGGCAAGGGGTCGCTGGGGATGGGCTGGGACGGGGGGGGCCGGATCGGCCGCCCTTGCGCGGACCCCCCCTCCTTATTCAGCCCGAAACCGGGCCCGAGCGGGAGCCTGAAACGCCCGCGGCGCCGTTCCCAACAACACTCCCGGACGCCATGAGCCCGGGCCCCCCGGGAAGGGAGAACGACATGATCCGAGGCATTCTCAAGATGGGTGCGGTCCTGACGCTGCTCGGCATCGCGCTGGCCGGAGGGACCTACATGATCGCCGGGCCCGCGCGGGCCCAGGCCGTGATGGGCAAGGTGCAGAGCGACCTGCGCGACAAGATCGACCGCGCCATCGACGATCCGACGGCGCTGCGCGCGCGGCTCGGGCAGCTCGAGCGCGAGTACCCCGAGCGCATCACCCAGGTGCGCGGGGATCTGGCCGAGCTCGAGGAGCAGATCCGCCAGTTGCGCCGCGAGGAGGCGATCAGCGCGCGGGTGGTCGAGCTCGTCGACCAGGACCTGGCGCGCATCGAGCCGCAGATCCAGGAGGCGGGGGCGGCCTTGGCCCGCACCGGTGAGGTGCGCGCCGCGCTCGTGCGCTTCGACGACCAGGTCTACAGCCTGGATCGCGCGACGGCCAAGCTGACCCAACTGCGTCAGACGCGCGTCGCGCACCAGAGCCGGGCCGCGGACGCGGCCCACGACCTCACCTACCTCGAGCAGCAGGCCGCGCGCCTGCGCGATCTGGCCGATCAACTCGAGGCCGAGCGGGCGCAGTTCCAGGTGCAACTCTGGCAGCTCGAGCGGCAGGTCGACTCGATCGCTCGCAACCAGCGCCTGATCGCGTTGCTCGAGAAGCGCAACCGCACCCTGGAAGAGTGCAGCCGATTCGACGTGGTCAGCCTCGACCAGGTGACGGCCAAGCTCTCCCAGCTCCGCCAGCGCCAAGAAGCCCAGCTCGACGTGCTCGCGAACCACCCGCGCCAGAGCGGGTACGAGGAGGCGGCACGCCTCGAGCTCGACGCGCGGCGCGGCTCCGGTGCGGACCAAGACCGCCTGCCGGGCACGCAGCCCCTCGCCCCGCGCGCCGAGGTGCAGGCGGTGATCACCGCCGGTCGGCGCTGATCGGGGTCGGGCGGGCCTGGTCCGGCCGAAGGTCGCGGAACGGTGTTCCGCGGCCCGGATGGGCGGCCGGCCAGGACGACTCCCGGACCCGGGGGCCGCTCCCTCCTCGAGGGGCGGCCCCGTTGGCGTTTCAGGGCTGGACCGCGCGGCGTTGGCCGAGGCCTCGAATGCGCCAGCGCTCCCGGGGTGGGCCGCTCGAGAGCAACACGGCGAGCGGGCGCGTGCTCTCCTGGCTGGCGAGCACGATCTGGATCGCGCTGGTGATCGGGACGGCGAGGAACGCGCCCACGACGCCCCACAGCGTGCCCCAGACGACGACCGAGAGCACGATCACGAGCGGGGACAGGTCCAGCTCGCGGCCCAGGATCTTCGGCTCGATGTAGCTCCCGAGCGTGAGGTTCACGCCCAGGTACAGGGCCACCACGGTGAGGGCCTTGCCGGCGCTGTCCCCGACGGCCAAAACGGTCACGACCGGGAAGATGGCCGCGATGATGCTGCCGAAGGTGGGGATGTAGTTCAGCAGGAAGGTGAGCACCCCGAACAACAACGCCCAGGGCACGTTCAGGGCCACCAGCCCCGAGTAACACAGGGCGCCGGTGACGAGCGAGATCAGGGTCTTGACCCCCAGGTAGCGTTGGATGCCCTGACCGATGGTGTCGAGGACCTGCTCGGCGTCCTCCTGCTGGTCTCCCGCCAGGGACAGGATCTTGCGGCGGAAGATCGCCTGCTCGGCGAAGATGAACAGCATGTAGATCAGCACGAGCATCAGGCTCTTGCCGAAGCCGAAGCCCCCGCCGATCAGCTCCGCCGCCAGGCCCTTGGCGTTCACGCCCTCGAGGGTCTCGCGGACGTAGGTCGCGAAGGGCGCGGGGAGCGAGCTCTCGCTGAGCCGTTGGTCGAGGAGCCGGAGCAGGTTCTGCCAGTCTCCGACCTGCTCGGCGACCTCCCCCTGATCGGGCGAGAAAGGATCGATCGGCACGCCGGGTTGGGCGTCCTCGCTGAAGAGGGCGCGCAGGCTCGACTCGACGTACACGCCGAGTTGGACCGCGCCGTAGAACAACGCGCCCAGGAGCATCAGCACCGTCAGGATGGGCGGGATGCCGACCCGCGCGAGCCCGCGCACGATGGGCTGCAGCATGATCGCCAGCAGCAGGGCGATCACGAGGGGTTGCAGGATCCCCGCGCCGACGTAGAGCACCCATCCCACGAGGATGGTGGCCAGGATGCCGAGGAAGACGGTGGCCGCCGGACTCTGGGCACGCATGCGCGATCAGGGTACGCAGGCCCCGCGGCCGGTCCAACCGAGGGGAGACGATCGTCTTCGGGCCAGGAGCAGCGGGGGGGCGCCGCAGGGCGGCGCCCCCCCGATTCGTCACGAACAGCCCCGCGGGCCGCTGCCCCCCACGGGTCGCCGCGTCGGATCAGTAGGCCAGGGCATTGCTCAGGTTGAAGCCGCTGCCGCAGGTCGCCTCGTAGGCCGGGTCGCGGTACCAGTACTGGATGCGGAAGGGGTTGGGGGTGCCCACGCTCGTGTCGACCATGGCCTGGAAGGACGTGCCGTCGGGGAAGTAGACCCCCGAGCGAAGGGTCGTGCCGCCCACGCAGCGCCGGCCGCAGCCGAACGGCAGGTCGACCTGGTTCGGCCCGTAGAAGAAGATGCCCGGCTGGAGCGGCACGCCGTCGAGATGCAGGGTCAAGACGCCGCCCGGGGCGCCGGAGACGGCGCTCAGTGCGGCGCCGCTGGGGCTGACCGAGTTGGCGTTGGCGGGCGCGCAGTAGGCCGTGGGGCCCGGCTCGACGCAGTCGATGCCGAGCACCTCGAAGGCGTCCAGGCCGGCCTCGACGATGCTCTGGGGGTTGGCGTCGTTGGCCGTGAAGCGGAAGCGCCAGTCGGCGCTGGGCTGGAGGCCCGCGGCGAGCAGTTCGGCGGCCGGGATCGAGTGCGTTCGCCAGGCGAGCCCGCCGTCGGTCGCGTGCAGGGCGATCTGGAACCAGGGTCCGGCGAGGCCGTTGTCGCTCGCCTCGACCAGCAGGCGGTCGGCGCCGTCCTGATTCGTCAGGCGCAGGAAGTAGGCGTAGCGCACCAGGGTCACGCCGCCCGAGAGGTCCATCGCGGGCGAGGTCAGGCGCACCGCGCCGCCGTCCACGTCCGTGTTGCCGAGTTGGTTCTGGGTCAGGAAGCAGCGGCCGCTGCCGTCGTAGTCGCTGACCGGGTCGTAGGCCCAGCTCGGATCGTTGACCGGGATCCCACGCTCCCAGTTCCCCGCCGAGGCTCCGAGGTTGGTGTTGAACCACCCCAGGTCCTGCTCGAAGTCGTCCGCGAAGAGCTCCAGCGGGACGCCGACCTCCGGCGTGAAGACCACTCCGGGCGCGCCCGGGGGATCGGTGATCAGGCCGCAGTCGAGGTCGGTGTATTGCACGTAGACCTCGAGGGCGTCCGAGCAGGAGGCCGGGGGCAAGTCCGCACTCCACTGTCCGCCGCCCTGATTGGCCATGGCCACGGTCTGCCACGTGCCGCCGTTGGTGCGGTGGCGCAGTTGCACCCCGCCGACCGGCGTGCCCAGGATCTGGGCGGTCACCGGCGTGGAGGTGTCCGGTTGGACGAAGACCGGGAAGCTGCCCGTGATGCCGCCTCCGAACTGGGGCAGGCAGTTGCCCGCGGCCAAGGTCATCACCGCCGCGGCGGTGGGGTGGAAGTAGGTCGTGATGTTTCCCGTGCCGCCCGAGCACAGGTGGCAGTAGCTCATGATCGTGCCGCTGCTGGTGCAGACCTGCTGGCTCTGGCACTGCCCGAAGTAGCCGCTGGGCGCGCACTGGTCGAGCGGCGGGCAGTAGTCGTGGGTGTGCGGCGACGCGAAGTTGTGGCCCAACTCGTGGGCCACGACCATGAAGTCCCAGTTGGTCGTCGACTGCTGGACGGGGAACCCGGTGCCCCCGTTGATGTTGCCGCTGACCGCGAAGTTGTACTGGTTGTTGCAGAGCACATCGAGCCAGGCGACGCCGCCGCCCAGCCCGGCCCCCGACATGAAGTGCGCCAGGCGCGCGCCGGCCGGGACGTTCCCGACCCAGGCGTTGCGGAACTCGTTCAGCAGGTCTCCGGCGCCGCCCCCACCGTCCTGGGAGCTCCAGGGGTCGTTGGAGTTGGTGTAGAACTGCAGGTAGGGGAAGGTCAGGACGGTGCTGACCTGGGTCTCGTAGCGATCGCTGATGAACGTGAGCAGCGTCGTGACGTAGCTCGTCATCGCGCTCAGGTTCCCGAACACCTGGAAGAGCTGGTAGTCGGTCTCCATCGCAATGGTGCACTCCTGCAGGGAGCAGGGACCGCCGGAGCCCAGCCCCAGGATCGGCGTCGGCGGGGGCGGCGCGCCCTCGCCGTGCATCTCGGGCAGCGAGTCGAGACCGCAGCCGCGCTGGGCCACGACCCCGCGGGCGGCCATCAGCGCGTCGCTCGTGACCAGGGTGTGGCCGAGCAGGTAGTCGCCGCTCTCGTCCGGCCGCGCGACCAGGTGCAGGGTCTCGCCCTCGCGCTCGATCCATCCCTGGGTCCCGTAGTGCCCGAAGGCCACCTGGACGAGGGCGTCGGGGTCGCCGCTGACGTGCCCGCGCCAGACCGACAGTCCCAGCCCGTCGAGGAGGTCGGGGCGCGGCCGACCGTCGACCTGGAAGCCGAAGCGAAGGCGACCGATGTCGATGGGCACCAGGTCGAGGTCGACGACTTCCTCGCCGAGCAGAGCGAGGCCCACCAGGCGCAGCGGACCCGTGCCGGCGAGGCTGGCCAAGCCAGCGATCGCATCGTGGTCGGGGCGCAGCAAGCGCTCTCCCGTGGCCAGGCGGGGACCCGCCTGGAGGGGGAACTCGAGGGTGACCTGGGCCTGGGCGGTGGGGGCCAGGAGGCCTCCCAGGAGCAGGGCTCGGGACAGGGAAATCATGGGACCAACTCCGATGCTGGGGGGGCGAGCGCGATCCGGTCGGGACGCCGGCAGGGCGGGACGACCCTTCGACTGTATCACCGCGCCCTGGGTTCCATGGGGGGGCCGGGATGGCGCGCGTCTCGGAACGGGCCATGGGAGTGGGCCGCGGATGCCCCACGGGGGAGCACGCCGTACGATCTGTGTGTGGGAGTCCCGGTTCGGAGCCGGTGGAGAGTCCGGATCTGGAATCTCGGAAGCGCCGCGCAACCGCGAGATCCCTGCTGCGGTGTGGAGCGTGGACTCCTTCGGGCCACGTCCGATCCCCGAACCTGACGATTCCGTTCCTCTGTTCGCCCTGGGAGTGGAACGGCCAACGCCTGGGGGATCCGAACTCCGACCCGGCCCACGAGAAGATTGTTGATCGCCTTCCTGGCGCGAGTTATCTCCATACACGGAGCCGTGCTCACCTCCGCGCTTCCCCGGCGGGTGTGGGCCAGATTCCGGCGGCCGCGGCTCCCTCGGGAGCGGGCTGCCCCGAGGGATCCCTGGATCTCCCGCCGCGGATCGGCTCCGGTCCGGGTGCAGCGTGGAACCGAACTCCACGGCACCGAGCGCTCGCGCTCCCCGACCCACCGACTTCGTGGCCGCCTCCCGGCGGCACCCCCCAATGAACGTCGTTCCCCCCAAGGATCGTTTTCCCCGCCTGCACCGCGACGGAACCGTGTCGTACTGGGCGACCGATCGCGGCGAGTGGATCGCGAAGGCCCTGTTCGTGCCCACCGAGGAACTCCAGCGCATGCACCCCTACGACCAGAAACGCGTGCGCAAGCATCTGGGCGAGGAACTCGAGATCGAGGAAGGCGCGGCCTGAGCTCGACGCGGCCCCGGCGGAGCACGCTTCGCCGCAGTAAGGTCCATGCCCAACAGCCTCCTAGCGCCTGCCGTAGACGCTGATGGGTCGGCGGGCCGCGGGGCCCGCCGCCTGGGATCTGGAACTCCGCGGGCCGGCGGCCTTCAGCTCACGCGCGAGCCGGGCGGGACGTCGCGTCCGGGGTGCAACAGCACCGCCCGACCCTGCTCGTCGTGCCCGGCGAGCACCATGCCCCTCGACTCGACGCCCCGGATCGTCCGTGGCGCCAGGTTGGCGAGGTACAGCACGGCGCGCCCCACGACGTCCTCCGGCGCGTAGGACTCGCGGATCCCCGACAGGACCGTGCGGCGTTCGCCGTCCTCGAGCTCCAGCTCGAGGCGCAGCAGGCGATCGGCCTTGGGCACCACCTGGGCGTCGAGGACGCGCGCGATGCGCAGGTCGAGGGCCTGGAACTGCTCGATGCCGATCGGGGCGCCCTGGACCCCGGTCGAGTCCGGAGTCGCAGGCTGGGGGAGCGGGGGGCCTGGCCGCGGGGCCGCGGCGCGCGCCGGGGCCAGGGCGTCCTCGGGCCGTAGGCGCGGGAAGAGGGGCGCCGTGGCGCCGGACGGCGTCGAAACGCCGAGCTCCGTCCCGGGCGCGAGGGGCTCGTCCAGCCAAGCCGCGAGCCGCCCACGGCCGCGACCGGCGAGCGCGGTCGCGTACCGCTCGCAGCCGAGGGCCCTCCAGAGCTCCGCCATGCGTTCGGGTAGGGTCGGCCAGAGCAGCAGCGAGGCCTGACGCAGGGCCTCCGCGCAGTTCGCGAGGATTGTGCCGACGGCGGGCAGGCCGTCCTCGCGTTTGGCGAGTTCGAACGGCCGCGAGCGATCGATGAACAGGTCGATGGCGCGCACGATGCGCAGGCCCGCGAGGGCCGCCTCCGGCAGATCGAGCGCTTCGACGGCGCGCGCGTAGCCGACGCGGCCCTCCTCGAGCGCCGCGCGCAACTCGGCCGCGCCCTCGACCTGTGGCCCGCTGGCCGGGCAACGGCCGTCGAACCAGCGTCGGGTCATGTTCAGCACGCGGCTCGCGCAGTTCCCGATCGCGTTGGCGAGCTCGCTGTTGTAGACCTCGAGGAAACGTGCCCGGGCGAAGTCCGAGTCGTTGGTCGAGACCGGCCCGCGGGTGACGAGGAACCAGCGCAGGGCGTCCAAGCCGAAGGTCGACACGATCTCGTCGAGCTGCTCCAGGCCGATCGCGTTGCCCAGGCTCTTGCTCATCTTCTGGCCTTCGCTCGTCCAGAAGCTGTGCACGTAGACCCGACGCGGCAGCTCGACCCAGTCCAGCCCCGCGTCGCGCAGCGCGAGCAGCAGGGCCGGCCAGATGACGGCGTGGAACCACAGGATGTCCTTGCCGACGTACTGCACGTCCGGGGGCCAGAACGCGCGCCGTTCGTCCGTGTCGACGCAGGTGAGGTAGTTGAAGAGGGCGTCGATCCAGACGTAGATCGTCTGCTCGCCGTCGCCCGGGACGCGGATGCCCCAGTCCGTCGCGCCGCTGCGGCTCATCGGGATGTCGATGAGACCTTCGCGGATCCGGGCCAGAACCTCGTTGCGACGGGCCTGGGGCTCGACGGCGAACGACCCTTCCTCGTAGCGCGCGAGCAACGCGTCGCGGTAGGCGCTGAGGCGGAAGAAGTAGTTGCGCTCGGCCTTGCGCACCAGGGGCCGCCCCGTGATCGCGCTCTTGTAGTCCTGCTCCCGGGCGCGGTTCTCGGGGACGTACTCCTCCTGGCCCGCGTCGTACCAGCCCTCGTACTGGCCGGCGTACACCGCACCCGAGTCCATCAGTCGCCGCACGTAGGCCTCGACCCGGGAGCGGTGGCGCTGCTGGGTGGTGCGGATGAAGTCGTCCGGCTCGAGGCCCAGGCGCTCGAAGGTCGCGCGGAACGTCTCGGCATTGCGGTCCGCCCAGGCGAGGGTCGAGAGGCCCGCGTCGGCCGCGGCCTCGACCACCTTGGCGGCGTGTTCGTCGGTGCCCGTGAGGAAGAACACCTCGTCGCCGACGAGGCGCCGGTGGCGCGCGAGCACGTCGGCCAGGGTCGTGGTGAAGACGTGACCGATGTGGGGGCGGTCGTTGACGTAGTAGATCGGCGTCGTGACGTAGAAGCGGCGCACCATGGGGCGCGGATTGTAGGCGGGCGGGGGGCCGAACCCAGGGCGCCGTCGTCTCCTGGACTGGGATCGGCGGAGTCGGGCCCACGGTCCGCTCCCGGCCCACCATCCCGTGCGCCGCAGTGGGGCCCGCTTCGATCGGCTGCTAGGATCCCGCGCCCGGCCCCGCCGCCCGGCCCCTGAACCCGCCATGGATCGCACTGCCCCCGTCCCCGGACCCTCCCGCGAGCCCGCGCCCGACGCCGCCGAGCCGCGCCACTTCATCGCCGCCCTCGTCGAGCGCGACTTGGCCGCGGGCGTCGACGGGGGCCGGGTGCTGACGCGCTTCCCCCCCGAGCCCAACGGCTACCTGCACATCGGCCACGCCAAGTCCATCGCCCTCAACTTCGGCCTGGCGCAGCGCTACGGCGGCCACTGCAACCTGCGCTTCGACGACACCAACCCGACCAAGGAGAACGTCGAGTTCGTCGAGGCCATCCAGCGCGACATCCGCTGGTTGGGGTTCGACTGGGGGGAACGGCTGTTCTTCGCCTCGGACTACTTCGAGACCCTCTACGAGCTCGCTCGGCAGCTCGTGCGCAAGGGCCTCGCCTACGTGTGCGACCTGCCCCTCGAGGAGGTGCGCGCCTACCGCGGGACCCTGACCGAGCCGGGACGGCCGAGCCCCTACCGCGAGCGGCCCGTGGCGGAGAACCTGGAGCTCCTCGCGCGCATGCGCGCCGGCGAGTTCCCCGACGGCGCGCGCACCCTGCGGGCCAAGATCGACATGGCTTCGCCCAACATGGTGCTGCGCGACCCGGTGCTGTACCGCATCCTGCACGCGCACCACCACCGCACGGGCGACGCTTGGTGCCTCTATCCGACCTACGACTGGGCCCATGGCCAGTCGGATGCGATCGAGGGCATCACGCACTCGCTCTGCACCCTGGAGTTCGAGAACCACCGCCCGCTCTACGATTGGTGCCTCGAGCACCTCGACCTCGGGCACCTGCCGGGGCTCGGCTCCGCGCGCCCACGGCAGATCGAGTTCGCGCGCCTGGCGCTGACGCACACGGTGACCAGCAAGCGCAAGCTGCTCCAGCTCGTGCAGGAGGGCCTGGTCGAGGGCTGGGACGATCCGCGCATGCCCACCCTGGCGGGCCTGCGCCGGCGCGGCTACACGCCCGAGGCCCTGCGCAGCTTCTGCGAGGACATCGGGGTCACGCGGGCCAACAGCCTGTTGGACATCGGCGTGCTCGAGAATCACCTGCGCGAGGACCTCAACCGTCGCGCGCCGCGCCGCATGGGCGTGCTGCGACCGCTCAAGCTCGTGATCGAGAACTATCCCGCGGACCGCCGCGAGGAGCTCGAGGCGGTCAACAACCCCGAGGATCCGGCCGCGGGCACGCGCCGCGTGCCCTTCGGCCGCGAGCTCTACATCGAGCGCGACGACTTCCGCGAGGACCCGCCCAAGAAGTACTTCCGCCTCTCGCCCGGCCAGGAGGTGCGCCTGCGCTACGCCTACTACGTGACCTGCACCGGCGTCGTGAAGGACCCCGTGAGCGGCGAGGTGCTCGAGCTGCGCTGCACCTACGACCCGGCGACGCGCGGAGGGGACTCGCCCGACGGGCGCAAGGTGAAGGGCACGATCCACTGGGTCGCGGCCGGCGACTCCTTGCCCGCCGAGGTGCGGCTCTACGAGCACCTCTTCCCGGCCTCCTTGGCGGACGTCACCCCGGCGGACGCGCCGGAGGACTGGGACTGGAAATCGACCCTCAATCCGAACTCGCTCGAGGTGCTGAGCGATGCGCGCGTCGAGCCCGCCCTCGCGGGCGACACCACGGGCGGCGTCGTGCAGCTCGAGCGCCTGGGGTACTTCTGCCTCGACCCGCTGCTCTCCCGTCCCGACCGTCTGGTCCTGGGTCGCACCGTGTCCCTGCGCGACAGTTGGGCCAAGATCGAAGCCAAACAAGGCGGCCCCGCCTGATCGATCGAGGGCCCCGCGCTCAGCGCGGGTGAGACCCGCAACCCAACGCGGAGCGCCGGGCCCGCGCTGCTTACCCTTGCGGGGGAGGAGGACCTCCCCCGATCCGGCCGCGACACGCGGCCTCCCCCTCCCCGCCGCCTGATGGGCGGCGCGGCGCCCAATGGGCGCCGGATCGACTACGGCGCGAATCCTGCGCGCAACGCGCAGGATCGGATCCGTAGTCGATCAGGGCGTGAGCGCCGGGCCGGGCGGGACGGCAAATCCCGGCGGGCGGCGCAGGAGCACCACCCGTCCGCCGAAGCCGCTGGCGAGCAGCTCCCGGGTCCCGTTGCGACCATCCAACTCGGCCGCCGCGAGCCAGTGCCCCTTGTCGCCGTCGACGAAGATCGTCTCCGCGCTCCACTGCTCGCCCTCGCGGGTGAGCAGCACCACCTCCCGCGAGTACCCGAACACCGCCACGCTCTCGACCTCCGGGTCGGCGTGGAAGCGTCCCGCGGCGAGCCCGCGCGGGCCCTGGGGGCCGATGTACACGGTCGTCGTCTCCCAAGCTCCGCCCGCTCCTTCGGCGTGGCGCAGCACGCGGCCGTCGTCGCGGGTCGAGTAGAGCACCGTCCCCGAGCCCTCGCGCGCCGGCGCCAGCGCGAGCCGTCCCACGCCCATCGGCTCGGCGTGGACCACCTCGAGCCCTGGCCCGTCCGCGCCGATCCGCAGGATCGACAGCGTCCCGTCGCGCGAGGCCAGCGCGAGGCGCGCGCCCCCCGGGCCCTCCTCGAGCACGAGCGCGTCGCGCACCCGGCCGGGGAGCTCGAACAACACCTCGGACTCGAACGCGCTGCCCTGGGGGCCCGGTCGCAGGCGGTGGATCGTGCCGGGCGCGGTGAAGGCCAGCAGGACCGCGCCCGGGACGCGCGGATCGAGCCGACCGGCGAGCAACGTGTGCAGCTCCTCGCCCGGGAAGCGCGCGATCCGGCGCTGCTCGAGCCGGCCGTCGCGGGGCACGACGAGCTGATACAAGTTGCCCGACTGGCCGCCGACGTACAGCTCGGGGCCCTCCGGGCCCGGATCGACGTCCGCGCAGGCGAGCGCGCCCAGCCACTGGCCGTCCTCGGGCCCGGACCAGGCCGTCCAGCGCCCGCTGTAGGGGATCAGGACGTGGCAGCGGCCGCGGTCGTCGAGGGCCACGACCTCGTGCGTCCCGTAGCGCGCCAGGAACGGCACGGCCTTCACGGTCCACACGCCCGTCGGGGCGACGTCGAGCACCAGCTCGGCCTCCCATCCGCCCGACGCCCCGGCGAGGCGCTCGCCCGCCGCGGGCCGTTCCGCGGTCGAGGGCGAAGCGGGGCCGCCCGCGCGGCAAGCCGACGGGAGCAGGGCGAGCAGCGGCGCGAGGAGCGCGACCCGCGGGCGGAACTGGGCGGACGGGCCACGATGGGGATCGGGGATGGGTCGCATGGGGAGCGCAGCTAGGGGCACGCCCGCGGCCCACCTACCGCGGCCGGTGATTCGAATCGACTCCGTTCCCGGGGGCCGGGCGGGTCCAGAGAGCGCGCACCGCCGCCGGTTCGCTGCTCCAGACCCAGGCCTGGCCCGACTCGAGGAGCGCGGCCAGGTGTCGGCCGTCGGCGCTGAAGGCCAGCCCGGCCACGGGGGCGGGGAGCGGGAACTCGAGGATCGGAGCGCCCCCGGCCGGGTCCCGCACGAGCAGGGCATCCCCGGAGAGCTCCGCGCGCAGCTCTCCACACGGCGAGTCCGCGCTGGGTGCCGGCGCATCGAGCGCGGGGCCGAGGTCGAAGCCCAGGAACGCCAATCCGTCCGCCGGACAGGCGAGCGGAGCGGCGCCGGCCCCCGGCCCGCCGACGCGCGTGCCGCCGTCGGCGAAGTCCAGCGCCAGCTCCCCGCCCTCCGTCCAGGCGAAACCGCGCAGGGTCGCCCCCGGGCGGCCCAGGGCGCCGAGGAAGAGCCCGTCGGAGAGCCGCCAGGCGCCGACCGTTCCGGGTCCGAGGCGCGCGGCGACGAGGCCCGTGCCCGACGCGAGCGGCGCGCCGGGGACGATTCCCGTCGCGCGCCAACGCTCGGCATCGAGCTCGAGGTCGATGGCGCGCAGGCTGCCGTCCCGGTCGACGAGCACGAGCACCCGTCCGCCACCCGTCAGGGTCAGGCCGACGATCCCCGGCGAAGCGCGGTGCAGCTCGAGGGCTGCGGGCGCGTCGCCCTCTCCAGCGGAAGGATCGCGCTGCCCCGGGGCGGGCGCGACGGCCAGGATGCGGCCATCGGAGAGCGCGAGCAGCACCAGCGCGCCGTCCTCGGAGCTGCCGCTCGCCAACAGCGCGGGACCCGCGGCCGGCGAGGGGGCGATCGGGGCTCCGGCCGGCGACGGCTCGAGGGCCTCGAAGAGCGCCTGCGCCTCGCCGGCGCCGACCGCGGGCGGCGGTGACATCCGGGCGCCGACCCCCTCGGTGTCGCGCGGCGCGTCCGCGAGCCGCGCTTCGAGATGCCGCCAGGCGAAGCCGCGTCGATCGGGCTCCACGCCCTCGAGGATCCGCCGCGCCCCGGCGAGCTCGCCGCGCTCCAGGCGCGCGTTCGCCAGCGCCAACAGCGCCGCCGCGGCCCGCCGGCGCTCGAGCAGAGCCGCCTGTTCGAGGGCCGCGGCGCGTCGTTCCTGTTCCTCGGCGCGGCGCGCCTCCTCCTCGGCGACGCGGGCCTGGGCCGCGGCCCGCTGCGTCTCCTCCTCGACTTCCCGGGCGCGCACTTGGGCCAACTTCTCCTGCTCGGCCGCGCGCTGGGCGTGGGCGTCGGCGATCCGTCGGAGCTCCGCCGCGCGTTGGGCTTCCTCCTCGGCGCGCAGGGTCTCCTCGGCGGCGAGTCGCTCCAGCTCGCGCTGCTTGCGTTCGGAATCGGCGGCCCGTTCGGCCGCTTCGCGCCGCGACTCCTCGAGGTCGATCAGGCGACCGTCGAGCACGAAGATCTCGGTCTCGAGGCGTCGGTTGTGATCGGCCAAGAACTCCGCGGCGCGCGCCTCGCGCCGCGCCAGGAGGCCCAGGCCGGCGGCCGCGCCGGAGGCGGCGAGCAACACGAAGAGCAGCACCGCCGCGCGGGCCCCCTGCGCCGGGTGCGCGGCGCGCGCGTTCGGGAGGGTCGCCGGCGGGGCCTCGGCCTCGTCGACGAAGGGACCCGCGGCGCCGGGGCTCGGCAGCTCCAGCGCGGCGGGGGACTCCTCGGCGATCTGACCGAGGACCCCCATGCGCCCGAGCAGCCCGTGCAGGTTGTCCCAGTCGGCGTGCAGGCCGTCGAGCTCGTCGGCGTGCTCGGGGTGCTCGGCGCAGAAGGCCTCGAAGTCGAGCTCCTCGCCCGTCGCGCGCCGGCGGACGAAGAGCGCGAACAACTCCTCGGCCCGGGCCGAGTACTCGGAGGATCCGTAGCGGGAGGAAAGGTTCATCGCGGGCGCGGCGGTGGCCCGAGGCTAGCCCGCCGGCCCGGGCGAAGGAAGCGCTCCCGGGCCCGCGGGAGCGCTCAGCGCAGGGGATCGGGAGCCCCGCGCCGGTAACGGATCCGGCCGGCGAGGACGGTCAAGTCCACCCGGGCCTCGAGCAACTCCGCCTCCGGGCAATCGAGGATGTCGTGGGTGAGCACGACGAGGTCCGCCAGCTTGCCGACCTCCAGGGAGCCCTTCTGATGCTCCTCGAAGGCGGCCCAGGCCGGCCCCAGGGTGGCCGCGTGCAGGGCTTCGGCGCGCGTGAGCACCTGGTCGGGGAAGAAGCTCCAGCCGGCCGCCGTGCGGCGCGTCACGGCGGCCTGGAAGTTCGCCAACGGGCACAGGTCCTCGACCGGCGCGTCGGTGCCGTTGGTCACCCTGGCCCCCGAGTCGACGAGGTCCCGCCAGCGGTAGGCGCCCGCGCTGGCCCGCGCTTCGCCCAGGCGCGGCACGACCCAGGGCGCGTCGCTCGTGCAGTGGATCGCCTGCATCGAGGCGATCACGCCCAGGGCGGCGAAGCGCGGGATGTCGGCCCGGTCGAGGTGCTGGGCGTGCTCGATGCGCCAGCGCGGATCGGCGACGTGGGGGTGGCTCCGGAAGGCCCGCTCGTAGACGTCGAGCGCCTCGCGGTTCGCGCGGTCGCCGATGGCGTGCACGCAGAGCTGATAGCCGGCGTGCATGCACAGCTCGGCGGTCTCGCGCAGGTCCTCGAGCGGATAGGTCTCGAGCCCCGCGCTCTCCGGCAGATCGGCGTAGGGTTCGAGCAACCACGCGCCGTGCGAGCCGAGCGCGCCATCGAGGGAGCGCTTGACCGCGCGCACCGTGAGGAACTGGTCCCCCAGGCCCACGGCGCGGGACTCCAACATGTGGCGCCGCAGGGCCGCGTTCGGCTCGCGCAGCATGGCGTAGATGCGCACCCCCAGGGAGCCTTCCTCGGCCATCGCGCGCAGGACGGCGAGGTCGGCGAAGGAGATGCCCGCGTCCTGGAAGCTCGTCACGCCCTTGCGCAGGCACTCGGCGGCGGCGAGCTCGGCGAGTCGTCGCACCCGTGGCGGCCGCGCGGCGGCGTGCACCGGCGCGAGCAAGGCCGAGGCGCTCTCGCGCAGCGCGCCGGTCGGTTCGCCCTGGGCATCGCGCAGGATCGTGCCACCCGGCGGATCGGGTGTGTCGCGGCCGATGCCGGCCAGCTCGAGGGCGCGCGCGTTGACGAAGGTCGCGTGGCCGCTGGCGTGGGTCAGGATCACCGGGTGATCGGGGGTCCGCGCGGAGAGCGCGGCGTGCAGCGGCAGACCCTCGACGTTCGGCGCGGGCGGGGCGCTCCACTTCTCCTGGTGCCAGCCGCGGCCGCGGATCAGCTCGCCGGGCGGCGCCGCGCGCGCGGCGCGGGCGACTTGCTCGACGACCTCGTCGAAGTCAGCGGCGGCGCGCAGGTCGAGCTGCAGCGCGAAGTCCCCCAGGCCGAGGAAGTGCCCATGGCCCTCGACGAAGCCGGGGACGACCAGGCGCCCCTCGAGCTCCACGATCTCGGTCCCCGGGCCGATCCAGGCCTCGAGCTGCGCGCCGTCCCCCAGGGCCAGGATGCGCCCGCCGCCCAGGGCGATCGCGCGCGCCTCGGGCCGGCCGGGGTCCAGGGTCACGATGCGCCCGCCGCGCAACACGAGCTCGGCGGGTCGCGGCTCGGGCGCCGGCGTGGGTCCCGAGCAGGCCGGGGCCAGGGCCAGCAGGAGGCCGAGGAAGGCGCCGGCTCCGGCGCGCGGGGGAGGGTCGGGGGTGGGGTGGCTCATGCTGGGGGACGAGCCTACCGATGGGGGATCCGGAGCGCCCGGGGGGCGCCCCGCTGGAGGGGAGTTGCCGGACGATCTTCCTGCCCGCCGCGCGGGGACATAGGATGGGTGCCGGGTACTCGCCCCTTTTCTCTCTCAGGAGGTCCACATGCTGCGAAGCACACTGGGAATCGCCGCGGCCGTCGTGCTGGCCGTGCCGGCGCTCTTCTCCACCCCGATCCAGGAGGGCCAGAAGCCCGCCGTCGGCACTCCGGCGCCGGAGATCGACGGCCAGGTCTGGTTCAACCACATCGGGAAGGCGCCGAGTCTGGCGACCCTGCGCGGACAAGCGATCCTGCTGGAGTTCTGGGCCACTTGGTGAGGCCCCTGCCGTGGGGCGTGGCCTCACCTGCAGGATCTCCAGGAAACCTACGGCAAGGACGGCCTGGTCGTGCTGGCCTTCTCGAGCGAGGAAGCCGCGAAGGTCGAGCCCTACCTCGAGCAGCTCAACGTGTCCGTCACGGTCGCGGCCGGCTCCTCGACCAGCGGCCGCTACGGCGTGCGCGGCATCCCGGACGCCGTGCTGATCGCCCCCGACGGCACGATCGCCTGGTCGGGACACCCCGGGAGCCTCTCCAAGTCCAAGGTCGAGGAGGTGCTCAAGGGCGCGCGCAAGCCGACGCCCGGCGGCTACCTCGCCCTCGACCCCACGGTGGCGGCGGAGGGCGCGCTCGGCGCGGCCGTCAACGCGGCCCGCGCCGGTGAGCTGGCCAAGTCCTACACCCAGGCCCGGCGCGTGGCGGACAACGAGAACGCGGCCGAGGCCGAGCGCGAGCAAGCGCGTGCGTTGATCGGCGAGCTCGACGTGCACGTGGCCGAGCTCGAGAAGGCGGCCGAGACCCTGATCCAGCGCCTCTCGGTGCTGCAGGCGGTCGAGGTCTACGAGGGTCTCGGCAAGGCGCTCAAGGGCACCGAGGCCGGGGAGCGGGTCGCGGCCCGCCTGCGCGAGATCAAGAAGGACGAGCGCCTCTCCGCCGAACTCGCGGCGGCCGAGGCCTTCGAGAAGCTGCGCGCGCGCAGCGCCAAGCTCAGCACCTCGAAGAAACGCACGGCCTACGAGGATTTCGCGCGCAAGAACCCCGGCACCAAGGCCGCCGAGCGGGCGATGGCCTTCGTGAACGCGAAGCCCTGATCCGCGGGGCGTCGGCTCGGGCCGGCCCCCGACGCACACACCCCGACCCGCGCCAGCGCGGGTCGGGGTGTGCTTCGTTGGGCGCCGCGCCGACTACCAGTCGTCGCCTTCGTCGTCTCCCCGGCGGCGGCGGCCGCCGCCCTCGCTGGGCCGCGGCCGACCCTGGCCCTCGCCGCGGCGCGGGCCGTCGTCGCGACGGGGACCCTCGTCCCGGCCGCCGCGGGGCGCGCCGCCGCCCGAACCGCCCCCCGCAGGCCGACCACCGCCGTAGCCGCCCCCACCCCCGGAGGGCCGGCCGCCGCCGTACCCGCCGCCGCCTTGAGGCCGTCCACCGCCGGAGGGACGCGGGCCGCCGAAGCCTCCGCCACCGCCCGGGCGCGGGCCGCCGGGACGCCGGTCCTCGGCCTCGTTGACCCGCAGGCGGCGACCGTCGAGCTCGCGCCCGTCGCCGTCGCGCACGACCGCCTGGGCGTCCTCGTCGGAGCCGAACTCGACGAAGGCGAAGCCCCGCGGCTGGCCCGTCTC
>CAYMYN010000041.1:0-32978 GCA_964394665.1 uncultured Planctomycetaceae bacterium
GGCTGGTGCGCGTGCGCCTGGCGCCGCCGACCAACGGGGCCTTCCCCACCTTCCCGCGCCAGGCGGGGCCCTGGTTCGGGGACGGCAGTCCCTACGCGACCTCCGCGCCGCCGGCGTTCTCGACGCCCGCTCCCAACGTCTACGACGATCTGCGCTTCTGGAATCGGGACACCTCTCCGCCGACCCTGGAGCGCCGCCATCCACCGCTCTTCACGGACGTCGCGGTGTACAACGGCTACCTCTACGCGGCGGTGGAGAGCGCCGGCTGGGTGCGCTTCGATTTGGCGCAGACCTGGGGACCCGGCATGACCATCGATCACCATGAGGGCCGCTCGCAGCCCCAGGTCATCGGCACGGGGAGCGCGCAGGAGGTCCTTCTGTCCCTGGTCGAGCCCTCGACCGAGGACCCCACGCCGCGCACCTGGACGCGGCGTATTCAAGTCGTCGAGACCGACTGCGGTCCGGTGCTGGCGGTGACGAGTTATCCCCGTTACCTCGGCTTCACCCCCGGCACGCGCACCGAGGGCCGCAGCGTGCGCCCCTCGGACCTGGCGGTCGACCACCTGACGAGGGAAGCGGTCAAGGACATGCACGGCAAGCAGGTCTACACCCTGCTCTACGATCTCTCCGGCCCCACTCCGTTCGTGTCCAGCGCGCTGAACCACGACCGCGCGATCGTGGTCGGAGGCCGGGAGGTGCAGGTCCTCGGCCTTCAGACCCCCTGCGCCCAGGAAGGCCCGGGCGAACAGACCTGGCGCTTCGTGGCCAGCCCGCGCTCGGCGCCGGTGACGGAAGACGATGACGAGGAGGGTTTCCTGCTCTGGCCGCCGGCCCTGCTGGCGAGCCCCGACGCGATCCACAGCACGTACTTCGTCGCCTCCCATCCGGGTACGACGGCGCCCACGATCTGGGTGCGCGGCAGCGCCGACAGCCGCGGGCGTTACTTCCGGCAGATCGCCGCGAGCGCGCTCGACCCACGCATGCTGATCACCTCGGGCAACGACGCCGGGGTGGTTCCGGACGGCCCGTTGTGGACCTGCGCGGCGGGCGGTGCCCAGGAGGTGCGGGTCGGGACGAACCCGATCCCGAGCACTCCCCTCGATCCGAACCTCCTGCAGGGCGGGATCCTGTTCAACGGCCACGCCCAGTGGCCGGCTTCCCAAGCCGACCAGGGCTTCTTCTGGGGCGGAACCCCCCAGGACTTCTGGGGCCTGACGAAGTACTCGATCGGAAGCGATCTGTGCGGCAGTTCGCCGACCCCGCCGTCGCGCGTGAAGTTCATCAAGATCCAGTCCCCGAACGACCGCTTCAACTACCCGGGCCGGCGCTACTACGCGATGGGGACGGTGAACGCGGAGTACGATCAACACTTTGCGAGCAAGACGGACGAGGTAGGGACGCGCCTGATCTTCGCCTCGCGGGTGGGAACGGACTGGGGGGTGGTGGTGATGAGGGCGGTCCAACTGGAGAACATTCTTACAAACCCGGATACTCCTAACGGTACGTCGATCAACCCCGGAACAGCCGTTCTCGCGACCCTCAACACCCACCGCGAGTTCAGCAACGTCAGAAGCTACGACCCGAACCAAACTCCGACGAACTTGGAGTACATCTCGGCCAACCGCCTGGAAGGTGCCGTGAGCACCTTCGCTCCCCGCATCTTCAAGCTGCCGCTGGAGGAGCCCGAGGAGGACCGCTGGCTGCTGATCGCCCCCTCGGGCTCGGTGGCGCTCGGACATGAGGCGCCCAACGTGTCGTCGGACCAGTATCCACCGGCCCCGTTCGGCTTCTACCAGCAGCACGGACTGATCGAGATCATCGATCTCACCAACCCGCAGTCCGCAGTGGAGGAAGGCCCACTCCGGCTCGATCCCCAAGGAAGCCCCGATCTCCCCGCCTGGTCGCTCATCTGCCCCGAACCCGGCAGCTTCATCCACCTGGTCGATACCGTCACCTTCCGGGGCCGCACGTACCTCTTCGCCGCCGACATGGGCGGTGAGCTGCTGGTCTACGACTTGACCGAGCTACCAAGCTGGAACCCCGGACCCCTGGACCCGGACGGGTCGAACAACCCCGTCAACTCGGCGCCTTTCGCACCCGTGGCGCGCTACGAGATTACTTCGGACCTGGCCGACGACCTGCGCAGCAACCTCTACGGCCTCGCGGTGGACGTGGTGCAGTGGACCGAGGGCGAGACCGAGAGGGAAGAACTCTACGTCTACCTGGGCGTCTCGCGGGTGGGCGTCGAGGTGCTGCGGCTGGATCCGGGCACCCTGCCCCTGCCGCCGATTCTGACCTACCTGGACCTGTTGCAGACCCCGGGCGAGACCGAGGGGCTGTGGATCCGTGAAGACCCCGTCAGCGGGGAGAGGCAACTGATGATCGCGAACACCATCGCCGGGGTTCGGATCCTGGGGTATCAGCCGTGAGGTGGAGTCCGATGCGTCACTCTCCCTTCCATCCCGGGTCCTGGATCTGGTTCATCGCCTGCACGCTGGCCCTCGGCGGACGTCCCCTGCTGGCCCAGG
This sequence comes from uncultured Planctomycetaceae bacterium, assembly GCA_964394665.1. GTDB lineage: Bacteria > Planctomycetota > UBA1135 > UBA1135 > CAYMYN01. The sequence goes on from CAYMYN010000041.1 coordinate 2,529, forward strand.
ATGTGTGGCTCGAGATCGGCAGTGGGAACGTCTTCACGCACACGTTCAACCGGGTGGCTTCCTACGAGGACATCACGGGTGATGGAATTCGGGAGTTCATCATCGGTAAGGCATCCTTCAACACGGTGAGGGTCGTTTCCGGCGCCGATGGCTCGGTGGTCCACGAGGTCCAGGGAGGTAGCTTCAGTAACGGCTGGACCCTGGCAGGCATCGGCGACTTCGACGGCGACGGCGTGGCGGACTTCGCCTGCGGGGACATCGACTATTCCGATGTGATCCAGTCCGGCGGCCGAGCTGTCGTGTACAGCGGCGCCACGGGCCAAGAGCTCGTGGACGTGCGCGGGCAGGGCTGGCACTCCGAGTGGGGTTGGGCCCTGGCCGGAGTGGGCGACGTGGACGGTGATGGGTTCACCGACATCGCGGTGGGTGGTTTCTACGGGGACGTTCACATTTTCCGCGGTCCGAACGCAGCCCTACTGAGGTCGCACCAAGGACCCGGAACACGTCCGTCGGTGGCGGGTATCGGGGACGTCGACGGGGATGGGCTTCCCGACTACGTGATCGGCTGGCCCCAGGATTCGACCGGCGGGCTGTGGTCGGGCACGGCCAAGGTGTACTCGGGCGTCAGCGGGACGCTGATCCACGAGGTGTTCGGGAGCATCCCGCAGAACTGGCCGCACACGACCGGGGATCACCTCGGCATCGCCGTGGCCGGGGTGGGGGACCTGAACGGGGATGGCGTACCCGACTTCGCCTGCGGGGCACCCGGTGAGATCATCGGCCCCGGTGGCTTGCAGTCGCGGGTGCTGATCTACTCGGGGTTGGATGCCTCGCTGCTGCGGGAGATCGATGGGAACCGTGACACGAACATCGGCAGTTGGTTCGGAGGCGCACTCTCGGGAGGGGGCGACGTCAACGGCGACGGGGTTCCGGACCTGGTCGTCGGAGCGAAGGGTGACCGAGGCCCCTACATCACTCCCGGCGGTTCGGTCAGCGTCTACTCCGGTCGGACGGGAGCCCGGCTGTGGCGGACCTTTACCCTCCAACAAGCCAATCTGGGCCAGTACGTGGCCATGGTGGGCGATCTCGACGGCGACGGCCTCAGCGAGTTCGCTTCCGGCGATGCCGAGTGGCAGGACGTCCAGGGCAACCGCGGGCGGATCTTGGTGTGGAGGGGCGCGCGGGCCGATGCGCGGGTGGTGTGCGGAGCGGAGGTCAATTCCGTGGGCGAAGGCGCCGCGCTCGAGATGGGCGGGTCGCTCGGCCTCTCGAGCCATGGCGGCTTCAAGCTGATCGCCTCGGGCCTGCCGCCGCTCGCCCCGGGCCTCTTCTTCTACGGCGCGCCCGCCGCCGCCCAGCTCTTCGGCGAGGGCCGCCTGTGCGTGGGCTCGCCCTTCTTCCGCCTCGCCCCCGCGCAGTTCGCCGACGGCGCCGGCCGCTTGGAGCGCACCCTCGACCTCACCTCGCTCCCCGCCTCGGGCGGCGCCGGCGCCATCACCCCCGGCGCGACCTTCACCTTCCAGCTCTGGTACCGCGACCCCCCCGGCGGCCCCACGGGCTTCAACCTCTCCGAAGCCCTGCGCGCCACCTTCGCGCCTTAGGGGGTGCTAGGGGGGGCGCGCCCCGGGCGGCGGAGGCGTGGGGGTGGCGCGCGGCGGGGGCGGATTGCCTACGCTGAGGGGCCCGCCATGAGCGCCGAGCCGTCCACCACACCCTCCCTCAGCGAACCCCTGCTCTTCGAGCGCCTGCTCTTCGAGAAGGTCTGGGGGGGGCGCAGCCTCGAGCGGACCCCCGGGATCCGTCTCGAGGGGACGGGGCCGGTGGGGGAGACCTGGGAGCTGGTCGATCGGGAGGGGGAGAACTCGATCGTCGCCCGCGGCCCCCACGCGGGGCGCAGTCTGCGGGCGTTGCTCGAGGCCGAGCCGGCGGCCTTGCTCGGGGGGGCGCGGCCCGCGGCGGGCGGACGTTTTCCGGTGCTCGTCAAGTTCCTCTCGGCGACCAAGCCGCTCAGCGTGCAGGTGCACCCCGATCCCGTGGCGGCCCGGAAGCTCGGCCGCGGAGAGGAGGGCAAGGACGAGGCCTGGTACATCCTGGCCGCCGAGCCGGAGAGTCAGATCTACCTGGGTCTGCAACCGGGGGTCGAGGCGGCGCAGTTCGCCGCCCAGGCCGGTGGACCCGAGGTCGTGGACCTGCTGCGCTCCTGGCCGGTGCGCGCGGGCCAGTTCGTGTTCGTGCCGGGTGGGACGATCCACGCCATCGGCGAGGGCATCACGCTGCTCGAGGTACAGAACAACTCCGACGTCACCTACCGCCTGTACGACTGGGGCCGCGTCGGCCTCGACGGCAAGCCGCGCACGACCCACCTCTCGGAGGCGTTGCTCTCGACGCGCTACGACGAGCCCACCCTGGGGCCGCGGGACCCGGTCTTCGAGGCGCGCGGCGGGGGCAATCGCGCTGCGTTGCTGGTCGACTGCCCGGCCTTCCGCATGGAGTTGCTCGAGATCGGGACCTTCCTCGACCTCGAGACCGCCGGACGGGCGGTGATCTACGTCGTGCTCGAAGGCCGGGGACGGCTGCGCCGCGCGGGGACCCCGGAGCCCTGGAGCCTCGAGCCGGGGGACACCTGGCTCGTCCCGGCCGCGGCGGGCCCGCACCGTATCGAGCCGGTGGGGAAAGAGGTGGTCGTGATGCGCGTGGAGACCCAAGCATGAGTCCGATCGGTTCCAGCGGCGGGAGCCGCCGCAAGGCGGGCGCTCCGCTGCGCAAGAAAGCCGGGGCGCCGCTGCGCAAGCAGGCCGGGACCCCGCTGCGCAAGAAGGCCGCGCGCAAGGCCTCCCCCGCCAAACCCGCGACCCCCGCGCCGCCGACGAAGGCGGAGTCGGCTTCGCCCCTGGTGCGGCTGAACAAGTTCCTGGCCGATCGCGGCGTGGACTCGCGCCGCAAGTGCGATGAGTTGATCACCGAGGGCAAGGTCACGGTCAACGGCGAGTCGGTGACCGAGCTCGGCCACAAAGTCGACACCCGCGTCGACACGGTCGAGGTCGCGGGCTTCGTCTTCCGGCCGGACGAACAGGTCCGCAAACGCTACTACTTGCTCAACAAGCCGGCGGGCGTGGTCTGCACCAACGAGCGCCGCGAGCTGCGCCCGCGGGCCGTCGACCTGGTCACGGACCGCCAGAAGGGCCGCATCTACACCGTCGGACGCCTCGACGAGGAGAGCAAGGGCCTGGTCCTGCTCACCAACGACGGCGAGTTCGCGCACCGCATCATGCATCCGCGACACGGCGTGCCCAAGACCTACGGGGTCAAGGTGCGCGGCCCGGTGGACGACGAGGCGCTGGCGAAGGTGCGCCAGGGCGTCTACCTGGCCGAGGGCCGAACGGGCGGCGCGCGGGTGATCGTGCACCGACGCACGCGCGACTACACGCACCTCCTGGTGACGCTCTTCGAGGGCAAGAACCGCGAGGTGCGGCGCGTGTTCGCGCACGTCGGGGCCAAGGTCGCCGAGCTCAAGCGCGTGCGCATCGGCAACCTGACCGACAAGGGGCTCAAGATCGGCTCGTGGCGCCCGCTGCTGCGGGCCGAGGTTCGCGAGTTGATCGAGTTGAGCGAGGGCATCGGCATCGCCGCGGAGCCCACGGAGCCGCGGGCGGCAACCCGCACCCGCGCGCCTGTCCGACGCCCCGAGCGCCGCGCGGCCGCGGAGCCCGACCGTCCCTCGTACCGCAAGCAGGGCGGCGCTGGTTCCCAGCGCCCCGACGCCCGGGGCGGGGACGGGCGACCCGCGAAGTCGTTCGGCCGGACGCGCCAGGGAACACCGGGCTCGGGGCGCGGGGATTCGATCGGCACGGGACGCGCGGGCGGAGCACGCGGCGGCAGCGTGGAGCGCGGCGCGCGCTCGGGCGAGCCCCAACGCGGCGCCCGTCCGGCGGGCAACCGACGCGGAGCGCAGCGCGGGGGCGGAGCCCGCCCGGCTGGAGCCCAGGGCGGCGCGCGGTCGGGGCGCGGCGGCGCGCGTCGTCCGGGCGGCGGAGGGCGAGGCCGATGAGCCGCGCTCGGCACTTCGACCCGTTGCGGCGCGCGGCCGGCGGCGCCCGTCGCGCTCGGGCCGCGGTGGCCCAGAAGGCCGGAGCGCGCATCCGCGAGCAGCGCCTCGACAACGGGCTGCGCGTGCTGCTCGTCGAGCGCCACGGCGATCCGGTCGTGGCCTCGATCCTGTGGTACCGCGTGGGCTCGCGCGACGAACGCGAACACGAGGCCGGCGTCTCGCACTTCCTCGAGCACATGATGTTCAAGGGCAGTCGCTCCTACGCCAAGGGCGAGGTCGACCTCGTCACCACCCTGTTGGGCGGCAGCAACAACGCCTTCACCACGCCGGACCACACGGCCTACTGGTTCGAGCTGGCCTCGGATCGCTGGGACAAGGCGCTCGACATCGAGGCCGATCGGATGCGCGGGCTGTTGCTCGACCCGGCCGAGTTCGAGGCCGAGAAAGCGGTCGTGCTCGAGGAGCTCGCCATGGGGCTCGACGACCCCTGGCGCGGCCTGGCGGAGGAGGTGCAGGGGTTGATCTTCGGCCGCCATCCCTACCGGCGTCCGATCATCGGCTACGCGGACACGTTGGCCGCGCTCACGGTGGACGAGATGCGCGCCTACTACCGCCGCTTCTACCACCCGGCCAACGCGGTGCTGGTCGTGGCGGGCGACATCGAGCCAAACACGGCCCTGGAGGCGATCGGCGCGCGTTTCGGGGCGTTGCCGGGCGCCGAGTCCGCCGTCGAGCCGGAGCGCCCGCGCGCGCCCCTCGCGGCGGCGCGCGGCGAACGACGGGTGGTGACCCGTTGGGACGACGAGTCGCGCCGCCTGTGCATGGCCTGGCCGACGGTCGCGGTGGGAACGCGCGCGGACGACGTGCTCGACCTGGTCGCGGCCGTGCTCTCGGGAGGGCGCCTGGCGCGCCTGCACCGTCGGCTCGTCCTGGAGGAAGGCCTGGCGACGAGCATCTCGACCAGCAACGACACGCGCGTCGACGGCGGCGCGTTCTGGCTCTACGCCGAGTGCGCGCGGGGCGTCGCGCCAGAAGCGCTCGAAGCCGCGATCGACGCCGAGCTCGCGGACCTCGCGCGTCGGCTGGTACCGGCGCGCGAGCTCGAGCGCGCGCGCCGCACGCTGATCGCCTCCGAGGCCTACGAGAACGAAACCGTCACCGATCTCGCCGAGGAGCTGGGCGAGTTCGCGGTCGACGCCGACTGGCGGCTCGCGCTGGACGGCGCGCAACGGCTGGCGGCCCTCGCTCCGCGCGACCTGCGCGACCTCGCGCGCGACCTGCTCGGCCCCGAGCGGCGCGTGGTCGGCTGGTCGGTGCCGCTCGACGCGCCCGCCCCCGGGGGGGCGCCGCCCCGACCCATCCAGGCCGCGAAGGCCGCGAAGGCCGCGAAGTCCGCGGCGGCGGCGAGGCGTCGCTCCGCTCGATGACGAACACCCCGTCGCGCGCCCTGCCCCGCGTCCACCTGCCGTTCGAGCGTTTCGAGCTCGGCTGCGGCGCGAAGCTGATCGTCTCGCCGCGGGCCGGAGCGCCGGTCACGGCCCTCGAGGTGCACCTGCGCGGCGGGCCGTCCCTCGATCCCAAGGGCCTAGAGGGGACGGCCTACCTCACGGGCGGTCTGCTCGACCAAGGCACGCGCACGCGCTCCGAGGCGGAGCTCGCGGGCCTGCTCGAGCCCGCCGGGGGTGAGATCACCGGCGACGCCAGCGGCCTGCACACGACGATCGTCAGCCAGGAGTGGAAGCTGCTCGTGGAGCTGGTCGCCGACATGCTCACGGGGGCGAGTTTCCCGCTCGCCCAGGTGCGGCGCCAACGCGAGCGCTTGCTGCACCGCCTCGAGGTCGAGCGCGACGACCCCCGCGCGCAGGCCGGAAAACGGTTCCGCAAACTCACCTACGGCAGCCATTGGCTCGGGCGCTCGCCCTACGGCTCGCTCGAGAGCGTGGCGCGCATCGAGCCGGCCCACCTGCGCGCGCACCACCGTGCCAACTGGGTGGCGAGCCGCGCGCTGATCGCCGTGGCCGGCGACGTCGAGCCGCAGGACGTGCGGCGCGAGCTCGACCGGCGCCTCTCCGGCTGGAAGCGCGGAAAACCCCTCGAGCCGCGCAAGATCGCCCTGCCCGAGCCCGGACGGCGGGTGGCCGCCTACCGCGCCGAGCGCGCGCAGGTGCACCTCTACCTGGGGCACCTGGGCATCACGCGCAGCGACCCGGACTATCCGGCGCTGGTCGTGATGGACCACGTGCTCGGCACGGGGCCGGGATTCACCAACCGCATCTCGCGCATCCTGCGCGACGAGCTCGGCCTGGCGTACACGGTGCAGGCCGCGATCCACTCCTCGGCCGGGATCCTGCCGGGCACCTTCACGGCCTACATCGGCACCTCGCCGCGCCACGTGCGCACGGCCCTGTCGGGGTTCTTGGACGAGATCCGGCGCATCCAGGACGAGCCGGTGCCCCAGGAGGAGCTCGACGTCGCCAAGAGCTATCTCGTCGGTTCCTTCGCCCTGGGGTACGAGCGCGCCACCCGGCGCGCCGCGCACCTGGTGACGAGCTCCCTGCACGGCTTCCCCGACGACCACCTCGAGCGCTTGGTCCGCAGCTTCGACGAGATCACGCCCGCCGACGTGCAGCGCGTGGCGAAGAAACACCTGCTCCCGGACCGTTGCTGCCTGGCGGCCTCCGGTCCGGTGGACGCGCGGGAGCTCGAGCGCCTGCTCGAAGGCGCTTCGCGCCCGGCGCGCGGGCGGGCGAAGGCCCCCCGGACGAAGGCCGCCCAGGAGCCGGCGGGGTGAGCGCCGAGCTCTGGCCCGGCCAGCCCTTCCCGCTGGGCGCGGCCTTCGACGGCACGGGGACCAACTTCTCCGTCTTCTCCGAGATCGCCGAGCGCGTCGAGTTGTGCCTGTTCGACGCCGCGGGCCGCGAGACGCGCCACGAGCTGCCCGAGCAGACCGCCTACTGCTGGCACGGCTACCACCCGCGGGTCGGCCCCGGTCAGCGGTACGGCTTCCGCGTCCATGGACCGTGGGCGCCCAGAGAGGGTCTGCGTTGTCTGCCCTCGAAGCTGCTCGTCGATCCCTACGCGCGCGCCCTCGAGGGCGCCGTGCGCTGGGACCAGGCCGTCTTCGGCTATGCATTCGGGGATCCCGACGGCCCGCCGAACACGGACGACAGCGCGCCCTTCGTGCCCAAGTCGCTGGTCTGCCGCAGCGAGTTCGATTGGGGGGACGATCGCCCGCCGCGCACGCCCTGGCACGAGACCGTGCTCTACGAGGCGCACGTCAGGGGCCTCACCCTGCGCCACCCCGAGGTCCCCAAGGAGCTGCGCGGGACCTATGCCGGCGTGGCGCACTCGGCGCTGATCGAGCACCTGCTCGCGCTCGGCGTGACGGCCCTCGAGCTGATGCCGGTGCACGCCTTCGTGCACGACAAGTTCCTCTTCGACCGGGGGCTGACCAACTACTGGGGTTACAACTCGATCGGGTACTTCGCTCCGCACGGCGAGTACGCCGCCGACCGCGGGCTCGGCGGGGCGATCGACGAGTTCAAGCGCATGGTGAAGGCCCTGCACGCGGCCGGCATCGAGGTGATCCTCGACGTCGTCTACAACCACACCGCCGAGGGCAGCCACCTGGGGCCGATGCTGGCCTTCCGCGGGCTCGACAACCGTGCTTACTATCGCCTCGATCCGCGCGATCGCAGCCGCTACGTCGACTACACCGGCACGGGCAACAGCCTCAACATGCGCTCGCCCTACGTGCTGCAGCTCATCCTGGATTCGCTGCGCTACTGGGTGCAGGAGATGCACGTCGACGGCTTCCGCTTCGACTTGGCTTCGACCCTGGCGCGCGAGCTGCACGACGTCGACCGGCTCTCGAGCTTCTTCGACCTGATCCAGCAGGATCCGGTCGTGAGCCAGGTGAAGCTGATCGCCGAACCCTGGGACGTGGGGGAGGGCGGCTACCAGGTGGGCAACTTCCCGCCCCTGTGGTCGGAGTGGAACGGGAAGTACCGCGACTGCGTGCGCGACTTCTGGCGCGGCGTCCCGGGCCAAGTCGGCGAGTTCGCCTATCGCTTCACCGGTAGCTCGGACCTCTACGAGCGCAGCGGCCGCAATCCCTACGCGAGCATCAACTTCGTCACCGCCCACGACGGCTTCACCCTGGCAGACCTCGTCGCCTACGAGCGCAAGCACAACGCGGACAACGGCGAGCACAACCGCGACGGAACCGACGACAACCGTTCCTGGAACTGCGGCCACGAAGGGCCGACCGACGATCCGCGGATCCGTCTCCTGCGCCAACGCCAACAGCGGAACCTCCTGACGACGTTGGTGCTCTCCAGCGGCGTACCGATGTTGCTCGGCGGGGACGAGTTCGGCCGCACCCAGCGCGGCAACAACAACGCCTACTGCCAGGACAACGAGCTCTCCTGGTTCGATTGGGAGCACCTCGACACCGAGCTGCTCGAGTTCGTCCGCCGCCTGGTGCGCTTCCGCCGCCAACATCCGGTGTTCCACCGCCGCGGTTGGTTCGGTGGCCGGCGCATCCACGGCAGCGACATCCGCGACATCGCCTGGTTCTTCCCCGACGGCCGCCGGCGCGCGCACGAGCAGGACTGGCACACACCGGAGAACGTGCTCGGCGTCTTCCTCAACGGCCACGGCCTGGCCAAGCCCGATCTGCAGGGTCGGCGCGTGCTCGACGACAGCTTCTACCTGGCCATCAACGGCGAGCCGGACACCCTGTCCTTCCGCTTGCCCCCGAGCGCCTATGGCGGCGGCTGGCGCCTCCTGCTCGACACCCACGAGGGCTGGATCGACGACCCGGCCACGCCGCGGCGGCATCCGGAGGAGGAGCTCGAGGTGCGGGGCCGCAGCGTGCAGCTCCTGCTGAAGCTGGAGTAGGGCACGCCGGCCCGCTCGCGGGGCTCGCGGACGGAGGGGATGGGGCGCTCGGTCCCGCCGCTGCGCGCCGCCTCCCACGCCGCGGGCCGCACCGCCGGGGTCGGGTGCCTCCGACGCGCTCAGGCGTCCCGCAGCCCGGCGGGAACCAGACGGCGTTCGGCCCACTCGAACAGGCCCTGGGCGCAGAGCGCCATCAGCGCGGCCGGGATCGCGCCGCGCAGGATCAGGCCGGTGTCCGCCAGTCGGATCCCGGTCAGGATCGGCTGGCCGTAACCCCCCGAGCCGACCAGCGCGCCCAGGGTGGCGGTGCCGATGTTGATCACCGCGGCGGTCTTCACGCCGGCCAGGATCGCCGGCAGGGCGAGCGGCAGCTCGATCAGGCGCAGGCGTTCGTTGCGCGAGAGCCCCAGGGCGTCGGCCGACTCGAGCAGCCCCGCGGGCAGCCCCGCGAGCCCGGCCTGGGTGTTGCGCACGATCGGCAGCAGCGAGTAGAGGAACAGGGCCGCGATCGCAGGCGCGGCACCCAGCCCGAGCAGGGGGATCAGGATCACGAGCAGGGCCAGGGCCGGGATCGTCTGCAGGACGCCCGTCGTCGCGAGCACGACCTGACCGAGGCGCGGCCTGCGCGCCGCCGCGATGCCCAGGGGCAGCGCGAGCAGCAGCGCGGCGAGCAGGGAAGGCAGCACCAGCAGGAGGTGCTCGAAGGTCGTCCAGCCCAGGCTCCGGCGGCGATCGGTGCGGACCGGACCCTCGGCGACGAGCCCGAGCTCCCGCGCGAGGAACTCCCGTGCCACCCGGCGCGCGGGGGTGCGGTCGATCTTCGCGGCGCGATTGAGGGCGCTCATGCGCGCCGCGTCGAGCCGGCCTTCGAGGCGGCGCAGGGCCTCGAGCACCTCGGGTCGACTCTCGGCGAGCTCGCCGCTCCAGAGGATCAACGCCTCGTAGGAAGGGAAGAAGCGCAGGTCGTCCTCCAGCGCCACCAGGTCGTAGAAGGCGATCTCGGCGTCGGTGGCGTACAGGTCCATGACGTCGAGCGCGCCGCTGGCCAACCCGCGGTAGGCCAGGTCGTGGTCCAGGCCGCGCACCCGGGCGTGGGGCAGGCCGTAGGCCGCGCGCAGACCCGGCCAGCCGTCGGCGCGGCCCAGGAACTCCTCGCCGAAGCCCAGCTCGAGGTCGGGGTGGCGGGCGAGGTCGGAGATGCGCCGGATGCCCAGCTCCGCGGCCCGCTCGCGGCGCATGCCGATGGCGTAGGTGTTGTCGAAGCCCAGGGGCTCGCCCATGCCGATGCCCAGCTCGCCGAGGGCCGCGCGCAGCCCGTCGAGCCCCGCGAGCTCGCGGCCGGCGAAGAGCTCGGCGGCGAGGGTGCCCGAGTACTCGACGTAGGCGTCGAGCTCGCCCGCGCGCAGGCCCTCGAAGAGCACGCGCGTGCCGCCGAGCTCCGCGCGGTGCCGGACGTGCGCGCCGGCGTCCCGGGCCAGCTCGCACAGGAGCTCGCCCAGCACCACGGACTCGGTGAACTTCTTCGAGCCGACGCGCAGCGTCCCGTCGGTGGGGGCGCAGGCCGCCAGGGCGACCAGGGCCGCCGCAGCGACGGCGCGCCGTGCGCGCGGGCCCCTCACGGCGCGCCTCCCGCGCCGCTCAGCAGCGCCGGGGTCCTCCAGGCGGCCACGAAGCGTCGTACGAAGTCGTCCGCGGGGCGCCGCACGAGGTCCTCGAGGTCGCCGCGCTGCACGACTTCGCCCGCGCGCAGCAGCACGAGCTCGTGGCCGAGGTGCGCGGCCTCCGCCAGGTCGTGGGTCACCAGCAGGACGGCCTTGCCCAGGGCCTCGAACAGCCGGCCGAGCTCGTCCTGCAGCTCGCGGCGGGTGATCGGGTCGAGCGCCCCCAGGGGCTCGTCGAGCAGCAGCACGTCGGGGTCGAGCATCAGGGCGCGCATCAGCGCGACGCGTTGGCGCTGGCCGCCCGAGAGCCGACTCGGCAGGCGGGTCAGCTCACGCGCGTCGAGGTGCACCAGCTCGGCGAGCTCCGCCAGGCGCGCCCCGATGCGCTCCCGCGGCCAGCCCGAGCGCCGCGCCATGAGCGCGACGTTGTCCCGGGCCGAGAGGTGCGGGAAGAGCCCTCCGCCCTGCACCACGAAGCCCACGCGGCGGCGCAGCTCCGCCCAGCGCTCCGCGGCACCCCGGACGCCCCGGGGCGGCAGGGGCGAGCCCTCCCACGAGACGCGTCCGGCGTCGGGTTCGACGAGCCCCATGGCCAGCCGCAGGGCCGTCGACTTGCCCGAGCCGCTGGGGCCGATCAGCGCCAGCGTGCGTCCCGGAGAGAGCGCGAGGTCGGTCGGTGCCAGGGCCCACGCCGCGCCGTAGCGCTTCCCCGCGCCCTCGAGAGCCAGCATGGCCGGATCCTATCAGGCGCGGTCTCGGGACGCGGTTAGAGTGCGACCTCCATCGTCCGCGGACGAACCACGCTCCCCATGGCCGCACCCCGCATCCTGCTCTCCTGGTCCAGCGGCAAGGACTGCGCCTGGGCGCTACACGAGCTCCGCGCTCGCGGCGAGTTCGAGGTCGCGGGCCTCCTGACGACCCTCGAGGCGGGCGCGGAGCGCGTGTCGATGCACGGTGTGCCCCGCGCCCTGCTCCGAGCCCAGGCACGCGCCGTCGGCCTGCCCCTGTGGGAGCTGGCCGTGCCCCGGCCGTGTAGCGACGCGCAGTACGCGGCCCTGATGACCGACACGCTGTCGCGCGCGCGCGCGGAGGGGATCGAAGCCGTCGCCTTCGGCGACCTGTTCCTCGAAGACGTGCGCGCCTACCGCGAGGCGAAGATGGCGGGGACCGGACTGGGCTGCGTCTTCCCCCTGTGGGGTCGTGACACGGGCGAGTTGGCGCGCGAGATGCTCGCCGGCGGCCTCGCGGCGCGCCTCGTCAGCGTCGACACGGCCCAGCTTGACGCGCGCTTCGCGGGCCGCGCCTTCGACGCGGCCTTCCTGGACGAGCTCCCGCCCGGCGTCGACCCGTGCGGAGAGCGCGGAGAGTTCCACACCTTCGTGCACGCCGGCCCGATGCTCCGCGCGCCCCTCGCCGTGCGCGTCGGCGCGACCTCGGTGCGCGACGGCTTCGCCCACGCGGACCTGACGGCGATTTGAGCTTGGCTCCGCGGCGGCCGCCCCGCGAAACGGCCGCTGGTGGGCGCTGGCCATCGTCGCATGGCGAGGCAGAGCGCGCTTCCGCGCCGCAGGGAGAACGACGGCGGGACAAAGTGCGTGACGACTCGGGCAGCCTCGCGCCGGCGATCCGGATCCACGGTGTGCACGACGCGCTGGCGCTCGCCTACGTCCACGAGTCCTGATGGAAGGAGGGAGCTGGGCCCCGTTGTCGCTCGCCCGCCCTCGAGACGCGCGCGGCATGCGAAAGCCGTCGCCACCCCAGGGGTGACGACGGCTTCCCATTCGGTGCCGGACGGTTTGGGGCGCTACTGGCCGGTGCCCGTGCCGGCGCCGCCACCGCCGCCGCGGCGGCCGCCGCCCGGGTTGTTGTTGCCGCCGCCGGGCCCGCCGCCGGGGCCGAAGCCTCCACGACCGCCGCGCGGGTTGGAGAGCTCGCCGAAGCGCTCGAGCTGGTCGGGGGTCAGGATGCCCGAGAAAGTGGCCTGGGTCTGCTCGCGCAGCTCGCGCATCGCGTCGCGGGCCACCCCCCAGTCGCCGCCGTCGCGCATCAGCGCCATGGCGGCCTCGCGGCGCGCTTCGGACTCGACCATTGCCTTGCGGAAGTCGGCCAGTTGGTACGGGGCGAGCTCGAGTTCGCTCGCTAGGCGGTCGATGCGCTGGTCGAGGCGCTGGACGCGTTCCTGCTCGCGTTCGAGCTGGCGCTGGCGCTCCTCCTCGCCACGCACGTCCTCGAGCGTGCGACGCACGGCCGAACGCAGGCTGTCGGGGGGCGGCGCGTCGGGCGTGCGCAGGGCGAAGAGCAGATCGGCCATCTCGTTGCGCAGCGCGGCCAGCTCTTCGGTCTCGGAGGCGGAGGCCGAGGTGCGCGCGCCGCCCTGGCCGAGTTGGAGGGCCGCGAGGCGACCCTCGAGGCGTTCGTTGGCCTGGCGCAGGCCTTCGATCTGGCCCCGCAGGGCGGCGAGCTCGTCGACCTGGGGGGCGACGGCGGCGCTGCGCGAGGGGCTCGAGGGTTCGGCGGGACGCGGAGCCGGGGAGAGGGCCTGGGTGGCCAGGCCACCGGCGAGGCCGGCGCCGCCGCCGGCGAGGAGTGCGATCAGGATCGGTTTCATGGGATAGGGCTCGGGGGGATCAGTCGGCGGCGACGGTGTCTTCGGTGACCTTCACGACGTGGCGAAGGGTGCCTTCCTCGACGTGGCGCATGCGCATCGAGCCGCCGCCACGGCCGGACATCTCCTGGTCGCGTTCGGTGCGCAGGCTGCCCTCGAGCTCCAGGCGCACCGGGCGGCGGGCCTCGACGGCGAAGAGCAGGCTGCCGGTGAGCTCGATGCGGAACTCGTTCGAGGCGGCGCCGGCGAGCTCGCGTGCCTCGAGCGCGCGGCCACCGCGTTCCCCGCGTCCGCCGCCGAAGGCCGGGCGCTCGGGCATCTCACCGCGGGCCTCGAGCTCGAGCTCGATGCGCGCGCAGACCAGCCCATCGTGGTCGTGGTCCAGTTCGACGAGCTTCGCGGTGCCGCTCCACTCGGCGCGCGCGAGCAGATCGCCGGCGCCGCCCCCGCCGCCGAACATGCGGCCGCCGCCGCGGCCTCCGCGACCGCGCTCCTCACCGCCTCCGCGCTCTTCGGGGGCCGGGCGGGGGAACAACTTGCGCGTCAGGTCGATGCCCAGGGCGTGTCGAATGGCGTCCCCGTCGAGGTCCCACTTGGCGCCCTCCGCGACCTCCCCGTCCGGCAAGAGGGCGTCGAGCGCCAGGGTGAGGTGGTGCCCCTCGAGGGCCTCGGGGGCCTCGGGGCGACGCCCGTCGATCACCTTGGCCTCGGCGCCGCTGCCCTTGCGCGTGAACTCGACCACCAGGCCGTCGAAGGGGCTCTCCGCGTCGGCCTCGACCTCGTTGTCGCCCATCGTCACGCTGCGGTTGCCGCCGACGTCGGCGAAGGTGCGCCGGACGACCTGGGGCGCGCCGTCCGCGTCCACCTTCAGGAAGCGGTCGACGTGGCTGACGCGGTGCACCGCTCGGCTCGAGCCTCCGCCGCGCGGGGCCTCGACGCGCTCGCCGTCGCGCTCGACGACGAACTCGACGGTCTCCATCTGGAGCGCGGTCTCGCTCTCGACGCGGAATTGGCGCTCGGTGGCGTAGCGGGTCTCGAGGGTCGCGGGGCCGAGGGTCAGGGCCAGGCCGGCGGCGGACAGGACGAGGGCGGTCTTCATGGGCTGGGTCTCCTTCTGCTGCCCACGGGAGGTGGGCGACCGGCCCCGAACCCCACAGACGGAGTCGGGTTCCGGCTCGACCCGCCAAAATACGCCCCCTGCCCCCCGGATGGTGAACAACCCGCCCGAGGTGGGCTCTGGCCCCCGGGGGGCTCACCCACGGCGGCGCGCCAGAGCTCCCCGCGCCGCGTGGACGAGGATCGCGCTCACCCAGGCGATCAGCAGCGTCCAGGCGTTGTGGGAGGGGAAGTGCGCTCCGCGCACGTGTTGGGTCGCCGCGCAGACCAGGCCCAGGAGCAGGCCGGGCAGGAGCCACAGCCAGGGGCGCGGTCTGCGGTGCCAGCGGGCGGCGAAGTACAGCCCGAGCCAACCGAACCCCGCCGCGGCGTGGGCGGCGGGCCAGCCGCGGATGGGGGCGCGGCTCGGATCGGCGAAGCCGGGCACGACCTGACCGCCCCACTCGGCGAGATCCCACGGGCAAGGATGGTCGGTGAGCGCCTTCAGCGCCCCGACCGTGAGGCCCGTGAGCCCGAGGGACAGGACCACGGCGATCGCGCTGCCGGGCCAGGGAGATCGGGGTCGAACCACACGCGTGACGAGGGCCGCGAGGAAGAGGGCGATGGCGAGCCCCGCGGAGAGCCGGCGGAGACCCTTGTGCAGGACCACGAACCACAAGAACTCGCCCCGCAGGGGAAATCCCTGCGGCGTGGCCCAGGGCTCCAGCGCGGCGTGGTCCCAGCCGGAGGCCGACCAGAGCGCCACGAGCGTGCACCAGATGGCGAGCGGCCACAGCAGATGTCGCCGCCACCACGCGCTGCCGGCCAGGGCCCGGGTTTCAGCGTCGCCGCGTTCCATCGGCGCGGGCGAGTTCGGGCGCATCTTGCACACTCAGTCGATTCGAAGCCGCCTGGAACAGCGCCTGGCAAGCCTCGAGCAACGCTTCGCCGTCGGGATCCCCTCGCTCGAGGGGGAGGAGCTCGTCCCCGCGCCGCTCGTACAGGGTCTTCGTGCGGCCCAGCCCGAGCGCCGCGCCGCGCGGGTCGTCGAGCAGGGCGATGTCGCGGTTGTGCTGCAGGACTGCGCGGCCTCCCGTCGCCGGCAGGGCGATCTGCGAGCAACCGAAGAACTCAGCGGGAATCGGCAATCCACACAACTCCAGCAGGGTCGGGGCGAGGTCGATCTGCGAGCACAGGCGCTCGATGCGCGTCCCGGGTTCGATCCCGGCGCCCACGAAGAGCGCAGGCACGCGGTAGCTCGCGATCGGGATGTCCGCCGCGCCGTACACGCGTGCGCCGTGGTCGCCGACGAGCAGCACCAGGGTCGTGTCGAGGAGTCCCCGGGACTCGAGCCCGTCCAGGTACGCCCCTAGGGCCGCGTCCGCGTAGCGCACGGCGTCGTTGCGCCGACCCTTCGCCGTGGCCTCGAGCTGCAGCAGCGTCGCGTAGCCCAGGGACACGAACAACGTCAGCGCGACCAGTGCCGGGACGCCGAGGACGCCGCGCCCCCGCCACCAGCCCATGCCCACGAGCAGCAGCGCGACGAGCCCGACGGCGAGCAGGCGCAGCCGTTTGGGCAGCGGGACCCGCGCGGGTTCCCCGAAGGGCTCGGGAACCAAGAAGGGCTTGTGGTTGCTGACGGTGAGGGCCGTGGCGAAGAACGGCCTGCCGGCGGCGTGTTCGGCGACCTGCCGCTCGAGCAGGAGCTCGAGCGCCGGACCGTCGGCTACACCCCAGGCCGTGCGGAACGCGTCCGGGGGAAAGGGCGAGGGGCCGATCCATCCGTCGTCGATGATCTCGTCCCAGCCGTTGGCTGCGAACCAGGTCCCCATGTGGTCGAAGCTCGCCACGCCCCCGTAGAAGAAGGCCGTCGCGTAGCCAGCGTCGCGAAAACAACGACCGAGGGTCGGGAAGTCGGCGGCGCCGGAACGCTTGACGATCGAGTCGGGCGGGAGCGGAGGGAAACTCGCGAGGATGCCCTCCAGGCCGCGCACGGTCCGGTTTCCGGTCGCGATCGAGTTGGTGAACAACAGCCCACGCTGGGACCAGCGGTCGAGCTGCGGCGTGCAAGCACGCTCTCCGCCCAGGGCGCCGACGAACTCCTGGCCGAGGCTCTCCTCGATCAAGATCACCACTTGTTCGGGACGTCGCGCCAGCGGCACGCCCTTCCCCGCCGGCCCGCGCGCGCGCTCGAGCGCCGACTCGATGCGCTCGCGGGGCAGGGTGGCGTAGAAAGCCTCGTACTCGAGGTGGGACGTCCACAGGGCGCGCACGAAGCCCGTCTGGCCGTTCCCCGCAACCTCGCGCTCGAGCCGGTCCCCCCCGCGCGCGAGGGGATCGGCGGCGCACCACCCAAGTCCCAGCGCGCCGACGGTGAGGCAGAAAAGGGCCTGGGACGAACGCGTCCGCCAACCGCCGGGCGCGTCATCCGCGCCGCGCACGACGAAGGGCGTCAGGGGCCAGGCGAGCGCCGCTCCGACGAGCGCGCAGGCAGCGAGCCAGGGCAAGACCGGATAGCCCTGCCACAGGTTTCCGGCGACCTCGGTCGGATACAGCAGGTAGTCGACGGCGATGTGGTTGAAGCGCGCGCTGAACTCCTCGGCGAAGTACCACTCGATCACGGCCAGGAAGGCCAGTGCACCCCCGATGGAGGCGAGCGTGACGCGCGCCGCGCGCGGGTGCCCCCAGCGCAACGAAGAGATACAGCCCAGTGCCGCGGGAACGGCCAGCGCCGCGCTCCAGGCAGCCAGGTCGCCGAGGGTTCCGCGCACCATCAGCCAGGGCAGGGGCCAGGCCCAGGATTCGGCGGGCAGGAGTTCGAGCGCCAACGCGAGGCGCAGGGCAGCGCCGACGCCCAGGGCCAT
This sequence comes from uncultured Planctomycetaceae bacterium, assembly GCA_964394665.1. Lineage (GTDB taxonomy): Bacteria > Planctomycetota > UBA1135 > UBA1135 > CAYMYN01. Next base: position 19,704 of record CAYMYN010000041.1, read on the forward strand.
GGCGAGGGCTGCGAGCAGCATTCGGACGATCGGAAGTGGGCGCATGGCGAACGAACCTCGAGGCGCGCGGAGTGAACTCCATCGCTCTGTAGAACGAGGATCCGTCCGCCGCCTGCCCACACCCGGTTACAGCCTGGAAATGCACCGGCCCCGGCGCGGCGTGGATCGTCCGCCCGTTCCCGCGTGGTGGTGTTCCGCGTCAGGGAAGTGGGAGGAGGGGCGCGAGGTCGGCCCAGGCGGCGAGGGCGGCGCGTAGGGCTTCGAGGCGTTCGAGGTGGGCCTCGGCGGCGCGGGAGCGGGCAGCCAGGACCTCGGTCAGGGCCGCGTCGCCAGCCGCAAGACGCCGTTCGTGGAGCGCGAGGATGTGCGCGACGCGCGGCAGGACCTCGAGGTCGAGGCGCTCGAGGTCCGCGCGCGCGTGGGCCAGGCGGCCGTGGGCGACGCGGGCCAGGGACTCGAGGCGCAGTTCCTCCGAACGCCGCTGCGCGCGCGCCTCGTCCTGGCGCGCACGGGCCTCGTCGAGCCGCGGTCGAGCGTTCTGGAAGAGCGGCAGCGGCAGGCTGAGGCCCAGGTCGAAGGTGTTGCGGTCCTCGGCCTCGATGCGGCGATAGAGCAGCTCGAGGCGCAGGTCGGGGATCCGTTCGACGTGGGCCAGGTCGACCCGCGCGGCCTCGGCGCCGAGGGTCGCGTCGGCGGCGAGCAGCAGCGGGGTCGAGGCCAACTGCTCGAGCACCGCATCGAGGCTCGGCAGGGCGAGGGCCTGCTCCAGGTCGCCGGCCAACGAACCGAGTTCGAGGTCCGGCAGACCCAGGGCGAGCAGCAGCTCGCCGCGCGCGGTGGTGAGCAGGGTCTCGGCGCGTTCGAGCTCGTGCAGCGATTCGAGCGAGGCGAGTTCGGCCAAGAGACCCGCCTCGGGCGCCGCGTCCCCGTGGGCCAGGCGGGCCTTCGCCAGCGCGACCGATGCGCGGCTGTGGGCCAGCAACTCGGCGCGCAGCTCGACCGCCCGTTGGGCGTAGAACGCCGTGGCGAAGGCGCCGCGCACGCGCGCCGTGAGCTCCAACTCGGCGGCCTCGAGGTCGAGCTCGGCGCGCCGCAGCTCTCCTCGAGCGACGCGTTCGGCCGCGTCGAGCCGCCCGCCCAGGGGCAGGGGCTGCGCGACGCCGACGAGGAACTCGGCCGATTCGAAGGTCTCGCCCTCGAACCCCGCCGATTCGACCCGCAGCACGCCCTCGGGGTTGGGCAGCCTCCCCGACGCGCGCGCGCGCGCCCGGGCGACGACCACGCGCGCGCGCGCGGCCTCGAGCTCGGGGTGCGCGCCGCGGGCCAGCTCGAAGGCCTGCTCGAGGTCCAACACGTCGAGCGTGAGCGCCGCGCCGGGCTGGGATCCCCCGGACTCCCGCGCGGCGGAACGTTCGAGACCCACGGGCGCCGGGCGCGCCGCGCGCGGCTCGGCGAAAGCGTCCTCGGAGCGCGTCGCGCGGCAACCGAAACACACGGCCGTCACCAGGACGGACAGGACGGGACCTCTCACGCCGCGCCTCCTGCGACTTCGACGGCCGGCAGCGCGCGCCCCAGGCGCAGGTAGAGCACCGGCACGACCAACATGTTGAGCACCATCGAGGTCGCGAGCCCGGTCAGGATCACGACCGCCATCGGGGTCTGGATCTCGTTGCCCGGCTCGTCGCCGGCCAGCGCCAGGGGCACCAGGGCCAGGGCCGTCGCGAGGGCCGTCATCAGGATCGGAGCCAGGCGCTCGAGGGCGCCTCGCTCGACTGCCGCGCGTAGGTCGCGCACGCCCTCGTGCTCCATCAGGTGCCGAATGTGGCTGACGAGCATGATCCCGTTGCGGGTCGCGATGCCGAAGACCGTGATGAAGCCGATCAACGAGGCCACGGTCAGCACGCCGCCCGTCAGGAAGACGCCCGCCACGCCGCCGATCAGGGCCAGGGGTAGGTTGAGCATCACGAGCATTGCGTCGCGGGCCGAGCCGAAGGCGAAGTGCAGCAGGAAACCGATGCCGATGATGACGGCCAGCGCGAGCAAGGTCAGGACGCGGCGCGCCTCGAGGGCGCTCTCGAACTGGCCGCCGTACTCGACGCGGTAGCCCGGCGAGGCAGTGAGGATCGGCGCCAGGAGCTCCTGGAGTTCCTCCACCAACGACACCACGTCGCGGCCGGCGACGTTGCAGCTCACGACCAGCTTGCGCTCGACCGCCTCGCGGCTGATGACGTTGGGGCCGATGTCGCGCCGCACCTCGGCCAGCGAGCCCAAGGGGATCGGCGTGCCGCCCGGCGCGTCGACCGGCAGCTCGGCCAGGGACGTGGGCCAGGGGCCTGGGTCGCTCGCCAGGCGCAGCACCAGGTCGTAGCTGCGCTCGCCCTCGCGCACCTTGCTGACCGCCAGGCCCTGGTAAGCCGTCTCCAGGGTCCGGGCCGCGTCGTGGATGCCGATGCCGTGGCGCCCCAGGGCGGCGCGGTCGAAGCGCACGACCATCAGCGGCACGTCGGCCTGTTGTTCGACGGAGAGGTCGACGACGCCCGGAACCCCCTCCATGGCCGCCTCGACCCGCCGCGCCAGGGTGCGCAGGTGCGCCAGGTCGGGACCGAAGAGCTTCACCGCGACGCTCGCGCGCGTGCCCGAGAGCATGTGGTCGATGCGGTGCGAGATCGGCTGGCCGATGGAGACGTTCGTGCCCGGCAGCAGCTCCAGGGACTCGCGCACGCGCGCCAGGAGCGCGGCCTTGTCGGCGCCCTCGAGGTGCAGGGCGACGTCGAGCTCGGAGGACTCGACGCCCTCGGCGTGCTCGTCGAGCTCGGCGCGGCCCGTGCGCCGCGCCACCGAACGCACTTCGGGGTGCTCGAGCAGCAGCTCCTCCGCCACGCGCCCCAGGGCGTCCGACTCGCGCAGGGAGGTCCCCGGGAGCGTGGTCACGTTGATCGTCAGCGAGCCCTCGTTGAACTCGGGCAGGAACGCGAGGCCGACGCCGCGCAACGAGACCAGAGCGCCGATCAGGAGCAACAGGCTGGGCAGCACCACCAGCCAAGGCCGCGGCAGGAGCGGGCGCAGGAGCGCGCCGTAGAGCCGCTTGAGCCCGCGCACCAACGCGGGTTCGTGCCCCGCGAGCACCGAGCGGCTGCCCGGCAACAACAGGAAGCACAGCACCGGAGTCAGGGTGACAGCCACCACCAGGGAGGCCAAGAGCGCCGTGACGTAGGCCGTGCCCAGGGGCGCCAGCAGGCGGCCTTCGACCCCGGACAGGAAGAAGATCGGCGTGAAGACGAGCACGATGATCAGCGTCGCGAAGACGATCGACTTGCGGATCTCGATGCTCGCGTCCAGCACGACGCTCAACGTCGGCCGGCGCTGGGCCGGCGGTAGCAGGGCGTTCTCCCGCAGACGCCGGAAGACGTTCTCGACGTCGATCACCGCGTCGTCGACCAGCGCTCCGATCGCGATCGCCATGCCGCCCAAGGTCATGGTGTTGAGCGAGGCTCCGAGCGCATCGAGCACGAGCACCGCCACGACCAACGAGAGCGGGATGGCCGTCAACGTGATCAGGGTCGCGCGCAGGTTGCCGAGGAACAACAGGATGATCAGCACGACCAGCAGCGCGCCGTCGCGCAGGGCCTCGACGACGTTCTCGATCGCGACCGCGATGAAGTCGGCCTGGCGGAAGACGTGCCGGTCGATGCGCACGCCGCTGGGCAGGTCGGTCTCGAGCTCGTCGAGCACGCGGTCGAGGGCGCCCGTCAGGGTCAGCGTGTTGACGTCGGGCTGTTTCTGGATGCCGACCACGACCGCGGGCCGGCCGCCGGACGAACCCTCGCCGCGTTTGGGGGCCTCGCCGATGCGCACCTCGCCCAACTCGAACAGGCGCAGGGGCACGTCGCCGCGCCGGGCCACGACGGCGGCGCTGAGCTCCTCGAGGTCGAGCAGGCGTCCGCGGCCCTGCACGAGCAGCTCGCTGCCGCCGCGCTCGAGAAAGCCGGCCGAGACGTTCTCGTTCGAGGCCTCCAGCGCGCGGGCGACCTCGTCGATCGAGATCCCGTGGGTGCGCAGGCGCGCCGGATCGAGCACGACCTGGTACTCCTTGGCCGCGCCGCCGATGGGCGTCACCTGCGCGACCCCCGGCACGGCCAGCAGGCGCCGCCGCAGCACGCTGTCGGTCAGGGTGCGCAGCTCGAGCGGCGAGTGGGAGTCCGAGGTGATGGCGAGGAACAGGATCTCGCCCATGATCGACGAGATCGGCGCGATCACCGGCCGGCGTGTCTCGGGCGGCAGCTCCTCGGCGACGAGGTTCAGCTTCTCGGCGACCGTCTGGCGCGCGCGGTGGATGTCGGCGTCCCACTCGAACTCGATCCAGACCACCGAGAACCCGACCGTCGTCTGGGAGCGCACGCGGCGCACCTTGGGCGCGCCGTTGAGGGCGGCCTCGATCGGGAACGTGACCAGGTTCTCGACCTCGGTCGGCGCCATGCCGCGCGCCTCGGTCAGCACGGTCACGGTCGGCGCGGTCAGGTCGGGGAAGACGTCCACCGGCATGCGCAGCGCGGTGGCGACGCCGTAGGCGCTGGCGAGCAGCGCGAGCACGACGACCAGGGCGCGGTTGCCGAGGGCCCAACGGATCAGTGCATCGACCACGGTTGGACCTCCTTAGTGGTGGTGGGCAGGGATCGAACCCGAGGCCGAGGCCAAGCGCACGGCGTAGGCGCCCTCGACGGCGATGCGCTCACCTTCCTCGAGGCCCGCGAGCACCTGGACCCACACGCCGTCCCGCGCGCCCAGGCGCAGGGGACGGGCCTCGAAGAGCTCGCCGGCGAGCTGCACGTAGGCGGTCGGTTGGCCGTCGACGTCGACGAGGGCCAAGAGCGGCACGGCCAGGGTCTCCTGCTCGCCGCCCACCGGGAGCAGGGCTTCGAGCGTCATGCCGACCCGCAGGCGCTCGCCGACGCCCTCCGAGGGGAGGTTGTGGGCCTCGTAGACGAGGCACAGGCTGCGCGTGATCGGATCGACCGCGGGGTCGTCGAAGAGCAGGCGCAGGTCGCGCACGTCGAGCAGCTCGCCTTCGCCGGCGGGCGTGCGTTGGCGGCGCAGGAGCACCGTCCCCGCCGACCCGGCGTGGGTGAGCTGGTCGGGCCGCACGTGGACCTCGACGTTCACCACGCTCGGGTCGAGGAGTTCGACCACGCTGCGCGCCTCGTGCACGTGTTCGCCGATCGCGGCCGACACCGCGATCACGGTGCCGGAGATCGGCGCGCGCAGCTCGAGCACGGGTGGGCCGGGCGGCTCGCCCTGGGCCGTCGGCGCCGACACGAAGCCGGAGCGCCGAAGGCCCTCGACCCGCACCTCGGCCGCTCGCTGGTGCGCCGCGGCGGCGTCGAATTGGAAGGTGACCTCCTCGAGCTCGCGCTGCGAGCGCGCTTGGTCCGCGACCAGGGCGGTCATGCGTTCGAGCGCCCGGCGGCGGTGCTCGAGCTCGATGCGCGCGCGCTCGAGCTCGGCCTGGGCCTCGAGCAGGCGCAGGCTCCACTCGGAGAGCGGCGGGCGCACGTAGGCGAGCAACTCACCCGCCTCGACCCGGCGTCCGACGGCGAGGGGCGCGGCGCCGGGCACCGCGAGCAACGCGCCCGCCAGGGGCGTGCTGACGTGCGCGCGGCGCTCGGGCGCGGCGCGCACCTGGGCGGGGAGCACCAGGTGCTCGCGCACGGCGCGCCGCTCGACGGGCGCGATGCGCGTGCCCAGGCGCCACTGCTGCTCCTTGAGGAAGGCGATGCCGTCGGGCTCGGCGGGGGCCTCCACGTGGGCCGCGTCGTGGGCGTCGGCGTGCACCAGGACCTCGGGCAGCTCGATCGTCTCCGGGTCCGCCTCGCCCGGCAGCTCGACTCGCAGGGGCCAGCGCCCCGCGCTCGGCAGGGCGGCGTCGACGAGATAGATGCCGTCGCGCGCCGGGGCGGGCGCCTCCACGCGCAGCGGGGTGCCGTCGGGTGCGCCGAACACCAGGGTCAGCGCGCCCGCGATCCGCGGCGCACCGCTGCGATGGTCGGTGACGTGGATCAGGAAGCGGGCCGGCACGCGCGCGGCCAGGGGCGGGTGCTCGAGGAAGATCTCGTGCCCCGGCCCCCAGATCGTGACCTGCAGCGCGACTTCGTCGTGCTCGTGGCCGTGGTCGTCCGCGTGATCGTCGTGCCCGTGGTCGTGGCAACTCGCCCCGAAGGCGAGGAGCGCCCCGGCGAGGAGGAAGGGGGCGAAGGAGCCCCGAGAAGCAGTCGGCATGAGTCACGGTCTCCGAAAGGCGTCGCGCTCTGATTCCCGTCCCGAACGTCTCGCCGGCGCACGCAGACGCGTGTCGCGGGCAACGATGGTCCGCGCGCTCGACGCGAGACGTCGGCGCGGAGGGCTCAGGCGGCCGGAGGACCGCGGGTCGCGTGGGGATCGGCTGGTCGCCCACCGGGGGCGTGGGGCACACAGGCCCGGGGAGGACCCGACGCACGCAAACGGAGCGTCGCCGCCGCGCAGGGCCTGGGCAGCGGCGCGAGCACCAGCGGCCCGACGGACGAACGCACGGCGAGCAGGTCCGCGGCGTGGTCGCTCGCGGGGTGGGGCTCGTGCCCGTCGGGCTGCCGCGGATCGTTCTCCCGCTCCCCAAAATGCTCGTGCCCGTGCTCGCCCGGCCCGTGTCGGTGATCGGCATGCGCCCCGCCGCGCCCGTGGGCGAGTGCTGCGAGGGGATCGACCCCGTGGTGCAGATGCGTCTCGAACGCGAGGTGCGCGGGAACCCAGAGCAGGTGCAGCACGAACGCGACCACGCACCCCAGCGCAATGCGCCGCGAACGGGGGCCTACGATCCGCTCGGCGTCTACCGCGTGCCGCACGGGCGGATGGTAGAGAACCGCTCGGTTCGCTCGCAAGCGCGCCGGTCGGGGCCTGGACAGACGGGGCGCGTGGGTCGAAGCTCGCAGCATGCCTCTGCGGCGCGGATTCCTGCTGGCGTTGCTCTCGGCGGCGCTCTTCGGAGCGGCCACGCCCGCGTCGAAGGTGCTGCTCGCGGGCATGTCAGCCCAGGTCCTGGCCGGTCTGCTCTATCTGGGGGCGGCCCTGGGCCTGGCGCCGCTATGCCTGCGTTCGACCGCCGGCCGCGCGCCCTGGGGTTGGCCCTCCGACCGCAGGAATCGCCTGCGTCTCGCCGGGGCCATCCTGTTCGGGGGCGTGATCGGGCCGGTGTTCCTGCTCCTGGGGCTCGAGCTCGGCCGCGCCGCGTCGGTCTCGATGTGGTTGGCGCTCGAGACCACGGCGACCGCCGTGTTGGCGCGCGTCTTCTTCCGCGAGCACATGGGGCGTTGGTCCTGGTTCGGGAACGTGGGCATCCTCCTCGCGGGGGCGTTGCTGGTCGCCGAGGGCGGGCGCCCGGCGCTCATGGGGGCTCTGCTCGTGGCCGGCGCCGCGGTCGCGTGGGGCCTCGACAACAACCTGACGGCCCTCATCGACGGGATCTCGCCGGTGCAGAGCACCTTCTGGAAGGGCCTGGTCGCGGGCACGACCAACCTGAGCCTGGGCCTGTGGCTCGACCCCACGGCGCCCAGTGTCGCCTGGGGCGGGGCGCTCGCCCTGGGCGCCGTCTCGTACGGCGTGAGCATCGCGCTCTACATCTCCGCCGCGCAGGCGCTGGGCGCGGTGCGTTCCCAGATGGTCTTCGCCAGCGCGCCGTTCTTCGGCGTGGTGGCGGCGTTGGTGTGGCTGGGGGAGCCGTTGGGACTCTGGCAACTCGCGGCCGGGCTGCTCCTGGCGTGTTCCCTGGCATTGCTCTTCCTCGAGCGCCACGCCCACGAGCACACGCACGAGCCGCTGGTCCACACTCACTCCCACACCCACGACGACGGGCACCACGAGCACGCGCACCCCGAGCTCGCGCCCGGGCGTCGACACACCCACGAACACGTCCACGAACGCCAGACCCACAGCCACCCACACCTGCCCGACCTGCACCACCGCCACTCCCACCACCCACCGCCCCACTGAGCGATTCCCCGTGCGCCCGAGGATCGAACGGTGCGCCCGCCTTGCGGGATTCAGTGGGCAGGGGGTAGAGTCGGGGCGATGTCGGAGGTCGAAGGTCTTCCGGAACGCGCCCCCCGCGTGGGGCGCCGCGAGCGACACGAGCGGTCCAGACGGCGCGGGGCGGCCGTGCGCGCGCGGGGTTCCGAACTGCTCACCTACGCGATCCTCGGCCTGGTGGTCCTTCCCCCGCTGACCCCCATGGTCTGGGTTCTCGCGCGCCGCCGGCTAGCCACGACCCCGGGTCTCGTGCGTTCCGAACGCGCGCTGACCGAGACGGCCGAGCGCATCGCGCTCTTCGGCATGGTCTGGTTGGCCCTGCTGGCCACCATGTTGGGCGTCGGCCTCATCCACGAGCTGCTCGACTGGCTCACGCGCTGAGGACCGAGGGCGCGCGCCATGGGCGGACCCATCGAGATCGAATCGGACGGCGCGCCCATCAAGGCCTGGGTGCGCGGCGTGGAGTTGGACGAGCGCGCCTTGGAGCAATTGCGCAACGTGGCTCGCCTGCCGGTGCTCCACGGCCACGTGGCGGTGATGCCCGACGTGCATTGGGGCATGGGCGCGACGGTCGGTTCCGTGATCCCCACCCTGGGCGCCATCGTGCCCGCGGCGGTGGGGGTCGACATCGGCTGCGGCATGAGCGCCGTGCGCACGAGCCTCGACGCGAGCCACCTGCCCGACGACCTCGGGCCCCTGCGCCTCGCGATCGAGCGCGCCGTGCCCCACGGGCGCAGCGCGGGCCGTGAGGGCGGCGGCAAACGCGACAAGGGCGCTTGGCACGACGTCCCGCGGCGCGTGGCCAACCTGTGGCGGGAGCACCTCGCGCCCGGCTTCGAGCTCCTGTGCGAGCGCTACCCCGTCCTCGAGCGCGCGAACCACGTCCAGCACCTCGGTACCCTGGGCACGGGAAATCACTTCGTGGAGCTGTGCCTCGATGAGTCGGACCGCGTCTGGATCCTGCTGCACTCGGGATCGCGCGGCATCGGCAACCGCATCGCCACGCTCTTCATCGAGCGGGCGAAGGCCGACATGGAGCAGGCCTTGGGATCGCTCCCGGACGGCGACCTCGCTTACCTGCGCGAAGGCACGCGACACTTCGACGACTACGTCGAGGCCGTGCTGTGGGCGCAGGAGTTCGCCCGCATCAACCGCCAGGTCCTGCTCGAGAACACCCTCGATGCCCTGCGACGGGTGCGGGGCTTGCCGCCCATCCGCACAATCCAGACGGCCGTCGACTGCCATCACAACTACGTGCAGCGCGAGCACCACTTCGGCGCGGACGTCTGGCTGACCCGCAAGGGCGCGGTGCGCGCGGGAGCGGGGGAGCTCGGCATCATCCCCGGCTCGATGGGTGCCAAGAGCTTCATCGTGCGCGGCAGGGGCAATCCCGAGAGCTTCGACTCCTGCTCCCACGGCGCCGGCCGGCGCCACTCGCGCACGAAGGCGAAGGAGCTCTTCAGCCTGGACGACCACATCGCCGCGACGGCGCACGTCGAGTGCCGCAAGGACGCGGGCGTGATCGACGAGACCCCCATGGCCTACAAGGACATCGACGCCGTGATGGCCGCGCAATCCGACCTGGCCGAGGTCCTGCACACCCTGCACCAGGTCGTGTGCGTCAAGGGCTGAGCCCAACGGGCCCCCAGGGGCTCCGACGCCCGATCGCGCTCTGCGCCGCGGAGCCCGGCCCGGGTAGGCGTTCCAAAGTGGCGGTTTGGGGAGGCTCGGGCGGGGAAGGCGGGGGCGCAGGGGGCGCTCGAGCGAGGGGTTCGGGCGAGGGGCTCGGGCGAGGGGCTCGGGCGAGGGGCTCGGGCGAGGCCGGGGCCAGCACGCCGTGGTAGGTGAGCTGGTGTTCGCGAGGATGGGGAATCAGGGCGACGAGATGCGCGATGAAGACGAGCGGGTCGAGCACGAAGCCGCGAGTTCCATCTCTCCAGGGTTTGCGTGGGTTCCAGATCACCTTTCCATCGTCGCGCAGCATGAGGCGGCCCTGCGCGAGCGGTGGGCGGGCGACGTAGCGGCAGAGGTGCTCCAGCGCCTCCCTGTCGGCGGCGGCGATGCACGTGGCGGCATGCAGCGAGTAGCCGGCGGACTCGGCGCGTAAGGAACCGGGAGTGAAACGAGCGAGCTCGCTGCTCGCTCGTGTGAGGTGCGGATCGATCAGGCGATCCAGGGCCCGGCCCGACTCGGGAACCGATGCGGCGGTTACCTTCGCGCTATACGCGAACCGCGAAGTGCTTCTCCTCTTCTCTCGCGGACTCGATGGCGAAGTCGGCGGTGCCGCCGACTACTTCCTAATGGTGCGATACGTACGAAAGTCGGCGCGGGGCCTAATCCTACATTCTACTGCAGCGGCGCAGACGAGGTCAGCAGCAACGGTGGTTAGGCATGGATGAGGTGCGCAGGATGCAGACGCCGCCCAACCCCCTTCCAGGGTCGGGCGGCGTCTGCATTCGGGCCTTAGCTGGCCTTGCCCTTCGGCGGCGCCGTCAGCGCCTTCTGCCGCTTCTTCAGTGCGTCGAAGGCCTCAATCTCCGCCATCAGCGACGCCGGATCGAGCGGCGGTGGCGAAGCGCCGTCGCTGTGAAGATGCCCCTCGATAATCCGAGAGAGCCGTGCGTGCGCCGCTTCGACCTCGTCACAGATCTCGCGGTCGACCGCCACTGCCTTCAGGCGCCCGATGCTGATGCGTTCGCCCCAGCGCATCACGACCTCATTGAAGACGTCGAAGATGACAAACGCCTCGTACGACGTGCGCAGCGCGGCAAACCCTTCCTTGAGCAAGCGGACACGCCGTTCGGGCGCCTGCTCGGCCTTCGCTTCGGCGTACACTTCCCGCGCGCGCTGGCTGCTCCGAAACTCCCTTTCCAAGGACGGCGCGTTGTTCGGGAAGACGTACCCTGCCCGCGAGTCGTCGCCGCGCAGTACCCAGTGGACCGCGAGCGCGACGCCTGCGCTCGCGGCCGCTTCCGTCAGCAGGTGCAGGAAATGCAGGTCGTGCGTGAAGACGGCCACCTGGCGCACCGCGCTCTCGCGCGCGAGCCGCGGCGCCACGGCCTCCTTCCAGCCGAAGTCCAGTGACGTCACGGGATCGTCGAGCACGAGCGTACCGCTCTTCGCGTCGAGCGTCACCTCCGTGAGGAAGTCCGCGAGCGCGATCGCGCGCTTCTCGCCCTCGCTGAGGACCAGGTCGGGCGCCACGAGGTCGCGTGGCACGCTGGCATCCGCCTTGAGCACCAGCTGCTTGAGCGTCTCACCCTTCCGCCCGCGCGTATCGATCTCCACCATCAGCGGGCATCCGAGGTCCGCGAGCGTCTGCGAGAACAGCGCGATATAGCGTTGCGTGACGTGCTGCTCGAAGATCTTGTTGTGCGCGGCCGTGATGTGCCGCGTCGAGCCGCCGGCACCCCTCGCACGCTTCACCCACGCGGCCTGCTCGACATAGCGGTGGATCGCTGCAAGCTGGCCGCCGAGCTGCCGACGATGCTCCAAGGACCGGAGTTCATTCGCGAGCGCCGCCAGCTGCGCGGTCGCGTCGCTCGCCCGCAGTGCGGTGTCCTCAGCCGTAAACCGCGCGATCGCATCGTTGAGCGCCGGGCCCTCGCCGTCCGGCAGCGTTGCACCCGCCGCCACACCGGACTCAAGCGCTCCACTGGCGACGTCGATGGCCGTGTTCGCAGCATCCAGGAATCGTTGGAGCACACCGGCCGGTTCCGCCGTGGCGTCCGGGTAGACGTGCTGCTGTGAGAGCCGTGCGCGACCCACGCGGTCGCGGAGCGCGCGGAGCCGAGCCCGTGCCGACTCCATGCGCTCGCGCAAGCGCCGCGCCGTCTGCTGCGCCTCGCCGCTCAGGAAGGCCCACAGCCGTTGCAGGAGATCCCGCGCATCCGCCGAAAGCGGTTGCTGACAGAGCGCGCAGATGGCCCCCTCCGCGGGATAGGGCTGCTCCGGTGAGCCCTCCTTGTCCGCGACCGCCTGCGCTGCGCGGACAAACTGCAGCCAGGGATCCGTGCCCACCGTGCGGAGGTTCGGCGTCGCGAACTGCCCGGCCCCGACCGCAGCTGCGACCCGGTCCGCCGCGGCGAGCTCGGTCGCGAGCGCCGCCAGCGTGGCGGGGCGTAGCGCATCGAGCTCCTCCCGCAGGGTGCGGCATTCCTCAAGTAGCGTTCGCGCGCTGGCCAGCTGTCCCGCCAGCACCTGCAGGCGCTGCCGAGCATCCGTGGACTTGATGCGCACGATCTCGGCGTCGAGGAAGGACGCGCGCGCCTTCTCCTCGTCTGACAGCGTCGCTAGTGCGCGGAGCCGCGCCAGGTCCGAGGTCGCGCTGAGTGCGCCGACGAGCCGGGACACTTCGGAGTCGCCCACGAAAGACGGTTGCGCGACATAGGGACCGGATGCCTGCGCTACACGCTCGCGCAGCAGCACACGCACACGATCGGTCACCGCCGACAGGCGCGTCAGCACCGACAGCCCGGCGGGAGAGAAGCTGATCGTCTGCTCTTCCGTCAGGTGCGATACGACGGAGGTCGTGTCGAACACGTAGAGCTGCGGCAGCGCAGTGCCAGTGTCCGCGATCGTGAACTCTGTCGGTGGAGACCCGTCTGCGAGCTCGATGCTCACGCTCGGCTTCGCCGCGGGATTGTACGGGCGCGTCACGTCCGGCAGCACTCGTCGGTCGCCGCGACTGAAGCCCAGCGCCCCGAGCACACGCGCGTAGCCCGACTTCCCGGACCCGTTCCCGCCGTAGAACACCGTCAGCTGGTCACTGAAGACCAACTCCTGGTCTGGGACGAGCGCGTTGACATTGCGAAATCCGAAGGCGCGCGCGATGCGCGGGGGCGGGCCCGCCGCCGGCTGCGGGGCCGCAGCCACGTACTTGAGGACCGGTGCGGGGCGCACCGGCGCGAGCCCCTCGTCCGACAGCAGCTGGTCCAACAGTTCGTTCTCGTCCTCTGCGGTCAGTTCGGCGCCGCTGAGGATCTTGTCCAACGCGAGTCGCTCCCACAGAGGAAGCGTGGCCGACCACTGCAAGATCTCCTCAAGGACGCTCGCCATTCCAGTTGGGGATAGGAAGTCCAAAGTGGCGGTTTGGGGAGGCGCGGGCGGGGAAGGAGGGAAGGAGGGGGTGAGGGGGCGCAGGGGGCGCAGGGGGCGCAGGGGGCGCAGGGGCGCTCGAGCGAGGGGCTCGGGCGAGGTCAGGGGTCGGCTCGGAGGTTGGGG
>CAYMYN010000042.1:0-32734 GCA_964394665.1 uncultured Planctomycetaceae bacterium
CCTTCAACGCGCCCCACGACCCCTGGCACCACCCGCCGCCGCACCTGTTCACGGTCCAGGTGCCGAACGTCGATCCGCGCTTCGCGCCGCGGCCCTTCTACAAGGCCGCGGTGGAGGCCATGGACACCGAGATCGGGCGCCTCCTGTCGAGCTTGGACCCGGCGCTGCGCGCGCGCACCACGGTGATCTTCCTGGGCGACAACGGCACGCCCAAGCAGGTCACGGTGCCGCCCTTCGATCCCACCAAGGCCAAGCTCACCGTGTACGAGGGCGGCGTGCGCGTGCCCCTGATCGTCAGCGGCCCCGCGGTCGTCGCGCCGGGGCGCACCTGCGACGCGCTCGTCAACACCACCGACCTGTTCGCCACCGTGCTGGCGTTGGCGGGGGTGGGGGACCTCTCGAACCACCCCGTTCCCCACGACTCGGTGAACCTGATGCCGCTGCTCACCCAGGCGGGCTGCGCCCCGCTGCGCGAGGTGGTCTACGCCGAGGCCTTCGTGCCCAACGGCGGTGGTCCCTACGAACAACAGGCGCGCACCGTGCGCGACGTGCGTTACAAGCTCATCCGCCGTGGGCTCGACGCGAGCCAGGACGAGCTCTACGACCTGCTGCTCGATCCCTGGGAGACCCAGAACCTCCTGCGGCCCCCGTCCGCCGGCCCCGCGTCGGTGCGCGTGCCCCTCGCGCCCTACCTGTCCCTCGATCAGCGACTGACCGCCCTGCTCGCCTCCCAACCCTGAGGCTCCCAGGCGGAACTTGTTTCCGCGCCGCGCCGGGTCCACCCTGCTGGCCCGCGCGCGGGGACTCCCGTCGAGGGCCGGCAGAGCGCGGTTCCCTCCAGCCCATGTCCGCGCCGGCCGAACCACAGTCCATGGAAGGGCTCGAACCCCATGGCGGCGGCCTCCTGCGGGGTGCTCCACCGACCCCTGCCGCCCCCGGCCCGACCCCCCTGCGCATCGCGCCGGCGCGCCCCGGGGACGACGCGGCCCGCGACCTGTTCGTGGACGCCCATCCGGCGGGTTCGGTCTTCCACCGCGCCGGCTGGGGGCGCGCGGTCGAGCGCATCTTCGGCCACGCGCGGCGCGACCTGTGCGCCTGGCGGGGCGACGAGCTGGTGGGCGTCCTGCCCCTGGCGCGCGTCGCGGCCTTCCCGTCCCGCGCGCACCTCGTCTCCGTGCCCTACGCCGTCGAGGGCGGTCCCCTGGGCCTGGATCGGGCCGTCGAGCGCGCCCTGGTCGACGAAGCGCTGCGCCAGGCGCGGGCGGAGCGGGTCGGGCGGCTCGAGCTGCGCTGCTCCGAGGACCCGGGCCTGGCGGACCTGCTCGCCTCGGACCTCTACGTCGACTTCCGCCAGGACCTACCCGACGACCCCGAGCGGGTGCTCGATCGGTTCCGCAAGGACGAGCGCCGCCTGGTGCGCCGCGCCCGGGACCGGGAGGGCCTCGAGGTCTCCGAGGGACCCTGGTACGTCGGCGAGCTCGCGCGCAGCTTCCAGGAGAGCAAGCAACGCCTGGGATCGCCCGGTCTGCCCCTGGCCTGGTTCCGCGCCCTGCAGGACGAGCTCCCCGGCCACGTCCAGGTGCACGCGGCGCGGCGCGGCGCGGAGCTGCTCGCCCTGAGCCTGTCCTTCGTGCACGGGCGGACCTTCCACATGTACTACATCGGCACCGCGCCGGACGCGAACCGCCGCTACGCGGTGACGAGCTTCCTCATCGCGCACCTGATGGAGCGCGCGGTCGAGCGCGGGCTCTCGACCTACGACCTGGGGCGCAGCCGCCAGGATTCGGGGGCCGCGGCCTTCAAGCGCAACCAGGGCTTCGAGGCTCGGCCGCTGCACTATCGGTATGCCTTGGTGAAGAGCCGGGCCCTGCCGAGCTTCAACCCCTCGAATCCCCGCACGCGCCTCCTGCAGGAGGCCTGGAAGCGCCTGCCGCCGTGGGTCGCCGCGGGCCTCGCGCGGCCCATGTCGCGCCGTCTGGCTTGATCGCTCCACCCGGCCTCGCGCCGGGGACCGCCAGCGTCTAGCATCGTCCGCCCCGCGTTCGCCCCGCCCCCTGGGCGCGAGCGCCCTGCAACGGACGCTGCACCGATGGCCAAGCTCACCACCCGCGAGGACGCCCTGCGCTACCACAGCGAGGGCCGTCCGGGGAAGATCCAGGTCGTTCCGACCAAGCCCTGCCTGACCCAGATCGACCTCTCCCTGGCCTACACGCCGGGGGTCGCGGAGCCCTGCCGCGAGATCGCCAAGGACCCCGAGGCGGTCTACCGCTACACGGCGCGCGGCAACCTGGTGGCGGTGGTGAGCGACGGCTCGGCCGTGCTGGGCCTGGGCAACATCGGGCCCCTGGGCGCCAAGCCCGTGATGGAGGGCAAGGGCGTGCTCTTCAAGCGCTTCGCCGACATCGACGTGTTCGACATCGAGCTCGGCACCCAGGACACCGACGAGATCGTGGCGGCCGTGAAGGCCCTCGAGCCGACCGTGGCGGGCATCAACCTGGAGGACATCTCCGCGCCGCGTTGTTTCGAGATCGAGCAGCGCCTGCGCGAGGAGCTCTCGATCCCGGTCTTCCACGACGACCAACACGGCACGGCGATCATCGCCGGCGCGGCGCTGCTCAACGCGCTCGAGCTGGCCCAGAAACGCATCGAGGACGTGCGCGTGGTGGTGAACGGCGCGGGGGCCGCCGCGGTCGCCTGCGCGGACTACGTCATCACCCTGGGCGTGCGGCCCGAGCACGTCCTGATGTGCGACTCGGGCGGCGTGATCTACGCCGGCCGCACCGAGCGCATGAACCCCTACAAGCAGCGCTTCGCCGTCCCGACCGAGCGCCGCACCCTGGCGGACGCGATGGAGGGCGCGGACGTCTTCTTCGGCGTCTCGGTGGGGGGCACGGTCGACGCCGCGATGGTGCGCTCGATGGCGCCGCGGCCGATCCTGTTCGCGATGGCCAACCCCGACCCCGAGATCCTGCCCGAGGACGCGCATGCCGCGCGGCCGGACGTGATCATGGCCACGGGGCGCTCGGACTACCCCAACCAGGTCAACAACGTCCTGGGCTTCCCGTTCATCTTCCGCGGCGCGCTCGACGCCCGCGCCTCGCGCGTGACGCCCGAGATGATGCACGCCGCGACGCGCGCCCTGGCGGAGCTGGCGCGCGAGCCCGTGCCGCGCGAGATCGCCCAGGCCTACGGCCTCGAGGCGCTCGAGTTCGGGCCCGGCTACCTGATCCCCAAGCCCCTCGATCCGCGCCTGCTCCCGCGCGTCGCCCGCGCCGTCGCCGGGGCGGCCATGGAGTCGGGCGTTGCGCGCCGCACCTTGGACCTCGACGTGTACGAACGCGAGCTGCGCGAGCGCCTGGGCCCCGAGCGCGACCTGATGCGGCGCGTGGTGAACGCGGCCCGCCGCGACCCGCGCCGGATCGTGTTCCCCGAGGGCGCGGAGCGCAAGACGCTGATCGCCGCCCAGGCCATCGTGCGCGAGGGCATCGCGCACCCGGTGCTCGTCGGCGAGCAGGCGACGGTGCACGAGCACGCGGAGGCCTACGGGGTCTCGCTCGAGGGCATCGAGGTGCTCCAACCGGACTCGTCCCCGCACTTCGAGCGCTACGTGGCCGAGCTGATCGCGGTCCGCCGCCACCGCGGGCGCCTGTCCGACGCCGAGGCGCGCGAGCTGGTGCGCGACCCGATGTGGTTCAGCGCCCTGATGGTGCGCCTGGGCGAGGTCGACGGCATGGTGGCCGGGGTCACGCGCCAGGTGCGCAAGACCATCGGGCCGATCATCAAGACCGTGCCGCTGCGGCCCGGCGTGCGGCTGGCCTGCGGGATGAGCCTGCTCATCACCAGCGAGCGGACGCTGTTCCTGGCCGACACCTCGGTCAACATCGAGCCCAGCGCCGAGGACCTGGCCGAGATCGCGTTGCTCGCGGCCGAAGCCGTGCGCAAGCTCGGCATCGAGCCGATCGTCGCGCTGGTGTCGTTCAGCTCCTACGGCGGCAGCCCGCACCCGCGCAGCGACATGGTGCGGCGCGCGGTCGAGCTGGCGCGCAAGGAAGCCCCGACGCTCGTGATCGACGGCGAGATGCGCGTCGACGCGGCCCTCGACCCGATCGTGCAGGGGCGGTATCCGCAGAGCCGGTTGGGAGGCAAGCGGGCCAACGTGCTGGTCTTCCCGAACCTCGAGGCGGCCAACATCGCCTTCAACCTGGTGCGCACGTTGACCGACGCGTCGGTGATCGGGCCGATGATGCTGGGCCTCGACCGGCCGGCGCACGTCCTGCAGCCGCACTCCTCGGACGTCCTGGATCTGATCCACCTGTGCGCGCTGGCGGTGCTCGAGGCCCAGGAGCGCGTCCCCGCGGCGCCGGTCGGCTGAACGCGCCATGGTCCTGCGCCGCCGCGCGGCCCGCGGGTTCCTGGCCGCGGCCCTGTCCCTGGCCTGCGTCGCGGGCGTCCTGCTCGCGCTGGGCCTCGCCCTGGGCGCGCGTTTCCCCTTGCAGGGGGACCTGTTGGCGGCGGCGGTCGCGGTGGGGCTCGGGGTCGCCGTGGGCCTGTTGGGCACGAGCGCCCTGCTGTTCCTGGGGGCGCGCTGGTGGAGCTGGCCGGTGTGGGCCCTGGTCTGGTGGCTGGGGGTCGAGACCTTCGTCAGCCCGCACCTCGCGCGGCCGCTGAACCTGCGCTCCTACTACTTCGTGCTCGACGTCGATCACCTGCCGATCGACGGCAATTCGGACAACATCCGCAGCCACCGCGAGCCGGCGGAGTTCACGCCCGAGGGGCTGAACATCGTCTTCCTGGGGGACTCGTTCACCTACGGCTACGACCTCGAGCCCGAGGAGACCTTCGTGCAGCGCGTGGAGACCCTGCTCCAGGGCGCCTACCCGGGCCTTCCGGTGCGCACCGCGAACTTCGGCTGGACGAGCTCCTCGCCCCTGCTGCTGCACCGGCGCCTGGTGTCGATCGGCGAGAAGTACGCGCCGGACCTGGTCGTGCTGTGCGTCGACATGACCGACTTCCGCGACGACATCCTGTACGAGAACATGCTCGCGCAGCGGGGCATCTACGGGGTCTACGACAAGATCCCGCTGACGCTGCAGCAGCTCCGGCGCTTCTTCCCCAAGCAGTTCCAGCGCTGGTGGCAGTGGACGAACCGCAACATGCCGGCGCGGCCCTTCTTCGTGACCGAGCAGCCGCTCGAGGAGAGCCGCCCGTTCCTCGAGCCGATCACGCGCAACATCGACGCCATCGCGGCCTGGTGCGCCTTCCGTGGCGTGCACTTCGTGGTCTTCGTGTTGCCGCGCCACTACCAGTACAGCGACCGCGAGGCGCCCCGGAGCTGGGAGCAGGGGCGCTACCAGATCCTCGGGCCCTACAGCCACGAACCCTTCCGCTACTTCGCCGAGCTGGCCGGGCGGCGCGCCTACCCGATCCACTCCCTGCTCGAGACCTTCCAGCGCACGGAGGTCTTTCCGACCTGCTTCGAGGACGATCCGCACTGGAACGCCGCCGGCGCGCGGGTGGCGGGGGACGCGATGGCCAAGGTGCTCAAGGGCGAGATCGACCGGCACCTCGCGCCGCTCGGACGTTGAGGGCCGCGGCCGGACCCCGCACGGCGCGCCCCGTTCGAGGGGGCCCCGCGTCCCCGCGCCGCGGCCTCGGATTCTCGATCGGGGACAGGGCCCCCGAGCCTCGGGCGCCCCGATGCGGTAGAGTTCCGCGGCTCCCGGCCGGCCGGTAGCGATCCGCACGCCCGCGGCCCTCCCCGTCGACGCCGCTTCCTCCCCCCGCGCCCCGATTCCTGCTCCATGGAGCGACGCCAGACCTGGTTCCTCGTCGGCCTGTTCCTCACGACGCTGACGACCCTGTGCCTCGAGATCCTCGACACGCGTCTGCTGTCGGTGATGACCTGGTACCACCTGTCGTTCTTCGCCGTCTCGACGGCGATGTTCGGCATGTCCGCGGGCGCCCTGCGCGTCTACCTCGCCAAGGGCCGCTTCGAGGGCCCGGGCGCGGTGGCGGCCCTCGGCCACTACGGCGTGCTGTACGCCGTCTCCATCCCGGTCTCCCACGTGCTGGCCCTGCAGGTCCCGATCCCGCAGGGCTTCTCGATCCAGATGGCGGCCGCCATGACCCTGCTGACGGTCGCCCTGGCGGTCCCCTTCTACCTGTCCGGGATCCTGGTCGCGATCGCCCTGACGCGCATCCCCGGCCGCATCGGGCTCGTGTACGCGGTGGACCTGGTGGGGGCGGCCCTGGGCTGCGTGTTGCTCGTGCCGCTCCTGCAGTGGACCAACGCCTCCTCGGTGGCCCTGCTGCTGGGGGGCGTGGCCTGTCTGGGGGCGCTCGCCTTCCAGCTCTTCGCGCGCAACACGCAGATGCTCTCGCGGTTGGGCACGGTCGCGCTCGGGGGTCTGTTCGTGGCCGCCGCCCTGTGGAACCCGAGCACGGGGACGGCGCGCATCAGCGTGCCCTACTCCAAGGGCACCGTGATGCGCTTCGACCGCATCACGCACGAGGAGTGGAACATCCACGCCCAGCTCGTCGCATTCCACATCAACCGCGGCGTCGATCCCTGGTACTGGGGACCGGGCAAGGGGGTCGAGCGCTTCCGGGGCAGCGTCGACCACCTCTCGCTCAAGCTGGACGGCGACGCGGGCACCCTGATGACCGGCTGGGACGGCAGCCGCGAGGGTCTCGAGTGGGTGCAGTACGACGTGACGGCCGTGCCCTACTTCCTGCGCCAGGGCGGCACGGCGGCCGTGATCGGGGTCGGCGGCGGGCGCGACATCCTGACCGCCCTGTGGGGCAACCACCGCAAGGTCACGGGCATCGAGATCAACCGCTCCTTCATCGACCTGCTCGAGGACGAGCGCGGCATCCCCGATCAGACCGGGACCGTGAGCGAGCCCCTGCGGCGCTTCGCCGGGCTCGCCGGCCGGCCCGACGTCGAGCTGGTGCACGACGAGGCGCGTTCGTTCCTGACGCGCACGGCGGAGCGCTACGACGTGCTGCAGATGTCGCTCATCGACACCTGGGCGGCGACGGGCGCGGGCGCCTTCACCCTCAGCGAGAACGGGCTCTACACCGTCGAGGCCTGGAAGGTGTTCCTGGACGTGCTGACGCCGACCGGGATCCTCAGCGTGTCGCGCTGGTACGACCCGGAGAACGCCTCCGAGACGAGCCGCTTGCTCTCCCTGGGCGTCGCGGCTCTGCTCGAGGTCGGCATCGAGGAGCCCGCGCGGCACCTGGCCCTGGTGGCGCGTGGCCGTTGCGCGACCCTGCTCGCGTCGCGCACGCCCTTCAGCGCCGAGGACCTGGCGACCCTGCACGCGACCGCGGCGCGCTTCGAGCACTCGGTGCTGGTGGCGCCCGGCCATCCGGCGGGCGTGGAGCTCCTGGGCCGCATCGCGGCGAGCCGCTCCCAGGACGCGCTCCTGGCGACGGTCGCGCACCCGGTCTACGACTACTCGCCGCCGACCGACGAGCGCCCCTACTTCTTCAACATCCTGAAGCCGGGCAGCGCCTTCGACGTGTTCCAGATGCTGCGCCTGGACGACTCCCTGGGCACCGGCGCCAACGTCCAGACGCGCGGCATCGCCTCGGGCAACCTGGTCGCGACCAACACCCTGATGGTGCTCGCGGGCATCACGCTGCTGCTCGTGCTGGCGGTGATCCTGCTGCCCTTGATGCGCGCGGGCCTGCCGAGCATGGGCGTCGGCAGCTTCTGCGTCTCCCTGGGGTACTTCGCCGCCATCGGCCTGGGCTTCATGTTGGTGCAGGTGCCCTACATGCAGCGCTTCTCGGTCTACCTCGGCCACCCGGTGTATGCGGTCGTGGTGACGCTCTTCTCGATGATCCTGATGGCGGGGCTCGGGAGCCTCGTCTCGGACAAGTTGCCGGTCGAGCGCCGGCCGGTCCTGCTGGTGCTCTACCCGCTGCTGATCGCCGGCGCGTTGCTGGCGCAGGTGCTCTACCTGCAGCCTGTCATCGAGGGCACCATCCGCCTGGGCCTGGTCACGCGCTGCCTGGTCGTCGTGGGCGTGGTCGCGCCCGTGTCCCTGCTCCTGGGGCTGTGCTTCCCGATCGGCATGCGCCTGGTGGGTCGGATCTCGAGCGACGCGACGCCCTGGATGTGGGGCGTCAACGGCGCGACCGGGGTGCTCGGGGCGGTGATCGCGGTCGGCATCTCGATGTGGGCCGGGATCCACGGCAGCCTGCAGGTGGCCCTGGCGCTCTACGGTGCTCTGGCGCTGCTCGCCCCGCTGCTGTGGTGGATCGGGCGCGACGGGGAGCCGGCTCCGGCGCAGCGCGAGACGCCCGCCGAGCTAGAGCCCGCGGCCGCCGTCGGTGAAGCGATCCGCTAGCCGGGATCTTCACGCAGCCTTGTCCCGGGTCATCCCGCCGGCCCCGATGCTCGCGACCCCGCGAGCCGTCCCAGAGCCTCCCGACCGCCCCGCGATGCGCTTCAAGATCCTCTCCGACTTCGACGGCGTGTGGACCGACCAGGCCATCGAGGCCGAGTGCGTCAAGCTCTACCTGGCGGCCGAGGCGGCGCGCCTGGCGGGCGTGCCCGCGAACCGCGCGTTGGACGACTTCCGCGCCTTCGAGCGCGAGGTGCTCGCGGCGCCCGATCGGTACGGCTGGGCACCCGACGGCCGCATCACGGCCTACGTCGACGAGGACCCCTTCTGCGTCGCCAACTCCGTCGCGGCGCTGATCGCCGAGGGCGGGAGCGAGCGCGCGCGCCGCTACCGCGAGGCCGTGCTCGACGGCGGCTTCGATACGCTCCCGGCCTTCGCCGACCGCTGCTTCCTGGCGGCGACCGCCGGCTACCGCGACCAGCATCCTCCGGCCCTCGTGCCCGGCGCGGCCGCGCACCTCTCGGCCCTCGGCGCGGCCGGGGCCGAGATCGTGGTCGTGTCGAACTCGCCCGCCGACAAGATCATCCGGTGGTTCCGTTCCGTGGGCGTCGACGCGGGCGAACGCGAGGGGCACCTCCTGCGCGTGCGCGGCGAGGCCGGCAAGCAGACCCTCGGCCCGGGCCAGGACGCGATCCTGGCCGGCGGCCGGCGCGTGATCGTCGATCGGCCCAAGTACCGCGTGGTGCTCGAGGAGGAACGCCCGGACCTCGTCATCGGCGATGTCTTCAGCCTCGACCTCGCCTTGCCGCACGTGCTGCGCGAGCGCGGCGCCCCCGGCGCGCCCAAGACCCTGGTCCTGCGTGGCCACGCCCACACGCCGGCCTGGGTGCGCGAGGGCCTCGTGGGCGGCGCGATCGACGAGCTCGTCCATGGCGTCGAGGAGCTCGTACCCCTGGTCCTCTGCGCCGCCCGCGGCGCGCGGGGCTGAAGCCCATGCGGCCCGCGCTCTCCCTGCGCGCCTGGCTCCTGGCCCTGACCCTGCTGCTCGTCGGCTGCGCCGAGCGCGAGGTCGGCTCGCGGCGCCGGCCGTTCACGATGTACTTCCTGCCCTCGATGGACGCGCAGGACCTGGCGACGAACGCGGACGTGCTCGGGGACTTCGTCGCCCGACACGTCTCGCGCGAGCTGTTCGGCGAAGAGGGCCGTTTCTTCGTTCGCACGCGCGTGCCGATGAACTACATCGCCGTCGTCGAGGCCTTCGGCGCCGGCCGTGCGGACTTCGCCGCGCTGAACACGTACGGCTACGTGCTCGGCCACGACATCAAGCAGTACCCGATGGAAGCAGCGCTGATGGTGCTGCGCGGCGAGAACGCCGACGAGCGCACCTACTGCGCGCAGATCGTGGTGCGCGCGGACAGCGGCATCGAGACGCTCGAGGACCTGCGCGGCCGTTCGTTCGCCTTCGTCGATCCCTCGTCGGCCGCAGGGTTCCTGTTGCCGCTGCGGCTCTTCCGCGAGCGGGGGATCGAGCCCGGCAACACCGTCTTCGCGAACAAGCACGACTCGGTGATCAGCATGGTCTACCAGGGCCAGGTGGAGGCCGGGGCCACGTACTACAGCCCGCCCAAGGTCGTCCTGGGCCGCGAGGTGCCGCGGGACGCACGCAGTCGGGTGCTCGCGCAGTATCCGGACGTGATGGAGCAGGTGCGCATCCTGGCCTTCACCGACCACATCACCAACGACGCCTGGGTCGTGCGCGGCGACCTGCACCCCGATCCCGTGCGCAACCGCGCGATCCGCGACGCGGTCGTCGCGGCCTTGCTCGAGTTCACCGCGACGCCCGCGGGCATCGAGATCATCGAGAAGCTCTACAACGTGCGCGCCGTCACCCCGGTCGAGGACGCCGAGTACGCCAAGAGCGTGGCCGGGTTCGCCGAGGAGGTCGAGGCGGCGATCCGGGCCCAAGAACGAGAGGGTAGGCGGCCATGAGTCGAGGCGGCAAGACGGATGGCGGTGCGCCGCTGCTCGCGGTGCGGGGACTGACGAAGATCTACGACAACGGCGTCGCTGCCCTGCAATCGGTGGACTTCGAGGTGCGCCGCGGCGAGTTCCTGGGCATCATCGGCCTATCGGGCTCGGGGAAGTCGACGCTCCTGCGCTGCATCAATCGACTCGTCGAGCCGAGCGCGGGCCAGATCCTGCTCGGCGGCGAGGACGTGCTGGCGCTCTCGGGCGCCGCGCTGCGCGCGGCGCGCAAGCGCATGGGGATGGTGTTCCAGCACTTCAACCTGATCGGGCGCAAGAGCGTGCTCGTGAACGTGCTGGCGGGCGACCTGGCGAGCACTTCGACCTGGAAGAGCGTGGCCGGCGGGTTCTCGCCCGAGGCCCGCGAACGTGCGCGGCGGCTGCTCGCAGTCGTCGGCCTCGCCGACAAGGAACGCGTGCGCGCCTCGGAGCTCTCGGGCGGCCAACAACAACGCGTGGCGATCGCGCGTTCGTTGATGCAAGGACCCGAGCTGCTGCTCGCCGACGAACCGGTCGCGAGCCTCGACCCCTCGACGTCGCACTCGGTGATGCAGTACCTCGAACAGGCGAACCGCGAGTTCGGCGTCACGATCCTCTGCAACCTGCACTTCCTGAGCCTCGTGCGGCAGTACACGACGCGCGTGATCGCCTTGAAAGGTGGCCGCATCGTGTACGAGGGCGCCCCCGGCGACATCGACGAGGCCTGGTTCCGCCGCATCTACGGCGAGGAAGCCGAAGAGGTGCTGATCCGATGACGGTTCCGGTGGTGGAGCGCGAGGAACTCGCGGACGGACTGGTGGAAGCGGGGCGTCGGCACCACGCCGAGCGCGTCCTGCGCGCGCGCCGCCGCGGCCGCCTGCAAGCGACGCTCATCGATGCGTTGCTCGCGTGGTACGGGGTCGCGGGAGGCTTGCTCGCCCTGCGTTGGCTGTGGCAGGCTTGGGTGGAGGGCGCGCCGTTCGCCACCCGTCCGCCGAGCTGGCCGCTCGCGGCGCACGTCGCGGTCTTCGTCGGAGCGGTCCTGCTGGGCGTCTGGTGGTCGCGCTCGGCCCGCTCTCCGGGCCGCATGGCCGTCGAGCACACGACGCCGCTGCTCAAGACCGACGCCGCGCGCGTCGAGAGCGGCTGGTGGCGCACCCTGCACGGGCTCGCGGTCCTCGCGCTGCTGGCGCTGACGTTCACGCTCGGCGTGCTCGTCGTGGAGGTCTCGCCGCGCGCCCTGTTCGAGCGCAAGAGCCTGGAAGCCGCCGGGCGCCTCTTCCGGGCGTTGTTCACCCCCGAGACGCGCATCCTGCCCCTGGTGCTGGAGAAGATGGTCGAGACCGTCTTCATCGCGCTCGTGGCCACTGCCGCGGCGGTGCCGATCGCGTTCTTGTTGGCGTTCTTCGCCGCGCGCAACCTCGTCGGCTCGCGGCCGATCGGGCTGGCCATCTACTCGGCCGTGCGTTTCCTCGCCAACCTCTCGCGCTCGATCGAGCCCGTCCTGTGGGCGATCGTCTTCAGCGTGTGGGTCGGCTTCGGGCCCTTCGCGGGCATGCTGGCCCTGCTGGTGCACTCGGTGGCCTCGCTGATCAAGCTCTACTCCGAGCAGATCGAGTCGATCTCGAACGGCCCGATCGAGGCCATCGAGGCCACGGGCGCGAACCGCGTGCAGGTCGTCTGGTACGCCGTCGTGCCGCAGGTCGTCTTGCCGTACCTGAGCTACACGATCTACCGCTGGGACATCAACGTGCGCATGGCCACGATCATCGGCCTGGTGGGCGGCGGCGGGGTGGGCGAGCTGTTGATGCAGTACCTGGGCCTGGCGCGCTACAACGAAGTGGGGATGATCGTCGTGGTGATCACCGCCGTGGTCTGGGCCATGGACTGGCTGAGCTCGAAGGTGCGCGCGGCGATCGCCTGAGCTCACCGGGTGGGGCGGCTACCAGAAGCGTTCGAGGTGCAGGTTGCCGCCCTCGCGGCGCGAGTAGGCGCGGAAGCCGCGCGCGACGAGGTCGCCTTGCACCTCGTCGAGCATGGCCGGGTTGCCGCACAGGAGCACGTGGCAGCGCGCGGGGTCGAGCTCGAAGCCGGCGTGCGCGGCGAAGCGCTCCGGCGCGAGCAGGTGTTGCAGGCGGCCGCGCTCGCCGCGCCAGCCGGAGCCCTCGGGCTCGCGGGTCACGCTCGGGACGTAGCGCAGGCGCGGATCGGCGGCGGCGCGGCCCTCGAGCCAGTCGCGGTACCCGAGCTCGGCCGCCCGGCGCGCGCCGTGCAGCAGGCAGAATCGGCCCCAGGGCGGGTCGTCGGCGTGGTGGCGCAGCATCGAGACGAAGGGCGCCAGACCCGTGCCCGTGGCGATGGCCACGACGTCCGCGCCGCGCGTCACGGGAAGCAGCGTGAAGTGCCCGTGGGCACGGGGCCCGAGCCACAGGCGCGCCCCGGGGCCGAGGGGCCGGAAGAGCTCGGAGAAGGCCCCGCCGGTCACGATCTGGAAGTAGATCTCGAGCTCGGGAAGCCCCGGCGCGGAGGCGATCGAGTAGGAGCGGCGCACCCAGCTCACCCGGCCGCCGACCGTCTCCGGCAGGGCGAGCTGCACGAACTGGCCGGGAACGAACTCCGGCGGCGGCCCGTGCTCGGGGCGCACGCGGAAGATGCACAGGGACTCGGTGAGGTCCTCGCGGTGGGTCAGGCGCGCGTTGAACTCGAAGGGCTCCACGGGGCGCGGAGCATACCCGCGGCGCCCGTCGCGGCCCGGGCCCTCAGGCCGATGGGCCGGTACGCCCCAGGACGTAGGGTTCGCCGCAACCTGTGCGCAGGGGGTGGTAGTCGGCGGCTCGCGCATTGAGGCCGGCTCGCGGGCGCGGCACGATCGGCGCCCCTCCGCGCCGCGCGCCGGGCGGGGGGACGCGCCATGCCCAAGACCCACGCCACCCTGGACGGCAACGAAGCCGCGGCCGCCGTCGCCTACGCGCTGAGCGAGGTGATCGCGATCTACCCCATCACGCCCGCTTCGCCGATGGGGGAGCTCTCCGACGCCTGGGCCCAGGAAGGGCGCCCCAACGCCTTCGGCGACGTGCCGCGCGTCGTCGAGCTCCAGAGCGAGGGCGGCGCCGCGGGAACGGTGCACGGCGCCCTGCAGGCGGGCTCCCTGTCGACGACCTTCACGGCGTCCCAGGGCCTGCTGCTGATGATCCCCAACATGTACAAGATCGCCGGCGAGCTCACGCCGACGGTCTTCCACGTCGCGGCGCGCACCCTGGCGACCCACGCGCTCTCGATCTTCGGCGACCACAGCGACGTGATGGCGGTGCGCCAGGCGGGCTGGGCCATGCTGTGCTCGAGCTCGGTGCAGGAGGCGCAGGACCTGGCGCTGGTGGCCCACGCGGCCACCCTCGCGGCGCGCGTGCCCTTCCTGCACTTCTTCGACGGCTTCCGCACCTCCCACGAGGTGAGCAAGATCGCCCTGCTCGGCGAGGACGACCTGCGCGCCCTCGTCGACCCCGAGCTCGTGCGCGCGCACCGCGCCCGGGCCCTCGACCCCGACCACCCGGTGTTGCGCGGCAGCGCGCAGAATCCGGACGTCTTCTTCCAGGCTCGCGAGGCCGCCAATCCCTTCTACCTCGAGACCCCGCGCATCGTGCGCGAGACCCTGGCGCGCTTCGCCGAGCGCACGGGGCGCCGCTACGGCCTGTTCGAGTACCACGGGCACCCGGAGGCCGAGCGCGTCCTGGTGGCGATGGGGTCTGGGGTCGGCGCCGCGCGCGAGGCGGTCGAGGAACTCTTGCGGCGCGGCGAGCGCGTGGGCCTGGTCGTCGTGCGGCTCTATCGCCCCTTCGACGCCGAGGCCTTCCTCGAGGTCCTGCCCCAGAGCGCGCGGCGCATCGGCGTGCTCGACCGCACCAAGGAGCCCGGCGCCCTGGGCGAGC
Source organism: uncultured Planctomycetaceae bacterium (assembly GCA_964394665.1). GTDB lineage: Bacteria > Planctomycetota > UBA1135 > UBA1135 > CAYMYN01. The sequence continues at coordinate 14,288 of CAYMYN010000042.1, forward strand.
CGCTGTACCTCGACGTCGTGGCCGCCCTGGCCGAGTCCGCGCGCTACGCGGATCGCCCCCTGCCCTGGGTGGGCGGCGGCCGTTACGGGCTCTCCTCGAAGGAGTTCACCCCCGCGATGGTCGCCGGGATCTTCGCCGAGCTCGCCCGCGAGACGCCGCGCCGGCACTTCACGGTCGGCATCCGCGACGACGTCACGCACCTCTCGCTCGAGTGGGACGAGGACTTCGATACGGAGGCGCCCGACGGCGTGCGGGCCGTGTTCTACGGCCTGGGCAGCGACGGCACGGTGGGGGCCAACAAGAACTCGGTCAAGATCGTCGGCGAGGAGACGGACCTCCACGCCCAGGGCTACTTCGTCTACGACTCGAAGAAGGCCGGGTCGATCACGGTCTCGCACCTGCGCTTCGCGCCGCGGCCGATCGAGTCGACTTACCTGATCCGGCGCGCGGGCTTCGTGGCCTGCCACCAGTTCGACCTGCTCGCGCGCATGGACGTGCTCGGCGTCGCGGAGCCGGGGGCGACGGTGCTGCTCAACAGCCCGCACGGACCGGAGGAGGTCTGGGAGCACCTGACCCTCGAGGTGCAGGAGCAGATCCTGGAGCGCAACCTGCGCCTGTGGGTCGTCGACGCCGCGGCCGTCGCCCGCGAGGCCGGGCTGGGTGGGCGGATCAACACCGTGATGCAGACCTGTTTCTTCGCCCTGGCGAACGTCCTGCCGCGCGAGGAGGCGCTCGTGAAGATCAAGGAGGCCATCGCCGCGACCTACAAGAAGCGCGGCACGAGCGTCCTCGAGCGCAACTACGCGGCGGTGGACGCCGCCCTGGCGGGCCTGCACGCGGTGACGATCCCCGCGCGCCCCGCGGGCGACCTGCGGCGCCTGCCTCCGGTGCCCGCGCACGCGCCGGACTTCGTGCAGCGCGTCACCGCGCGCATCCTCGCCGGCCAGGGCGACCTCCTGCCGGTGAGCGCCCTGCCGGTCGACGGCACGTTCCCCACGGGCACGGCGCGTTACGAGCGGCGCAGCATCGCCGCGCGCATCCCGATCTGGGACGCGGAGCTGTGCATCGAGTGCGGCCTGTGCGCCGTGGTCTGCCCGCATGCCGCGATCCGCACCAAGGCCTATCCCGCCGAGGCCTCGCTCTCCGCTCTGCCCTCGCGCTCGCTCTCCGAACGCTTCCTCCCCGGCCATCGGTTGACCGTGCAGGTCGCCCCGGACGATTGCACCGGCTGCGGCGTGTGCGTCGACGTCTGCCCGGCGCGCAGCAAGGAGGTCGCCAAGCACAAGGCGATCGACATGTGCGACAAGCACGAGCACCTGGAGCGCGAACGGGGCAACTGGGAGCGGTTCCTCTCCTTGCCCGAGCTCGAGCGCGCCGCGGCGGACCTCTCCAGCATCCAGGGCAGCCAACTGCTCGAGCCGCTGTTCGAGTTCTCCGGCGCCTGCGCCGGCTGCGGCGAGACGCCCTACCTGAAGCTCCTCACCCAGCTCTACGGCGAGCGGTTGTTGGTCGCCAACGCCACCGGCTGCTCCTCGATCTACGGCGGCAACCTGCCGACCACGCCCTGGACCACCAACGCCGCCGGCCGCGGTCCGGCCTGGGCCAACTCGCTCTTCGAGGACAACGCCGAGTTCGGCTTCGGCCTACGCCTGGCGGCCGACTCGGCCGAGGCGCGCGCGCGGCGCCTGCTCGCCGAACTCGGCGGGCGCCTGGGTGCGGAGACGGTCGCGGCGATCCTCGCGCCCCAGGGCCGCTCGGAGCCCGAGCTCGCGGCCCAGCGCGCGCGCCTCGAGGCGCTGCGCGCGAAGCTGGGCGCCGGTCGCGACGAACCCGAGCGCGAGCTGCTGGCGGTGCTCGGCAGCCTCGTCCCGCGCAGCGTCTGGATCGTCGGCGGCGACGGCTGGGCCTACGACATCGGCTTCGGCGGCCTCGACCACGTGTTGGCCTCGGGCGCGGACGTCAACGTGCTCGTGCTCGACACGGGGGTCTACTCGAACACCGGCGGCCAGGCCTCGAAGGCCACGCCGCGCGCCGCGGTGGCCAAGTTCGCCGCCGGGGGCAAGAGCGTGCGCAAGAAGGACCTGGGCCTGCTCGCCGCGGGCTACGGCAACGTGTACGTGGCGCAGATCGCCCTGGGCGCGAACCCCAAGCAGACCCTGCGCGCCCTGCAGGAGGCCGAGAGCTGGCCCGGCCCGTCGCTGGTCATCGCCTACAGCCACTGCATCGCCCACGGCATCGAGATGTCGACCTCGATGACGCACCAGAAGGACGTCGTGGGCAGCGGCTTCTGGCCGCTCTTCCGCTACGACCCGCGGCGCTCGGACGAGCACGGGTTGCCCTTCCAGCTCGACAGCCGCAAACCCCGCATGCCCTTCGCGCAGTTCGCGGCCAAGGAGGCGCGCTTCGCGATGCTCGAGCGCGCCGACCCACAGACCGCGGCCGAGCTGTTCCGCCTGGCCCAACGCGACATCGACGAGCAGTGGCACCACTACGAGCAGCTCGCCGGCCTCGAACGCGACCTGCCCGAGCGTGCGCCCACGCCGCACGCTCCCACCCACGCCGCCGATTCGCGGGAGGACCAACCGTGAGCGCGCCCGACCTGCGCACCCGTTACCTGGGCCTGGAGCTGAAGCACCCCCTGGTGGCCTCGGCCTCGCCGCTCACCGGCGAGCTCGCGAGCCTCGAGCACCTCGAGGCCGCGGGCGCCGCGGCCGTGGTGCTGCCCTCGCTCTTCGAGGAGCAGCTCGAGCACGACGAGCTCCAGGTGGCGCGCCTCGCGGAGTTCGGGGCCGAGAGCCACGCCGAGGCCAGCGGCTACTTCCCCGACCTCGACGACTACAACACCGGACCGGGCAACTACCTCGAGCTGGTGCGCGCGGCCAAGGCGCGCCTGGGGATTCCAGTCATCGCGAGCCTCAATGGCCAGTCCCTGGGCGGCTGGGCGCGCTTCGCCAAGCGCATCGAGGAAGCCGGCGCGGACGCGCTCGAGCTCAACATCTACCACGTGCCCGTGGACCCCGAGGTCTCGGGCGCCGAGGTCGAGCAGCGTTACGTCGACATCGTGGCCGCCGTGCGGCGCGAGCTGCGCATCCCGCTGGCGATCAAGCTCGCCCCGGTGTTCAGCTCCCTTCCGCACGTCGCCCGGCGCCTGGTAGCGGCCGGGGCGGACGGCCTGGTGCTCTTCAACCGCCTCCTGAACCCGGACCTCGACCTCGAGCGGCTGGCCGTCGTGCCGCGCCTCGAGCTCTCGACCAGCGCCGAGATGCGCACGCCCCTGCAGTGGATCGGCATCCTGCGCGGCCGCGTCGAAGCCTCGTTGTGCGCCAGCGGTGGGGTGCACACGGCCGTCGATCTGGCGAAGCTCCTGCTGGTGGGCGCGGACGCGGTGATGACGACCTCCGCGCTCCTGCGCCGCGGGCCGCAGCACCTCTTGGCGCTTCTGGGCGAGCTCCAGGCCTGGATGGGGGAGTTCGACTACGACTCGGTGCGCCAGCTCCAGGGCAGCATGAGCCGCGACCACTGCCCAACCCCCGCCGGCTACGAACGCCAGAACTACATGCGCGCCCTGCTCAGCTTCACGAGTGAGCTGCCCTGAGAGGCCGAACAAGAATCGAGCGGACCCGGAGCGGACCCGGAGCAGACCATCCAGACGGCCTCTCAGAACGTTTTTTGGACGGCCGGCAAGCCGGCCGTACCGAGAGTGCTCGAGTTCCTCTCACACTCTGAGCGCTCGGACCTTCAGGGCACCAACGCGAAGGCCCGCACCGGGAAGGAACCCACGTCGACGAGGCGCGGGGGGGCGGCGAAGAACCGGAAGCCCGTGTCGGGCAGGCGCTCGAGGTTGCACAGATGCTCCACGATCGGGATGCCGGCCCGCAGGAGGGCCGTGTGCACCGGTCGCGTCGGGTCGCGGGTCGAGTCGATGTTCAGCGAGTCGATGCCCACCAGGGCCGGCTCGGCGGCGGCCAGCAGGCGCGCGGCGTCGGCGTCGAGATAGGGATGCCCGACGAAGTACTGGTTGCGGCCCCAGCGGCGCGACCAGGCGGTGTGCACCAGCACCGCGCGGCCCCGGAGGTCGAGGCCCTCGAACAACCCGGGCCCCAGCTCGCGCCCTTCCTCGGACGCGCGGATCACGATCCCCGGCAGGTCGACCAGGCGCTCGAGGGGCAGGTCCGACACGTCGGCCCCGTCCTCGTCGCGGTGGAAGGGGGCGTCCAGGTACGTGCCGGTGTTGCCCACCAGCTCGAGCCGCGCGATGTGGAAGGTCGTCCCCGGCGCGTACTGGTCCTGCGAGGCGTCGTGGCTCGTGTGCGCCCCGATGCGCACCGCCGGCAACCCCGGGTAGGTCACCATCCGGTCCCGGATCTCGTGGCTCAGCTCGACGATCATGCCGCCCCGCGGGGGCCCGGACTCCGAGCCCGGCCTAGTGGTTGCAGCCCGGGCCGTGTTCGTGGTGGTGGCCGTGATCGTGATCGTGGTCGTGGGCGCCGCCGGGGCCGTGGGGGTGGCCGTGGGCGAGCTCGTCGGGGGAGGCGTCGCGCACCTCGAGGACCTCGACCGCGAAGTGCAGCGTGACGCCGGCCAGGGGGTGGTTGCCGTCGATCGTCACCTCGCGTTCATCGATCGCGGTGACGGTGAAGACGCGCGGTTCCTCGTCGTCGTCGAGCTGACCCTGGAACTGCATGCCGACCTCGATCGATTCCGCGCCGGCGAAGCGGTCGCGGGGCAGGACCTGGCACAGGCGCTCCTCGCGCTCGCCGTACCCCTGGTCCGGGCTCAGGGTGGTGGCGACGTGTTCGCCCGGGGCGCGCCCCTCGAGGGCACCCTCGAGGGCCGGCAGGATCGAGCCCGCGCCGTGCAGGTAGCTCAAGGGGCCGTGGCCGCGGGACGTGTCGAGCACCTGGCCGTCGCCGTCGGTCAGCTCGTACTCGATGGTCACGACCTTTTCGGAGGCGACGTTCATGGGAGGCTCGATGGGGGGGCAGGGGGGCGGTCGGAGAGCGCGAGCGACCGCCGAGGCTAGGCCCGGGGGCTGGGGGCGGCAAGGCCCCGGGTCCCCATCCACGCGTGGCTCAACGCAGGGGGCGGGCCCGGCGCGGGTCGAGCGTGCGCTGGCGCAGGTCGCTGGCGTCCTCGATCACCAAGCGCGTGCGCCGGCCCTGGCCCTCGACGCGCAGCACGCGGCCCAAGTGGCGGCCGTCGACCTCGACCCAATCGCCGCGCTGGAACTCGGCCGGGGGCGCGCTCGGCGCCGCGGGGGGGCTCTCCACGGGCGCCGGCCGGGCCCGCAGGTTCGCGCCGCGCCACGCGGCGGGGTCGGTGCAGGCGTCGCAGGCGCCGCAGGGCGCCTCGGGCGCGGGCAGGGAGAAGTGCTCCGCCAGACGCCGGCGACGGCAGGGCGCGTCCTGGGTGGCGAAGCGCCAGGTCGCGAGCAGGGCCTCGAGGTCGGCGCGCTCCTTCTCCGGCGCGCCGACGAGCGCGGGCAACTCCGCCGGATCGAGGGGCCGCACGAGCTCGAAGTCGCCCGTCTCGAAGGCCCCGCGCGTGACGCCCAGCACCTCGAGCCAGCGCAGGCACAGGGCCACCCGTTGGTCGTGCCGGTTCTTCACCAGCAGCTCGTCGCGCAGGTCGTCGAGATCCTTGGTCTGCACCCGCTCGCCCCAGCCGGCGAGGGTCTCGTACACCGACAGGAGGTACTCGCGGCTGGGGTTCGCCCACTGCACGAAGCGTTGCTGGATCGCGAGGTCCTCCTCGTGGGCCAGCAACTCGCACCAGGCGGGCGCTCCGTCGCGGCCGGCGCGGCCCACCTCCTGCGTCCAGGCCTCGATCGTGCCCGGGAGCTGGGCATGGATCACGAAACGGATGTCGGCCTTGTCGACGCCCATGCCGAAGGCGTTGGTGGCCAGCACGACCTCGCGCTCGGAGGCCATGAAGCGTTCCTGCATCGAGCGCCGCTCGCGCGCCGAGAGCTTGCCGTGGTAGACCAGGCTCGGCACGCCGCGGCGCGCGAGCTCGACGTGCAGCTCCTCGAGGTCGCGGATGAGGGTCGAGTAGACGATGCCCGGGCCGTCGATGGCGGCGATGCGCTCGAGCAGGAGCGCCAGCAGCTCCTCGCGCGTCTCGGCGCGGGTCGCGGCCAGGAACAGGTTCGGCCGCTCGATGCCGGTGCGGATCACGAGCGGATCGACGAGGCGCAGGGAGCGCACGATGTCCTCCGCCACCTCGAGGGTCGCCGTCGCCGTCAGGGCCACCGTCGGCGGGTCGCCCAGGAGCGCGCGGTACTCGCCCAGGCGCCAGTAGTCGGGGCGGAAGTCGTGGCCCCACTCGCTGATGCAGTGGGCCTCGTCGATCGCCAGGCGCACGACGCGCAGCGCCGGCAGCGTCTCGAGGAAGGCTGGGCTGCGGAAGCGTTCGGGGGTGACGTAGAGCAGGTCGAACTCGCCGCGGGCCGCCGCCGCGAGGCGCGCGCGGCGCTCCTGGGCCCCGAGGCTCGAGTTGACGAAGGTGGCCGCGATGCCGCGCCGGCGCAGGGCGTCGACCTGATCCTGCATCAGGGCGATCAGCGGGCTCACCACCAGGGTCAGGCCCTCGAGCATCAACGCCGGGAGTTGGTAGACGAGCGACTTGCCGGCGCCGGTCGGCATCGTCACCAGCGCGTCGCGGCCGGCGAGCACGGCCTCGATCGCCGCGCGCTGGGGGCCGCGGAACGCCGGCAGGCCGAACCGTTCGCGCAGGACGCGCTCGGGATCGGACGGGTTCGCGGCCGGGTCGTTGGGCGCCATGGGCGGGGCAGGATAGGGCCGCCGTCGCTCCCTGTCCCCTGCCCGCGACGCGCGCGCGCGGCGCCGCTATCCTCGTCCGGCATGTGCCTGCCCCGTCTCCCGCGGACCGCGCCGACTCCTGGCGGGCCCGTCTCCCGCGCGCGCCGCGGGCGGAGCTGAGCCGTGGGGCGCTCCCCTGGGCGGGTCGGGCTCGGCGCCCGCGCGACGTGCGCAGCCTTTGCCTGCGCCGCGCTCGGGCTGCTCGCGGCCTGCGGGACCGAAGAACCCGCGCCGCGCACCCCCGCCCTGCGCTTCCTCGACGCGACGGCGCGCAGCGGCCTGGCGCTCGAGGGTCGGGCGGGCAACGCGCGGGCGAGCACGATCCTCGAGGTCAAGGGCGGGGGGCTCGCCCTGATCGACTACGACGGCGACGGGCTGCTCGACCTGTTCGCCCCCGGCGGCGGCACCCTCGCGTCCCCCGAGCGCGGCACCCGCGCGAGCCTGTGGCGCAATCTCGGCGGCCTGCGCTTCGAGGACGCCAGCAACGCCGCCGGCCTGGTGTTCGACCGTTGGGGGCAGGGCGTCGCGGTGGGGGACGTCGACGGCGACGGGGCCGATGACATCTTCGTGGCCTGCTTCGGCCGCGACGCGCTGCTGCGCAATCGGGGCGCCCAACTGCTCGAGGACACCGCCGCGGGCGAGTGGGGCGAGGCCTGGAGCAGCGCCGCGAGCTTCGGCGACCTCGACGGCGACGGCGACCTCGATCTCTACGTGACCCGCTACCTCGTCTTCGACCCGCGCCACCCGCCGCCCCCGACGACTTTCCTCGGCGTCGAGGTGTTCGCCGGCCCGATGGGCCTCGAGCCGGCCCCCGACGCGGTGTACCGCAATCGGGGCGACGGGAGCTTCGAGGACGCGACGGCCGAGTGGGGCTTCGACGCGCCCGCGCCCTCCTATGGCCTGGGGGTCACGATCCTCGACCTCGATGGGGACGGGGCGCCGGAGGTCTTCGTCGGCAACGACTCGGCCGGGAACTTTCTCTTCCGGCGCAGCGAGGGCGGCGCGGGCGCGGTGCGCTTCGTCGAGCTCGGCCTGGCGAGCGGCGTCGCGCTCTCGGAGGAGGGCGCGGGCCAGGCTACGATGGGCATCGCCGTGGCGGACGTCACCGGCGACGGCCGGGCGGACCTGTTCACGACCAACTTCATGGCCGACACCAACACCCTGCACGTGCAGCGCGCGCCGCTGCTCTTCGAGGACCGCACGCGCGGCTTCGGCCTGGCCCTCGAGAGCCGGCCCTTCGTGGGTTGGGGCGCGCTCTTCGCGGACCTCGACCACGACGGCGACGAGGACCTGGTGCTGGTCAACGGGCACGTGTACCCCGATCGGATCTGCGAGCCCCAGGGCTGGCAGCGGCGCCAGACACCGCTGCTCTTCGAGCGCGACGGCCCGCGGTTCGCGCGCGTGCCGGCCGAGGTCGGCGGCGCCTGGCTCGCCGCGACCCACCAGGATCGGGGCCTGGTGGCCGGGGACCTCGACCGCGACGGGGACCTCGATCTGGTCGTGATCGAGCTCGACGGGCCCGCGCGCGTGCTCGAGAACGTCGGCGCGCGGGGTTCGTGGCTCGTGGTCGGACTCGCCGACCGCCGGCCGGGCGCGATGAACCGGCGCGGCATCGGCGCGCGGCTCGAGCTCGAAGCCGGCGCGCTCTCCCAGGTGCGCTGGATCGCGAGTGGCCTCTCCTACCAATCGAGCACCGCTCCCGAGGCGCACTTCGGCCTCGGCGCCCACGAAGGCCCCCTGACCCTGCGCGTGCGTTGGCCGGACGGCTTCGAACAACGCGTCGGGCTCGAGGGCGCGCGGCGCACGCTCGTCGTGGAGCGTTCCCAATGAAGCTCGAGCTATCGCGCGCGGCCCCGTGCCTGGGCCTGGCGGTCTTGTTCGTCGTGGCGAGCTGCGCTCGCGAAGATCCCGAGCCCGCAGCGGGCGTTGCTCCAGCGAGCCGCGACGCGGCCCTCGACACCCTCGAGCGCGCCCTGCGGCGTTTCCGGGACGCGCCCCCGGCGCCCCGCCGTTCGGACGATCCGCGCCTGGCGTCGGCGCGCGAGCACCTGGCGGCCGAGCGCTGGGACGGCGCGCGCGGGATCCTCGAGCGACTGCTCGAGGCCGAGGGCGAGGTCGGCGCGCGCGCGGACGAGGCGCGGCTGCTGCTCGGCATCGCGCACCAAGAAGCCCATCGACCGGCCCTGGCCCTGCCCCTGCTGGAGGCCGTGCTCGAGCGCGGGCCGACGTTTGCCGCGGCGCCCCAGGCGTTCTACTTCTACGGCAAGGCGCTCGCTGACGCGGGCCGGGCCGAAGCCGCGCGGGCCGCGTTCGAAGCCGACCGCGCGCTCTTCCCCGCCAGCGGGGATGCCTGGTTCCAGCTCGCCCTGCTCGACGTCGAAGCGGGCGACGCGGAGGCGGCGCGGGCGAAGCTCGAGCGCGCCCTCGAGCTGTTCACCAAGCCCCGCGACCAGGCCCGGGCGCAGGCGCGCTTGGGGGACCGGGCGCTCGCGCGGGACGACCTCGCCGAGGCCGAGCGGCGCTACCTCGCCTGCGTGGAGCTCTTCCCGCACTACGAGGTCTTCCACAAGCTCGCCGGCGTCGCGCGCCGGCGCGGCGACGGGGCCGCGGCCGAAGCGTTCCAGCGCCGCCACGACGAGCTGCGCGCCGCGGCCCGTCCGCCGAGCGCCGCTCCGCGCTGAGCGCGTCCTGGTCCGCCCCCAGGAGCTCCCGTAGGCTGGTCGCCCCCGCGGATCCGACCCGATCCGCGCCCCGCGCATGACCCACCCGATCCGCCTGGCCCTGCTCCTCCTCGGCCTGTGCCCGAGCCTTGGCGCCGCGCCGCATCTCGACGCCGCCGTACCCTCCGCCGCCGCGCCCGCGGCCGAGCTCGTCGCCGCCGAGGATCCCGCGCCCCCCGATGCGGCGGCGCTCTTCATGGCCCACTGCGCGAGCTGCCACGGCGAGACCGGCGACGGCAAGGGTTGGACCGAGCTCGACCGGCCCGCGCGTTCCTTCAAGGACGGCGGGTTCTCGTTCGGCAACACGCCCGAGACCATCGCGCGCACGATCTCCGGCGGCATCCCGGGCACGCCCATGCCGGGTTTTGACGCGGCCCTGGGCGAGGCCGAGCGGGCGTCGCTGGCGCGCTACGTGATCTCGCTCGGCCCGCCCGAGTTGCCGGCGCCCAAGAACACCGAGCTCATCGTGCGCGAGCGGCCGCTCGTCGTGCGCGGCATGCTGCCGCCGATCGCGCGCGGCGCGCCGGAGCGGCCGCGCGGCCTGCTCGTCGGCACCCTCGACGGGCTGACCTTCGAGTACGACGCCGCCGACGTGCGCCTGCTGGGCGTGCGCCAGGGACGCTTCGTCGACCGGCGCGATTGGGGCGACCGGGGCGGGTCGGCGCTCCAGCCCCTCGGGCAGGTCGTGCACCTGGTCGAGAACGGTCGGCCGCGCGCGCCCTTCGCCCTGCGGACGTCCGCGGGGCAGCCGGCGCGGCCGCTCGCCGCTCGCCTGGGCGGAACCCGCGCGCTGGGCGGCCAGGCGGCGCTGCTCACGGTCCTGCGCGCGGAGGACGGCCGGGTGGTGGCGCGGGTCGAGGAACGCCCGCGCGGGCTCGCGACCGGCGACGCGTCGGGTTTCCTGCGCGCCTTCGTGATCGAGCCCCTCGAGGCCGCCGAGCTCGTGCTGCACTTCCCCTGGCTCGACGCGCCCCTGAACGAGGCCGAGCGCTTCGAGGCCGCGGCGGGGGAGCGCGAGCTGCTCGCCCTGCGACCGCGGGTCGGGGGCCAGGCCGCCCTGGTCGGACTGCGCGTGCCGCGCGGGACGTCGGGGGCGCTGACCTGGCTCGAGGACGGTTCGGGGCTCGCCCTGCGCGTGCAGGCCGGCCTCCGCCTCGAGCTCGACCAGGTCGTGCTGCCGCTCGTGCCCAGCGACCCGACCCGCTTCCTCGAACTCCTGCACGAGGTCTGCCGATGAGCCCCGCGCTGCTCGCCTCCCTGCTCCTGTGCGCCCCGCAGACCGCGCACGAGGCCGACCACTACGCCGTCGACTACCTGACGCCGCCCGCGGGCGAGCTGATCGAGGTCGGCGGGATGGGCTTCTTCTCCGACGGACGCCTGGCGATCAGCACGCGCCGCGGGCAGGTCTGGATCGTCGAGGATGCCCTGGCGGAAGACCCCGCCGCCGCGCGCTGGACGCTCTTCGCCGAGGGCCTCTGGGAGGGCCTGGGCCTCGCGATCGTGGACGATGAGCTCTACGTCCTGCAGCGCCAGGAGCTCAGCCGCCTGAAGGACCTCGACGGCGACGGGGTGTGCGACCTGGTCGAGACCCTGGCCGACGGTTGGGGCGTCTCGGGCAACTACCACGAGTTCGCCTTCGGTCTGCCGCGCGACGACGCGGGCAACTTCTACGTCTCGCTCAACGTCTCGTTCTTCAGCCCCAAGTGGTGGCACGGCAAGTCGCCGGTGCCGGACCGCGGTTGGGTGCTGCGCATCCGCCCCGACGGCACCCACGAGCGGGTGGCGAGCGGCCTGCGCAGCCCCTGCGGCATCGGCTTCGATGCGAAGGGCCGCCTGCTGGTGACCGACAACCAGGGCGACTGGCTGCCCGCCTGTCCGATCTTCGCCATCGAGGAGGGCAAGTTCTACGGCCACCCGGCCTCGCTGGCCTGGACCGAGCGCTACCGCGCCGGCAACGTCGAGCCCAGCGACACGATCCCGCCCGACGTCGAGCGCGCTCCCGCGGCGATCTGGTTGCCCTACGGCTGGTCGCGCTCGACGGGCAACCTGGTGCCCGACCTCAGCGGCGGCGCGTTTGGTCCCTTCGGAGAGCAACTCTTCGTCGCCGAGCTGACGAACGGCCATCTCCTGCGCGCGGACCTCGAAGAGGTGCAGGGTGTCACCCAGGGCGCCTGCTGGCTCTTCCGCCAGGGCATCGGCAGCGCTTGCCGCGTCGTGTTCGCCCCGGACGGAACGCTGTTCGCCGGCTTCACCAACCGCGGCTGGGGCGGCCTCGCGCCGGGCCACGGCGTGGCGCGGGTGCGCTTCACCGGCCGCACGCCGCTCGAGATGCAACGCGTGCGCCTGGTGCCGGGCGGCTTCGAGGTCGAGCTGACCCTGCCGCTCGCCGAGGGCATCGAGCCCGGGCCCGGCGATGTCGCCCTCGAGCACTACGACTACGACTGGTGGTGGGAGTACGGCTCGCCCGAGCGCGACACGCGGCCCCTCGAGGTGGGCGCGGTCACGCTCTCGGCGGACCGCCGGCGACTCTCGATCGCGGTGCCGGGCCTGATGGCCGGCCGCGTCGTGCGCGGAACCCTGAAGAACCTCGTCGGCGCGGGCGGCGAAGCGCTGCTGCACGACACCTTCGCCTACACGATCAACGTGCTCGCCGACGGGCCGCCGGTCGTGGTGCCGGTCGCCAAGCTCGTGCCGCCGCCGCCGGCCCGCGCCACGGGTTGGGAGGGCTGGCTGCGCCTGACCTTCGGCGAGGCCACCGACGCCTTCGAGCCCGGCGGCTGGACCCTGGGCGAGGCCGAGCTCGACCCCACCGATCCCACGCGCTTCGCGCTCCGCCCCGGGAACGGGGCCCTGGTCGGCACGCGCGAGGCGGGGGACTTCCGCGGTCGCTACGGGCTCGGCGACGGCAGCCTGCACCTCGAGTTCCTGCTGCCCCGGGGCGGAGCGGGGTCGCTGGTCCTGCAAGGGCGACACGCGCTGCGCCTCTCCGACACGCCGCGCGGTAGCGAACTCGGGCCCGACTCCTGCGGCGGCCTCCCGGATGCGCCTGGTTTTCCGGGCGTCGCTCCGGCGCGCAACGCCTTCCATGGCCCGGGCCTGTGGCACGCGCTCGACCTCGACTACCGCGCGCCGCGTTTCGACGCCGAGGGCCGCCTGAGCGAGCCCGCGCGGCTCCTGCGCCTGCGCATCGACGATCAACTGGTGCACGAGAACGTCGAGCTGTCCGCGCCGAACGTCCCGGACGCGCTCGAAGCGGCCGCCCTCGGGCCGCTCGTGCTGCGCGCCGAGGGCGGGCTCGCCGTGCGCGAGCTGCGCTTCCGACCCGCGACGCGCTCGGAGCGGACGCGCGCCAGCGAGGGCTGGACGCGGCTCCTGGTCGACGAGGACGAGCTCGAGCGTTGGACGCGCACCGGCGGGGCCTTCTGGGAGCTCGAGCAGGGCGTCCTGCAGGGCGAGGGGCCGGTGGGGCACCTGTTCAGCCCGCGCTCGGACTACCGCGACTTCGAGCTCCGCGCACGGGTCAAGGTCAACGAGGGCGGCAACTCGGGGATCTACCTGCGGGCCAGCCCGGGCTCGACCTGGCCCGCGGGCTACGAGGCCCAGGTGAACGCCTCGCACCCCGACCCGCAGAAGACCGGCAGCCTCTACGGCCTTGCGCCGGTGCGCGTGCACCTCGTGCCCCCCGACACCTGGTTCGACTATCACCTCGGCGTGCGCGACAGCGAGCAGGGCACGCGCGTCACGATCCGTGTCAACGGGATCGTGGTCAGCGACCACCTCGACCCCCAGCCGCGTTTCCGCCGCGGCCACATCGCGATCCAACAGCACCACGAGGGCTCGCGCATCGAGGTGCGCGACCTCTTCGTGCGCGAGCTGCCCGCCGCGCCGGAGGCGGACGGGCGCTGATCCGCGGGGCCGCCGCGCACGCGCTCCCTTGCCCATGATCGGTCACCACTCGAGCCTGATCGCCCGCCTGCGCGGCACGCGCCGGGCGGCGGTGATCCTGCTGGCGCTCGCGCGCCACGGTTTTGCGGACATCGTGCAGCGCACGGGACTCGCGAGCCTCGTCGAGGGCGGACTGGAGAAGATCGGCGTCGCGCGCGAGCACGAGGACATCTCGACCGCGGTGCGCCTGCGGCTGCTGTTCGAGGACCTCGGCGCGACCTTCGTCAAGCTGGGCCAGATCCTGGCCACGCGCCCCGACCTGATCCCACCCGAGGTCGCCGCCGAGCTGCGCAAGCTCCAGAGCGGGGCGCCCCAGGTGCCCTTCGAGGAGCTCGCCGGGCGCCTCGAGGAGTCCTTCCCGGACGGTTGGCGCACGGTCTTCCGCTCGATCGAGCCCGAGCCGATGGCGGCGGCGTCGATCGCCCAGGTGCACCGCGCCGAGCTGGCGGACGGCACGCCGGTGGTCGTGAAGTTCCTGCGGCCGGAGGTCGAGCAGCTCGTCGCCGACGACGTCGCCGTGCTGCGCGACCTGGCGCGGTTGGTCGCGGCCAGCGGGGCGGAGCTGGGCTTCGACCCGTTGCACGTGGCCGAGGAGGTCGCGCGCCAGGTGCTGCGCGAGCTCGACCTCGAGCTCGAGGCGCGCTCGACCGAGCGCCTGCGGCGCGACTTCGCCGACGACCCGGCCATCACGTTCCCGCGCGTCCATCCGCGCGCCTCGACGCGCACGGTGCTGACGATGGAGGAGGCGCGCGGCGTGCAGCTCTCGCGCCTGGAGCCCGACTCGCTCTCGGCCGAGGAGCGCCGCGCCGCCTGCTCGAACGGCACGCGCGCCGTCTTCCGCATGTGCCTGGAGCACGGCTTCTTCCACGCCGATCCGCACCCGGGCAACCTGTTCATCCAGCCCGGCGGGACCGTGTGCTTCATCGACTGCGGCATGACCGGCCACATCGACGCGCGCACGCGCCTGCAGCTCGGCCGGCTCGTGCGTCACGTCGTCGACGCCGACCTCGACGGCACCCTGCGCACGGTGGTCGACCTGGCCGGGGCCGACCCGGTGCTGGAGTTCGATCGCGCCTTCCGCGCCGACGTCTGGGAGATGGTGACGCGCTTCGAGTCGGGCTCCCTCGAGGAGCTCGACATCGGCGCCCTGCTCGAGAGCTTCTTCGAGGTCCTGCGCCGCCACCACATCCGTTGTCCCGCCGACCTCGTGTACCTCATCAAGGCGCTCTCGACGATCGAGAGCGTGGCCGAGGAGGTCGACCCCGGCTTCGACGTGATGGCCGAGGCGCGCGTGCTGCTGCGGCGCCTGTTCGCCGAGCAGTACGGCTTCGGCGCCCAGAAGCGCCGCTTCGCCCGCAGCCTCTCGGGCTACGCCGAGCTGGTCGAGGAGCTGCCCGAGGAGCTGCGCAAGATCCTGGTCCACTTCCGCCGCCGCGAGTTCGCCCTGCGCATCCAGCACGACGGCCTCGACGAGCTGCGCTCCGCCGTCCAGGGCGCGGGCCGCACCCTGGCCCTGGCCCTGATCCTTGCGGCGACCCTGGTGGCTTCCTCGATCCTGCTGCACGGCCGCGGCCCGGGTGGGCTCGACTTCTTCAGCCTGCTCGGCGGCGCAGCTCTGCTGATCTCGATCGCCTTCGCCCTGGCCCTCGCCTGGGGCGCCTGGCGCCGGCGCTGAGTCCGGCCCGCGGCCTCGACCGGGGGCCAAGCCGCGCGCGGGTCAGGCGCCCGTGCCCACGGCGTGGGCGCCGCGCAGGAGGATCGCGCGGGCTTCCTGGGGAGTGCGCGCGGCGAGCAGGTCCTCGACGAGGCCGCTGGGGCGCACCATGCGCGCCAGGGCCGAGAGCAGGGCCAGATGGCGCTCGCCGCGATCGCGCTCGGGCCCGATCAGGACGAGCACGACGTGGGCCGGATCGTGCACGCGCGGGAAGGCGATGCCCTCGTGGCTCAGGCCGACCAGGAAGTGCGGCGCGGCGAGCTCGCCCAGGTGCGCGTGCAGGAGCACGATGCCGGGGCTGACCTCGAGCGAGAGCGTCTCGGCGTTGGTGGACAGGGCGCCGAGGGCGGATTCGAGGGCCGCGGGGCGCTCCGCCAGCCGGCTCGCGAGCAAGCTGCGCAGCGCGCTCTCCCAGGGACCGGGGCCGAGGTCGAGCCGGATGTCCTCGCCGCGCAGGGCCGGCAGGGGCTGGAACGAGGGCGTGGGCAGATGGAACTCGCCGGTGTCGGTGGCCTCGGCGGGGTAGAGCACGATCAGGTCGAGCCCGTCATGGAGCCGCGCGAGCTGGCCCGGCAGGGTGTCGAGGTTCGGTCGCCAGGAGACGCGCCCGTGCCGTGCGGAGAGCAGGATGCACAGATCGCTCCGGCCCTCCTCGAGGGGCAGGCCGCCGGGCAAGGCGTCCCAGGAGCGCAGCGCGTGGCTCTGGATCGGCACGGCCGGGCGCAGCCCCTCGAGCGCGCGCGCCAGCCGCTCCACGGCGCGCTCGGGGGCCACGAGCAGGAGCGGCGCGCCCAGCTCGTTGGCCAGGTTCTTCACCGCCTGGGCGGCCTCGCGGAAGCCGGGCTCGCGGTCGGCGAAGGGCGGCGCAAGGAGGACCACGCGGCTGTCGACGTTGAGCGGCCCGCGCAGGCGGCAGGCGAGCACCATCTGGGTGGTCTGGGCCAGGAAGTCGTCCAGGGTGCGGCCGAGCACGTGCCAACGCGAGGTCGGCCGCCCGTCCCAGCCGACGACGACCGCGCTGGCGCGCAGCTCGCGCACCGCCCGCACCATGCCGCTGGCGACGTTGCCGTCGACGCGCGTGACGGGGCTAGCGGGCACGTCGGCGGCGCTGGCGTGGGCCACGGCCGTGGCGAGCAGGCGCTCGCTGCGCGCGACCTCGCCCTCGACGTCGGCGCCCTCGCGGGCCACCGTGAGCGGATAGAGCGGCTCGTGGGAGTTGCGGCTGCGCACCATCAGGGCCAGGTCCACGAGCGCCGGCGCGCTGGCGGGGTTCGCCAGGGGCACGAGGATGCGCTCGGGCCGGTCGAGCGCCACCGGCGCGGCTTCGTCCGCCACGGCGATGCGCCGGCCGTAGGTCTCGGTGGCCCAGGCGCCGAGGAAGCACGAGACCAGGACCATCAGGATCGCGCCGTTCAGCACCGCCTGGTCGAAGAGCTCGAGCTGGAAGCCGACGAAGACCGCCGCCAGGGTCGCGGCGGCCTGGTTGACGCTCATCCCGAAGAGCACCCAGCCCTGGTCGCGGTCGAAGCGCAGCACGAGCATCGAGAGGAAGGCCGCCAGCCACTTGGTCGCGACCACGACCACGACCATGGTCAGGGCCGTCTTCCAGCTCGCGAGTTCCGCGGCGAAGACCCGCAGGTCGACCAGCATGCCGACCGAGAGCAGGAAGAAGGGGATGAAGAGCGCGTGGCCCACGAACCGGATGCGGCTCATGAGCGGGCTCGAGGAGGGCACCAGGCGGTTGAGGGCCAGCCCGGCGAGGAAGGCGCCGATGATGGCCTGCAGGCCGGCGAGCTTCGCCAGGAAGGCGAACGAGAACACCGCCGCGAGGATGAAGGCGAACTGGGCCGCGTCCTCGGCCAGCACGTTGCGGAAGAACCAGCGGCCGAGCCAGGGCAGACCCCAGCCCACCAGGGCCAGGAACACCCCCATCGCCAGGGTGAGCTGCACCCAGAAGGCCGGATCGAGCTCGCCGACCGTCGAGCGCGCCACGATCGCCAGCACCAACAGGGCCGCGGTGTCGGTCACGATCGTGCCGCCCACCGCCACGACCAGCGCCGGGTTCTTGGCGATCCCCAGGCGGCTCGCGATCGGATAGGCGAGCAGCGTGTGCGAGCCGAACATGCTCCCCAGCAGGATCGCCGCGCGCCAGTCGAAGCCCAGGAACTCGCGCGCGATCCAGGTGCCGGTGACCTGCGGCACGAGGTAGGTCGTCCAGCCGAAGACCAGGCTCTTGTAGCGGTGGCGGATGAACTGGTTGAGGTCGATCTCGAGCCCCGCCACGAACACGATGTAGAGCAGCCCGACCGTGCCCAGGAGGTCCATCGTGCCGTCGCGCATCAGGAGGCGCGCGCCGTGCGGTCCGACGAGCACCCCGGCCACGATCAGGCCGATCAGGCCCGGGATGCGCAGTCGCGCGCACACCAGGGGCGCGACCAGGATGATGAGCATCACCAGCGCGAAGACCGCGACCGGCTCGGTGAGGGGCAGCGTGGGCCAGCTCATCGCGGGGGACGTCACTCGGCGGCGGCGAACTGCAGCTCGTACAGGCGCCGGTAGGGGCCGTCGGCGGCCAGCAGATCGTCGTGGCTTCCCTGCTCGACCAGCCGGCCCTTGTGCAGGACCAGGATGCGATCCACGTCGCGGATGGTCGAGAGGCGGTGCGCGATCACCAGCGAGGTCCGGCCGCGGGTGACCTCGCCCACCGCCTCCTGCAGGAGGTGCTCGGTGTGGGTGTCGACGTTGCTGGTCGCCTCGTCGAGGGCCAGCACCGGCGGCGCGACGGCCATCACCCGCGCGAAGGCCACGAGCTGGCGCTCGCCCGAGGAGAGGTTCGCGCCGCGCTCGCGCACCGGCTCGCGGTAGCCGCGCGGGAAGCGCGCCACGACCGCGTCGAGGTGCAGCCGTCCGGCGGCGGCGAGCGCCTGATCGTCGTCGATCTCGGGGTGTCCCAGGCGCACGTTCTCGAGCACGTCCCCGCCGAACAGGAACACGTCCTGGGGCACGATGCCGACGCGCCGGCGCAGGTCGGCCAGGGCGTAGTCGCGCACGTCGACGCCGTCGAGCAGGATGCGCCCGCCGGTCACGTCGTACAGGCGCGTCAAGAGCCGCAGGATGGTCGACTTCCCCGCGCCGGTCGCGCCGACGATGGCCACGCGCTCGCCGGGGGCGACGCGGAAGGAGAGACCCTGGAGCACCGGCTGGGCCGGGTCGTAGCCGAAGGTCACGTCCTCGAACACGATCTCGC
>CAYMYN010000043.1:0-30670 GCA_964394665.1 uncultured Planctomycetaceae bacterium
CAGCGCCTGGGGCCCCGGAGCCCGCGGGCTGCGCGCGGCCACGCGCCAGCCCGGCGGCCGGCCGGGGGCGCGCAGACGCCGCGCGGGGGGCGCGTCCTCCCAACGTGCCGGCGGCGCGGGCGGCGCGAGCTTGGACTCGACGTCGGTGGTCGACACGAACTCGAAGGCCCAGCGTTCGACCGTGCCGATCGGCGGCGGGTCGAGCGTGCTCGGAGGGTTCTGCTCGGCGGCCATCGCCCCCCACGGTAGCGGGGGCCGGCCCGGGGAGTCAGCCTTCGCGCCGGGGCCGGGGGCCGCGGCGGGGCGCGGCGGCGAGCGGGTCCTCGGGCCAGTCGTGCCGCGGGTACCGCGGGCGCAGCTCGCGCCGCAGGGCGGGGTAGGTGTTGCGCCAGAAACTCGCCAGGTCGCTCGTCACCTGCTGCGGCCGTCCGCTGGGCGCGAGCAGCTCGAGGCGCAGGGCGACGCGACCGCGCGCGATGCGCGGCCCGCTCGCCAGGCCGAAGAACTCCTGGATGCGCGCCGCGAGGGTCGGGGGCGCGCCGGGCTCGTAGCGCACGCGGTGCTTGGATCCGCTGGGGACCTCGACGCGTTCGGGCACCTCGCGGGCCAGCTCCGCGAGGCGCCGCGGGCCCAGGCGCGCTTCGACGGCCGCCGCCCAGGGCGCGGCGCCGAGCTCGGCCAGGGACCGTTTCCCCACGCACAGCTCGGGCAACAACGCGACGAGGAACGCTTCGTCGAGCTCGGGCAACCCGAGCTCCGGCAGATGCTCGCGCGCGAACTGCACCCGGGCCCGCAGACCCGCGAGGTCCCCGTCGGCGACCCCGAGCAGGCGCGGGAGGTCGCGCCCCGCGGCCTCGGCGAGCAGGGCCTCGGCCACGGCCGCGTCCGGCGGCGGGATCGCGACCTCCTCCAGCACCAGGCCCGCGAAGACCCGTTGACGGAGGCCGACGACGCGCCCGCTGGCCTCGTCGAAGCGCACCTTCTCCCTCGTTTCGAGGGCCTCTTCCGGGATCCAGGCGCGCTCGACCCCCGAGGCGAGGCGGCAGCGGGCTTCCCCGCGGCCGGCGTCGAGTTCCAGCGCGCAGAACAGCTCCGCCTCCCCCACCGCGCTCTCCGCGCCGAGCACGACCCCGCGACCGCCGGCGAGCAACGCCCGCTCGCTCTGCGGCGCGCGCCGCCGCGCGAGGCGGTCGGGATAGGCGGCGAGCACCGCGCGCAGGAGCGCTTCGCCGCTGTCCTGCGTCCCGTGGGCGCGGGTCGGGAGCTCTCCGCGCTCCCCGTCGCCGACCAGGCGCGCGAACTCGTCCCTGGCCCGCAACACGAAGCGCGCGGCGCTGGGCTCGAGCTCGCCCACCTCCGACCGCGTCTGGCCGCGCGACTCGAAGTCCTCGAGCAGGTGCACGCGGTCGAGCAGGTCGGAGAACGAGCTGTGGGCGCGCCGCGCCGCCCCCGGGTCCCGGCGCTCGGCGCGGCGCAACGGATCGCGCTCGGCCAGCAGCGCCGCCGCCAGGGCCGCGCGTCGCGGGGCGCCCAGGCGCGCGCCCTCGATCAGCAGCCGGGCGATGCGCGGCGGTGCGGAGATGCGCGCCAGGCGCCGGCCCAGGGGCGTCAGCGCCCCGCGCCGCAGCGCCCCCAGGCGCTCGAGCAGCGCGCGGGCTTCGTCCACGCGCTCCGGGTCGGGGGCGTCGAGCCACTCGAGGGCGAGCGGATCGGGCTCGCCGAAGGCCAACAGCTCGAGCACCGCCCCGGCGAGGTCCACGCGACGGATCTCGGGCTCGTCGCGCTCGGCGAGGGCCCGTTCCTCGAGCGGGCTCCACAGGCGCACGCACAGCCCCGGCCCGAGCCGTCCGGCGCGACCGGCGCGTTGGTCGGCCGAAGCGCGCGAGATGCGCCCCAGCTCCAGCCGGTCGAGCCCCACCGCCGGGTCATAGCGCGGTCGGCGCGCGAGGCCGCTGTCGACGACCGCGCCGATGCCCTCCACCGTCACCGAGCTCTCGGCCACGTTCGTCGCCAGCACGACGCGCCGGCGGGGACCCGCGCGCAGGGCCCGGTCCTGTTCCTCGGGCCCCAGGCTGCCGTGCAGCTCGACGAGCTCGAGCCCCGCCGTCCGCGCCAGCCCTCCCAGGCGTTCCGCGAGGCGCCGGATCTCGCCCACGCCGGGCAGGAAGCACAACACGTCGCCGGAGCACTCGGCCAGCACGTCGCGCACGGCGCCGGCCATCGCGTCCTCGAGGCGCCCGTCGCCGCGCGCCGCGCGGTGGCGCACCTCGACCGGGAACAGCCGCCCCTCGCACTCGAGCACCCGCGCGCCGCCCAGGGCCGCCGCCAGGTGCGTGGCGTCGACGGTGGCCGAGGCCAACACGAGCCCCAGGTCCGGGCGCGCCTCGCGGCGCACGCGGCGCGCCAGGGCCAGGGCCAGGTCGCCCTCGAGGTGGCGCTCGTGCACCTCGTCGAACACCACCGCGCCCACGCCCTCGAGGAAGGGATCCTGCTGCAGGCGCGCGACGAACAAGCCCTCGGTCAGGACCAGGATGCGCGTGCCGTCCCCCGCCCGACGGTCGAAGCGCACGTGGTAGCCGACCTCGTCCCCCAGCCGCGCGCCGCGCTCGGCGGCGATGCGCGCGGCCGCCGCGCGGGCGGCCAGGCGCCGCGGCTCGACGAGCCACACCGCGCCCTTCCCCGCGGCCCCCCGATCGAGCAACGCCGGCGGGACGCGGGTCGTCTTGCCTGCGCCGGTGGGCGCCCGCAACACGCACTGGCCGCCCCCGCGCAGCGCCTCGGCGAGGGGCTCGAGCAGGGCGTCGATGGGCAGGGGCGGCAGCGCGGGGACCACGGGGGGAGCAGGGTACCCGGCGCCCCCCGGGGGAAGGCCGGCCGTCAGCCGATGTCGAGCAGGCCCTCGCGGATCGCGAGCCGAGTCAGGTCCGCGGGGGACTGGCAGGCGAGCTTGCGCTGCAGGTTCTCGCGGTGCTTCTTGGCCGTGCCCAGGCTGATGTCGAGCTCGCGCGCGACCTCCTTGTTGCTCTTGCCCACCGCCAGGAGCTGGAAGACCTCCCGCTCGCGGGGCGTGAGCGCCTCGAGCCGGGTGCGCGCCGGCGGGCCCTCGCCGCGTTCCTCGCGCCGCGCCATCGACACCAGGCCGCTCGCCACGCGCGGCGAGACGAAGGGATCGCCGCGGTGCACGGCCTCGATTGCGATGCGCAACTCGCTGGGGTCCGAATCCTTCGAGAGATACCCCTCGGCGCCCAGTTGCAGGGCCTGCTCGACGAAGGACTCGGCGTTCTGCTGGCTGAGCATCAGGATCCGCGTGCGCGGCGCGACCTTGCGGATCATCGGGATCGCATCGAGCCCCGAGAGCCCCGGCATGGAGATGTCGGTCAACACGACGTCGGGGCGCAGGCGCTCGATCTCGGCCACGGCCTCGCGGGCGTTGCCGCTCTCCCCCACCACCTCCAGGCGCCCGTTCTCCGCCAGCAGCGCGCGCAGCGCGGCGCGGATCATGACCTGGTCGTCGAGCAGATAGACCTGGATCCGAGCTTCGTCCTTCGTCAACGGGTTCCTCCTCGTTCGAGATGCATGCGCAGCAACGCGCCTCCCAGGGAAGAGGGCGCGAGTTCCAAGCGACCGCCGTGGGCCTCGACCAACTTCCGGGCACTGGTGAGCCCCAGCCCGCTGGCCCCGGCCTTGGTGGTCACGAAGGGCTCGAAGACGGTCCCCCGCACCGAGGGCAGGATACCCGGGCCATCGTCCTCCACGTCCAATCGGATTCCGTCGCCCGCGACACCGGCTCGAATGCGCACGCGCCTGGCCCCCGCCTCCAGGGCATTGCGCACGAGGGCCACGAGGGCCTCGCCGAGGCGCGCGGGGTCGGCCAGCACCTCGAGCCCGGGTTCGAGCTCGCGCTCGAGCAGCGCCCCCGCGGCCGCGATGTCGGGGGCGAGCTCGCGCAGCGTCGCTTCGACCAGGGCCTCGAGCGGGACCAGCTCCGGCCGCAGCTCGATCGGCCGCAGGTAGCCCAGACTGCGGCGCAGGCTGCGCTCGAGCCGCACCAGGCGCTGGGCCAGGTCCTCGACCACCGAGACCTCGTCCTCCCCCAGATGGCGCGCCACCGCGCGCAGGGCCAGGTTGAGGGCCGCCAGGGGGTTCTTGATGTCATGGGCCAGGACGTGGGCCCCGTGGGACAGGCGCTCGAGCCCGGCGAGCACCTGCTCCTCGGCCCGCCGCGCGCGCTCGAGCTCGGTCACGTCGCGGCCCAGAACCAGCGCGCCCGCCCCAGCGTCCGAACCCGGCGGGGCGGGCACCACGTGCAGCGCGAGCACGCGCGCCGCGTCCCGCGGATCGGCGCACTCCACCCGCAGGCGATCCGACCCGCCGCCCAGGGCCCGGCGCAGGGCGGCGTTCCAGGCCGGGCGCGAGTCCGGGTGCAGCCGAGCCTCGAAGCTGCCCGGCGGATCGAACGGACCGAGGGCCGCCAGACCCGCGGCGTTCGCCCAGAGCACGCGGCCTTCCCCGTCCAGCACGAAGGCGGCCTCGGAGCTCGCCGCCAACAGTCCGTCACCCAGCGCAGCGTCGAGGGGCAGCATCGTGTTCATCGTTCGAGTCGGGGTCCCCCTGCGTCGCCCGGAGATCGGCGCGGGCGGTGGACGGGCCTGCTGCTCCTCACGGGCGCGGGAAACACAACACGGGCACGGCCGCGCGGCGCAGGACGGCCTCGGCGATGCTGCCCAGGGCCAGATGACGCCAGCCGGTCCGGCCATGGGTGGAGAGGGCGATGAGGTCGACGCCCAGCGCCGCCGCGCGCTCGCAGATGGCCTCGGCCACGCGGGGCGCGGCGCGCACCTCGGTGTCGATCTCGAGGTCCGGGCCGTAGTCCTGGCGCTGTTCTTCGAGCACGACCCGCGCTTCCTCCACGCGGCGAGCCGTGTCGGCGGCGCCCACGGGCGGGGCCAGGGGCGCGCCATGGGGCAGGGCGAGCAGCTCCTCGACGACGTGCAGCAGGGTGAGGCGCACCCCGCTCGCCCGCGCCAGCGTCGCGATCGGCCGACACGCTGCCAGGGTTTCCTCGGAGAGGTCGGTGGCGATCAGGATGTGTTGGAGCTTCATGGCGATGGGATCGGGGAAAGGCGCCCCCCCGGTAGCGTGGAGGACCCGCGACGCGCCCGTCGCTGGAGACCTCTGAGTAGGGCCGCGGGAGCCGAGTGCGTAGGCGCGCGCTCAGGTGCCCTCGAGGACCCGGCGCAGGCGCTCGCGGATCGAGTCGAGCTCGTCGGCCAGGGCCTCCTGCATGCGGTACTTGGCCTGGCCCAGCCGTTCGTGGGCCGTCCGGGCGAGCTCCTGGATCTCGCCCAGGGGGCCCCGTTCGCGCGCCGCCGCCAGCGCTTGCTCGCGCGCCGCGAGGGACTCCTCGCCCAGCTCGAGCAGCCCGCGCGCCAGGGCTTCGAGCACGTCCCCCAGGCTCACCATCCCCACGGGCACACCCTCCTCGAGCAGCGGTACCCGGCGCACGCCCGCGGAGCGCATGAGCGCCACCGCGTCCTCGATCCCGTCGGTCGGGGCCAGGCCCCGCACCGGGCTCGACATCACCTCAGCGACCCGCGCCTCCGCGCGCGGGCCGCCCGCGGCGACCACGCGCAGGGCCAGGTCGCGGTCGGTCAGGACGCCGACCGCCGCGCCCCCGGCCCCGACCACGACCAGGCAGCCGACCGCCTGCGCGTGCATCGCCTCCGCGGCCTCCCACAGCTCCGCCGCGGAGTCGATCGTCACCACTCCGCGCGTTCCCAGTTCCCGCAGTTGCATCGCTCACTCCTTGCCGAAGATCGAATCCGCCCCGCCCTCTCCCCGCGCCTCGTTCGCCCGTCCCTGGCCCGGCGCCTGGGTCAGCGCCCCGAGCGTGCGGCCCAGGTCCCGTACCAGATCGTCGCTGGTCACCATGCCCAGCGGCCGGCGCTCGACGTCCAGGACCGGCAGGCGGCGCACCAACCGCTCGCGCATCCGGCGCGCGGCCTCGGTCGGGGACTCGCCCGGGTGCAGGGCGATCAGCGGGCTCGACATGCAGGCCGCCACGGGTGTCGAGCCCGGCTCGAGCCGGGCGCCCACGATCCGCAGGGCCAGATCGCGGTCCGTGACGATCCCGACGGCGCGGCCCTCGCCGTCGAGCACGAGCAACGCGCCCACGTGGGCATCGCGCATGCGGCGCGCGGCCTCGGCCGCGCTGGCGTTGGAGTCGACGGCCTGGACGGGACGCAGGTAGGCGGCGGGAAAGGCCATCGTTGGGCTCCGGAGCGGGGCGGCGGGACCGGGGAGCCTATACCCTGGACGGCATGATCGTCGAGCGCTCCACCCATTCAGGCTGGTTGTCGAACAGCTACCTGGTGGCCGACCGGCCCGGGGGGTGCGCGGTGATCGTGGACGCCGGCGCGCCCCCGGGGCCGATCGAGGAGCGCATCGGGGCCCTCGGGGTCGAGCCGCTCGCGGTGCTGCTGACCCACCACCACGTCGACCACGTGGCGCACGCCGCGCGGTATCGCGAGCGCTACGGCTGCCCGCTCCTGGGTCACGGGGCCGAGCGCGAGCTCTTCGCGCAAGGCGGCGCGCCCCTCGACCGGGAGCTCGCGGACGGGGAGGAGATCGTCTTCGGAGAACTCCGGGCGCGCGCCCTGAGCATCCCCGGGCACACCCGCGGTCAGTTGGCGTTCCTGGTGCCCGGCCGGGCGGCCTTCACCGGCGACACGCTCTTCCGCGGCTCGGTGGGCGGAACCCGCGGCGCCGGCCACGGGACCTTCGCGGAGCTGCGCCGCTCGATCCTCGAGGTGCTGCTGCGCCTGCCCGCCGAGCTCGACGTGTACCCCGGCCACGGGGAGCGGACCTCGATCGGAGCCGAGCGGGCCGGGAACCCGTTCGTGCGCGCCTGGAACGCTCCCGAGCACCCCTCGCGGCGGGGCTGCACGGTCCTCGGCGAGCCCGCCGAACTCCTGCTCGAAGCCCCCGACTACGACGGCGGGACCAAGTGCTGGGTGCGCTTCGGGGATGGCCGGCTCGACGTCGTGCCCGGCTCGCGGGTCGGTTAGCGCCGGATCAGCGCCGCGCGTCGGCCAGGTCGTCCAGCGCCATGCTGGAGATCGGCGGCACCGAGGGCGCGAGGAAGAAGCGCGCGATGCGCGCATCGAACTCGCTGCCGTCGGGCCGCTGCATGCGGTAGCTGCCCTCCATGCTGCCCCAGGCCGTGGAGAGCGGGCAGCCGCTCATGTACTGGAACGACTCGCCGGGAGCCAGCAGCGGCTGCTGGCCGACCACGCCGTCGCCGCGCACCTCGCGGCGTTCGTTGGCCGCGTCGAGGATCAGCCAGTAGCGCGAGATCAGCCGCAGGGGCTCGTCGGACTCGTTGGTCACGACGACGCGGTAGACGAACACGTACTCGCCCCCGGCGGGGTCGGAGCGCTCGGGCACGTACTGGGCGGCGACGCGCACGCGCACGCCGGCGGTCGTCACGTCCGAGTGGCCCTTCTGGACCGTGGGTGCCTGGGAGTTCATGGCGCTGGAGACCCGCGGGGTCCCGTCCAGGATAGGCGCGCGCGCGCGCGGCCACCAGGAGGGAGCCCGCTCCCGGTCAACCCGCGAAGGGCTTCATCGAGAGCTTGTCGCGCTTCTCGGCGACCGCCTTCCACTCGTCCGCGTCCGGCAGCGCGTCCTTCTTCTGGTCGATGACCGGCCAGGACTCGGCCAACTTGGCGTTCAGCTCGAGGTACTCGGACCACTTCTCCGGCAGATCGTCGTCCGTGAAGATGGCCTCGGTCGGGCACTCCGGGACGCAGGCCCCACAGTCGATGCACTCATCGGGGTTGATGGCGAGGAAGTTCTCGCCTTCGACGAAGCAGTCGACGGGGCAGACGTCCACGCAGTCGGTGTACTTGCACTGGATGCAGGGTTCGGCGACGACGTGGGTCATCGTGGGCTTCCTTGTCGGGCTCTCGGGCAGGGTACGGGGGTCCGCCGGCCCCCGCTGGGTCGGACGAACGGACGGAGCGCCCCGGTCCTGGCCGCATGGGCCCGAACGGGACGCCCCAAGAGCGTCTCAAGAGGCGAAGGCGGCGTCGAGCTTCTTCTTGAGCTCGCCGCTCTTCATCAGCTCCTCGACGATGTCGCTGCCCCCCAGGAGTTCGCCCTGGACGAAGACCTGCGGGGTGGTCGGCCACTTGCTGTAGCCGATCAACGCCGGGCGGATGGCGGGGTCGTCGAAGATGTTCACGACCTCGTAGGGCCGACCCATCCGGTTGAGGATGTCCAGGGCATGGGCCGAGAAGCCGCACATGGGCTGCATCTTCGTGCCCTTGGCGAACACGACCACCTTGTGGCTCTTGACGATCTGCTCGATGCGCTGCTCGTTCCACTGGGACATGGGTGTCTCTCCGGGCGTTCTGGCCCGTGCTGGAGCCCGCGCGGGGCTCGGGGTGCGGGAGGGAGTTCGGGAGCGTCCGGGCCGCGGCCGTGTCGCGCGGCCGGGCGGGATCGGGGCCGCGTCAGGGCGTGCGGGTCTTGATCTGGAGCGCGTGGATGGCGCGGGTGAGGTGCTCCCCGCAGGCCGCGTGCACGAGCTTGTGCTGCTCGATCAGGCTCTTGCCCGCGAAGCTCGCCGAGCAGACGTCCACGCCGAAGTGATCGGACGTGCCCGTCAGGTCCCAGACCTTCACCTCGCCTCCGGGGAAGGCTGCCTCGAGGAGGGCCTTCAGGCGTTCCACGCTCATCGTCTCCACGGCATCGTCTCCAGGGGCCAGCTCGTCGCGCTGCGCGGCGGCGGGCGACCATCTAAGGAGGGCCCGGGCGGGAGCACAAGCCTCACCCTGACGTTCAGGGCATATTTCCTAGGAGCCCCGCGGGGAGTTCCGTCCGCGGCCGTCGCGCTCAGAGTGTGAGAAGAACTCGAGCACTCTCGGTACGGCCGGCTTGCCGGCCGTCCAAAAAGCGTTCTGAGAGGCCGTCTGGATGGTCTGCTCTGGGTCCGCTCCGGGTCCGCTAGATCCTCTTCTCGGCCTCTCACGGCCCGCCGAGCACCTCGAGCTCGGGCCGCGCCGCGCGCAGCGCGCGCACGCCCTCGGCGGTGAGGGCGGTCTGCGCGACGAACACGCGCTCGAGGGCCGGGAAGGACGCCAGGGTCGGAACCGATGCGTCCCCCACCGCCGTCCCGAAGAGGTTCAGGGACGCGAGTCGGGGCAGCTTCGCGAGGGATGCCAGGCCCGGCCCCTCCAGGTGGGTGCGCGCGAGCACGAGGCGCTCGAGCCGGGTGAAGCCCGCCAGCTCGGCCAAGCCCGCATCTGCGACGGAGGTCCCCGAGAGATCCAACCACACCAGGTTCGGCTCCAGCCCGCGCAGGAGGCGCAGGTCGGCGTCCCCCGCCCCGGGTCCCAACACGCGCAGGCTGACCTCCACCCCCCGTTCGTCGAGCGCGATGCGCTGCGCGAGCGCTCCCCGCCCGCGCAGGGCGAGCAGGACGCCTTCGTCCGGCTCGGGCAGCGACGCCTCGACCGCGGGGTTCGGATCCCCAGCCGCGTCGACGCGCGACCCATCGGCAGCGGGCCAGGGTGCGCCCGCCGCGATCCAGCGCGTCAGGAGCTCGCGCTCGTGCTCCGCGAGGTGCGGAGGGTCGGGCGGCATGACGTCCAGGTCTTCGGGCGGGAGCGCGACGCGCCGCAGCAGCTCGCTCGCGCCCGGATCGCCGGCCACGATCGCGGGCCGACGGCCCGAGAGGGCCCGCTCGCGCTCGTCGAGCCGCAGCCGGCCCTTCGCCCGTTCGGGGCCGTGGCACTCGACGCAGCGGTCGGCGAGCAACGCGCTCGCCGCCGCGGCCAGCTCCGCGACCCCCGTGGAGGGCGCTTCGACGATCTCTCCGCCGGGCGCGGCCGGTTCCTTCGCCGCCCGCTCGGTGGGCGCGACGCGCCGCGGTCCGCTCGCCCCGACGACTTCGAGGCCGGGCTTGGCTTCGGCCAGCGCGCGCGCGCCGGCTTCGCTCGCCGCGCTGCCCCACACGTACACCCGTTCGAGCCGCGGCGCGGCGGCGAGCTGCGCGAGGCCCGCGTCGCCGACCCGCGTTCCGACCAGGTTGAGGACGCGCAGCGCGGGCAGGCGCGCCAGTCGCTCGACGCCGCCGTCGCCGACCCGCGTGCGATCGACGCGCAGGTGTTCGAGGTTCACGAACCCCTCCCAGCCCTCGAGGGCCTCGTCGCCGACCTCGGCGCCGGACAGGTCGAGCCAGCCCAGGCGCGGGCCGAGGCGCCGCAGGGCCGCGAACGCCCGGGGGAGCCGCGCCGGCTCCAGGCGCGCCAACGAGACCTCGAGGAGCTCGCTGCCGAGGGCCAGCGGAACGGCGCGCGCGCCGCACGCTCGCAGCTCCTCGAGCGGGTCCGCAGGCGGATCCTCGGAAGCGGAGGGCGCGGGTCGGGAGGCCGGCGCGGACGCGGGGGCGCCCTGCGCGGGGGCCGCGGATGCGGCCCGGGCGGGGAGCGCGGCACGCTCGGTCGGGGTCGCGGGCCAGGGCGCGCCGGCCGCGATCCAGGCCCGCAGGTCCAGGAGCGCCTCGGCCGAGAGCCGCTCGCCCTCGGGCGGCATCGCGTCCGGATCCCCGCCGGGCAAGGAAACCCGACGCAGGAGCTCACTGCCGCCCGGATCCCCCGGCACGATCACCGCGCGCCGCGCCAGGGGGCCGAACACGTGCTCGCGCGCGTCCAGCCGCAGCCGTCCCTTCGCGCGCCGCTCGCCGTGGCACTCGATGCAGTGGGCCTCGAACAGCGGCCCGATGCGGGTCGCGAAGTCGATGGGCTGCGCCAGGGCGGGCCCGCGCTCGTCCTCGCCCAGCACCGCGGGCGAATCCGGCGCGCCGGCCTGCGGCTCCGCCGGCACGGGCGATGTCGTCCGCGGAGCGCGCAGGGGCTCGAACAACCAGTCGGAGCCCCACACCAAGCTGGCGCCCACGTGCGCGGTGGTCGCGGCGAGCACCGCGGCCGCGAGCAGGTGGATGCGATACAGACGCAGCAGCACGCTCTCGCGCGCCCGGGCGCAGGCGAGCCCGAGGATCCACGCCACGCCGGCCAGCAGCGCCGTGCCCAGGCCGCTCCAACGGTGGAGCTCGAGGCGCTCGCCGCCGCCCGGGTCCTCGTTGGCGGCGAGGGCCCAACCGCTGCCCGTCGCCGCGAGCGCCGCGACCAGCCCCAGGGTCAGGAGCGCGCTCCCCAAGGGCGAGCGCCGGTCGCGGCCGCGCAGCGACGCGAACGCTTCGGCGGCCGCGGCCGTGAGCAGGAACGCGATCGGAAAGTGCACCAGGAGCGGGTGCAGGCGCCCCGCGAGCAGTTCGAGGCCCGAGGGCCCGAGCGCGGCAGGGGCCTCGAGCAGGCAGGCGACGGAAAGGGCGCTCATGGGTCCCCCGACTGCACCACGCGATGGATCGTCGCGCAACGGCGCGCCTAACTGGGACGGCGCAACGGCGCGTGCTCGCGCCGAAGGGCGCCGCCCGCTCCGCCGCCGGGCTCGGCGGGGCGGAACGGGCGGCGCCGGGGAGGGTCGGCGATCAGCGGGCGCCGGTCGGCGCCCGCGCCGGAACGGCTCGCGGGGGTTCGGGAGCCGCGGGCGGGGCGTTCTCGACGTGCCGGCGATCCGCCAGCGCGGCCAGGATGCCCTCCACCCGCGGCAGGCCCGTCAGCCAGATGCGCAGCGCGAGGTGCCCGGCGCCCTGCTCGATCTCCAGCCCCGCGCGCGTCTCGGCCAGGGCTTGGGCCAGGGGCACGAAGACCCGCGCCTCGTGGGGTGCGACGTGGGGCGCGAGCAGCTCCAGGATGCGCCCCGGATGGACGCGCAACGCGAGGGTCGTGTCGGGCGCCAGGGCGCGGGTGGCGGCGCCCAGGTAGGGGTCGTCCGCGACCGTCGCTCCGCCCGCCAGGGCCGCGGCCGCGGCCTCCAGCGCGAGCGTGCTGTGGGAGACCAGGAGCTGGCGCTCACCCACGACCAGGTGCAGGGGCGGCAGGTCCGGCAGGCGGTGGGTGCTGCCCGTCAGCCCGCCGAGGCTGAGGGGATCGCCCGCGGCCGTGTTCCCCGTCCCGGCGCCGACGCTCGCCAAGCCCAGCAGCGTGCTCCACACCTGGTGCGAGCGCGCGGGGTCGTCGACGGCCAGCACGAGGGCCGCGTGCGGCAGGCCCAGGGGCGCGCCCTGGGCCGTGGGCAGCGCGAAGAGCACCAGCGAGTCGAGGTTGGCGAACAGCTCGCGCCCCAGGTCGAGCAGCGCCGTGCCCCGCCGGCCGGGCAGGGTGCCCGAGCCCGAGCCCATCTCGTTCCAGCCCAAGGCCAGGTATCCCGCGCTCCCGCCGGGCACGGCCGCGAGCGCCGCCGGAGCGAGGCGCGCGGTCCGCAGCAGCTCGAAGCCCAGGCTGCGATGGTCCGCGCGCAGGCCCAGCTCGGCCTCGAGACGCAGGCCTTCCGCTCCGGCGATCAGCCGCAGCCCGAGGCGATCCAGGCTGCGCGGGTCGAGCAACTCGCGCACGAGGCGCGCCTGCGGGTCCCGTTGCGCGGCTTCGGTCAGGGCGAAGTCGACCAGCGGAGCCAGGGCCGCGCCGTTGACGACGATCGAGGCCAGGCTGCCGCGCCGCGCCGCGAGGCTCGGGGCGAGCTGCTCGTCCGCCGCCAGGCCGGCCTCGAGCTCGCCGTCCAGGCGCCGCAGGGCCTGGGTCAGCTCGCGCTTCGAGCTCGCGACCAGCACCAGGCGTTCGGTGCTCGCCGCGAAGTAGCCGCCCTCGAGGCGCACCACGGCGCGCCCGCGGATCGGCTCGACCGGCACGCCGACCGCGGCCAGGGCCGTCGCCAAGAGCCCACGGGCCAGCCCGTCGTCGCCCGGATGGATCGCGAGCAGACCCTGGGGCCGTTCGCCGCGCGGGTCGAGGCGCGTCAACGCCAGGGCCGCGCCCCGCATCCCGAGCAGACCTTCGACGAGTTCGCGGCGCAGCAGGAGCCGCTGGCCGTTGGGCAGGGCGATGCCCTCGGCGGCGAACAGGTCGAGGCCTTCGAGGAGCCCGGCCAGGTGCACGCCAGGACGATCGAGCTCGGCGTAGACCAGGGTCTCGGGCGGCGCGAGCCGGGCGAGGTCGGCGCTGGCGAGGTCCTCCACCAGGACGGCGATGCGCCGCCGCACGAGTTCCTTCGACGGCCCGTCGAGGGCCGGGTCCGCGAGCGCCTCGCGATACAGGACCAGCGCCCGTTCGGGGCGCTGGAGCTCGCGGTCGAGGAAGTAGGCCTCGTGCAGCCGCGCGGATCCGGCCTGGGGCGCGGCCGACGCCGGGGTCAGGGCCGCGAGTGCGACGAGGGCGGCGAGGACGGTCGAACGCGGTCGGGCGGCGGGCATGGGGAGCTCCTTGGAATCGAATCAGGGACCGGGGGCCAGCGAGCGCGCCCCCCTGCGCCGACGTCGGGGGCGACATTTCCGGGCCCGATTCAGCTTCCGCCCGCGGGACCCGGGCGCCGCGCGCGCTCCAGCGCCCGGGCCAGGGCCGAGCCGAGCGGGCCGGCCTCGGGTTCGGGGCCGGCGAGGTGCGCGGGCAGGGCTTCCTGCGCCGCGAGCTCCTCGGCCCGCACCCGCGAACCACTGCGGTGCAGGAGCGAGAGCGAGAGGCGCTCGGCCCCGGGATCGAGCGCGACGATGCGCAGCACGAGCTGCTGCTCCGCGCGCAGCGCGGCGCGCGGCGACTGCTGCGGCTCGAGCCCCAGCTCGGAGCGGTGCAACAGCCCTTCGACGCCCGGCTCCAGGGCCACGAAGGCCCCGAAGGGCACCACGCGCGTGACGCGCCCCGCCACCAGTTGATCGACGCGGTAGCGCGCGCCGAGGTCCTTCCAGGGGCTCGGCCGGAGCTGCTTGAGGCCCAGGGCGATGCGCCGGCCGGCGCGCCGGATCGCGAGCACTCGCGCTTCGACCGCCTGGCCGAGGGACAGGACGTCGGCGGGGTGGGCCGGCCGTTCCTGGGCGATGTCCGCGACGTGCACGAGGCCCGTGAGGCCCTGGCCGAAGCGCACGAACGCGCCGTAGCGCTCGAGGCGCGCGACGCGCCCGCTCACGATCTGGCCGGGAACCAGCGCCCCGAGGGAGCGCTCCCGCTCGCCGCCGCGCTCGCGTTGCAGCACGAGCTTGCGCGAGACGAGCACGCGCTCCTTCTCGGGGTCGACCTCGAGCACCTCGCACGGAAAGGTCTTGCCCACCAGCACGCGCAGGTCCGCGCCGCGCGCGAGCCCGGTGTGCGAGCGCGGCAGGAAGCCGTGCAGGGGCCCGATCTTGACCTCGGCCCCGTCCGGGCGCGCGCCGATGACCCGCGCCTGGACCTGGCTGCCCGGCTCCATGTCGCGCCAGGTGGCGTGGCTCTCCGAGGGGCGCGGGACCAGGGACAGCGCCCACAGGCCGCCCTCCTGGCCGCGCAGGGTGAACGCGTGCACCTCCCCCACGCGCGGGGGCTCCTCGAAGCTGCCGACGGAGAGCACGCCCTGCATGCGCGGCCCCAGGTCGACGAACACGTCGTCGCGGAACACACCGGCGATCTCGCCCGGGACGATGCGCAGGGTGTGCGGCCCGTGGTCGCGCTCGGGACCCGCGGGCGGCCCCGGATCCCGGCGCCCCAGCGCGCCCCGTTCGAGCCGGCCTCGCCCCATCGCGCCGCGATGATAGGCCATCGCCCGCCGGGCCCCAGCGATGGGCCCCAGCGATGGGCCCCAGCGACGGGGCGCGCACGCCGCTCGCGCCTCGGATCGGCGTCAGGCTCCGGCGTAGATGGGATGGCGCGCGGCGACCTCGGCCACCTCGCCCCGCACGCGGCGGGCGACGGCTTCGTCCCCGGGGGACCCCAGGACGTCGGCGATCCAGCCCGCCAGGGCGCGCATCTCGGCCCGGCCCAGCCCGCGGGTCGTGATGGCCGCGGTGCCCAGGCGGATCCCGCTGGCCTCCATCGGCGGGCGGCGGTCGTAGGGGATCAGGTTCTTGTTGCAGGTCAGGTCGACCCCGTGCAGCAGGTCCTCGGCCTCTTTGCCCGAGAGCCCGGCGGCGTCCACGTCGACCAACATCAGGTGGTTGTCGGTGCCGCCCGAGACGATGCGCAGGCCGCGCTCGGTGAGCGCCGCGGCGAGCTCCTGCGCGTTCTCGACCACGCGCCGGGCGTAGTCGCGGAACTCGGGCCGCGCGGCCTCGGCGAAGGCCACCGCCTTGGCGGCGATGACGTGCATCAAGGGCCCGCCCTGGCCGCCGGGGAAGACCGTGCTGTTGAGGCGCTTCATCCACTCCAGCCCGGCCAGGATCATGCCCCCCCGCGGCCCGCGCAGGGTCTTGTGCGTCGTGAGCGTGGTCACGTCCGCGTGCGGGATCGGCGAGGGGTGCGCGTGCCCCGCGACCAGACCCGCGATGTGGGCCATGTCGACCAGGAGACGCGCGTCCACCTCGCGCGCGATCGCGCCGAAGGCGGCGAAGTCGAGCGTGCGCGAGTAGGCCGAGGCGCCCACCAGCAGCACCTTGGGCCGCACCCGGCGCGCCTGGTCGCGCACGGCATCGAGATCGATGCGTTCGTCGCCCTGCGCCACGCCGTAGTGGTGGAACTCGTAGAACACGCCCGAGAAGTTCTTGGGGTGTCCGTGGGAGAGGTGACCGCCGTGGTCGAGGCTCATGGCCAGCACCCGGTCCCCCGGCTCGCACAGGGCCATCAGCGCGGCGATGTTGGCCTGGGTGCCGCTGTGGGGCTGCACGTTGGCGTGGCTCACGCCGAAGAGCTCCTGGGCGCGGCCGCGGGCCAGGTTCTCGATCGTGTCGACGTGCTCGCAGCCGCCGTAGTAGCGCCGGCCGGGGTAGCCCTCGGCGTACTTGTTCGTGAGCGCCGTGCCCATGGCGGCGATGACCTCGCCCGATGCGTGGTTCTCGGAGGCGATCAGCTCGAGCTGGCGTTCTTGGCGCCGGACCTCGGCGTCGATGGCCGCCCACACGGCGGTGTCGGTACGGAGGGAGTTCGTCATCGCTGGGGTTCGTGCACGCGGCTGGGCTTTGGATCGGGTCTGGATGGAACGCGGGGCGGTCCGTTCAATCGGGGAGCGGGGCCACCTTGCGGCCGCCCTGGAACAGGCCCGAGGCCTCGCGATCGAGTTCGCCTCCGGGCGTGAAGAAGGACCACGGGCCCTCGCGCTGGCCCGCCGCGTACGCGCCGCGGGCGCGCGTGCGACCGTCGGGGTAGTAGCTGATCGCCTCGCCGACGAGCGCCCCTCTCTCGTAGGTGCCCTCGAGCGCCAGGCTCCCGTTGGGGTGCCAGCGGCGCGCGGGACCGTGGGGTTCGCCGCCCTCGAAGCGCAGCTCCTGCTCGCGCGTGCCGTCCTCGAACCAGGAGCTCATCGGGCCCTCCCGCTTGCCATCGACGTACTCCACGGTCGAGTGCACCTGACCGCTGGAGTGCCACTCGGTGAAGGTCCCGGTCTCCTTGCCCTCGACGTAGACGCAGTGCTGGCGCTTCTCGCCGTTCTCCCAGAAGCGCTGGAGCTCGCCGGTGAGGAGCCCGCCGACGTAGTTGGCCTCGAAGGCGAGGCGGCCGTCCGGATGCCACTCGCGCACCAGGCCCTCGGCCCGACCGTCGCGGTAGGTCGCGCGGCGCGCGACCTGGCCGTTGGTGTGCCAGTCGACCTTCTCGCCCTGCAGGCCCCCGCCGCCCCAGGTCGCCTCGCTCTTCTTCTCGCCCGTGGGGTGGTACTCGAGCCACACGCCGGTCTCGGTGCCGTCCACGAAGGCGCCCCTCAGGAACACCTGGCCGTCCTCGTACCAGTAGGTCCACTCGCCCTCCTTGCGGCCATAGCGCATCCCGCCCTCGGCCCGTTTGCGCGTGCGCGCTTCGGGGTCGTGCCACTCGGTGACGGTTTGGAGCGCCGCGCCGGGGTGGTCGCTCGTGCGCTCGCCCTCGGAGCAGGCCGGGGCCATGAGGGCCACGCCCAGGCCCCCCAGGAGCAGGAGCGCCGCGGCCCAGCGCCCGTTGTGTCGTTCGGGGGGGGAGTCGTGCATGGGCGCATGGTAGACGAGGCGAGGGGCCCGCCGTAGCGCTCGGACGTCCCGCTGGGGCGCGCGCGGCGCGGGCCGGCGCCCGGTTCGAGCGGCGCCCGCCAACCCGCGCTCCACGGGGCCGTAGCCCGACCCTCGATCGGGAGCGCCGGTCCTGGGGGCACGTCGCGCCCGCGGGTAGGATCCCCGGACACCCACACCCATGCCGTGCTCCCCCCTACTCCGTGTGCTGGCGCTGGCCGGCCTCGCGCTGGGTTTCGCCTCCTGCGGGCGTAGCCCGGACCTGCCGCACGTCATCGTCGTGACCCTCGACACGACGCGCGCCGACTTCTTCGGCAGCTACGGCCGCCCCAGCCGGCCGACGCCGAACTTCGACGCCCTGGCCGCCGACGGAGCGCTCTTCGAGCTGGCCGTCAGCGCCTCCGCTGTGACGCCGGTCTCCCACGCCTCGATCCTCACCGGACAGTACCCCTACCGGCACGGGCTGCGGGTGCTCTCGGGCCTGGGTGGGTATCGCCTCCCCAAGGACGTGCCCTCCCTCGCGACGGTGCTGAAGGCCCGCGGCTACCGCACCGCGGCCGTGCACAGCGCCTTCCCGGTCTCCGGCTGGTTCGGGTTCGACCGCGACTTCGACCACTTCGACTCGATCGAGATGGAGATGGCGGGCACCTCCTGGGACGTGGTCACGGGCCAGCGGCGCTCCGACGACACCACCGACCGCGTGCTGGAGCTGCTGGCGAACAAAGACAAGCCGCTCTTCCTCTGGATCCACTACTGGGATCCGCACGACGTGGCCATGCTGCCGCCGGAGTCCGAGCTACCGCCCGACCTCCCGCGCACCCCGCAGGGGCACGTGGCGCATTCGACGCCGGCCTACGAGGCCGAGCTGCGCTGGACCGACCGACAGTTCGGGCGCCTGGTGCAGGCCCTGAAGGACAAGGGCCTGTACGACCGCACCCTGTTCGTCGTCACCTCCGACCACGGCGAGGGTCTCGAGGACGGCCTCGAGCGCCACGGCTGGTTCTTCCACCGCATCCTGTACCAGGAGCAGATCCACGTCCCGTTGATCGTCAAGCCCCAGCGCGCCGCCGCGCTGCGCACGGGCGTCCGGGTGCCGGAGCTCGTGCGCACGGTCGACATCTTCCCCACCGTGCTCGACTACCTCGACTTCGGCTTCGATGCACCCGTCGACGGGCGCACGCTGCGCCCCCTGATCGAGGGCCTGCCCGACGCCCCCCGCACGGCCTACGCGGACCAGATCAATCTCTGGGACGCCAACGCCTCGATGCTCAAGCGCCGCCCCCAGGCCGCGTTCCTGCACGTCGCGATGGAGGGCAACTGGAAGTTGATCTACCGGCCGACCCACCCCGAGGGCTCCGAGCTCTACGACCTCGAGAGCGACCCGCGCGAGCTCCAGAACCTCTTCGACTCACGCCGCGACGTCGTGCAGCGCCTGGCGCGCCAGCTCGTCGAGCACCGCGGCTGGGTGCGTGAACCTCTCCCCCCCGATCCGGAGTCGAGCCCCGAACAACAGGCCAAGGCGCGGGACACGCTCCAGGGCCTGGGGTACATCGGCAGCGAGGGGGACGTGCTCGCCCGGCCGGAACACTGGGTCTGGTACGACGTGATGGCGCGCGAGATCCACCCCAAGGCACGCCCGGACGGGGTCTGGTTGCCGGTGTACACCGGCCCGGTCCTCCCCGAGTGAGCCGCGCCGCGGCGCCTCACGGGGGACGGGCGTGGAACTCCTGCCCCCCCGCGCTCCGCGGACGGGGTAGCTCCCTCCCGGTGGCGTACCAAGCAGCGGGGTGGTCGTTGGCCCACGCATCCGTGCTCGCCTCGAGCAGGGCCGTGGAACGGCCGGGCCGCACGGGCCAGGTGCGCGCGTCGTAGCGCACCACGTCCACGAGCCTGCCGCGCCGGTCGCGCAGCTCGATCGTGTCCGACGTGTTGGCCAGCACCAGGCCGGCGTAGACGTAGTCCGGCCGAAAGCCCCCGTTCCGCGCCGGATCGCCCTGGGCCGCCAGCACCAGGCGCTCCCCCGGCAAG
The DNA here is from genome assembly GCA_964394665.1 of uncultured Planctomycetaceae bacterium. Taxonomy (GTDB): domain Bacteria; phylum Planctomycetota; class UBA1135; order UBA1135; genus CAYMYN01. The sequence continues at coordinate 19,085 of CAYMYN010000043.1, forward strand.
ATCCAGAGGGGCATCTCCGGGGGTGCGATGCGGTGGAAGTCGAAGCGGCCATCGCCCAGGCTCCATCCGGCGAGATCCAACCGCACGGAAGCGAGGCTCTGGACCTCGATCCACTCCCCGTCGGCATCCGGGACGCGGCGCGGGTCGGCGAGGAACTCGCGGATCACGACCTCCCCCGTCGGCGCGGCCGACTCGACGCGGCGGCCGAGTTCGACGGCGTTCGAGAAGACCCCGCGTCCGTCCGCCGAGGAGAACCGCACCTGCGCGGCGAGGCCGCGCAGCCCATCGAAGCCCGCCCCCTCCCAGCTCCCCCGCCCGACGGGATCGATCGGCAGCAGCAGAACGCGCAGGGGATCGAGGGCCAGTCCACCGCGCGGCGGGGTTCCGAGCGCCGGACCCAGCAGCAGGACGGCCCGCAGCGTCCCGGGCGGTAGGACCCACTCCAGGCGCGCGCCCCCCGGGTTCTCGACGCGCACGAGCAGCCCCTCGGCGCCCCGGCCGTCGGTCCTGGCCGACGCCACGGGAGCGCCGGACAGCAGGGCCAGCCCGCAGGCGATGGCAGCGCCACCCCATCTCCGAACTCCTCGCTCCATCCGTTCCCCTCCAACCAGGGTTCCCGTGCGCCCCTCACCCAGACCGCAGGGGGTCGCGATCGGTGACGCGCGGCTCGCGCGAGATCGCGAAACGGAGACTCGAAACGCAACCGGGGGAGCCCGCCCTCGCGGACCCCCCCGGGTGGATGGATCCCTGGACGCCCTACGGCAGCCAGGTGATCTCGGCCCCGTTCGTCAGGTTGAAGCCGCTGCCGCAGGGGCTGAGGGCCGGGTCGCGGTACCAGAGCTGGTAGCGCCGCACCTGGCCGGGCAGCACGCCCCCGACCAACGCCACGTTGTTCGTGGTGAAGGAGTTGCCCGAGGCATTGGCCGTGCGCACCTGCAGGCGAGCCACGGCGCCGCCGGCGCAGCGCAGGCCGTCGCCGAACACGTTGCCGGCCCCGCCCGCGGTGGCGTTGTTGCCCTGGAAGTAGAGGCCGGGCTGGCCGGGCACCAGGTTCGAGCCCTGCAGGACCGTGTCGGCGGCCGAGATGCTCCCCGACCCGCTGACGACGAGCGTCGCGCCCTGACCGGTCGAGTTCGCGCAGCCCTGACCGGGGCCCGAGAAGTTGCCGCAGGGGCAGGGGGTGCCGCTGCCGTCGCCGAAGCAGTAGATGCCCGCGGCCCCGCACTCGTCCGGTATGCCGTCCGCGTTCACGTCGGAGCTGTTGCCGAGCAGGATGTCGAGGTCGTCGGGAACGCCGTTGCCGTTGCAGTCCACGGCCGCCGTGACGTAGAGGAGCACGTTGTACTCCTGGTCCGCCGTGCCGGGCACGTCGTCGATGTCCTCGAAGGTGCCGTTGTCGTCCACGTCGTAGACGACGTTGACGTTCAGCACCAGGCCGCCCAAGGTGCGCGGGTCGGACGGGGAGAGGCCCGCCGGGTCGAGCCCGTTGTAGGCCCCCTGGCGGATGGAGTGCGAGAAGGGCGCACCCGAGTCGATCGAGTCGGCGTCCACGAACTCGATGAAGCGCACCAGGTAGTCGCGATCGGAGTTGGCGCCGCGCAAGACCTGGCCCTGGCGCAGCAGGAGCTCCAGGCGATAGGAGAACGTCACCGGGTCGTACACGGCCCGGAACAGACCCACGCCCTGGGGGCCGGCGGTCAACTGGAACGCGCCCACGAAGTACACGTTGCCCACCGAGTCGATCATCGGCGAGGAGATCGAGGGCCCCGTGCTCCCCGAGACGGAGCCGAGCGGGACCAGGGAGCCGATGCTCGCCCCGCTGCCGTCCTGGATCGGCTTGCCGCCGCTGGCGGTGGTGTAGGCCGCCACGCTCCAGTCGGTGGTCGTCGCGTCGACGCGCGCGACGGCGATCAGGTTGCGCGGGTGGTTGTTGGCGTTGGCCACGCTGGTGTGGTTGACCATCGCCGCCGCGAGCAGGCGCCCGGCCTGATCGCGCCCCAGGGCGAGCTGGCTGGTGCCGCCCCGGAAGGCCGTCTGGCTGCCGATGTTGCCCCAGGTGCCGCCGGCGCTGAACCCGGTCTCGGGGTCGGTGACCGTGGCCGGGATCTGGCGGCTGATGGCGTTCACCGGCGTGCCGTTCGCGCCCAGCCCGAAGAGGCTGATGCGGTTGTTGGTCGTGCTGGTGCGCGAGAGGATGCCCGCCGTGCCGTTGGGCGCCCCCGCGCCGAACAGGGTCGGGAAGCTGTGGATCGTGTAGCCCACCGCGCCGCGGTGATCGGACGCCCCGCCCAGGTGGGCGTTGGTCGCGGTCAGGGGAGCCGTGGCGCCGTGCACGAACAGGCCGGAGAAGTTGCTCCCCACCAGGATCGATGCGGCGCCGCTGATCGAAGCCGGCACGATGTTCGGCACGTTGTGGGTCGTCCCGTCCCGCACCAGCAACCAATCGGTCGCGTCGACGGCGCCCGCGTCGCTGATGTGGTTCAGCGTGCCGCAGGTGCGCGCCAGCATGTTCACGCGGAAGTAGTTGTCGCCCACGATCGGCGAGAAGGGCCCGCAGCCGGGCGTTCCGAAGCCGTCGGCGCGCAGGTGCACGTTGCCGTCGGCATCGACCGCCCCCAGACCGAAGGAGGACGCGGTGCAGAGCCAGTCCGGACCGTTGTTGGCGGCCTGGACGCGCGTCACGAACAGACGCGAAGGCAGCGAGGGATCGAAGCTCACGACCCCGCCCGCGACGTTGTTGTAGCTGAAGTTCGGCGCGACCGGGTCGTCCGAGCTGAACTCGGCGAAGGCCACGGCGAACTGACTGCCGACGGCCGCGGAAGTGTTGATCGGCGTGCCCGGGCTGTTGCGCGCGGCGTTGACGCCCAGGCCCGGTCCGAACCAGCGCGAGTAGCTCGAGCGCGGGAAGGGAACGCCCTGGCGCAGGTCGGCGCTGATCGCGTTGGCGCTGATGCGCGCGTTGAAGAAGTTCGGGCTCGGCGCGTGATCGGTGCCCGCCTTGAGCAGGGGCGCGACGCCGAAGGTATTGCCGAAGGAGGACTGGAAGGCGCTCAGCTCGCTCACGAAGTTCGCGCACTGATCGGAGACGCCGCGCGGGTCGAGCGCGTCCCCGGGGATGCCGGAGGTCGTGGCGGTACTGTCCTGGGCCAGGGCCGGGCCGGCGGCGAACAGGGCGAGGCCCGCCAGGGCGGCCAGGCCCCGGTTTCGGGCGCTGTGGAGGGGATGGAGCATGGTGTCGGTGGGGGTTGGGTTCCGAAGGGGTCGCAAGAGGCTACCGGGGGCGCTCCGCGATCGCGCTCCCCCAGGCGGGAGGAACCTACCCGCCCCCCATCAAGGCCCCGCGAACGGCGTCCGAAGGAGTGGAGAAGCTCCGCCCCTGGCCCCCCGTGACCGCACCCCGGCCCGTCCCCACCCCCGACTGCCTCGGCTGTCGGCACTTCTTCGTGACCTGGGACCCGGCCCTGCCGCGCGGCTGCCGGGCGTTCGGCCTGCGCTGCGTCGAGTTGCCGGCGCGCGTCGTCCAGCGCGCCAGCGGCGAACCCTGCCAACTCTTCGAGGCACGCGTCCGGCGCCCTCACCAGGGGAGCGTAGCGCCCGAATAGTCGAGGAAGGCGCCGCTCTGGGCCGGCGTCGCCCGCTCGAGCACCCGCAGCATCCCCTGCACGCTCTCCTCGACGGAGAGCGGAGCCTGCGCCCCACCCATGTCGGTGCGCACCCATCCGGGGTGCAGGGCGATGCAGGTGAAGCCCTGCGCCGCGAGGTCCAGCGCCAGGCTGACGGTGATCATGTTCAGCGCGCACTTGCTCGCCCGATAGGCGTAGCTGCCGCCGCTCGAATTGTCGGCCACGCTGCCCATCTTGCTCGTGACGTTGCACACCAGCCGCCGCTGGCCGGCGCGCAGGTTCGCGAGCAGGGCTTCCGTCACGCGCAGCGCTCCCAGGGCGTTGATCTCGAACGCGGCGCGGCACTCGTCGTAGTCGAGCGCCCCCAGGGCGGTGCGACCGACCCCCACCCCGGCGTTGTTGACGAGCACGTCGATCGGACGGCCCTCGAGGCGCCGCGCCAGTTCGCGCACGGACTCGGGATCCGCGACGTCGAGCGGCAGGACCTGCGGGCAGATGCGCGCGAGCGCCTCGGCCTGCTGCGGCCGCCGGGCGGTGGCCAGGACCGTGTCCCCACGGGCGGCCAGGCTGCGCGCGAACTCCAGGCCCAGGCCGCGGTTCGCGCCGGTCACGAGGTAGGTCTTCGCCATGGCAAGCTCCGCGGAGGGTCAGTGGTCGTGCCCGAGGGGCGCGTCGTCGACGTAGCCCAGCGAGCGCAGGCGCTCGAGCACCTCGCGCGATTGGCCCGCGTCGAAGCGCACGCGCCGCGGGCGCGCCGACTGGGACCAGCGATCGAGGATCGCGCGCAGGCGGTCGCGTTCGAGACGCACCGCGGGCGCGGGGGTCCCCAGCAGGAGGTTCTGCCGCTCGCCAGGGTCGCGCTCCACGTGGAAGAGTTCCTCCCAACCGTTGTACGGGGCATGGACGTACTTCCAGGGGCCGTCGCGCACCGCGCGGGCCTTGCGTGCGTTGGGCCACGCGCCCCGCTCGACCTCGGGGTGCGTGGGCTGGGTGGCCTCCATGAAGACCGGGCGCGGCGCGGGAGCGCCCCCGTCCAGGGCGGGCACCAGGCTCTGACCCTCGACCTCGCCGGGGTACTCGAGCCCCAGGAGCTCGCACAGCGTCGGCAAGAGGTCGATGGTCGAGACCGGCTGCTCGAGCACGCGCCCCGCGCCGCGGCCGTCGGGGAGGCGCAGGATCAGCGGCACACGTTGGGTCGTGTCGTACACCCACAGCCCGTGGTTCCACAGGTCGGCGTGTTCCCAGAAGGTCTCGCCGTGGTCGCCGGTGACGACCACGATCGCGTCGCGCAGGATCCCGCGCGCTTCCAACCCCGAGAGCAGGCGCCCGATCTGCTGATCGAGGAAGGCCACCTCGCCCGCGTACTGGTCGGCGAGTCGCCGGTCGACGCCCCGCGGCTCGCCGTGGGGCGCGGCCAACACCTCGCGCGAGAGGCCGGCGCGGAAGAGGTCCTGGAGCGAAGGGGCCGCGCCGAACAGGGCCCGGTGGTGCTCGGCCACGGCCGCGCCGATCTCGTCCTGGGTGCTGCCCGGCAGCGGCCCGTCGGGTCCGCGCGGGGCGAACTCCGGCGGTGGGTCGTAGGGCGAGTGCGCGTCGAAGTAGTGCGCGAAGAGAAACAGGTGTCGCTGCTCGCCGATGCGATCGAGGTGGCGCAGGACGGCGTCCGTGACCTCGTTCGCGCGGCGCTGGTTCTGGTCGAAGACCCGCCCGTCGAGCAGGATCGAGAACTGCTCGTCCCAGTGATCGAAGCCCTGGTTCAGGCCGAAGCGGCTCTCGAGGGCGAAGGAGCCGAGGAAGCCCGCGCAATGGAAACCCACCGGCCGCAGGATCTCGGCCAGGGTGACGTTCGCCTCGTCGACCACGAACCCGTTGCGCGGCACGCCGTGCACGTGGGGGTGGAGCCCGGTGAACATCGAGGTGTGCGACGCGAGGGTCGTGGGCGCCGGCCCATGGGCCTGCGCGCAACGCAGGCCGGCGGCGGCCAGGCCGTCGAGGTGCGGCGTCGGAACGTGCCCGCCGTAGCTCCCGAGGTGATCGGCCCGGAAGGTGTCGAGCGAGATCACCACCACGTGCCGGTAGGGCAGCTCCGGTCCTCGGCCGCAGGCCGCCAACGGCAGCAACGACAGGGCCGCCCACGCCCCGCCCAGGCCCCCACCCGCCGCTCGACGTCTCCACATCACGCCCACACCATGCCAGGCCCGTGAGGTGGCCTCAACGCGCGCTCGCCTTCCCGCGGGCGTCCGGGAGCTCTGGCAGCACGGCACACATCCTGACGGGACCGTTACACGCAGGGGCTGCCCCGCCCGGCCCGCACCCGCGCGCCGGGTGAGCGTGGTACCCTTCTGGTCCGACCCACGGCCCGGAATCCGTCGGTGCGCCCCGGCGCCGGCGAGCCTGGACCGACGGCGGCCCGCCCCCCGGCGCGCTGGCCCACTCCCCCCATCCCAAACTCTCCGGAGTCCCCCGCGATGCACCGACGGACCCCCCGCCTCGCAGCCCTGGCTTTCGCCGCCCTGCTCTGCACTCCGAGCGCCCAGGCCCAGAGCCTCAAGGCCACGCAGATCGCCTCGGGCCTCGCCAACCCGTTGGCCCTGGACTCGCCCCCCGGCGACACGACGCGCATCGTCGTCGCGCGCCAGAACGGGGTCATCCGCCTGATCAAGAACGGGACCCTCCAGGCGACGCCCTTCCTCGACATCAGCGCCCTGACCGCGAGCGGCGGCGAGCGGGGCCTGCTCGGCATCGCCTTCCACCCCGACTACGCGACCAACCGCAAGTTCTACATCAGCTACACCGACACGGGCGGCAGCTCGATGGTGCGCCAGTACCTGCGCGACGCGGTCAACCACGACATCATCGATCCGACGAGTTTCAGCGTCATCTTCGGCCCCCTTTCGCAGCCCTTCAGCAACCACAACGGGGGCTGCATCCGCTTCGGACCCGACGGCAAGCTCTACTACGGCCTGGGGGACGGCGGCAGCGGCAACGACCCGGGCAACCGCTCCCAGAACCCGAACAACCTGCTGGGCAAGATGCTGCGCTTCGACGTGGACCTGCCCTTCCCGCACGTCCCCACCGACAACCCCTTCGTCGGCGACCCGGGCACGCTGGACCTGATCTGGGCCCTGGGCCTGCGCAACCCCTGGCGCTTCAGCTTCGACCGCCTGACGGGCGACCTGTGGATCGCCGACGTCGGCCAGAACGCCCGCGAGGAGGTCAACTTCCGTCCCGCCACGAGCACGGGCGGCGAGAACTTCGGCTGGCGCTGCATGGAGGGACTCAACTGCACCGGGCTCTCGGGCTGCGTGTGCAACGCCCCGAACCTGATCCTGCCCGTGCACCAGTACACCACCGGCAGCAATTGCTCGATCACGGGCGGCTACGTCTACCGCGGGAGCCTGATGCCCAGTCTGTACGGCCACTACTTCTTCAGCGACTACTGCTCGGGCCGCATCTGGAGCTTCCTGCCCGGAGCGAACGGGGCCCCCGTCGGCGGAGTGACCGAACGCACCGCGCAGTTCAACATCCCCGGGGGAGAGTCGATCGCTTCCTTCGGCGAGGACGCCAATGGCGAGCTGTACCTGTGTGACTTCAACGGCGGCGAGATCTGGCGCCTCGAGGAGGAGTGCGTGGCGACGATCGTCAGCTTCTGCTCGACCGCACCGAACTCCTCGGGCCAGGGCGCGCTGATCGCGGCCGTCGGTAGCGGCAGCGTCTCGCTCAACGACCTCGAGCTGCAGGTCACCGGTGCCTCGGCCAACCAGCCGGGCCTCTTCTACTACGGTGGCGCCCAGATCCAGGTCCCCTTCGGCGACGGCTTCCGCTGCGTCGGCAGCGGCGGAATGGGCACCTATCGCCTGGCGCCGGCCGTGTTCACGGACTTCTTCGGCGACGCCGACAAGGCCTGGGACCTCAACGCTCCGCCCTCCGACTCGGGCCCGGGCATGGTCAGCGCCGGCGACACCTGGAAGGTGCAGTTCTGGTTCCGCGATCCGGCCTTCAGCGGCGCGGGCTTCAACTTCTCCGATGGCCTGAGCATCACCTTCTGCCCCTGATCCGCGCCCCGGCGCACGACCGCCGGCGGTCGCCCCCTTCGCGGGGGCGGCCGCCGGCGGCCTTCGTTTCCGGGCCGCGGTCGGGGGCGATCGGCGCTCGCGCCCCGGAACGCTGGGCGTAGGTGGGCGGTCGCGCGCCCCGGCGACTGCTACCTTGGCCCGCCCATGCCCCGCCGTCCGCCCATCCCCCTGCTGTTGGCGCTGGCGCTGCTGGCCGCTTGCTCCGGCGAACGGCCGGCCGCTCCCAACGTCGTCCTGATCGTGGTCGACACGCTGCGGGCCGACCGGCTCGGCAGCCACGGCAATCCGCGCGGCCTGACCCCCCACCTCGACCGCCTGGCCGCCGAGGGCGTGCAGTTCGAGAACGCCCAGGCGCACGCGCCCTGGACCCTGCCGTCCGTGGCCTCCCTCCTGACCTCCCTGCACCCGGTGCAGCACGGCGCGGGGGGCTCGCTCGACCTGAGCGCCCTCGAGCGCGGCGGCGCCGCGACGCCGCGTTTCCGCGCGCTCTCGCCCGAGGTCGAGACCCTGCCCGAACGGTTCCGCGCCAACGGCTACCGCACCGCCTCGGTGGTCAACGTGGACTTCCTCGGGACGAACTTCGGCCTGGCCCGCGGCTTCGACACCTGCGACGAGCAGTGGTACGGGTCCAACGACCGCGTCCGGCCCGCGACCGAGACGACCGACGCGGCCCTGCGTTGGATCGACCGCGGCGGGCGCGGGCCGTTCTTCCTGCTGGTGCACTACTTCGACCCGCACGCCGTCTACGACCCGCCGCCCGAGTACCGCCGTCGCTTCGCCGCGCCCCAGGACCGCGAGTCGAACGCGTTCGTGTTCGGGACACGGGAGCACATGCTGCTCCTGCGCTCGGGTCGGCTGGTGCTCGACCCGGCGTTGATCGAGCGCGCGGCGCGGCTCTACGACGGCGAGGTGGCCTACGTCGACGCGCAGATCGGGCGCCTGCTCGCCGAGCTCGAGCGCCGCGGCCAGCTCGACAACTCGATCGTGGTCGTCACCAGCGACCATGGCGAGGAGTTTCTCGACCACGGCGGCTTCGAGCACGGCCACACCCTCTACCAGGAGCTGACGCACGTGCCCCTGATCCTCTCCGCCCCGGGCCGGCTCGCGCCCGCGCGGGTCGCGACGCGCGTCGGGCTGATCGACGTGGGGCCGACCCTGTGCGAACTGGCCGGGATCGCACCGCCCGCGACCGCCGCGGGGCGCAGCTTGGTCCCCTGGGCGCGGGGCGCGGGTCCTGGCCCGGCCGAGCCCGTCCTGGCGCACGGCAACTTCTGGGGCCCGGCGCTCGAGAGCCTGATCGTCGGCCCGCACAAGCTCATCCTGCCCGCGGACCCGGCGGGTGCGCCCGAGGTCTTCGATCTCGAGCGCGACGCGCGCGAGACGACCGACCTCGTGCCGACACGCGGGGACCTCGTCAGCCTGCTGGTCGAACGCTTCGGGCGCGCCCGGGAGCGCCTCGCCCGCGAGGCCCGCGGCGTGGAGGTCGAGCTCGACCCTGCGCGCCTCGACCTGTTGCGCACCCTGGGCTACGCGGGCGAGGACCCGGAGGGGCCCCGTTGAGGGCGGCCCTGCGCCGCGAGTCCTTCGTCGTCGCGGCGATCTGCGTCCTGGCCCTGGCGCTGCGCGTCGCGCACGTGCTGTGGATGCGGGCCAGCCCGCTGTTCGACGCGCCGACGATGGACGCGCTCTACCACGTCGAGTGGGCGCGGGCCGTCGCGCGGGGCCAGGAATTCCAGCCCGGTCCCTTCTTCCGCGCCCCGCTCTATCCCTGGTTCCTGGCGGGGATCTTCCGCCTATTCGGCGAAGGACTGCTCGTCCCGCGGCTGGTGCAGGCCTTGCTCGGGACGGCGACGACCTACCTCGTGTACTCCAGCGCGAGGCGCCTGTTCGACCCGCGGGTCGCGGCGGTCGCGGGCCTGCTCGCGGCGACCAACTGGGTGCTGATCTACTTCGACGGGGAGCTGCTCATCGAGACGCTCGCCGTCCCGCTCTATCTCCTGGGCCTACGCATCACGCTCGAGCTGGACGAGCATCCGCGGCCTGCGACGGCCCTGGCCGCGGGGATGGCCTTCGGACTCTCGGCCCTCGTGCGGCCGAACATCCTGCTCCTGTTGCCCTGCCTCGCGGCGTGGCTCCTCTGGACGCATCGCGCGCGTCTGCGGCAGGGACTGCTCGGCGGCCTCGCGCTCGCCGCGGGCACCCTGCTGCCGATCCTCCCGGTCAGCGCCTACAACACGTTCGTTGCCGGGGACCGGGTGCTCGTCAGTACCCAGGGGGGCGTCAACTTCTGGATCGGCAACAACCCCGACTCCGACGGCAGCACGGCCATCGTGCCCGGAACGCGCCCCGGCTGGTGGGAGGGGTACCACGACGCGATCGCGCTGGCGGAGCGGAGCGAAGGCCGTCCCCTCTTGCCCTCCGAGGTCTCGAGACACTACGCGCGGCGAGCCTGGAGCTGGATCCTCTCCTCGCCAGAGGAGTCGATCCCCCACCAGATCTGGAAGCTGCGGCTGTTCCTCAGCCACGTGGAGCTCGGGAACAACGCGGACGAGCGATTCTTCGCCCACCACTTCGATCCCCTGCTGCGCGCGCTCCCCACGGGCTTCGCCTTGCTCGCGCCCCTGGGCCTGGTCGGGTTCCTGCTCTCCTTCCGCCGGCGCGGCCTCGCGCGCCTGCCCCTGGCCCTGTACTTCGTGGTCTACAGCGCGAGCGTGATCGCGTTCTTCGTCTGCTCGCGCTTCCGCGTCCCCGTGCTCCCAGCGCTGGCGATCTACGCCGGGTCCACCCTGGTCTTCGCCTACGAACTGCTCCGCGCCCGCCGCCTGCTGCCCCTCTTGGGCGTCGCGGCCTCGACCGCCGCCCTGGTGCTCTTCGTGCGCAGCGTGCCGCCGGGGGTCGACACGAGCGACTCGATGGGGCTCTGGCAACTCGGCATCCACGAGCTCGAGCACGGCCGACCGCAGGCGGCGCTGCCCTGGCTCGAGCGCGCGGTGGAGGAGAACCCGCGCGCTTGGTTCGCGCGCAAGGACCTGGGTCTCGCGCTGAGCCTGCTCGAGAGCTACGAGCCCGCCCTCGAGCACCTCCAGGTGGCGCGCCAGCTCTCGAACTCCGACATCGGCGTGCTCGCCGCCCTCGTCGACCTGCACCTGCGCGCCCAGCGACCCGAACAGGCCCTCGCGGTGGCGCGCGAAGCGACGGTCCGCCGGCCCGACCTGCCGATCGGCCCCTACGAAGAAGGCCGGGCCCACGCGGCGCGGGGCGATTCCGAAGGAGCGCGCACCGCGTGGCGGGCCGCCCTCGGGGTGGACCCCGAGCACTTCTTCTCCCGTTTGTTCCTGGCCCTGCTCGAACTCGAGCAGGGTGTTCCCGCGGACGCGGCGCGGAACGCGGAGCTCGCGCTGCGCTCGCCCCAGGCGAGCGTCGCCTGGTTGCCCGCCGCCTACGAGGTCCTGATCCGCGCCCGGACGGCGCTCGGTGAACGCGACGCCGCCCGGCGCGCCTACGACGAAGCCCGCGCGCGCCTGCCCCACGATCCGCGGGTCGAGGACCTCCGACGCTTGCTCGGCCCGTGAGCCCGGGCCGTGGACCAGGGGTGCGTCCGGCGCGCGCTCCCGCCGTGGACGTCCCGCCCCCAACGAACCGCGCGGCGACCGGCCGAGCCGATCGCCGCGCGGGAAAGGTCAGGGGGTCAACCGCGGAGCGGCTGGCCCCGACCCGGCATCAGGGCTGCCAGACGACCTCGAGGCCGTTGGTGAAGTTGAAGCCGCTGCCGCAGGGGCCCGCGGTGTCGCGGAACCAGAGCTGGTAGCGACGGGTGTCGCCGGGGTTCGCACCGCCGACGGCGGCGATGTTGACGGTCGTGAAGGACGAGCCCGTCATGCCGGAGT
>CAYMYN010000044.1:0-30533 GCA_964394665.1 uncultured Planctomycetaceae bacterium
GCCGCGGCGTCGGCCCCGCGGGCCGCGCGGCGCGCGCCCAGCGCAACGCGAGCTGGACGAGGTCGGTCTGGTCGAACTCGGCCCCCGAACGGCTGCGGCGCTCGAGCTCGCCCAGGTCCTCGAGCATGCGCTCCCACTCCGCCGCGCCGCGCTCGCGCAGACGGGCTTCGAAGGCCTGTTGGGCGCCCTGGAAGCCCTTCACGCCGGCCTCCTCGGCGGCCGCCGCCAGGGATCGCCCGGCCGCGAGGGCCCGCGCGCCGACCACGGTCTGGCGCAGGGGGCCGCGCAGGCTGCCGAGCAGCACCGCCGCGAGGGCCGCGGGCGCGCGCTCGCGCTTGCCGCTGCTCTCGAACCCCGAGGCGTAGAGCGCCTGCAGCCCCATCAACACCCGCGGCAGGTCGCCCGCCAGGAACGGCTCGACCAACGCCCAGGGCGCGGCGCTCGAGTCCCAGCCCACGATCTCGCGCAGCGCGCTGCCGCCGCCGTGGCGCAGCTTCTCGAGCTGCGTCTCGAGCGCCGCCAGGTCGTTGCCGGTCGCCGCCGCGACGTAACCCGCGTCCTGCGGCGCGAGCCGCACCCCCAGCTCCCGCGCCCGCCCGAGCAGCCACTGCGCCAGCTCGGTGCGCGACGGGTCGGGGCTCCAGGGCGGCGGCGTGTCGTAGAGCTTGCGGAAGGAGAGCGACTCGCCCCCCGCCTTCACGAGCGCCTTCGCCACCGCGTGGTCCGCGCGCATGCCGCGCGAGGAGATCACCAGGCAGCCCGGCGCCCCGCCCGCGAGCCAGGCGAGCGCCGCGTTGGTGAAGGCCGAGGGCTTGCCGTCCTCGCGCTTGTCGAGCAAGGGCGTGCTCTGGGGCTTCTTGGCCGCCTCCGGATCCCGCAGCACGATGCAGCGGCCGGCCGCGAACATCGGCGCCGCGGAGAGATCGTCGAGCAGGCGCGCGGCGGAGAACTCGGGGTCCGAGCCATCGTGGCGCGAGAGCTCGTAGCCCAGGGCCTCGGCGCGCGCCGCGACGAGGGCCACGGCCTGCTCGCGGAACCAACGCTCCTCGCCGCGCAGGAGGTAGCCGCGGGCGAGCGCACCGGGGAGCCGACCCTCGAGGCCCGCGAGCACGTCCTGGGGCAGCGGATCCTTGGCGCGCGCGGCCATCAGCCCGGACCTCCGCTCGCGACGCTCGCCGCCGGCGCGCCGCCCCACGCCAGGTCGAGGGCCAGCCCCAGGAACAACGCGACGCCCACCCAGCCGTTGACGGCGAAGAACGCCAGGTCGACGCGCGAGAGGTCCTGGGCGCGGACCAGGCGGTGTTCCCACACGAGCAGGCCCGCGGCGAGGGCCAGGGCGCTCCAGTAGATCCAGCCCAACTCGAAGCTCGCGGCCTGCAACGCGAAACAGGCCACCGCGAGGACGTGCAGAACGCGCGCGAGGCCGAGCGCGGCCCCCGCCCCCCAGCGTGCCGGGATCGAGCGCAACCCCGAGCGGCGGTCGAAGTCGATGTCCTGGCAGGCATAAATGAGATCGAAGCCCGCGACCCAGACGCTCACGCCCAGGGCGAGCCACAACACCGCCGGCCCATCCGCGCCCAGGCCTCCGCGCACGGCCAACCACGCGCCCAGGGGCGCCAGGCCGAGCGAGACCCCGAGCACCAGGTGCGCCGCGGCGCTGAAGCGCTTCACCAAGCTGTAGCCGAGCAGGATCGCGAGCACCGGCAGGGCGAGCTGGCCGCACAGCGGGTTCAGCGCGAAGGCCCCGGCGACGAAGACCGCCGCCGCGCCCGCGCACAGCGCCGCCGCCGCGCCGGGAGCGACCTTGCCGGTCGGCAGCTCGCGCCCCGCGGTGCGCGGATTGGCGGCGTCGAAGCGCCGGTCGACCAGACGATTGAAGGCCATCGCGGCCGTGCGAGCCGCCACCGCGCAGAGCACGATGAGCGACAGATCGCCCGCGCTCGGCAGACCGCGGCTCGCCATCCAAGCCCCCTGCAAGGCGAAGGGCAGGGCGAACACCGAGTGGCTGAACTTGACCAGCCCGAGATAGTCACGCAGGGTCGCCATCGGGGTCAGCCCTCGAGCCCCCGGTCCTCCGGCGGCGCAGTGCCCGACCAACGGCGGGTGAGCGCGTGCTCGACCCCCAGTCGATCGAGCACCTTGCCGACGACGTGCGCGACGAGGTCCTCGAGGGAGCGCGGGTGGTGATAGAACCCGGGCATGGCGGGCAGCACGACCGCGCCCATGCGCGCCAGGCGCAGCAGGTTCTCGAGGTGGATCTGCGAGAGCGGGGTCTCGCGCGGCACCAGGACCAGGTTGCGCCCCTCCTTGAGCGCCACGTCGGCCGCGCGTTCGACGAGGTTCGAGCTGAAGCCCGCCGCGACGCGCGCCAGGGTACCCATGCTGCACGGGCACAGGATCACGCCCCCCGTGAGGGACGTGCCCGAGGAAGGCGGGGCCTCGATCGCGTCGGAGGCGAAGACGCGCACCGATCGGGCGACCTCCGCGCCGAGCCACTCGGGGAGCCGCGCGCCGAGCTCGCGCCCCCCCGCGCCGGCCCGCACGCCGAGCTCGTGCTCGAGCACCTTGACGCCCGCGTCGGTCACGGCGACGTCGACCCCGTGGCCCGCGGCCACGAGGCTCCGGATCAGGAGCTCGGCATAGGCGTGCCCGCTCGCGCCGGTGATGCCGACGAAGAAACGACTCACAGGAAGGCCTCCGGTCCCGCGCCCAGGTAGAGGGCCAGGTTGAACAGCCCGTGGGTCCAGGCCGCCACCCCCGGTCCGCGCCAGCGGAAGAGCAGCGCCAAGAGGATGCCCGCGAGCACGCGCCAGGTGAAGACGGGGCCCGAGAAGGCCTCGCCCCCCGCGGAGATCCAGCCCGTCACGGCCTCCAGGTGGAAGGCCGCGAACAGGAAGGCGGAGCCCAGGACGGCGACCAACTCCGCCGCGCCGTGGGCGGCGGCGGGCAGGATCCCGAGGAAGGCCGCCGAGCGCCGCACGACCAGGTAGCACAGCGCGTAGGCGAACACGCGGAAGACGAGCTCCTCGTAGGCCGCGCCGCCCAGGAGTTGGGCGCCCCGCGCCAGGTGCGGCGCGCTCTGGACGCCCACCGGCAGGGCGCCCACCTCGCCGCCCTCGAGCGGCACGCCGAGCAGGTGCACGAAGAGCGCCAGGGCCGGCCCCAGCAGCAACGCGCCCAGCGCGCCCTCCACGAAGACCCGGAACAGGCCCGGCAGCAGCGCCACGCGGCGGCGGAAGCACAGGGTCAAGGCCCCCGCGCTGACGAGCACCAGGGCCGCGTGGCGGAGCGGATCGCCGCTCTCGCCCAAGGGCGCCAGGACGCGGAAGAGCAACAGCTCGGAGGCGTTGCGCAGGCGCGGGTCGGTCTGGCCGAGGGAGAGCTCGTAGGCGACGAGCAGCGGCACCATCGCGAGCCAGCCGAGGCTGAGGCTCGTGTGATGGCCGCGCACGCTCCACTCGTGACCGTGCTCGGGCGCGGCCCCTTCCCGGCGCCGCTGGCCCGCCGCCGGCTGCAGGCGCGCTCCGCTCACCGGTCTCCCCCACCCGGCACGCGGCCGTGGTGCAGGCACGCGATGCCGCCGGTCAGGAGCTCGAAGCCCGTGTCGACCAACCCGCAGTCGGCCATCTCCGCCGCCAGTCGAGCGGGCTCCGGCCAGGCGAGCACCGTGCGCGGCAGGTAGTCGTAGGCGTCGCTGTCCCCCGACACGCAGCGGCCGATGCGCGGCAGGATGCGCGTGAAGTAGGCGCGGTACGCGCCGCCGAGCACGCGCCCGGGCGGTGTGCTGAACTCGAGCACCAGCACCCGCCCCCCGGGCCTCACGACGCGCGCGAGTTCCCGCAGGCCGCCGGCGCGGTCGGCGACGTTGCGCAACCCGAAGGCCACGCTCGCCACGTCGGCCGCCCCGTCCCGCAGGGGCAGGCGCAGGGCGTCTCCGTGCACGAAGAGCGGCCGGCGCGTCTGGCCGCCCTTGCGCGCCGCGCGCTCCAGCATCTGGGGCGTGAAGTCGACGCCGATCACGCGCGCGCCGCGCTCGGCGAAGGCCATGGCCAGGTCGCCCGTGCCGCAGCAGACGTCGACCACCCGCGCGCCTTCGAGCCGACCCGCGCGCCGCACGGCACGGCGGCGCCAGCGCTGGTCGATCCCCGCCGAGAGCACCCGGTTCAGGAGGTCGTAGCGCCCCGCGATGCGGGCGAACATCGAACGCACCTTCTCCGGCTCGGGGCTCATGGCGGTGTGCGGCCGACCATCCTACCGCGGAGGCGAGCAGCGCTCCTGCGCGAACCTCCCCATCGACGACGAGCGACGCCCCGCCGCGCGGCGGGACGTCGCTCGTCCATGGGCCCTGGCCCGCCCGTCACTGACGGAAGTAGTCCATCAACACGCTCGCCGAGCCGACCGGGATCGAGTTCACGCCGGGACGGAACTTCGACGTGTCCACCCGCTGGAACGCGCCGTCCAGGCGCACCACGTCCACCACCGGCTGGCCGCTCGAGGGGTTCGGCACCGCGAGGAAGAGGTAGCGCGGAGAGCTCGAGGAAGCCCCCGGGTTGCCGCGCACGATCGACTTGCCGTTGACGATCAGGGCTGAACCCGCGCTGAAGCTGGTGGCGAAGTTCTGCAGTCCGCCGATGTTGAGCAGGTTGTCGAAGGCCAGGTCGACCGGGATGCCGGAGATACGGTCCTGGCCGATGGAGAGCTGCACGCGCAGGAACATGTCGCGGAACTGCGGGATCAGGAGCGACTGCACGTTGAGCGGCAGTTGGCCCGTGATCGCGCTCTCGACCACGCAGCGCGACACGGCTCCCTCGGTCTCGACGCCCGGCTGACCGGTGGCGAGGTCGATCGGACCCTGGTGCAGGACCCAGAAGGCCGAGCGCAGATCGGTCGGGTCGGGTTGGATCGTCTTGGGGTTGAGGAAGGTCTCGGTGACCGTGCCGACGAAGTTGTCGTAGCCCCAGCCGTTGACCGCGTTCGGGCCAGACTCGTACACCGCCACCTTGCCGCTGCGGTTCAGCACGTAGGCGAAGTAGACGTTGCGCTGGAAGCCGAAGTTGATCTGGCGCGGGGTGATCGCCACCTCGAAGGGCCGGTCGAGGAAGGCCCCGACGACCTTGCGCACCTCCAGCGAGAAGCAGGAGATGATCGACATCGTGTTGTCGAGCTCGTTGCAGACGAGCACGTCCTCGTTGCCCGGCTCCCAGGCGATGCCGCGGGGCGAGCGCCCCACGCTGGTCGTCTTGACGATCTGATGGAAGGTCGCCGAGCTGGGGTTGATGTCGATGAACGTGACCGTGTCCACCGATTGGTTGGTCACCGCCAGCAGGGTCAGGTTGGTGCCGATCGCCGCCGAGGTCGGGTCAGGAACCGGGATGCGGTCGATGACCGTCATGCGGTTCGAGTTGAGCACGACCACCTCGCGCGCGGCCCGGTCGAGCACGTACAGGAACTGGCCGACCTGTTGGCGCGTGGTGAAGTTCTGGCAGTTGGCCAGGTTGTCCTGCGGGCCCGAGGGTCCGTCGAAGAACGAGGTCGGTTGCTCCGCGAGCAGGCCGCTGGGCGGGACTCCGTTCAGCGGATCGCCGAGCGCATCCCCGGGAACCAGGAGGTTGATCAGGCCCGGTCCCGCGGGGGGCGGCAGCGTGACGTCGACCGAGGTGGGCTCGAGCGCCACCAGGAAGGGCGAGATGCACAGCGGCGGGAACCGCAGCGGCGGCGGGTTGGGGTGCGGCGACCAGGTGATCAGGTTCGGCGCACCGTCGATCACGACGCCCGCTCCCCCCTGCTGGGTCGCGTTGGGGTTCAGCGTGCCGCTCGTGACCGCCACGATGGTGCGCTTGAGACCCGTGACCGCGCACAGGTTGCCGCCGCCCGACTGGCACCCGAAGGGCACCGGCCCGTTGTTGAAGGTCCGGTCGAGGGCCCAGCCCAGGTGCATGTCCGTCACCTGCAGCAGCAGGGGCGCGCGCACGACGAGGTCGTCGAGGGTGCTGTCGCGGGTCAGGGTGTAGGCTCCCGCGGAGCCGCCGTTGATCGTGCACGTGCCCGGGACCAGGGCCGGAACGAGCAGGGAGCCCTGGAAGCGCAGGTTCGTGTTGTTCGGGAAGTTGCTGTCGGTCTCCTGGGTGTTCTCGAAGGAGGGGTCGAAGGTCGGATCGCCCGTGCCGCCCCCGAAGCCGTTCAGGTCGATGACCGAGATGCCCGCCTCGAAGCCCGAGCGGCCGATGTAGATCGCCTCCGGAGCCACCGGGGCATTGACCAGGCCCGGACCCGGACCGGTATCGAAGAACGTGTTGCCGGAGATGGTGTTGAAGTTCCCGCTGAGGTCGCTGAACTGCCCCGCGTTGACGTCGATGCGCACGCGGTTGAAGAACCCACACTCGTTGCCCTGGGGCCCCTCCCCGGGGAAGTTGAAGGCCGGCGTCAGGATGTAGGTCGAGAGGTCGTAGACGCTGGCCGGCAGGGCGTGGAACGGCATGTCGACCTGGGACGTGTCGGGCCCGAAGCTCACCCGGATGGCCGGGCTGAGGTTCGGGGGCACGCCGATGGGCAGGTCCCCCACCGTCCAGGGTTGGATCGGCTCGGAGAACGACACCCGGATGTCGGTCAGCGGATCGACGTCGGCCTGTCCGAGGCCGGGCACGACCAGCGGCGAGCTCGTCGGCGGCGGGGTGATCAGGACCTCGGGCTGCAGGGCGTCGCTCCCCACTGTGGTCGAGACCAGCGCCTGGGCGACCAGCGGCTTGCCGCTCGTCGAGCGCACCGACGTGGCGACCTGGATCCGGATCTGGCGCGCGGAGGGGAAGGCCTCGTGGCTGCGCAGGTCGGCGTCGGTGTCGATCACGAACACGAACGTGTTGGGCGAGACCAGCTCGTTCGCGCCCTCGAAGGCCGACTGGGTCCCGGGGAATCCCAGGCCGTCCGGCACGCCGTCCAGGTTGTTGTCGATCGCCGGGTTGACGATCGGGAGCCCGCTGTCCGGATCGCGGGTCAGCCAGGTCTGCAGCTCGAGCTGCGGCGGCGAGCCGAGCGCCGGACCGGCGAAGGTCTTCCCGTCGACGAAGGCTCGCCCGAGGATCGGGACGCTCGTGCCACCGGCCGGGTCGAAGGCCGTGACGGTGATCGAGCCGGTCAGACCGCTGGCTCCGGCCTGCCCCGGGGCCGGCGAGAGCACGGTCGCGACGTCGATCGGCTCGGTGAACGTGACGAACAGGAAGTGGTTCCCCTGCTGACCGCCGGGCAGCAGGGTGCCCGGATCGAAGGTCGGCGTGGGCCGGACCGGGTTGTTGCGCCGGACGTTGGCGAGCAGGTCCTGTTGGGAACGGATCGAGACGATCTGCGCCGTGGGCTGGTTGTCCGGGCCCAGGCGGAAGGTCGTGTGCGGCAGGAGCTGGCCGAACCCGTTCGACACCTGCTGGATGGTGAAGACGGCGACCTCCCCTTCTCCCCGCGAGCTGCTGCCGCCGCATCCGCCGAGGAGCAGGAGACCCGAACCCAAGGACAAGAGCCCGATGTGGAGCTTCGACATGGACACCTCGGAGGGGCTCCCGTCCAGGGGAGCCTTCGTTCGCTGCGGGGAGGGCATGGGTTGCATCGGGACGCGCGTCACTGCCGGAAGTAGTCCGCCACCAGGAAGGCTCCCGGCGCGGAGATCGACTGGATCCCGGCCTGGAACGCGTTCGTGTCGACGCGGGTGAACCCACCCCCGATGTCGATCACGTCGATCACCCCGATCGAGCCGGTCTGGGGGCTCGGCACGGCGACGAACAGGTACTTGGGCTCGTTGGTGTTGACCAAGCCCTGGGCCGTGGTCTGACGGACGAGGTTCTTGCCGTTGAGGCGCACGGGCACGCCGGCGCTGAACCCGCTGGGGTGCAGGTTCTGGATGCCGCCCAGGTTGCGCATGTTGTCGAAGGCGATGTCGACCGGGATGCCCGAGAGCACGTCCGGACCGAGGGACACCGTGGCGCCCACCGACATGTCGCGGAACTGCGGGATGAAGAGCGACTGCACGTTGAGGGGCAATTGCCCCGAGATGCCGCTCTCGATCGCGACGTTGGTCAGGGCCGGCATGT
Source organism: uncultured Planctomycetaceae bacterium (assembly GCA_964394665.1). Lineage (GTDB taxonomy): Bacteria > Planctomycetota > UBA1135 > UBA1135 > CAYMYN01. The sequence continues at coordinate 8,076 of CAYMYN010000044.1, forward strand.
TCAGCGGCCCGGGGGCCTCCGTGGCCGGATCCAGGGGACCTTCGTGGGCGACCCAGACCGAGCTGCGCAGGTCGATGTGGTCGGGCTGGATGGCCTTGGGGTTCTGGAAGGTCTGCGGCGCGATGCCGACGATGTCGTCGTAGCCCCAGCCGTTGACCCCGTTGGGGCCGGACTCGAAGAGGGCCACCCGGCCGCTGCGGTTCAGGATCCAGGCGAAGTAGACGCCGCGCAGGAAACCGAAGGTGGTCTGGCGCGGGGTGAGCGCGATGGCGAAGGGCCGATCGAGCTGGGAGCTGACCGTCTTGCGCACCTGCAGGGAGAAGGCCGAGAGGATCGAGACGCTGTCGTCGCCCTCGTTGCAGACCAGGATGTCCTCGTTGCCCGGCTCCCAGGCGATGCCGCGCGGGCGCTTGCCCACGACGGTCTGCTGGATCACCTGATGGAAGGTGGCCGAGGCGGGGTCGATGTCGATGAACGTGACCAGGTCGATGTTCTGGTTCGACACCGCCAGCAGGTTGAGGTTCGGCGACATGGCCAACTCGGTCGGGTCCGGCAACGGGATCCGGTCGAGCACCGTCATGCGGTTGGAGTTCAGCACCACGAGCTCCTTCCGCGCCAGGTCGATCGTGTACAGGAACTGGCCGACCTGCTGGCGCACCATGTACTGGGCGCAGGCCGCGATGTTGTCGGCGGGCGGCGAGGGCCCTTCGAACCAGGAGTTCTGCTCGGGCGAGAGCATCCCCGAGGGCGGGATCGGGATCGCCGCGGTGGGCTGCCCGAAGGGGTCCCCGGGTACGAGCAGGTTCGTCGTGGGCGAGCCGATCGAGGTCGGCTCCTTGGCGCCCAGGAAGGGCGAGATGCACAGGGGCGGGAACTGCAGCGGCGGCGGGTTCGGGTGGGGCGCGAACGAGATCATGTTCTGCCCGCCGATGGCCGTGTTCTCCGGCTGGATGTTGAGGATCGGCGGCGTGACCGTGTTGGGGCCGCCGAAGATGATGTTGATGAACTTCTGGCCGTCGAGGGCGCACAGGTTGCCGCCGCCGGCCTGGCACCCGAAGGGCGCGGGCGCGTTGCTGAAGGCCGTGTCGAGCGCCTGGCCCAACATCATGTCGGCCGGCTGGAGGACGATCGGCGCGCGCACCACGAGGTCGTTGAGGCCGCTGTCCAGGGTGGGCCGGAACACGCCCGCCGAGCCCCCGTCGAAGGTGCAGGTCGGCGTGTTCAGGGCCGGGACGAGCTGCGAGCCCTGCAGGCGCAGGTTCGGGTTGTTGACGTAGTTCGAGTGCCCCTCGGTCAACGTCGCGAAGGTCGGGTCGAAGGTGGGGTTGCCCGTGCTGCCGCCGAAGCCGTTGAGGTCGATGACGGAGATGCCCTGCTGCGGGATGCTGCGCGCGACGTAGATCGCGTCCGGAGCGACCGGGGCATTGACCAGGCCCGGCCCCTCGCCCGTGACGAAGAACGACGCCCCCGAGAGGTTGTTCAAGTTGCCGCTCAGGTCCTGGAACTGCCCGGAGTTGATGACGATGTCGACCCGGTTCAGCACGCCGCAGCTCTGGATCTCCGGCCCGGCCCCGGGGAAGTTGAAGGCCATCGTGAGTCGGTAGGTCGTGAGGTCGAAGACGCTCACGGGCATGACCGTGAAGGGCATGTTGGCGGTCTGGGTCGACGGCCCGAAGCTCACGCCGATCGCGGGCGAGAGGTTGGGGGGCCGATTGCTCGGCAGGCTGCCCAGGGTGAGCGGCTGGATGGCCTCGGTGAACTCGACCAGGATGTCGGTCAGGGGATCGACGTCCTGGCTGCCGGCGTTCGGCACGACCCGCGGGAAGCTGTTGGGCGGCGGCTCGAAGGAGGCGTCCGGCTGGATCGTGTCGACACCGACCGTGGTCGACGCGACCGCGCGCCGGATCAGGTTCTTGCCGTTGACCGACTTGACCGAGGTCGAGATCTGCATGCGGATCTGCTGGCCCGCCGGGAAGGTCTCGTGGGTGCGCAGGTCGCCGTCGCTGTCCACGACGAAGACGAAGGCGTTCTCGCCCAGGAGTTCCTGGGCCCCGACGAAGCTCGTCTGCGTTCCGGGGAAGCCCAGGCCGTCGGGCGTGCCGTCGGAGTCGTTGTCGATGCCCGGATTGAGCACCAAGAAGCCGTCCTCCAGCCGCACCCACTCCTGCAGCTCGAGCAGCGGGGGCTCGCCCAGGGCGGGACCCGCGTAGGTCCGACCATTGACGAAGGAACGGCCGCGGATCGGAGTCGCGCTCTGGGTGATCGGATCGATGGCGACGACCGTGATGGCGCCGGTCAGGCCCCCGTTCTGCTGCGCGCCGGGCGAACCGCTCAGCACGCTGGCGATGTCGATCCCGTCGGTGAAGCGCACGTAGAGGAAGTGGTTGCCCTGGGCGCCGCCGGGCAGGACCGTGCCCTCGCCGAAGTTCGGGCTGGCCTGCACCGGGTTGTTCAGGCGCACGTTGTCGAGCAACGTCTGTTCGCTGCGGATGGCGAGGACCTGCTGGGTCGGGTTCCCATCCGACCCCAGGCGCAGGATCTTGTGCGGCAGCAACTCGCCGAAGCCGTTCGAGACGACCTCGAGGTCCATGACCGGCACGGAGGTCTTGCTCCCGCCGCCAGAGCAGGACGCAAGGGTCGCCGCGAAGCCGAAGGCGAACAGCGTGTGGAGCCGGGTCGATTTCATCCTGGTCGTCACGGAGAGGCGGGGATGTTCGGAGCGGGAAAGGGGCCGGACCGTGCGGTCCGGCGGCGGCGCGAAGCGTCGGGGATCAGGAGAGGGGCCCCGCGCGGAGTTGGGGCGCGCGGCGTGTGGAATCCGCGTCTACCCCGCGCGCGGCGTGGGCAACCCTCGCCGCACCCCGGGCCCGGACCCCAGCGCCCACCGCGCCCGGGAGCGGGTTCGCGATCGCGCGCGGGTCGACGCGGGAGGGCCTGGGCAGGGTCACGGGGGAGACGAACGGTCGCGGGTCGCGAGGGGGCAGGGGTGGGGCCGCAGCGCCGGCCGGTCGCGGGTCGCTCCCGTCCTGGCCGGCCGACCCGCGCGGGGTCGAACGGCGAGAACGGCGGCCAAGGACCGCTACGGGGGCCCAAAGGGTAGCGAACGCCCGCCGCCAGGTCCCGTCCTGTCTGAGGTCGCACCCCTCGGGTGGGGCGACGGCCCCTTCGATTCGCGGGGCGCGGGGGCAAGGGTCTCCCCGCCGGACGGACCGCGAACCGCGCCGGCCCACCACCCCCCGCGGGGCAGGTCGTCCGACCGGGCCTCCCCAGGACCGGTGGACCTGCCCTCGCCGACGCCTCGCGCCCCAGGGACCGCTGGATTCGGGTCGCTCGGCGTCGGTCGTTCGTGAGAGAGGTTGGACGGGGGGCATGGACCGCAGGGCTCGCGGGGTCCGGGGGAAGAACCTGGGGCCCGGAGTCAATCCCCGTGCCGCCTCTCCGCGGCCCTCGGCGCCGACCCCGGTTCAGCGTGCAAGCCCTTGTGGCGAAAGGAGTTGCGCTCCGAATCCGCGCCGTGCGCGGGAGCCGCGCGGCCCCTCCGGGCACGGGAGCGGCGGGGCGGGCGAGCGCTCCCCACTCCCCCGCCGTGCGGTGCCGCACGCCCGCGCCGCGCCCCGCTCCGGAGCACCCCCCCGGCCTTCGGCGGCGCCGGGCCGACCGCTATGCTCGCCCCCCATGTCGAGCGAGGAGCACGTCTTCGACCCGGAAGCCCTCGCGGGCGTCGAGGGGGTGAACGAACGCGAGGTCGAGGTCGGCCTGCGCCCGGGGAGCTTCGCCGAGTTCGTGGGCCAGGAGCGGGCCGTCACGAACCTGCGGGTCGCGATCGCCGCCGCCCTGCAGCGCGGCGAGACCCTCGACCACGTCCTGCTCTCCGGCCCGCCGGGACTGGGCAAGACCAGCCTGGCGCGCATCCTGGCCGGCGAGTTCGGCTCGCACCTGGTCTCCACCAGCGGCCCGGCCCTCGAGCGCCCCAAGGACCTGGTCGGGATCCTGACCAACCTGCAGCGCGGGGACGTGCTGTTCATCGACGAGATCCACCGCGTCCCGGCCGCGGTCGAGGAGTACCTCTACACCGCGATGGAGGACTTCACGGTCGACTTCACCCTCGACCAGGGCCCCCACGCGCGGGTGTTGCCCCTGCCGCTGCAGCCCTTCACGTTGGTGGGCGCCACGACCCGCGAGGGCCTGCTCTCGAGCCCCTTCCGCAGCCGCTTCGGCCTGCTCGAGCGCCTCGATCCGTACCCGTCGGCCGAGCTCGTGCGCATCCTCGCGCGCTCCGCGGCGCTGCTCGGCGTGCAACTCGACCCGGCGGCTGCCGAGCTCGTCGCCACCCGCGCCCGCGGCACGCCGCGCATCGCCAACCGGTTCCTGCGCCGCGCGCGCGACCTGGCCCAGGTGCGGAGCGCGCCGAGGATCGACGCCCCGTTGGCGGCCGAGGCCCTGCGGCGCATGGGCGTCGACGAACACGGCCTCGAGGAGCTCGACCGGCGCATCCTCGACTGCTTGGCGAAGAACGGCGCGCCCCTCGGCCTCAAGACCATCGCCGCCGCGGTCGGCGAGGCCGAGGACACGATCGAGGACGTCTTCGAGCCGCACCTCCTGCGCTCGGGCTTCGTGCAGAAGACCGCCCGCGGGCGCCAGATCACGGCCCGCGGCTGCGCGGCGATCGGCGCTCCCGAGCGCGAGGTCGGCCCGGGCGGACTCTTCAGCGGAGCGTGAACGTATGCCGCGCACCCGGCCGCTCCTCCACCCCGCCGCGCTCGCGTTGCTCGTCTCGGCCGCCGCCTGCCACCTGCCCGCGCCGACGCCCGCGCGCCTGCCCCACGCGCCCGAGGCCCCCGCGCGCTGGACGCGCGCCGTCGACGTCGTGCCGGTGCGCCTGGCCCCGGCGGAGGGCGCTGCGCGGCTCGAGTTCGACGCCGACGGCCGCAGGCTCGCCGTCGAACGCGTGGGCGCCCAGCTCGTCGCGGACGACGGCCGGCGCGGCACGCTGCTGCGCGTCGACGCGGGCGCGGACGGCGTGCTGCGCCTGCTCGGTCAGGCGCATCCCGGACCGGTGTGGGTCGAGCCGCACCCGGACGGCGGCCTGCGCGCCACGGCCCACGTCCCGCTCGAGGAGTACGTCACGGGCGTCGTCGCCGCCGAGCTCGTCCTGTGGAGCGCGCTCCCCGCCGAGCTCGAGGCCCAGGCGATCGCCGCGCGCAGCTACGCCCTCGCGGCCCTCGCGGCGCGCGGCGCGGGGGCCTTCCTGTGGAGCGACACCCGCGACCAGGTGTATCGCGGCCGCTTCGAGCCGGGCACCGACGCGGGCTCGCGCCGCGCGGGCGCGCAGCTCCTGGCGGCCTGCGAGCGCAGCGCGGGCCTGGTGCTGATGCGCGCCGGCGAGGTGCTCGACGCGCGCTTCCACGCGGCCTGCGGCGGCCACGGCGCGGCCTTCGCCGACGTCTTCCCGCTCGAGGCCCCGGCCTGGGCGCGGCCCGGCGTCGGCGGCGCGCCCTGCGAACCCTGCGCGCGCATCGGCGCGGAGGAAGGGCGCACGCTCGCCGAGCCCAAGGCCGGCGAGTCGCTGACGCGCGGCAAGGTGCGCTGGAAGGTCACCTTGAAGGCGGAGGAGCTCGCGCGGCTCGCGCGCGAGCTCGGGCTGGGCGAGCGCCTGGTCGCCCTGCGCCCCGCGCGCGCCGACCTGCACGGCCGTTGGCTCGAGGTCGAGCTCGTGGGCGAGCGGGGCCTGGCGCGCCTGGAGCTCGGCGAGCTGCGCCGACGCCTGGGTCACGGCACCGTGCTCTCGGGGCGCGTCGTGGCGACCTGGCCGCGCCTGGGGGATCCGATCGGCGAGGGGCTCTATCTCGAGGGCCTGGGCCGCGGCCACGGCGTCGGCCTGTGCCAGATCGGCGCCCGCGAGTACGCCGCCGCGGGCTGGACCAGCGAGGCCATCCTGCTCCACCACTACCCCGAAGCCCGACCCACGCGGCTCCCCGCCGCGCCGCGTCCGTGAGCTCGTTCGGCTTCGAGGTGCTCGCCCGCTGCCCGCGCAGCGGCGCGCGCGTCGCGCGCTTCGACACGCCCCACGGAGCGGTCGAGACACCGGCCTTCATGCCGGTCGGAACGCGCGCCACGGTCAAGGGCGTGCTGCCGCGCGACCTGCGCGAGGCCGGCGCGCGCATGCTGCTCGCCAACACCTACCACCTGCACCTGCGCCCGGGGGAAGACGTCGTGGCCGAGCTCGGCGGCCTGCACCGCATGATGGCCTGGGACGGCCCGATCCTGACCGATTCGGGGGGCTATCAGGTGTTCAGCATGCGCGAGCTGGTGCGCCTCGACGAGGGCGGCGTGACCTTCAAGTCGATCGTCGACGGCGCCAACGTGCGCCTCTCGCCCGAGCGCGCGGTCGAGATCCAGGCCCGACTCGGCGCCGACGTGCAGATGGCCTTCGACCACTGCCCGCCCGCGCCGCTCGAGCGCGCCGGCGTCGAGGACGCCACCGCGCGCACGCACCGCTGGCTCGAGCGCGCGGTGCGCCGCCACCGCGAACTCGGCGGCGAGGAGCGCGGCCAGGCGCTCTTCGGCATCGTGCAGGGCGGCGCCTTCCCCGACCTGCGCAGCGCGTCGGTCGAGGCGGTCTGCGCGCACGACCTCGTGGGCCATGCGATCGGCGGCGTGAGCGTCGGCGAGGATCGGGCCCACGCGCGCGCCGCCGTGGCCCACACCGCGCCCCTGCTCCCGGCCGACAAGCCGCGTTACCTGATGGGCGTCGGGACTCCCGAGGACTTCTTCGACGCGGTGGCGGCGGGCATCGACCTGTTCGACTGCGTGACGCCGACGCGCAACGCGCGCAGCGCCTCGGCCTTCACCAGCCGCGGGCGCCTGAACCTGCGCAACCGCGGCTGGATGCGCGACACCGGCCCCCTGGACCCGACCTGCGATTGCCCCGCCTGCTCGCAGTACTCCCTGGGCACCCTGCGGCACCTGTTCACGACCGACGAGATGCTCGGGCCGATGCTGCTCTCGCTGCACAACCTGCGCTTCTTCCACCGCCTGCTCGAACGCATGCGCGCCGCGATCGCCGCCGATCGCCTGCCCGAGCTCCGCGCCGAGCTCCTGCCCGACATGGCCCGCCGCGCCGGCCCCGCCGACTTCACCCCCTGACCCCCCGCCCGGCCCCGACCCGCTTCGCTTTACCTATCCCCTTCCTCCTTCAGGTCTCAGTGCCCTCGGTGGCTCTGTGGTTCTGCTTCTCCGGGGTCCTGGCGCCCGAGCTTCGGAGAAGAGAAACAACCACAGAGCCACGGGGCGCACAGAGACCGGAAGGAGCCGGAGCCGACAGGGTGGGACGGGCGCGGGGGGTCAGCGGCCGGCGGCGCGGCCGGAGATGACCTCCAGGCGGCGCACGTCGAGGATCGGCAGGGGCGGGCCCTCGCCCGCGCGTTGGCGGGCGCCGGGGGTGCTCGCGACCTCGCGCGGGCTGGCCAGCACGCGCCCGACCAGGCCCAGCTCGTGGCCCACGAAGTGCTCGAGGTCGTAGCGGCCGAACTCGCACACGACCTCGGCCGTGCGCTCGCCGCCCCAGCGCAGGACGTAGCGCGTGGGCTCGCCGAAGCGTTTCTCGCGCTCGAGCCAGCCGCGGGCGTCGTAGCGGCCCCAGAGCGGATCGCTGCGCAGGGTCGAGGCCTCGAGCTCCTTGCGCAGGCGCGCCAGCTCGGCCTCCCGTTCGTCGCGCTCGCGCGCCATGTCGGCGGCCAGGCGCACGACCTCGAGGCGCGTGTCGAGCTCCGCCAGGCGACCGCGGGCCACCTCGGCGACCGACGACTGCGAGTCCGCCTCGAGCACGTCCAGGTACGCCTGGCGTACGCGCTGCCAGTCGGGGCGGGACTTGGCCGCCTCGGCCGAGTAGAGCTGGTGCGCCTGGTCGAGCTGCTGCTGCGCGCCGGCGGCGGGCGCCGGAGCCTGCGGCCGCGGGGCGACCGCCTGGGGCCGCGACTCGGTCGAGGGCGTCGCCCCGGCGGCCGCGGCCGCCGCGCTGGTCCAGGCCGCGCGCGCATCGAAGCCGACCGGCAGGGCCTGGGTCGAGGCGGCCGAGACCCAGCCCCAGATGCCGGGCGGGGTCTGGATGCGCACCCAGTCCTCCTCGAGGGGCTTGGTCGGATCCTGGCGCTCGATCAGGCGCACGCGCTCGCCGCGGTGCAGGCGCTGCTCGAGCGGGAAGCTCGAGGCCTGGCTGTGGGGCAGCGGGCGCAGGTTGACGTTGTTGCCCGTGACCTCGAGCCAGCCGGGGCTGCCGGCGGGCTTGACGAACTCGCCGTAGATCCAGACCTCGAGGCCCCCGGGCGGCTCGACCTTGAGCCAGGCGTCGCGCTCGCCGCGCACGCCGAGCAACTCGCCGCCGCGCAGCGCGCGCACCACGACGCCCTTGGGGTCGTCGAGGTTGCGCACCTGGGCGCCGCCCTCGGCCACGCGCACGAAGCGTTCGGGCAGACGCAGGTCGGCGCCCGCTTGGGCGGACGCGGTCGGGGCCGCCGCGCACAGCGCGAGGCCCAGGAGCGCGCCGAGGCGCGCGGGACGCAGGGTTCCTCGGGGAGCGATCGTTCGAGGGGTGGCCATGGTGCTCGTGCTCGTCGTCCTGGGGTTGGGTCGGTTCAGCGGCGCCGCACGGCCGCGCGGGCCGCCGCCGGGCCCGCGCGGGGCCGGAGCGAGAAGGGGTCGCCGGGAACGCGCGCCGCCGTCGGCCGCCCCCGCGGGGCGACCGCGCCGTCGCGACCGTGGGTTCCAGGGACACTCCCCGCGGTGCGCGCGCTCCGTCTCGGATCCTAGGGATCGCAAGGAGCGAATCAACGCCGCAGCGCGGGCCCGCGGGCGCCTCGCTCCGGGGGCGCGGGCGGCTAGACTCCCGGCCCCCTCCGCGGGGAGCCCGCCATGCAATCCCCGCCGCCCCTCTTCCCCTACATGGTCTGGGCGCACCGCGAGTCCTTCCGCTCGCCCTACTGCCTGGCCCAGTCGGGCATGCCCGTCCCCGACCTAGCGCCCTGGCGCGGCCTGGCCCTGAACCTGGCCCCACCCGCGGCGGTGGCCCTGCCGGCCCTCGAGGCGCGCCTGGCGGAGCTCTTCGGCGTGGCCCCCGAACGCGTGCTCGTCACCCCCGGGGGCTCGGCGGCCATGCTGATCGTGGCCCTGACCTTCTTCCGCGGCGCGCGGGTGGTGAGCGAGCTGCCCTCCTACGAGCCGCTGCGCGCCCTGCCGCAACTGGTCGGCGCGGAGCTCGCGACCGTGCGCCGGCGCCTCGACTGGGGCTGGCGCCTGGACCCCGAGGAAGTCGCGCGGGCCCTCGCGGCCGGGGGGCGGCGCCCGGCGCACCTGTTCGTCACCAACCCCCACAATCCCAGCGGCGAGCTCAGCCCGCCCGCGGACGTCGCGGCCTGGGCCGCGGCCGCCGCGCGCGGCGGCGGGATCCTGTGTTCGTGTGAGGTGTACGGTGAGTACCTGCCCAACGCACGCCGCGTGCACGCCTTCGCCCTGGCGCCCAACGCGCTCTCGATCGGCAGCCTGACGAAGGCCTACGGCCTGGGGGCCCTGCGCATCGGCTGGATCGTGCTGGGCGAGGGCCTCGCCAAGGAGCGCGAGCGCCTGGTCGACAACGCCTACCTGGCCTACGTCGACCCGCCGACCCCGAGCCTCGAGGCGGCGCGCGTGGCCCTCGATCACCTCCCGACCCTGCTCGCGCCCCTGCGCCGCATCGAGGTCGAGAGCCGACCGCATTGGGAGCGTTGGCTGCGCGGCACCGCGGGCATCTCGGCCACCGTCCCCGAACACGGCATCATCGCCTTCCCGCGCATCGAGGGTGTCGACGACACGCTCGCCCTGGCGAAGTACCTGCAGGACGAGCACCAGGTCGACACCGTCCCCGGCGAGTTCTTCGGCGCGCCCGGATACCTGCGCGTCGCCTGCGGCGTGCCCGAGGCCACCCTGCGCGAGGGCCTCGCGCGCCTCACCCGCGGCATCGCCGCCTGGCGGGCGCGGTGAGCGCCGAGCACGGTCCGACCGCCGAGCGCGTGCACGTGCTGCACGTGCGCATCGCCACGGGCACCGGCGGCGGACCCGAGAAGACGATCCTCGCCAGTCCGCGGCACCTCGAGGGCACGGCCTACCGCGCCAGCGTGCTCTACCTGCACCCCCCGGGCGACCCCGGCCACGAAGTGTTGCGGCGCCGCGCGCGCGAGCAGCGTTGCCCGTTGACCTCGATGCCCGAGCGCTGGCCGCTCGATCCGCGCACGCTGTGGAGGATCGCGCGCCACTGTCGCCGCGAGCGGGTGCGCATCTGGCACGGGCACGACTACAAGTCGAACCTCTTCGGGGTGTTGCTCGCGCCGGCCCTGGGCCTGCAGCTCGTGACCACCGTGCACGGCTGGGTGCGCCACACCAGCCGCACGCCGCTCTACTACGCGATCGACCGCTGGGCGATCCGCCGCTACGACCAGGTCGTGTGCGTCAGCGCGGACCTCGAGCAGGCCTGCCGCGCCCTGGGCGTGAAGGAGCAGCGCCTCCAGCGCATCGAGAACGCGATCGACACCGAACACTTCCAGCGCCGCGCGCCACGGCCCGCCGAGCCCCGCCGACTCGTGATCGGCGCGGTCGGCCGGCTCTCGGAGGAGAAGGGCTTCGAGCTCCTGATCGAGGCCGTCGAGGGGCTGCTCGACGGGGGCCTGGACGTCGAGCTGCGCATCGCCGGCGAGGGCGAGCTCGAGCAACGGCTGCGCGCGCGCATGTCGGGCTCGCGCCACGCCGCGCGGCTCTCGTTGCTCGGCTTCGTGGAGGACCCGCGCGCGCTGTTCGAGGAGTTCGACCTCTTCGCGCTCTCGAGCCTGCGCGAGGGCCTGCCGAACGTCGTGCTCGAGGCGATGGCGATGGAGGTGCCCGTGCTGGCCACCCGTTCGGGCGGCATGCAGGCCTTCGCCCGCGACGGCGAGGACGCGCTGCTGGTCGAGACCGGCTCGAGCGCCGCCCTGCGCGCGGGCCTCGAGCGCCTGGTGCGGGACCGCGACCTGCGCGAGCGCCTCGCCCGCACGGCCCGCGCGCGCATCGAACGCGACTGTTCGTTCACGCGCCGCATGCAGCGCATGGTCGAGGTCTACGACCGCCTACCCGGCCCGATCCCCGCATTGTGAGCCGGGCTCACTCGGGCTGCGCGGCGAAGCCCGCGGCGTCCGGCCGCCACGCGGGCCAGGCGAGCAGCACGGGCTCCGAGCCGCGGCCGTAGCCGCCGAGCAGGAAACGCCCACAACGCGTCGGGCAAGAGTGACAACGGACGCCGGCGGAGGCGACAGCGACCCTCGGTCGCACCCGGGGCTGGGCAAGGCGCCCTACTTCGCCCGCGCAGGATCGGTTCGGGCGGCGTGGGGAGCCGCGGCGTCCCGATCGGAGAGGGGCCGCCCCGCGCTGGGACGGAACCTCGAGCGCGCGCGCTGCGTCGCACGGGCACCGCACGCTCCCCTCCCCACGGTTGACGATCCGGACAGTTGCCGGGCGCGGCGCAGCGGGGGAGGATTCCCGCGGAGGTCCCCCCCACGATGCGCACGATCGCCCCCCTGCTCGCGGCCCTCGCCGCCGCGTTCACCGCCGCTCCCGCCGCGGCCTTCCCCGGCTTCTACACCGCCTGGCAGAACCGCTACGCGACCTCGCAGTCGGGCCCGAACGTCCTGAACGGCGTCGGCACCTCCTGCCAGCTCTGCCACGCCGAGCCCTCGGGCGGCAACGGTTGGAACGGCTACGGTTGGGACCTGCGCACGCACATCCAGAACGGCCTCACCGCGACCCAGGCGATCGTCGCCGTCGAGGTCGACGACTCGGACCTCGACCCCTCCGCCTCCGACAACCTGGCCGAGATGTCGGCCGACACCCAGCCCGGTTGGCGCCAGGGCGCGACCAACACCGTGTACTACTCGGACGGCTCGACGGTCGGCGGCGTCAGCGCGCCGGCGGGCATCCAGGGCTTCCTCGACCCGGGCCAGTTCTCGCTCGTCTACTGCGTCGGGGACGGCACCGGCAATGGCTGCCCGTGCCTCAACGAGGGCGGAGCCGGACAGGGCTGCGCCAACTCCACGGGCCTGGGCGCGATCCTCGGCGTCAGCGGCAGCAACAGCGTCTCGGCCGCCGACCTGGTGCTCGAGGGCTCGAACCTCGCGCCGAGCCAGCCGGGCCTCTACTTCCAGGGCAACAACGCCGTGAACGGCGGCATCGGCAACCCCTTCGGCGACGGCCTGCGCTGCGCGGGCGGCGACGTGCGACGCCTGCAGGTGCGTTTCGCCAACGGCTCGGGGGTCTCGTCGACGACCGCCAACATCGCCGTCGGCGGCGCGGTCTCCGCGGGCCAGACCAAGCGCTACCAGATCTGGTACCGCGACCCCGCCGGCTCGCCCTGCGGCAGCGGCTTCAACTTCTCGAACGGCCTCGAGATCACCTGGGCTCCCTGAAACCGAGCCCACCCGGCGAACGCGTCCCGTGCAGCACCCCGCGCCCCCCCGGCGTGGGGTGCTCGCGTTCGGGGGAGCTGGACGGGCGCGGGTCAGTCGAGGTCGATGTCGAAGATCACGTCCGCGCCCTCGGCGAGGGTCACCGTGCGACGCCAGGAACGGTGTTGGGGTCCCGCGCTGCGCACGTCGACGACGTAGGTGCCGGGTCCCAGGCCGCGCAGGTGGTAGGCATTCGCCCGCACCGCCTGATGGTGCACGTAGTAGGAGGGGAGCTCCTGCAGCGTGGCTTGAATCCATAGGTCCCCGACGCTCGAGCGGCCGCGCACCGCTCCGCCCAAGGACGCGGGGCGCGGCAGGACCAGGCGCAGGTCCTCCCGTCGCTGGTCGACGGCCAAGTCGAAGGGCTCGCCGACCTGCAGGCCGTGGGCGAGGTCGACCTCGCGCGATGTGCCCGCCGGCGGGTCGCCGTACCGCCGGCCGCCGCCGCCCGCCGAGACACGATAGGTCCCCGGCCCGACGTGCCCGAAGGCGAAGCGCCCCTCGCCGTCCGCGCGCACCTGCCGCAGCGCGGACCAATCGTGATCCGCGGTGGGTGCCAGCGTCAGGCCCACGTGGGCCGCGGGCGAACCGTCGCGGCCGAACACACGCCCGGCCACCCGCCCCAGGGGGAGCTCGAAGGAGAGCTCGACAACGGGCTGGGCCGGCACCTGGCGCTCCTGCGCGACGTCCCCGTCGGCCGTGCGGAAGACGAAGCGGGTCTGGCCGGCGGCGGGGAGCTCGAGCTCGAAGCGCCCCTCGCCATCGCTGCGAGCGGTGCGCATCCCCTGTTCGTGGCGGCCCAGGACGAGCGCCTGGACCTCGATCCCGGCCAAGGCCTCGCGCCCCGCGACCACGCGCCCGCGCACCCGCACCGGCTCGTCGCGGGCCGAGAGCACGACCTGTGCGCCGAGCCCGGCCTGGACCTCGACGGTGGCCGAGGAGACCTCGCGCCAGTGTTCGTCGTCGGCCGCGCCCATCAGGGTCACGACGTAGACCCCCGGGACGAGGTCGGGGAAACGGAAGCGACCGTCGGCGTCGGCGCGCTCCTCCTGCCAGCCACCCTGATCCCCGTCGCGCAGGGTCACGCGCCGGGCCGCGCGCGGCTCGACGTCCGCGGCCAGGCGCCCCTCGATCCAACCGGGCACGTCGAGGTCGAGCGTGACCTCGCCCGGCGGCACGAGCGCCTCGACGCTCAAGCTCACGCGCGGGCTGCGGCCCAGGCCGGCCCGTTCGGCGGACAGGCTGTGTTTCCCGAGGGGCACGTGCGCGAACTCGAAGCGTCCCTGGGCGTCGCTGCGCGCGCTCTGATCGAAGTCCCCGTGGAAGCTCCAGGAGTGGGAGTCGGAGTAGGAACGGTTCTGGAGGGTGAGCGAGACCGAAGCGCCCTGCACCGGGGTCCCGCCCGCCCGCACGCGGCCCACGACCCGGGAACCGCGCGGCGCGGTCAGCACGGGGCCCGCGCCCAGGAGCGGCAGCTCGACCTCCAGCGCCGCGCCGGGGCCCGCGCCACCCGAAGCGCGCACCACGTAGCTCCCGGGCGCAAAGCCCTCGAACTCGAAGAAGCCCTGCGGGTCGCGCACGTTGCGCAGGTTGGAGCGCAGGGCGCGCTCCTCGCCCGCGCGCTCGACGAGCACCTGGGCGCGTTCGAAGGGCTGGCCGCGTTCGTCGACGACCCGTCCGCGCAGGGTCTCGCCGACGCGCAGGACGAGCTCGACGCCGACGGCCCCGACCGGCACGTTCTCGAGGCGCGCCAGGAGCTGGGGCCGGCGCAGGCCCGGGGCATCCAGGTGCCCGGCCTCCGCCAGGCGTTCTTGAAGCTCGCGCCGCGGCCGGGCCGTGGCGCGCAGGGCGACGGCCCCGCCTTCCAGGCCCTGCAACTCGAAGCCCCCGTCGGCGCCGGTCTTGGCGCGCGGCACCGCGTCCGGGTCGACCCAGCCGATCCCGTCGGACGCGACCTCGGCCGCGACCCACACCTCGGCCGCGGGCGAGCCGTCGGGCCAGGTGACGCGGCCCGCGATGGAGGCGCCCGAGCCCAGGGTCAGGACGAGGTCCAGACGTTCCGCGCCCGGCTCCAGCTCGCCCAGCTCCAGCGAGGCCTCCACGTACCGCGGGTGCACCGCCTTCAGGGCGATCGTGCCGGCCCGCACGCCGCGCAGATCGAAGTGGCCCCCCTCGTCGCTGCGTCCGAACGAGCCGCTGGACCAGGACGAGTTCCGCAGGGTCACGTGCAGATCGAGGGACGCCTGCGGGATCGGCTCACCCTGGGGATCGATCACGCGCCCGGCCAGGCGCACGCCGCGCTCCAGGGTCAACTCCGTCTCGACCTCCTCCCCCGCGCGCACGCCGACCGAAGTGCCCCCCGATTCCACGAAGCCCTCGGCGCTGACGTCGACGCGCAGGCTGGTGCCGATGGGCAGGGCGTCGAAGCTCGCGCGGGCCTCGGCGTCGGCCTGCGCGCGGCGCGAGACCTCGGCGCCGGACGAGCCCCACAGCGAGATCCGCGCGCCCTCGAGCTCCGCGGCGGGGACGCCCGTCGGCGGGACGAGGCGCACGAGCAGCCGCCCGCCCAGGCGCGCCTCGAGCACGATCTCCGCCGGCACGTCGCCGAGGTCGACGGAGTGGGCGCGATCGAGGTGCAGGTACCGCGCGCCGTCGAGCTCGAGGTTCGCGCGCCGCGCGCCCGGGGGCACCTCGAGGTCGAAGTGGTCCGCGGCGTCGAGCACGGCGCGCAGGTCGAAGGGCTCGCGCCCGACGCGGCCACGCACGCGCAGGGCGAGGTCGGGCTCGGGCGGCGCCCCCAGGGGCCGCACGAGCCGCCCGCGCAAACGCGCGCCCCGCTCGAGCGCCTCCGCGCGCGCGGACGGCCCCGAGGGACTCGGGTCCGCGGCCACGGGCGCGCCCGGCGCCGCGCTGGGCGGAGCGAGCAGCGGCGCCGCCGGCGCGGGCGCAGGGGCCGTGCTCGAACGGTCACCTTCGGGGCGAGGCACCTCGACCGCCGCGGGCCGCGCGGGCTCGAGCGCCGTCCAGACGTACGCCAGCCCCGTCGCGGCCAGCGCCACCAGCCCCACGATCCCGAGCACCCTGCGGCTCCCGCCCATCCGTCACCTCCCGTGGGGTCAGCCTACCGCGCGGCCCGCGGCAGGGGCATCCGGGGCCCGCGGTTGACGCGGCCGGGCCGGCGCCCGAGGATCGCGCCCGATCCCGCGGGCCCTTTCCAATCCGGATCCGGGGGCGGGACCACGACGAGGTGAATCCATGTCGGGAATCGTGATCGCCCAGGTCCTGTTGGGCCTGGCGGCGGGCGACGACGGCGCGAGCGCGCCGCCGATCTTCGCTCCGCCGGTGATGTTGCGGGCCGCTGGAGCGCCCATCGAGGGCGCGATCGGACACCTGGCGCCCTACGTGCACGACTGGGACGGGGACGGCCTACGGGACCTGCTCGTCGGGCAGTTCGGCGACGGCAACCTGGCCATCTACCTCAATCGCGGCACCGCCGCGCGGCCGGTGTACGACGCGGCGCGTTGGTTCGAGGTCGGAGGCGAACGCGCCAGCGTCCCGGCCGGCTGATGCGTCGGCTTCGGTCCACAGTTGGTGGACCTCGACGGCGACGGACGGCTCGACCTCATCAGCGGCTCCTACTGGCCCGGCGACATCTACGTCTTCCGCGGCCTCGAGGACGGCTCCTTCGCGGAGAAGGAGCGACTGAAGGACGCGCGCGGCGAATTCCTCACCGCGGCCGCGGCGCGCGACGAGGAGGATGCGGACATGCAGGGGCTCGCCGCGGCGCCCTGGTTCGTGGACTGGGACGGCGACGGCGTGCTCGATCTCCTGGTGGGCAACATCGTCGGGCAGGTGGTCCTGATCCCGAACGAGGGCACGCGCACCGAACCCGCCTTCTCCGCCACGCGGCGCGAGCTGGTGCGGGCCGGCGGCGAGGTGATCCAGGTCGCGGGCGGCGACGCCGGGCCCACGGTCGCGGACTGGGACGGCGACGGCCGTTGGGATCTGCTCGTCGGCGCGGGGGACGGCTCGGTGAGCTGGTACCGCAACGTCGGCGAGCCCGGCGCGCCGCGCTTCGAAGCCGGGCGCGGGTTGATCCCGGCCTCGCAGACGGGCAGCGTCGACCTGGGCACGGAGCCCGAGGGTCCCGGCTCGCGCACGAAGGTGCACGCGGTCGACTGGGACGGCGACGGACGGCTCGACCTGCTCGTCGGCGACTTCTTCCGAGTGCAGCACCCAGAGCCCGAGCTCGACGACGCGCAGCGTGCGCGGCGCGCGGAGCTCGAGGCGCTGCTGGAGGAACTGCAGGAGGAGATCTCGCGCGCCCACGAGGAAGCCGGCGAAGCGGATCCCGACGAGGCCCTGATGGAGCCGCTCTTCCGGCGCTGGCGCAAGATCTACGAGGAACTCGAGCCCCTGACCGCGCGCCAGGTCCTGACCGGGCGCGTGTGGCTCTACCTGCGACTTCCCGAGGTCGCCCAGGGAGAGTGAGGATCGTGCCGGGGCCGTTCGCGTCGCGGGTTCGCCGCGCGCGGACGGCCCCGCGCGCCGGCCCGCGGCCCACGCCGGACGCGAACCCCGCAAGGGATCCACTCCACGAGCATCTCCTCCGCAACCGGCGGCTTCAGGTGCAGTCTGAGCGGGCATGGCCCCGCCCCTGCCGACGCTGATCGAAGGACTCGTGGACCTGGTCTGGCCGCCCCGATGCCATCTTTGCGGGGGCGCCTCGGGGCGCGCCTTCACCTGCGCCGAGCACCGCCTGCCGGAGGCCCCGCCGGGGCCGCGCTGCGGGCGCTGCGCGGCGGCCCTGCCCGACGTCGTGCCCGATGGCAGCCCCTGCGCGGCCTGCCGGCGCGAGCCACCGGGCTTCGCGGCGGCGCTCGCGCTCGGCGACTACCGCGCCCAACCCGCCGTGGCGGAGTGGGTGTTGGCGCTCAAGCACGGGGGACGGCGCGACCTCGCCTGGCCCCTGGGGCGGGCGCTGGGCGAGCGGTTGGCGCGCGCGGGGCCCGCGCCGGGGTCGCTGCTCGTGCCGATCCCACTCCACCCCCTGCGGAGGCTCGAGCGCGGCTACGACCAGGCCTGGCTGCTCGCCCGCGCCGCCTCCGAGACCTGCGGGTTGCCGCTGCTGTCGGCCTTGAGGCGGACCCGCGCGACCCGTCCCCAGGGCGAGCCGGGGGCGAGTTCGCGCGCGCTGAACGTGCGCGGCGCCTTCGCGGCTCGGCGCACGGCGGCGCGGCGCCTCGCGGAGCGCGAGGTGTGGCTCGTGGACGACGTCGCGTCCTCGGGCGCCACGGCCTCGGAAGCCGCGCGCGAGCTGCGTCGACACGGCGCGCGGCGGGTGTCGCTGCTGCTCGTCGCCCGCGGCGGCGGGCCAGGTGCCGTGGGCCCAGCCCCTTGATGGACCGTCAGGCGACGCCTTCCTCGAGTTCCGCTTCGTCCGGCTCGGGCGGCAGGACGCCCTTGCCGGCGCCGCGCGCGGGCAGGTCGCGGCCGATGCGCTGGCGCAGGCGCGCGAGGAAGGACTGCACCGTGTCCTCGGAGTGCGGGGCGACGCCGAACAACTCGCCGATCTCGCGCGCCAGGTCGAGATCGGTCTCGAAGTCCCGCGCTCCGGCGGCGAGCAACTCGATGACGTAGCGGCGAAAGGCCAGCAGGGACCACCACCAGCCACCCACCAGGAGCGCCGCCGCGAGGGCGACGACCAATCCGATCCACACGATCGAGAGCCCCGTCTCGACCACCGTCTCCGGAGGGCGGTAGCGGCCGTAGAGCTGCAACACGAAGCCCGCCAGCAGGAATCCGAAGCCCAGGTTCACCTGCACGCGGTGGAAGATGTACTCGCGGATCGTGCGCAGGCGCCCGCCCGGACGGCCGAAGCGTTCGGCGACCAGCTCCCGCGGGTGGCGGAAGAGGATCGAATTGGCGAGCAGGAACGAGCCGACGATCGCGAGCACCAGCCCGATTCCGACCCAATCGGGGTTGCTGAACGGGCCCTCGGGGAGCAGCGCGAGCGGCGGGAACGGGAGCGCCATGTGCCGCCGAGCCTAGGTCTCCCCACGGGGCGGAGCAAGCGAGCCCGGCGCGGCCCCGCCCCGCGCGTGGTCCCGGGCCCGTGGGGTGAGTAGGATCCCCCGCCCCGCCCGCACCGCCGGCCCTGCGCGGGGTACGTCGACTCGGGCCGGCTCGACGGACGGCGACATGGCCCAAACGGACAAGGACGAAGTGCGACGCATCGCGGCCCTGGCCCGCCTGGAGGTGGACGAGGGTGAGATCGAGACCTTCGCGGCGCAGTTCGAGCGCATCCTCGGGCAGTTCCAGAGCCTCGCGGAGCTCGACCTCGAGGGCGTCGAGCCGACGGCCGGCGCCCAGGGCCTGCGCGACGTCCTGCGCCGCGACGAGCCGCGCCCGTCCCTCGACCCCGAGCGGGTGCTGTCCCTCGCCCCCGAGCGGGAGGGCGAGTTCTTCCGCGTCCCGCGGGCCGTGGGGGGCGCGGATTGAGCCCGCCCCTCCCCTACGCGCAGTCCGACGCCCTCGCTCTGCGCGCGGCGATCCTGGGCGGCGCGCGCAGCGTCGCCGCGACCGTCGAGGAAGCCCTGGCGCGCGGCGAGCAGGCCCGGGATCTCAACGGGATGGTCGTGTCGCTCGGGGACGCCGCGCGCGCCCGGGCGCGGGAGCTCGACGCGCGCCTGGCGGCCGGCGAGGCGCCCGGTCCGCTCTTCGGCGTGCCGATCGCGATCAAGGCCAACATGGCCCTCGCAGGCGTCGAGACGAGCTGCGCCAGCCGCATCCTCGCCGGTTGGCGCGCGCCCTACACGGCGACGTTCCTCGAACGACTGCTCGACGCGGGGGCGGTGATCGTGGGCGTGACCAACATGGACGAGTTCGCGATGGGCTCGTCGAACGAGAACTCCTGCCACGGTCCCGCGCGCAATCCCTGGGACCGCGCGCGCACCCCGGGCGGCTCCTCGGGCGGATCGGCGGCGGTCGTCGCGGCGGGCGTCGTGCCCCTGGCCCTGGGCTCGGACACCGGCGGCTCGGTGCGCCAACCGGCGGCCCTGTGCGGCGTCCTGGGGCTGAAACCGACCTACGGGCGCGTCTCGCGCCACGGGCTCGTGGCCTTCGGCTCGTCCCTCGACCAGGTGGGCCTCCTCGCGCGCTCGACGCGCGACCTGGCGGCCTCGCTGGCGGTCGTCGCCGGGCACGACGAGCGCGACTCGACCTGCCTCGACCTGCCGCCCCCCGACCTCGCCGGAGCCGACGCGCCGGGGCGCCTCGAGGGCCTGCGGGTCGGCGTGCCCGAGGACGTGCTCGGCGCGGGCGTCGAGCCCGGGGTGCGAGCGCGGGTCGAGGAAGCCCTCGAGCGGCTCGTGGAGTTGGGCGCGGAGCTCGTCCCGCTCGCCATCCCCAGCCACGCCCACGCGATCGCGGCCTACTACGTGATCGCCACCGCCGAGGCCTCGAGCAACCTGGCGCGCTACGACGGCGGCACCTATGGCCTGCGCGCGCGCGGCGACGGCAGCCTGCAGGGCATGTACGCCGCCACGCGCGAGGCCGGCTTCGGGGCCGAGGTCAAGCGGCGCATCCTGCTCGGCACGTTCGTGCTCTCGGCCGGCTACCACGAGCGTTGGTACGGCCGCGCCCTGCGCGTGCGCACCCTGCTGCGGCGCGAGTACGAGCAGGCCTTCGAGCGCTGCGACGTCGTCGCCGGCCCCACCGCCCCGGGCGTGGCCTTCGCCCTGGGCGCGCGCAGCGCCGACCCGCTCGCCATGTACCTCTCCGACGTCATGACCGTGCCCGCCTCGCTCGCCGGTCTTCCGGCCCTGTCGGTGCCCGTCGGCCTGGCGCCCGCGCCGGAGGAGCCGCGCGCGCGCCTTCCGGTGGGCCTGCAGTTCGTCGCACCGCCCCTCCTCGAGGCGCGCCTGGTGCGCGTCGCGGCCGCGCTCGAGGCCCTCGCCCCGGCTCCCCGCCCGGACTCGGAGGGAGCGCGATGAGCCCGCCCCTGCGACGCGAGGGCGCGCTCTGGATCGGAGCCGAGGGCACGCGCTGGGGCGCCGTGATCGGGCTCGAGGTGCACGCCCAGCTCGCCACCCGCACCAAACTCTTCTGCGGCTGCGCCTACCGCTTCGGCGCGCCGCCCAACTCGCTCGTGTGCGCGCTGTGCACCGGTCAGCCGGGCACCCTGCCGGTGCTCAACGCCGAGGCCCTGGCCCTGGCCGTGCGCGTGGCGCTCGCGGTCGGCGCCGACGTCACGCCGCTCACGACCTTCGACCGCAAGCACTACTTCTACTGCGACCTGCCCAAGAACTACCAGATCAGCCAGCTCGCGGCGCCCTTCTGCACGGGCGGCGGGATCACGCTCGGGAGCGGCAAGCGCGTGCGACTGACGCGCATCCACCTCGAGGAGGACGCGGGCAAGGCGATCCACGACCGCGGCCCGGGCACCCTGGTCGACCTCAACCGCGCCGGCGTGCCGCTGATCGAGTCGGTCACCGAGGCCGACCTCGAGACGCCCGAGGAGGCCGTCGAGTACCTCGAGGCGCTCAAGGAGCTCCTGCAATTCACCGGCGCGAGCAGCGCCGACATGGAGAAGGGCGAGCTGCGCTGCGACGTCAACGTCTCGGTGCGCCCCGAGGGCGAGCCCTGGCGCACGAAGGTCGAGATCAAGAACCTCAACTCCTTCCGCAACGTGGGCGCGGCCCTCGAACACGAGATCCCGCGCCAGATCGGCGCCTACGAGGCCGGCGACCCGGCCGGCTTCCCCGTGCAGGAGACGCGCCTGTTCGACGCCGCGGCGGGCGTGACGCGCGTCATGCGCCGCAAGGAGGGCGCGGTCGACTACCGCTACTTCCCCGAGCCCGATCTTCCGCCCTTCTCCCTCTCCCCGGCCTTCGTCGAGGAGCAGCGCCGCACCTTGCCCGAGTTGCCCGCCGCGCGCCGCGCGCGTTACCTGGCCGAGCTCGGCCTGTCGCCCTACGACGCCGGGGTGCTGACCACCTCGCGCGCCGTGGCGGACTTCTTCGAGGCTGTCGCGCGCCTCTCCGGCCGCCCCAAGGACGCCGCCAACTGGGTCGGCAACGAGGTCCTGCGGGCCCTCTCCGACCCCGCGATCGGGGCGAGCTCGATCGACGAGCTCGCCGCCAGCCCGTTCGACGTGGCGCAGGTGATCGAGCTGGTGCGCACGGGTCGCGTCAACGTGCCCGGCGCGCGCACGGTGCTGCGCGCCTGCATCCAGGGCGGCGGCGATCCGCGCGAGCTGGTGCGCAGCCTGGGACTCGAGCAGGTGCGCGACACGGGCGCGCTCGAGGCCTGGTGCCGCGCGGCGATCGAGGGCAACCCACGGGCCGCCGAGGAGCTCCGCGCGGGCAAGGACAAGGCCGTCGGGGCCCTGGTCGGCGCGGTGATGAAGGCCTCGGGTGGGAAGGCCGATCCGAGCCTGGCGCGCGAGATCCTGCTCTCCCTGGTCGGCCCGGGCGACGGGGCGCCGACGTGAATCCGGACGAGGGCAGCGCCCCGCGGCCGCGCGTCCCGGTCGGAGAGCTCGTGGACCTCGATCGCTTCCGCGAGCTGAAGGGTCGCGCGCCGACGCGGCCGGAGCTGCGCTCCCTCTTGCCCCGCGGCTGGGTGCTCGAGGACGACGGGCTCCACGCGCGCCGCGACCTGCGCCTGCTCTTCCGCGAGGGCTGGATCCTCGTCGTGGGGATGGTCACCTTCGGCGCCGTCGCCGTGGCGATCTTCTGGCAGGCCTTCCCGCGCGGTTGGCGGGGCCTCGTGAGCCTCGCAGGCCTGCTGTTGGTCGTGCTGCTCGCGGGCGGCCTGGTCGCCCCGCTCGTCACGCGCGCCCTCTACCGAGGCCGGCGCTGACACTCTCAGGCAAACGAACGCACGCCCGCTCCCCGTGTGGGGTGCGGGCGTGCGGAGCGACCTTCGCCGGAGGTCAGCGCGCGGTCATGTTCCA
>CAYMYN010000045.1:0-2793 GCA_964394665.1 uncultured Planctomycetaceae bacterium
CCGCGCGGCGTCGCTCGAGGGCCTCGACGCCGCGCAGGGAGGCGAGCTCGAGGTCGTCGAGGAACCGTTCGGGCGCGACCCAGTCGGGGGCCAGCGCGCGCGCCTCGAGCAGGAGCTCCGCGACTCCCGCGTCGTCCGCGGGCGCGCCCGCGCGCCAACGCTCGCGCGCCGTGGCCAGCGCCTCCGACGCCCGCGGAGCGACGCCCGTCGGTCCCCGCGCCCCGCTCGAGGGGGCCGCGCAGGCCGCCAACAACGGGAGGAGCGCCGTCAGCAGCCGCGCGGCGAGGTACGGGGCCCGTCGCATCGCGCCCCTTGTAGTCGCCGCCGCGGGTCGGGGCCAGGGCGGCGCGCGGGCCGGGTTTCCTTGTCCGCCCGCGCGCGGGGTGACCATACTGGGCCCATGATCGTCGCCCCGAGCCCGTGGTGGTCCTCGCTCGTGGTCCTGTTCGGCTTGGCCTCCGGAGCGCCGCCGGCGGCGCCCGCGGCGGCGCCCCAGGGCGCCGCGAGCCTGGAGGCCTGGCGCGGCGACCTCGCCGGCGCTCGCCGCGAGGCGGCCGAACGCAACGTCGTGCTGCTGGTGCACGTGATCCTCGAAGGGGAACCGGAGAACGACGCCTACCGCGACGACCTCCTGCCGCACAAACGCCTGCTCGAGCTCTCGCGCAACGCGGTGGTGATCGTGGCCAACAACGGCCAACACACCCAGGAGATCGTGCAGGAGAAGGGCGAGGGCGGCGGCACGATCGAGCGTCGGCGCTGCCGCGTCTACCCGATGTTCGAGTCCTGCGCCCAGCACAACGGCCCCTGGCTCGACCTCTACCGCGAGTTCCAGGAGGAGACCGGCGAGCTGCTCTGCCCACAGACCGTGATCGAGTTGCCCGGCGGCGCCCAGTCCTGGCGCCACAACGTCGCCAACCCACCCACGGCCGCCGAGCTGATCGGCGCCCTGGAGCGCGCCCAGAAGGCCGCCGGGCCCGGCCTGAGCCCCGATCAACTGCGCGCGGTCAAGAGCGCCGCCGCCGACGGGCGCGCGATGCAGCGCGCGCGCGGCTGGGCCCAGGCCTGGCGCCACTGGCAGGAGGTGCTCGCGCTCACGACCCAGGGGCAATACGCCGACGAGGCGCGGGCGGGGCAGAGCGCGTGCCTGGCGGGACTGACGGCCGAGATCGAGGAGGCCGCGGCGCTGCTCGTGCCGGGCAGCGCGGCCCGCGGCTACGGGCGCCTGGTCGAGCTGGCCGAAGGCGCCAAGGGGCTGCCGCTGGAGAAGGACCTCGCGCGGCGCCTGCGCGAGGCCGAGCGCAACCCGGCCCTGAAGGACGAGATCGCGCGCTACAAGACCGAGCAGGAGGCCGAGGCGCTGCTGCGCGAAGGGCTCGAACAACTGCGCGCGGGCGACGAACGCCGCGCGCAGCGCACGATCCAGCGCCTCCTGCGCACGCCCAAGTACGCCGACCCCCCGGCCGCCAAACGCGCCGCCGAGGAGTTCCCCGCCTGGGTGCCGGAGTAGGTCAACGCGGGCGCGGGAATCCTTCCAGCACGCCGTCGGTGCCGACTTCGCGGTCGAGGCGCTCCTGGAGGTCGAGGCGCGCGAGCCAGGGGCCCATGCTCGTGCCGCGACCGCCGTTGACCGCGCTGGAGTAGACCCGCACCTGGTCGACGAAGCCCAGCTCGAAGTGCCGGGTGAGCAACTCCGGCCCGGCCTCGAGCAGCACGCGTCGGATCCCCTGCTCGAACATCCACTCCTGGGCCGCGCGCAGCGACAGGTGGCCGTGCTCGCCGGCGCGCAACCCGTGCACGCTGGCCCCGCGCTCCTCGAGCGCCCGGCGCCGCGGCGCGTCCATGCCGGCCAGGCACAGCACGTGCACCGGACCGGCGGCCTCGCCCGCGCCCGGCGTCTCGAACAGTCGCGCCGCGGGCGGCGTGCGCAGGTAGCTGTCGAGGATCACGCGCGCCGGCGCTCGGGCGGGGTCCCCCGGCGGCCGCACGCTCAGGCGCGGGTCGTCCGCGAGCACCGTGCCGATGCCGGTCACGATCGCGTCCACGCGGCCCCGCAGGGTGAGCACCTCGTCCCAGGACGCGGGCGAGCTGACCGTGCGGCCGTCGCCGAAGTCCTCGGGCGGCGAGAGCTGCCCGGTGCGCGTCTGGGCCCACTTGGCGATCGTCCACGGGCGCGGCCGGCGCAGCCGATCGCGGGCCGTCCAGGTGAGGAAGTGCGGGCTCACCTTCTCGAGCGGCGCGGAGCCCTCGTGCAACCAGACCTCGACGCCGCGCTCGCGCAGGAGGCCCAGGCCCTGGCCCTGGTGGCGCACGTCGGGATCGAGGCTGGCGACCACCACGCGCTTGATGCCCGCGGCCAGGATCGCTTCGACGCAGGGCCCGGTCTTGCCGCGGCTCGAGCACGGCTCGAGGGTCACGACCAAGGTCTCGAGATCTTCGGGCGCGACGCCCGCCGCGGCGGCCAGCGCCAGAGCGTCCGTCTCGGCGTGCGGCCCGCCGAACCAGCGATGGAAGCCGCGCGCCTGCTCCTCGCCGCTCGCCAGCAGGGCCGCGCCCACGCAGGGGTTCGGGGCGACCTCGAAGCGGTAGGCGCGCGCCTGCGCCCCCAGCTCGCCCAGCAAGCTGGTGATGCGCGCCTCGTCCAGGGCTTCGACGGTTCCGCGTGCCAAGGGGGACTCCGGCTCCAGCGCGGTCGCCCGCGCGGCCCCAGGGGGGCGGGCGCGGATCCCGCAACGGGAAGCATACCCCCGTAGTCCCCGGGGGAACGAGATTCCAAACGGTGCGCCGCGCGCCGGG
>CAYMYN010000045.1:2803-29336 GCA_964394665.1 uncultured Planctomycetaceae bacterium
CCCGCTCGAGGCCCTCCCCCGGGCCCGGCGGCCCGGCGCGCTTGCATCCCCCGGCGAGGGCCCGATCATGGTCCGCCTCGCGCGCGCACCGCCCGTCGACGCGCGCCCGTGCACCCACCGCCCCCCAGCCCCTCGCCGCCCCCGCGGCACCCCACGAGCCATGAACAAGGCCCCCCTGCGCGTCGCGGTCACCGGAGCCGCGGGACAGATCGGTTACGCGCTCCTGCCGCGCATCGCGAGCGGCGACATGTTCGGCCCCGACCAGCCGGTCGTCCTGCAGTTGCTCGAGATCCCGAACGAGAAGGCCATGGCGGCCCTGGGCGGCGTGGCGATGGAGCTCGAGGACTGCGCCTTCCCGCTGCTCGAGGGCCTGGTGCTCACGAGCGACCCGGCGGTCGCCTTCCGGGACGCGCACTGGTGTCTCCTGGTGGGCAGCAAGCCCCGCGGCCCGGGCATGGAGCGCAACGACCTGATCCTGGAGAACGGGCCGATCTTCACCACCCAGGGCAAGGCGATCAACGACCACGCCGACGCGAGCGTGCGCGTGGCGGTCGTCGGCAACCCGTGCAACACGAACTGCCTGATCGCGATGCATTCGGCGCCGGACGTGCCGAACGAGCGCTTCAGCGCCATGACGCGCCTCGACCAGAACCGCGCCCAGGCCCAGCTCGCCCTGAAGGCCGGCGTGCTCGCCCGCGAGGTCAGCCACGCGCTCATCTGGGGCAACCACTCGGCGACCCAGGTCCCCGACTACGAGAACGCCCGCGTGAAGGGCAAGCCGGCGGCCGAGGTCATCGGCGACCTGGCCTGGCTGCAGGGGCCCTTCTTCGACACCGTCCAGAAGCGCGGCGCCGCGATCATCGCCGCCCGCGGCCTCTCGAGCGCCGCCTCGGCCGCCAACGCGCTGATCGACCACGTGCGCGACCTGCGCCGCCCGACCCCGGCGGGCGAGTGGCGCTCGGTGTGCGTGGCGAGCGACGGCAGCTACGACGTCCCGGAGGGCCTGATCAGCTCCTTCCCCGTGCGCGTCCGCGCGGACGGTTCGCACGAGATCGTGCCCGGCCTCGAGCTCTCGCCCTTCCTGCGCGGCAAGCTCGCCGCCAGCGTGAAGGAGCTCGAGCAGGAACGCACCGTCGTGGCCCACCTGCTGCGCTGATTGCGCCCGTCGCTCCGCGCGTCCCCCCCATGCCCCAGCCCGAGCCCCACTCCGCCGCGCGCACCGAGCGCCATCCCACGCAGGCCCTTCCGGCGCTGCCGCGGGACCCGGGGCGGGTGCTCGTGACGGGGGGCGCGGGGCTGATCGGGAGCGCCCTCGTGTGGGCCCTCAATCGGCACGGCGTGACCGACATCGTGATCGCCGATCGGCTGGGCTCGGACGATCGTTGGCGCAACCTCAACGGGCTGCGCTTCGCCGACTACCTGGAGGCCGAGGACCTCCTGGGCCGCCTCGCCGACGGGCGCCTGGGGCGCTTCGACCTGGTGCTGCACATGGGCGCCAACTCGAGCACGCTCGAGACCGACATGACGGGTCTGGTGCGCAACAACTTCGAGTTCACCAAGGCCCTGGCGCACGGGTGCTTGGAGCAAGGGGCGCGCTTCGTGTACGCATCCTCCGCCGCGACCTACGGCGACGGCCAGGCGGGCATGCGGGACGACGACGACGAGCCCGCCCTCGCGCGTCTGCGGCCGCTCAACGCCTACGGCTTCTCGAAGCACCTCTTCGACCTGTACGCGGCCCGCGCGGGGATCCTGGGGCGGATCGTGGGCCTCAAGTACTTCAACGTCTTCGGGCCGAACGAAGGGCACAAGGGCGAGATGCGCTCGCTCGTGCACAAGGCCTACCACCAGATCCTGGAGACCGGCCGCGTGCGGCTGTTCAAGAGCCATCGCCCCGACTACCGCGACGGCGAGCAGCGCCGCGACTTCCTGTACGTCAAGGACGCCGCCGCCATGACCCTGCACCTGGCGACGGCCGCGGGGGCGGGCGGGCTCTACAACCTCGGCAGCGGCGCCGCGCACACCTGGCTCGAGCTCGCCGGGGCCCTCTTCGCGGCCCTGGACCGCCCCCAGGGAATCGACTTCATCGACATGCCGCCGGCCCTGCGCGAGCGCTACCAGTACCACACCGAAGCCGCGATCGGGAAGCTGCGCGCCACGGGCTACGCCGCGCCGCTCACGCCCCTCGCCGACGCCGTGCGCGACTACGTCCAGGGTCACCTGGTGCCCGACCGGCGGCTCGGCGAAGTCGGTTGATCGGTCAGACCGTCTCGGGCTGGGGGCGTTCGGCGAGGAAGGGCCGCGTCGCGGCGCGCGAGGCACCGATCAGGGCGTCGGCGGCTTTCGGGTCCGCCTTGCACTCGAGCAGGGCCGCGAGCATCAGCGGCGCGACGATCGTCGCGTCCGACTCGATCACGAACATGGGCGTGTCCTCGGTCAGCTTGTCCCAGGTGATCTTCTCGTTGGGCGTGGCCCCCGAGTAGGAACCGTAGGAGGTCGTCGAGTCCGAGATCTGGCAGAAGTAGGCCCAGGGCGGGGCGGGCTCCTCGAGGTCGTACTTGAGCGAGGGCACGACGCAGATCGGGAAGTCGCCGGCGATCCCGCCGCCGATCTGGAAGAACCCGACCCCCTTGCCCTGGGACAGGGCGCGGTAGTCGTCGTAGAGCTGGGCCATGTACTCGATGCCCGACTTGACGATCGAGGCCTGGCACTCGCCGAGCTTCACGTGCGAGGCGAAGATGTTGCCGAAGGTCGAGTCCTCGTGGCCCGGGACGACCAGCGGCAGCTTGGCGCGCGCGGCCGCCAGCAGCCAACACTGCTCCGGATCGCCCTCGAAGTGCCGCGGCTCGAGGGCCAGCACCAGCTCGTAGAAGTACTCGTGCCAGAAGCGGCGCTCGCCGCTCGCCGTGGCGCGCTTCCACATCGGGACCAGGATCTTCTCGACGGCGCGGAAGGCCTCGTCCTCGGGGATGCTGGTGTCCGTGACGCGCCGCATGCGCTGCTCGAGGATGCGCGTGTCGTCCTGCTTGGTGAAGTAGCGGTAGTCGGGGAAGTCCTTGTATCCGCGGTGCGCCACGAGCCGGAACAGGGACTCCTCGAGGTTGGCGCCGGTCACGGACAGGCCGTGCACGAGCCCGGCGCGGATCGCGGGCGCCAGGCTGATCCCGAGCTGCGCCGAGGACATCGCGCCCGCCATGGCCCAGTACATGCGCCCGCCGTCGCGCACGTGGTCCCAGTAGGCGTACAACGCATCGCGCGTGGCCCGGGCGTTGAAGTTCCTGTAGTTGCGCGAGACGAACTCGAGGATCGGGAGGTTGGCCATCGGGCGGGGTCCTGTGGGTCAGCGCCCCGCCGCGGCCGCGGCCGCGGGCACGCCGGCGAGGCCGAAGGGGCTGGCGCTCTGGATCGTCACGGCGTGTTCGCGGCCGAGGTCGGCCTCGATCCCGGGGAACGTCACCGGCAAGCCGTGGCGGTCGCGGCCCAGGAGGATGCCCTCGCGGCGCGTCGAGAGGTCCTCGGCGAAGACCTCCAGGGTGCGCCCGACGTAGCCGCCGAGGCGGCGCAGGGCGACTTCCTCGGAGCGCGCCAAGAGGCGCTGGTTGCGCGCGCGCTTGAGCTCCGTCGGCACGTCGTCGGCCAGGCGCTCGTCGGCCGCGGTGCCCGGGCGCGGGTCGTACTTGAAGATGTAGTTCGTGACGAAGCCGACCTCGCCCAGCAGGCGCTCGCTGGCCTCGAAGTCGGCCTCGGTCTCGCCGGGGAAGCCCACGATCCAGTCGCTCGCCAGCTCGAGGTCCGGCACGTGCTCCCGCAGGACGTCCAACCGCCGCCGGTAGAGGTCGGTCGTGTAGCCGCGCTTCATGCGCCGCAGCACCTCGTCCGAGCCCGACTGCGCGGGCAGGGGCAGGTAGCGTTCGACCTTGTCGCAGTCGCGGATCGCCAGCGCCAGGGCCTCGGTCGCGTAGGAGGGGTGCAGGGTCACCAGGCGGATGCGGGCCAGGCCCTCGAGCTCCTGCAACGCGTGCAGCAGATCGGCCAGCCCCGCCCGCCCCTGGCGCCCGCGGTGGCGCGGCTCGCCCGGACCCGGGGGCGCGAAGTCCTCGCCGTAGCTGTTCACCGTCTGGCCCAGGAGCGTGATCACCTGCGCGCCGCGCTCGACCATCCAGCGCGCCTCGCGCAAGAGGTCCTCGATCGGGCGGCTGGCCACGCGGCCGCGCACGGTGGGCACGATGCAGAAGGTGCACGAGAGGTCGCAACCGCGCATCACCGCCAGCCAACCGTGGCGCCCGCCGAGCCAGTCCTCGCCCTCGCGCTCGGTCGCCACGTCGAGGTCCATGCCGGTGGCGAGCACGCGCCGCGCGTGGTCCAGGAAGCGCTCGGGGTGCTCGCGGCGCTCGCGCAGCTCCTCCACCAGCTCGGGCATGCGGTGGAACTGGCGCGTGCCCGCCACCAGGTCGACGTGTCCGGCGCGGGCGAAGACCTCCTCCTGCACGCGCTGGGCCATGCAGCCCATGACGCCGATGACGAGCTCGGGCCGCGCCTGCTTGGCGCGCTTGAGCTCGCCCAACCAGGACCAGGTGCGCTCCTCGGCGTGCTCGCGCACCGAGCAGGTGTTGAAGAGCACGACGTCCGCGTCCTCGAGGCGCTCGGTGGTGACGTACCCGCGCTGTTTGAAGCGGCCCTCGACCAGCAACGAGTCGTACTTGTTCATCTGGCAGCCGAAGGTCACCACGTGCAGGCGCGGGGCCTGGGCGGGGGCGTCGGGCTGGGCCTGGGACTGGAAGCGGGTCAGGGTCATGGCGGGGCCGCGCGGGCGGGCCGCAGAGGATGCCGCAGGGCACCCCGGATGGCTAGGATCCGACCCTCCGCCGATGGATCCCGCCCCCGAACGCATCCTGATCGTCAAGCTGGGCGCCCTGGGGGACGTCGTGAACAGCCTGCCCCTGGTGAACCGCCTGCGGGCGGGTCTTCCGGACGCGCGCCTCGCCTGGCTGATCGGACCGGCGGCCGCGAGGCTGGTGGCGGGCCACCCGGCCGTGGACGAGTTCCTGGTCCTCGACGCGCGCCGCGCCCGCGCCTGGCCCGGGATCGTGCGCGAGCTGCGACGACGGCGCTTCGACCTGGCCCTCGACCTGCAGCGCCTGGCGAAGAGCGGCTTGCTCGCGCGCCTCTCGGGCGCGCCGCGGCGCTTGGGCTTCGACCGCGCGCGCTGCAAGGAACACAGCCACCTGTTCACCAACCTGCACCTCGCGCCGAACCCCCGGCCGGGCACGACCGTGGCGCAGTACCTCGAGTTCGCCGACCGTCTCGGCCTGCCCGAGCGACCGGCGGAGTGGCGCCTGCCCTACGTGCCCTTCGAGGAGCCGGGCGAGCGGCCCGTCACGCTCGTGCTCGGGGCGACCAAGTCGGCCAACCGTTGGCCGCCCGAGCGCTGGGCCGAGTTGGCGCGGGGCCTCGTGGAGCGACGCGGCGCGCGCGTCGTGTTGTGCGGCGGCCCCGAGGACCGGCCCCTGGCCGACGCCGTGCGGAGCCAGGCGCGCGTCGAGCTCGACGATCGCGTCGGGCGTCTCGACCTGCCGCGCAGCGCCGGCCTGCTCGCGGCCTCCGCGCTCGTGATCGCCTGCGACACCGGACCGCTGCACATCGCGGTCGCGCTCGGCGCGCCGGTGCTGGCCCTCTTCGGCGCGGCCGATCCGGCGCGCACCGGACCCTACGGTCGGCCCCAGGACGTGCTCTGGAGCCCCGCGCCGTGCTCGCCCTGCCGCAAGCGCACCTGCTTCGTGGCGGGGCACCCGTGCATGGCGAACCTGCCCGCGTCGGCCGTGCTCGGACACGCCCTGGCGCGGCTCGGTCCGGGGACGTGACCGCACGGCGGCCCCTGAGCGCAATCGCACGGGTGCGCGGACGAGCTTCACCTGGGGCTGACGGAAACGGACGGTCGCGGGGCTGGGCCGAGCCGCTAGACTCGCGGGTCGTCGGGCAAGGGCTCCGATGTCTCTTTCTTCGACCGACCGTCCGCGGGGCGTCCCTCCCCAGCCGCGTGGGCAAACACACAGGCAACCCCCACCTGTCATGCCCGTTCCCCACCGACCGCGCGCGTCGTCGCGGTCCCGCTCCGCCTGCGCCCTGGCGCTCCTCGTACTGGCGTTCTCCGGGTCCCTCGGGGGCTGCGACGAAGGCCAGGGCGTGTCGCTGGCCCAGAACGGCAGCGCCGTGCAGCGCCTGGACTTCTCCGATCCAGGGCGCGAGCCCCGGGATCGCTCGATCCAATCCGTGCGGCAGATCGGACTCCCGCGCCACGCCGACGAGTGGAGCCCGCGGGCCGACAACGTCTCGTTCTACCCCGGCGGCGAGGGGCGCCCGCCGGCCCTGGTGCTCGCGGGCACGGACGAGCTGTGGGTCGACGTCCCGATCCCCGCGGACACGCCGCCCTACAACATCGTGGCCGTCGAGCTCACCAACCCGACCCAGACCACGGTCGGGATCGAGGGCTTCTCCAAGGGCCACAGCGTGCTGCGTTCGAAGAGCCTGAGCCTGAGCGGGACCAAGGAAGCGCAGGTGGTGTTGGTCGAGCTGCCGGCGATCCAACAGATCCGGGTCCAGCCGGAGATCCTGCGCTTGCAGCTCACGGGCCGCGGCCGCCTGCAGGCGCTGCACCGCATCGAGCTGCTGCACCGCGACCTGGCGAGCTTCCTGCCCGATCCCGACGGCCCGCCGCAGCCGGTGGAGGTCGCGCGGCACGACTCCCGGCTCGCGATCGGCCTGACGAGCGACCGCCCCTTGGAGAGCGAGTTGCTCGCGTACAAGGGCGCGCTGCTGCGCCTGTCCTACGGCCTGCCGCGGGAGTTGGGGACCTGGTCGGACGGCCCCGATCGGCTGGTGATCGAGGTGCGCGACGCCCGCGGACGTCCGCGGCTCACCCACCACGAGGACCTCGACTGGGAGAAGCTGACCCGTGGCTGGCAGGAGCTCGAGCTTCCTCTCTCGAAGGTCGCCGGCCAAGCGGCGACCCTGAGCCTGTCCCTCGAGACACCCTCGCGCGGCCCGCTGCTGCTCGCGATCGCCGAGGCGCGGGTCGTCGTGCCGCAGGCCTCCCCTCCGACCGTGCTGCTGGTGACCTCCGACACCCACCGCTACGACCACGTCTCGGGCGCGGGCCGCGGCGTCGAGGTGAGCACGCCCCACATCGACGCCCTGGCGGCGCGCGGGGTGTTCTTCACGGACTGCTTCTCGGCCACGAACGTGACCAACCCCTCCCACGTGTCGATGCTCACCGGCCGGCACCCGCGGGACACGGGCGTGCTCGACAACAACACCCAGATCGACTCCCAGGCCCCCACCCTCGCCCTGCGCTTCCGCGAGGCGGGCTTTTCCACCCTCGCCTCGCTCTCGGCGCGGCACCTGGGGCACGACTCGAGCGGGTTGGGCGCCGGCTTCGACCGCATGGGTCGGCCCCTGCGGGGCCAACGGCGCGCGCACGAGGCCATCGACGAGCTGCTGGCCTGGTCACAAGCGCTCGCGGACGAGCCCCTGTTCGTGTGGTTGCACGTGTTCGACGCCCACACGCCCTACGAGCCGCCGCAGGAGTTCCTGGCGCGCCACTGGCCCGCCGGGCGCGATCCGTACGACGCGCGCCTGCCCGAGCCCGAGGACCTGCCGCCGAGCATCTTCGGACCGGGGGGGACCTACGCGGGCCTGCGAGACCTCGAGTTCCCGCGCGCGAAGTACCGCGCCGAGGTGGAGTCCCTGGACGATCAGCTCGCGCGCGTCTTCGACCACCCGCGCCTGGGCCAGGGCATCGTGGCGCTGACGGCCGACCACGGGGAGTCCCTCGGCCACCACGACTGCTTCTACGACCACGCCGGCCTGTACCCCGACACGATCCACGTGCCCCTGACCCTGAGCTGGCCCGGGGGCGTGAGCGGGGAACGGGTCGAGCGGCCGGTGACGCAGCTCGACCTGGGGCGCACGATCCTGGACCTCTCGGGTCTGGCCAGCGTCCAGTTCCCCGGCCGCAACCTCGTCGCGCCCCTGCTCGGCGAACCCGAGCCGCCGCCGGAGCCGCGCTACACGCTCTCCTCCAACTCGCTCACCGCCGCCGTGAGCACGGGCGACTGGCACCTGATCCTGACCCTGGTGGCCAACGCGCCGCACGTCGACTCGATCCGCCGGCGCTACGAGCACCACCAGGTGCAGCTCTTCGACCTCGCCCGGGACCCGCGCTGCGAGACCGACCTGGTGGACGAGTTCCCCGAGGTGGCCCGCCGCCTGCGCAGGAGCCTGGTGCGCTGGCTCACCTCGCCCGAACCCACGGGCTGGGCCCGCGCCGGCACCAACGACGAGGAGACCCTGCGCCAGCTCACCGAGCTCGGCTACACCCTGGCGAACTTCGGCGCCGCTCCCCAGGGCGTGCGCTGGGAGCCGGACGGGTGCGAGTGGTGTCGGCGCTTCGAGAACTAACGGCCGCGGCGCGGCGCGCTACGGCCAACCTCAGAGTGTGAGGAGAATTCGAGCACTCTCGGTACGGCCAGCTTGCCCGCCGTCCAAAAGGCGTTCGGAGAGGCCGTCTGGATGGTCCGCTCTGGGTCCGTTCCGGGTCTGCTCGATTCTCTCTCGGCCTTTCAGAAACAGAAGGTCACCGACAGGGCGTCTGACAGGTTGAAGCCCGCGCCGCCCGCCGCCGGGTCGCGGTACCAGTGCTGGAAGTTCCAGGTCGCGCCCGGCAGGGCCGCGCCGAGTCCCGCGCCCGCGGGGGCCGCGCCGAAGTCGAGGGCGCGGCTCGCCAGTCCCTGGGCGTTCGCGCTCGCCGCCGGCAACAGGCGGAAGAGGCCCACGCCGCCGGCGCCGACGCACAGGCTGCCCAGGCCGAAGCTCTGCTGCACCTGGGCCGCGCCGTAGAAGAAGAGCCCGAACTGGCCGGGGATCGCGCCGCTCACCGTCAACGTGAAGTCGCCGGCCGCGACCGAGGTCGTCCCCACGTGGCCCAGGCGCGCGCCGGGCCCGGCGGAGTTGGGCGCCCCCACGCAGTAGCTCGTCGCCGCGCAGGCGCAATCGGCGGACGGCTCGGGATCCTGGCAGCCGCAGATCACGTCGACGACCGAGAGGTCGTCGAGGGCGACCTCGACGATCGAGTCCGAGTTGAGGTCCCGCGCGCGGAACGCGACCCGCACCTGATCGGTCAGGGCCACGGCCCCGGCCAGTGGATAGGTGAAACGCACCCAGCCCCCGGCGCGCGCGCCGGGCCACTGGGTCAGGAGGTCGAGCTCCTGCCAGCTCTGTCCGTCGTCGGGGGAGATGCGCAGACGCAGCCCGTCGCTCGGTGTCGGCGTGCCTTCGCTCTTCGAGAGCCAGAGCCAGCACACGAGCACCGGATCCACGCTCCCCGAGAGATCGAGGCGCGGCGTCACGAGCGAGGTGTAGCCGCCGTCGACGTCGTCGTGCTGGCCGGTCACCCAGCAATGCACCCCGTCGGGCGTGCGGTCGCTCGCCGGCTGGGCGACGGTGCCGATCGGCACCACGCGCTCCCAGAAGCCCGCCGTCGCGGTGTCGCCCGGGAGCCCGACGATCCAACCCGGCGTGTCCTCCTCCATGTCGTCGACGAAGCGCACCGCCAAGGCCTCGGCCACGCGCGAGGCATGGACGACGTAGGGCGCGCCCTCGGGGGCCGTCCAGCGGATGCCGTTCGACGAACGCGCGCCGACGAACCAGGCCACCTCCGCGCCGCAGGGCGCGGGCGGGAAATCGGCGCGATACAGTTCGCCGCCCAGCGGCACCAGCGGCGCTTCGACCAGGCCCGCGCCCGCGTCGTACCAGATCCGCTCGCTGCCCGCCGCCACGTCGCCCGCGAGGCGCACGAGCAGCGAGTCGCCGCCGGGGCGCAGGGCGCTCGGCGGGCCGTGGGGCAGCTCGACGCGCACGGCCGGATCCCCCACCCACCACACGAAGAGCCCCTTCTCGAGGTCGCTGCCGATCACGATGCCGCTCGGGAAGTAGGGGTAGCAGCTCCAGAGCCCATTGAACGCGTCCCAGTCGTCCTGGGGCCAGGTGTCGAACCAGGCGATCTCGTTGCCGTTCACCGGGTCCGTGACGTCGAACACGCGCAGGCCCGAGCGGTAGTTGGCCTGGAAGACCCGCGTGTCCTTGGTGTAGAGGTTGTGCCCGATGGCGCGGTTGCCGTTGGTGAAGGTCGAGAGCAGCACCGGCGCGTCGACGTTCGAGACGTCGAACACGAAGGTCGTCGTGGGCAGGATGCCGTTCTCGTCCAGCTCGTCGTCGAGGTAGAGGAACTGGCGGTCGGGCGAGAGCCAGGCCTGGTGCGAGTAGCGCGCGCCCGGGTAGTTGAGCTGGGCGCGCACGAAGGGCGCGCCCGGGTTCGTGACGTCGACGATCGTCAGGCCGGTCGAGACCGAGCCGTTGCCGAAGCCGCTGCAGGCGAAGGCGATGCGCCGGCCCGCGAAGGGGCCCTCGGTGTAGGTCACGACCTGCGCGTCGTGCACGTAGCGCGAGCTCCAACTGCCGACGTAGGCCGGCGCCGCGGGGTTCGCCAAGCTGTAGATGCGCAGCCCCACGCCCGAACCGCCGCCGCAGCGGTACAGGTGCCCGGAGACCTCGTCGATGGCCACGTTGTGGGTCGACTCGACGCCGCCCGTGAGCACCTGGTTGACCAGCGTCACGACGCCGTTGTCGACGTCCGAGAGGTCGACCACCTGGATGCCGCCGCCGCCCTCGCTGACGACGTAGGCGTGGTGCCCGTAGACCTTGACGTCGCGCCACAGGCTGCCCGGCCCGTCGATGTGCTGCACGATCACGGGCTCGCTGGGGTCGCTGATCTCGACCACCGAGAGTCCGTTCGAGAGGCCCATCAACGCGTACTCGCGGCCGGCGGGCGAGACGTAGCCCCAACAGTCGTTGCCGCTCTGCGCACCGCCCAGGTCCGCCAGGCTCAGCCAGGAGAGCAAGGTCACACCTTGGCTCGGGAAGTCGACGACGCCCTGGCCGGTGGGCGCGACGAGTCCCGCGCTCGGATGGGCGGGCCGGCCGGCGATCGAGCGCGCGAGCACGTCCCCGCCCTGGCGCAGGAGCCGCCCCGGCGCGTAGCCCTCGCCCGGGAAC
The DNA here is from genome assembly GCA_964394665.1 of uncultured Planctomycetaceae bacterium. Taxonomy (GTDB): domain Bacteria; phylum Planctomycetota; class UBA1135; order UBA1135; genus CAYMYN01. Next base: position 13,910 of record CAYMYN010000045.1, read on the forward strand.
GGCGGTCGGCGGTCGAGGAGCTTGGGATCGTCCTCGTGCGCCGCGAAGGACAGGGCAGGGAGGAGGACGAGGGCCAGACCGAGGAGCCGACGGCGAGGGTGCATGGGGGTCGGGATGGAGACCGGGGGAGCCCGCCAGGTCTACCACGCCGCGGCCCTCGGCGTCAGGGGCGGGGCGCGCGGGGAACTCGGGGGCGCCCGCGCTCAGCGCGGCGGCGCCGGGTACGGCTCCAACACCGCCGTGCCTTCGAGGGTGAGCGTCGCCCCGCTCCGATCCTCGCCCTGCACGCGGAACACGAGCCGCGGCGCGGGGGCACCCTCCCCCCCATCCCCCACGAGCCCCACCCGCCCGCGCAGGTTGCGCAGCGCCGTGCGCTGCGCGCCCGCGAGCAACACCCGGCCCTGGACCCGGGCTGGAACTCGACCTTCGGGCCGGCCCTCGCCCTCGGTGCGCAACAAGAACTCGACCGCCGGGCAGCTCTGTCCGGGCGCCGCGGGAGCGAGGGCCACCTGCCACCAACCCTGCTCGGTGCGCGCGACCGCGGTGCGCAGGGACTCCCCACGTACCTCGCAACCCGGGCCGCGCAGGAAGGCCTCGCCCGCTGCGCCGGGCTCCACGCGCGGCGCGAGCTCGGCGAAGGCCGGCCAGGGCGCGTCGGGCTCGACGAGGGCCGCGAAGGAAGGGTCCGACCGGTCCCACGGGCCCGTGTCCGGCGCGGACGGTTCGCGCCCCGCCCACCACACGAGTCCAGCGGCGCTCAGCACGAAACCCAGGTAGACCCAGCGCCGGTTCACGGCGCGGCCTGCGCGGCGCGGCGCGCGCGCTCGAGGTGCACCGCGAGCAGGGCCACGTCCGGCGGGCGCACGCCGGCCAGGCGGCCGGCGGCGCCGAGCGTGCGCGGGCGCAGGCGCGCGAGCACCTCGCGCGCCTCGTTGCCCAGGCCCGCCAGGGCCGTGAAGTCGAGCTCGCCCGGGATCTCGAGCGCCTCCTGGCGCGCCAGGCGCCGCACGTCCTCCTGTTGGCGCCGCACGTAGCCCTCGTACTTGACGTCGTTCTCGACCGTCTCCCACAGCTCGTCGCCGAGCCCGAGGGCCGCGAGCTCGGGGTGCTCGGCGACGAGCTGCGCCGCGTCCACCTCGGGCCGGCGCAGCAACTCGACGAGCACCCGCCCACCCGCGCCGCGCAGGGTCTCGAGCAACCGCCGCGCTTCGTCCACGCGCCGCGCGCGCTCACGCGTGCGCTCGAGCGCGCCGCCGTCGACGAGCCCCACCTCCGCGGCCCGCGGCACGAGCCGCCGATCGGCGTCGTCCTGGCGCAGGAGCAGGCGGTACTCGGCGCGGCTCGTGAACATGCGATAGGGCTCGGTGGGCCGACTCACGACCAGGTCGTCGACGAGCACGCCGACGTAGGCTTCGTGGCGCGCGAGCACGAAGGGCTCGGCGTCCTGGATCCAGCGCGCCGCGTTGGCGCCCGCGACCAGCCCCTGGGCGGCGGCCTCCTCGTAGCCCGAGGTGCCGTTGATCTGACCGGCGAGGAACAGGCCCGGCACGGCCATCACGGCCAGGGTGTCGGCGAGTTGGCTCGGCAACACGAAGTCGTACTCGACCGCGTAGCCATGGCGCAGGAAGCGCGCGCGCTCGAGGCCCGGGATCGTGCGCAGGAAGTCCTCCTGCACCTGCGCCGGGAGCGAGGTCGAGACGCCGTTCACGTAGACCACGTCGCAGTCGAGACTCTCGGGCTCGAGGAAGACCTGGTGGCGATCGCGCTCGGCGAAGCGCATGACCTTGTCCTCCACCGAGGGGCAGTACCGCGGGCCGACGCCCTGGATGCGGCCGGCGTACATCGGCGCGCGGTGGATGTTCTCCCGGATGAAGGCGTGGGTGCGCTCGTTGGTCCAGGTGACGTGGCAGGCGACCTGCTCCAGGGCGGGGAACCCCGCGCGGTCGGTGGCGAAGGAGAAGGGCCGCGGGCGCGCGTCGCCGTGCTGGGGCTCGAGCGCGTTCCAGTCGATGCTGTCCTTCGCCAGGCGCGGCGGCGTGCCGGTCTTGAGGCGCCCGAGGGCCAGGCCCAGGCGCGCGATGTCCTCGGCCAGGCCTTCGCTGCTGCCCTCCCCGGCCCGGCCGCCGGAGCGCGTCGCCTCGCCGGTGTGCATCACGGCCCGTAGGAAGGTGCCGGTGGTGAGGATCACCGCGGCCGCCGCGAGCCGCCGGCCATCGCCGAGCACGACGCCGCGCACCCAGGCCCCGCCGCCGGCGCCCTCGCCCACGATCAGGCGCTCGACGTCGCCCTCCACGAGCTCGACGCCGGCCGCGGCGCGCACCACGCGCGTCGCCTCCCCGCGGTACCGATGCCGATCGGACTGGCAGCGCGGCGCGCGCACGGCGGCGCCCTTGCCCGTGTTCAGCATGCGGAACTGGATCCCGGTGCGGTCGGCGATGCGCGCCATCGCGCCGCCCAGGGCGTCGAGCTCGCGCACGAGCTGGCCCTTGCCCAGGCCCCCGATGGCCGGGTTGCAGCTCATCTCGCCCACGCGGTCGAGGCGTTGGGTGACGAGCGCCGCGCGCGCGCCGAGGCGCGCGGCGGCCAGGGCCGCCTCGATGCCCGCGTGCCCGCCGCCGACGACGACCACGTCGAAGCGCCGCGCCGCGTCCCGCCCGGGGGCGGGGTGCGGGTGGCTGCGGGGCGGCGGGACGTTCGGGGAGAGGGACTCGGACATCGGGTTCGCTCGGGAAGCCGACCATGGGAACCGCGCCCGCTCCGGCCGACAAGTACGGACACGGGTCGGAATCCCGGTCCGGGCTTCAAACGCGGGTCGACGGCGACCGACGAACTGCCCTGCCATGCACGCCTGGCTCTTCCGCCACCGCGATCGCCTGCGCGTGATCCTGGGTCTCCCCGATCCGCGCCGCGCGCCCGGACCCTGCGCGGCACCCCCCGTGGGGCGTGGGGCGCGGGGCTCCAGCCGCGGACCGGGCCAGGTGGAGCGCCGCGGCCGGGAGGTGGTGGTCGTGCCCATGCCGCGCCGGGCCTGAGAGGACGCCCGGGCCCGGGGGTTCGGGGGAGCGCGCGAGGGACTACCATGGCCCGCGCGGCGAGCGCCCCGCCGCGCCCCGACCCATGTCGATCCTGCGCACCTCCGCCCTGCTCGTCCTGCTCGGCGCCAGCCCCGCGCCCGCCGCCGCCCAGACCGAGGGTCCCGAACGCGGCTCGCTCGAGGATCTGCTCGGCCGCTACCGCGCCCGCCGCGACGACCTCCTGGCCGGGGCGCGCTCGCGCGTCGAGGAGCTGCTCGCCGGGATCGAGAGCGCCGTCCAGAACAAGCAGGAGGAACGGGTCGAGGACCTCAAGCGCCAACTCGTCGCCCTGGGGCCCGACTGCGCGCCGCTGCTGCTCCCCGCCCTCGACCCCGGCACGCGCGCGGACGAGGCCGCCCTGCGCCGCTCGCGCAAGGTCGCCGAAGCCCTGCGCGACCTGCCGACCGCGGCCGTGACCCCCGGCCTGCTCGAGCTGGCGCGCACCGCCACCCCGGTGGGCAAGCGCAACGCGCTCTTCGCCCTGCGCGGATCGCAGGAACCCGAGCGCGTCGGCCAGGGCCTGCGCGAGCTCTACCGCGACAGCACCGGCGAGCTGAAGAAGGTCGTGCTCGTCACGCTGGCCCACCTGGGCGGAGCGGCCAACGACGGCTTCGTGGGCGGCTTGCTCCTGGCCGACGACCAGGAGGTGCGGCGCGACGCCCTCGAGGCCGCGGCCAGCGCCGCCAGCGTGGCCCTCGCGCCGCGCGTGCTCGAGTTCCTACGCACGGGCACGGTCGCCAGCCGGCACGTGAACGAGGTCCTCGCCTACTACCAGGCCTGTCCGCAGGTCCTCGACGGCGAGCATGGCTCGGGCATCCTGCGCCTGGCGCGCGAGGGGCGCCTCGCCGACCCCGAGGCGGTGCGCCTGGTCGAGTTCCTCGGGAACCACAAGAACTCCTGGTCGAACGACCTGCGGCGCGAGCTGCGCGAGATGGTCGGCGCGAGCCCGCGCGAGGTCGAGACCGCCGTACTGGTGGTTCTCGCCAAGGGGCCTTCCCCCGACGCGCGCGCGCGGCGCCAACTGCTCGATCCCTACGACCAGGAGGTCGATCGACGCCGCGACAACTGGCTCGGCTACCGCAACCGCGGCGACATCAAGCTGCGCATCGAGGACTACAAGGGCGCGCTGCGCGACTACCAGGACGCGATCAAGTATTCCCGCGACTCCCTGCGCCCCGACCCCTCGCCGCACGTCGGGCTGGCGCGCGTGCACGCGCGCACCGGGAAGCTGCGCGACGCGTCCCTGGCCCTCGAGCGCGCGCCGCTGACCCGCACCCAGCTCCAGGCCCTGGCCAAGGACCCCGACTTCGTCGAGCTGGCCGCCTCGCGCTTCGGCAAGATCCTCGAGTAGGTCCATGAAGCCGCAGCGTCCGCACTCGGCGCCCGCCAGCCGGCCCACGGGCCTGTTGACCGCGCCCATCTTCCTGCGCCACGACACCGGGCCGGGCCACCCCGAACGTCCCGCGCGCCTGAACGCGATCCTCGAGCGCCTGGGGGCCAGCGGCCTGGCGGCGGAACTCGCCGTCGGCGAGGCCCAGGCCGCCGAGCGCGACTGGACGCACCTGGTGCACGACGCGGCCTACGTCGACGGGCTCGAGCGCACGATCGCCGGCGGCGCGCGCCAACTCGGCGACGGCGACACGGCGGTCTCGGCGGATTCCTTCCAGGCCGCGCTCACCGCCGTGGGCGCGGGCCTGGCCGCCGCCGAACGCGTCGCCCGCGGCACCTGGCGCAACGCCTTCGTGGCCCTGCGGCCCCCCGGTCACCACGCCGAACGCGAGCGCGCGATGGGCTTCTGCCTGCTGAACAACGTCGCCATCGCGGCGCGCTTCCTGCAAGCGCGCTGCGACGTGCCGCGGGTGGCCATCGTCGACTGGGACGTGCACCACGGCAACGGGACGCAGCACGCCTTCGAGGAGGACGGCTCGGTCTTCTTCGCCAGCCTGCACCAGTACCCGCACTACCCCGGCAGCGGCGCGCGCGAGGAGCGCGGCCGCGGCGCGGGCGAGGGCACGACCCTCAACCTGCCCATGTCTTCGGGCGCGGGCGACGCCGAGTACCTGGCGGCCTTCGAGGGCACGTTGCTCCCCGCCCTGGAGGACTTCGGGCCCGACTTCGTGCTGATCTCGGCCGGCTTCGACGCGCACCGCGACGACCCGCTCTCGGGCACGCGCGTCACCGGCGCGGGGTTCGGCCGCATGACGCGGCTCCTGGTCGACTTCGCCGAGGCGCGTTGCCAGGGGCGCGTGGTCTCCTTGCTCGAGGGCGGCTACGACCTCGCGGCCCTGGCGGAGTCGGTCGAGGCCCACGTGGCCGAGCTCGCGCGCCGGCCATGACCCTCGACACCTCGCGCCACGACCGCGACAGCGCCGGCCTCACCTACGTCTACCCGGTGGTGTCGCGCCGTAGCCGCGGCGTGTCGGTGGGGATCAACCTCAACCCCAACCGGGCCTGCAACTTCCGCTGCGTCTACTGCCAGGTGCCGGGCCTGGTGCGGGGCAAGGCGCCGGAGATCGACCTCGAGCGCCTGGCGGGCGAGCTCGACGGCTTCCTGGGCGAGGTGCTCGCGGGCGACTGGCTGGCGCGGCGCGTCCCGGAGGGCTCGCGGCACCTGCGGGACGTCGCGTTCTCGGGCGACGGCGAGCCGACGAGCGCCGCCGACTTCGACTCCATCGTGCGCCGCGTCGGCGAGGTGCTCCGCGGCCGCGACCTCGTGGGCCGCATCGAGGTCGTGCTGATCACGAACGGCTCCCTGTGCCATCAGCCGCCGGTGCAGCGCGGCCTCGAGGTGCTGCGCGAGCTGGGCGGGCGCGTGTGGTTCAAGGTCGACGCGGGCACCGACGAGGGCCTGGCGCGCATCAACGGCTGGCAGGGCGGCGTCGAGCGCCTCGAGCGCAACCTGCGCTCCGCCGCCGCGCGTTGCCCGACCTGGATCCAGACCTGCGCCTTCGCCTTCGACGGCGCGGGGCCCAGCGCGGCCGAGCGCGAGGCCTACCTGGCGCTCCTCGGGCGGGCGCTCGCGGACGGCGTGCCGCTCCTGGGCGTGCTGCTCTACGGCCTCGCGCGGCCCTCGCACCAGCCCGAGGCCCCGCGCCTCGCGCGGCTCGCCCCCGAGGAGCTCGAGCGCATCGCCGACGGCGTGCGCGCCCTGGGCCTGGAGTGCCGCGTGCACCCCTGAAGCAGCTTCCCTCAGGAGCAGAGCAGCACCGAGAGCTGCTGCTGGTACTCGAGGGTCAGGGGGTTCGTCGGACCCAGGGCCTGGAAGGCCTCCTGCAGCGCCTTGCGCGGCGCGCCGCCCTCGAAGTCGACGTCGAGGATCGCCGCGTGGAGCAGGTGCTCGAGCCCTTCGCCGGGGCGCCGCGCCGCGAGCAGCGCCTTGCCGAGCGCGATGCGCGCCCCCGGATCGTCCGGCGCGGCGGCGACCGCGCCCTCGAGCTCGTCGAGGTCGCCCGCGCTGGCCGCCAGGGCCAGGGCCGCGAGGACGCCCTGGGCCTCGTCGCCCTGGCGCTCGGCCTCGCCCAGGCGCGCGAAGACCTTGTGCGCCTCGTCGGTGCGCCCCGCGGCGACGAGCAGCCGCGCCAGGGTCACGCGCGCCGGGGCGTCCTCGGCGCCCCCGCGCAGGTGCTCGCGCAGCAGGGAGATCGCCTCCTCGAGCTGGCCCAGGGCCTCGAGCTCGAGCGCCTGCTCGCGCGCGCTGGCCGTGGCGGGCGGGAGGTGCGGCTCGAGGAAGGCGCGCAGTTGGGCCTCGGGCAGGGCCCCGAGGAACCCGTCCACGGGGCGGCCGTCCCGGACCAGGATCACCGAGGGGATGCTCTGGATGCGGAAGACCTCGGCCAGCTCCGGGTTGCGGTCGACGTCGACCTTGGCCAGGACGAAGCGCCCCTGGTACTCGGCGGCGAGCTTCTCGAGCAGCGGTCCGAGGGTCTTGCAGGGCCCGCACCAGGCGGCCCAGAAGTCGAGTAGGACGGGGACCTGGCGGGAGCGCTCGACCACCTCGCTCTGGAAGGTGGTCACGCTGACGTCGACGACGGTGGGCGGGGTCATGGGAATCTGGCGGGAACTCTCCCGGGCCGGGCGGCATGGAACGGGTGTCCCCGCCACGGGCCGCTGAGGGCCGGGCGGGGAGCTTGCCCCATCTTGGCCCCCAGACCCAGCCCCTTCCACCCGGGGTGCGCGACGCCACACACGGCCCGCGGCGTGTCCCGCCTCGGAACGCGCCCACGGGCCCGCACCCCAGGCCGACGATCCCCTCGCCCCCACCCACCGATGCACTCCATCCGCACCCTGGCGGTGCTCGTCAGCACCGCCGCGCCGCTCCTGGCCCAGGGCCCCGCCGTGCAGAGCCCGGGCATGCCGCCCGGGTCCCAGCTCAGCCAGACCACGCGCTTCTCGAACGAGTTCAACCCGGCCATCGGCCTCGTCTTCGACATCCTCGGCACCTACACCGACGAGAAGGACGGCCGGGACGGCTTCGACCTCGAGCTGCGCAGCCTCGAGCTCTCCGCCGCCGCCTACGTCGACCCCAACGCCTGGGCCTACGCCGTGCTCGTCGGAGAGCCCGGGGAGGGCATCGAGGTCGAGGAAGCGGCCGTGCGGTACCTGGGCCTCCCGGGCAACCACACCCTGCAGGCGGGCCGCTTCTTCGTCGACTTCGGCAAACAGATGCAGGCCCACGTGCACGACCTGCGCACCGTCGACCGGCCGCTCGTGCTGCGCGAGTTCCTCGGTAGCGAGCTCGCCGGCACCGGCCTGCAGTACGACAACTGGATCCCGGTCGGCGACCAGACCGTGGTGCGCTACTCGTTGGGCGTGTTCCAGAGTCTCCTGGGCGAGGAGCACGGCCACGGCGACGACCACGGGGGCGAGGAGGGCCCCGAGGCGCACCTCGACGGCCGGCGCAAGGCGAGCGAGCTCTCCTGGACCGGCCGCGTGACGGGCATGCGCGACGTCGGCGAGCGCGGGACGCTGCAGCTCGGCCTCTCGGCGCGCTGGATCCCGAGCTTCGCCTACGAGTTCGAGGACCTCGACGAGGTCGAAGACAACGAGACCTGGGTCTGGGGCGTCGACGCGACCTACGGCTGGAGCGACCCCCAGCGGGGCCGCAGCTTCGCCCTGGGCGGGGAGTACCTGATCCTCGACGGCGACATCCTGGCCCGGCTCGACGATCCGGTCACGCCGACCGAGATCCAGGTCGAGGACGACGACGCCCGCGGCTTCTTCGTGTGGGCCGACTACGGGTGGACCAAGCGCGACTTCGTGGGCCTGCAGTGGAGCCGGGTCGAGCTCCCGGGCTTCGACGGGGACGAGGACGTCGACGAGTACGACATCTACTACACTCGTTTCCTGACCGAGTTCCAGCGCCTGCGTCTCGCCCTGACCCTCGTCGACGGCGACGAAGAGGAGACCCGCCTGGCCCTGCAGTACACCAACTACATCGGTCCCCACTCCCACGGGATCAACTGGTAGGAGCGCCTGATGTCCATCCCCCACCGGATCTTCCTGCTCGCCGCGGCGGCGCTCGGCTGCGCCGCCCTGGCGGGCGCGGCGGTTCCCAGCGCGGACGTCGTCGGCCCCCCCGGCGCGCGCCCGCTCCAGGTGCTGACCACGCTCCCCGACCTGCGCGACATCGTCGTGCGCATCGGCGGCGAACGCGTCGAGGTGCGCTCGATCGCGGACGGCACGGAGAACGTGCACGCGATCCAGATCCGGCCCTCGACCCTGGTCGCGGCCCATCGCGCTCAGATGTTCGTGCAGATCGGGCTGTCCCTCGAGCACGCCTGGGTGCCCGGGTTGCTCGAGGCCGTGCGCAACCCGCGCATCCAACCGGGGGCGCCGTCCTTCGTGAACACCTCCGCCGGCTGGCCGGCGATCGACGTCCCCGCCAGCGTGAGCCGGGCGGAGGGCGCGGACATCCACCCCCAGGGCAACCCGCACATCAACCTGGCCCAGGGCGGGGGGCGCCACATCGCAAACGAGGTGCTGGCGGCCCTGGAGCGCGTCGATCCCGAGGGGCGCGAGCTCTACCGCGCCCGGCACGCGGCCTACCTGCGCGAGCTCGACGCCGCCGAGGCGCGCTGGCGGAAGCTCGCCGCGGAGTTGGCGGGGGCGGAGGTCGTCACCTACCACACGAGCTTCGACTACCTGCTGCGCGATCTCGGCCTCGAGCTCGTCGGCACGATCGAGCCCAAGCCGGGGGTGATGCCCTCGCCGCGCCACACCGCCGCCCTGGTCGAGCGCATGAAGGCCCGCCCGCGGCCCCCGGTGATCCTCACCGCCCCCTGGTCGAACGGCAGCGTCGTGCGCGAGATCGCGCGCCGCAGCGGAGCGCGGGTGGTCGAGATCCCGGACATGGTCGGCGGCGCGGCGGACGGCGGGACCTGGATCGGTATGATGGACCTGGTGCACGAGCGCATCCGCGCCGCCTGCGCGCAGGATGCCGTGCCGGCCCGCGATTGACGGACCTGGTCGAGATCGAGGACGCCGCCTTCGGCTACGGCGAACGGGCGGTGCTGACGGGGGTGGAGCTGCGCATCGCGCGCTCCACCCTCGTCGGCGTCGCGGGGCCCAATGGCTCGGGCAAGAGCACGCTCGTGCGGGGGGTGCTCGGCCTGCTGGCGCCCATCCGCGGCCGGGTCTCACGGAACGCGTCCAGCCTGGGCTACGTGCCCCAGCGCGACACCCTGGACGCGCTCTTCCCCCTGACCGCCCTCGAGGTCGTGCGCATGGGCGCCTTCGCCCGCCTGCGGGGCCTGCGCCTGCTGCCGCGCGCGGAGCGCCACGCCGCCCGCGCGGCCCTCGAGCGGGTGGGACTCGCCGACCAGGCCCGGCGCCTGTTCGCGCGCCTCTCCGGCGGCCAACGCCAGCGTGTCTTGTTGGCCCGCGCGCTGCTGATGCAGCCCGACCTGCTCGTGCTCGACGAACCGACCAGCGGCGTCGACGCCGAGGCCGAGGCCGCGATCCTGGCCCTGCTGCGCGAGTTCCGGGACGAGGGCCTGGGCATCCTGCTCGTCAGCCACCGGCTGGAAGCCCTGTGCCAGGTGGCCGACCAGCTCCTGTGGGTCGACGCGGCCCGGGTGGAACGCCGCGACCCGGCGCGGGTCCTGGCGGCCCTGCGCGCGGGGCCGACGCACGCCGTGCAGCGCGCGGAGGGCCAGGGGTGAGCGACGAACTGAGCCTGCTCGAGCTCGTCGCGACCTTCGACGTGCAGATCGGCGCCTGTCTGATCGCAGGGCTCGTGTGCCCGCTGATCGGCTGCCTCCTGCTCGTGCGCCGCACGAGCTTCTACGGCATCGTCCTGCCCCAGTTCGGCGCGGCGGGCGTGGCCCTGGGGTACGCGCTCCTACCCTGGTGGATCGAGGCCGTGGGCCTGGGCGTCGGCGGCCTGTCCCTGCTCGAAGCCCTCGAGTCCCCGCACCGCATCGCCGGTTACCTGCTCTCCTGGGCGGCGCTGGCGAGCTTCGGCGCGCTCGCGGCGCTCTCCGCGCCGGGCGGCGGCCAGGGGCGGGAGGTCGGTCGGCTCGCGGCGGGCTTCGCCATCGGCAGCGCGCTCACGCTGATCCTGGCGCTCTACTCCCCCACCGGCTCGACCTACGTCGAGAGCCTGCTGCACGGCGAGGTGCTGGGCGTCAGCCCCCACGACCTCGCGGTGCTGGGCGTGGCGCTGGGCGCGGTGTTCGCCGTGTTCCTGCTGCTGCAGCGCGATCTCTTGCTCGTGAGCTTCGACCCCGAGACGGCGCGCGTGATGGGCAAGCGCGTGCGCGCCTTCGAGCTCTGCTTCGCCGCCCTCGTCGGCACGACCGTTTCGGCGGCGATCCTCACCATCGGACCGGTGGTGCTCTTCGGCCTGCTGGTCGTGCCGCCCTTCGCCGCGCGCAGCCTGGCGCAGTCGATGCGTTCGTTCTACCTGTGGGCCTCGACCCTGGGCATCGGCGCGGCCCTGCTCGGCACCCTGGCCTCCTTCGAGCTCGACTGGCCCCTCGGGCCGGCGGTGGTGGCCGCCGCCGGCCTCGAGGCCCTGGTGGTGATCGGGGGCGCGGCGCTGCTCGCGCCCCTGCGCCGCGGGCGGCGCGCCTGAGGAAGGCTCCGCTCACGGATCGAGCCCGAGATCGAGGTCGCGCAGGCGCCGCAGCAACACCTCGCGCAGCCGCGCGCGGGCCCGCGAGAGGCGCGAACGCACGGTGCCCACCGGGACCGCGAGGCGCCGCGCGACGTCCCCGTAGGCGAGGCCCTCGAGCTCGTGCAGGACGAGCACCTCGCGCTGCTCGGGTGCCAGCTCGCCCAGGGCTTCCTGGAGCACGCGGCAAGTCTCGTGGCGCTCGCAGGTCAGCACCGGCGAGGGCACCTCGTCCCGCGGGCGCAGGGACCCGCCGCGCTCCTCGTGCCGCGCGCGGCGCGCGAGGGTGCGGCGCGCGTGCCGGCCGGCGAGGTGCGTCAGGGCCCGCAGCCAGGGGCCGGGGTCGGCCGGCCACTCGGGGCGCTGCCAGGCGCGCGCGAGCACCTCCTGCACCGCGTCCCAGGCGAGGTCCTCGGAGTGCAGCAGGGCGCGCGCGACGCGCAGCATGGAACCCAGGTGTGGGCGGACCTGGGCTTCGAACCGTAGGGAACGCGCGTCGTGCGCGGCGGGGCGCAGGCCCGCGGAGTTCTTCGGCGGAGCGGGGAGGGTCCGCGATTCGCGGACCCCATGGGGGCGGAACATGGACGTCAGGGGGCAGGAGCCTGGGGTGGCCGATCGCCCTGCGCCGAACGGCGCGGCGCGCCGTCGACGGAGGACCCTGGTTCCGCGCCCGCCGCCGGCGGGATCGCCGGGCGGGACGGGTCGCGGACCTCGCGCCCACTCGGGGGGCGCGACGCGCGGTGCGCGGGGTCGCGCTCGGCACCCGGACCGACACGGGCCGGGGGAGCGCGACGCGGCGAGACCGCGGACAGGGGCGCGCGCGGGGCCCGGTCGCGCGTCGGCGGGCGACGCGGATCCGGGGGCGGACCGGCGCGGATCAGACCCGGGGCGGAGAGCCCTTCGGAGCGAGCAGGTACAGGCGCTCGCGGGCCTTCGGCTCACAGGCCGGGAACGTCTCGAGCGTCGGAACGGGCCGCGGGTCGTGGGCGACGCCGATCGAAGGCGCGGCCGGCATGGCCCGCTCGCGGAAGAGCTCCTGCCAGACGCAGCGGTGCTCGTCGCCGTGCGCGGGCTCCTCGTCGGGGCCCTCCGCGCGGGGATCGCCGGCCCCGGGCTGCTCCGTCGCGGCCGTCGCCCCGGGGTCCTGGGACCCAGCCTCGACGTGGCACAGCTCGCCGTGGAGATCGCAGGGCGCGTGCTCGACGTGCCCGTGGTGCAACCAACCGGCGACGTTCACCCACACGAACAGCAGCAGGACGCCGACGGCGGTGCGTCGACGGCGGAGGTCCGCGCGGTCCAGCCTGCTGGGGAGGGCCATGGGGCGGGAGGATATTCGATGCGCGCGGGCCGGAGGAGGCATCCTTCCGTGAATCCCCCGCGGGCGGCCCCGGCCGCCGTTCGGCCGGCCGAGCGAGGAGCCCGACCCCTCCGAGGAGGGGCCGGGCTCGGGTCCCATGAAGGCGACGGGGACGCCGGCGTGTCTGTCTCTCGTGTGGTCGATTCCCTCTGGAGCCAGCGCCCCCGTTCCCGGGGAGGTCCTCCCCGGGGCACGCGCCCGGAGCTCACCCGCGCATCACTGCGTGAAGCTGATCTCCAGGCCGTTGCTCGTGTTGAAGCCCGAGCCGCAGGGCCCGGCGGGATCGCGGTACCAGGCCTGGAGGTAACGGGTGTCCCCGGCGTTGTAGCCGCCGGCGGCCACCAGGTTCTCCCAGACCGCTTCGCCCTTCGCATCGGCGATCTCCACGCCCAGACGCACGACGCTGCCTCCCGCGCAGCGCAGGCCGTCCCCGAAGGGAACGCCCAGGCCACCGTTCACCGCGCTCGTGCCCGAGAAGAGCAACACCGGCTGGAAGGGCGGCAGGTTCTCGGCCTCGACCTCGAGGTCGTCCAGGCTCACGCTCGCGGTGCCCTCGCCCTCGAGGGCCACGCCGACGCCGGGCCCGGACGAGTTGGCGCAGCCCTGGCTGGCCGGGAAGGCGTCGTTGCCGCAGGGGCAGGAGAGGCCCAGGCAGAAGGGTCGGCCGACGACCTGGTGGCCGTGGAAGTCGACCGCGATGCCGCTCGGGGTGTCCATGGTCAGGGGCGAGATCGCGTCGTCGAAGAGTTCCTCGTCGGCGACACCGCCGACCCCGTCCTCCTCGAACAGGACCACCTGGTTCTGGAGCGCGCCGCCCGAGCGCAGGCCGAGCACGCCGTCGAAGTCGCCCTCGCCCGCGAGCCCGAAGTCCGCCAGGTGCAGCACGCCGCCGCTGGGGCCTTCGTTCCAGAACTCGGCACCGGCGTCGATCGTGTCGTCCCCGCCCACGTCGTCCAGGGCCCAGATGACGTTGTCGCCCGCGGCGTCGAAGCCGCTGACGTAGAAGCGCACGTCCCCGGTGAGCTCGTCCTCGACGCGCACCAGGCCGTTCAAGGTCACGCTTCCGGCGCCGGTCGGCGCCCAGAGCAGGCTGACCTCGCCCGGTTGGTCGATCGAGCCGCTGCGGTCATCGTCCCGGACGCGATACAGGCCCTTGCCGGTCACCGCCCCGTTCTCGAGGTAGTAGAGCGCGCCATTTCCGTCGTTGACGATCCCGCGCGGGTCGGAGTCCCCGATCGCGGCACCCGGGATCGCGTAGTACTCGAAGGCCTCGCCTGTGTCGTTGGCGTCGCGGTCGGAGTTCTTGTCCTCCAAGCGCACGATCGAGGCCACTTGGCCCGCGGACCCGATCGTGGAGTAGCTGCTGGTCACCCAGATCACGCCCAGAAAGCGGTTGGTGACTCCATACGGGCGGTCCATGCGCACGCCCGAGGCATTGGCGGCAACGCCCTGCACGGTACCGGCGGTGCCGTTGAAGTAGATGAAGTTCTCGCTCAACGTGTTGACGACGTCGTGGCAGTCCCCGTCGTTGTCGAGGTCCTCCATGGCGACGATCACGCCCAATCCGCGGTCGGCGATGTAGAGGAAGTCGTTGGGCGAGAGGGTCAGGTGGATCGGATCGGAGAGCGCGACGTTCGCGCCCGGTTCCGCGCTGTCGTAGAAGACCGCCGCATCGCCGGGTTGATCCCAGGAGCCGTCCCCATCGGCGTCGATCAGGCGATAGACCTGTCCGCTGCCGGGATCGGTGACGAAGGTGATCGGCAAGCCCTCGAGGGGGCCGTCGGCCCAGGCAGTCGCGCACAGGGCGGGCAGCAGGGCGAGCGACATGGTGAACGGGGTACGCGTGTGCATCGGTGTGGAACTCCTGCCGGGAACGACGCCCCGAATCCGGCGTGCGACGGGGACCTCCCCCATCGCGCTCGGGCTGCGCCTTCCGGTCGTCGAGCGTGAATTGCCGCTCGAGCGCTGCGAGTTCCGACCGGGACACACGAAAGCGGCGGGCCGCGCGAGCTTCAGCGCTCACCCAGGAGCTCGAGGATCGTCTCCGCCACCCGCTCCACCGTCTGTCCCGAGGTCTGCACGCAGAACTCGCAGCGCGCGTAGTCGGGCTCGCGTTGGCGCAGGAGCTCGCGCAGCTCCTCCATGGCCGCCGGACGCTCGCGCATCGGGCGGCGGTCGCCCTGGGCCAGGACGCGCGCGAGGTGTTCCTCGGGCTCGGCCCGCAGCCACACCGTGCGGCAGGTCTCGCGCAGACGCGCGAAGGTCCCGCGGGCGGTCACGATCGAACCGCCGGTGGCGAGCACCAGTCGGTCGCCCTCCGCCAGCACCTCCTCGAGGGCCTCGGCCTCGAGCAGGCGATAGCGCGCCGCGCCGTGCAGATCGAAGAGCTCGGCCAGGGTCATCCCGGCGCGCGCCTCGATGCGTTCGTCGAGCTCGACGAAGGGCGTCTCGAGGGCGTGGGCCAGGGCGCGGCCCACGCTCGACTTGCCCGCGCCGCGCAGGCCGACCAGGGCCAGGCGCTGCCCGCGATAGGCGCGCGTCGGCAGGTCGCACAGCTCGCGCAGCGGGAGCCCGAGCGCCCCGGCGAGCTGCGCCAGCTTCAGCAGGCTGGGGTTCGCCCGGCCGGCCTCGGCCTCGGTCGCGTAGCGCCGCGAGAGGTCCGCGCGCCGGGCCAGCTCGGTCAGGGAGAGTCCCGCCTCGCGCCGGGCGTCCCGCAGGCGTTCGCCGAAACGGCGCAGGAGGGGGTTGGCGTCCATGGCCTGCCCACTATAATTCGCAGGCTCGGTCCGCGCGAGCAGTATAGTGCCTAGCTGAAGCAGCCGAGCCCCATCCCCCCCCCCCCCCCCCCCCCCCCCCCCCCCCCCCCCCCCCCCCCCCCCCCCC
>CAYMYN010000046.1:0-24865 GCA_964394665.1 uncultured Planctomycetaceae bacterium
CGACCGAGGTCGAGCTGGCGGGCGAGGTCGTGCTGGGCAGGCGGCCGCTGTCGTTGAGCGACTCACCGGCCGACAGGCCGACGAAGAAGCCGACGGTGCAGGTGTTGTCGTACAGCACCAAGCCGCTGAGGTTGGCCGTCGGGGTGGCGTTGCGGGTCCAGGTCTTGGTCGCGGCGTGGTAGGTGCCGCCGGCCTTCACCTGGGTGGTGATCGGCTGGATCTTGGAGCTGAGGTCGGTCTGCGCGAACGCCACCGAGCCCAAGAGGAGAAGGGCCGGGGCCCTGAGGGGAACATTCATCGGAACTCACCTTGCTACTGGAAACCTAGTAGGCGCCCCCAGCTGGAACGCAGGGCCGCGAACCCGTCAGGAGTCTCGAGTTCGAAGCCCAAGCACCCATCGGGGTGCCGAAGCTGGGGGCGGCGGGATTGTGACGCCGGCGCCTCGTGCCGGGATCCACGCCCCCTCAGTGTATCCGCTTTGTTTCCCGCTTGTGGGAAGAAGGTAAAACGCCCCTCGCGGCGGGGAACCGACCCCCGGAGCGGCCGGACTCCGCACCGCCTTCGGGGGGGGCCCGGCCGGCGGAACGGAGGCCCCGCGGGGCTGCCGGCTGGCCTTGGGGCGTCCCTGGCGGGGGTTGGACCCAGAACGGGGCGAGCGCTCCGCCGGGATCGCCCCCGACCGACCGCGCCCGGCGGGGCACGGCCGCCCGGTCTCAGGCTGCGGCGGTCAGGTGCTGGCCGTGGACGCCCGCGGCCAGGAGCACCAGCTCGCGCCGGCGCGCCGCATCGGGCATCAGGAACTCGAGCTCGGGCAGGTTCTCGAGGGCCGGCGCGGCCTGGGACCCGCGCAGGCTGAGCTCGAGATCCAAGGCGTGGGCCAGGCTCGCCAGGGCCGCCGAGCGGGCGTGCTCGGCGTTGCGCTCGAAGCGGTGGTGGCAGCCGGCGACGGCGACCACCTCGTCCGGCAGTTGCCAGGCGCGCGCCAAGCGTTCGCCGGCGCGCTCGTGATGCAGGTAGAAGATGCGCCCGAGCAGGGCGGGGCGCACCTCGAGGTCCCCCGCTTCCTTGCGCACGGTCTCGAGCAGGGCGACCTTGCCGATGTCGTGCAGGAGCCCGATCAGGAAGGCTCGGTCCCGATCCAGGCCGAGGTCCTTGGCGAGCGCACGGGCGACGAGGCTGACCGAGTGCGCCTGGCGCCACAGCTCCTGGGCCACGTGCGCCATCTGCTTGTCCCGCAGGAGCACGGCCCGCATCGAGATCGAGAGGATCATCGACCGCAGCGCCCGCAGGCCGATGCGCATGATCGCCTCCTGCAGGGTTTCGCACTTGTGATTGCCCGCGTAGAGCGCCGAGTTCGAGATCTTGAGCAGCTCGCTCGAGAGCACCGGATCCCCCGCGATCAGCCGCACGACGTCGGCGACGTCGGCCGTGGGACGGGCCGCCATGTCCATGGCGGCGATGCTGGTCGTCGGGAGCACCGGCAACACCAGGTCCCCCTGCTCGACCCGCCGCCCCACCGCGGAGAGGACCGCCTCCTCGCGGCCGCTGAGCACCTGCTGGAAGTGGCCCTTGCCGTCGAGTTGCGCGAGCAGCTCGGCCTGGGGCGCGGGCTCGGACTCGGCGCGCTCCCCGTCGCGGCCCCCGGCGGTGGCGCGTGAGGGCCCGGACGCGGTCGCGGCGGCGGTTCGATCGACGCCGGCGGGCTTGCCGGCCCGGGGCGCGGGCCGCGGACGGCGACGGAACAGGCGGGCGAGCAGGGCGAGCATGGGAACTCCGGGGCGGGAGCCAGGGGCCGCGGCCCGCCGCCGGGGTGGCGACGGGCCGCGGGGCCTATCGGTCCCGGCCCGATCCGGGATTGACCCGATCCGGGTCGGGACAGGGCCGTCACCACCCCCCTTGCTAGCATCCACCCCGGAGCCCCCGTGTTCGCCGCCCCCCTCGGTCTCCTGGCCCTGCTGGCCGTCCCCGGCGTGCTGGCCCTGCACCTGTTCCGGCGGCGCTTCCGACCGCGGACGGTGAGCGCCCTGTTCCTATGGGCGGCGCGGGAGCGCAACCCCCAGGCCGGCCGCCGCCTGGAACGGCTGTGGTCCTCGCCCTCCCTGTGGTGCGAGCTGCTCGGCGCGCTCCTGCTGGCCCTGGCCATCGCCGGTCCCCGCGGCTGCGCGGCCGGCGAAGCCCGGCACCTGGTGGCCGTCGTGGACGGATCGGCCTCGATGGGCGCGGGGGCGGGCGGCGACAGCGCCCTCGAACGGG
Organism: uncultured Planctomycetaceae bacterium; assembly: GCA_964394665.1. Classification (GTDB taxonomy): domain Bacteria; phylum Planctomycetota; class UBA1135; order UBA1135; genus CAYMYN01. The sequence goes on from CAYMYN010000046.1 coordinate 2,254, forward strand.
CCCGCGCGCGGTTCGAGGCCGAGCTCGCGGACCTCCCCGCCGGCTCGCGCGCCACCCTCATCGCCAGCGGCCCCCGACCGCGCCTGCTCGCCGGCCCGGCGGCCCCAGCGGAACAGGCGCGGGCCGCCCTGCGCGCCTTCGAACCCCGCGCCCCGCACCACGACCCGGACATCGCCCTGGCCCTGGCCCTCGAGCTCGCGGTGGACGGAGAGGTCCTGTGGCTGACCGACCGGCTGCCCGCCGACCCCCCCGACCCGCGGATCGAGCTCGAAGCCTGCGGTCGGCCGCTGGCCAACGTGGGCCTGGTCGGCGCGCGGCGCGAGCACACGCTGGGGGGAGGCGAACGGCTGACCCTCGTGGTCGCGAGCTTCGCGGACGCGCCGAGCGAACGACGGCTGGTGGTGCGCGCGGACGACGTGGTGCTCGCGCAGCGCGAGCTGCGCCTCGAGCCCGGCGAACGCCGCGTGCTCGAGCTCGACCTGCCGGCCGCGGAAGGGCTCGAGGGGCTCGCAGTGCTGGCCGAACTCTCGCCCGACGCGTTCGCGCTCGACGACCGCGCCGCGCTCGTGGCCGAGCCGCGGCGCGTGGTCTCGCTGGCCGTGGACCTCGAGCTCGATGCCGCGCGTCGGCTCGGCCTGGCCGAGGGCGACTCCCCCGCCGGCCGCTGGGCCCGCAGCGTGCCGCGCACGGTCGAACACCTGGGCCCGCGGGGACCGCACCTCGCCCTGGGTCGCGCGCCGACGGGCGGGCCCGCGACCTGGTGCGTCGTCCTCGAGGATCTCGGCGCAGCGCGCGCCGACTTCGTCGGGCCGTTCTTCGCCGAGCGCAACCACCCGCTGCTCGAGGGCCTGACCCTGGAGGGCCTGGTGTGGAGCGCGGACCCCGAGCTGCTGCTCCCCGGCGTGCCGCTCGTCTCCGCCGGCAACCTGCCCCTGCTCAGCGAGGAACGCGACGGCGAGCGCCTCGTGTTGCGCCTCAACCTCGACCCGGAGCGCAGCTCGCTGGCGCGCTCGCCCGATTGGCCGATCCTGCTCGCGAACCTGGTCGAAGCGCGCCGGCGCGAGCTCCCCGGCCCCGCGCGCACCAACCTGGCCCTCGGGGAGAGCCTGGTGCATCGCCCAGCGACCCCCACGGCCCTCACCCTGCGCTCGCCCTCCGGCCGCGAGCGCACGTTCGAGGTGCGCGACACGCTGGTGATCGACGACCTCGACGAACCGGGCATCCACGAGCTGACGGCGGCCGGTGCGCAAGCGGCGCGCTTCGCGCTCTCGTTCCTCGACGCGACGGAGAGCGACCTGCGCGAGCTTTCGAGCGGCAGCCGCGCGGGCGCCGCGCCGCGGGCCGGGATCGAGCGCGCCTCGTCGCGCTGGACGACGCTGCTCGTCGCCCTGGCGTTGGCGGCCCTGTTGCTCGACGGTTGGTTCCTGCGCCCGCGCGCCGGCGGAGGCGCAGCGTGAGCTTCGAGACGCCGGCGCTGCTGCTCCTCCTGGTGCCGGCCCTGTGGGTCGCCTGGCGCACGCGCGACGGCGCGTGGACCGTCGACGGTCTGCGGCTCCTGACCCTCGTGCTGCTGGCCCTCGCCCTGGCCGGCCCGGTCTGGCGCGCAGGCGCCACGGGTCGGGACCTCGTGATCCTCGTCGATCGTTCGCGCTCGATGCCGGAGGGCGCGGCGGCGCGCGCGCTCGAGCTCGTGCGCCTGGCGGAGGACGCGCGCCGGGCGGGTGACCGCGTGGGGGTCGTGTCGTTCGGCTCGCGGCCGCACCTCGAACGTTTCCCCGCCGCGGAGGGGCGCTTCGCGGGCTTCGAGCGCGAGCTCGACGCCGACGGATCGAACCTCGCGCGGGCGCTGGAGTTCGCGCTCCAACTCGTGCCGGAAGGGCGGCCCGCTTCCCTGTTCGTGATCAGCGACGGCGAGGCCGACGGCGCCGACGTGCTGAGCGTCGCGCGTCGCGCGGCGGCCCGCGGCGTGCGCATCGACGTGCGACCCGTGCAACGCGAGGGGCGCGGCGATCTCGCCGCATTGCGCCTCGACCTGCCGGCGCAGGTCGGCGCGCTCGAACCCTTCCAGTTCAGCGCCTGGGTGCGCAGCGACGAGCGCGTCGAGGCCAGCTACCGCTTGACCCGCGAGGGGCGCGAGCTCGCCGCGGGCCGGCGCGTGTTCGAACCCGGGCTCAATCGCATGGTGTTCCGCGACGTGCTCGAGCGCGCCGGCGCCGCGCGCTACGAGCTGCGCCTCGAGGGCGCCGCGGACCGCGTCCCGGAGAACGACCGCGCCCTGGGCGTCGTGGGCGTCGAGGGGCCGCGGCCGATCCTGGTGCTGAACGACGGTGGCACGGCGACGCCCCTGGTCGGAGCCCTGCGCGGCGCGGGCCTCGCGTTACTGGTCGCGCGGCCCGAGGACGTCGCCCTCGATCCATTGGGCCTCAAGGGTTTCCGCGCGGTGGTGCTCGAGGACGTGGAGGCGGCACGGCTCGGCCCGGGCCTGGTCGCGCTGCGCACGTTCGTGCTCCAGCGCGGTGGCGGGCTCCTGATGACCGGCGGACCGGCCAGCTTCGGGCGCGGCGGGTACTACCGCTCGGCGCTGGAGGAGGTGCTCCCGGTCTCGCTGGAGCTACGCCAGGAGAGCCGCAAGCAGAGCGTGGCGCTCTCGATCGCCCTCGACCGTTCGGGGTCGATGGCCATGCCGGCGGGTCTGGGGGCGACCAAGATGGACCTCGCCAACCAGGGCACGGCGGCGGCTATCGAGTTGCTCACGCCGGCCGACTCGATCAGCATCCTGGCGATCGACACCGCCGTGCACGTCGTGCAGGCCCAGACGGCGGTCGTCGACCGGGATGCGCTGGCGAAGAAGGCCCTCGGCATCCGCTCGTCGGGCGGCGGCATCTTCGTGCGCACGGCGCTCCTGGCCGCGGCCCGCGAGCTGGCGGACGCGACCCAGATGACGCGTCACATCGTGCTCTTCGCCGACGCGGCCGACGCCGAGGAGCAGGAAGGCTGCGCGGAGCTCGTCGCCGAGCTGCGCTCAGCCGGCGTATCGCTCTCGGTCATCGCCCTGGGCGGCCCGCAGGATCCCGACGCGGACTTCCTCATCGGCCTGGCGAGCCAGGGCGGCGGGCAGATCTACTTCAGCACCGACGCCGGCGAGCTGCCGCGCCTGTTCGCGCAGGACACGTTGGTCGTCTCGCGCGCGACCTTCGTGGACCAACCGACGCTCGCGCGGGTGTTGCCCGACCTCTTGGGCCTGGGCGATCTCGCGCCGCGCGCGTTCCCGACGATCGGCGGCTACAACCGCACCTACCTGCGGCCCGGCGCGGTGCTGGGCGCGGTGACCGACGATGGCGAGGACGCTCCGCTGCTCGCCTTCCACCCGCGCGGCCTGGGGCGTGCCGCGGTCTACACCGGCCAGGTCGGTGGCCGCTACGGCGCCGAGTTGCCGGGTTGGAGCGGCTTCGCCCCCCTCTTCGCGACCCTCGGTCGTTGGCTCGTCGGTCAGGAGGAGCCCGAGGCGCTCTTCGCCGACGTGCGCCGCGAGGGGCGCGAGGCGTTGATCACCGTCGAGGTCGACCCCGACGCGCCCACCCCGCCCGACACCTCGCGACTCGCGGCCCTCGTGACCCTGCCCGACGGACGCACGCGCGAGCTGGCCCTCGAACGGGTGGCCGCCGAGCGCTTCGAGGCGCGTTTCCCCCTCGAGCGGGAGGGCGTCGTGCTCGGCGCGGTGCGCGTCGGCGAAGGGCGCTCGTTGCGCCTGGCGCCGCTCACCCTGCCCTACTCGCCGGAGTTCGAGCCCGGCGCGGACCCGCGCCGCGGCGAGCGCCTGTTGGCGCGCGTCGCAAAGGAGTCGGGTGGCGCGGTCGCGCCGCCCGCCGACGCGCTGCTGCGCGGACCGCGCCGCGGGCACGCGCCCCGCTCGTTCGTGTGGGTCTGCGCCCTGTCGGCCCTGCTGCTGTGGTTGATCGAGATCGCGACCCGGCGCTTGGGCCTCGCGCTGCGTCCGCCGCGCGTGCTCGGGCGCGCCGTCGAGCGCGCCTTCGCCGGAGTTCGGCGGAGGCCGCGCCCCACCGCGACGGCACCGACGCCGCGCGGCGCGGCCGCGCCAACCGACGTCGAAGCTCCGCCCGCGGACACGCCGCCCGCCGTGCCCGGGGGCGAGCCCGCGCCCACCCTGGCCGAGGCGCTCGCCCGCGCGCGGCGCTCCGCCGGCCGCGAACTCGGGCGCTGACGCGCTCAGCCCGCGAGCGGCGCGAGCAGGCCGGCCGGGAAGAGCACCGTGCGGCACAGCTCGCTCAGGGGCGCGTCGGCGACGACGCGCGCGAAACGGGCTCCGGCGCGGGCGCACTCGAGGCGCAACCCCTCGGTGAGGCGCGCGAGGCGTTCGTGGTAGCGGCGCAGGGCGAGCGCGTCGAGCTCGAGGTCGAGGCTCGCGCCGTCCTCCGCGTCGACCAGGCGCAGGGCTTCCCCGGGCTCGGGGTGCGCGTCGCGCCGGCCCAACACCATCACGAGCGCCGCCGCGCCCGCGCCGGCCGCGAGCGGCCGCACGAGCGCGCGCGCCTCGACGGGGCACAGGCAGTCGCTGACCAGGATGCGCACCGCTCCGGGCCGCAGCAGGCCCGCGGCGCCGCGCAGGGCCTCGGGGAGCGGGATGCGCGCGTCGAAGTCGAGTCCGCGCTCGAGCCGCGCGCGCTCGAGCGCCGGCGCGCGCTCCCCGAGCCCGACCAGGGCCACCGAACAGCCCGCCGCGCGGGCGGCACCCGAGAGGACCTCGAGCAGATCGACCGCCAGCCCGGCCTTCTGCGGTTCGACCGCCATCGAGCGCGAGAGGTCGACGCACAGCTCGAGGCGCGGCAGGACCTCGGCGCGCTGCACCTTCACCAAGAGCTGGTCGGTGCGCGCCAACGCGCGCCAGTCCAGGTGCCGCAGGTCGTCGCCCGGTGCGTATGCGCGGCGGTCCTGGAACTCGAGGCTGGCGCCGCTCGTGCGCGCCAGGCGTTCCCCGGCGGTCCCGCGCTCGGCCTGCGCCAGGGAGAGACTCCAGCGGCCCGCCTCGGCGCGCGCGCTGCGGCTCGGCGCGAAGGCCATCGTTCAGACACCTTCCGCCGTCGGAGCGGGACGGGTCCGCGCGGGTCGCGCGCCGCGCGCTGCCTGGGCGCGCAGCGTGTCGTGGATCGCGTGGTCGAAGCGGCGCAGGTTGAGCACGAGCACGAGGAGCGAGGCCACCACCAGGCCCACGAGCGAGGACAGCGCTCGCTCGAGGTCCCCGCGCAGCAACAGCTCGATCACCCACGCCGGGTTGCCGGCGTGGCGGAAGACCTGCTGCGTGCCGGGCGCGAGGAAGAACATCACCAGGCTGGGCAGGAGGAAGGCCGCGCCCGCGACGCCCACGCCCATCAGACGGATGCCGATGCGCACGCCGACGCGGTCCTCGCGCTCGCGCACGAGCAGCGCGGGCAGGCCGACGTAGAGCCAGCCATAGAGGGCCGCCGCGGCCGGCGCGAGCAGGCCCAGCGGTTCCAGGGTGTCATAGCGGTCCGGCCACAGACCCTGCGCGAGGAGGAACCAGCCGCAGATCGAGAGCGCCCCGAGCAAGTACCACAGCAGCGCCCGCGATCCCCCGGGCAGGAAGGGCAGGGCGAGCAACGCCAGGGCCTTGGAGCGCGGCACGCCCAGACGCGCGCGCCGACCCAGCGTCCGCGACTCGGGCACGAAGACCAGCGCCGAGACGGTCAGGAACAGGAGCGCCGCGAGGGCGATGGCGACGGTGACCTCCAGATCGGGGCTGCGCGAGAGGCCGTAGCTGCCCCAGCCCAGGGCCACCGCCAGGACCACGAAGACGTGCACGCGCAGGAAACTCGTGCGGTTCTCCTCGGGGTGCGCCAGGCGCGCGCAGCTCTGGGCCACGGGCAGGGGCACGTACACCAGGCCCAGGCTGGCGAGCGCGGCCACGCCCAGCGCGAGATTCGTGCCCGAGATCTGCGCGGCCTCGCCCACGAAGGCCACGCCCATGGTGTAGGTGAGCGCCGTCACCCACACGAGCATGGCCGCGAGACCGGCCATGACGATCACGCGCGTGAACTTGCCGTGGGTGCTGCTCGAGCTCGCGATGGCCGTGGCCGCCAGGCACAACGAGAGCAACATCGAGACGCCCAGCACGACCAGGATCGGCACCAGGTCGACGCCGCCCAGCAGGAAGGCGAACACGAGGAAGGGCGCGAAGGCCGAGTAGAGCAGCAGCGCCTGCACCCCGCTCGCCAGCAACTTGCCGAGCACGATCTGCCGCGGACGCAGGTCCGAGATCACGAGCAGGTCGTAGGTGTTCTCCTCCCACTCGCTGCCCATCGCGACGAAGGCCGCGAAGGGCAAGAAGCCGTGCGTGGCGACCGCCATGCAGCCGAAGATCGCGTGGAAGAAGGGCACGCCGCGGGCCGCGTCGTCGTGCCCGCCCATCACGAGCACCAGCAGGCCGATCACCAGCGCGCCCGAGAGCGTCAGCCAGAAGATCGCGCGGAAGTAGTTGCCGCGCAGGGCCTGGCGAACCTCCTTGACGAGCACGGGGTTCGTGCGCTCGGTGAGCGCCGCCAGGCGCGTGTGCAGGCGCGTCAGGGCGGTCCTCATTGCATCCGGCCCTCGGTCAGCGAGAGGAACACGTCCTCGAGGTTGGTCTCCTGGCGCGCGAACTCGACCGGTGCCAGGCCGCGTTCCACCAGCGCGGCCAGGATCGCGGCCAGGATCGCGTCGTCGCCGCGCGTCTCGAGCACCAGGCCCCCGCGGTGCGGGCGCACCGCCTCGACGCCCGGCTGCTCGAGCAGCACGCGCTCGGCCGATGCCCCGTCCCCCAGCACGCGCACGAAGACGTGCGTGCCGCGATCGAGCCCGTGGACGACGTCCTGCACCCGCCCGGCGGAGAGCACGCGCCCGCGTTCGATCACGATCACGCCGTCGCACATCTCGGTCAGCTCCGAGAGGATGTGCGAGGAGATCAGGATCGCCTTGCCCAGAGCAGCCAGCGCCTTCACCAGCTCGCGCAGCTCGATGCGCGCCCGGGGATCGAGGCCCGCGGCGGGCTCGTCGAGGATCAGCACCGCCGGATCGTGCAGCAGCGTCTTCGCCAGGCACAGGCGCTGCTTCAGGCCCTTCGAGAGGGTCGCGATGGGCTTCTCGGTCAGGCCTCCCAGGCCCGTGAACTCGATCACGTGCTCGAGGGCCGCGTGGCGGGCGGGACCGAAGAGCTCGTAGGCGCGCGCGAAGAAGTCGAGGTACTCGAGCACCGTCGTGTGCGCGTAGGCTCCGTAGCTGTCGGGCATGAAGCCCAGGCGCCGGCGCACCTCGCGCGGCCGCTCGAGCACCGACAATCCGTCGACCCACACGTCGCCCTCGTCGGGCAGGTCGAGGGTGGCCGCGATGCGCATGGTCGTGGTCTTGCCGGCTCCGTTGGGCCCGATGAAGCCCACGATCTCGCCGAACCCGACCGAGAACGACACCCGGTCGACGGCCCGCAGCGCGCCGAAGCGCCGGACGAGCTCGCGCACCTCGAGGGCCGGCTTCATCGCCCGCCCTCCGGATCCTCGAGGATCCCGTACACGAGGTGCTTGCCGAACGTCTCCTCGAGCTCGATGCCGCAGTCGTCGAGGAAGGGCGAGCGGTCGAGCTGCGCCAACCAGGTGCCCACGGGGATCGTGTCCCACCGGCGCCAGGGCCCCGTGGTCATGCGCCGCAGGCGGCCCTTCTCGAGTTCGTCCGCCGGCGTCAGCCGCACGCGCGCTCCGGGCACGAGGGGGTCGCGCAGCACCCACAGCTCGTCCGGGCCTGTACGAAGGAACAGCTCGTGGGCGCGGACGCCGAGCCCGTTCTCGACCAGGAGCGCCTCACCCTCGCGCCGCACGTCGAGCCGCGCCCGCGTGGGGCGCTCGGAGTACACGTGGCTGGTCTGCGTGACGCGCACGCGCAGGAAGTCGCCCGCCAAGAGCTGGCCTCCGCGCTGCTCGACATCGAGGCTGCCGCGTGGATGCGACTCGTATTGGGGTGGCAGGGGCAAGACGACGCTCGTGCGCGGACCGGGGCGCAGGCCCGGGCCGGGGGAAGTGCCCGCGAACACGTCGCGCAGCTCGCGCACCGATGCCAGGGCGGCGCGCTGGTCGAGCACCGTCCAGGAGAGCCGGGCGCTGCGCACGTCGAGGCCCTGGGCCAGGATCGCGTACAGCACCAGCGCGACCGAGCCCAGCAGAGCGATCAACGGGACCGTCAGGAGCAGCAGGGTCGGCCGCCCGCCGCGACGCACCAGGATGAAGTTCACCGGCCCGATCAGCAGCGCGAAGAGGATCAGGAACACCGTCAGGGCGCGCACGGGCAGCTCGTCGAGCTCCGGGCTCTGGATCCAAGCAGGTTTCGGCTCGGGCGGCTCGAGCAGCGCCTGGCTGAAGTTCCCATCCATGTAGGGCGGCTCGAAGTCACCGACCAGGAGCCGCCCGTGGCCCAAGCGCCACACGCCCGGCCGCGCCCCCGGGGCGCTCGACTGGAAGCGGGGCTCCATCCAGGACGCGAGCACGGGATGGGCGCGCGCCGTGCGCTCGGCGTCCGGCCCGTAGAGCGCCAGGTCGCCGCCGGTGCGCACCCAGGAGAGCAGCACATCGAGGGCCTCGCCCGCGGGCAGCCCGTCCGCGACGTCGAGGCTGACCGAGCGCACGCTCGAGTACGCGGCCGGGTGTCGCGCGAGGCTCGCCGCGTTCGGCAGGGCGGTGAGCCCCGGGGAGAGACCCGCGGCCTGCGCGAGGTGCGAGCGCCACACTTCGACCGTCGCGGCGTTCGTGCCCGGCGCGGGCACGACCAGGTGTGGGTTGGCCTCCGAGCGCGGGTACTCGCCGGGGCCGATCGGCGGCAGCCAGTCCTCGTCCGGCCCGACCCGCACGTGGAGTTGGTACTGGCTCGGCAACCAGGCGAGAACCGGCAACAGGAGCTCGACGCCGCCCGCGCCGCCGGGTTCGAGCTCGAGCTCGGAGCGCACGCGCACCTGTTGTCGTCGGAAGTGGCTGCGCGCCTCGAGCTGCACGCGCACGGCGCGTTCGCCGCGGTTCTCGGCGGCGACCCGCAGCGGGAACCAACCCTCGGTCAGGAACGTCGGCCAGTCGGAGTGCGCGACCACGCGGACCTCGCCGACCTGCGACTCGATGGGCGCCTGGCGGATGGGGGACGCCGCCGGCCGGCCGAACGGCGTCGAGTGCGCGCCGAAGTGGATCTCGGCCGTCTGCGCCGGGCCCGCGGCGAGCTGGGCCGCGAGCAGCAGCGGCGCCAGGCCCAGCGCCCCGATCGCCCGCCCAGAGCGTCCGTTGCCGTTCATCGGGGGACCGCGACCCGTTCGGGGTCCTCGACCGGGCGCTGGCTCTCGAGCACGGCCGCCACCACGTCCGCCGGGCCGAGGCCGTCGAGGCGCGCCGCGCCCGACAGGACCAGGCGATGCACCAGGGCCGGCCGCACCACCGCGTCCACGTCGTCGAAGCCCACGTGGGGCTTGCCGGCGAGGAGCGCGTGCGCGCGCGCCGATTCGGCGATGGCGATCGCCGCCCGCGGCGAAGCGCCGAAGCGCACGCCGTCGCGCACCGCGGCCGGCGCCGAGGCCGCGCCGGGGTGCGTCGCCTCGACCAGGCGCGCGACGTAGCCCGCGACGGCGCGCGGCAGGAACACGGCGTCGACCGCCGCGAGCAGCCCCTGCAACTCGTCCGCGGCGAACAGGGCCGGCGGCTCGGGCGGCCTGCCGTGACGGCGCTCGAGCAGGATGCGCTCGAGCGTGCCGCGCTCGAGGGGCGCCACCTCGAGCTTGAACAGGAAACGATCGAGCTGGGCCTCGGGCAGAGGGTAGGTGCCCTCGAGCTCGATCGGGTTCTGGGTCGCGAGCACGCAGAAGGGTGCGGGGAGCTCGCGGGTCTCGCCCAGCACGGTCACGCGCCGCTCGGCCATGGCCTCGAGCAGCGCCGACTGCGTCTTGGGGCCGGCGCGGTTGATCTCGTCCGCCAGGAGCAGGTTGGTGAACACCGGGCCGGGGTGGAACACCAGGCGCCGGCCGCCGGCCTGTTCCTCGAGCACCGGAGAGCCGGTGACGTCGCCCGGCAACAGGTCGGGCGTGAACTGCAGGCGCTTGAAGTCGAGCCCCAGGACGCGCGCGAGACCCTTCACGAGCTCGGTCTTGCCCAGGCCCGGCAGGCCCTCGAGCAACACGTGTCCGCGCGCCAGGAACGCGCTCACCACCAGGCGCGTCAGCGCACCCTGGCCGAGCACGATCCCGTCGAGGGCCGCGACCAGCGCCCGCGCGCGGGTGCTGGCCGCCGCCAGCTCCTCCGGCGCGAGCAACGTGCGCTCTCCTGTCGTGTGCGTCGACTCCACCATCCCCTCCCCGCCGCGCGGCGCCCGCGCAGTATGCCCGGGCGATCGGCGCCCGTCGCGCGCGGGGGCGGGGGCGAACCAACGTTCGACCGTGCGGCGGTGGCGCGGCGCCAGGCGCCGCCCCCAGGCCGCCTCCCCCAGCGCGGCCTCGACGCCGGCCGGATCCAGCGCATCGCGCTCGACGTCGATCTCGGGGGCCGCGAGCCCGATGCCGACGGGCACGGAGGCCGCCGGATCGCGCACCTGCGCCGCGGGCAGGGTCTCGGAGCGGAATCTCTGCTCGCGGCCGGGGGGCTCGCCGCCCCACAGGAGCTCCGCCGCCCCCGGCCCGCGGCCCAGGCCGCCGGCGCCGGTGCCCTGGCCCGCGTCGACCCCCAGGCCGGCCGACGCGCCGTGTGCGTCCCCCTCCGAGCCCGCGCACCCGGCGCGGCCCAGGCCCGTTCATGTGCCGCCCTGGCGGCAGGAGTCGTCGCAGGTGTGGTGCTGGGCGAGCAGCTCCGAGAGCGGGCGCAGCTCCTCCGGCCGGCGCAGGCGCTCGGGGTCGAGCAATCCCGCCGCGCGCAGGCCCTCGAGCCCCCGGGCCAGGGCTTCGGAGAGTTCCTCGGCCAGGCGCGCGAGGGTTTCGGGGTCGAGCTGCAGCCCCGGTGGCGCCTCGGCGGGCGGGAGCTCGAGACCCCGCAGGCCCTCCGGGAGCAGGCGCTCGAGTCCGCCCGCGCGCAGCTCCTCGGTGGCCTGGGCCAGGGCGCGCGCCAGGTCCGCCGCGCCCGCGGCCTGCGCCTCGGCGCCCGCGGCGAGCTCCCCGCGGCGCGCGCCCTCGAGCGCCGCGCGGGTCGACTCGACCTCCTCGTCGGCGCGTCGGGCGAGGGACTCGAGCCGCTCGGCGAGCGAATCGGCGGCCTCGAGGAACGACTCCCCGGCCTCGCCGAGGCCCTCCTCGAGGCGCGCGAGGCGCGCGGCGAGTTCCTCCGCGATCCGCTCCTCGAGGGTCACGGTCTCGGTGAGCGCCTCGAGCTTCGCGCGCACGTCCTCGGCGAGGCGCGTCGCGAGCGCGTCGTTCGCGCGCGGCGTGGCGGGCGCGGGCAACGGCACGTGCAGGGCGAGGGCGGCGAAGGCCAGCGCGGGCAGGAGGCGCGCGGCGAGGGTTCGCCACGGGACGCGCGCGCGCCCGGCTTCAGCCGCCCAGACGGCGGCGAGGGGCGCTTCGAGGCGCTCCTTCCAGGCCGGATCGCCGGCCTCCAGGGCGGTGACCAGCGCGCCGCTGCCGCCGCCGCGCCGATCGAGCCAGGCCGCGAGCTCGGCCCGCGCCGGGGTTCGCGCCCGCGCGCGCCGGGCGGCCAGGGGCGGAACCGCGAGCAGGGGCACGAACAGGAGCGCGGCCCAACCCGCGCTCGGGTCGAACGACGCCCGGGCGAGCAGGGCGGCGCAACCCGCCGCGAACAACCCGCCGCCGGCGAGCCGCGCGAGCTCCCGCGCGAAGAAGCCCCGCCGCAGGCCGCGGGCGAGCTGCGCGAGGGCGCCGTCGAGGTCCGTGGGGCGGGGCATCGGGCCCGATCCTACGTCAGGGCGCGCATCCCCGGGAGCGCTGGATCCCCGTCGCTCCCGGTTGCTCCCCGGGCGCTCCCCAGCCGCCGCCTCAGCAGACGCGCCGGTGGAAGGGCTTCATGAACTCGGCCACGTTGGCCTTGTCCCGCGAGCGCAATCCACCGTTCGACTCGGAACGCACGTGCACGGTGCAAGAGGGGAGATCCTCGGGGCCCTCGACGCGGATCGTGACCGTCGAGGGACCCGTGAGGAAAGCCGCGGCACGACGGCAGACCAACTCGCGCCGCTCGTCGTCGGCGCGCACGAGCTCCCAGCCCGGGAGGTCGTCCACGAGGTTCTTCGCCTCCGCGTAGATCGAACCGCCGCGCGTCGCCACGCGCAGCGGCCGCAGGTGCGGGCTGGAGTGGGCGTCGTCCGTCTCGAAGGCGCGGGCCATCGGCTGGATCCCTGGGTGGGCGCGAAGCCCTACTTCCCGGCGATGGCGCGCGCCAGGCGCGACTTGAGGCGCGCGGCGGCGTTGGGGTGGATGATGCGCTTCTTGGCGGCCTTGTCGACGCGCTTCATCGCGGTCGGCAGCAGCGTCTGCGCGTCCTCGCGCGTCTCGGCGCGCAGGACCTTCTTGATCGAGGTGCGCATCGAGGTCCGCACCACCTTGTTGGCCATGCGCCGTTCCTCGTTCTGGCGCATCCGTTTCACTGCTTGCTTGCTGTTCGGCATGACTTACTTGAACTGCTCCATCTTGTCCGCGACGTCGCGGTAGTTGATGTCGGCCTCGAAGATCCGCGAGTAGAAGGCGCGGGCCTCGTCGCCCTTGCCCTCCTGCTCGGCGATCGCCCCGAGGCTGTACAGGATCTCCTTCGAGCGCTCGTCCTGGACCCGGGCCTCGCCCGGGCTCCCGGCGCCGAGCGCCTGCTCGAACTCCTTGCGCGCCAGCTCGAGGTAGCCCTTCTCCTGGAAGCAGCGCCCCAGGAGACAGAGCGCCTCGCGGCGCACGCGCGGGTCGTCGACGGTCTTCTGCAACTCGCCGATGGCCTCGTCGTACTCGCCGTCGCGCACCAGGACGCGCGCCAGGGCGAGGCGCAGGCTGGCGTCGTTGGGCCGCAGGCGCACCAGCGAGCGCGCGGTCTGGGCCTGGAACACGCGCAGCGTTCCCTCCAGGCGCGAGGCCTCCTCGGTGCGGCCGTCCTTGTCCGCGCGCGAGACTTGCTTCTTCAGCACCTTCTCCTTGAGCGTCCCCAGGCGCTGGTGCAGGTCGAAGGAGTCCTTGCGGTACTGGAGGGCGCGCTCGACCAGATCGAGGGCCGCCTCGGGGTCGCGCAGACGTTCGTGCACGTCGGCCATGGCGAGCATGAGCTCGACGTCGGAGGGGTTCTCCGCGTAGCGGTCCTCCAATCGCGCCAGGTCCTCGCGCAGCTCGTCCTCGCTGCGATGGCGGCGGCCCGCGCGCTCCAGGTCCTCGGCCTGCTCCTTGTCCTTGATCTGCTCGCGGCTGTGGCCGACCTCGCCGTAGCGGCCCTTGCTGAGCGCGGCCTCGGCGGCCAGGTCCTTGCGGGCCTTGATCGCCTCCTGGTCGCGGGGGTCGGCGGCCAACGCGCGCTCGTAGTACTCGAGCGCCCGCGCGGGATCCCCCGTGCGGTGCAGCATGGCGCCGGCGCGCTTGAGCCCGGCGGCGTTCTTGGGGTCGATCTCGGCCACGAACTCGTACACCGCGCAGGCCGACTGGAAGTGTCCGGCGGACTCGAGGGCCTCGCCCAGGGCGAGGTTGGCGCTCACGTCCATGGGCTGGGTCGCGAGGTAGCCCTCGAAGGCCTTGATCGCGGCGCCGTGTCGACCGGCCTTGGCGAGGGTCCGGGCCGTGGCGAGGGGCGCGGCCCCCGCGAGTGCGCGCAGGAACTTGCCGCCCTTCTTGGCCTCGTGGCGCTTCTTCAGCACCTGCCGCAACCCCGCGCGCGCCTCGCCGTGGTCGGGCTCGATGTCGAGGAGCTGCTGATAGACCTCCACCGCGAAGTCGTAGTTGCGTCGCCGCGCGGCCTCCTCGGCCTTCTGGATGTGCTTGGAGAAGTCCAACAGGGGTCCTAGGAACGCCGGGCCGTGGCCCGGGCACGGGTCGGACGGGCCGGATCCCTCCGGCGCCCACCCAGCCCCCAGCACCGGACTCGAGCGGCCTCGCGGCGCGGCTCCCGGCCGGTTCGGCAGGCGGAAAATCCTACGGGCGCCCTCCGGCGCCGTCAACGCAGGCTATCCTCCGCGCGCCGCCTGGCCCCCCCTCGCGAGCCCCGACGGCCCCTCCCCGCGCCCCCCATGTCCGAAACGCCCGCCGAACTGCAGGTCACGCTCTACCCCGACCCCGTGTTGCGCAAGGTGGCCGAGCCGATCACGGCCTTCGACGCCGACCTGGCGCGCCTGGTGGCGGGCATGTTCGAGCGCATGCGCAAGAGCCAGGGTGTCGGCCTGGCCGCGCCCCAGGTGGGGTTGCGGCGACGGATCCTGGTCCTGAACCACAGCGGCGAGCCGCAGGACGACCTGGCCCTGGTCAACCCGGTCCTCGTGGACCGCGGCGGGCCCGAGACCGTGTATGAGGAGGGCTGCCTGTCGTTCCCCGGCATCTACGCCGAGATCCGTCGCCCCGCCCGCTGCACGGTCGAGTACCAGGACCTCGAGGGCCGCCCCCAGCGCCTGGAGCTCGCGGACTTCCGCAGCCGCATCGTCCAGCACGAGTACGACCATCTCGAGGGCGTCCTGCTGGTCGACCGCATGTCGCCGGCGGACAAGGTGCGCAACAAGCCGCTCCTCGAGGAACTGGTCGGGCGCTATCGCGAGCGAAGCGCCGGCGCGGCCCGCGGATGATCGTCAGCTACGAGGCGCCGAGCATCCCGGCCCCGGGCGCGGAGGGGGCGGTGATCTCGATCGGGGTCTTCGACGGCGTGCACCTGGGCCACCAGGCGATCCTGGCCGCCAACGTGGCCCGCGCGCGCGAGCTCGGCGCGCGGCCGACGGTGCTGACCTTCCGCGGCCATCCCAAGGAGCTGTTGCTCGGCCGCGCCCCGCGCACGCTCACGACCCTCCCCCACCGCCTGGCCCTGTTCGCCCGCGCGGGGATCGAACACTCGGTCGTGCTGACCTTCGACGAGTCGCTGCGCACGACCCCGGTCGAGGCCTTCGCGCGGGAGCTGCTCGTGGGTCGCCTGGGCCTGCGGGCGCTGGTCCTGGGCTTCGACAACAAGTTCGGACGCGACCGCGAGGGCACGCCCGAACGCCTGGCGGCCCTGGGTTACGACGTCCAGGTCGTGCCCAAGGTCCTGGTGGACGAACGCGCGGTCTCGAGCACCGCCATCCGCGAAGCGGTCGAGCTGGGGGACCTGGTCTCCGCCGAGCGCATGCTCGGCCGACGGGTGAGCGTCTTCGGCCAGGTCGTCCACGGGGACGAGCTCGGCCGGCGGCTGGGATTCCCGACCGCGAACCTCGACCTGCACCACGAGCTGCACCCGCCGCCCGGGGTCTACGCCTGCCACGCCCGGCGCCTGGGGCCGGGGGACTCCCTCGCGGTGCGCTCCGTCCACCCGGCGGTCTGCAACATCGGCTTCCGCCCGACTGTGGGCGGCGGGCGCCCTTCGCTTCCGACGGTCGAGGTGCACCTGATCGGGTTCGAGGACGACCTGTACGGGGAACGCCTCGAGCTCGAGTTCGTTCGCGGCCTGCGCGAGGAGCGCCGCTTCCCGGACCTCGCCGCGCTGGGAGCCCAGATCGGGCGCGACGTGGCCGCCGCCCGGGAACTGCTAGGAGGCTGTTGGGCATGAGGCCCTACTGCGGCGAAGCGTGCTGCGCCGGGGCGGCGTCAGGCTCGCCGAGCCATGCTCAACGGCCGCGGAGGCCGCCTCCGCTGTCTCGCCTTCGCCTTCCTTGCCCCAACGCAGCACGCTTCGCCTCGCTACGGGCTCATGCCCAACAGCCTCCAGCAGCCTGGATTCCTGAGCCCCCGGTTTGACCGCGCGCGGGCCGCCGGTCATGATTCCCGCCCGCCGGAGCCGATGGGTGCCCCCGGGCGCCCCGGCCTCACGCCCTCCTCCGAGGCCCTCCGGCGACCTCCGGGCAGATAGCTCAGTTGGTAGAGCACAGCACTGAAAATGCTGGGGTCCCCGGTTCAAGTCCGGGTCTGCCCACCACCTCCCACCGGGGCTTCGCCCCCCACCGCGGGCGATGACGACCCCCCACCGACCCAAGGTCATCACCCGCAGCGACCCGCAGGCCCTCGAGATCGAGTGGTCGGACGGCCACGTGAGTCGCTTCAGCGCGGCCGAGCTGCGCGGCTTCTGCCCCTGCGCGCGCTGCGTCAACGAGGTCACCGGGGTTCGGATGCACGACCCGGGGAGCGTGCCCGCCGACCTCACCCACACCGACGTGCGCCTGGTCGGGCACTACGCCCTGGCCCTGCGCTTCTCGGACGGGCACGACACGGGCATCTATCCCTTCCGCTTCCTGCGCGAGAGCGATCCCGCCGCGCGCTGACCGGCCGCGCGCTCGAACCGTGGAGCCGCTCAGGGTGAACGCGCGCCTGGTGCTGCCGGCGGCCGAGCTGCAGGTCGAGTTCGCCCGTTCGCGCGGGCCCGGGGGCCAGCACGTGAACCGCACCGAGAGCAAGGTCGTGCTGCGCTTCGACGTGCGCGGCAGTCAGGCCCTGGGCGACGTGCGGCGCGCGCGGGTGCTCGAACGCCTGGCCCCGCGCCTGACCAAGTCGGGCGAGCTCGTGCTGCACGCGTCGCGTTTCCGGGAGCGTCCGCGCAACCTGGAGGACGCCCGCGAGCGCCTGGCGGACCTGCTGCGCGAGGCCCTGAAGGTCGCGCCGCCGCGGCGCGAGACGCGCCCCACCCGGGCCTCCCGCGAGCGGCGCCTGGGGGCCAAGAAGCAGCAGGGCGAGAAGAAGCGCCAACGGCGCGGCGGGGACGGCGAGTGACGGCCCCCCCCGATCCCGGGCGCCGCCTCGAGGAGGCCCTGGCGGAGGTCGCCGCCGGGCTGCGGCGCAAGCGCTGGGCCCCCGATCGGTTCCTGGCGCGCGATATCCTGCTCGCCCTGGGCGAGCTGGCCCTGGCCGCCGAGGGCGGCGCGAGCAGCGGGGAGGCCGGGCCCCAGGAGCAGGCCCAGGCCTGGGCCGCCCGGGTGCGAACGGCCCTCGAGCCGGCCGCCGAGGCCTTCGCCCAGGCCGTGGCCGAGGAGCTCGACCTCGCCGCGACGGAACACACCCTGGCGGTGAACCCGCGCTTCCTCGACCACCCGCGGTACGACCTCGACTACACGGTCCTGGCGCGGGAACGCCTCGAGGCTCGCCTGGCGGCGGCCGACCTGCTGGGCCTCGAACCCGAGGAGGCGCTGCTCGAGCGCGTGGCCGAGGCCGATCGGGTGCTCGAGCCCTACCTGGACGCGCGCCGCCCGCCGGACGCCTGACGGGCCGGGGGCCCCGGGGGGGCTACCGAACGTCCGCGGGGCCCGTCCGGCCCCCCATCCGGCCCACTTTTGGGACGACTTCGGCCTTTCCGGCGCCCTTCGGCCCCGCGCCGAGGGCGCGGGTTCGGAAACGGAGGCGTCCCCAGCGCCCGGCCTGGAGCCCGGGCGGCGCGCCGACCCGGCCCGCACGACGGCTCTAACCCATTCCCCATCAAGACCTTGCGGCGATCGCCCGAAGCCCGTTCAGGGGCCGTCGCGGCGGCCCCGGAGCGCGCCCCGCGGAGCCCCCGCCGGGCCCGGTCCGCGCCGCCGTTCGGGGGGCACACCTAAGCTCTTTCCCGGAAAGCGCTTGGGATCGCCCTACCGCATCCGGTAGGAAACTCGGTCCCGGGTTCACGCGACCCGGCCGATCGAAACACCATCCCCGTCGCAGCTGCAAAAACACGCGGTTGTGGCTGGTCCGGTCCCGGGGCGGGCGAGTACAACCGCCGCCCTCCAAACCCCATCCCTTCTCTCTTCTGTGGTCTCTCTCTTTTGGAGTGCTAACCCCATGAACAAGCTCGTTTGCAGCGCGCTCGCGGCCTCGGTCGTGGGTGCCACCGGCTTCGCCGGCACGGGCACCGACTCCTGGGCGAGCCTGGACCGGGAGCTGGAATCGCTCTCGACGTCCTTGGCCGCCCAGTCTGGCGGCCCTCAGATCGGCGGCTGGTTGATCTCGTCCCTCGACATGGTCGAGGACGCCATCGCGGGCCCGCCGGTCGACGACTCCCTGGGCTTCAACCTGCGCAGCGCGCGCATCAACGTCTCGGGCAACGTGGCCGACTACGGCTACCGGCTGTCCTTCGACCTGGCCGACGGCAGCGCCGAGCTGAAGGACGCCTACGCGACCTTCAAGCTGGGTGACGCGGTCACGGGTCGCATGGGCCAGTTCAAGCCCCCGACCCTCTCCAGCTTCCTGATCGAGCGCAACCGCCTGCTCTTCCTGGATCGAACGATCAACGGCAGCACCTTCGATCGCGACCTGGGCCTGCAGCTCAGCGGCGACTTCGAGACGGTGGGCTGGTGGCTCGCGGCCCAGAACGGCGCCGACGACCAGGCCGACGAGTTCCTCTTCACCGCCCGCGTCGCCGTCGACCTGATGGGCGAAGGTGTGGGCGCGGTGGAAGGCGCCTACGGTGCCCCGGACGGCACCGCCCTGACCGTGGCCGCCTTCTGGCAGGACGACGGTTCGTTCGACAACGGGACCCGCATCGGCGCCGAGGCGCGCCTGACCGCCGGTCCGTTCGCCGGCGCAGCGGAGCTCGTCGACAACGACGAGGACCTCGGCGACAACACCCCCTGGAACGTCACCGTCTCCTACCTGTTCCACGAGCAGTACGAAGCCGCCCTCCGCTGGGAGGACCTGGACGACAGCGCCGACACCACCCGCATCACGATCGGCGTGAACCGCTACGTCCTGGGCCACGACATCAAGTGGACCCTGCAGTACTCGACCGGCGACAGCGACGACTCGGCCCTCGAGGCCGACGCCATCTCGCTGGGCCTCGCGGTCAGCTTCTGAGCCCGATCGGGGCGTCCCGGACCGCGCGCGTCGCGGCCCAGGGCGACCACCGATCCCCGAATGGACGGGGTCCGGCGCGCGTCGCCGGGCCCCGTTCGCATTGACGACGCCCCGTGCGTCGAGCTCGGGTAGCCTCTCCGCGCCGCAGGCCCCGGGGACCCGTGCGCGGAGGGACGATGGACCGACCGGATGCGCCGCACCGCAATCGCCTGGCCCAGGAGACCAGCCCCTACCTGCTCCAGCACGCCTCCAACCCGGTCGACTGGTTCCCCTGGGGACCCGAGGCCCTGGAGAAGGCGCGCCGCGAGCAGAAGCCGATCTTCCTCTCGATCGGCTACTCGGCCTGCCACTGGTGCCACGTCATGGAGCGCGAGTCCTTCGAGGACGCGCGCGTCGCGGCCCAGCTCGCCGCCGACTTCGTCAGCATCAAGGTCGACCGCGAGGAGCGCCCGGACCTCGACGAGCTCTACATGCGGGCCGTCCAGGCCCTGACCGGCTCGGGCGGCTGGCCGATGACGGTCTTCCTGACCCCCGACCTCGAGCCCTTCTTCGGCGGCACCTACTTCCCCCCCTACCCCGTCCACGGTCGCCCCGGCTTCCCGCAGGTGCTCGCGAGCATCGCCGCCGCCTGGCGCGAACGCCGCGGGACCCTCGAGCAGCAGGGCGCCCGCCTGGCCGAGGCGATCCGGCGCGAGGGCGCGCTCGATGGGCGGGGAGCGCTGGGGCCCGAGGTGCTCGAGAGCTCCCTCGCGGCGCTCGAGGAACGCTTCGACCCGCGTTGGGGCGGTTTCGGCGGCGCGCCCAAGTTTCCCCACGCCATGGACCTGCGCCTGCTGCTGCGCCACGCGCGGCGCAGCGGCCGCGCGCGGCCCCTGGACATGGCCCTGCTGTCCCTCGAGCGCATGGCGAGCGGCGGCATCCACGATCAACTCGGGGGCGGCTTCCACCGCTACAGCACCGACCCGGAGTGGCTCATCCCCCACTTCGAGAAGATGCTCTACGACAACGCGCTGCTGGTGCCGGCCTACCTGGAGGCCTTTCAGTTCACCGGCGAGGCGCGCTTCGCGGAGGTCGCGCGGGACGTGCTCGAGTGGGCCCTGCGCGAGATGCGCACGCCCGAGGGCGCCTTCGCCAGCGCCCAGGACGCCGACAGCGAGGGCGTGGAGGGCAAGTTCTTCGCCTGGACCCCGGGCGAGCTGCGCGCCGTGCTGGGCGAGCGACGGGGCGCGTGGGCCGCCGAGTGGTTCGGCGTGACCGAGGCGGGCACCTTCGAGCACGGGACCAGCGCCCTGTGGCGGCCGGACTCGCCCGAGACCGTGGCGCGGCGCCTGGGCGTGGACGTCGCCGAGCTCGAGCTCGCCATGGCCCAGGCGCGCGGCGAGCTGCTCGCGGCGCGCGCCCGACGCGTGCCCCCGGCCACCGACGACAAGCTGCTCACGGCCTGGAACGGACTCCTGATCTCGGCCCTAGCGACGGCGGCCGGGGTGCTCGAGGAGCCGCGGTACCTCGCGGCGGCCCAGGGCGCGGCGAGCTTCCTGCTGAGCGCCCTGCGCCGCGCGGACGGCCGGCTGCTGGCGACCTATCGCGCCGGCCGCGCGCAGCACCTGGGCGGCCTCGACGACCACGCGTTCCTGATCGCGGCCCTGCTCGACCTCTACGAAGCCGACTTCGACGGGCGCTGGCTCGCGGAGGCCCTGGCCCTGGAGGCGACCCTCGCCGAGCGCTTCGAGGACCCCGAGCGGGGCGGCTACTTCACGACCGGCACCGACCACGAGGCACTCCTCGCGCGCCTCAAGAACCCCCACGACGGGGCCCTACCGTCGGGCAACGCCGTGATGGCCCTGAACCTGCTGCGGCTCGCGGCGCTCACCGGCCGCGGCCCGTTGGAGCGGCGCGCCCGGCGCACCCTGGACGCCTTCGGCGCCCTCGCCCGCCGCCACCCGGCCGCCTTCGGCCAGCTCCTGATGGCCGTGGACTATCTCGCCAGCGGCCCGGTCGAGATCGTGTTGGCCGGCGAACCGGGCTCCGCGGAGCTGGACGGACTGCTGCGCACCGTGCGCCGGCCCTTCCTGCCCCACAAGGTCGTGGCGCTGGCCCACGCGAAGGCCGACCCCAGCGCGATCCCGCTCCTCGAGGGGCGCGCCAGCGAGCCGGGCCGGGCGCGGGCCTTCGTGTGCCGCAACTACGCCTGCCGCCAACCGATCGACTCCCCGGGCGAGCTCGAGCGGGAGCTGGCGGACGTCGGCGCCCGCGGACCCTCGACCTGATCGGTGCCGACGCGTCCGGGACGGCGCCCCACGTCTCAGCTCGGAGCGCCGCGGGTTGCAGATCGGGAACTCCGAGGAAGATCCCCCCCGGCCTTCACCCGCCCCTCGATCCGGGCTAGGCTCGAAGTTGACGCCAGAGGGTCCCCGGGCCTCCGGCCCACCTGGCGAGCCAGTCACGCGAGGCTCGGCCCTGCCCCCAAGGAGGTGATCATCATCTATTCCCACCATCGACTTGGTACTGCCCTGGAGACCCTGACCCGCGCCCGGAGCGGCGTTCGGTAAGGAACCTCTCCTCTCCAGGGCGTGGGCGGGACCGGCGAACCCGTGGCTACGCCGCCCGTTCTGGACAGAAGATCGCGGGCGTCGCTCCGAGCGGCGCCCGCGATCTTCTTTTCCAGGCCCCGCGAAACGCGGAGCTTCAGTGCTCCGGGGGCGGAGCGCCTGCGGTGCCGCCGGGACGCATCGGCTTGCCCATGACCGCCTTGGCGCCGAAGCGCACGCGATCGGCGATCTCCGGGTCGTAGCGGGGGTGGCGCGGCTCGGGGGCGAAGCGGCGGTGCTCGGCCGCGCAGACGTAGCAGACGCGCACCTCGGGCACGAGGTGGTAGAGCGCGAGGTCGAGCAGCGCCGCGACGCCCAGGCTGACGTAGTAGGTGAAGGGCGCCAGGACCGCCGCGACGCCCAGGATCGCGAAGCCCAGGGCGCGCGGGAAGTCCTTGCGCGTGTAGAGCTCGGGGTGAGCACAACGCACGCAGCCCAGGAGCCCGCCGCCGGGCTCGATGCTCGCCGGGTGCAGGCCGTGCTCGCGGGCGCAGGCCGGGCACGTGGCCGCGGTCGGCGCAGGCGCGGCGAAGGGGACCTGGCAGGTCGCGCCGCACTCGCAGGCGAATGCGAGCTGCGCGGCGACGCGGCCCTCCACCGCGCTCACAGGGGCACCCCGTAGGAGTCCTGCAGCGTGATCGAGACCGCGGCGCCGATCAGCACCAGGATCGTCGAGGCGTACAGGATGCCCGTCGCCGAGCGTGTGTTGCGGTGCGCGAGGGAGCCCGCGGTCATGAAGGCGAAGAGCAGGGGCATCAACAGCCCGACCGCGACGCGCGTGCCGAGGTAGAACAGGCCCCACATGTCGAAGAGCGGCCGGCCGCCCGCTCCGACGCGCTCGCCGAACACCAGGGCCGAGATCCCGACGGCGGCCAAGCAGGCGAACAGGGCCCCGATCGTGACGCGGTTGAGGCGCACCAGGTGCGCGACGTCGAGCTTGGGAACCGTGAGGTACCAGTGCCCCAGGATCATCGCCAGGCCGACGCTACCGGCGACCGCGCCCGTCGCCAGGGCGCTCGCGAGCGCCAGCGCCTGCTCGCCACCGGTCAGGTCGAGCATGCGCCCCAGGCGCAGGGCGAGGGCCACGACGGTGGCGAGCAGCGCCGCCCCG
>CAYMYN010000046.1:24875-27434 GCA_964394665.1 uncultured Planctomycetaceae bacterium
GCCCGGCGCATCGCCCTGCACCTCCACCCAGTCCAGCGCGGCGAGCCGTGACCGTGCGTAGTCGCGCAGCCGCGCCTCGTGCGCCGCGATGTCGGCCATGCCGAGCCCCTCGAGATAGTCGAGCGCCGCCCCGAGCCCGATCCACCAGCCCGCCCGCCGCGGCGGCGAGCCGTAGACCGGCGCCAGCAGGGCGGCGAAGGCGGCGGCGAGAACCGGCGGCGCGGTCCAGCCCTCGGACCCGGTCCAGGGCGTCAGCACGACCGCCAGGAGCAACGCGGCCAGGGCCGTGCCCCCCATCAGCCGGTAGAAGAGCTTGCCCACCGGTGCGCGGGGCACGAACGCGAGGGCGAAGAGCACCCCGAAGGCGAGCTCGAGCGCGAACTGCGATCCGAGGTGGCTCCAGCCCATGGGGGCGGGGATTCTACCCGCGAGGAAGTCCACGCGAACGGCGAACGCCGCGCTCCAGCCGATAGGATGGTCGCCCCCGCTCGCGCCCGTCCCCTCCGCTCCCTGCTCCGCCCTGCCCCATGAGTCCCATCCGAGCCCTCGTCACCGGCGGGGGGCGCGGCATCGGCCGCGCCATCGCCCTCCGTCTCGCGCGCGAAGGAGCGCGCGTCGTCGTCGCCGCTCGCACCTCCGCCGAGCTCGACCAGGTGGTGAACGAGATCGAGGCCGCCGGCGGAGCGGGCCTCGCCGCGCAGCTCAACCTGCAGGACGAAGGCTCCGTCGGGGCCGGGGTCTGGCGCGCGCTCGAGTTCACCGGCGGCGAGCTCGACCTCCTGGTCAACAACGCCGGGACCTTCTCGATCGATCCGATCCGCGAGCTCGACTACCCCACCTGGGAGCGCCACCTGTCGGTGAACCTCTCGGGGCCCCTGTACGTGATCAAGGAGTCCCTCGACGCCCTCGAGGAAGGCACCCGGCCCCTGATCGTGAACGTCGCCTCCCAAGCCGCCAAACGCGGCTATCCCGGCAACGTCGCCTACTGCGCGAGCAAGTACGGGCTGCGCGGCCTGTCCGACGCCCTGCGCGAGGACCTGCGCGCGAGCGGCATTCGCGTCACCACGCTCTATCCCGGCCAGGTGGACACCTCGATCTGGGACACGATCCCAGGGGAGTGGGACCGCAAGTCGATGGCGCGTCCCGAGGACGTGGCCGAGGCCGTGCTGCGCGCCTACCTCGCGCCCGAGGGCCAGGACGTGGACGACATCGACGTGCCCGCTCCCGCCTGACGGGCGGGACGCCTCAGCGCCGGCCCGGGGCCACCAGGTCGAGGAACTCGGCCCGCGTGCGCGGATCGCTGCGGAAGATCCCCAGCAGGCAGGAGGTGAGCGTCGAAGCGTTCTGCTTCTGCACGCCGCGCATCTGCATGCAGAAGTGCGCCGCCTCCACCACGACGCCTACGCCCTTGGGCCGCAGGGTGCACTCCAGGGCGGCGGCGATCTGGCTCGTCATGCGCTCCTGGACCTGCAGGCGGCGGGCGAAGACGTCCACCAGGCGCGGAATCTTCGAGAGCCCGATGATGCGCCCGTCGGGGATGTAGGCCACGTGCACCTTGCCGAAGAAGGGCAGCATGTGGTGCTCGCACAGGCTGTAGAACTCGATGTCGCGGACCATCACGAGCTCGGAGTGATCCTCCTCGAAGATGCCCTTGCCGACGACCTCCTCGATGCTCTGGTTCATGCCGCTGGTGAGTTCGGCCAGCGAGCGCGCGACGCGCAAGGGAGTGCGCAGGAGGCCCTCGCGCTCGGGGTCCTCGCCCAGATTGCGCAGGAGCTGACGCACCAGCTCCTGGGTCGGCTCCGACGCGGGGTCGGACTCGTTCTCGTCGGGATCGTGGGCGAGCACGTCGGTGGCCCCGGTCCCTACGCTCCGGCCCCGGGGCCGTAGCAGTCCACGAAGTTGTGTCGGCTCTCGTAGAGCCGGATCCTGTGCAGACGACATCCTTCGAACTCCTCGATGCGCGGGGCGATCCGATCCCAGAAGGCCAACGCGACGTTCTCCGCCGTCGGGATGATCCCGAGGAGGAAGGGCACGTCGACGTTCAAGTTCTTGTGATCGACCTCGGCCAGGATCTCCTCGCGCAGGAGCACCATCAGCCGATTGAGGTCCATCACCATCCCCGAGCGCGGCACGGGTCCGCGCACGGTGACCTCGAGGGCGTAGTTGTGACCGTGGCCGTTCGGGTTGTTGCAGATCCCGTACAGCCGCGCGTTGTCTGATTCGCTGAGCGCCGGATCGTGGAGCCGATGGGCGGCGGAGAACTCCTCGCGGCGGGTGATCTCGACCTGGGGCAGGGACATGGTTCGTGGCGGGCGTCGGGCGGGGTCGGTCGACGGGAGGGATACGCGCTCGAGCCGGTTCAGGGTTCGTCGCCGCCGACCGCGTCCACGCGCGGGCCCGCGGTGCGCACGGCCGGCGTCGCGGCGTCCGCGGCGCGCTCGGCGCGCTCCGCCTGCGCGCGGTCCGGCCCGCCCGCGACCGGAGCCCCGGGGCGACCGGCCGGCTTCGCGCCCGGCGCCGGGGAACGCACGGGACGGGCGGGGGCCGGCGCGCCCT
>CAYMYN010000047.1:0-25995 GCA_964394665.1 uncultured Planctomycetaceae bacterium
CGGCGGGCGCGGGGCGGGCTTGGTCCGCGGGGCCGTGGATCCCGCCGCTGCTGCTCGGCGGCCTGCTGGCCGCGTGCGGCGGGGAGGGGCCAGGCTCGAGGGCCCCCGCGGCCCAACCCTGGTTCGTCGAGATCACCGGCGAGGCGGGCATCGACTTCGCGCACGAGACCGGCGCCAGCGGCGAGTTGTGGTTGCCCGAGGTGATGGGTGGCGGCGTGGCGCTCTTCGACTGCGACGGGGACGGCCTGCTCGACCTCTACTTCGTCGATTGCTGGGGACCGGTGCCCGGCACCGCGCCGGCCGCCGCCGCGCCCGAGCGGCGCGGGAATCGGCTCTACCGCCAGGCGACCGCGCTGCGCTTCGTCGATGCGACCGAGGGCTCGGGGCTCGACGATCGGGGGTATGGGATGGGCGTGGCGGTGGGGGACGTCGACAACGACGGCCGCTCCGACGTGTACGTGACGAACCTGGGGCCCGACCAGCTCTTCCACAATCTGGGGGCGGGGCGCTTCGCGCGCGTCACCGAGGCCGCGGGCATCGATGTCCCGGGATGGTCGTGCTCGGCGGCTTTCTTCGACGCGAACCGCGACGGGGCCCTGGACCTGTTCGTCACGCAGTACGTGCACTTCGACCCCGCGCGACGCTGCACCGACGCCACCGGCCGGCGCGTGTACTGCAACCCCCATGCGTTCGCGCCGGCGAGCGATGTGTTGCTCGTCAACCGCGGCGACGGCACCTTCCGCGACGCGAGCCGCGAGGCGGGCATCGCCGCCGCCGCGGGCTCGGGCCTGGGCGTGGTCGTGGAGGACTTCGACGACGACGGCTGGCCCGACGTGTACGTCGCCAACGACGGCAACGCCAACCACCTGTGGCTCAACCAGCGCGACGGGACCTTCCGCGACGTCGCGGTGCTGTGGGGCGCGGCCTTCAACATGTACGGCCGCACCGAGGCCGGCATGGGCGTGGTGGCCGGGGACCTGCGCGGGGAGGGGCTCGTGGACCTGTTCTCGACGCATCTCGAGAACGAGAGCAACACGCTCTACGCGCGCCGCCGCGAGGGGCCCGGCTTCGACGACGTCACCGCGCTCAGCGGCCTGGGGCACACCAGCATGGCGCGCACCGGGTTCGGCGTGGCGGCCTTCGACGCGACCCTCGATGGGCGCCTCGACCTCCTGGTGGTCAACGGGCGCGTGACCGCCGGGACTCCGCTGCCCGGCGCGCGCCAGGGGCCGCCCTGGGACCAGTACTCCGAGCCGAACCTCTTCTACCGCGGCGAGAGCGGCGGCCGGTTCACGTTGCTCACCCAGCCCGTCGCGGCCCTGTGCGAGCCGGTCGAGATCTCGCGCGGCCTCGCCGTCGGCGACCTCGATGGGGATGGGCGCCTCGACGTGGTGGTGGCGAACATCCAGGGGCCCCCGCGGGTGTATCTCTCGCGCGCCCCGCGCGAGGGCCGTTGGCTGAGCGTGCGCGCCTTCGACCCGCGGCTGGGCCGGGACGCGGTCGGAGCCCGCATCCGCGTCGAGGCCGGGGGACGGAGCTTCGTGCGCACGATCAGCGGCGGCCAGGGGTACCTGTCGGCGGGCGCCGGGCGCGCGCACTTCGGCCTGGGTCCCGTGGAGCGCATCGACCAGGTCGAGGTGCGCTGGCCGGACGGCCGACGGGAGCGTTTCCGGTCGATCGGGCTCGACCAGGTGGTGGAGCTGCGCAGCGGCGGCGGGGAGGAGCTGCCGTGAGCCGCGGCTCCGGGCGCGCAGGGCGTGCCGCGCCCGCGGTTGCCCGCGGGCCTGGACCCCTGCGTCGGATGGGCCAGGCGCTCGCCCTGCTGATCGGGGTCGGGCTGGTCGTGGGCCTGGCGTTGCGCTCGCGTCCGGGCGCGGGCGGCGCGGGCGCGACGGTCGAGCCCCTCTCGTTCGAGGTGCCCGATCCCTCCACGGAGGGCATGCAGCCCCAGGTCGCCCGCGCCCTGGCGGAACACCGCGAGCGTGTGCTGCGCCAGCCGCGCTCGCACCAGGCCTGGGGCGAGTTGGGTGCCGTGTACGACGCGCACGAGTTGCACGCGGAGGCCGAGCACTGCTATCGCCACGCGACGCACCTGCAGCCGGGCGAAACGCGTTGGGCGTACCTCTACGCCGTGTCGCGCGACGTCCGCGGGGCCGAGCTCGACGAGGTCGTGGCGCTCTACGAACGCATCGCGGCCACGGTCCGGTATCCGCCGGTGTTGTTCCGACTGGGCGACGCGCGCGTGCGGCGCGGCGATCTGATCGGCGCCTGCGCGACGTTCCGGCGCGCGCTGGAGCTCGACCCGGACTTCGCGATCGCGCACCGCAGCCTGGGCCAGGCCTTGCTCGTCCTGGGGGACCTCGAGGGCGCTCGCACGCACCTCGAGCGGGCCGCGCGCTTGGTGCCCGAGGACGGCAACGCGCAGTCCTCGTTGGCCCAGCTCTACACGCGGATGGGGGACCCGGCCCGGGCCGCGCGGGCCGCCGAGGGGGCCGCCCGGCTGGCGCACCACAACGCCTTCCCCGACCCGGTGATGTTCGAGGTGCGGGAGCGGGCGATGGGAGCGCGGGCGCTGAACGAGCGCGTCGCGGCCCACATGGCCCAGGGGCGCCACGCCCAGGCCCTGGTGGCGCTCGACCACCTGCTCGAGGCCCGCCCCGACGACGCCTCGGTCCACCTGCGCCGGGGCGAGTGTCTGGAGCGCCTGGGGCGCCGCGAGGAAGCCCTCGACGCCTACCAGGCGGTGCTGCGCATCGAACCGCGCCACGCGGTCGCCCGCCGGGTGCGCGAGCTGGCCCTCGAGGGCGAATAGGACGCTCCCCCGGTCGAGTCCCGGCTCGAGGCAGTGCGACCCAAGGCGAGACCCACCCGTCGGCGGGGCGACCCGCTGCGGGGTTTCCCGTTCCGGGGTAATGTCTTGCGCCCCGATGTCTCGGGGCAGTCCAAACCCACTCTCCGCGGATTCCACCCAATTGAAGCTGCTCCACACCTTGCTCGCAGCGGCCGTCGTGTTCCCGACGACCGCCGTCCAGGCCCAGACCTGCCTGGACAACGTGTTTCCCATCACCGTCGTCGATGCGTCGGGCGCGCCCCTGCCGACCCTCGTCGAGAATCAACAGACCTACGGCGTCAGCGCCAGCTCCGACGTCTACCTCGCGCTGCCCGCCGACATGCCCTCGGGCGTGTACTTCATGCAGGTGGTCGACTCGACCATCGGGGTCGTCCTGGCGGACTCGCTGCAGTACGAGCGCGTGTTCGAAGTGCAGAACGACGGCGGCGTGATCTCGATCACGCGCTTGGCCAGCAACCCCAACTTGCCCGAGCCCGGCCCGGGCCTGTTCGGCGTCGGCCAGAGCATCCCGCTCTTCCCGCTCATCGCGCCGCCCGCGGGCTCCGATCCCTGCCGCTTCAAGGTCTTCATCGGGGAGTGTTACCTCTCCTCGTGGAACCCGAACACCGCTCCCTACGGTTTGCCCTTCGGCATCCGACCGAGCGACGCGGCGGGCAACTGCTGCACGCGTTCCTTCGCGCAGTTCCTCGTCGGGGACGGCTCGGGCACCTCGAGCGTTTCGGGCACCGTGTTCGAGGACATCGACCAGGACGGCCAACATGGCCCCGGTGAGCCGGGCCTGGGCGGCCTGACGGTCTGTCTCTCGATCGGGGACGATGTCCAGTGCGTGCAGACCGGACCGAGCGGCGCCTACTCCTTCCCCATGGTGTCCGGGGGCGCGTACGAGCTCTCGATCCAGGGCCTGCCCGATGCCAGCTACGTCGCGACGACGCCGCTTTCGCGGTCCCTCGTGGTGAGCGGATGCGATGCGCTCGAGGGCGTCGACTTCGGCGGCTTCCGCACGAGCTTCGTCTGCGAGGGCCGCACGCGCGGCTTCTGGTCGAACCCCAACGGCAAGACCCTCATCACCCAGCAGAACCTGCTCGCGCGCCTGCCGGCCCTGAGCCTGCGCACGGCCAACGGGAGCCTGTTCTCGACCACGGATTACAACACCTATCGCTCCTGGCTGCAGGGCGCCAAGGCCACCAACATGGCCTACATGCTCTCGGCCCAGGTGGTGGCGATGGATTTCAACCGCGCGGTGGGCTTCGTGGACGGCGACTGCCGCATCCAGGATCCGGTGCTGGGCATCCTCACGATCGACCAGCTCCTCTCCCTGGCCGTGTCCGCCCTGCAGGCCGACGGCCATACGCCCGCCGGTCACCCCGCGCGCGCGACGCAGGAGCGCATCAAGGACGCGCTCGACGCGGCCAACAACAACCAGAACTGGCTCTGATCGCCAGCGCTCGCCCGCGCTCCGTGGGCGGGCGCAGGTGGAAGGATTTTCCCGGCCCCGCGGACGCTTCGTCGCGTCCGCGGGGCCGCGCGTTTCCGGCCTGGGTGTCGGAGATCGCGCTCGGGTGTCGGCGCGCCGCCGCTGGCCTGGGGTCGGGATAGGTTTGTGCACCCCCACATCCGGGGGGCATCCGTACCCGTACAGCCGCGATCCTCACCACCTTGAAGTTCCTTCCTACCCTGCTCGTCGCGGCCGCCCTGCTCCCGGCGGCCAGCCTCCAGGCCCAGTCCTGCCTCGACAACGTGTTCCCGGTCACCCTCGTCGACGCGCTCGGGCAGCCCCTGCCGACCGTGGTCGAGGGACAGGTGACCTACGCCGTGAGCCCCGGCTCCGAGGTCTACCTGGCCCTGCCCGCGGACATGCCCTCGGGCGCATACTACGTCCAGGTGAGCGACACGATCCTCAGTGCGGTGCTGGCCGATTCGCTGCAGTTCGAGCGCGTGTTCGAGGTGCAGAACGACGGCGGCGTGATCTCGATCACGCGCTTGGCCAGCAACCCCAACTTGCCCGAGCCCGGCCTGGGCCTGTTCGGCGTCGGCCAGAGCATCCCGCTCTTCCCGCTCGTGGCCCCGCCCGCGGGCTCCGCTCCCTGCCGCTTCAAGGTCTTCATCGGCGAGTGCTACCAGCCCTCGTGGAACCCGAACACCGCCCCCTACGGCCTGCCCTTCGGCATCCGGCCGAACGACGGGGCGGGCAACTGCTGCACGCGTTCCTTCGCGCAATTCATCGTCGGGGATGGGACCGGGGCCTCGAGCGTGTCGGGCTCGGTGTTCGAGGACTACGACCAGGACGGCGTGCGCGACGCGGGCGAGCCGGGCCTGGGCGGCCTGACGGTCTGCCTCGCGGTCGGGGACCAGGTGCAGTGCGTGCTCACCGACGCGAGCGGCGCGTACTCGTTCTCCGGGGTCGCCAGCGGGGTCTACGAGCTCTCGCTGCAAGGCCTGCCCGACGTGGGTTTCGTCGCCACGACGCCGCTCTCGCGCACCCTCGCGGTCAGCGGCTGCGAGGTGCTCGAGGGCGTCGACTTCGCCGGCTTCCAGACGAGCGCCGTCTGCGAGGGCCGCACGCGCGGCTTCTGGTCCAACCCCAACGGCAAGGCCCTGATCACGCAGCAGAACCTGCTCGCGCGTCTCCCGGCCCTGAGCCTGCGCACGGCCAACGGGAGCCTGTTCTCGACCACGGATTACAACACCTATCGCTCCTGGCTGCAGGGCGCCAAGGCCACCAACATGGCCTACATGCTCTCGGCCCAGGTGGTGGCGATGGATTTCAACCGCGCGGTGGGCTTCGTGGACGGCGACTGCCGCATCCAGGATCCGGTGCTGGGCATCCTCACGATCGACCAGCTCCTCTCCCTGGCCGTGTCCGCCCTGCAGGCCGACGGCCATACGCCCGCCGGTCACCCGGCGCGCGCGACGCAGGAGCGCATCAAGAACGCGCTCGACGCGGCCAACAACAACCAGAACTGGCTCTGAGCCCGCGCTGAGCCAGGGGTCCCGTGCGGCAGGCGCGGGGCCTGTTCCTCCCGGCCCCGTGGGCGCGTCGATGCGTCCACGGGGCCGCCTGCGTGCGGGAACGGCCGAACCCGGATAGGCTGGCGGCTTCGCCCATCGGCAGGCGAGTTCCATTGGCTCCGAGCAGCGCCCCATGCGTCCCCACCGAGTCCGCGCCCTCTTCCTTCCCGCGTTCCTCTCCCTGGCGCCGTTCGCGGGGGCCCAGTGGTCCGCCGACGTCTCCCTCAATCTGTCGGTGGGGGACGGCCCCGGAGACCAGGTCCAGCCCAAGCTCGCCCCGACCGCGGACGGCGGGACCTACGTGAGCTGGTTCGACGGCATCGCGTCGGGCTACGACGTGCGTTTGCAGCGCCTGGACGTCCATGGCGTCGCGCAGTGGGCGCACCGGGGGGTGTTGGTCGCCGACCGGAGCTTCAGCTCGACCCAGGACTACGGCCTCGCCCTGCACGCGAGCGGCGACGCGTTGCTCGCCTTCCGCGACGACCGGAGCGGCACGGTCCAGGTGACCGCCCAGCGCGTGCGCCAGGACGGCAGCCTCGCCTGGGGCACGGACGGGATCCAGCTCACCAACACGAACGACTTCCTGGCGACCCCGCGCATCACGGGGACCAGCGACGGCGAGGTGGTCGTGAGCTGGATGCAGGCCGGCGTCACCTACGTCGCGCGCCTCGACGCCGACGGCGTCCCGGTGTGGGCGAATCCGGTGGCGCTCGTGCCGGGCGCGGGCTCCTACACGCCCAGCGACCTGCACGCCGCGGGCACGGACGCGATCCTCTCGATCGTGCACCAGACCGGATCCTCCTTCGGTTCGCCGCGGCACCTGGTGGCCCAGAAATTCGACGCCAGCGGCGCGGCGACCTGGGGCGCCCAGCCCCTGGTCGTGTTCGACGGCGGATCGTTGCAGATCGGCAACTTCCCGACCTTCGTCCCCGACGGCTCCGGCGGAGCGCTCTTCGCGTGGTACGCCGTCAGCCCCTTGCAGGTCTACGCCCAGCGCGTCCTCGCCAACGGCTCCCTGGCCTTTCCGGCCAACGGCGTCTCCGGCTCGACCGACGGCACGCGCGTGCGCGTCTCGCCCGCGGCTGCCTTCGACCCGGCGACCTCCGACACGTACCTGTTCTGGCGTGAGCAGAACGCGCTGCAGTCCCAGTCGGGCCTCTACGGCCAGCGCCTGGACGCGACGGGCGCGCGCCAGTGGGGCGCCAGCGGCATCGAGTTCGTGCCCCTGAGCACGAGCCAGGTGGACTCGGTGCGCTGCCTGCTCGCAGCGTCCGGCGCCTACGTGTTCTGGACCGCGAGCCCCGCCTTCGGCCAGGACACCGGCCAGGGAACCGTCGTGCAGTCGGACGGCACGCCCTTCATCCCGGCCCTGCCCTTCGCCTCGACGCCCAGCGCCAAGTCGCGGCTCTTCGCGGCGCGCGGCGCGCTCGGCCATGCGTTGCTCGCCTGGAGCGACGGCCGCAACGACGGCGGGGACGTGCTCGCGCAGAACTTCGACGAGTCGGGTAGCGTGGGACCGCTGTGGTGGAATCCCGCCTACTGCGCGGGCTCCGGGTGCCCGTGCGGCAACGACGTCGCTCCGGGGGCGAGCGGCGGCTGCGTGAACTCGGGCGGCGCGGGCGCGCGCCTGTTCGGAGAGGGCTTCCCCTTCGTCGGCCAGGACAGCTTGCGCCTGCGGGCCGCCCACGCGATCCCCGGTCAAGCCGGGCTCTTCTTCCAGGGCAACAACCCGATCGGCGGCGGGGCCGGAACTCCGTTCGGAGACGGCCTGCGCTGCGCCGGCGGCGGGCTGGTGCGCCTCGCGATCGTCGTGGCGAACGCCTGGGGCTGCGCGGCCACGGACGGCTCCTGCGGCACGCCGGCGGGCGGGGTGCAGGGCCCGATCTCGCTCCACCCCAATCAGCCCGTACCCCTCACCCCCGGCACGATCCGGCGCTACCAGTACTGGTACCGCGACCCCGTCGGCTCGCCCTGCGGCGGCGGTTTCAACTTCACCGACGCGGTCGAGGTGCTCTGGCTGTGAGCCGGCCCCCGACCCGCGCGGTCAGGGGTGGAAGGGGAAGAAGAACGGCAGCACCGCGGTCGCGGCGGCGGCCATCAGGACGTTGAGTGGCCCGCCCACGCGCAGGAAGTCGGCGAAGCGGTAGCCGCCCGGCCCCAGGATGAAGGTGTTCGTCTGGTAGCCGATGGGGGTCATGAAGCTGTTCGACGCGGCGAGCATGACCGCGAACACGAACGGCAGCGGCGAGGCGCCCAGGGCGCCGGCGGTGGCGACCGCGATCGGCGTCAGCACCACTGCGGCGGCGTTGTTGCTGAGGATCTCGGTCGAGAGCGAGGTCAGCACGAAGATCGCGGCCAGGACTCCATACAGCCCCCAGGGGGAGGTCACGCCGAGCACCCCGCGCGCGATCCACTCGGCGGCGCCAGTGTTCTGCAGGGCCAGGCCCAGCGGAATGATCGAGCCGATCAGCACCAACACCATCCAGTCGATCTCGGCGTAGGCCTCCTCGGGCGTCACGCAGCGCGTCAGGAAGACGACGATCATGCCCAAGAGGGCCGAGACCAGGATCGGCATCACGTTGCAGGCCGCCAGCAGCACGACGGCGACCAGCGTCCCGACCGCGATGGGCATCTTCGAGCGCCGCCGGGCGGGTAGGTCGAGGGCGCCCAGCAGGGCCAGGCCCGTCTCGCGCCGCACGCGCTCGAAGGCCTCGCGCGTGCCCTCGACGAGCAGGAGGTCGCTGGGAGCGAGCACGACCTCGCGCATGCGCGAACGCAACGACTGGCCATGCCGCAGGATGCCCAGCACCGGCACCCCGTAGCGGCGGCGCAGGTCGAGCTCGAGGATCGTGCGCCCCACTGCGCGGGCGTTGGGCGGCACCAGGAGCTCGGCGAGGCGCACGCCGTCCGCCTTGGGCGCCGCCGGGCGGTTTGGCTCGGCGGCCGCGGCGGCGCCCATCGAGCGCGCCGCCTCGGCCCCGTAGAGCTGGGCCCGGCGCGCGCTGCCGTGGCGCGCGGGCAGCGGCAGGTCGTCGGTCGGCGCGGCGATGCGCACGCCGACCGCCTGCTCGATCTTGGCGATGTTCTCGATGCGTCCCTCGACCAGCAGGTAGTCGCCGGCCTGCAGGATGGTGCCCGCGCGCGGCGCGTGGAGGCGTTCCTCCCCGCGCTCGATGCCGACCACGTGCAGGCCGTACTCCGAGCCGAAGCGCAGCTCGCCCAGGCTGCCCCCGGCCAGCGGGGAGTCGGGCTCGACGTGCAGCACCGAGAAGTACTCGCGCAGTCGATAGGCCTCGGTCAGGTCCTCCGGCGAGGGGCGTGAGGGCGTGAGCCAGCGGCCTAGCGTCAGCAAGTACAGCACGCCCACGGCGGTCAGCACGAGCGCCGGCCCGGTGACGTCGAAGAGTCCGATGCGTGCCTGCCCCAGCTCCAGCATCAAGCCGGCCACGAGCAGGTTGGTGCTCGTGCCGATCAAGGTCAGCGTGCCCCCCAGTTGGCTGGCGAAGGAGAGCGGCATGAAGATGCGCGAGGGCGCGACCTGCATGTCGCGCGCCACGCCCATCACCACCGGGATCATGACCAGCACGACTGGCGTGTTGTTCATGAACGCGCTGAGGGGGATCACCAGGCCCAGGGTGGCGATCAGGAGCCGCGTCTCGCTGCCCCCCGACCAACGCGCCAGGCGTCGGCTCAGCGTGTCCACGGCGCCCGTGCGCACCAGGGCCGAGGAGAGCACGAACATCGCCGCCACGGTCAGGAGGGCTTCGTTGGCGAAGCCGCTGATGCCCTCGCGCACGCTGACGAGCCCGGTGACGAGCAGGCTCGCCATGACCATCAGGCCCACGACGTCCATCCGGATGCGGTTCCAGACGAACAGCCCCACGGCCGCCGCGGTGATCAGAAGGACGAGGGGGATCGGGGGCATCCGGGGTGCGAGCCGTGCGGGCGAGCGGACTCTACTTCCCGACCGGAGGGCGGGCGAGCCCGCCCTTCCCCGCGCCCCTCCGCGGTGGGATCATGCCGGCATGGACGATCGGGAACGGGAACGGGAGTCGCTCGAGCGCAGCCTGGACGCGGCCTGGGCGCGGCTGGAGGAGGGGCAACCGGCGGACGCGCTGGAGGTGCTGGCGGGCATCGACCCCTCCGTCGCGGAGCGCTGGATCGCCGAGAGCCTGGCGCAGCTCGAGCTCGGCGGCCTGGCGGCGGCGCGCGCGGCCCTGGAGCGCGCCCGCGCCCTGGGCATCCCGGCCGACGAGCCCGACCACCTGTGGGCCACCGGGCAACTGCTTTTGCACGAGTGGAAGCTCGACGAAGCCCACGCCAGCTTCCGACGCCTGGTCGAGGTCGACCGCAGCCCGGAGGCGCTCGAGCGCCTCTCGTTCCTCGAGGAGTTGGGCGGCGACCTGATCGAAGCCGAACGCCTCTACGCCGAGGCCCACCGCATCGACCCCGAGGACTTCCCCGAGATCGCGCGCCTCGACGAGGACGAGTTCGCCGGCGTGGTGGAGGAGGCGATCGAGTGCCTGCCGGACGAGTTCCGCCGGCACCTCGAGGAAGTCCAGCTCGTCATCGCGCCCGTGCCCGAGCGCGACATCGTGATCCCCGGGGCGGAGAACGAGACCCCGCCCGATCTCCTGGGCCTGTTCCTCGGCGCGTCCTTGCTCGAGCGCGGCGGCGAGCACCCCGAGCTCCCCCCGCGCATCCACCTCTACCAACGCAACCTCGAACGCGCCGCGGTGGACGAGGAGGAGCTGAAGGAGCAGATCCGCATCACCCTCTACCACGAGCTCGGCCACTACCTCGGCTTCGACGAGGACGGCGTGGCGGACCTGGGGCTCGAGTGACGCTGCGAAGGTGTCCCCCGGGCTGCGTCGCTCAGGCGCGCGGGGCGGCGGAGGAAGCGCGGGTGGCGACGAAACGCGCCAGGCGCTCGAGCGCGCGCTCGAGGGTCGCGCGGGCCGCGGCGTAGGAGATGCGGATGTAGCCCTCCAGGCCGAAGGCGCTGCCGGGCACGAGGGCCAGGCCCGTCTCCTCGAGCAGGTCCTCGCAGAAGCCGTCCGCGCCCCGCGCGTCGCACAGGTGCTCCACGCGCGGGAAGAAGTAGAACGCGCCGCGCGGCAGGGGGGTGGCGAGCCCCATGCGTTCGAGGGCCGCGCTCACCAGCCGGCGGCGCGCGTCGAACTCCTGGACCATGGCCTCCATCTCGGGCGGCTCGGAGGCCAGGCCGGCGGCGAGCGCATCCTGCGAGATGGCGTTGGGCGAGCCGGTGGTCTGGCTCTGCAGGCGCACGCAGGCATCGGCCAGGCTGCGCGGCGCGGCCAGGTATCCGATGCGATAGCCGGTCATGGCGTAGGCCTTGCTCGCGCCGTCGACCAGCACGGTGCGCTCGCGCACGGCGGGCGAGACCGCGGCCGGGCTGGAGTGCGGCTCGGCGCCCTCGGCCAGGCCGAACACCAGGCGCGAGTAGATCTCGTCCGAGAGGATCCACAGGTCGCGCTCGAGAGCCAGCTCGCCGATGGCGCGCACCTCGTCCGCCGAGAGGCAGTAGCCCGAGGGATTGCAGGGCGTGTTGAGGAAGATGCCGCGCGTGCGCGGGCCGACCGCGGCGCGCAGGGCGGCGAGGTCCGGGCCGAGATCGGCGCGCGGCCGGACGCCGACCGGCACGCCGCCGGCGAAGCGCACCTGCTCCTCGTAGCTCGTCCAGGCGGGTAGCAGCAGCAGCACCTCGTCGCCCGGCTCGACCAGGCTCAACACGGCGTTCGCGAGCGCGTGCTTGGCGCTGTGGCAGATCACGACCTCGTTCGGCGCGTAGCGCACGCCGCGGGTGCGCTCGAGGTGTTTCGCGACGGCCTCGCGCAACCGCAGGCGCCCACCGGCCGGCGTGTAGCGCACGTCGCCGCCGTCGATCGCGCGGTGCGCCGCTGCGCGCACGACGGCGGGGGCCTCGAAGTCGGGCTCGCCGGCCGTCAGATTCAGCACGTCGCGCCCGGCGGCGGCGAGCTCCTTGGCGCGCGTGTCGAGGGCGATCGTGCGCGAGAGCGAGAGGGCGGTGACCCGCTGGTTGGGCTGCATGGGGCGAGGATCCTCGCTCCCGATCCCGCGGGCCGCAAGCGGCGCCGCGCGGGGAGGGTGGGGGATCCGCCCCGGACGGCCGGGGAGCGCGCCCTCCAGGGGCCGCGGCCGACCCGATCGAGGTCGCGCGAGCGGAGCCCCGCGCCGCGTCCGTCGGGAAGACGAGCGGTCGCGCGGCGTCCCCGGCCGCTTCGTTGGCAGGGGCGCGGCGGATTGCGCAGAGTGTGCGGCCCGCCCGTCCGGCCCTCCTCCGCGCGTAGCGCGCCACCCCGACCTCGCCCCCATGAGCCCGAAGACCTCGCGCCGCCTGAAGATCGCCGGACTGGTGCTGCTCGTCCTGGGCTTCATCGGGTACTTCACCTTCTCCACGCTGCTCTTCAGCCCCTTCGAGGGTGGGCTGGCGCACCACGTGGCCGGGCTCGTCCCGCGCAACATCGACTTCTACCTGTCCAAGGCGCGTCTCGAGCGGGACTTCGACCCCTTCCCGCGCCTGGCCCTGGAGGGGACCCTCGAGCAGAACGACGCCTGGCGCTCCTTCCGAGCCTCGCCGGACTACGCGGAGCTCGCCGCGGAGCTCGACCTCGAGGCGACCGTGGCGGAGCTCGAGCGGCTCTCCGCCGGGCTGCCCCTGGGCCTCGATCCGCTCAAGGTGTTCGGGGGGCGGCAGGTGGCGGTCGCCGGCCGCTTCCGCGGCGCGGACCTGGCGCAGGCCGACTGGGCGCTGTACGGGACGGTGAACTGGATCGGCAAGCTGGCGCTCGAGCTGACCAAGTACCCCGGCGTGCTCGGCTTGGAGCAACAGGGTCTGGTCGCGACGCCCCAGGAGGGCTTCGTGGCCCTCGAGGGGGCGCAGCTCCCGCGTCCCCTGTACCTGGCGCGCATCAAAGACGTGGGCGTGATCTCCTCCAGCCCCGACCTGGTGCGCGAGGCGTTGCGCCTGGCGGCCAATCAGTTCGCGGACTCGTTGTTCGCCAAGGCCGAATACAACGACTCGATCCGGCGCGCGAACCGCTCGACGGAGCGCGACGAGCTCGAGGTGTTCCTCGACGTGCGCGCCCTGCTCGCCAGCCGCGGCCTGAGCGGCGCCTGGCCCGATCCGGCGAGCGCGTCCATCGCCCCCGCGCTGCTCTCCCGGTTCTTCCAGGCCAGCACGGTGAACGAAGTCGTGGGAGTCCTCGGCTTCGGGCGCACCCTGACCCTCGACCTGCGCGCGCCGCTCTCCTCCGAGCTCATCTCGCCCTTGCAGCGCAAGCTCTATCGCAAGCGCGGCAGCGACACGCGCGAGCTCGAGAACCTGATCGCGAGCCTGGCCCCGGCGGACACGGGCTTGATGCTCTACGTGCGTGGGGACGCGGGTGATCTCGCGCGCCAGGTCGTGTCGGTGCTCGACCCCGCGACCCGCGGCCTGCTCGAGGACGCGTTCCGTTCGACGCGCCGCTTCCAGGACCTCGAGCAGGTCCTGGCCGAGGTCGACGCCATGTTCCGCGATCGGCTCGTGATCCTCGTGCGCGAGAACGACTATCCGCCGGACGAGAACGCACCCCCGCACGACGATACCCCCGTCCCGGCGGTGGCGCTGATCGCCTGGACGCACGACGAGAGCAAGGTCGTGCAGTTCCGCGAGCTGATCGGCGAGAACGCGCGCTCGTTCGGTTTGCAGGGCGTCGAGGCCGGGCAGCTCGGCTTCTACAAGACCTACGACGCGGGGTACGAGAACCGCGAGTACACCTCGCCCCTCGTGCCCGGCACCGGCCACATCCTGACGGTCAGCTACAAGGACCCCGACGTGACCGTCGTGACCAACACCAAGCCGTTCCTGGGCCACATCCGCCGCACGCTGACATTGGGTGGCGTGCAGCACCCGCGGCTCTCCGAGCGCGAGGCCTTCCAGGTCCTCCTGCGCTCGGCCCGGCCCGAGGGCAACGTGCTGCTCTGGCTCGACCCGCGGCGGCTGGGCAAGTGGCTGCGGGCGCGGGCCGAGAACGAGGCCCGCCAGTCGATCTACGAGCTGGTCGACTGGAGCATCGAGCGCGCGCGGATCGAGGATCAAGTGCTGGCGGAGAGCTTCCCCGGGGTG
The DNA here is from genome assembly GCA_964394665.1 of uncultured Planctomycetaceae bacterium. GTDB lineage: Bacteria > Planctomycetota > UBA1135 > UBA1135 > CAYMYN01. The sequence goes on from CAYMYN010000047.1 coordinate 14,010, forward strand.
CGACGTGGGCAGGTCCCCCCGGAGATCCGCGAGCAGGTCGGGCTGCTGGTCGACGCGCGCGCGAAGGAGCTGCAGGACCGGGTGGCCCGCGACCGGATCCCGGAGATGATCGCCCAGAGCCGCCAACGCATCGCCTGGATGGAGGCGATCGAGGCCGCGCTGCTGCTGGTCGCCTTCGAGCCGAACTCGATCGACCTCTCCGCGCGGGTCGTGCTGCCCCTGAAGCCCTGATCGGGCCTGGGGCCCCGCGGGGGGGGGCGGGGCAGCGCGCGGCCCGCGGTGACAACGCAGCGGGCGGCCCGCTGGTGCGCGCCGCCCGCCGCTCGAAGCTGGTGCCCGGGACTGGAATCGAACCAGCACGGGTTGCCCCACAAGATCCTTAGTCTTGCGCGTCTGCCAATTCCGCCACCCGGGCACCCTGGATCGGGGTGCGCGCGCCGCGCCTCGGCACCGCTCGCGAACCGTCGCGCAGGGGCGACGGGGCGGAGACTCTAGGCAAGCGCCCCCCGCGCCTGCAACCCCCAACCGCGGGCTCCGGCCGGATCCGCGCGGCTCGCGGACGGGCGTCCGTTCGCTCGCCCGGCCCGTCGGCAGCCTGCTACGCTCCGCCCCCGCGCCGGTCCCCCGGTGGGTCCCGCGCCGCCCCGACTCCCCACGCACCCAGGTCCCATGCCCAGCCCCCGCGGTATCGCCCTCGTCGGACAGTCCGGCGGCCCCACGGCCGTCATCAACCAGAGCCTGGTCGGCGTGGTCGAGGCCTGCCTCGCCAGCGACGCCGTGACGGGCGTGTACGGCGCGCTGCACGGGGTCAAGGGCATCCTGGCCGAGGACCTCGTCGACCTGGGACGCGAGACGTGGGAGAACCTCGAGCGCGTCGCCGCCACGCCCTGCGCGGGCCTGCGCTCGGTGCGCAAGAAGCCGACGCGCGAGGAGTGCGCGGCGGTGCTGGAGGTCTTCCGCGCCCACGACGTGCGCTACTTCTTCTACATCGGCGGCAACGACTCGGCCGAGACGGCGCACCTGTTGAACGAGATCGCGCAGGCCGAGCGCTACGACGTGCGCCTGTTCCACGTCCCCAAGACCATCGACAACGACCTGCGCGTGACCGACCACTGCCCGGGCTACGGCTCCGCGGCGCGCTTCGTGGCCTGCGCCTTCATGGGCGACAACCAGGACAACCGCAGTCTGCCGGGCATCAAGATCGACGTGGTGATGGGGCGCCACGCGGGCTGGCTGACCGCCGCCAGCATCCTCGGGCGCGAGCACGAGGACGACGGCCCGCACCTGGTCTACGTGCCCGAGCAGGTGCTCGAGCTCGACGACTTCGTGGCCGACGTGGAACGCGTCCACGCGCGCCTCGGCCGCTGCCTGGTGGCGGTCTCCGAGGGCGTGCACGGGGCCGACGGCGAGCCCCTGGGCAAGACCGACGAGCGCGACTCGCACGGCAACGTGCAGCTCTCCGGCACCGGGGCCCTGGGCGACTTCCTGGCGGGCGAGATCAAGGCGCGCCTGGGCGACAAGCTGCGCGTGCGGGCCGACACCTTCGGGTACCTGCAGCGCTCCTTCGCCGGCTTCGCCTCCGAGGTCGACGCGCGCGAGGCGCGCGAGGTCGGCCGCACCGCGGTGCAGGTCGCCGTGGCGGGCGATCGACCCCACGGGTCGGTGGTCATCCGGCGCGAGCCGGGTCCCGCGTACCGCGCGGCCTACGACGTCACCGACCTCTCGAACGTGGCGAAGGTCACGCGCGACCTCGACGCGCGCTACCTCGGGGCCCGGGGCACGATCGATCCCGCGTTCCGCGACTACGCCCTGCCGCTGGTGGGGGAGCTGCCGAAGCTGGGGCGCCTGGCCGACGTGCGCGTGCCCAAGAAACGCTCGCGCTGACCCCCGGCGTCGCCGGCTGCGGCGGGCTGTCGCAGCTCGCCCGCGCCGACGCCAGCCGCGGCCGTCGGTCGCCTGGATCGCCGGGCGGGGCGGCCCTATGCTCGCCCGCCCGACGCGCGCCGGGGACGATCCCGCGCCGCCCCCGCGATGAGCACCGACCCCCCGCCCCAGGACGACCCCGACGCGCTGCGTGAACCCGCGCAGGCCGGCGTCGACGGCGCCGGCGAGGGCGCTGGGGGGGCCTCGCCCTACGGCAATCTGTTCGTGCCGCTGGTGGTGGTCCCCGCGGCCATCGTGGTCGTGTTGGTGCTCGTGTTCGTGCTCTTCGGCGCGATCGGCGGCGGCGAGTCGAGCCTGCGCCAGGATCTCGACCGCATGCTGCGCGGCGGCTCGAAGGAACAGCAACACGCGGCCTACGCCCTGGTCCAGAAGCTCTCGGCCAACGCCCAGGCCGAGGAGGCCGGGCGTTCCGCGCCCTACCCCCTGGACCCCCAGTTCCGACCCGAACTCCTGGCGGCCTGGAACGCCGGGGGGCAGCCGCCCTGGCAGCGCTACGTGCTGGCCTCGCTCCTGGCGCGCATCGACCCGCCGGCGGGCGTCCCGCTGCTCGTCACCCTGCTCGACCTGGGGGACGCGGAGGACGAGGGGGCGCGCATCCGTTTCGACACCCTGCTGAGCCTGGCGGCGCTCGGCGATCCGCGGGCCCTCGAGCCCATCGCCCGTTTCCTCGAGCACCCCGATCCCGGCCTGCGACTGGTCGCCACGGTCGGCATGCAGCGCATGCCGCGCGAGGAGGCGCTGCCCCGCGTCCGGCGCGCCCTGGGCGACCCCGCGCTCGACGTGCGCATCACGGCGGCGGTCACCCTGGCCAAGCTCGGGGACGCGGAGGGCGCGGAGCTGCTGCGCGACGCGACCGGGTCGGAGCTCTACGCCGCCGAGGCCCAGGGCGGCGGCCGCGCCTGGAACCTGGAACGGATCCAGCACAGCCGGCGCACGGCCCTCGGAGCGCTGGGCGAGTTGCGGCGCCCCGCCGACCGCGAGCTGGTGGCCGAACTGGCGCGCGCGGCGGACGATCTGCTGCTGCGCGACGCGGCGAAGCGCATCCTGGAGGCCTGGTGATGCGGCGCCCGCTCCGAGGAATCACCCCCCGAGCCCTTGTCAAGGTCGCCTCGCTCGGACACCATTCCCGCCGCCCGAACCGGCGGCGGCGCGCCGGCGGGAGCCTCTCCGGGACCCCTGGCGCCCGCGCGCGCGCGCTCGAAGGGGTCGCCGGCGTCCCGCAGGCCCTGAGCGTTCCCTGCCCGCACCACGCCGGATCGCGCAGCGGATCGCCCCCCCGGAAGGGCCCTCGGACGTGCCCCAGGACGTGATGGCATGGATGTGAAGGATCGAGACCAGCAGTCCCCCGAGGTCAAGCCCGCGGAGCTCGTGCGCGCCCCCCTGCGCGGCGAGCTCACGCGGCGCGGCTTCCTCTCGACCCTGGGGATGGCCTGGGGCCTGTTCACCGCGGCCGGCCTGGCGGGCCTGGGCGCGATGACCCGCTTCCTGTTCCCGAACGTGCTCTACGAGCCGCCCCAGGAGTTCAAGGCCGGCTACCCGAGCGAGTTCGCCGTCGATCAGGTCGACGAGCGCTACACCGCTGCTTACGGGGTCTGGATCGTGCGCGAGCGCACCGGCTTCTACGTGCTCTCGACCGTCTGCACGCACCTGGGCTGCACGCCGGCCTGGTTGCCGAGCGCCGAGACCTTCAAGTGCCCCTGCCACGGCAGCGGCTTCATCAAGTCGGGCATCAACATCGAGGGCCCCGCGCCGCGACCCCTCGAGCGCTACAAGATCACGCTGGCCGAGGACGGTCAGATCCTGATCGACAAGAACACCAAGTACCAGGAAGAGAAGGGCCAGTGGAGCCTGGACGGCGCCTACCTCTTCTACGTGGCTTGACCTTCCCTCCGCCTTTCCCCGCGAGCCGAACCACGATCCCGCGCCACGCCGGCCGAGGTCCCCTCCGCAGCGCTCGATGAGCAAGCTCCTCGATCCGATCCGGAAGAGTCAGGTCTGGAAGTCCATCTTCCGGCACGGCTACCCGGACACCCCCCGCAACCGCACCCTCGCGGTCCTCTCGAACGTCTTCCTGCACCTGCACCCGGTCAAGGTGCGGCGCAGCGGGATCCGGCTCTCCTACACCTGGTGCATGGGAGGGCTGACGTTCTTCCTGTTCCTCGTGGAGACGGTCACCGGGCTCCTGTTGATGTTCTACTACCGGCCGACCGCGGAGCTGGCCTACCAGGACATCATGGGCCTGCGGGAGCACGTGCCCATCGGCTTGATGCGCGAGCTGCACCGCTGGGCCGCGCACATGATGGTGATCACGGTCTGGCTGCACATGTACCGGGTGTTCCTGACCGGTTCGTACAAGCCGCCGCGGGAGTTCAACTGGAACATCGGCGTGATCCTGCTGGTGATCACCCTGCTCCTGTCCTTCACGGGCTACCTCCTGCCCTGGGACCAGCTCGCGGTCTGGGCCATCACGGTCGGCACGAACATGGCCCGCGCGACGCCCTTCCTCGGCCACGAGGGACCCGGCGCGGCCCTACTCTCGATCGGCGGGCTCGAGCTCGTGCACGCGGGCAACGACGTGCGCTTCGGCTTGCTCGCCGGCCGCTTCGTGGGCGAGGGGGCGCTGCTGCGCTTCTACGTGTTGCACTGCGTCGGGTTCCCCCTGATCGCGGCCACGTTGATGGCGATCCACTTCTGGCGCGTCCGCAAGGACGGCGGCATCTCCGGGCCCCTGTAGTCCCGGCCCGAGGAACTCCCCGCTCCAGCGACCCCCGCGACGCACGCACCCCAGCCCATGGGCCAGTTCATCAAGGACGCCACCAACTTCCTCACCGAGCCGAAGATGTACTTCTCGCTCTCGGTGGTGGTCGTGTTCCTGTTTCTGCGCTTCCGGAAGTTCTCGACCCGCAAGGTGGTCATCAACGCCTTCGCGGTCCTGGGCACCCTGTTCCTGGCCTTCGCCTGGCAGGACCCGAGCTTCAAGGCGATCATCACGAAGCCGGACAACGTCCCGATCGTGATCCTCCTGGGCTCGGTCGTGTACTTCTCCTGGCTCTCGCTCCGGCGCGCCTACATCAACGACGAGCGCACGCGCAAGGGGTTGCCCACGCTGGAGGGTGAACTCGGCAAGCAGAAGGTCTTCACCTGGCCGGACCTCGTCTACACCGAGCTGATCTGCTTGGTGCTCTTCACCGGCCTCCTGATCCTATGGAGCATCGGGGTCGAGGCCCCGATCGAGGAGCCGGCCGCCTCCGCGCGCACGCCCAACCCCTCCAAGGCTCCCTGGTACTTCCTCGGGCTGCAGGAGCTGCTGGTCTACTTCGACCCCTGGATCGCGGGCGTGCTCCTGCCGAGCTTCATCGTCGTCGGGCTGTGCGCCATCCCGTACCTCGACGTGAACCCCAAGGGCAACGGCTACTACACCTTCGACGAGCGCCCCTTCGCGGTCAGCTTCTTCTGGGTCGGCTTCCTGCTCTTCTGGGTGTCCTTCGTGATCCTGGGCACCTTCCTGCGCGGGCCCAACTGGTCCTTCTTCGGGCCCTTCGAGTACTGGGACCTGCACAAGCTCGAGCCGATGGTCAACGTGGACCTCTCGACCTACTTCTGGGTCCACCTGCTCGACCGTCCACGACCGCTCAGCCCCCTGGTGCGCGAGCTGCCCGGCATCCTGCTGATGCTCGGCTATTTCCTGGTGCTGCCCAAGCTGCTCGAGAAGCCGCTCCTCGCCCGCCTGTACGAAGGCAAGCGCGAGCACCTCGTGCGCTATCACGTATTCATGCACCTGATGCTCTGGTTCGGCCTGATCCCAGCCAAGATGCTCCTGCGTTGGACCGTGGACCTGAAGTACTTCATCGGGATGCCCGAGTTCTTCTTCAACGTCTGACGGACGCCTTTCGCCCCTCTCCGCCCCCCCGACCCCCGGACGCCGATCCCCTCCCGAGCAGAGCCCCATGGCTGATCGCGGCGATACCCACTACCACGTCTTAGGGCTGAACCGCTGGTTCCTCGGATCCAGCGCGCTCCTCCTCGTGGCGATCGTCTGGATGATGTGGGACGACTACAACGCGCCCTGGAAGAAGTACCAGCGCGAGTTCCGCGAGGTCGAGATCGCGCGCGCCAAGGCGGCCCTCGAATCCCCCGCGGCCCAGGCGGCCATGGAGGAGGAATCCCGCCTGGCGTCCGAGCTCGAGCGCGCCCAGGCGGACCTCGCCGCGCGCGCCGAGACGATCCGGAACCTGGAGCGCGAGTTGATCGCGGCCAATGGCGAGCAGTTCGTCGTCTCCGAGGCGGCCAAGAAGCTCAAGCAGGAGTACAACTGGGATCGCTACATGGCCGAGGAGAACCGCATCCACGCGGCGGAGCTCGGCCGGACGGCGAACCAACGCGAGATCCAGAGCCTGCTGGTGATGGAGGCCCGCCTGGCGCAGGCCGAGGGCCGCACGGAGGAGGCCAACCTACGCGTGGCGGACATCGAGTCCCGCCTGGCGAGCGCGCGCGAGGCCGTCACCGACCTCGAGATCCAGGCCAAGGCCGCGACCAAGGACATTGCCCTCGTCCGCACGCGCCTCGAGGCCCTGCGCCCGACCACGCTGGGGGGCAAGATCGCGGCCAAGATCCGCGACGACATCCCGGGCCTCGACTTCATCGGGCCGACCCTCAAGGTGAACAAGGTCGTGCTCGACGACCTGACCTTCGAGCTCAACTTCACCAAGAAGAAGCGCATCGACATGTGCACCACGTGCCATGTCGCCAGCGACCGGGAGGGCTTCACCGAAGAGGGCCTCGAGCATCCCTACCGCTCGCACCCGCGCCTGGACCTGTACCTGAGCGCCAAGTCGCCGCACCCGCTGAACGAGGTCGGCTGCACCATCTGCCACCGCGGCGGGGGTGAGGCGCTCGACTTCATCCGCGTCGACCACCGTCCGCCGGACTTCAACACGGGCCTGGCCTACGCCGATCAGCCCGTCACCGAGCGTTGGGTGGAGGAGTACCACTGGCACAAGCAGCACCACTGGGACTACCCGATGCTCTCGTCGAAGTACGTCGAGGCATCCTGCGTGCAGTGCCACAAGACCTCGATGGAGCTGATCGCCGAGGACGCTCCCAAGGTCACGGCGGGCTACCAGAAGTTCGAGCGCTACGGCTGCTATTCCTGCCACAAGGTCGACTGGTTCCCGACCACGCGTAAGCCGGGCCCGAGCCTGAAGAACGTCGCCCAGAAGCTCACTCCGGAGTTCATGGCCGCCTGGATCGCCGACCCCAAGGCGTTCCGGCCCACGACCTGGATGCCGCAGATCTTCTACCTGTCGAACTTCCCCGACGACGAGCCCGTGGTGGCCCAGTCGCAGTTCGGCCAGGGCCCGCCGGTGATGGGCAAGCAGTGGAACGACACGGCGGTGGCGGCGGTCACGGCCTACATCGCAGCCCAGTCGGGCCGTAGCCCGCTGCCGGGGATCCCGGTCGAGGGCGACTCCGAGCGCGGCCGCGAGGTCTTCCGCGTGGTCGGCTGCGGCGCGTGCCACAACCTCGAGCCGTACGCGGGGGAACAGGGCGCCACGGCCGACCCCATGCTGGTCGCCAGCGGCGCGAACGAACACGGCCCCAACCTGCGCGGGCTCGCCACCAAGGTCACGCCCGAGTGGCTCTTCGCCTGGCTGAAGGACCCGCACGCCTACTGGTCGGAGACGCGCATGCCCGACCTGCGCCTCTCGGACCAGGACGCCGCCGACATCGTCGCCTACATGACCCAGGACCCCGACGGCCACTTCCGGGACGTGCCCGAGGGCTGGAACGAGGGCGTGCCCCCGGTCGACCCTGCGGCCCTGGCGGAGCAGGCGCGTTGGTTCTTCGCGCGCGACGGCCGTGGCGTGATCGAGCGGCGCCTACGCGGCGAGGACGCCGGCCGCCGCTGGGACGACCCGCTCACCCTGATGGTCGAGGTCGGCGAGCGCTTCGTGCGCCACCAGGGCTGCTTCTCGTGCCACGAGATCAGCGGCATGGAGCACGACATGCCGATCGGCACCGAGCTCACCAACTGGGGCTCGAAGACCGTCGACAAGCTCGACTGGGGCTTCCGCGCCAACCTGATCGCCGCGCAACACGGCTGGGGCCAGGTCCAGCGCGAGGAGCTCAAGAAGTACCGCGAGCCGTGGCTCGAGGAGAAGCTCAACCAGCCGCGGGTGTTCGACGAGATGAAGGTCAAGAACCCGCTCGAGCGCCTGCGCATGCCCTGGTTCGACTTCGACGTCGCCACGGCGCAGGAGATCGCGACCTTCGTGGTCGGGCTCGTCGACGACGAGGTGCAGCGCGCCAAGATGGTCCCCACGCCGGCCCAGGACTCGATGAACCGGGGCTTGATGGCCATCCGCCAGAACAACTGCGCGGCCTGCCACGTGCTCGATCACGGCACGGTGACCTTCCGCGACGCCGCGGGCGAGGTACACACCGTCGAGGCGGAGCTCCTGCCCTTCGCGCCGACCGAGATGCCGCCTCCGCAGACGGACCTTGCGGCGTTCCTGGCCGAGCTCGAGAGCTACGAGGAGGAGGTCGAGGAGCTCGACGACGTCGGTTTCCGCCTGCTCGGCCCCGCGCCCGGCGTGGGCATGTCCTCGGAGACCCTGTTCGTCCGCAAGGAGAATCTGCTGGCCGTGGCACCCCCGCGGGGCGGGGACTTCGTGCGCGTCGTGACCGACTACTACCTGCGCGGGATCGAGCTCCACGACGCCGAGGAGGACGAGTTCTACGGCTGGTGGCTCGACGAGGAGAACGCGGCCGTCGAGGACGTCGACGGCGAGCTGCGCTCCTACGCCGATGAGCCCTACCTGAAGGTGCGTTGGACCTTCGCGCCGCCGCTGCTGGTCGACGAGGGCCACAAGGTGCAGCGCAACTGGTTCTTCGCCTTCCTCAAGGATCCGCACCCGATCCGCCAACAGATGCGGGTCAAGATGCCCACCTTCCACTACGGACCGGGGGAGGCCGAGTCGATCGCCGACTACTTCGCGCACCACTCGGGCGAGCGTTGGAAGGCGGTCTACGCCCGCACCCTGCGCCTGGCCCTTGGGACCGAGGCCAAAGAGGGCTTCGAGGCCAGCCCGGGTCAGCCCGAGCGCGCCTGGCCCGAGCTGGCGGTGCGCAAGGGCCGCGGGGTCGGGATCTCCCTCGAGGAGCTCTCCGAACGCACCCAGCTCAGCGTGCAGACGCTGCGCGAGCTCGAGGCCGGCTACAAGCCGACCGTCGCGGCCAACTTCGGGACCCTCAAAGCCTACGGCGACTCGGTCGGGTTCCAGGTCCACGGGCCCATCGATCCGGGCTCCGAGCGGCTCCTGCGTCGCTCGCCGAGCCACCTGGCCGCCCGCGGGGAGCACATCGCCGTCGGCGAGCGCCTGGCGGTGAAGGACGTCAACTGCTTCCAGTGCCACTTCAACGACGGCGCCGTGCCGGAGCAGGCGGGGACCCCGGTCGCCTGGGCCCCCGACCTCTCCCTCACGCGGGAACGCCTGCGGGAGGACTGGGTCGAGCGTTGGTTGTGGATGCCGGCCCTCGAGTACCCGGGAACCGCGATGCCGACCAACTTCGGCGCCGACAAGCCCCAGTACCAGGAGACCTTCCCGGACTCCTCCAACCACGACCAGATCCAGGCGGTCCTGGACTGGCTGTACAATTTTGAACGCGCCGCGGCCGCGAGCCGGAATTGACCTCCCCCCGGCAACTCCGTTCGTTCGAGCCCGTACCGCCTCCTTCAGCCGGGTGGCCCCCCGTGGCCCCCGCGCTCCCTTCCCGCACCCGCAGCGTCCCGCGCTCCTGACGGACAGATCCCATGAAGCTCCTCACCTCGCTCGGCCTCCTGGCCTCCGCTTCCCTCGCCGTCGCCTTCGTCGACGCGCCCGCCACCCCCCACGCCCAGGACCACGCCCAAGCCGACGGCAGCTGCTGCGCCGGCGGCGGTCCTTCGCCCGAGACCGCGCCGAAGGTCTCCTACCTCGAGCTCAAGACCCCCTTCGGCGACGACGTCAAGAAGGGCAACGCCCGCGGCCTGGTCAAGTTCGGCGGCGAGGAGCGCCCCGAGGTCAAGCCCCTCACCATCAGCGAGCAGGCTTCCAAGGGCTGCACCGAGGGCAAGCCGATCGACGACACCGACCCGAGCCTGCTGATCGACAAGGACGGCGGCATCAAGTACGCGGTCGTGACCATCACGGTCGAGGGCGCCGAGGTGAAGGTCCCCGAGAAGGCCATCGTCCTGGACCAGATCCAGTGCCGCTTCGAGCCGCACGTGATCCTGATCCCCGCCGGCTCGACGGTCGAGTACCACAACTCGGACAAGATCTCGCACAACGTGCACACCCACGCGGTGCGCAACCAGCCCTACAACAAGACCATCGCCGCCGGTGGCCACGACTCGCAGAAGCTCGAGGTTCCTGAGTCGATCAAGGTGACCTGCGACATCCACCCCTGGATGACCTGCTACATGTTCGTGACCGACACGCCCTTCGCCGCGGTCACCGCCGCCGATGGCAGCTTCGAGGTCAAGGGCGTCCCGGCCGGCAAGCACCGCGTCGACGTCTGGCACGAGACCCTCGGCCGAGTGCGCGGCGAGGTGACGATCAACGAGGACGGGACCTCCGAGCGCCTCACGCTCGAGATGGGCGAGGCCGCCGGCCGCCCCGCCGGCCGCCGCCGCCGCTGATCCCCGCTCGAGGGCCCCCTCCCGGCCCCCTGACCCACGCAGGAGCCCGGCCGCACCAGCGACCGGGCTCCTGCTCCATTCCGCCCGTTCCCCAACCGCCAGGACCCCCGGTTCCCCAAGACCGGGGGTCGCAGGTTTGTGTCCCTCCGGCCGCCCCTCCCTAACCCAAGCCCCCAGCGCACCTTGCGGCGCCTCGCCAGCCCCGCCGAGGCCTGCCACGATGAGCGGCTTGTGCCACCCAAGCGCCACGATGCCGGGGCCCCTGGAGCGCGCAGTGCGGCCTCCTGGGCCCTCTGGGCCTTGCTGGAGGGGGAGCGTGCACCCCCTGAGCCCATGGGCCGCGACACGCGCGCCCGCAGACCGCCTGGGTCGCGTCAGCGCCCTTCCCGCCGTGCCGCCTGGGCCAGCGCCCACTCGCGCCAGCGTGGCTCCTCGGTTCGCAGGGCGATCCCGGCCAGCCACTCCTCCAGCCGCTCGTCCTCGATGCGCGTGCGCAGGGCCAGGCTCGCCGCGCCCATCATTGCGGGCAGGTGGCCGGGGTAGGCCTGGAGGGCGGCGTCGTAGGCGGCGAGGGCTTCTCGGTCCCGGCCCGCGGCTTCGAGGGTCAGGGCCAGGTTGATGCGTGGGTCGGGGTGGCCAGGAAGGAGCTTGCGGGCCCACTCGAACTCTTGGGCCGCCTCGTAGAGCTTGCCCTGGGAGAGGAGCAGGACGCCGAGGTTGTTGTGGGCGGGACCGTGGAAGAGGTCGGCGCCGAGGGCGGCGCGCAGCAGGCGTTCGGCCTCGGCGGGATCGGCGGGCAGTGCGGCCGCGGCTTCCTGGACCAGGCGCTCGGCCCGTGCGGAGTCGCGCGCGGCCTCGGTGGGGGGGCTGTAGGGGCCGGATGCGTCCTGCCCTGTGCGGCAACCCATGGCGAGGCACACGAGCAGCACGGCGGCCACGACCCGCGATCGCGCCGGGCGACTCATCGGATCCACCTCGGCTGGAGCCTCGGCCAGCCTGGATCGATGCCGGCTTCGAGCGCGACGGGGCGGGTCGCGTGGCGCAGGTCGGCGAAGGACTCGTTGCGCAGGGTGCTGGCGCGCAGGAAGACGTAGAAGCGCGAGCGACTCGATTCGTTGGTGCGATTGCGGAAGAGCGCTCCGAGTAGCGGCAGCCGGCCCAGCAGCGGCGTGCGCGTCGTGGCCTCGGCCTCGGTTTCTAGCTCGAGCCCGCCGACCACCACGGTGTAGCCGTCGGGGATCGTCACCACGCTCGAGAGCGTGTTCTGCTGGCGCGGCGGGGGAAGGGTCGGCTCGATGGGCTCGCCCACGAAGCTCGAGATCGAGATCGAGTACTCCAGCACGATCCTGTCCCCGTCCGCGA
>CAYMYN010000048.1:0-24925 GCA_964394665.1 uncultured Planctomycetaceae bacterium
CGGGCCTCCCCGCGGGAACCTTCCTGGGGCCGCGCGGAGCGGCGCGTCTCGCCGCGGCGCGTGGGGCCGGGGGGCTGGATCTCCTGGATCTTCCAGGTCGCCTCGCGCAGCACGGACTGCCAGCGGCGGGCCTGTTGGGCCGGGACGAGGGTCGTCGCGTGGCCCTCGCGGCCCGCGCGGCCCGTGCGGCCGATGCGGTGGGTGTAGGAGGTGACGTCGCGCGGCACGCTGTAGTTGACGACGTGCGTGACGTGCTCGACGTCGAGGCCCCGCGAAGCGACGTCGGTCGCCACCAGGGCCTTCACCTCGCGCCGTCGGAAGGCGCCCATGACGCGGAAGCGCGCCTCCTGGTCGTATCCGCCGTGCAGGGCCTTGATCGGGAAGGGCAGGCGCTCCAAGCGCCGGATCAGGCGCTCGACCTCGGTGCGGCGCTCGCAGAAGATCAGCAGCACGTCGTCGGGCTCGCTCTGCTCGATCATGCGGATCAGCGCCATCGGCCGGTCGTCGTCGTGGATGACGAAGTAGTCCTGCTCGATGGTGTCCACCGTGGCGACGCCGCTGGCGGTGGCGATCTCGGCCGGATTCTGGCTGTGCTTGCGCGCCAGCTTGAGCAGCTCGGGCGGAAAGGTCGCCGAGAAGAGCAGGGTGTTGCGGATCTCGGGATCGGTGGCGAGCAGGATCTTCTCGACGTCGTCGAGGAAACCGATCTCGAGCATCTCGTCGGCCTCGTCGAGCACGACGAACTCGGTCCAGGGGAACGAGAGGAAGCCCTGGCCCATCAGATCGAGCACGCGGCCGGGGGTGCCGACGACGACCTGCGCGCCCTTCTTGAGGGCGTCGACCTGGGGCTTGGCCGGCTCGCCGCCGACGATCAGCACGACCGAGATGTCGCGCGCGCGGCCGAGGGCTTCGAGCACCTTGGCGACCTGCTCGGCGAGCTCGCGCGTGGGGGTCAGGACCAGGGCCTGCACCGAGACGCGCGAGGGGTCGACCAGCGACATCACCGGCGCGCCGAAGGCCAGGGTCTTGCCGGTGCCGGTCTCGGCCTGGGCGATCACGTCGCGGCGCTCGAGGGCGGGCTGGATCGCCAGGCGCTGGATCGGGGTGGGCGAGGTGATGCCCATCTCCGCGATGGCGTCGAGCACCTCGGGCGCCAGGGCCCAGTGCTCGAAGGACGTGATGTCGGGGGGTTCGCTGGAGGGGTGGGGGGGCCCGATGGGGGGGCCCTGGGAGGCGCGGGCGGGGCGCGGCGGTCCGCCGCGGCGGCCCCCGCCCCCGTGCGGGCCGCGGGATCGTGTGGTGGGACTCATGTGTAGGGCGAACAGGATAGGCCCTTTGGAGCAACGGCGGAGGGCCCATGGCCGTGGTTTCCGCCCCGGCCGCAGTCCAGGGTGGTTCGAGGAGCCAGGGCGGGCCGCCCGGACCCCCCGCCCCTGGGCCGGGTCGCCCCTGGCCCCTGCGGCCCCGAGGACAGCTACCATCCCGCTCCCGGGCGCCTCACTCGGGGAACGCTCCCTCCCGCAACCCCCGCTCAGCATTCGCCGTGATCGTCGCCACCTGGAACGTGAACTCGATCCGCGCCCGCCTGCCGCGCGTGCTCGACTGGCTCGCCGAGCGGCGGCCGGACGTGGTCTGCCTGCAGGAGACCAAGTGCCGGGACGAGCAGTTCCCGCGCGAGGCGATCGAGGATCTGGGCTACCAGATCGCGATCCACGGCCAGCCGACCTACAACGGCGTCGCGATCCTCTCGCGCAAGCCGATCGAGGACGTGGTGCTCGGGATGCCCGGCTCGGGCCTCGACGACGACCGGCGCGTGATCGGCTGCGCGATCGGCGATCTCTTGCTGGTCGACGTCTACGTCGTCAACGGCCAGGAGGTCGGCAGCGCGAAGTACGAGTACAAGCTGGCCTGGCTGGCGCGCCTGCGGGAGCACCTCGCGCGCCTGGACCGCGCCGAGAAGGTGATCGTCACCGGCGATTTCAACATCACCTTCGACGACCGCGACGTGTACGACCCCGACCTGTGGTACGAGAAGATCCTGTGCTCGACCCCCGAGCGCGAGGCCCTGCGCCGCATCGTCGACCTGGGTTTCATCGACGCGTTCCGCCGCTTCGAGGAGGGCCCTCGACACTACACCTGGTGGGACTTCCGCACCCGCGCCTACCCCGACCGCGGCCTGCGCATCGACCACGTGCTTTGCTCCGAGGCCGCCCAGGCGGCCTGCACGGGCGTCACGATCGACACCGCCTACCGCGAGGGCGAGCGCCCCAGCGACCACGCGCCGGTGCTCGCGACCTTCGCCTGATCGGACGTCAGCCTCGCGCGTCGAGGGCGGCTTGGGCGCGGGCGGCGACGGAGGGGATCTCGAAGAGTCGTTGGGTCTGGGCCACCGGCAGGGCCAGGGTCGAGATCAACAGATCGGCGAGGGCGCCGGTGGGGAGGTCGGCGGGCAGCTCGCCGAAGGCCTGGCCGTGCTCCTTCAGCGCGTCGCGCAGGCGCTCGGAGAGGCGGTCGGCCACGGCGGGGGGCGGCGGGACGTCGGGCAGGGGCTCGAAGACCACCTGGCGGTAGGGCAGGGCGCTCGGGATCTCGTGCAGGCGCACGCGCGAGAGGCCGGCGATCGAGAGCAGGAAGCGGCCGTCCTCCAGGCGCTGGTGGTGCACGATCTCGGCCAGGGTGCCCACCGGGTAGACCGGGGGCGCGCCGCTGGCCTCGGACTCGTGGCCCTCCTCGATCGAGACCAGGACCAACCACCCGCGGCGGTCGAGCAGGTCCTCGACCAGCCGCCGGTAGCGCTCCTCGAAGACGTGCAGGCCCTCGATGCGCCCCGGGAAGAGGTGGTAGCGAGGCAGCGGGAACATCGGCGCGACGGGGCCGCCGGAGGCAGGGTTCATCGCCGCGTCCCGCCCGCGCGGCGGGCCATCAGCGCGCCGATCCGACCGAGGGCGCGCGCCTCGGCGCGCAGGCCGCGCTGCTCGTAGCTGCGCGCCAGGTTCCCGACCTGGCGCTGGAGCAGCAGGGCGTCGGGCGCGTCGCGGAACCACTCGGGGCGGAAGCTCAGACCGTGCTGGGCGAGGTAGCCCATCAAGCTGGCGTGGGTGCGCGCCTCGCCGCCATGGAAGGGGTCGACCACGAGATCGCGCCGCCCGCCGCGCAGGCGCAGCATCACGTGCCCGGGGAGCGGGATCGCGCTGGCGGCGATCCCCGCGCGGCGCGCGACCAACACGTGCAGCGCGACCAAGGTCAGGGGCAACCCGCGCTTGCGCTCGATCACGCGGTGCAGGTGCACGTTGTCGGGGTGGTGGTAGTCCTCGGCGTCGCCGCGATAGCCCAGCTCGCCGCCCAGGTACTCGACCAGCGCGCGGGCGCGCTCGAGCTCGCCACCGCGCGCGGCGCCACGCCGCCGCACCTGCGCGGCCATCGCGTCGAGGGCGCGTTTGTAGGGCCGGGCGTCGAGGCGCGGCGTGTGCAGGCGCGCCAACAAGAAGAGCCCGCGCTCGAGCTCGAGCGTGCCCGCGACGGCGAAGCGCAGCAGGCGCCGCAGGACCACGCGGCGCTCGGCCGCGGCCAGGAGGTTGCGCGCGTGGGCGCGCACCCGCGGCTCGGGGCTGCGCGCGGCGCGGCGCAGGAGCGCGAGGCCCGGCTTGCCCGCGGCTTTGAAGCGCCGACGCAGCTCCGCCCGGACGGTCCGCGAGTCGTCGCCCAGCAGGCTCGCGACCGCGGCCAGGGCGCCCACCGGATCGGGCTCCGATCGGGCGTGATCGGGGTCGGGGGGAACGGGGGTCGGGTCGGGCATGGCCTGCACCTCGATCATAAGGGGTACGCCGCGGGGGACGCGCGTGGGTCCTCGGGGCCAGCCGCGAGGCGGTCGCAGGGCCGGACCCCGGGCCCACGGGCCCCGCAGCCCGGGCCCCGCGGTACGGTGGAGGGACGGTCGCGTCCCGCGACCGGGGGCCTTCGCGGCCCAGTCCCCTCCTGTCTCCCCCTCCCACCGCGGGCCCGTGGGCTCCGGAAGCGAACCCAACATGAGCATCCTCCATCGTCGACTCGTTCACACCGCGCTGCTGTCCGCCGCGTGGGCGGGCTCCGCAGCGGCCCAGACCATCCAACCCCTGGTGGTCGAGGGCGACACCGTGACCGGCGTGGGCCTGGTCACGACCATCAACGGCTTCGCCATCAACGACAACGGCGACTGGCTGGTCGAGGCCGACACCGACGCCGCCACGACCGAGGACCTGGTGCTGATCAAGAACGGCGTCCTGTTCCTGCGCGAGGACCAGGCCCTGACCCAACCCGTGGGGGCCAACATCAGCTCCTTCGACGACCTGTGGCTCAACAACAACGGGGACGCGTCGAACAACCTCTTCCTGCGCAACACGGGGGGGAGCACCAACGACACGGGGATCTTCTGGAACGACGTGCTCGTGCTGCAGGAGAGCTTCGTCTCGAACTCGCCCGCGTTCAGCGGACCGACGCCCTACATCGGGTTCTTCGGCACCAAGATCAACGACGCGAACCAGATCGCCGTCATGGCCAGCGTCGACGACCCGATGATCTCGAGCTCGGTCGACCGGGCGTTGGTGATCCTGGCCGTCGACGGCACGGGGGCGCTGATCTCCGAGACCGTCTTCGCCAAGGAGAGCGACGTCCTGCCGGGTCAGACCGAGGCGGTGACCGACTTCAACACCGGGCCCCACGACTGGGCCTTCGACGCCGCGGGCAACTTCATGTTCATGGCGTCCCTGACCGGCGCCACGGCGACCAACCAGGCGATCTACATCGGCAACACGCTGATCGCGCAGAAGGGCGACCCCTCGCCGGCCGCGGGCCTCACCTACAGCAGCTTCGGCAGCAGCAAGCTGGACGTCTCGAGCAACGGCCTGCACTACGTCTTCAGCGCCACCCTCAGCGGCGCGACGGCCACCAACGCCATCATCGTGCGCAACGGGACGAAGCTCGTGCAGAAGGGCGAGTCCCTGCCGGCGATCGGCTCCTTCGTGTTCACGACCTTCGGCAGCGGGCCGGTGCAGATCTCCGACTCCGGCGACGTGCTCTGGTACGGCGACTGGGACGACCCCGTCACGACCCAGGACAAGGGCCTGTTCATCAACGACGAGCTCATCGTCCAGATCGGCGTGACGCAGATCAACGGCGCCACGGTCACGACCCTGCGCGGGATCACCGACGGCTACGCGCTCTCGCGCAACGGCCGCTACGTGGTCTTCGAGGCCGTGCTGGACAACGGCGACGAGGGCGCCTTCCTGCTCGACCGCCAGCTCCCGGTCGACATCCTGTGCCTGGGCGACGGCAGCGGCGGCGCTTGCCCCTGCGGCAACTTCGGCGCGACCGGCGAGGGCTGCGCCAACTCCACCGCCGCGGGCGCGTTGCTGGCGGCCAGCGGCACGGTCAGCGTCTCGGCCGGCGACCTGGTCCTGACGGGCTCGCAGCTTCCCGCGGGTCAGCCGGGACTGTTCTTCCAGGGCGTCAACGCGATCAATGGCGGCAACGGCAACCCCTTCGGGGACGGCCTGCGCTGCGCCGGCGGGGGCGTGGTCCGCATCCAGGTGCGCACCGCGTCGGGCGCGGGCGTCGCCTTCACGACCGTGGACGTGCCGGCGACCGGCGGCGCGGCGGCCGGCGACACGCGCTACTACCAGATCTGGTACCGCGATCCGGTGGGTTCGCCCTGCGGCACCGGCTTCAACTTCACGCCGATGGTGCGCGTGATCTACGAGAGCTGAAGTCGCAGCGCTCCGGACGCCAGCGGGGCGCCGCTCACTGCGGGCCGTCTCTCCCTGGGGGGGAGGCGGCCCGTCCGCTTCCTGGCCCTGCCGAGCGCGGGGCGAGGGCCTGGCCCCCGCGGGACGGCCGCCGGCGGGGGGCTCCCCGGGTTCGCTTGCGGCTCCCGGGGGGTGCGCCTATCCTCGTCGCCCTGAAATCGCGCCGGATCGGGGCCCGGAACCCCGGCCGCCCCGGGCCGCCGGCGAGGGGCCCCTCGCCCCCTGCTCGCCCGGCCCCCGCGCCGCTTTCCCCCGCAACCGCGGCCCTCCCCATGGCTCCCCCCGGCAAGCCCACGCGCGTGGTGGTGACGCACGCCCTGCGCACCCCGATCGGCAAGTACCTGGGCTCCTTCTCCGCCCTCTCGGCGGCGGACCTGGGGGCCTCGGTGGTGAGCGACCTGCTGCGCCGGGCGGGGCTCGAGCCGGCCGCGGTGGGGGAGCTGATCCTGGGCAACGCGCGCCAGGCCGGCGGCGGGCCGAACGTGGCGCGTCAGGTCTCGGTGCGCGCCGGCTTGCCGGTCGAGACGCCGGCCTGGACCGTGAACATGGCCTGCGGCTCGGGGCTCAAGGCGCTCTGGCTGGCCGCCGAGTCGATCGCCGCCGGTCGCAATCGCATCGCCGTGGCCGGGGGCACCGAGAGCATGAGCGGCCTGCCCTTCCTCCTGCCGCGCATGCGCACGGGCTACCGCCTGGGGCACGCGCCGGTCGTGGACGCCATGTACCAGGACGGCTTCGAGTGCCCGCTCGCCGGCATGTTGATGGGCGCGACGGCCGAGAAGCTGGCCCAGGACCTCGCCATCCCGCGCGCCGAGCAGGACGCCTACGCCCTCGAGAGCCAGCGCCGCGCGGCGGCCGCGATGGGCGAGGGGCGTTTCCGCGCCGAGCTCTCGCCGGTCGAGGTCGCGGGCCCCAAGGGCCAGCGGACCCTCGTCGAGGCGGACGAACACGTGCGGCCCGAGACCACGTTGGAGTCGTTGGCGAAGCTCCCGCCGGTCTTCGACGCGCAGAACGGGACGGTCAGCGCGGGCAACTCCTCGGGCATCACCGACGGCGCCGCGGCCCTGCTCGTGATGTCGGAAGCCGAGGCCGAGCGCCGCGGCCTCAAGCCCCTGGCCTACGTCGGCGCCGGGGCCCAGGCCGGGGTCGACCCGACGACGATGGGCATCGGGCCGGTGCCCGCCGTGCGCGCGCTCGCCGAGCGCAACGCCCTCGCGCCGGGCGACTACGACCTGGTCGAGCTGAACGAAGCCTTCGCGGCCCAGGTGCTGGCCTGCGACCGGGAGCTCGAGTTCCCGCGCGAGCGCCTGAACGTCAACGGCGGTGCGATCGCGCTGGGACATCCCATCGGGGCCACCGGCGCGCGCATCGCGGTCACGCTCCTGCACGAGCTCGTGCGCCGCAAGGGCGAGCACGGCCTGGCGACCCTGTGCATCTCGGGCGGCATGGGCCTGGCGCTCGCCTTCCATCGCTCCGGGCCGCCCGCCTGAGCGCACTTCGGCGCGCGCTCGGCGCCCTCCAACCCCACGGAACCCCAAGGACAGACGATGAACATCCGCAAAGTCGGAGTGGTGGGCTGCGGCCTGATGGGCCACGGCATCGCCCAGGTGGCCGCCCAGGGCGGCTTCGAGGTGTGGGTCGCCGAAGCCGACGAGGCCGCCCTCGGACGGGGCCTCGCGCGCATCGACAAGAGCCTCGAGAAATTGGCCCAGAAACAGGCCGAGAAGGGCAAGGACGCGGCCCAGGCGCAGGCCGAGGCCCAGGCCGTGCGCGCGCGCATCCGCGGCACGCTCGTGCGCCGAGACCTGGCGGACTGCGACCTCGTGATCGAGGCCATCGTCGAGGACCTCGGCGCCAAACAACGACTCTTCGCCGAGCTCGGAGGCTTCTGCAAACCCGAGACGATCTTCGCCTCGAACACCTCCTCGTTCCCCGTGGCCGAGATGGCCGAGGCCTCCGGTCGCCCGCGGCGCTTCGTGGGCCTGCACTTCTTCAACCCGGTGCAGCTCATGCGCCTGGTGGAGGTCGTGCGCACGGGCCGCACCGACGAGGACGTCTTCGCCGCCGCGCGCGCCTTCGGCGAGGCCTGCGGCAAGACTCCGGTGGCCTGCAAGGACACGCCCGGGTTCGTGGTGAACCGCTTGCTCGTGCCCTACATGGTGCAGGCGCTGTTGATGCTCGAGCGCGGCGAGGCCTCCAAGGAGGACATCGACGTCGCGATGCAGCTCGGCTGTGGCCACCCCATGGGGCCGCTGACGCTGACCGACTACGTGGGCCTCGACACGACCCTCTCGATCCTCGAGGGCTGGCGCGAGCGTTACCCCGACGAGCCGGCCTTCGCCGTGCCGGAGTCGCTGCGCACGAAGGTCCGCGAGGGCAAGCTCGGCCGCAAGAGCGGCGAGGGCTTCTACAAGTGGGACGGCGACAAGAAGGTGGGCTGAATCATGATCGCGACGCTGATGCTGATCGGCGCGGCCCTGGCCGCGGATCCCAAGATCTCGTTCGAGGCGCCCGACAAGTACTACGAGGGCCGCGCCTACCGCGTGCGCATCTCGGTCGAGGCCCCGGCCCAGGGCGGCGCCGTGCCGGCCTGGGTGCTCTCCGCGTCGGCCTTCGACCTCGACGGCAAGGCGCTCGGCGCCCGCGAGGGCCGCGCGAGCCTGGACCTGCCGCCGGGCGCCGAGCTCTCCCTCGCGCTCGACCTGGGGCCGGCCATCGCCGCGGCCAAGCACTACACGGGCGGGGACTTCCGCCTCTCCATGGCCAAGACGCTCGCGGCCGGCGAGGCCGTGGCGGTCGCGCACTTCACGCCCGCCGATCCCAAGCTCGACTTCATGCAGGCGCCCCTCGCCGAACTCGGCGAGTACCAGGTGCTGATGAAGACCAACCAGGGCGAGATGCGCATCGAGATGTGGCCCGACGTGGCGCCCAACCACGTGCGCAACTTCCTCGACCTGTGCCACACCGGGTTCTACAAGGGCCTGACCTTCCACCGCGTGATCCCAGGCTTCATGGCGCAGGGCGGCGACCCGACCGGAACCGGCGGCGGCGGTGGCCCGCGCAAGCTGGACGCGGAGTTCAGCAACAGGAAGCACGTGCGCGGCGTGCTCTCCGCCGCGCGCCTGGGTCACGACGTGAACTCGGCCACTAGCCAGTTCTTCATCATGCACGCCGCCACGCCCAGCCTGGACGGCCAGTACAGCGCCTTCGGTCAGGTGATCGAGGGCATCGAGGCGGTCGACCGCATCGTGGCCGTGCCCCGTGCGCGGGGCACCGACAAGCCCAACGAGGATCAGACCATCCTGGACGTCGTCGTCGTCAAGAAGTCGGCGGGCAAGCAAAAAGGAGCCGGAGCGCGATGAAACACGACCTGCAGGGCGTCACCGCCGTGGTGCGCACGACCGCCGGGGACATGACCTTCGAGTTCTTCCCCGACAAGGCCCCCGGCCACGTGAAGAACTTCGTCGACCTGGCGGAGAAGGGTTTCTACGACGGGACCGTGTTCCACCGCGTGATCCCCGGGTTCATGATCCAGGGCGGCTGCCCCGAGGGCAGCGGTCGGGGCGGACCGGGATACACGATCGCGGCCGAATTCAACGACACGCCCCACGTGCGCGGCGTGCTCAGCATGGCGCGCTCGCAGAACCCCAACTCCGCCGGCAGCCAGTTCTTCGTCTGCCACGGGGCGGCGAGTTTCCTCGACGGGCAGTACACGGCCTTCGGGCGCTTGACGGCGGGCGAGGAAGCTCTCGACGCCATCGCCAACGCGCCCACGGCGCCCGGCGGGGAGGGCTCGCGCCCCAAGAACCCGGTGAAGGTCACGAAGGTCGAGGTCCACCGCCCCCAGAAGGCCTGAGGCCGGCGAGGAACGCGCGATGAGTTACGAGAACATCCTGCTCGAGGTCCGGGACGGGGTAGCGACGGTGACCGTGAACCGGCCCAAGGTGATGAACGCCCTCAACCGGCAGACGCTGGGCGAGCTGGCCCACGCCTTCGACGCCGTGCGCGACGACGAGAGCGTGCGCGCGCTGGTCGTGACCGGCGCGGGCGACAAGGCCTTCGTGGCCGGCGCGGACATCAACGAGCTGGCGAAGATGCAGGCGCTCTCGGCCAAGACCCTGGCCGCCTACGGTCAGGCCGTGTTCCGTCGGTTGGAGGAGCTCGGCAAGCCCTCGGTGGCGCGCATCAACGGCTTCGCCCTGGGCGGCGGCTGCGAGCTGGCCCTGGCTTGCACCCTGCGCACGGCCAGCACGAGCGCCAAGCTCGGTCTCCCCGAGACCAGCCTGGGCATCATCCCCGGGTACGGCGGCACCCAGCGCCTGGCGCGCATCGCCGGGCCGGGCGTGGCGCGCGAGTGGGTGCTGACGGGCGAGATCTTCCCCGCCGCCGAGGCCCACCGCGTCGGCGTCGTCAACCGCCTGTTCGAGCCGTCCGAGCTGGAGATCGGCACGCAGAAGCTCGTCGACGCGATCCTCTCGAAGGGCCCCGTCGCCGTGCGCTTGGGCATGGAGGCCATCCAGCGCGGGATGGACATGCCCCAGTTGCAGGGCGAGATCATGGAGACCGACATGTTCGGCCTGGCCTCGACCACCGAGGACATGCGCGAGGGCATGGCGGCTTTCCTCGAGAAACGCAAACCCACCTTCCGCGGGCGCTAGGCGCGCCGGGAGCCAAGAGATGCAACAGGACGTGGTCATCGTCGGCGGGGCTCGGACCCCGATGTGCGAGTACGCCGGCACGCCGGGGTACGGCAAGCTCAAGGACCTCTCGGCCATCGAGCTGGGCGCGCACGCCTCCAAGGCGGCCCTGGCGCGCTCCAAGGTCGACCCGGAGTCCGTGGACCACGTCGTGATGGGCAACGCCCTGCAGACCTCGGTCGACGCGATCTACGGCGCGCGCCACGTGGGGCTCAAGGCGGGCCTGCCCCAGCACGCGCCGGCGCTGACGGTCAACCGGCTGTGCGGCTCGGGGATCCAGGCCCTGGTCAACGCGGCCCAGCTCATCCGCCTGGGCGAGGCGACGACCGTGCTCGCGGGCGGCATCGAGAGCATGAGCCAGGCCCCGTACTCCATGTACGGCGGGCGCCAGGGCATCCCCTTCGGCACGACGCCCAAGCTCGAGGATACGCTCTTCGCGGCCTTGCTCGACCCGGTGGCGGGCCTCTACATGGCGCAGACGGCCGAGAAGGTGGCCAAGACGCGCGGCATCTCGCGCCAGGCCCAGGACGAGTATGCGCTGCGCAGCCACAAGCTCGGCGCGGCCGCCGTGCAGGAGGGCCGCTTCCGCGAGGAGATCGAGCCGCTGCGGATCGAGACCCGCAAGGGCGAGCTCGTGATCGACACCGACGACCACATCAAGCCCGAGACGACCCTCGCCGCCCTGGCGGGGCTGCGCGCGGCCTTCGGCAAGGACGGCACGGTCACGGCCGGCAACGCCAGCGGCATCGTCGACGGCGCGGCCGCGCTGCTGGTGACGGGCGCCGAGCGCGCGCGGGCCGACGGCCTGGACGTGTGGGCCGTCGTGCGCGGCTGGTCCTACGTCGGGGTCGACCCGACCGAGATGGGCATCGGCCCGGTCCCGGCCATCCGCATGTTGCTCGAGCGGGCCAAGCTGAAGATCGGCGACGTCGACCGCTAC
Source organism: uncultured Planctomycetaceae bacterium (assembly GCA_964394665.1). Taxonomy (GTDB): domain Bacteria; phylum Planctomycetota; class UBA1135; order UBA1135; genus CAYMYN01. The sequence goes on from CAYMYN010000048.1 coordinate 11,415, forward strand.
GAGATCAACGAAGCCTTCGCGGCCCAGTACCTGGGCTGCGAGAAGGAGCTCGGCCTCGACCGGGCGCGCTGCAACGTGAACGGGGGCGCGATCTCCCTGGGGCACCCCCTGGGGGCCACGGGCGCGCGCCTGATCCTGACCCTGATGTACGAGCTGCGCCGCTCGGGCAAGCGCTACGGCGTCGCCTCGGCCTGCATCGGCGGGGGACAGGGCATCGCCATGCTGATCGAGAACCCCCGCGCCTGAGAGGCTCCCCGTGCACGAGATCGTTCGAACCGGCCCGGACGGGCGGCGGGCCGTCGCCCTGACCCCCGGGAAACGGGTCCTCTTCTTGACCAAGGACCTGGAGCTCATCCGCCGTCAGTTGCGCGGCGAGCTCGACCTGCGCATGGCGGACGTCGATCCGGCGGACCTCCTGGACGACATCAACACCGACGTGATGACGCCCGCCTGGGTGTGCTTCCGCCACCGGCCCGAGGACATCGCCCTCGACGCCTACGCGGGGCTCTTCGACGCCCAGGGCCAACGCGTGTTCGGCACGCGGGCCCTGATGGACGGCGGCTTCGAGGTCATCGTCTCGGGCCAGCGCAAGGGCACGGGCTCGAGCCGCGAGACCGCCCCGCAGGCCGAGAAGTGGTGCGGCATCCGCCTGGTGATCGCGGCCTCCTTCGCGCCCATCCACGAGCGCAACAACATCAACCTGGGCCAGCTCATGGCCGGGTACGACGCGCTGCGTCGACTGCAGGAAGGTGAGTCGATCCCGCTCGAGGAGCTCACCGCGCGTTACGAGCCGATCACGCGCGAGATCCTGGAGTCGGGGGGCCTGTTCCCCTTCGCCGCGCGTTTCCGCCGCGGCGAGGTCCAGGTCCCGCCGCCCTCGACGCCCTCCCGGCCGATGACCATGGCCGAGAAGCTCTACGCCAGCCACCTGGTGGGGGCCCGGCCCGGGTCGGCGGTCCAGCCCGGCGACTCGTGCCTGGTGCGCGTGGACGGCGGCTACAGCCACGAGTTCACCACGGCCCAGGTGCACGAGTTCCTGTGCCGTGAGTACGGGGCCGACTACCGCGTCACCAACCCGGACAAGTTCGCGGTCTTCGAGGATCACCTGCTGTACGCCGACGGCGTGCCGCGCATGGCGCCCTTCGGATCGCTGATCCAGACCCTGCGCGACCTGCAGCGCGAGTTCCAACGCCACACCGGCGTGCGCGATTACTCGGCCCGCGACGGGATCTCGCCCGGCATCTGCCACCAAGTGGCGCGCGAGCAGTTCATCGACCCGGGCGACTTCATCCAGGCCACCGACTCGCACACCTGCATGGGCGGGGGCAACAACGCGCTCGCCTACGGCGTGGGCGCGACCGAGTACGCGGCGCTGATCCACTCGGGGTTCACCCTGGTGGAGATCCCCGGCTCGATCCGCTTCGAGCTCGTGGGCAAGCTGCGGCCGGGCTGCACCGCCAAGGACGTGATGCTGCACGTCCTGGCCACGCACGCGGTGGCGGAGGAGACCCTCGACCGCGTGATGGAGTTCGGCGGTCCGGGGCTGGCCTCGCTCTCGATGGACGAGCGCGCCACGCTGACCAACATGGCCACCGAGTGTTCGGCCAAGAGCGGCATCTGCGAGGGCGACGACGTCGCCGCGCGCTGGATCGCCGCGCGCCGGCCGAACATGAGCGAGGCCGACGTGCGCGCGCGCTTCGTGTTCCCCGACCCTGGGGCGCACTACGACGGCGGCGTGCACCGCATCGACCTCTCCCGCATCGAGCCGATGGTGGCCCTGCCGGGCGACCCGACCTACGGCAAGAACATCTCCGAGCTGGCCGAGGTCGCGATCGACATCGCCTACGCCGGCTCGTGCACCGCGGGCAAGGAAGAGGACTTCGATTTCTACGCCCAGGTGCTCTCCGAGGCCCTCGAGGCCGGCCGCAAGGTGGCCGAAGGCGTGCGCATGTACGTCCAGTACGGCAGCGAAGCCGTCAAGGAGTACGCGCTGCGCAAGGGCTACACCGAGGTCTTCCGCCGCGCCGGCGTGATCGTCATCGACCCGGGCTGCGGCGCCTGCATCGGCTGCGGCCCGGGCGTGTCGGAGACCAAGGAGCAAGTCACCGTCAGCGCCATCAACCGCAACTTCACCGGCCGCAGCGGGCCGGGCAAGCTCTACCTCGCTTCGCCCCTGACGGTCGCCGCGAGCGCAGTCGAAGGCCGCATCACGGCCTACACCCCCGGAATGTTCCGCGCTCCCGCGAGCGTGCGCTGACCCGCCCCCCTCACCGATCCGAACCAAGCAACGCATCCACCATGGCCGAACACCACATCGCAGTCATCCCCGGGGACGGCATCGGCGTCGACGTGACGCGCGAGGCCATGAAAGTCGCCGACGCCGCCGCCGAGGTCTTCGGTTTCCGGCTGCGCAAGACCCACTACCCCTTCGGTAGCGAGCACTATCTCAAGTCCAAGGAGATCTTCCCCGAGGCCGCCTTCTCCGAGGTGCGAGCGAAGGACGCGATCTACCTGGGCGCGATCGGCGACCCGCGCCTGCCGGTGGGCATGATCGAGTACGGCATCATCGCCAAGATGCGCTTCGAGCTCGACCTGTACGTCAACCTGCGCCCCGTGAAGCTCTACGACGAGCGCCTGTGCCCGATCAAGGGCAAGGGCCCGGCGGACATCGACATGGTCTTCGTGCGCGAGAACACCGAGGGCGCGTACGTCGGCATGCACGGCTTCGCCCACAAGGACCAGCCGCTCGAGGTCGCGACCCAGACCATGGTCTACACCCGCGAGGGGACCGAGCGCGTGATGCGCTTCGCCTTCGACCTGGCCCGCAAACGCGCCAAGAGGAACCAGGTCACGATGATCGACAAGGCCAACGCCGTGCGCGCCCACGACCTGTGGACGCGGACCTACGCGATCGTCCAGAAGGACTATCCCGAGATCAAAGCCGAGCACGCCTACATCGACGCGGCCTGCATGTGGATGGTGAAGAACCCCGAGTGGTTCGACGTGGCCGTCACCACCAACCTCTTCGGCGACATCATCACCGACCTCGGCGCCATGCTGCAGGGCGGCATGGGCATCGCCGCCTCGGGCAACCTGCACCCCGGGAAGGTCAGCCTCTTCGAGCCGATCCACGGTTCGGCGCCCAAGCACGCGGGCAAGAACGTGGCCTCGCCCGTGGCCGCCATCGTGGCGGTCGCGATGATGTTCGACTACCTGGGCGAGGGCGCGGCCTCGAAGGCGGTCGAGGACACCGTCGCCGATCTGCTGCGCTCGGGCCGCCTGCGCGGCGTGGGCACCGGCGAGCACAAGACCGACGAGGTGGGCGACATGGTGGTCGCCAACCTGCGCCAGCTCGTGCCCAGCGGACGCTGAATCGCCGACGATACGCGCAGCCGCCCGCAGCTCCCCCGGGAGCCGCGGGCGGCTGCGTTGGTGCGCCGGATCGGGGACCCGGAGCGCGGACCCTCACGGGTTGGCGTACCGGATGCGCGCGCCGTAGGGCTCGATCGCGGGCTCGGGCGGCGCGGCGCCCGCGGCGAGGGCCGCCAAGGTCGCGGCGACGTAGTCGCGTCGCGCTCCGCCGCCGGCCACGACGCCGAAGGGCGCGTCGTCCAAGGGGCCGCGATAGGCGACGGTGCCATCGGGGGCGATGACCAGCGTCTCGCCCGCGACGCGCACGCCGTAGCGGCGTCCGACCCGCCCGCGGGCGTCGACGAGCAGCGGGTGGTCGAGCGCGCGCGCGGCGCCGTCGGGCGGCGCGGCGCGCGTCGGGCTGGAGTCGATCGCGAGCCACACGGCCCCGGCGGCCTGGGCGCGCCGGACGCGCTCGGCGAGGTCCCCGCGGCGGTACGCGAACTCGAGGAATGGGCAGGACGGGTCGTACCAGGTCAGCACGACCGCCCGCCCGCGCAGCGCTCCCAGGCTCCAGCGCCGGCCGCCGGTGTCCTCGAGCTCGAAGTCCGGGGCGACCTGTCCCGGCTCGGGCGCGCGCTCGGGGACCGCGAGCGGCCGGGGCGCGGCGGGTGCCGGCGCCGAGGCGTCGAGCTCCGCGGGCAGGGAAGCGCGGCAGCCGAGGACCACCAGGGGCAACAGGAACGGGGCGAGCGCGCGCACGCGACCATGCTAGCAGGGAGCCCGCCCCGGGTACGATGCCACACTTCACTCCCCCGGAGACCGGCTTGGCAAAGGGACGACGCTACAGCGTGATCCGCGACCCGGTGCACGGCGACGTGTACCTGACGCACGAAGAGGTCGCGTTGCTCGACACGCGCGAGATGCAGCGTCTGCGCGGCGTGAAGCAACTCGGCGCGGCGCACTTGGTGTTCCCCGGCGCGGTCCACACGCGCTTCGACCACTCGATCGGCGTGTTGCACTGCGCGGCGCGGATGATCGACGCCATCAACGTCTCGGCGCACCTCGAGCCGCGCGCGTGCCTGGCGGTCGGCGAGGAGGAGGCGCGCGTCGTGCGCCTGGCCGCCCTGCTGCACGACGTCACCCACATCCCCCTGGGACACGCCCTCGAGGACCAGGACGGCATCTTCCATCGCCACGACACGCGCCTGCGCTTCGAGGGGCTCCTGGGTGGGAGCACCGAGCTCGGCCGCGTGCTGCGCGAGCTGCGCGTGGCCGAGGACGTCCTGGGCGTGCTCACCGCCGCGGACGGTGACTCGGCTGGTGAGGTGGGCGGTGGGTTCCCGCCCTACTGGAGCCAGATCGTGTCCAGCACGGTGGCCGCGGACATCCTCGACTACCTGGCCCGCGACGCCTACTTCACCGGCCTGCGCATGCAGGTCGACCCGCGCGTCACGAGCTACTTCAAGGTCGATCGCGCCAGCGGCAACCTGTTCATCGACTTGGCCAAGCACGAGCACCTGCGCGAGGACATCCTGAGCGAAATCGTGCGCCTGCTCGAGGCCCGCTACTACTTCAGCGAGCGCGTCTACTACCACCACGCCAAGGTGGCGGCGGGCGCGATGCTCGCGCGGGCGGTCGAGCTGGCCCTGCGGGCGGGCGTCGTGGACGAGGCCGACTTCTATGGCCAGACCGACGATTCGTTGCTCGACCTGCTCGAACGGACGCTCGCGCGCGCCGAGCCCGACGCGCGCGAGCGCGGCCTGCGCCTGGTCGAGGCCTACCGCTCCCGGCGACTCTACAAGCGCGCCTGCGTCTTCCCGCGCTATCGCAACGAAGCCGTCCAGGGCGAGCTCGTGGAGCGCTACTTCTCCCTCGGGGGCTCGGCCGCCCGCGCCGCGTTGGAGCACCGCATCAGCGACCTGGTGCGCTTCGCGACCGGCCGCGTGGTGGAGGTGATCGTCTATTGCCCGGCGCGCGAGATGCAGCTCAAGGAGGCCCGCATCCACGTGCGTTGGCCGGGCGAGCCGAAGCTACGGCGCCTGGGCGAGCTCGCCGAGCGCGTGCCGCGCCTCGCGGACCTCGAGCGCTCCTACCGCGACCTGTGGAAGTTCTACGTCCTGGCCGACAGCTCCGACCCGGCGGTGCTCGCGAAGGTCCAGGAGGTGGCGCGCGGCGAACTCCCCGGCGCCACCGACGTCTATCAGCTACATCGGGCCTGAAGTGGGAGCGGCAGCTCGGGCGCGCAGAGTCCTCATACGAGCGCCAGATTGAGCACGGCGTCGCCGCGGTACACGAGCGGATTGGTCGTCTGGCCGACGACGATGCCCGGCGCGGGGGCGCGCAGGCGCGTGGGGTGCTCGCCGAACACGTCCGTGATGCTGCCCAGGTGCTCGCCGCGCTCCACGCGCGCCCCGAGCTCGGCCTCCAGGTGCAGGATGCCCCCGCGGCCGGCGCGGATCCAACGGCTCTCGGCGGCCTCGACCGGCGGCACCCCCGGCCGCGGCGGCGCGAGCTCCCCGGGCACCATGCCCAGGGCGGCGAGCATGCGCAGGACGCCGGCCGTGCCCTCGCGGATGGCGGGCGGATCGAAGCGCGAGGCCTCGCCGCCCTCGAAGAGCAGCACCTTCGCGCCGCGGTGTTGGGCCGCGGCGCGCAGGGAGCCGTCCCGCAGGCGCGCGTCGATCAGCACGGGCGCGGCGAAGGCGCGCGCGCAGGCCAGGGTCTCGGGGTCGGAGAGGTCGGCGCGCACCTGCGGCAGGTTCGTCCGCGAGCGCGCGCCGGTGTGCAGGTCGATGCCGTACTGGCACTTCGAGACGACCTCGGTCATGAGCAGGTGCGCGAGCTGCGCCGCCAGCGAGCCCTTGCTCGACCCGGGGAAGCTGCGGTTGAGGTCGCGGCGGTCGGGCAGGTAGCGCGATTCCTGGACGAAGCCGAAGACGTTCACGATCGGCACGGCGACCACGCAGCCGGCGAGGCGCGTGGGGTCCAAGGTGTCGAGCACGCGCCGGATGACCTCCACGCCGTTGAGCTCGTCGCCGTGGATCGCGGCCGTCAACCACACCGCGGGTCCGTCGGCGACGCCGTTCAGTACGCGCAGGGGCAGGCTGACGGTCGCCCCGCTGGGCAGGCGCGAGACCGGCAGCTCGAAGCGCTGCTCGGTGCCCGGCGGGACGGCGACGTCGGCGAACTCGACCTGCATCGGGATACTCCGTCGGGAAGGGCGCAGCCTCAGCCCTTGCCCTTGTCCTTGGTCTTGCCGCGCTCGGCGCTGCGTTCGAGGAACTCGATGATCGAGCCGGCGACGTCGCGGCCGGTGCAACCCTCGATGCCCTCCAGGCCCGGCGAGGAGTTGACCTCGAGCACCAGCGTGCCGTGGTTCGAGCGCAGCATGTCGACCCCGGCGACGTTGAGCCCCATGACCTTCGCCGCGCGCGTGGCGGTGGCGCGCTCCTCGGGGGAGAGCTTGACCCGGTGCGCGGTCCCCCCGCGGTGCAGGTTGGAACGGAACTCGCCATCCGGTCCCTGGCGCAACATGGAGGCCACCACCTTGCCGCCCACGACGAAGGCCCGGATGTCGGAGCCGCCGGCCTCCTTGATGAACTCCTGCACCAGGATGTTGGCGTCGAGCTGGCGGAAGGCCGAGATCACCGACTCGGCCGCCTTCTTGGTCTCGGCCAGTACGACGCCCTTGCCCTGGGTGCCCTCGAGCAGCTTGACCACCACCGGCGCCCCGCCCACGAGCTCGAGCAGGCCGTCGACGTCCTTGGTGGAGTGCGCGAACCCGGTCACCGGCAGGGCGATCCCGTCGCGGGCCATGAGCTGCATGCAGCGCAGCTTGTCGCGCGAACGCGAGATGGCCTGGGACTCGTTGGCCGGGAAGACGCCCATCATCTCGAACTGGCGCACGACCGCCGTGCCGTAGAAGGTCTGGGAGGCCCCAATGCGCGGGATGACCGCGTCGAAGTCGAGCGCCTCGCCGCCGTAGACGATCGTCGGCCGCCGTGCGGCGATGTTCATGTAGCAGCGCAGGTAGTCCACCACGCGCACCTCGTGCCCGCGCTGCTGCGCGGCCTGCACCAGGCGACGCGTCGAGTAGAGCGAGCTCTTGCGCGACAGGATCCCGATCTTCATTCGCCGGTCTTCTTGGCTCGGGGCTTCTTCTTGGGGGGGCGGCCGTTGTAGTAGGAGCCGCCGGCGTTCACCCACAGGCGCCGCCGGATGGCCTGGCGTCCGAGCAACATGCGGAAGCCCATCTGATCGCGGGCGGCGAGGGTCAGCTCGATCGGCCAGGTCTCGCCCATCAAGCAGAGGGCGGTCTCGATCACCAGGCGCCGCTCGACCGAACCGCTCGAGCTGCGGACGCTGCGCTCGTCCAGCAGGGCGCACTCGGCCACGACCGTCGTGCGCTCGTCGCGCTGCAAGGGGTGGATGAGGAAGCGCACCAGGTCGCGCCCGCCGCGGCGGAAGCGCTCGACGCCGAAGGCGTGGATCGCGGAGGAGCGGGCACCGGTGTCGACCTTGACCTTGATGCGCTCCACGCCCAGGTCCGGGAGGCCGACCCATTCGCGCCAGCCGATGACCGGGAGGGGATGTCTGGGCTGCTTCAACGGATCCTGGGAGCGCGCCCGGGGCGCGGACGATAGGGGAGGCCCCCCGCGGCGGTCAACGGGCCGGCGCGGGGTCCGTCCCGAGCTCGGCGGCCGACGCTCGCCCGAGGAGCCCCAGGCGCCGCGGCAACTCGACCAGGTCGTGCAGGATCAGGTAGCTGGCCGGCACGAAGACCAGGCTGATGAAGGTCGAGAACAGCACTCCGAAGGCCAGGGAGACCGCCATCGGGATCAGGAACTGGGCCTGCACGCTGCGCTCGAGCATCAGGGGCGTCAGTCCGGCGAAGGTGGTCAGGGAGGTCAGGAGGATCGGCCGGAAGCGCTGGACGCCCGCGACGCTGGCGGCCTCGAGGACGTCGTGGCCCTCCTCCCGGTAGCGGTTGACGAAGTCGACCAGCACCAGGCTGTCGTTCACGACGACCCCCGAGAGGGCCACGATGCCGAGCAGGGAGAGCACCGACAGGTCGATCCCCAGCAGCAGATGGCCGCCGATGGCCCCGATCAGCCCGAACGGGATGGCCGTCATCACGATCGCGGGCTGGACGTAGGAGCGGAACGGGATCGCCATCAGGGCATAGATGCCCAGCAAGGCCAGCACGAACAGGCGCAGCATGGCCGAGATCGTGTCGCGCTGCTCCTTGTTCTCGCCCTCCAGGGTGAAGACGACCCCGGGGTGCGCGGCCAGGATGGCCGGCAACACGCGCTGCTCCAGCTCCGAGACGATGGCGTTCGCGTCGGCGAGCACCTTGTCGACGTCCGCGGTGACGCGGATCGTGCGCTTGCGGTCGGCGCGCTGGATCGTCGCGAAGCCGGTGCCTTCCTCGGCGCTCGCCACGGCGCCGAGCGGCACGCCGCTGCCGTCGGCCAGCCGGACGCGCAGGGCGTCGAGGCTGGCGAGGTTGCGCCGGTCCTGCTCGGGGTAACGCACCATCACGCGCACGTCGTCGCGGCCGCGCTGCACGCGCTGGGCCTCCTCGCCGTGGAAGGCCGCGCGCACCTGGCGCGCCAGGTCGAGGCGCGAGACGCCCAGGGCCTCGCCGGCGGGCAGGAGTTCGAGGCGCAGCTCGCGCTTGCCGCCGCGCTGGGAGTCGGCCACGTCGTAGACGCCCGCGAAGGTCGCCAGCTCGCCCTTCAGCGCGTCGGCGGCGGAGCGCAGCGCGCCGAGGTCGCGCCCCGCGAGCTGCACGTTGATCGCGTCGCCGGCCGACATCACGTCCGCGGTGAACAGGAGCTCGACCGCACCGGGGATCTCGCCGCACAGCTCGCGCCAGCGGGCCACGACGTCCTTGGCGGACACCTCGCGCCCCTCCGCCGGGACGAGCTCGATCACGACCTCGCCCAGGTGCGGAGCGTCGTAGGCGCCCATCCGGCTGGGCTCGGGGATGCCCTGCTGCTGGCGGAAGGGCTGCTCGCCGACCGTCGCGAGCACGTTGCGGATCAAGCTCTCCCCCTGCTCGGGGTGCTGGCCGTCGAGCTCGGCGCGCAGGGTGCGCGCCGCGTCCTCGACGCGGGCGATGGCGCGCGCCGTGACGTCGGCCGGCGTCCCCAGGGGCAGGGTCAGGTAGGCGGCGACGAAGTCGCCCTCGATCTCGTCGAAGAAGGTGAAGCGCACCAAGCCGCCGCGCACGATGCCCGCGACGAGCAGCAGGCCGGCCACGGCGGTGGCGGCGGTCAGGTAGCGGTTGCGCAGGGCCAAGCGCAGGCTGGGCTGGTAGGCGGCGTGCGCGAAGCGCTCCAGGCCGCGCGCGAAGAGGTCCTGGAAGCGCAGCCACCAGCGGAAGGGCGCGCGTTCGGCGAGGCCTGCCAGGGCGTCGCTCTGGTGGGCCAGGTGCGCGGGCAGGATCAGCTTCGACTCGATCCACGAGAAGAGCAGGGTCGGGATGACCACCAGGGGCATGACCTTGAAGAACTTGCCCATGGTTCCCGGCAGGAAGAGCAGCGGCGTGAAGGCCAGCACCGTGGTCATCACCGCGAAGGTGACCGGGAGCGCCACGCGCTGCGAGCCGCGCAGCGCGGCCTCCAGCTTGGGCACGCCCTTGCGTTGTTCCGTGAAGATGCTCTCGCCCACCACGATCGCGTCGTCGACGACGATGCCGAGCACGACGATGAACGCGAACAGCGAGAGCATGTTGATCGAGGCGTCCAGGCTGGGCAGCAGCCAGAGCGCGCCGAGGAACGAGATCGGGATGCCCAGGGACACCCAGAAGGCCAGGCGGAAGCGCAGGAACAGCGCCAGCACGAGGAACACCAGGGCCAGGCCCTGCGCGCCGTTGCGCAGCAAGAGGTCGAGGCGCCCACGCAGGAAGACCGCCTGGTCGAGCCAGGGCGTGAGGGTCACGCCGGACGGCATGCGGGCCTGGGCCTCGCGCACGTACGCGTGGACCGTCTCCGCGAGGTCGAGGGCATTCTGATCGCCGACGCGGAAGATCTGCACGATCACCGCCGGCGCGCCGTTGAAGCGCGTGGTCTTGTCGGTGTCGGCGAAGCCGTCGACGACCCGCGCCACGTCGCGCAGTAGGACGCGGCTGCCGTCGGGCGCGCTGCGCAGCACCAGGTCCTCGAAGTCCTGGCCGCGGTAGGCCTGGGCCTTGGTGCGCAGCAACACCTCGCCGGAGGGGCTCTTGACCGAGCCGCCCGAGAGGTCGAGCGAACCGCTGCGCACGGCCGCCGCGACCTCGTCGAAGCCCAGCCGCAGCCGCTCGAGGTCGGGCTCGGAGAGCTCGATCGAGATCTCGTAGGGACGCGCGCCGGCCAGGCGCACCTGGGTGACGCCGGGCAAGGAGTTGATCTCGTCCCGCACCTGTTCGCCGACGCGCTTGAGCAAGGCTTCGTCGACTTCCCCGGAGACGGCCACGTTGAGCACCTGGTAGCGCATCAAGACCTCCTGCACGACCGGCTGCTCGGCCTGCTCGGGGAAGGTGTCGATGGCGTCCACGCGCGCCTTGACGTCGTCCAGCAGGCGTCGCGGGTCGTGGCCGGGCGTGACCTCGATGGTCACCGTGCCCGCGCCCTCGGAGGCGTTCGAGCGGATGCGCTCGATGCCGTCCAGGTCGTGGATCTCCTCCTCGACCTTGACGCAGATCGACTCCTCGATCTCCTCCGGCGCGGCGCCGGGGTAGGCGACGGAGACGGTGACGAGGTCGAGCGAGAACTCGGGGAACACCTCGGTGCGGATGGTCGAGAGGGTCAACGCCCCGCCGGCCATCAACACGACCATCAGCAGGTTGGCCGCGACGCTGTTGCGCGCGAACCAGGCGACGATGCCCTTCAACGCCCGTCCTCCAGCTCGACGACGCGCACGCGCTGGCCCTCGGTGGCGAGCTCGAGGGGCGAGATCACGACCCGGTCGTCGTCCGCGAGCCCGTCCTCCAGCACCACGCGCCCGTGCTCCTGGCGCAACACTCTCACGGTCCGCAGGCGCAGCCTCGAGGTTTCGTCGACGGTCCACAGGCGGTCCGCGCCTCGCAGCGCCTCGCGCGGCAGGACCAGCGCCTGCTCCAGCTCGTGGCCCGTGATGCGGGCGCGGACGAACAGGCCCACGGGCAGCGGCGGTCGGCTGCCGACGCCCGCCAGGTCGTAGGGGTCCTCGAGGCGCGCCACGGCGACCAGCATGCGCGTGCGCGGGTCGAGGGCGCTCTCGGTGCGCACGATGCGCGCGGGGAAGGTGTGGTCGGCGCCGGCGAAGCGCGCCGTCAGCAGCACCTTCGGCAGCGCATCTTCGTCGGTCGAGCCGTCGATGGGGGCCGCGCCGTTCGCGGCGCCGACCCCGGTCGGCCCCAGGGGCAGGTCCAGGAAGGCGAGCTCGGCGTCGGGCAGGGGCAGGCGCACCTCGGCGTGGTCGATGGCCCACAGGCGGCCCAGCACCTGCGCGCGGGAGACGAACTGGCCGACGTCGACCGCCACGCGGTGCACGCGGGCCACGAAGGGTGCGCGCAGCTCGGTGCGCTCGAGGTCGCGACGGCGCAGCTCGAGCTCCGCGCGGGCGGCCTCGACCTCCGCCCGGGCCTCGGCGAGTTGGAGCTCGCGCCGCGCGAGCGGCGTGCCCTCGCCCTGACCCAGGCGCCGCCACTCGCGCAGCGCGCTCTCGGCGTTGGCCTCCTCCTCGGCCAGGCGGCGGCGCGCCCGGGCGAGCTCCAGCTCCGCGCGCGCCGTCGCCAGGCGAAAGTCGAGCTCGTCGATGCGCACCAGCGGCTGGCCCGCGCCCACGAAGCCGCCGTCGACGAGCTCGGGCGCGATCCAGGTCACGCGGCCGCCGACCTCGGCCACCAGGTCGAGCTCCGCGCGCGGGACGATCTCGCCGAAGGTCTCGACCGAGTGGCGCAGGCTCTCGCGCCCGGGGCGCACGACCTCGACCAGCGGCGGCGCCGGTTCGGGCAGGGCGCGCTCGGGCTCCGCGCGTCGGCGGGCGAGCCATTCGCCGGCGCCGAAGCCCGCGGCGAGCACCAGGAGGGGGGCCAGGACGGCGATCGCGGTGCGCGGTCTCATCGCTCGTTCGCCCCCGCGTCGGGGGCCGGTCGGGTGGGGGGATCGTCGGACGCGAAGGCGTCGAGCTGGGGTGCGCCGGCGACTCCGAAGCCGCCACCGAGGGCCAGGAAGAGGTCGACGCGCGCCTCGAGGCGGCGGCGGCGCAGGGCCAGGCGTTCGGCCTGGGCCGCCAGGTCGCGGCGTTGGGCCTCGAGCAGCGCGAGCACGTCGACCAGGCCGCGGAAGTAGCGGTCCTCGGCCGTCTCGCGCGCGGCGGCGGCCTCCTGCGCGGCGCGCTCGAGGTGCGCCGCGCGGCGCGCCAGGGGTTCCTCGGCGGCGAGCGCGGCCTCGACGTCGGCCAGGGCGACCAGGTAGGCCTGGGCGTACTCCGCCAGCGCAGCGCGCGCGCGGGCGTCGGCGGCGTCGACGCGCGCGCGCAGGCGGCCGCCCTCGAAGAGCGGTTGCACGAGGTCCGTGGCCAGGCTCCAGACGTCGAAGCCCGAGTCGAACAGGTCGATGAGTTCCCCCGTGCGCCGTCCGGCGCTGCCGGTCAGGCGTAGGGCCGGGAGCAACTCGGCGCGCGCCGCATCGAGGCGCGCATCGAGGGCCATCAGCCGCGCGTGGGCCGCCGCGAGGTCCGGGCGTCGCCAGGCGAGCTCGGCGGGTAGGCCCGGCGGGGGCGTGGGCGGCGCGTCGGGCAGGGAGTCGCTCCCCGCCGCGGACCCGCGCGGCACGCGGCCGAGCAACAGCTCGATGCGCCGCAGCGCGCGGACCTCCTCCTCGCGCCGGCCCTCGAGCGCCGCTTCGGCGACGGCCAGTTGGTTGGCCAACAGGTGCAGGTCGAGCGCGGCCGCGCGGCCCAGGGCGAAGCGCTCGCGCAGCACCTCGGTCTGGGCCCGGTAGGACGCGGCGCTCGATTCCGCCAGGGCCGCCTGGGCGCGCGCCTCCGCCAGGGCGAACCAGGCCTTGGCGACCTGGCCGGCGAGCGAGAGGTGCGCCGCGGCGAGGTCGAGGGCGCTCGCCCGCGTCTCCGCGTCGGCGGCGCGCTCGAGGCCCCGCAGTCGGCCCCACAGGTCGGCCTCCCAG
>CAYMYN010000049.1:0-24012 GCA_964394665.1 uncultured Planctomycetaceae bacterium
CCAGGGCGAGGTGCGCATGGGGTGTCCTCCGCTCAGCGACTGCCCCGCGTCCGACCCGTGCGGCCAGCATTCCTTTGCATATCAAGGAGGAACTGTGCTCGCATGTACGTGCGGCGGTCAGGAGGCCCCCGTACCAATCTGCTGCAAGCTCGTCGTCGACGTGGGCCATCCACTACAGTTCAAAGGACATGGAACTTGCGGCATGTACAACTGCCCTCCGGGTGACTCGTGTGAGGCAGAATTCGTGCCGTTCGATCCGGGAGAACCCCTGGGTGATGGTTTCTGGGAGGCCAATTGCACAGGATGAAGACTCGTTCCTTTCGCCTCCTCTGTATCGCGGCGGTCGCACTGGCGGCGGTTGGTACGTGGCTGTGGCTCGGGCGCAGCGCAGACTCCGCGGCGAGTTTCCCCGTCAAGCGCGCCGGGACCTCATCTGCAACCTCGGTCGAGGGAGCGGCCTCGGCCGCTCGATCCGAAGGGCCGGAGCAAACAACCTCTGGGAGCGAGCGACTCGCCGCGTCCCCGCCGGAGCCCCGGACGAGGATCGTCGTGCTCGGACGGGGGCGGGATCCCGTGCAGGGCGCGTTGGTCGAGGCCGTGCGGGAGGAGCGCCGGGTGTGGGGGGCGCGGACAGGGCTCGACGGATCCTGCGAGGCGCCGACCGCGTTGATCGCCGGTGCCGCCCTGTTCGCCTGGGCCGAGGGCCACTCCGCCTCTTCTGTCCTGGTGGACGAGGATCCTGGCGCTGAGATCCTCCTGATCCTGGAGCCCGGGCTCCGCGTCTGCGGCCGGATCGTCGTCGCCGGCGGCCTCCCCGTCCCGGACGGGACACGGGTGGTTGCGATCCCCTCTCGCCACGCATCGAGCCCCCTGCGGACGCTCGCGCGTAGCGAGCGCGATCCCCGCAGCCTGGCTGCGGACGTCGAGCCCGGGGGGGGCTTCTGTCTTGAGGGTGCCGTCGCCGGCCTGCGCTATCGCGTCTACGCCGGCGCGCCCGGTTGGAGCGTCTCCAGGCCGAAGGAGGGTGTCGAGGCTGGAGCGGAAGACCTCGAGCTCGAACTGCTGCGCGTGTTCGCCCTCGAGTTGGCGCTGCTCGATGCGCGCGGTGGTCCGCCGCGCAGCGACCCTTGGCTGGAGCAGAACTTCGGGATCGGGTGGCGCTTCGGCGACCCGAACGTGGTCGGCCTGTGGCCGGAACCTTGGATCCACCTCCTGGCCGGTGTCCCCGATCCCCCCCGAAGAACCCCCGACCCGTACCTGAGGACCCTCTGGCTCCTGGCGCCCGGCGACCGACCGACGGCCGGACCGATCGACGCCACCTTCCACCTCCCCGGCTATGCCCGCACACCCGCGGTGTTCCTGGCCCGGCCTTTCCTGCCCGGCGAGCCGTTGCCTCGGGAGGAGGTGATCCTCGCGCCGGTGGCCCCCGACTGGGGGAGCCTACGGATCGTGGTCCACGGCGGACCCGCGGAGGTGGCCGAGGCGGGCTATGTCCGGGATGCTCCCGCTCGCTTGCGCCTGGAGAGACACTCCAGCGAGATCTGGCAGCTCTTCCTGCGCCTGCCGCCGGGCCCGGAGGGCGAGACCTTCGATCTACCCTGGGGTGAATACCGCTGGCGCTACGAGGGCCTCGACGGGCTCTGGAAGTACCCCGCGGAGGGCCCTCTCCCAACGGTGGTGATCGGAGCCGAGCCCGTCACGATCGAGGTCCACACTCCCCCCTCAGGTCGCCTGCGCCTGGCGCTGCGCGGCCCCGAGGGCCTGCCCCACGGCGCCCAGGCCCTCGTGCGCCTGGGCCGCGAGGGAGAGCGCCGGGGTCACCAGACGTTCGCCTTCGAGTCGGCGCCCTACGTGATCGAAGGGCTCCCTGAAGGAGCCTGGACCGTCGGGGTCATGACCGGGGACGATTTCTTCCCTCCCGGAGGGGAAGCCTTCCGCGGCCGCGTGGAGATCCACGCCGGAGCCGACGAGACCCTCGAACTCGTCTTCCAAGAGCGCTGAACCGAGAGGGTTCGGAGTTCTCCTGCGCGGCGGGTCCATCTTGGCGATGCAGCAGCAGGTAGTGGTGCACCAGTAGGTCTGTAGATCCGTCTCCTCCCCCAAGGAGAACTCGTACCGATGGGGTTCAAGCCCCGAGGGCGAAGCGCGAGCGGGGAGGTGACGTTGCGGGTCCTAGCAGCCCGTGGTGGAAGGGGCCCTCGCGGCAGCCGCCTGATGGCGCCGGCCGAGAAGGCCCCTCTCACCACGGGCTGTTCGTCTCGGGCCTTTGGTTCATGCGCCTGCGGCTACGACCTCGACGGCCGCAACCTCAAGGTCAACGAGGCCCGCGAGCGCCAGGCCGGCGGCGGCGGGGGCGGCTTCGGTGGTGGCGGCGGCGGCGGTGGCCGCGGCGGCTACGGTGGTGGTGGCGGCGGCGGCCGCGGTGGCTACGGCGGTGGTGGCGGCGGCGGCGGTCGCGGCGGCTACGGCGGTGGCGGCGGCCGTGGCGATCGCGGCGGCGACCGCGGTGGCGACCGCTGGTAGTCCCACCCCCAAGGCGCCCCGGGCCCTCGCCCGCGTGCGCGCCCCATCGGAACGCGCGCCGCTTGGTGCGGGATTCTTCCCCCCGAGCGGCGCCCTCACGATCGCCGTGAACTCCAAGGGCAAGCCCCGCGGCTTCGCCTTCCTCGAGCTCGCATCCGAGGAAGAGGCCCAAGCCGCCATCGCCGCCATCGCCGCCCTCGCCGGCACCGAGCTCCACGAGCTCGGGCTCACCAGGTTCCCTCCATTCGAGGGAGCGGGGTGGGCCCGAGGTGCATGCCTCGTAGCCCGTTGGAACACTCCCGTCGCGATCGGGAGTCTCTCGACGGGCTGACCGGCCAGAGGTGCCCACCCGGCGGGCATGCACGGGATCGGCTCGAGCGGGCGGGCTCGAGGGCGCGGAGACCTCGGGCCAGGGAGCGCCCGCCCGAGCCCGCGCGGAGGGCGGACAGCGGGCGGGCGAGGGCTGTCATCCAGCGGATTCCAGGCGTCACTTTCGCCGCGGTCGCTCCGCATCCTCGCGCCTCACCACCTCGCGCTGCACGGCGAGGGCGCGTGCATTGCCGGGGCTGAGTTCGAGCGCGTCAGCGGCCTTCGATGCCGCAGAGAAGAAGTCACCGAGCTCGAGCAGCAGCTCCGCGTGCTCGACCAGGCTCTCGGGGGTTTGCTGCTTGGACTTGAGCTTCCAGTAGAGGCCCGAGGCCTCCTGCAAGCGGCCAGCGCGCGCGTGGGCGCGGGCCTCTTCGATCAGCGCAGTGACCGCAGAGGTGCCCGTGGAGCCATCGGCCGGCGTTCGCCTGCCGAACAGGGCCTTCCAGAGAGTCGTCCGTTTCATGGTTGCATCTCGCAAGAGGCGGAGTGCGGCGCTCTTCGCGGCCGACTCCGCGTTCGATGGATCGATCGCCACGGGAGGAGTCCGCGCGCCTCGAGCGGCGCACGGACAGGCGCGCGGGAGCCTCCCGAGGAGCATCTCGCGCGAACGGCTCGCCGGCCTCGGGCGGTGCTCACGCCGTGCGCGGGGGACCGCCGGGGTCGGGGGTGGGCACACCGGACGGCGATTGCACCCCGAAGGGCGCCGCGTCCAGGGAAGGGCCCGAACGCGCTAGGAGCGCGCGCCGTGGGCGTTCGCCGAGCCGTTCACGCGCAGGAAGTACTGCCCCGGTGCGCTCTCGCCCGGGGCGAGCGGATCGGCCATGCCGCTCGAGCGCGGAGCCGGGCAGGCCGTGCTGGCAACCCGTGCAAGATCCGCGGACGTACCCGGGGGCGAGCTGCGTCCGGCGCCGCGCGAGCGACTGGGGTCGGGCTCGGCGACCAGCCCCACGCCGCCACCCAGGATGCAGGCGTCCACCCGCGGGTGGCCCTGCGCAGCACACGTACCCTGCTGCCGCCGGACCGCGGAGCCCTCTCGCCCGTGCTGCTCGGTCTCCACCGGCGCGAGGAAGCCCGCGGCGGCGAGCAGCACCAGGAGGCGCAGCAGATGGCGCAGTCCGAGCTGTGCGGAGGGGGAATCCAAGCTGGGGATGGGCACGGGCACGGATGGCGATAGGGAGACTCGAGCGGGGGAGCCCCGCGTCCTGCCTGCCCTACTCCCAACACGGTAGCTTGGGCCCCGCGGGTCGGCCAATCGAGCCCGCCCGAGCCCCACGGGCCCAGGAAACGGTCGCCCTGCTTGGTACACCGTCGAGGGGTGGACCGTGGGCGGCGTGGGGATCCCGCCTGGCGGAGACTGGGAGGATCGCACGGAGGGGAGAGCGGCGGTAGGTCGGCACGGGGCCCAGGGGAGGCGATGCGCCGACCCGCGGGAGCTCCGGGGCGGCCGGGACGGGGCCCCCGGCCCGCCCGCGGGCCAGGGAGCCCGCGAAGGCGAGCGTTCGGGGCCGCGGGACGGTAGACTCCCGCGATGCGGCGCTCCACGGGGGGCGCCGCTTGGCTTCCGGCCCCCTCCGGCGCACCGCGCATCGGGGGCGACTCGGGCCGCGTTCCTTGACCCCGTCCGCACACTCGCGGCGCCACGACCGCCCGGCACGACGCCGGCACGTGGGCTCGGTGCCCACGCCTTCCACGGCCCGCGAGTTTTCCTTGCCCGTTCCGCCCTGTCTGCTTCCTTCTTCGCTCACGCCGAGTCGATCCAGCCAGTCCGGCACGCACACTCCTTTCTCGAGACACTTTCAGACATGGGCAATCGCCTCTACGTCGGCAACCTCAGCTACGACACCACCGAAGACTCCCTGCGCTCCGCCTTCGGATCCGATGGTCGCAGCGTGAAGGAGGTCCACATCGTCTCCGACCGCGACACCGGCCAGCCCCGCGGCTTCGCCTTCATCGAGATGGCCAACGACCACGACGCCCAGGGCGCCATCCAGGCCATGGACGGCTACGCGCTCGACGGCCGCAACCTCAAGGTCAACGAGGCCCGCGAGCGCCCCGCCGGTGGCGGGGGCGGCGGTGGTGGCCGCGGCGGCTTCGGTGGTGGCGGCGGCGGCCGTGGCGGCTACGGCGGCGGTGGTGGCGGTGGCCGCAGCGGCGGCAGCCGCGGCGGCGATCGCTGGTAGTCGCCAACCGATCCTCGTGGGGAGCCGATCGCTCCCCTCGGCGAACAGCGCGCCGCCCGGAGAGGTCCGGGCGGCGCGCTGACGTTTGGGGATCGGCCTTCTGGCCGCCTGGAAAGACGCGCCGCCCCGCGGGAGGGGCTCCCGCAGGGCGGCGTGTCGGGTCGAACGTGGGACCGACGAGGCGAGGGCCTCGAGTGGCTCAGCGCGAGGCGCCGGCGAAGTACTTCGTGCCGCGGGCCTGACCCTCGGTGCGGGCCTTGCCTTCGGTCTTGAGCGTCTTGAGGACCGGGCTGAGGGTGCCGCTGTCGATGTCGAGCCCGCGGGCGACGTCCTCGCAACGACTGCCGGGGTTCAACTTGAGGTACCGCAGGACGGCGTCGGCATCGACGTCGGAGTGGGCGGCCGAGGCGCGGCGCGTGCGGGCCTTGGGAGCGGCCTTGGGGACCAGGATGCCCTTGGGGTCGACGCACCCCGCGAGCTGCTCGCGCACCTCGCGCAGGGTGGTCTTCAAGGCCGGGTCGGAGCAGACGTCGAGGGCCTTGTCCACCGTGCGCAGGGCCGCCGCCACGTGGCGTCGGGCGGGATCCTGCAGGGCTTCCCGGCGCTCCTTGCGCTCCTGGAGCTCGGCGATCTTGGCTTGGAGGTCGGCGATCTGTTGTTCGGGCGATCTGCGGCTGCGCTTGTTCATGTTCCGGAAGGGCGGGTTTGGGGACCAGCCTGATTGTCGCCCGCGGAGGGCGCCCGTGCAACGAATCGGAGCTCGAAGGCCATAGGAACGCGTTGCGATCGTGCGCTGGACCCGCCGCGTACCGACGAGCCACGGCCTCGGAACACTGTCCCGACCGCGTCCCAGACTGCGAAGGTGGGGCTCGCGACGCCCGGAGCGCGGATCGGGAGCTGGGGACCTGAATCGACGCGCGTCAGGGGAGCCACACCATCTCGAGCCCGTTGCTCAAGTTGAAGCCGGTTCCGCAGGGGCCGGCGAGCGGGTCCCGATACCACCACTGGTAGCGGCGGGTGCTCCCCGGCTGCACCTGGGCGACCGGGGGGATCGGGATCGTCGTCTGGGCGGAGCCCGAGGCGTTCGCGATCCGCACCTGGATGCGCAGCAGCCCGCCGCCCGCGCAGCGCAGGCCGTCCCCGAAGGGCGTGCCCTGCCCGCCCGCGACCGCGTTCAGGCCCTGGAAGAAGAGGCCCGGCTGACCCGGGGTGCTCCCGCTCACCGAGAACACGAGGTCGGCGGCCGAGTGCGAGGGCGAGCCGCTCGCGGCCAGGGCACAGCCGCCGGTGAAGTAGCTGTTGGCGCAACCGTGGCCGGGATCCCCGGGGTTGGCGCAGGGGCAGGGGGTTGCGCTGCCATCGCCCTCGCAGAACACCACGAAGGGGCTCTGACCGCATTGGCCCTGGAACACGCAATCGACCCACTCGGGGTGATCGATGAAGGGGTTGCGATTGCCCTGGAAGCCGAAGACGACCTCGTGGCGCGAGCGTTCGAAGTCGTCGGGAGGGTCCTGGGCATGCCACTCGAGGAGCACGGCGAGCATCCCCATGTAGGCGACGCTCTCGTTGTTCCCCGTGTTCGAGGCCGAGATCAAGGCCGGGTCGTCGGTCAGGACGAGGTCGGGCTCGTTCGCGCCGGTCGTGCCGTGCGTTCCGCCCTCGTAGCGCAGATCGAGGTAGAGCAGCGCGCGCGCGATGTCGCCGCGCCGGCCGATCCAGACCTCCCAGTCGCCGTTCGAGGCCAGGCCCGCGGTCCAGTTGGAGTTGCCCGGATAGGTGCCGGTCCCGCCACCCTGACCGTTGTTGAAATCGGTCGCACGCTCGGAGTGGGCGGGAGAACCGTTGCGATAGGGCTTGTTCCCGCGCGAGTTGTTGTACGTGGCGTTGCACAGGAACAACGCGTGGCAATCGGTGAACGGGTAGTTGGAGCTGCTGTCGTTCGGGAAGCCGTAGGAGATCGGCCAGGAGTGCTCGCGGTTGTACTCGCCGGTCCCGCCGCCTTGCTTGGGGTAGCTCGCGTTGCGATAGACGTCGAGGATGCGCGTCGAATCGCCGGGGTCCTCCTGGGCGAGCTCGAGGATGTCCCAGGTGTCGGTGGCCGAGGATGTGTAAGGGAACCGCTGGTGGTCGCGGATGATCGCGTGCAGGCTCGTGCGCAGGCTCGCGGCGTCGCTCGCGTCGGCGGCGGCGTAGTAGCCGGGCGGCGCTTGGGCCGGAGCGAGGCCGACGAGGAGCGCGGACCACGCGCAGAGGACGGTCAGGGCACGCAGGCGGCGCGCGACGGTGGGGCGGCTGGGAGGCATGCGGGGGCGAGGGCCAGGGGCGCGAGGCCTTCCCACGGTGCCCGATGGGCCCGGCCGCGTCCACCCGCGGAACGGCGGCGCGGTGCCGAGGTGCCCGGAGCGGGCGACCTCAGGCCCCGGGCCCGGGCTCGCCCGCCCCCGGCAGCGGCCCTTCGGGGGGCAACTCTCGCCGTCGCACGCGCGGGTCGAGGGGCGAGAGCAACACGTAGGTCGCCACGCTCGCGGCGAAGTACAGCACCACCGTCGTGCACATCAGCACCGCGTACTCGTTGCCCGTCGCGTCCAGCAGCCGACCCCCGATCCACGGTCCCAGGATCCAGGCCACGCCCCAGGCGGCACTGTTGAGGACGACCTGGGCCTCGCGCGTTCCGGGCGGCGAGGCCTCCATCATGAAGGTCTTGAGGATCGGGCTGGCGCTGTTCATCAACGCGCCACGCAGCAGGAAGGCGAAGACCGCGACCGGGTAGCTGGCGGTGAAGGCGAGCAACAGGAAGAACGGGATCGAAGCCAGCTCGACCGCCACCATCGAGCGCACGAAGCCCAAGCGTCGTACGAGCAGCGGCGAGAGCAGGAACGCCAGGGTGGCGAGCAGTTGCCAGGCCGCGTTGAGGTCCCCCACCGCCGTCGGTCCGCGCTCGAATCGATCCTGGAAGTAGAGCCCGAGGAAGGGGATCACGAGCCCTGCCCCGAGGGCGACGACGGCCTGCGGAACGACGAAACGCGCCAGTAGGCCGCGGTGGCGCACCAAGGTGGGCAGGATGCGCAGCGCGCGTTCCTGCTCGGGCCGCGTCTCGCGGATCGCGGCGTAGAAGGGCACCGAGCACAGGGCGAGCAGGCCCGAACAGGAGAGCACCAGGCCCAACCCGAAGGCGGGGTCCTCGAAGTGCCTCGCCAGATGGTCCGCGACACGGCCGGAGACGAGGAAGCCCAGCACCATGGCGCCGGTGTGCACGGCCTCGGCCAGGCCGAACAGAGTCGAGCGCTCCTCGGTCTCCGAGTGCCGGTGCAGGAAGGGCGCGATCGCGACGTAGTGCAGCCACCAGCACGCGCCGATCGCGACCTTGCAGACCTTCATGGCCAGGAGCGAATCGAGCCAGGGCAGCAGCGCGAGCCCCAGCGCCGTGCCGACCGAGGCCACGACCAGCAGGGGAGGCGTGCGCCAACGCGCGAGCAACAACGCGCCCGGCGCGGCGATCAGCACGTGGCCCCAGGCCTCGGCGGCCTGCACGTCGCCGATCTCGGCCTTGGTGTGACCGAGGCGATCGAGGTAGAGCTGCAGCAGCGCCCAGGGAATCGCCAGGGCGGCGCCCATCCAGGCCGAACCGAACAGGAAGAGCCGCGCCGCGGGGCGGATGCGGCGCAGATCGTCCAGGTAGCGGGAGGCCACGGGCGGACAGGGTAGGAGCGCGAAGGCGCCCCTCCCATCCTCCCGCGGGTTCGGCGCGCGTTGCCACGGTCGAGACGGGCGGGTCTCGACCTGGAACCGGTGGCACGGCCACGCGACGAGCGCTCCACGCGGGCGTCCCGATCCGGCGCGCGGCACGGCCCGTGGATCGGGATCCGGGGCGGACGCCGCGACGAGCGCGACCCCGTGCCGCAGCATCCCCGGCGCACCAGGCTGGGACAACGGCCGGAAGCGCGCCAGCACACGGAACCGTAGGGCCCAGGGATCGGGGAACGCGGGCTACGATGGTCCCCCGTGGCGCGCTCCGCTCTGCCGAGGACGAGGAGTGCGCGGACGGTTCCCTCTCCCCCCCTGTTCACGGCCCCACGCATGGGATGAGGCGCATCTTCGCGCTGCTCTCGCTCAGCACGTTGGTCGTCGCGACCTTTGGTTCGACGGCCGTGGAAGGGGTGCGCGCGGAGGGACCCGCCGCGGGCATCCAACCGGCGCGGGACGAGGCCCAACGTCAAGCCGAACGGTTCTTCGAGGAACAGGTGCGGCCGCTGCTCGCGGCGCGCTGCTTCGACTGCCACGGCCCCGACCTCACGCACCCGCGCAGCGGCCTCGCGCTGGCCAGCCGCGAGCGACTCCTGCGCGGCGGGCACCGCGGTCCGTCGGTGGTACCCGGGCACCCCGACCAGAGCCTGCTCGTGCAGGCCGTGCGACGCGTCGACGAAGAGTGGGCCATGCCGCCGGACGAGCCCCTGAGCGCGTCCGAGGTCGCGATCCTCGAGCGCTGGGTGGCCCTCGGCGCGCCCTGGCCGGACGGGGTCGCGGGCGCCCATGGACCGGGTGAGGAGGCCCTGGCCCATTGGGCCTGGCAACCTCCGCGCAGGATCGATCCGCCCGACGTCGCGCGCGAGGACCTGGTACGCGAACCGATCGACCGCTTCGTGTTGGCGCGTCTGGAGGCGGAGGGGCTCGAGCCCAACCCGCCGGCGTCCGACCGCGAGTTGGTGCGCCGGGTCCACGTGGACCTGCTCGGACTGCCCGCCCGCCACGAGGACGTCGAGCGCTACCTCGCCGACCCCGCGCCCGACAAGTGGGAGCGGCTGATCGACGAGCTGCTCGCGCGGCCGGAGTACGGCGAGCGCTGGGGTCGTCGTTGGCTCGACGTGGTGCGCTTCGCGCAGACGAACGGATACGAGCGCGACACCGAGAAGCCGCGCGCCGGCGGATACCGCGACTACGTCATCCGCGCCTTCGAGCAAGACAAGCCCTACGACCGATTCCTGCTCGAACAACTCGCGGGAGACGAGCTCGAGCCGCGCACGCGCGATTCGCTCGCGGCCACGGGCTTCTACCGCCTGGGATCCTGGGACAGCGAGCCCGACGATCGCCTGCAGGCCGAGATGGACGAGCTCGACGACATCCTCGCGACGATCGGCGAGGGGTTGCTCGGCGTGACCATCGGCTGCGCGCGCTGCCACGACCACCTGACCGACCCGATCCTGCAGGAGGACTACTACCGCCTGCTCGCCTTCGTGCGCAACGTGCAGCGCTGGTCGCGGCCCAAGTTCGCGCTGGACTCGAAGACCCTGCACGCCTGGGATCCCTCCCCCGAGGATCTCGAGCGCTGGGAGCGGGACCGCACCCACACGATCGCGGAGCGACGGGTCGAGTACGACCGACGCCTGGCCGCGGCGCGCACGCGCATGTTCGAGGGCCTGCTGGCCGAGGCCGCGGCCGTCCCGGCGAGCGCCGGATCCAGCGAGGCGAGCGCCCACCCCGTCGAGGCCGCGGCGCGCCCGGCCTCCGCCGAGGAACCCAGCAACGACCAGGTCCTGGACGCGCTCGACGCGGCCCAACGTCTGCGGCTCTACCTGCTGCAACGCGAGGCCGAGATGCTCGAGCATTCCTTCGAGGGCGACCTCGACTGGCTGCTCGTCGTCGGCGAACGCGACGAGGGCCAACCCACGCACGTGCTCGCGCGCGGCAACGTGCACGCGCCGCTCGCGGCCGTCGAGCCGGGCTTCCCCCCCATCCTGTGCGCGGAGGGCGTCGAGCCCGAGCCGTGGATCGCCCCCGCGCGCGCCGAGCGTCCGCACGCCGGGAGACGCTTGGCGCTGGCCGAGTGGATCGCCAGCCCCGAACACCCCACCACGGCGCGCGTGATGGCCAACCGCATCTGGCAGGGCCACTTCGGCCGCGGGCTGGCGCCGACGCCCAACGACCTCGGCTCGACCGGTGAGCCGCCGACGCACCCCGAGTTGCTCGATTGGCTGGCGCGCGAGTTCGTCGAGGGCGGCTGGAGCGTGAAGGCCCTGCACCGGCGCATCCTGCGCTCGTACACCTATCGCATGTCCTCGCGGGCGGCGAACGCCGACGCGCTCGAGCGCGATCCGGCCAACCACCTGCTCTGGCGCCAGGAGCTGCGGCGCCTCGACGCCGAGGCCCTGCGCGACGCGTTGTTGGCGGTCAGCGGCGATCTCGTCCCGGCCCGCGGCGGCCGAGGTTTCTTTCCGCGCCTCGCGCGGGAGGTCCTGGCCGGTGCCTCCAAGCCCGGTGAGGGCTGGGAACTCTCGCCCGAGGACGATCTACGCCGGCGCTCGGTGTACACCTTCGTCAAGCGCGGCATGGCGCCCCCGCTGCTCGAGGCCTTCGACCTGGCGAGTCCCAACGCGTCGATCGGCCGGCGTCCCGTCACGACCACCGCCACCCAGGCCCTCGCCCTGCTCAACGACGAGTTCGTCGACGAGCGCGCCCGCTCGCTCGCCGAACGTGTCTGGTCCAGCGTCTCGGACGCGGATCCCGGCGCCGCGGCGGCGGAGCGCGTTCGCGCGTTGTGGCGGCGCGTGCTCGCGCGCGAACCCGCGCCGGCCGAGCTCGAACTCGCCCTCGAGCACCTCGAGCGCCAGGAGGAGCTCGCCCGCGGACTCGTGCCCGCGCTGCGCATCGACTCCGCCTTCCCTCCGCGCCTCCAAGTCGACTTCCTCGAGTCCGCCCCCGATTCCGCCTTCCTACGCGTGCCCGCCGGCGACTGGCGCGTCCTGCGCGGACGCTGGGGCAACGAGTACAACGATACGCGCGAGGTCGATCCGGCCATCGGCCCCGTGGCCCTCCCGCCCCTGCCGGAGTTCGCCGACGCCCTCGTGCGGCTGCGGATCCGACTCGACGAGGGCTGTGAGCTCGCCGGCGTGCTGCTGCGGGCCTCCGAGCGGGACGGCGAGCCCGTCGGACTCGAGCTCGTGCTCGACGCCGCGCTGGGCGAATGGCGCCTGGTCGAGTTGCTCGGTCCGGGCCTCGCGCCGCGCGTGCTCGCCGACGCGCCGCTCGACTTCACCGTCGATCGGACCTTCGAACTGGTGCTCGAGCTGCGCGGCGCGTACCTCGGCGTGCGCCGCGAGGGGCAGACGTCGCTCGAGTCCGCGCGGCTCGGGAACCTGGACGCGGGGGCCCTGGGCCTGCGTGCCCTGGGCGGAGCCCTGGTCGTCGAGGGCCTGTCCGTGCGCACCGCCGCCGGCGAGCTGAAGCTGGGCCCCGAGCCGATCGACGCGCGCCGCGTGGCCTTCGAGTCGCTGGCCCTCGCGCTCCTCAACGCGAACGAGTTCGTCTACGTCGACTGATGCCTCCCGCCCGACCCGACCCCGCCTCCGGCTCCAGCGGCCCCAGCCGACGCCAGTTCCTGGCCGAGGCGGGCGCGGGTCTCCTGGGGCTCCCGCTCTTCCCGGCGCTCCTGCGCTCGGCGCTGGACGACCCGAGCGGCGGCGCCGGCCCGCTCGCGCCGCGCGCCCCGCACCGTGTGCCGCGCGCCAAGAACGTGATCTTCCTGTTCATGTTCGGCGGGCCGTCGCAGATGGACCTGTTCGACTACAAGCCCGAGTTGCAGAAACACGACGGCCAGACGGTCCAGAACGAACGGCGCCGCAACCAGGTCTCCACCGCGCGGCTGCTCGGTTCACGGCGCACGTTCCGCCGCTTCGGAGAGACCGGCCAGTGGTGCTCGGACGCCTTCCGCCACCTCCCGGCGCACATGGACAAGCTGGCGGTGGTGAAGAGCCTCTACACCGACTCCTTCGCCCACGGATCGGCCGTCTTGCAGCTCAACAGCGGCCAGACCCTGCAGGGCCATCCGGCCCTCGGCGCGTGGGTCACCTACGGGTTGGGTACGCCCAACCGCAATCTTCCGGGCTTCGTCGTGATGCACGACCCGCGCGGAGGACCGATCTCGGGACCGGCGAACTGGACCAGCGGCTACATGCCGGCGGCCTACCAGGGCACGCTGTTCCGCTCGACCGGGGATCCGGTGCTGCATCTCGCGGCGGCCCCGATGTCCGCGCGCGCGGGCCTGACGCGCGAGATGCAACGGGAGCAGGTCGAGCTCGTGCGGCGCCTGGGCGAGCTGCACGCCGCGCGGCGCCCCGAGCGCTCGG
Organism: uncultured Planctomycetaceae bacterium; assembly: GCA_964394665.1. Taxonomy (GTDB): domain Bacteria; phylum Planctomycetota; class UBA1135; order UBA1135; genus CAYMYN01. The sequence continues at coordinate 13,193 of CAYMYN010000049.1, forward strand.
AGCTGGCCGCACGCATCGCGAGCTACGAGCTCGCCTTCCAGATGCAGGAGAGCGCCCCCGAGGCCCTCGACCTCGCCCAGGAAGACCGTCCGACCCAGGAGATGTACGGCATCCACGACCCGGCCCCGGACCACCCGCTGGCGGTCGGGCCCAGCCCCTTCGGGCGCCAGTGCCTGATCGCGCGGCGCCTGATCGAGCGCGGCGTGCGCTTCGTGCAGATCTACCACGGCGGCGGGCACCAGCAGCAGACCTGGGACGCGCACCACGGCGTCGAGGAGAACCTCGCCATCCACTGCCCCGAGGTCGACCGTCCGATCTCCGGGTTGTTGGCCGATCTCGAGCGTCGCGGGCTCCTGGAGGAGACCCTGGTGATCTGGGGCGGCGAGTTCGGCCGGCAGCCGGTCAGCCAGCAAGAGGGCGACGACCAGATCGCCAGCGATGGCGGCCGCGACCACAATCCCAAAGCCTTCACGATGTGGTTGGCCGGTGCGGGCATTCGCCCGGGCAGCTACGGCGAGACCGATGAGCTCGGTGAATCGGCCGCCGTGGACCGCCACCACGTGCGCGACCTACACGCCACGATCCTCCACCTCCTGGGCCTCGACCACCATGCGCTCAGCTACCGCCACGGCGGGCTCGACCGCAAACTCACGGGCGTCGTCGAGCCCAAGCTGATCCGCGGCATCCTCGCCTGACGGTCGAGGCATCAGCGGGGGGACGTGCCCCCACGCTGGTCACAGCACGAAACGCGTGCCCTCGAGGTCGCAGACGCGGCGGTAGAGGGACTCGACCTCGTCGAAGGTCGCGTGGAAGACCTCGAAGTGGTAGGCCGCGTACTTGCCGCCCTTGCTCGGGCGGGTGCTCTGGCGGCGCACGCTGGCGGCCCCGACCACGTCCTCGACGGTCGACACCAGGCGCGCGTGGTAGGAGGGCGAGGAGTCGCCCACGAAGCTGTAGGAGACGACCGCGGGCAGCCGCATCTCCCGCTCGACGGCCTCGGGGTTCTTGAACACGGACTTGCGGTCGGGGCGATCCATGGATGGAGGACGCTGGGCGGGCATCCCCAATCTTCATCGTACACCCGGTTCCGGCCGGCCAGAGGGGAACTTCGGACGGCTGGGGCGTGCGCGGGCGAGGGAACTCGTCGCCCCGGATCGCGACAAGCTCCGCTGCACACCGGATGGGGCGTCTCAGCCCACCGGGCCCATGGATCAGGTGGGCCCCGCCGCCGGTGAACTCAGCGGCGTTCGGCGGGGGCGCGTGGTGCGCGGGTCGGCTCCGCCTCCGAGCCCAGGAGCAAGGCCGCGAGAGCGTCGAGCTCTAGGGGCGAGGGCACCCGTGCGTCGGCGGGGTCGAGCACCACCCGGCCGAAACGCACGCGTCGGGCGGCCTCGCGGGCGAGCCACAGCCGTCCTCCGCGCGAAGCCAGGACTTCGCCCCGCAGGCGTTCGCGCTCGACCGCCGCGGCCTCGAGCAGGAGATCGGCCTCGACCAAGCGTGCGTCGTGCCGCAGTTCGGCGGCGTCGCGCACCTCGCGCGCGCGGCGCTCGCCGGCACGTCGCAGGGCCGACACCTGGGAGGCATGCTCGCGGCGAGCCTCCTCGAGCTCGCCCTGGGCCGCGGCCCGGAGGATCCCCAGCTCCTGCTCCAGGGCCTGCTCCACCTCGCGTTGGTCGAGGACCAGGCGCGCGAGCTCCTGCTCCCCCACCCGATGCAGGTCCTCGAACTCGAGCCCCAGGCTCGCCGTCAACTCGGCCTCCTCCCGCGCCAGCTCGTCCTCCAATTCGCGCTTGCGCTGCGCCAGCTCCGCCAGGGCGAGCTGCTCCTCGTTGTGGCGCGCCTGGGCGTGGAGCTCGTCGAGCTGCGCCGCTCGCACCGCGCGCTCCGCCTCCAGCTCGCGCGCCAAGCCTTGGTTGCGGGCCGCCTGCAGCTCGATCTCCTCCCGCGCCGCGCGTTGGGCCGCGTCGTAGGCGCGCGTCAGCCGGGTCAACAGAGCGCTGTGGTCGCGGGCGACCGCGTGCGCCACGAACTGGTTCTCGAGCTGGCGCGCCGCCAGACCATCGAGGACCTCCTGGGTCAGCACGCTCTGACTGCGCAGTTGCTGCTCCTGCTGGGTCTTCTCGTAGGTCGGCGGGAACTCCACCGCCCGGATCCAGACACCGAGGGCCTCGACGTGCAGCGGCGCCAGGGCGTCCGCGAGGCGCGCCAGGGCCCCGTCGCACACGCTGCGCCGCGCGGCGGGATCGTGGAACTCGTCCGAGGCGAGGCGCGCGAACTCCTGGGTCAGGACCTTCTCGATGGTCGTCGCGACCTGCCGCGGGTAGGTTCCGCGCGCCCCGTCCGCCACCAGGCGATGGGCCGATCCGGGGCGGATGCGGTAGGGAACGCCGGCCCACACGGTCGCGGCGTTGCCCTCGCGCGTGCGCACCTCGAGCGGCGGACGCGTGCCGCCGTCGTCCGGCGGCGCGAAGGTCTCGACGCGCGTGCGGCCGTCGAGGCGCTGCCAGCGGACGCGGCCGGGCCAGCTCACGAAGAGCGCGGGGCCGGGGTGGTCGAGCGCCTCGACGCCGCGACTCGAGCCCCACTCGCGTTGGCGCACGCCGATCTCGCCCGGCTCGATGCGCACGAGACAGAAGGCCTCGAAGGCCAGGGCGAGCGCCACGAGCAGGGCCGCCGGGACGGCGACGCGCAGGGCCCGGCGCGATGCGGACTGGAGACCGCGCACCAGGCGGCTCGAGCGCAGGGAGCCGAGGGCCCCGGGCAGCGCGAGCAGGGCGCGGGCCCCGGCGCGACGGACGCGGGCGATGCCGCGCAGCAGAGCGAAGGCGGCGCGGCGCAGGAGCGGGCGGAAGTCCATGGCAGGAACTCGGGGGTTCGGTGGTTGGGGTGGGGCTCAGCGACGCGCCGCCGGACGCGCTTGCGCGGCCCCGTCGTGTTCGCGGGCCGGAGACTCGAGCTGCAACTCGACGCCGCCCAGGACCTCGACCAGCGCCGAGCGCACGCCGGCCTCGCCGCTGGTCTCGAGGGCCCGCGCCAGATCGCCGAAGGCGCGCGCCTCGCCCGCGTGTCGCGCGAGCAGGTTCTGGGCCCGGGCGCGCCGCAGGGCGTGCTCGAGATCGGCGGCCTGATCGCGGGCGGCGGCCTGGGATTCCGCCTCATCGAGCAGTCTGCGCACTTCGGCCTGGGCCGTCAGGAGCTCCGCCGCCTGGCGCGCTTGGGCCTCGCGGCGCGCGAACTCCGCTTCGCGAAGCTGGCGCTCGAGCTGGCCGGGCTTCTCGGCGAGCAAGGTCTCCGTGCTCCGCACGCGCTCATCCCGTCGGCGTCCCTGTTCGGTCGCCAACGCCGCCAGACGCCGCTGGTGTTCGGCGCGCACGGCCTCCAGGCGCGGTGCGCGACTGCGTTCCAGGGCGCCGAGCTCGGCCTCGGCGGCGGAGCGTCGCTGGGCCCAGGTCGCACGAGCGGCCTCGAGGGTCGCGGCCCGCGCGCGCTCGAGCCGCTCGAGCTCCAGCCCGCGCCCGGCGGCGAGCAACTGCTCGGCATGGCGCAGATCCTGGAGCTCCCGCGCCCACTGGTCCGAGTCCTTGGCGAGCTGCAGCTCGAGCTTGCGTTCGAAGCGGCGCTCCTCGGCGGCCTGGCCCTCGACGAGCTGCTCGGCCTCCAGCACGAGACGCCCGATCTCCTGCTCGGCCACCTTGCGCCGCTCGATGGTCTTCTCGTAGCGGTCCTCGAAGCGTGGCCGGGAGACCGCGACCTCGCGCAGGGCGATGCCGTGGGGGGCGAGCAACGCGATCAACCGTTCCTGCGCGCGCTCCACCGCGGCGCGACGGTTCTCGGGTTGGACGATCTCGCCCGCCGTGAAGCGCCCGAACTCCTCCGCCAGCACCGGACGGGCGTAGGCGTCGACGAGCGCGCCGCGGCTCCCCTCCTGCGGTCCCGTATCGGTCAACGCGCGCGCCGCGTGCGCGGCATCGATCTGGTACTGGATCACGACCGAGTCGAACCACAGGCGCGAGCCGTCGCGCGCGCGCACCACGAGGAAGGGCACGTCGTCGTCCCCAACTCGCTGTCCACCCTGCATGCGGAACTCGACCGGCGAGCGCTCGAGGGTGTGCACGGCCTGCAAGCCCGGCAGGACGAAGCGGTAGCCCGCCTGCTCGATCGGGCGCAGCTCGCCCGCGCGGTGATCGACGAGCACGCCGATGTGATCGTCGGCGACGTGCGCGACGGTCTTCAAGCGCCCCGAGCGCGAGGCCAGGAACAGGAGGACTCCCAAGGCCAGGAGCACGGCACCAAGGAGATGGACGAGCGACACGGCGATCGAGCCGGCGCGCTGCGCTCGCCCCGCGCGACGAGGGCGGGAGAATCGGGACATGGGGCACCTCGGGGGCCGGAAGGGTCGGAGAGGCGCGCTTCAACCGCGGTCTTCGCGACGGGTTCCGCATCGAGGACGGATCCCAGCGACCAACCCACCGGAAGCGGGTTGACGGCGGGCCGGACGCGCGGACGATGGGCGCCATGCGGCGGCTCCCCTTCCTCCTCGCGTTCCTCGTCCCCCTGGCCTCGGCCGCACCACAGGACGGGGCCGGGGAACGTGCGACCCTCGTGATCGTCGCGCCCCTCGAGTGGTGCCCGGACCTCGAACCCTTCGTCGCCGCGCGCTCGCAGGAGTTCCGCGTCGAGCTTGCGCCCCTCGAGACCACCCTCGCGAATGCCCCGGGAGCCGACGCGCCCGAGCGCCTCAAGCGCCACCTCTACCGAGCCTGGAAGGAGCGCGGCGCGCGCTACGTGCTGCTCGTCGGCGACGCGGACACCTGCCCGGTGCGCTTCATGGTGCTGGACCGCGTCACCGAGGCCGCCTTCCACACCGCCTTCTATCCGAGCGATCTCTACTACGCCGACGTGGCCGACGCGGCGGGCGAGTTCGACGACTGGAACGCCTCGCGCGAGGGGCACCACGCGCGCTACTTCGGCGAGGTGCGCGGCGAGCACCACAAGTCGGGTCCGATCGACTTCGACCGGGTGTCCTACGTCCCGGAGCTCGCTTTCGGGCGCTGGCCCGTGTCGAGCCGCGAGGAGCTGCGCGCCGTGGCCGCCAAGACCCTGGAGTGGCGACCGATCGAGCGCGCGCCGCGCGCGCTGCTGGTGCACGCCCCCGAGTGGGTCGACGCCCGCGCGCGCCTGGGCGGGCTCGGCGAGGCCCTCGCGCGCGGCGGCTTCGAGGTGACGCGGCAGTTCTACGGCGACGTCGAGGGCGTGCCCTCGCCCGCGGGCGTGCGCGATGCGTTGCTCGGCGGCGTCGAGCTCGCCCTGCACGTGGGCCACGGCACGAACGACACCTGGCACCTGTGCCTGGGCGAGGCCGAGCGCTCGGCCCTGGCGGCGGCGCGACCGGCGGTCTTCCTCTCCGTCGGCTGCAGCACGGCGCACCTGTGCGTCGAGCCGCCCTACCAGCCCTACCTCGACGAGCACGGCCTGGTCCACGCCGGAACGAACGCCGGCCAGGTGTTCGACGCCCCGCCGCCCGCGCCCGCGCCCCTGCAGCCGGGTCGATTCAACACCACGGGGCTCGGCGAACGCCTGCTGCGCATGCCCCAGGGCGGCGCCGTGGTCTACATCGGCTGCAACACGGGCGCCCAGCCGGCGGCCCTGACCCTGATGGACGGCTTTGCGCTCGCGCTGGCGCAAGGGCGCTCGGCGCGCGTCGGCGACGCCTGGCGGACGGCGCTGGCGCGCTACGTCGCGGAAGAGCGCTTGTTCGAGCTCGCGCCGACCGAGTCGTGGTATCCCCCGAGCATCTTCTTCCAGGGCATGAAGTTCCTGCTCCTGGGCGACCCGACACTGCGCATCGCGCAGCCCGCGGGCGCGCCGGGGGCCGAGCGCTGATCCGGGCTCGAAGCTTCAGCGCAGCGGCACGACGCGCGGCTCGGTGACCAACTCGTAGCCCTCGCTGCGCTGCACGACGCGGTTGCGCTCGTCGCACAGCACCTTCTGGGCGCGGATCGGCTTCTCGGAGAGGCCGAAGGCCATGATCGTGATGCGGTCGCCGACCTGCACGCGACGGGCGGCCGAGCCGTTCACGATGAAGGCCGCCGAGCCGGGCGCGCCGGGCTGCACGTAGGTCTCGAAGCGTTCCCCGTTGTCGCGCACGACGACCAGCACCTTCTCGCCGGGCCACAGGTCGACCTGGTCGAGCACGTCCTGGGGGATCGTGATGCTGCCCTCGTAGCCGAGGTTGGCGTCGGTCACGGCCGCCAGATGGATCTTGGACTTGAGCTGGGTCCGGAACATGTCGCGGGGCGGCGGAGCGGGCCGGGGGCGGATCGGCCCCCGCTGGGGGGGCGGGATTGTAGGTCGGCTCCCCCGATCCTTCCACGCGTCCCGCGACTCGGTGGCCGGCGGGCAGCGGCCAGGGGCCCGGACTGGAGGCCCGCGCACCCTGCTCGGCGCGCTCGCGCGGCTCGGGTCACCCCGGAGAAGCGCCCGTCGGGTGCGGCCGGCGCGGGGGGTATCCTGTTGCCCGGCCCCCGGGCTCCGGGCATCCTGCCCGGTCCACTCCGCCGGCGACGCGCCGCACCCCATCCCCATCGGCATCCATGGAAATCCACTGGCGCAACCCCAACGCTCTCTCGCTCGAGGTTCAGCAGGCCACCGAGGCCCGGCTCGAGTCCCTCGCCGCCGGTCACACCGATCTGATCGACGTGTGGCTCGACATCCAGAAGGATGCCCACCACAAGCAGGGCAACGACCGCGTCGCGATCCGGTGCATGGCGCGGCGGGCCGAGATCCTCGCCGAGGGCGCGGACGTCGACGTCGAGCCGGCCCTGCGCAAGGCCCTCGACGCCTTCGAGCGCGAGGTGCGCCGCTACCGCGACAAGAACGGCACCCGGCAGGTACGGGGAGTCCCCGAGCCGCCGCACCTGGGCATCGTCGAGCAACTCTTCGCCCACGAGGGCTACGGCTTCATCGTCACGCAGGGCGGCGAACAGGTCTACTTCCACCGCAACGCGGTGCGCAACGGCCTGTCGATGGACTCGCTCGAGGTCGGCCAGTCCGTCGCGCTCAACGTCGAGCCCGGCGAGAAGGGGCCGCAGGCCACCTTCGTCGAGCCGCCGCCGCCGGGCGTGGTCTGAACCGAGCGCAGCGGTCGCTGGAGCTCAGCCGCCGCTCGACGGTTTGCGCGAGAGTTCGTCGTAGGTCCTTCGCAGCTCCTTCCAGCCGGCTTCCAGGCTGCGTTTCAGGGTCGAGACCTCGCCCTCCGCTTCCTCGCGGACGCCCTCGAGCAGCGCCTTGGACTCGCGGTAGGACTTGTCGAAGGCCTTGAGGGCCTCGTCGCGCTTCTCGCGCAGCTCGAGCTTGCCCAACCCAGCCTGCAGGCGAACCTCGTCGAGCGTCGCCTGCCAGCGGTCCAACTCGCCCTTCACTCGCCCCAACACGTCGCGCGGGTGCATCGTTCGATCCTCCTCATGGATTCCCTTCGGCGCGGCGCCGACGCGGCGTCGCGCGTCCCCATCCTGCCCGATCGGGGCGCCGACGCGCAGCCCCGACGGGCCGAATCCTGACCGCCTGGCGATCAGTCGACGTGCGCCACGACGCGTTCGTCGCCCATCTCGAGGCGCGTCGCCATGCGGCTGACCACGCGCCCGCCCAGCGTCCCGACGGCGCGCACGAAGCCCTTGGAGAGGACCCGCAACGCGAAGTCCAGCGGGGCGGAGGAGCGCCAACTGCGGTGGCCTTGGGCTCGGTCGTAGAGGCGGTTCTGCTCGGTGACCATCCACTCCGAATAGAGCATGTAGAGCACGAGCAACGGCAGGCGCAGGCCGCGCGAGTGCAACGTGCGCCGCGCCAGGGGCAGGAGCCGCGGGTGACGCACGAGCAGCGGGAACCACTTGTGCAGGTTCTCGATCGCGACCTTGTCCTTGACCTCGATGGTCGCCTCGCGGTTGAACTGCGCCGGAAAGTCGTCGTACTCGGCGACCGCGATGCCCATCTGGCGCGTGATGTCGTTGATCTCGAACTCCGGGTACGGCTGGACGATCGAGCACAGCGGGTGGTCGACCTGGCACTCCACGTTGAGCGCCACCGTGTCGAGGTCGTCCTCCAGCGTCCCGCCCGGCCCGCCGAGCATGTTGAGCGAACCCAAGCGGATGCCGTACTGCTTGATCCAGCGCGCCGCGTCGACCAGCTCTTGGCGCTCGGTGTTCTTCTTGAAGACCGTGTTGCGCACGTAGTCGCTGGCCGCCTCGAAGGCCACGCGGGCGTAGATGCAGCCGGCGTGCTTGAGCTGGCGGATGTGCTCCTCGCGCGTCATGTTCGCCATCAGGATGACGTCGAAGGGCAGGCCCACCTCGCGCGGCCAGCGCTCGCAGAACTCGGCTAGCCAGTCGCCGCGCAGATTGAAGATGTCGTCGACGAAGTGCACGAAGCGCAGCGGGTAACGGGAGCGCACGTCCTGGACCTCGGCGATCACGCTGTCCACCGAACGCTTGCGCACGTAGAGCGAGTTGCGCGTCTGGTAGACCTTGCCGCGCCAGGCGTGGTGGAAGCAGAACGAACACGACATCGGGCAGCCGCGCTGGGTCACGAAGACCTTGCGCGGGCTGTCGCGGTAGAGCGGCTGGGCGTCGTAGACGAGCGATCGATCCGGGAACCCCAGCGCGTCGAGGTCGTGCACGAGCGGGCGCAGCGGATTGACGTGCAGTTCGCCCTCCTCGTCGGCCCAGGCGAGGTTCGCTATCCCGCGCCACTCCGCCCCTGCCTCGAGGGCGTCGAGCAGGTCGACGATCGCGCCCTCGCCCTCGCCCACGCAGATGGCGTCGATCTCCGGTTGGCGCACGCAGTCCTTCACGAAGGTCGGGTGGGGCCCGCCCATCAGCGCGAAGAAGTCCATGCGCGCCTTGAGGAAGCGGTTGAGGTCGAAGATCTGGCGGTGGATGCCGGTCATCACGCTGTAGGTGATGACGTCGGGCCCGTACTCGCGGATCTTCCGCAGCCAGTGCGGGTCCGGAAGAAAGAGGGCCCGCATCTCGTGGCCGGCGTCCTTGACGGCCCGCGAGAGGACCATCGGACCGAGCATCTCTTGGGCCAGGGTGCGGGAGACGTGCAGGACCTTCACGGGAGCTGGGGTGGGGGGAGGCGGACGGGGATCCTCGGATATCGAGAGACGCAGGTCTGGAATATAAGTCTGCCCCACATCCCGGGCGCCGGGGGTCCGGGCTCGGGAAACCGTGTCCTCTCCCCTCCCAGGGGCTCCCCGGGGACTCGCCCAGGCCCCCGGGGGCCGCCGGGCGCTCCGCCCCCCACCCGCCCCCCGGATGCGTGCACCCGCGCCCGGGGACACTACCCTCCGCTCCCTCCCCTGCCCCCCGCCCGCCCCCGTGTCCCGCTCCCCGGTCCCCGGCGCTCCCCTCACCCCCGCGCGCTTGCGGCGCGCCTTGCGCCTCTCGATGGCCGACGGCGCGGTGTATGCGCTCATGGTCGGCACGGCCGAGGTCTACGTCCTCGCCGACGCCATCCGCCTGGGCGCGCGACCGATCGAGTTGGCCCTGCTCGTCGGCCTACCCTTGGCGATCGGGGCCCTCGGCCCCCTGTTCGCGCTGCGCAGCCTGGCGCGGGCGCGCTCGCGCAAGCCGCTGGTCGTCGGCGCGGCGCTGGGGCAAGCGGCGGTGCTCGCCACCCTGGGGCTGGTGGACCTCGCGCGGGTCTCGAGCCCGGCTTCGCTCATCGCCCTGGTGTGCCTGTACCAGGTCTGCGGCCAAGCGGCGGGCACGAGCTGGGCCTCGTGGTACGGCGACCTCGTGCCGCGCGAGGTGCGCGGGCGGTACTTCGCCCGCCGCACGCGCCTCGTGCACCTCTCGACCTGCATCGGCATGCTCACCGGCGGCCTGCTCCTCGATCGGCTCGAGCCCGGCCGCGCCTCGCAGACCGTCTCGTTCGCCGAGGGCGGGTTGGGTTTCGCGACCCTGTTCCTGATCGCCTCGGGCTATCGCCTGATCTCCGCCCTGCTCCTGGCCCTCTCGCCCGAAGGGCCCTTCCGCGGCATCCCCGACCGCATGCGCGTGGCGCGCTTCCTACGCACCCAGCGCGGCACGGGCGCTTGGCGCCTGGTGCTGCTGGTCGGCACGCTGCAGTACACCGTCTACCTGGCCTCGGCCTACTTCTCGCCCTTCATGCTCGAGGTCCTGCACCTCGAGTACGTCGAGTTCATGGCCGCGAACCTGTGGCTGGTGATCGTCAAGGTCGCGCTGCTGCCGCTGTGGGGTCGGGCCATCGACACCCACGGGCCGCGTTCGATCCTGGCCCTGGCCCTGCTGCTCGTCGCCGCCGTACCCTTCCCCTGGGTCTTCGCCCAGGGCCTCGGCATCGTGCTCGTCGGACAGACCCTGTCGGGCCTGGCCTGGAGCGGCTTCGAGGTCTCGCACTTCAATCAACTGCTCGACACGGGGTACCGCCGCACGCGCTTGCACCTGTTCGCGGCCCAGAGCGTGGTGAACGGCACGGCGCAGCTCCTGGGCAGCGCCACGGGAGCCCTGCTGCTGCCCTTCCTCGACAGCGGGTACCGGGCGTTGTTCCTGGCGAGCTGCATCGGGCGCTTGATCGTCGCCCTGGCGATGCCCTCCCTGGTACCCGCGCGGCGGGGCGCGCCGAGCATCGGCCGCGGGCAGCTCGCCCTGCGCCTGGTGGGCATCCGGCCGGCGGGCGGCCCGATGCACCGGCCCGTCGAGGACGGCCAGATCGAGCGCGTCGATCCGCGGGCCGCCGCGCGCGAGGCCCGACGTACCGAACGCGCGGGAGGCGTCGCGCGATGACAGCGGCGGTCCTGC
>CAYMYN010000050.1:0-22612 GCA_964394665.1 uncultured Planctomycetaceae bacterium
CGCCGTCGAGGGCATGCCGCCGACGTGGGTGGCGAGGGCAAGCTCATGAAGAACCTCGATCACGATCCCGATCGCAACCCCGTCCGCGTCCCCCGCGCTGTGCTGGAAGGCCTCGATGCCGTGCGCCGCTCCGGCCTCACCAACATGCTCGACCGCCCACGCGTCGCGGACCTGGCCCACGAGATGGGCTTCGAGGCTGCTGCGCGCTGGGTGGGCGAGAACCGCGAGATGTACGCGCGGGGTGTGTTCGAGGGGTTCGAGGCGGAGCCGAGGTGAACGACATGCCGTTCCACCAGAAGCGCATCGGGCAGCGGATCTTACGAGCACACGATGCCGCGCCTCGTCGATGAGATCGCGAAGCTCAACGAGCAGATCGAGGCGGTGGCGGGAGCGCTGGAGCGGCGCGAGGGGAGGGCAGCCAACCACCAGCCGGACCCGAGGGAGACCCCCGCTCCACCCGGCGCCGCGGTTTGATCCGGATCCCCTCTCTCGGAGAGAGCACTCCACGCGCACTGCGGCCACCTCGGGAGCGGGGCGTCGTTGTACCGGCGGCACTGCAGCCTCTACGCCCCGAGGCCCCATCGGGGGACCCGGCTCCATAGCTTGGACAAGCCAATGAGGAATGCCGACGTCGGCGTCGACGCCTTCGCGTACGAGTTCAGTCGTTGCTAGGTTTATGATTGACGGGCGAGAAGCTGAGCTGCAACTGAATCCAGCGCTCGAAGGCGCGGGCCACTGGCTGATCCCAGCCCGCCACATACCCCGCGAGACTCGCATCGAGCAGCTGGAAGTGTTGATTCCAGGCATCTCCACCCATTCGGTCGGGTATGGCTCCTAGAATCCTGAGCATTGCCCAGGATAGACATATAGCTAGGTTGCTGTAATGCGATGCGTGCGACTCGTCGACGTATGGTTCAATCGTCGGCATGTGTCCCTGCTCCATGAGTCGACCCAGGAGGAGGGTCGAAACTAGCTGGCCTCCATGGACATGTAGTCCCAAGGTCTCGTTGAGATCTCTGAGGGCGTGTTGTTCCTCAGGAGTCAGGCCGGATGATGAACCGAGGAGCTTCTTGACGGCGCGATCCTTCAGCGTCCGGTCGCCGGTAAGGAGCTGGTCTGCAGGCACATAGCCGTTAGCGACGGCCGCAAGCACAAGCACTCCCTCCTGAACCCCGCGGAGGCCACTGGCGGCCTCAAAGTAGTACCCAGACCAGAACGTCAGAAAGCTAGATCGAAGCATCCGGAATAGGGAGACAAATGCGCAGAGCTGCGGGGCATGAGCGATGCGGCCGCTCTGACCACGACTAAGTGAGCGAATCACGAAGGACTGGAAGCAATCCAGGATAAGCGTGAACCCTCCGAAACTACTGCGCACAGAATCGGCAGCCAACGACTCTTGGCCTCGAAGCCATGTGACTTCCTCGGCGACCTGCCCACTTGGCCCGGCGAAGGCCGTGCGGAGCGAGGCAAGTAGTAGCTGCCACTCCTCAGGCTGAGTCTTGTCGGGAAACTCTTGCACACCGATCACCAGGTCAGGGAAGGACGAACCTCCGTGTGCTGGAGGATAGGCCGAGCAAGGAGGCTCTGGCTACAGTGCCCCCCCCGGCGCGCCGGAGTTTGTCTAGTCGCCAGGCTCCCTTCCTGCATGCGCCAGCCAAGAGCCGCGGCTCGGTCCACCAGACAATCGACCCACTGCGCGCCCACGCGGCCGCCGGGCTTGCGGGGCATTGGGGCCGGGCGTCCCGGCCTGTCGTGGCGCCACGCAGACGGCCTGGGGCGCGCCGCCGGCCCGGTGCCCCCCAGCCCTGGCGCCTCAGCTCCTCGGGGTTCCCAGCCGTCTGGTTCGGCCACCCGGGTCCACCGCGCTGCCGGGCCCCCCGTGCGCCCACGTCGCCGCCTGGGGCCCGTCCTGGCCTGGGGCAACCCGGACCGCCCTGGCTCCCCACCGGCTCCCTGGGTGCGCCTCGAGCCCGCGCCCGCGGCCCCACCCGGCCTCCCGGCCCGGCCTCCCGACCCGCCCGGCCAGGCCCCGCGGCAGGATGGTGGCACTCGCCCTGGCGACCGGCGGGAGCCCTGGGGGCGTCGTTGGCCGTAAAGGGCGCCCGGGCAAGGGGATACGGTGGCTGCCGGTCCTGGGACCCGGCGGAGGGGCGCGGTGGGGGACACCGGGGCCCCTGCTACTGGCAAACCTGCAAGTGCCTCCTGGCCGCTTCGCCAGGCGATCGCCTCCTGCCTCCATCCCCACCCAGCAGGGCACCAGGCGACCCCGCGGATCCTGGCCCCTCGCGCGCTGGGCATCTACGATCCCCTTCGGACCCAGACTTCCCCAGTCCCCCGCGATGACCGCTCCCGACCGCCCTCCCCTCCAGGCCCAGGCCCTCCCTGGCCTGGGGAGTGCCCCTGGCGAGCCTCGGTCTGCGGTCCTCCCGCCACGGTCGCGCGCAGGCCTGCAAGACCTCGGCGCTCTACGGCGGCTATGAGTGCCACAGCATTCCAACTGCCCCTAGAGGCACCGCAGGTCGGGAGTATCGTCGAGGTTCGATCCCGGCGGTGGCTGGTCGAGGAGGTCGAACGCGCGGCATCTCCTGAAGGATCTCCCCGGGTCCGCCTGGCGTGCGCGGAGGAGGACGCGCAGGGCGAGATCCTCGAGGTTTACTGGCACCACGAGCTCGACCGCCGCGTCCTCGACGATGAGTACTGGGAAGGCATCGGCGCCAAGGGCTTTGACGATCGTGACGCCTTCGCCGCGTTCCTGCACACCATGCGCTGGGGCTGCGTGACAGCGACGGATCCCACGCTGTTCCAGTCCCCATTCCGAGCCGGCATTCAGGTCGATGCTTACCAGATGGAGCCATTGCGGAAGGCGCTCCAACTGCCAAGGGTCAACTTGTTCATCGCGGACGACACCGGCCTCGGCAAGACGATCGAGGCTGGCCTGATCGCCCAGGAGCTCCTGCTCCGAAAGAAGGTTAAGCAGATCGTCGTGTCCGCGCCGCCTTCCGTGCTCGATCAGTGGCGCGCGGAGTTGGAAGAGCGCTTTGGCTTGTTGTTCCAGGTGCTCGATCGCGAGTACTTAGCGCGTGTCAGGCGTGAACGTGGGTTCGGTGTGAACCCCTGGCACACACACAGCCGCTTCCTGATCTCCCACAATCTGCTGATCGACGAGACCTACGCGGGACCGATGCGTGACTGGCTCGACGAGCTGCGCAAGGTCGACGACGGCGGGTTGCGAGCGGGGAGCCTCTTGATCCTGGACGAGGCCCACCATGCCGCGCCCGCCAGCGGCAACAGCTACGGGATCGAGACCAAGTTCACGCGCGCGGTTCGTGGCTTGGCCTGGCGCTTTGAGCACCGGCTGTTCCTCTCAGCCACTCCGCACAACGGCCACTCCAGCTCGTTCTCGACACTGCTCGAGCTGCTCGACCCGACGCGCTTCACCCGCGGCGTGCCGATCAAAGGCAAGGCCGAGTTGGACAAGGTCATGGTGCGCCGCATAAAGGAGGACATCCGAGCACTTCAGGGCGGCTTCCCGATCCGCAAGATCGTGCGACTGGAGATCACGGACCTCCCCGATGAGACTCCGGAGTTGATCCTCTCCAACCTGCTCGATCAGTACCGGACGCTCCGCGAGGAGCGCTTCGCCAGCTCGAGCAAGCGCGCCCGAGCGGCATCCGGTCTCCTGCTTGTGGGTCTACAGCAGCGGCTGCTCTCCTCGATCGAGGCCTTCGCGCGGAGCCTCGCGCGGCACGTCGAGACCGCGGAGAGGCACTGGAAGAAGTCCAAGGAAGCGTCTGCTCGCAAGGTCGAGGCCCTGGATGGGCTGTTCGTGGGGGACGGACCGGATGACGACGACGCCCCGGATGCCACGGACGAGGCAGAGGTCGAGGACAAAGACCTTGACCAACTCGAAGCCGAGGACGAGGCCCGCGACCTCGAGGCCCTCGAAGCCGCGGCGAGCCAGGACTTGTCTCGGGACGAAGCCCTCCTCGCCCGCGAACGCAGGCTGCTCGACCAGATGCGCGACGTCGCCGAGACCCACCGCTACTCCCCCGACGTCAAGATGCAGCGCCTCCTGCGCTGGCTGCGCGAGAACCTCTGCAGCGGCCTGCCCGACGAGTACGGCGAGGACCCCGAGCCCGAGGCCGAATGGAACGACCGCCGCGTCCTGATCTTCACCGAGAACCGCCAGGGCACGAAGGTGCGCCTGCGCGAGGTGCTCACGGCCTTCGTCGACGGCACCAAGGACTGGGACCGCCGCATCGCCGTCCTCGACGGCACGACCCCGTCCGCCCAACGCAAGGAGATCCAGCGCCGCTTCAACGCCGACCCCTCCACGGAGCCCCTGCGGATTCTCATTGCCACCGACGCTGCGCGCGAGGGCCTGAACCTCCAGGCCCACTGCTCCGACCTTTTCCACTTCGACCTGCCCTGGAACCCCGGCCGCCTCGAACAGCGCAACGGCCGCATCGACCGAAAGCTCCAGCCCGCGAAGGAAGTGCGTTGCCACTACTTCGTCCTGCCGCAACGCGTCGAGGACCGCGTGCTGGAGGTCTTGGTCACCAAGACCGAACGCATCCAGAAGGAGCTCGGCAGCCTCTCCAAGGTGATCGAGCTCGACCTGGAGAAGCTACTCGCCGGCGGCATCCGCCACCACGACGCGGACGCACTGCGCGACCATCTCTTCCAGGCCGACCTCGACCGCGAACGCCGCCAGGTGGCCGAGGAGGAACTCGAAGCCGCTCGCGAGCGCCAGGAGGACCTGCAGGCCCAGATCGACCGCTGTCGCGAACTGCTCGACAAGTCGCAACGCTGGGTCGACTTCCAGCCGACCTCCTTCCGCAAGGCCCTCTCCTGCTCGCTGCGCATCCAGGGCCTCCAGGAGCTGAAGCCCGCCGACTCCAACGGCACCTGGCTCTTCCCCTCCGCCGAGACCGCCGAACGCCGCGACCCCTCCTGGAAGGCCACCCTCGACAGTCTGCGCGCCCCCCGCAAGCCCAAGCAGAGCCTCGCGGACTGGCGCAGCCGCGCCCCGATCCGCCCGGTCGTGTTCGAGGACGCCGGCACCCTGCAGGAGGAGACAGTCCACCTCCACCTGCAGCAGCGTGTGGCCCAACGCCTGCTCTCGCGCTTCCGCTCCCAGGGCTTCCTGCACCACGACCTGTCGCGTGCCTGCCTGGCCCAGACGCGCGACGCCGTCCCGCGCGTCGTACTGCTGGGCCGCCTGGCGCTCTACGGCATCCACGCCGAGCGACTCCACGAGGAGATCGTCAGGGTGGCGGCCCGCTGGGTGGAACTCGACGCGCGCAGCGGCCCCCTGAAGGCCTACGCTCGCGACGCCGAGGGCAACGCCCTGAGCCTTCTCGAAGAGGCCATGTCGAGCGACGGCGTCCGCACCCCGATCCCCGAACCCGTGCGCGAACGCCTGGAGGCCGCCGCCGCGACCGACGTCGCCGACCTGCGCCCGCAACTCGAACCCCGCGCACAAGAACTCGCCACCATGGCCGTCGAGCGCCTGCGCAAGCGCGGCGAGAAGGAGGCCGCCGACTTCCTCGACACCCTGAAGCGCCAGCGCGCGCGGGTCGAGAAGGAACTCACCCGATTCCGCGAGGAGGAGGAGCGCGTCCAGCGCGAGAAAGTCTCGATGCTGCCCGGCTTCTCCGAACCCGAGGAGGGCGCCCAGCGCCGCGAGCACGCCAAGTCCTGGGTCAAGCGCCTGGAGGCCTTCGAGCAGGACGAACGCGAGGAACCCGACCGCATCCGCGCCCGCTACGAGGTCCGCGCCACGCGCGTCGAGCCCGTCGGCCTGGTCTACCTCTGGCCTCGGAGCAACTGACCGCCATGGCCAAGCGCTCCCCCGTGGTCCAGGCCCACCTCGAATGGCTGGGGCTCGTCCAGCCCACCGGTCTGCTCGTCTCTCCGATGGCCCTCGAACGCGCCGGCGTCGTGCTCCCGCGCAACGACCGCGAGTCCCAGGCACGCCTAGTCTCCGTCACCGAGGGCGCCGAGAGCGACCGCCCGCGCGTTCCCGACTTCGAGGTCTTTGCGCGAACCGTCCTCGGCTGGACCTGGCAGGCCAAGTACTTCGCCGGAACGGCCGATGCTCCGATCCCCGACACACTGCGCCACCACCTCGAGGACTACGGCGAGACCCTCGCCCCGGACTTCGCCGTGGCCGACCGCGACGCGGCCGAGGGCGGGTCGCCCTGGCAGCTCCTCGTGCGCGTGCTGCCGCCCGGTCGCGACCTGGACGATCCCGTCCGCGAGGGCGGCAAGCTGGAGGCTTCGCCCCACTCGCGTCTCGAACGCCTGCTGCGCGCCGTCGAGGTCCCCGCCTGCATCCTCTTCAACGGCGACGTGCTGCGCCTCGTCTCGGCCCCGCGCGGCGAGAGTTCGGGTTGGATCGACTTCCGCGTCGCTGACATGGTGTTGGCGGCCGGGCGTCCAGTCTGCGCCGCGATGGCGATGCTGCTCTCGCAGTCGCGCCTGCTCACCGGCGCCGCCTCCAAGCGCCTCCCGGCCCTCTTGGTCGAGAGTCGCAAGTACCAGAACGAGGTCAGCGAGCAGCTCGCCGAACAGGTCCTGCACGCCCTCTACGAGCTCCTGCGCGGCCTGGAGTCGGCCGATGCGCGCTCGGGCGGCGAAATCCTGCGCGAGGTCCGCCACGAGCGGCCCGACGAGGTCTACCACGGCCTGCTCAACGTCCTGCTGCGTCTGGTGTTCCTGCTCTACGCCGAGGAGCGCGGCATGCTGCCGGCGGACCCGGTGTTCGGCCGCCACTACTCGCTCGCGGGCCTGCACCGTCGGCTCAGCGCGGACGCCGCGCTGTACCCCGACACCATGGACGCGCGCTTCGGCGCCTGGGCGCAGTTGATCGTGCTCTTCCGAATGATCCACGACGGGGCCAAGACGGGCACGTTCGCGTTGCCGGCACGTCACGGAGTCCTGTTCGACCCCGACCGTTACCCCTGGCTCGAAGGGCGGACCAGTCTGGGGAATCGACAGGTGGGGGAACGCCTCGACTACCCGCGCATTCCCGACGGTGCGATCCAGCGCGTCCTCGAGAAGCTGCTCGTCCTCGAAGGTGAGCGGCTCTCCTACCGGGCGCTGGACGTCGAGCAGATCGGCTCGATTTACGAGACGATGATGGGCTTCCGGATCGAGACGGCCACGGGAGCCTCGGCGGCGATCAAGGCACAGAAGAAGGGCGGTGCGCCGACGACGATCGACCTGGATGCCCTTCTGCAGGTCCCAGCCACCAAGCGAGAGAAGTGGACCGTCGACAAGGCCGACCGCAAGCTCCCGAGAACCGTTACGGACCCCCTAAAGGCCGCCACGACCCTCGAGGAACTCCACGCCGCCCTCGAGAGGGTACTGGACAAGGCCGCCACACCCGACCTGGTCCCGAAGGGCAGCCTCGTCCTGCAACCCTCCGAGGCCCGCCGCAAGTCCGGCTCGCACTACACTCCCCGCGAGCTGACCGAGCCGATCGTGCGCACTACCCTGCGCCCGATCTTGGACCGCCTGCGCGAGGAGACCGCCGGCCCGCCGGCCCCGGACCAGATCCTCGACCTCAAGGTCTGCGACCCGGCCATGGGCTCGGGCGCCTTTCTCGTGGAGGCTTGCCGCCAGCTGGGGGACGCGCTGATCGAGGCTTGGGCCGCCCATGACACACGGCCTCCTATCCCCGGCGACGAGGACGAGATCATCCACGCCCGCCGCCTGGTGGCCCAGCGGTGCCTCTACGGTGTCGACCGGAACCCCATGGCGGTGGACCTTGCCAAGGTGTCCCTCTGGCTTGCGACTCTGGCGAGGGAGCATGCGTTCACCTTTGTGGACCACGCCCTGCGACACGGGGATTCGCTGATTGGCCTCACCAACGCCGAGATTGCGGCCCGGGATTGGTCGAACGAGGAGCCCCTCGACAGCCCGCGCTACCGCGAGCTGAAGGCCAGCATCGAGGCTGTGGTGAGACTGCGCCGCCAAATCCGCGAGGCTGGGGACGAATCGAGGGACTGGGAGCTGCGTGATCTGCTCGACGAGGCCGAGCATCAGGCGAGGGATGTGCGGACCTGGGCCGACCTCGTGCTTGAGGCCTTTTTCTTGGCCGACAAGGACGCAGCGCGCAAGAAGGCGCTAGGTGATGTGACGAAGCGGATCGCTGCAGGGGTAGACTCCAGGGAACGAGGGCGGCTTGACGAGATGCGGCGCGAGGACCCGCCCCTCGCGCCCTTCCACTGGGAGCTGGAGTTCCCGGAGGCCTTCGATCGTCCCGACTTTGGTTTTGACGCGATTGTTGGCAACCCCCCGTTCCTTGGTGGTCCCCAGTTGTCGACTTCTTTCGGTGGACCTGAACTTCAGCACTGGCTGAAGGGAAGGCACCCGGGATCAAAGGGTCATGCAGATCTTTGTGTCTACTTCTTTCGGGCCGCTTTCTTGCTGCTCCGCAGATCTGGCGTAATGGGTCTTGTCGCTACGAACAGCATTTGTGAAGGTGCGAACCGAAAGTCGGGTCTCGCGCAGCTTCTGAGTCTGGGGGGGCGGATCATTTGGGCGATGAGGGCCACCAGGTGGCCGGGCAGCGCATCGGTTGTCGTCTCTCAGGTAGTTATCGAAAGGAGCGCCTCCTCCCGACCCGCGTGCCTTGATGGGCAAGTCGTCTCTAACATCAACTCGCACTTGCGCCCGCGGCAAGAAGTTCTGGATCCGGTCAGTCTGGGGGATAGCTCGATTGTCGGGTTCATGGGCTCTGGCCTCGGTAGCAGCGGCTTCATCATGAGCCCGGAAGAGTTCGAAGAACTCGCGCCGAGTGATCGCGAGCTCGAAGTCATATGGCCGTACGCGGGCGCGGAGGACCTCAATGATTCGCCTTGCGTTCAGACGGCGCGCTGGGCGATCAACTTCGGTCGACGGACTCTGGAGGAAGCCTCGTCCTATAAGCGACTCATCTCGATAGTCGAAGAGCGCGTCAGGCCTGCTCGGATGCGTGGAAAGGACCACGGGCCGGGGCGGCACGGAAAGAAATACTGGTGGCAGTTCACACTTCGAGCAGATCCGCTTTACGAGGCTATCAGGCACCTTGATCGATGCCTAGTTGCCGGCATCACTACGACCCATCTTACTTTCTCTCTCCAACCAATTAGGCAGGTTTTTCCTCACACTGTCGTCGTGGTAGCGAGCAACTCGTGGGCGAGTTTTGCGATGCTGCAGTCGTCGGTTCATGGCTTGTGGGCCCGGGAGCTTTCGTCGGCAATGGGAACGAACTTGCGCTACACAGTCCGAGAGTGCTTGGACAATTTTCCATTTGTGGCTGAGGACGGTGCCTCCGCCGAACTTTGTCGAGTGGGGCGAGAATACTATGAGCTCCGCGCCGCGCTGATGGTCGAGACCGACCTAGGCTTGACAAAGACCTACAACTGCTTCCACGACCCCGACGAGAACGACCCCAAGATCGTCAGGCTCCGCGAACTCCACGCCGCCATGGACCACGCTGTCCTGAACGCCTACGGCTGGACCGACATCCCCACCGATTGTGAGTTCCTCCTTGACTATGAGGACGAAGACGACGACGGCTCCAGCCGCCGCAAGAAACCCTGGCGCTACCGCTGGCCCGACGCAGTCCGCGACGAGGTTCTCGCTCGCCTCCTCGAGCTCAACGCGAAGCGGGCGGAAGAGGAGCGTCGAGCTGGCCACAAGGCAGGTGCGCGTCGAGGCAGCGACGATGGCGACGGCGGACTCTTCGACTGATAGGTTCAGCGGTCTCGGGTCGGATCGTATCGCTTCAGGGCAGGCGCCTCATGTCCTGCGCTCCAGAGTTTTCGCCTGGCCGACCAGCGGCTTCTTCCCTCTGTTGAGATCGAATGGGCATGAAAGAAGACGAGCCCGCTGAGCCAACACCCGCGGTCGACACCTCCGAATCCTCCCGCCGAGAAGGTCCGCTCGACGGCCCCGCGGCCACGTCGTCGCTCGAAGCGCGCGAACGGATCATCGACGCACTCCGTCTCGATCTCGTCGGACCCGAGCTGGATCACGACCTCGCCGAGGAGACGCTGCACGGCCGCCAGCGGCCCTCGAACTGGTACCTGACCGGCTTCCTGATCCCCGCCGACACCGAGCTCGAGGCGCGCGGCGACGACGACGCCGACGAGGACTTCGACGAGGTCGACCAGGGCGGCACGGTCGAGGAGTCCTCCGCCGAGCGGAAGTCGGCCAAGAAGGGCTACTTCCCGTCCTCCATGGGGCTGAGCTTCCTCGTGGCTCCCGAGGCGTCGCTTGTCGACGTCGAGGTCACCTGGGGGGACTACGTCCGCGACACCCTGCCCGGACGCAAGGATGGGGAGGAACCCTTGGTGGTCTGGAAGCGCCAGCCCAGGCAAGGGACCGTGGGCGTGGACCTGGGCTCGCTCGGGGACGAGCCCCAGGAGTTCGACGTCCCGGGCTCGGGTGGACTGCGCCTCACCGTCCTCGCTCGCGAGCTGAAGGACCAGGCGATCGAGGACGAGTTGCCCAAGGGCGTGCGCTCCATGTCCGTCTTCCTCGTCAACCGTCGAGCGCCCCTCGCCAGCCAACAAGACCTCGCCTACGCCTTTCAACCCCGACTGACGGTGCGCTGCGAGGCCCCCTTCGTGCCCCGGCCCGACCTGAGCGGACGCTGGGCCAGCGACGCCGACGAACGCACGGCCGACCTCCACTTCAGCGACGCCCCCGAGCTGGCGACCGGTCACGGTGTGTCGGCGGACTGGACGGTGGTGGATGAGAAGTGTCGCGAGGTTCGATCGGAGTGGATTCCACGCGGGGACGTGGAGCGCACGGTGACGGCGCCGATTCGGGGCGTCGAACTGCTCATGGAGGAACTCGGGAAGCTGGCGGACGGGGCCGCGGTGCGTGCGGCGCTCCAGCCGCTGGTGACCGAGTACCGCGCTTGGATCGCGGCCAGCAACTCGGGGTTCGGCGGCCTGCCCGCACGGCGCAAGAAGACGGCTGAGGGCCTGATCTACGAGGCGGAGATCGCGGCCCAACGGATCGAGGCCGGCATCGAGCTCTTGGCCGGCTCTTCGCCCGAGAGTCTGCAGACTTTGGATGCCTTCCGGACGGCGAACCGGGCCGTGGCGCGCGCCCTTCGCCAGCGTCTGAACGCGAAGAAGGCCCCGGAGTGGCGCGCGTTCCAGCTCGCCTTCCTGCTGCTCAACGTCCAGGGTGTGGCTGAGCCGACCAATCCCCAGCGCGAGATCGTCGACCTCCTCTTCTTCCCCACCGGCGGCGGCAAGACGGAGGCCTACCTGGGCCTAGCTGCGTACACCATGGTGCTGCGGCGCCTGAGGAACCCGGGCCTCGCCGGCGCGGGTGTGTCGGTCTTGATGCGTTACACGCTGCGGCTCCTGACGTTCGACCAGCTCGGTCGCGCGGCGGGGCTCGTGTGCGCTCTGGAGCTGGAGCGGCTCGAGGACCCGGATCGTCTGGGCCCCTGGCCGTTCGAGATCGGGCTGTGGGTGGGGAAGGCCGCCACGCCCAACCGGATGGGACGGAAGTCGGACAAGAGCGCCAAGAAGAAGGGAACGGCTCTCTCCAAGACCGAGGACTACAAGTCCGACCCCAAGGCCAACCCTTCGCCGATCCCCCTAGAGAGTTGCCCATGGTGTCAGGCGGGATTCCAGCCCGACTCGTTCTCCCTTGAGCCGAACACGGACCAACCGCGCAGGCTCCGCGTGCGGTGCGTGAACATCGACTGCGACTTCAGCGGCGAGCACGGCCTGCCCATCGTCGCCGTGGACGAGGAGCTCTACCGCAGGCTGCCGGCCTTCCTGATCTCGACCGTTGACAAGTTCGCGTCGCTGCCCTTCACGGGCGAGACGGGACTGCTCATGGGAGGCGCATCGAGGCACGACGCCGAGGGGTTCTACGGTCCCATGGCGCCCAAGGCGGGCAAGGTTCTGCCGCAGCCCCTGCTGCCGCCGGACCTAGTCATCCAGGACGAGTTGCACCTGATTTCGGGCCCGATGGGGACCATGGCCGGTCTCTACGAGACGGCCTTGGAGGCCTTGGCGACACGGTTCGTGGGGGACACGCCTGTTCGGCCCAAGATCGTCGCCTCCACGGCCACGGCGCGTCGCGCGGACACTCAGGTGCGCGCTCTGTTCGGGCGGTCGACGACGAAGGTCTTCCCGCCGCCTGGGGTGTCGCGTCGCGACTCGTTCTTCGCCAAGACGCTCGCGCCCAGTCCGCAGGATCCTGCTCGGTCGTACATCGGGATCACGGCCCCGGGACGGAACCCCAAGGCCATGTACCGACGGGTGATGACGAGCCTCATGGCGATCGCCCAGCAGGAGTACAAGATCGCCGGGGGCTTCGCGGCCGGGGCGGGGAACGTCGTCGATCCCTACATGACGGTGCTCTCCTACTTCAACGCCCTGCGCGAGCTGGGTGGGGCGCGGCGGATCCTCGAGGAAGAGGTTCAGAACACGCTCAAGAGCTACGGCTGGGCGCGTCACCGGCCGGGTGACACTGTTCGTCGCGTCGATAGCCGCCTGGGGTTCCGCGAGCCGGTCGAGCTCACTTCACGCGTGTCGACGAGCCGAGTCGCGAATGCGAGGCGGCGTCTGGAGGCACCGTACTCCGACGACCAGAGCCGCGTTGACTGCGCCCTGGCGACCAATATGATCTCGGTCGGCCTCGACATCCCGCGCTTGGGCCTGATGGTCGTCACGGGTCAGCCCAAGACCCACTCCGAGTACATCCAGGCCAGCAGTCGGGTCGGCCGCGAACGCGAGAAGCCCGGTCTGGTCATCACGCTTCTCAATGCGCACAAGCCACGGGACCGCTCGCACTACGAGCGCTTCCGCCACTACCACGAGACCTTCTACCGCTCGGTCGAGGCCTCGAGCGTGACGCCGTTCTCCGCACGCGCCCTCGACCGGGGACTGGCCGGCGCGCTCGTGGGTCTGGCCCGGCATCGGAGGCCGGAACTGACGCCGCCCGATGGTCCGGCTCGATTCGAAGACGTGGCCGCGACCTTGCGCGAGGAGATCGTCAAGATCTTCCAGGACCGCGTGCGCCGCGCGGTCGCCGACGAAGACTTGGCGGACGCCGAGCGCGAGGTGCGCGAGCGCATCGAAGACCTGTCCGATGCGTGGATCTCCGTGCTGAGAGACTGGAGAGCCGAGGGCAAGCCAGTCCTCTACCAGCCCTACGAGGTCTCCAAGAAGGACGCGGTGTCCTTCGTGCGAGAGATGCTCGACGAGGACTTCCGCAGCGACGACCACCGGAAGTTCCGGGCGAACCGGTCCCTGAGGGACGTCGAGAGCCAGGTCCAGGTCGAGTTGCACGAGATGCGCGCCAGTGGGGCGGCGGGGGATGGGCAATGAGCGACGGCCAGCATGTGGGCGACATTCGCCTCAGCCAGGTGTTGACCTCTTATGGGCCGGGAGCCCTGATCGACTTCCCCAGGGACGCCGCGATCATGGGCGGCATCAACCACTGGCCAAAGGACAAGCGCACAGAGATCCTGGAGCCGCGCTTGCGCACGAAGCTGGCCCGGGCGCTGGGCGTGCCCTCGCTTCGCTTGATCCGCCCTCCATCGGAGGACGTGATGCCCTGGGAGCGGGGGCCTCGAATCAAGGCGTTCAGGTTTCCGGGCTGGTTCCTGGCCGATGCAGGTTCCTCGGAGTCGAAGGAGGACATCAGGACGCGGCGCCTGGTCCCCTTCGAACACCTCGAAGGGAAGATGCAGTACGCGGGGCGTCGGGTCGTGCCCGTGCGCTTCGTGACGGCCTGCGCTCGGGGACACGTCGCTGACGTCGAATGGCGAGCCGTTCTGCCCTGCAAAGACATGAAGAGCTGCAAGGGCAAGCCGATCTTGCTCGAGGAGCGAGGGTCGGGTGGCGACCTGGGGGACCTCGTCGTGCGCTGCAAGTGTGGTGCGCGCGTGTCGATCGCGGACCTGGCCGACCGCAGCAAGAAGTTGCTCGGCCCATGTAGCGGCAAGCGACCTTGGCTGCGAGGGTTCGACGAATCGTGCGACCAGGATGCCCGGCTGCTGATCCGTACGGCGTCGAACGCCTACTTCGCGCACACCATGTCCGCGCTCTCTCTGCCGGAGACGAGGGATCCGCTCACCGTGGCCGTCGAGCGGCATTGGGAGAACGGTGCGAAGGAGATCGAGTCCCTGGCGGAGGTCGAGCCATCCCGGAAGTTCAATGCGGAGTGGAAGCGCGACACCGACGGTTACTCACCTGAGAAGATCTTCGAGGCCATCGAGGCCTACCGGAACGGAGGCACGGCGGAGATTCCGGTGAAGGCCGCCGAGTTCGCGTCCATCCAGGCCGCGCCGGACGGCTACCTCGAGGACCTCCCACCGAAGGAGGACTTCCTCGCCCGCCGCCTCCCGAACTCCATGTGGCGCACGGCGGGGGAGTGGCCCGAGATCTCCGGCGTCGTCCAGCTCCATCGCCTGCGCGAGGTCACGGCCCTACTGGGCTTCACTCGCTTCGAGGCCCAGATCCCCGACATCTCCGGCGAGTACACCGGCGACGTGAAGCTCGCCCAGCTCGACCCCAATCCGCACGACTTCCCAGCCGTCGAGAACCGTGGCGAAGGCGTGTTCGTCGAACTCGACAAGAGCCGCGTCGACGGCTGGCTGTCCTCCGACCCCGTCGCCGCCCGGATCCAGGACCTCCGACAGGGCCACGAACGCTGGCGCGAAGACCGCCCCAAGTCGCCACCCTTCCCCGGCGGCGCTTACATCCTCCTGCACTCCCTGTCCCACCTCCTGATCCAGAGCCTCGCGATGTCCTGCGGCTACCCCGCGACCTCGATCCGCGAGCGCATCTACGCCGAGCAGAAAGGCTACGGCATCCTGCTCTACACCGCCTCCCCCGACGCCGAGGGCACCCTGGGCGGCCTGGTCGCCCAAGCGCGCCACCTCGCGCGCCACCTGTCGCGCGCCCTGCGCGAGGCCGAACTCTGCTCCAACGACCCGATCTGCTCCCAGCACGAACCCGGCACCAGCCTCGAGGGCCGCTTCCTCCACGGCGCCGCCTGCCACGGCTGCAGCCTGATCGCCGAGACCTCATGCGAGATGCGTAACGACTTCCTCGACAGGGCCCTCGTGGTGCCCGTTCTCGGCCACACGGATGCGGCTTACTTTGGTCGAGAGCAGTGAAGAACGAGCTCCTCGAGATCCCCCGAAGTGCGCTTGCTCGATTGAAGGACAGTCTGCGCATGGGGTTCGTCCAATCGCCCTACACCGAAACCGCTCTGCGCAGCATCCTGGGACCCGAGATAGCAAGCGCTGCGCTCCGCGGGCTACAGGCCCTCGCCAACGAGGGCATCACCGACCGAGGAGTCGTCGCGTGGCTGGAGGCCGTGGAAGCAGTGCGTTCTGAAACGCCGCGGCCGTCCCTCGTCTGGACGGGACCTGAGGTTCCTGGCCTCCACGCACGAGACACCCGCGAGGTCATTGATGAGCTCATCAGTCGAGCCGAGCAATCGCTCTGGATCAGCACGTACGCCTATTTCGACGGCAAGAAGGTGTTCGACCACCTTGCAATGAGGCTCGAGGCCAAGCCAAATCTGTCGGTGTTCTTGATCCTGAACATCCACTTCGACATGGATCGTCCCGACCGAGACAGCGCCGTATCGCGCGCACGAGACCGACTCTGGAAGCACAACTGGCCGGGCTCGGTGCGGCCCGCAGTGTACTACTTCCCGGAGTCCCTGGTCGGCTCAAATCACGAGCGTGCGGTCCTGCACGCGAAGGCAATCGTCCGAGACGAAAAAGAGGTGCTCGTCACCTCAGCGAACTTCACGGACGCTGCACTCAGCAGAAACATCGAACTTGGGGTGCTCCTCCATGATGCGGCGCTTGCGAGGACAGTCGTACGCCACTACGAGCGACTGATCGAGGCCGGACGGTTGGTCCAGTTCTGACGTAAGCGTCGGCATCAGGACGCCGGTGACGATGCGCGTCGAGGAAGGCACGGGAAGCGGCGGTGCTGCGTCGGGGTCGGGCAGGGGGTACGCGTTCCGTGGTGAACAGGTGCGAGGGCCATGCCCGCCGCTCCGCGCCCCATCGCCACTCGCGTGGGCCACTTTAGCGACCCCTTCTCGACCCTCTGAGTCCACTCCTGTCCACGACGACCGCGCTCCAACCCCCGCCCGAGCCCCGATTGTCCGCCCCAGTCCAGTCCTGTCCACTCGGCGCCTGCCGCTAGGAACACCGTATTCCTAAACCGGGGGTCGTGGGTTCGAATCCCGCCGGGCGCACCACCACAAGCGTTTGCGAGGGTGTGGCTTACGGCGGCTCGCAAGTGCTGCCGAGGCGCCCCCCGGCAGCGCGAGTGCCACGATCCCGCCACGATCGCGAGGGCCCTGCGGCGCCCTGGGGGGCCCCTGGGCGCGCCGTGGGCCCGGTGGAGGGTCGCTTCGGGCCCAGCGGCCTGGCCGCGACAGGGGCCAACGTGGGGCGCGTCGGCCGAGCAGGCGTGCGGCCCCAAGCCTCGGGTGGAGGGCCAGGGCCGAGCCGATGGGCCGCCTGCGCGGCGAGCGGGCGGGTGCCAGATGTGGGAACGCGGCATCCTGCCCCAGGGCCGTAAGTCCTTCTCCATCAGGTGGTTAGCGCATATACCAGACGGGAAGCCGAAAGAGAAATCCGAGAAAGTGGATCGGTTTCAGCCCTACTTCGCTTGTGGGGGTACAGGAGGACGATCCCAGTGACGACTCGCCACAGTTCCCGCCCACAGCCGCAGTCTACGCAGCCCCGAGGCCGCGCGAGCCTGCCTCGCGTGCTTCCAGGAGCCGGCCTCGGCAAGCGGGGGTCCGCAGTAGAGGGCGGCGGGCAAGGCGCACCGGAGCGGTGGCCCTCACTTCCGCTGTTCGAGCCCACGAGGCTGGGCATCCTGCAGGGACGGCCTTTGCTCCAAGGCGGCGGCGGCACCACCGAACAGCAGGCCATCGCTGGCGCGCTGGCCGACCTGAACCTACGGACCAGCCGAGGAGAGCCGATCACCCCACGTGATGATCGCGCCGGAAGCTGGCAAGATTTCGGTGCATGGCACCGGGGAGAGGACGGATGAACACGGTGGGCATGGGCGGAAAGCCGCACCAGGGCACCGCTGGAGAGGGCGACGCCCGTAGGCCTGCCTCGCAGGCCCGTACATGGGAAGCCATCGTGGCCGCTCTGGGCGAGGAGGAGTTGCTCAAGCGCGGGCTCCACGCCGGTGGCGCGGCGGAGGAGCACCTCCAAGAGGCAGTCCTGCGCGTCGCGTGTAAGCCGGCCAGCAAGCTGCCGAGCGATCCCGCCATGCTTAAGCGGTACATCCTCGGCACCGCTCGCAAGATCGCACTGCAGGAAGCCCAGTGGCGCTCCAGGGAAGAGCCAGCCGGTCTCTTCACAGGCGCCCGCCGCCATGAGGCTGTCTCCGACAGGGGCCTTCGGTCTCTGGAGGAAGAGGAGGAGCGGTTGGCGCTTGAGCAACGTCTTACCGGCCTGCGTTCTACGCACAGAGACCTGATCCTGCTCATCACCGAAGGGGCAAGCGTCAGGGATCTGGCAGGGCGGCTCGGAAAGACCCCCGCCTCCGTGGAGTCGCACCTGAGGAACGCTCGCCTAGCAGCCAGAGAAGCCCTGGAGAGGGCCTGGCCTCCGATGGCCCAGCGGGTAAGTCGTCCCAGTTACGGGACTGCGATGGCCTTGCATACGGTTCCGGCAGAATTCGAGCCTGAAACAGTCCCGTCGAGGGAGGTTGGAATAGGACATGACCTTCGGGGCCCACCCGAGCTGAAGGGGGGCCTCCGCACTCCGGACGACACGCCGTCGCCGGAGCGCTGGCCGACCTGGGCCTACCGACCTACGAGCCAGAGCCCCTTCACCCCGAACATCCCTCCGGCTGAGCGGAGGGAATCGCGGAGTACCCTACGTCTAGCATCGTGAAGTTCAGACCTGCAGCCCCGTTTGAGGATGAGTCAATTGGAATCCTTTGAACTTGACATCGATGGTATCCGTAGCCTTGTTATGGATGCCAAGCCGACCTTCCATGTGTTCGAGTATCGCGGTCGGCGTTTACTTTATGACTTGCGGAGGGGAGCCCTGGTGGATGTCGACCCTATGGCTTATGCAGTGCTTCAAGGATACGAATTGGGCATGTCCGCACAGGAGATCGAGCAACGAGTTCAAGGGGTTGGGTGCCCAGGAGCGATTTCTTCTGTATTGGCCGACATAGCGATCCTCAAGGGTAATGGCTTCTTCGAGCGGGAGGCCGATCAAGACGAGAGCGGTCGCACGGTCGTCGTCGGCCAGTATCTGGATCATAATCCGGCGAAAATGATGTTGATGGTTCACACTTCATGTAACCTGGCCTGCACGTATTGTTACGACGTTCAATCCGGATTTCATCAAACGGGTGGGCGGATGACATTCGCTACTGCCGTCAAGGCTGTGGACTCGCTTATCGAGCGTTCGGGAGATCGCCGAGAGCTAGAGATCACATTCTTCGGTGGTGAGCCGCTTCTGAACTTCAACGTGATCCGGTTGTTGGTTAACTACTGCCGGGAACGTGAAGCTCACACCGCCAAGCGTTTTTCTTACCAAATAACCACTAATGCTACGTTGCTCTCCGATGAGATAATATCATTTCTGATCCAGAATGGCTTCGGGGTTATGGTGAGCATCGACGGTCCGCCGGAGAAGAACGATCTTTATCGTAAGTCATTATCTGGGCGCGGAACGGGGGCGGTTGCTCTCGCGAACGCCAAGCGACTCGTCGAACGTCAGCGGGCAGCAGGGATGAAGACTGCAAAGGTCCGCGCGACAATGACTGCGAGGAATCATGACTCCTCTGAACTCGAGGATTATTTCAGGGGCGAGGGTTTCGATCGCATCATGATTGGAGCCTCTCAGGGGCGAGCGTATCAGAAAGCTGAATGGGACGTTCCGTCTGTGGTGAGTCCCGCAACTGTGGCTGCTCAGGAAGCAAATATGGATCAATACCTATCGGCTATCGACGGTGTCGGCAGGCCACCCGCTGGAGGCACGCTGCGCGATACGCTCTCGCGGATAGGGGAGAGCCTTGAAAATCCCAAGATGCGTGCAAGAGTCAACTGCGGTGTAGGTCGGAACATGCTGGCGCATACCGCGGACGGCAAGTTGTATCCTTGCCACCGGTACGCTGGCGAGTCGGCATTTGAGGTAGGCAGCCTGGAGGGTGGCCTTGATCGGGCGAGACTAGACCGTTATTACCGAGATATACTATCTACCTACGATAAACATTGCTCTCGTTGCTGGGCACGGAATATCTGTGGTGGGCAGTGTGCCTGGTACATTTCAAGGGGGGATGGTAGTGTGGGTGTGCCTGACGAAGCCGGCTGCAACACTCTTCGTAGTTCATTCGAGCGGCAGATCTGGTTCTTCGCCGAGGTACAGGAGCGAAGCAATGCACATCTGAAGGAGAAAAAGGCTGAGGTCGAGCGAGACGAAGGCTAAAGCTGTTGTACCCTCCGGCGAGTCCGCGGGGGTTGATACCCCGAACGCACCCGGTACTTCTCACCAGCACTTCAAGAGGAGCAGACCATGTCATCGATAAACCCGGCCAGCGAGCCTGATGATTCCTCGGTGGAGCAGATTCCGAACGCCGAAGAAAGTGCGAACGATCGGCGCGACTTTCTCAGACTAGCGGCTAGTCTCGGCCTCGGGCACATGGCGATCCTAGCCGTAGGGAGCCCTGTGGGCGCGAAGCCGAAGGGCGATCCTCAGCCCCTGTGCGGCTACTATACCTTAAAGGGAGAGCTCGTCCATGATGCAAACTGTGGACAGCCGCTGCCGGAGACGGGAAACCCGGCCCAGGATAACGACTGTTCGCAACCCCTCCATACTGGAGACCCACTCGTCGCTGGTGACAACGACTGCGGGGTTTCCTTCCCTTCTGGCGGAGTGAGTGCGGATAGCGATTGCGGCCTGCAATCGCACCATACCCCACTGATTCATGTGGACAATGACTGCGGCCTAACCCAGCAGGGTGGCTCCGGGACCTACACTGATCAAGATTGTGGCAAGATCGACTTTACCGGCAGGCACGATGACAACTCCTAGACACAGATGGGCATGAATCTGCGAGGCGCACCTGAGATGCGCGCAGCGACGGGCGGTCGTCGATCCAAGTGGTGGGCGGCAGCACTCAGCCTAGTCGGTTCAGTTTTATTGGGGCTCTTGCTTTGGAGGGTCGATTCCAGCCCATCGGGGAAGATGACTCCTGCCACGAAGGGCCTGCCAAGTGCTGCGAATGATGTGCATCACGCGGAAGCTGGCCTCCCGACTCCGTCCTCACATGGTGATTCCCGAGCTGTCGCTGGAGACCAAACGCAAGCGGCAGCTTTGCGTGTTCTTCGATGGCCTGATTCTGAGCCGATCGCTAACGCAGACATCTGCTGGATTGTTTCCCATGACTGCGTTAAGACCGATGCCCTGGGCACGGCTTCGGTGTCTATTCCCAACGGGTTCGCGAGCACCTCGGTTCGCATCGCCGCGGAGGGCTTCGATCCAACACTAGCGGAAATCGAACATCCAGTATTGACTGGTAGAACTCAAGATATTTACCTCCAACCCACAGCCGGGTATATTGGGCGCATTCTAAACGGTAATGGAGAGCCGGTAGTTGGCGCATCCGTAGAGTTTGGCGTATGGCAGCGAACAGGACCCTATTTGCTTAGCAGCGGTCCTGCTGGCGCTTCACCTTCTCCGGTAATGCGTGATACCCATACGTTGAAGATCTCGGGCAGTGTTGAGAGCGCGGCTTCAGGGTATTTCTATATTGCAGGCCACGAACCGCTTGTTGGAGAGCTTGGCATCATTGCCGTTCGGGATGGTTTGATCGGGCGGCGCTCCTTTAAGCTTCCATGTGAAATGCATTTAGAGCCTGTTGAGGTTCACGCTTCCAGGGAGCTGGAAGTAAGGGTGGTAGACCGAAACGGCGACCCCGTAGTGGCCGTATCGCTCGACCTGATGATGATTGCCACTCATCTGCATTCCGAGCCATTGCATCTTTCAAAGCTCGCTGATACTGACAATGAAGGGTTCACTGTAGCGCAAATCGATCCACAGTGTGACCAACTAGTGCTTAGGGTAAATACTTCCGGAATAGATTTTGCGACAGCCAAAAACGTGACGTTTAGGGGAATTGGGGAGCGTCGAGTAGCCCTTGACAGGCCTGAAGGCCCGCTCCTGCTTGTCGTAACGAAGAAGCAGCGACTCCGTGGCACTGTTTTCTTTC
Source organism: uncultured Planctomycetaceae bacterium (assembly GCA_964394665.1). Taxonomy (GTDB): domain Bacteria; phylum Planctomycetota; class UBA1135; order UBA1135; genus CAYMYN01. The sequence goes on from CAYMYN010000050.1 coordinate 21,255, forward strand.
AGGGCGCAGCCCATGAGGTTCCAATTGCCGGTGCCTCAATCGTGTTGACTTACGAGGATGCACGAGGGCCCCAGCGCATGAGTCGAATATCTCGTGCTGATGGGGTCTTTGAGTTTGCGGTACCCGAAAATGTTCGTAGCGTCCAGCTTGAAGCGACTAAGCCTGGTTTCGGGTCTGCCATCAAGAACAAGGTCCTTGGGCGGGGAGAAGACGCCGTTGTAGCAATTGAAATTGTTCCTTTCGAGGTACATCCATGCATCAGAATTGACTTGGCTGAAACGGCCGCGGCTACCGTGACTTTGTACGGAGCGAAGCCTTTGGGGCCAAGGAAGTTTTTCTGGGTCATTGGCTCTAGTCTCATTCCTGCTGGTTCTGGCCAGTCGCCAGAACTGTTGTGCGACTACGATCAGGCAGAGGTAATGGCCCTTGTTTATGACGTCGATGGATCGCTTGTAGGCTACACTTCTCCTGTCGATTTAGGCCCGGGCGTCACCGATTTGAGAGTGGCGAACGCCGTTGATATTGTTGTCGAGCTAGAGCATGTTGATTCGAGGCGCCCACATGCACTAAGCGCTATCGTATGGTTTGGTGATGCGGAGCTGCATTTGCCTGTAGGTGAGATCGATGTGAATAGCCCCGTGCGCCAAGAATTCAAGGTTCGTGTCCCAGGAGGAGAGAGAATAGAGTTTGTTCTGTCGGCTAGCGTAAATGGTCGGGCCATACCGGTCGGAAGCGCTGAGGCCGTGGGTGGCATGGCGCGGATGCAAGTTGATGGATTGGCAGATGTGTCCGGTGTCTTGGATCTCCCCCCTGAGGGGCACGGTTCCTGTATGGTGGCACTCCACGGTGTCTTGGGGGGAGACCTATACAGTTATCCCGATGAACATGGAGCTTTCAGCCTGACCGCCGTGCCACGCGGAGAGTACTATCTGGTTGCTTATGTGTTAGGGGCGAACGCGCGTGAGCTATCTCGGCGCTTAGTAGAGGTTAAAGGAGATAGTCAGGTAGGGCGGTTTGGTTACTAGTCCCCGATGTTGCATGGTTTGAGGCTCACACGGCCGGGGGGAGGGCGTGAAGCAAGCGCCTGAAATCACTCCCGGCAAGGTCACACTTTGCGAAGCTCAGCACGACGCGGCGATGGAGGCGAGTGATACGTGCTGAATGATTGGTTTGTGCAGTACGGAGCCGCGACAGATTGCAACAACAGGCCGAATGGCTATGCGGTAGCAAGGCTCGCGGCACGTCACGATGTCGCATTTCGGGGACTATGCGACGGTCCCAGGGGAGCATGAGCATCCCCGGCGGTTCCCCGCTACGCGGCTTCTGAACGCCACGCGCTGACCCCGGGCCACGCACGC
>CAYMYN010000051.1:0-22502 GCA_964394665.1 uncultured Planctomycetaceae bacterium
CGCCGACCTGGTCGGCAAGGTCGAGGCCGGCATCCCCGAGGACGACCCGCGCAACCCCGCCACGATCGCCGACAACGTCGGTGACAACGTGGGCGACGTGGCCGGCATGGGCGCCGACCTGTTCGAGTCCTACGTGGGCTCGATCATCGCCGCCATGACCCTGGGCGCCTTCCTGTACGTCGGCCAAGAGGGCATGCAGAGCCTGGTGATGCTGCCCCTGGCGGTCGCGGGCCTGGGCATCGTGGCCTCGATCATCGGCACCTTCTTCGTGAAGGCCAAGGACGAGCACGGCCTGCACTCGGCCCTCTTCCGCGGCCTCCTGGTGGCCTCGATCGTGTTGACGGCCGCGGCCTACTGGCTGTGCAACCACCACTTCACCTTCCCGGCGGGCCTGGCGGGGATGAAGCTCTTCGGGTCCATCGTCGCCGGCTTGGTGGTGGGCGTGCTGATCGGCAAGGTGACCGAGTACTACACCTCGACCGACACGCGCCCGGTCAAGAACATCGCCCAGCAGTCGAACACCGGCGCGGCGACCAACATCATCCACGGCCTGGCGACCGGCATGGAATCGGTGGCGATCCCGGTCGGCCTGATCATCCTGGGCATCCTGGTCTCCTACGGCCTGGGCGGCGTGTACGGCGTCGCGATCGCGGCGGTCGGCATGCTCTCGACCCTGGGCATCTCGCTCGGCATCGACGCCTACGGCCCGGTGGCGGACAACGCCGGCGGCCTGGCCGAGATGGCCGAGATGCCCAAGGAGATCCGCCAGCGCACGGACGCGCTCGACGCGGTCGGCAACACCACCGCGGCCATCGGCAAGGGCTTCGCGATCGGCTCGGCGGCCCTGACCGCCCTGGCGCTCTTCAACGCCTTCTGCGCGCGCGCCGGCTACATGCTGGGCGACGGCGTGGACCTCGTGCTCAACATCAACACCACGCCGGTCATCGTCGGCCTGCTCCTGGGCGGCATCCTGCCCTTCCTGTTCAGCGCCTGGACCATGCGCGCCGTCGGCAACGCGGCCAACAAGATGGTCGAGGAGGTGCGGCGCCAGTTCCGCGAGATCCCGGGCATCATGGAGGGCAAGACGCCCCCGGACGCCGCGCGCTGCGTGGCCATCTCGACCCAGGGTTCGCTGCGGCAGATGATCCTGCCGGGCGCGATGGCCGTGGTGGCGCCCATCGCGGTGGGCTTCTACGACGTCCACGCCCTGGGCGGCTTGCTGGCCGGAGCGCTCGTCACCGGAGTGATGATGGCGATCTTCATGGCCAACGCCGGCGGCGCTTGGGACAACGCCAAGAAGCTGATCGAGAAGGGCGCCCACGGGGGCAAGGGCTCCAGCGCCCACAAGGCCGCGGTCGTGGGCGACACGGTCGGCGACCCCTTCAAGGACACCTCGGGCCCCTCGATCAACATCCTGATCAAGCTCATGACCGTGGTGTCGCTCGTCTTCCTGCCCTGGTTCATCTGAATCCGGCGCAGGCGATCCGGTGGCCGGGCTCCGAGGCCGCCGGGTGAGGGTTATGCTGGGGCGGGCCGGCCTGCGGGCGGTCCGCCCCAGGTCGTTCCCAGGTTTCCATCAGAGCACGGGCAGGAGGATAGCTCCGATCGAAGCGCAACAGCTTGCGGCCGCCGTCGCGCGGCTCGCCGACGAGAAGAAGGGCCAGGACATCCGGGTCTACGACGTGAGCGAGCAGCTCAAGGTCGCGGACTACTTCGTGATCGTGACCGGGCTCAACCGGCCGCACGTGAAGGCCATGCACCAGGATCTGCACGTGCGCCTCAAGGCCGCCGGGGAGACCTACCGCAAGGCCGAGGGCGCCGACGTGTGCTGGTGGCTCGTGCTCGACTACGGGGACGTGGTCGTGCACCTGCTCCAGCCCGAGGCCCGCGAGTACTACGACCTCGACCGCCTGTACGGGGACTGTGGGCAGCTCGACTGGCGCGCGGTCGAGGTCCCGGCCCTGCCCGCCGCCGCCCCCTCGGCCCCGGAGTGACGCGCGCGCCAGGGCCGCGGGGAACGCGCTTCCGGGTCCTGGGAGGGGTGATCCGGCGGGCCGGGGCACTTCGCGCTTTCCGAGGAGGCTGGAGCGGCGTAGTCACCGATGACACCCTGTGAGGGGGAGGTCGGTGCCCGCGGCCACCCTCCCCGGCCGTGGAGGTCCCCTGGAGATGGACTGGCTCGACTGGAACGAAGAGGCCTTCGAGCGGGCGCGCGCCGAGCGCAAGCCCGTCTTCCTGTTCGTCAAGGCGGCCTGGTGCCGCTGGTGCCGCGAGCTGGAGGGGCGGGTGCTCATCGACGAGCGCATCCGCCGCGTGCTCGCCGAGCGCTTCGTGGCCGTGAGGGTCGACAAGGACCGCCGGCCCGACATCGACGCGCGTTACACCAAGGGCGGCTGGCCGACCCTCGCCTATCTCGACGACACGGGCGAGGCCCTGGCGGCGGACAACTACCTCGAGGCCGACGAGCTCCTGCGGCGCCTCGAGTTGGTGAGCGAGTACTACGCCACGCGCCCGGCCGAGATCGGCGCGCGCCTGGCGGGCCAGCGCGCCGCCGCCCGCGAGGAACCGCGCCCCGCCGCGCGCCGGGCCCTCGCGGCCCTGGGCGCGACGCGCGCCGAGCTCTCGCTCGAGATCGTCGAGCAGGTCGCGCGCACGGTGCTCGAGACCGCCGACCCGGTCTACGGCGGCTGGGGCACGCAGCACAAGTTCCCGCACCCCGAGGCGCTCGACTTCGCGCTCATCCGTTGGTCGCAGACGGGCGACGGCGCGATGCTCGAGCTCGTGCGGCGCACGCTGCGGCGCATGCGCGCGGGCGCCATCCACGACGCGGTCGAGGGCGGGTTCTACCGCTACGCCACGCAGCCCGACTGGAGCGTCCCGCACCACGAGAAGATGCTCGACTCGAACGCCCAGCGGCTGTTCGTGTACCTCGAGGCCTACCAGGCCCTGGGCGAGGAGGCCTTCCGCGAGACGGCCGAGGGCGTGCTGCGTTGGATGGAGAACACCCTGCTCGACCGTTCGACGGGCGCCTTCCGCGGCAGCCAGGACGCCAGCTCGCCCTACGCCCACGCCGCGACCCGCGAGGCGCGCCTCGAGCACGCGGCGCCGCCGGTCGATCCGACGATCTTCAGCAACTGGAACGCGATGGCGGTCTCGGCGCTGCTGAAGGCCGACGTCGTGCTCGCCCGGCCAGAGCTCGGCGAGCAGGCCCTGCGCACCCTCGACTTCCTGCTCGAGGAACTCTTCGACGAGCGCTGGGGTATGTACCACTACTGGGACGGCGCGCCGCACCTGCCCGGCATGTTGACCGACCAGGCCTACGTGCTGCGCGCGCTGATCGACGCGGTGCAGTACCGCAGCGAGAACCGCTACCTGGAGCGCGCCGAGGAACTCGCGCAGCTCGCGCTCGAACACCTGCGCACCGAAGGCGGGGCCTTCTTCGACACACTGTACGACCCCCGCGCGGCGGGCAGTCTGCGCCAGCGCAACCGCTCGATCCTCGAGAACTCGGTCATGGCCGAGGCCCTGCTACGGCTCTCGCACCTGGTCGACGAGCGCGCCTTCGAGGATGCCGCGCGCGAGGCCCTGGCCGCCTTCGTCGGCGACTACAAGCGCTACGGCCACTACGTCGCGGGCTACGCACGGGCCGTCGACCTGCTCTTCCACGCGCCGGTGCACGTCGTCGTGGTGGGCCCCAAGGGCGACCCGCGCACGCGCCGCCTGACCCTGGCCGCCCTACGCCCGTACGTCGCCAGCCGCGTGGTGCAGACGGTCGACCCCGAGCTCGACGGTGAGCTCCACCGCCGCCTGCACCTGCCCCCCACCGGCAACGGTCCGCGCGCCTACGTGCAGCGCGGTCGCGAGAGCTACGCCGAGACCGACGACCCGGTGCGCCTCCCCGGCCTCATGGCGCGCACCTGAGTCGATCGACTAGCGCGAACGCAGGGCTTCGATCGGGCGCAATCGGGCCGCGCGCCAGGCGGGCAGCGCGCCGGCGACCAGGCCCAGGGCGACGGCGAAGGTGATGGCCGTCACGAGCACGGTCGGCGTCACGCGGAAGGCGAAGGCCACCTCGGTGAATGTGTTGGAGTTCATCGTCCCGGTCTCGATGCCGGAGATCGGCAACACGGCCAGGGCGCCGACCACGCCGCCCAGGAGCCCCAGGACCAGCGCCTCGAACAGGAACGAGAGGAAGATCGGCACGGGGCGAAAGCCGGTCGCGAGCAGGACGCCGATCTCGTGCGTGCGCGCGGCGAGGGCCGCCAGCATGGTGTTCGTGGCGGTGAACACCGCCGCCGTGCCGAGCACCAGCGCGAGCACCGTCCCCAGGCCGAGCAGGATGGCCGACAACACCGAGGTCTGGGCCTCGAGGTACTGCTTCTCGGTCAGGACCTTGGCCGGCACCTGGGGGTGCTCCACCATGCGCTCGGCCAGGGAAGCGACGTCGGTCCCCGGCCGCAGGCGCGCCACGACGCGCTGGAAGACCGGACGTTCGAGGGCCGCCATCAGGCGCTCGACGTCGCCCCAGATCTCCGAGGAGTAGGGCCCGTCGAGGGCGAAGGTGCCCACGATCCGGAAGGGCGTCGTGTTGAGCAGCAGCACGTCGCCCACCTCCACGTCCTGGATGCGCCCGAGCAGCCGCTCGCCCACGATCAGCTCGTCCGCACCCGGTCGGAAGAGCTCGCCGGCGCGCAGGCGCAGGCCGTCGCCGTGCACGCGCAGGCTCTCGCTCTGCACGCCCCGGATCGGCACGTTGGTCTCGCCCCCGTCGGCCTTGCGCAGGCGCAGGGCGAGGTAGCTCTCGCCCGAAGCCAGCGGACGGCCGAGCTCGTCGAGCGCGATCTCGGGCAGGGCCTTCTTGAGCACGTCGACCTGCTCGCGGCGAATGCCGCTCTCGCCCTCGGAGGTCGCGCCCGGACGCAGGAACACGACCACGTCGTCGCGGCCGCTCTGGGTGAAGAGCGTGCGGAACCCCTGCTGCAACGCCAGCACGCCCGAGAGCACCGCGACCGTGGACGCGATGCTGAAGACCGTCAGGAAGGTCGCGCTGCGCCGCACGAGCAGGCTGCGCAGGTTGTAGGAGAGCGGGACGAGACCGGCCATGGCATCAAACCTCCCGAAGTGCGCCGAGGACCGGCGCCGCGCCCTCGCCGACGTCGAGCCCCAGCTCGGCCAACCCCCGCAGGCCGGCGCGGATCGCGCCCGGTTCCTCTCCACGCAACGTCACGTGGCCGAGCTTGCGCCCGGGCCGCGGCTGCTTGCCGTAGTCGTGCAGGTGCGCGCCGGGCACGGCGAGCAGCGATTCGCGCGCGGGCATCGTCCCGATGCAGTTGACCATCGCGCTCGCCCCCAGGGCCGCCGTCCAGCCCAGGGAGAGGCCGAGCACGGCGCGCAGGTGGTTCTCGAACTGGCTCGTCTGCGCACCCTCGATCGTCCAGTGGCCGGAGTTGTGCACGCGCGGCGCCATCTCGTTCGCGAGCAGGGTCCCGCCCACGTCGAACAGCTCGAGGGCCAACACGCCGACGTACTCCAAGCGTTCGAAGAGGGCCGTCAGCATGGCCTCGGCCCTGGCCTGGGCGGGGTCGGCGGGGGCGGGCACCGAGAGCCGCAGGATGCCGCCGCGGTGCACGTTGCGGACGAGGGGGTAGAAAGCGCACTCGCCGCCGCGCGCGCGCGCGCCGAGGATCGAGACCTCGCGCTCGAAACGCACGAAGCCCTCGAGCACCAGCGGCCATTTCCCGAGTCGCTCCCAGGCCGGCCCGCAGTCCGCGGCCCGCTGGAGCAGGGCCTGGCCCTTGCCGTCGTAGCCGAGCGTGCGCGTCTTGAGCAGACAGGGAAAGCCCAGGCGCGCAGCCTCGCGCTCGAGCTCGGCGAAAGAATCCACCGGCGCGCAGGGCGCGCTCGGGATGCCGAGCTCGCCGAACAGGGTCTTCTCGCGCCAACGATCGCGCGAGATCGCCAGGGCCTCGGGGCTCGGGAACACCGGCACGCGCGCGGCGAGGAAGGCCGCGCTCTCGGCGGGCACGTTCTCGAACTCGTAGGTGACGACCTCGCTGCGCGCGGCGAGGCGCTCGAGCGACTCGCGGTCGTCGTAGGCACCGCACAGGTGCTCGCCCAGCTCCGCCGCGCAGGCGTCCGGCGCCGGGTCGAGGAACACGAAGCGCAGGCCCAGCGGCAGGCCGGCGAGCGCCAGCATGCGCGCGAGCTGCCCGCCCCCCACGACCCCGATGGTCCGCGCGCCCTCGCTCACGGGCCCTCCCGCGGATCGGGCCGGTCGAGGACCGCCTGGGTCTGGCGGCGGCGGTAGGCGTGCAGCGCGGCGCGGATCGTGGGCCGCGAGAGTCCGACGATGCTGGCGGCGAGCAAGGCGGCGTTGATCGCGCCCGCGCGACCGATGGCGAGCGTGCCCACCGGCACCCCGGCCGGCATCTGCACGATCGAGAGCAGGGAATCCATGCCGGAGAGGGCCTTCGACTCGACCGGCACGCCCAGCACGGGCAGGGCCGACTTGGCGGCCACCATGCCGGGCAGGTGCGCCGCGCCGCCCGCGCCGGCGACGATCACCTCGAGCCCGCGCGCCTCGGCGTTCCCGGCGTACTCGAACAGCAGGTCGGGGGTGCGGTGGGCCGAGACGACGCGCACCTCGTGGGGCACGCCGAGCTCGCCGAGCACGTCGGCGGCGTGTCGCAGCGTCTCCCAGTCGGAGACCGAACCCATGATCAGACCGACGAGGGGCGTTTCGCTCATGCTAGGTGCGCCTGCGTGCATGGTGTGAGTCTCAGGATCCGCGCGGGTCAGATCTCCAGCCTCAGGGTGTCGACGACCTTGGTGCGCGCCGCGCGCCAGGCGGGCAGGACGCCCGCCGCGATCCCCAGACCCAGGGACAGGCCCAGGGCCAGGAGTACGGTCTGGGTCCCGACCCCGTAGCCGGGGAACATCGCTCCCAGACCGCGCACGACGCCGGGCTCGCTGAGCTTGGCGAGCAACACGCCGGCTCCGCCCCCGACCGCGCAGACCAGGAGCGATTGGGCCAGCAGCACCGCGCCGACCGTGCGATCGGAGAAGCCCAAGGACTTCAGCACGCCCACGTCGCGCGCCTGCTCGCGGGCGGCCATCAGCATCGTGTTCAGCGCGGCCAGGAAGATCGCCAGCAGGATCCCGCTGCCCAGGGAGCCCAGGAAGAAGGGCACGTCGCCGACCATCGAGACGAACTGTTGTTGGAACTCGGCCTCGGTCGTGGTCTGCACGCGCTGCGGGCCGTGCTCGAAGAGCGCGTCCACGTCGGCCATGACGCGCAGCGGGTCGCCGCCGCGCTCCAGGCGCAAGACGAAGACCCCCGCGCCCGAGGGGCCCTCGGCCGCGCCCTCGCGCAGGGCCTGGTCGAGGGTCTCGAAGTGGAAGTAGAGCGTGTTCTGGTCGACGTTGGCGCGCGTGGACTCGTACAGCCCGGCCACGCGGAAGAGCCACGGGTCGCCCTGCGGGCGCTGGAAGATCGTGCCCTGGATGGGCACCGTGTCCCCCACCTTCCAGCCGTACCGACTCGCCAAGTCGACGCCGACGAGGGCCGCGTCGCGGTTGCGCAGGAAGTCCTCGCGCGAGCCCTCGACCAGACGCACCTCGGGATAGATGGCGAGGAAGGACTCGGGGTCGACGCCGAACTGCGCGAAGAAGCCGCCGCGCTCGCGATAGATCCCGCCGAACCACTGGAACTTGGTCACGTCCGAGACGCCATCGACCTGGCGGATCTTGCCCTCGTAGCCCAGGGGCAGGCTGACGAAGAGGCTGACGGCCGACTGCACGATCAGCCGCTCGCTCGAGGCCGCCGCCACGCCCGCGTCCAGGGCGACCACCAGGCCGCGCAGCAGGATCAGGACGAAGACCGCCACCGACAACGAGGCCGTGGTCAGGGCCAGGCGCAGGCGGTGGCGCGTCAGGTTGCGCAGGACCAGGCGGAAGGGGAACACGGCTTCAGCGGGGCTCGGCGCCGAGCAACTCGAGCTTGCCCTTGTCGAGGTGGCGCAGGGTGCGGGCGCGCTCGGCGGCGCGCGGGTCGTGGGTGACGATCACGATCGTCTTGCCGAGCTCCTGGTTGAGCTTCTCGAGCAGCTCGAGCACCTGCTCGGCCGAGGCGCGGTCGAGGTCTCCGGTGGGCTCGTCGGCGAGCACGACCTTGGGGTCGCTGACGATCGCGCGCGCGATGGCGACCCGTTGTTCCTGACCGCCCGAGAGCTGGGACGGGCGGTGCTTGGCGCGGTCCGCGAGCCCCACCAGCTCCAACGCCCGCAGCGCGTGCTCGCGGCGTTGGCGCGCGGAGAGCGGGGTCAGGAGCAGCGGCAGGGCCACGTTCTCGTAGGCGCTGAGCACCGGGATCAGGTTGAAGCCCTGGAAGACGAAGCCGATCGTCTCGGCGCGCCAGGCGGAGAGCTCGGCGCCCGTGAGGTCGGTGACGTCCGCGCCGGCCACGACCACGCGCCCCGCGTCGGGGCGATCGAGGCCGCCGACCAGGTTGAGCAGGGTCGACTTGCCCGAGCCCGAGGGGCCCATCAGGGCGAAGAATCCGCCCGCCTCGATCTCGAGGTCGAGCCCGTCGAAGACGACCAGGGTCTCGCCCCCGCGCCGGTAGCTCTTGTGCACGCCCTCCAATCGGATCATCGCCGTCGCACCTCCCGTTCGTCGCTCCGCATCACGGCACCGCCCGCACGCGGGTTCCGTCCACCAACGACGGCGGCGGCTCGAGCACCACCTGTTCGCCGTCCACCACCCCCGCGCGCAGGTCGGCGCGCGTGCCGTCCGAGCTCGCGACCTCGACCGCTCGCAGCCGGGCGCGATCCCCCTCCAGCACGAAGAGCGACGTGCCGCCGTCCCGGCGCACGAGCGCCGCCGCGGGGACGCGCACCACGGGTTCGGCCGCGGCCGGCGCCGCGTCCGCCCCGGGATCGAGGAACACGACGCGCACGCCCATCTCCGGCCGCAGGAGCTCGTCCGGCTCGAGGAAGGCCACGCGCACCTCCACCGTCGCCCGTTGGCGGTCGGCCATGGGCCAGATGCGGTCGACGCGCCCTTCGTAGGCGCGGTCGGGGAAGGCGTCGAGGAAGACGCGCGCCGGGGCCCCCAGGCGCACGGCGGACAGGCTCGTCTCGGGCACGTCGGCCTGCACCTCCAAGGTCGAGAGGTCGACCACGGTCGCGACCGAGCCGCGCGCGTTGCTGCCGCCCTGGCTGCTGGGCGAGACGATCTCCCCCACCTCGGCCTCCTTGGAGACCACCACGCCGTCGAAGGGCGCGCGCACGAAGGTCTTCTCGAGGGTCGCCGCGGCGAGCTCGCGGGCGGCGACCTTGAGCGGCAGGAGGGCCTCGGCCTCCTGTACCGCGCGCGCCGCCGTCTCGAGCCGTTTGCGCATCTCCGCCAGGTCGCCCTCGGCGGCGCTGACGCGCGCCAGGGCGCCCTCTTCATCGGCCCGCGCGGCGACGAGGTCGCGCTGGGCCGCGTCGCGCACGCGCTCGCTCTCGACGCCGCCGGCCACCATCTCCTCGACGCGTGCGTGCTCGGCCTGGGCGAAGGCCAGATCCGCGCGCGCGCCGGCGAGCTGGGCGCGGGCGGCGAGCAGATCGGCCTCGCGCCGCGCGAGCACGCCCTCGAGGGCCGCGCCCTCGGCCCGCACCCGTTCGAGGGCGGCCCGCGCGAGCTCGAGGTCGGCCTCGCTCTGGCGCAGGACGGCCTCGTGTTCCTCGGAGTAGAGGCGCGCGACGACTTCGCCCGCGGCGACGCGGCTGCCCTCGACGACCCGCAGCTCGACGATGCGGCCCGGCGTGTCGGCCGAGAGGGCCGCGCGCACCCGCGCCACGACGAAGCCGTTGGCGGCCGTGCCCGCGAGGGCTCCGGCGGCCCGCGCGTCGCGCCCGACGGCCCGCGCGACCTTCACGCTGGGCAGGCGCAGGCGCTCGACGAAGTCGCGCAGCGGGCGCTGGAAGAGCCACAGGGCGCCCAGCAGCAGCGCCAGCCAGACGACCCTGCCCACCCAGGGCGAGCGCCGGCGGCGGCGCGTGGTGTCGCCGCGGTCGATGCGCAGGGAAGCGAGGTCCGGGGTCGGGGCGGCGCTCACGGCGCGCGCACGATACCCCTTGCGCTGGGCGCTGGGCAGCCGGTGGACGAAATGCCCCGCGGACGCGACCCTGGATGCGCTTGCCCGACCACGGTCCCCTCTCCGTCCATCCGCGGCTGCGCGGGATGACCTTCGCGGCCTGCGCGCTGCTCGCCTGGCTCGGGATCGCGGCCTGCGGTGCTCCACGCGGTGCGTCGGGACGCGGTTGGGCCCCGGCGGTGCTCCCCGCCCAGGCCAGCCTGCGCGCGGACCCCGGCGCCGTGGGCGGCGCGGTCGCGCTGCTGGTCGAGACCGAGCGCGGCGTGTTGCTGCGGCTCGTCGGCTCGCGCCTCGAGCCCGGCGATCACGAGCTGGTGCTCGCCCCCGACGCCGGGCGCGGCCTCGAGCTCGAGCGGCTGGGGAACCTGACCGTCGCCGCGGACGGCCGGGGCGACCTGGAGCTCGAGCTCGAGGGCCAGACCCTGTCCGGCGGATCGCGCCTGCTCGGTCGCACCCTGGTGCTCGTCTCCGCCCGCCGGACCCTGCTGCGCGGGACGATCGACAAAGGCCTCGAATCCCAGGACGCGTCCGTCCCCCCTCCGCCCCCGAACCCCGCTCGCCCCCGCTGACCATGCGACGACTTCGCCGATCGATCCCCGTGCTGGTCCTCCTCGCGCTGTCGCCGTTCGTGTTCTGCGCGCGCGCCGCGGCCCAGGACGGCCTCCCCGAGCTCGCCGGCCGCTGGAACGGCGCGATCGAAGCCCTGGGCCAGGTGCTCGAGATCCGGCTGTCGTTCGAGCGCGAGGGCGAGGGCTGGCGCGGCAGCCTCTCGATCCCGGCCCAGGGGCTCTTGGACTCGCCGCTCTCCAAGATCGAGCGCGAGGGCACCAGCCTGCGCTTCGCCCTGCCCGGTGTACCCGGCAACGCGCGCTTCGAGGGCGAGTTCTCGGCCGACGGCGCGCGCATCGAAGGGCCCTTCTTCCAGGGCCTCGGACGCTTCCGCTGGCACGCCGCGAGCGTGGCCGCCGCCCCGAGCGGGCTCGAGGGCTTCGACGAGTGGCTGGAGGCGACGCGCGCGGCCTGGAAGGTGCCCGGCATCGCCGTGGCCTGCGTGCGCGGCGAACAGGTGCTCTTCGTCGGGGGCCGCGGCCTGCGCGACGTCGAGCGCGGCCTGCCGGTCACCCCCAGCACGCTCTTCGCCATCGGCTCGTGCACCAAGGCCTTCACGGCCCTGGCCCTCGACCTGTTCGTGGCCGAGGGCCGGGCCGACTGGGACCGGCCCGTGCGCGCCTACCTGCCCGCCTTCCGCCTGCACGAACGGCTCGACTCGGACGCGGTGAGCTTGCGCGACCTGGTTGCGCACCGCACCGGGTTGCCGCGCCACGACTTCGTCTGGTACGGCCGGCCCGAGCTCGAGCGGCGCGCGGTCCTGGAGCGCCTCCCGCACCTCGAACCCAGCGCGGGCCTGCGCGAACGCTGGCAGTACAACAACCTGATGTACGTCGTCGCCGGGCTCGTGGTCGAGGAGCTGGGCGGCGGCACCTGGGAGGACACGCTGCGCGCGCGCATCCTCGAGCCGCTGGGCATGGAGCGCACTTCGTTCTCGACCCACGACGCCGAACGCGACGCCGACCACGCGCTGCCCTATCGCCTGGAGGACGGCCAGCCCGTGCGCATCCCCTACCGGCGCATCGAGAACGTCGGTCCCGCCGGATCGATCCAATCCTCGGCCCTGGACATGGCCCGCTGGGTGGCGCTGTGGTGCGAGGGCGGCGCGCTCGGCGGGCGGCGCATCGCCGAGGCCCGGGCGCTGGAACGGCTGCGCACGCCGGCCATGCTCGTCCCCGAAGGCAACGCGGAGGCGGACATCCTCGGGCTCGGTTACGCCCACGGCTGGGCGGTGCACCAGTACCGCGGTCACCTGCGCGTGAGTCACGGAGGCGGCATCGACGGGTTCTCCGCGATGGTGAGTTTCGTGCCCGACAAGGGAATCGGCGTGGTGGTGCTCGCCAACGTCGCCGGCGGCCTGCCCGAGCTCGTCTCGCGCCACGCGCTGGACCGTTTGTTGGCGCTCGAGACGCGCGACTGGAGCGGCGAGGGCCTGGCGCGGGAGCGGGCGGCGGAGGCCCTGGAGGAGCAGGGCCGGGCGTCCCTCGAGGCGCGCCCCGACGCCCCGGCTCCGCGGCCCCTCGGGGAGTACGTCGGGACCTACGAACACGCCGGCTACGGCCGGCTCGAGGTGGAGCTCGAAGGCGGCGCCCTGCGCGTGCGCGCGGGCGAACTCGAAGCGACCCTCGAGCCGCTGCACTTCGAGGTCTTCCGCTTCGCCGAGGGGGCGGCGGCCGAGCTCGAGGGCCAGCCGCTGCAGTTCCTCTGCGGCTTCGAGGGCGAGATCGAGGGCCTGCGCATCGTCGCCGAGCCCGCGCTCGCACCGGTGGTCTTCACGCGCCGGCCCGACGAGCGACTCGGCGATCCGGAGCTGCTCGCGCGCTACGCCGGGACCTACCAGCTCGCCGGGATGCGGGCCGAGTTCGTGCTGCGCGGGGCGCACCTCGAGCTCGAGGTCGCCGGGCAACCGACCTACCGCCTGAAGGCCGTGCGCCCGCTGATCTTCGAGCTGGAGCAGCTCCCCGGCTTCCGCGTGCGCTTCGAGATCGAGGGCGAGGGACCGGCCCGGGCGGCCGTGTTCCTGCAGCCCAACGGCGTCTTCCGCGCCGAGCGCGCCCCTGGGTGACCGCGGCCAAGTGGACCCGAGACGGGGCGCTCACTCCATGAGCGGCAGCAGCGTGTCCGCGAGGCGCCGGAAGAGCTCGGCCGTGGCGCGCACGTCGCGCAGGCAGTACTCGCCGATGTCCTCGATCCGTCCGTCGCGATAGGCGCGCGCCACCTGGCTGCCGTCGATCTTGCCCTTGGGGCTCTCGACGTCGAAGCGCCGGCACCAGTAGTCGAGCGAGTAACGATCGCGCGTGGCGCCGAAGAAGGTCAGGACGTCCTGCAGATCGGTGTGCTCGCCGATCCGGTAGCGGTTCGGCACCAACGTGCGGCTGGGCGTGACCTCGAGCTGGGCCGAACGCACCATCAGCATCGGCCCGTCGTAGCCGCGGCCGTTGTAGGTGACCAGGCGCGCCATCCGCCCGTCCTTGGCGCGGTGGCCGACGACGTCCCAGAAGCGGCGCAGGAGCGCGCGCTCGTCGCCACGGAAGATCTTGGAGTCCGGAACCTTGGACCACGCGTGCTCCGGGCCCTCGTCGCCCTCGAGCAGCAGCAGGCCGCGGTCCTCCTCGACGAGCCACAGGCCGATCGCGACGACCTTGCCCAGGCCCGGATACAGCGCGGTGCGCTCGGGCACGGCGTCGCGGCGCTCGGGATCGTGCTCGCGCGCCAGGAGGTAGCCGCGGGTGACCTCGTCGACCTCGTTCCAGGGGAACCCCGCGACCTCGATGTCGAAGACGATCGTGCTCACCCCGGCACGGTACCGAACGGCCGGGCCGGGAGCCTGCGCCCCGACCGACAATCCCAGGGCCCTCAGCGCGGGTCAGACCCGCAACCCAACGCGGAGCGCGGGGCCCGCGCTGCTTGCCCTTGCGGGGGAGGAGGACCTCCCCCGATCCGGCCGCGACACGCGGCCTCCCCCTCCCCGCCGCCTGATGGGCGGCGCGGCGCCCAATGGGCGCCGGATCGACTACGGCGCGAATCCTGCGCGCAACGCGCAGGATCGGATCCGTAGTCGATCAGGCGCGCACCCGCTGCGCCGCGGGACGGCGGGGGAGCGCCCGCACGGCCAGGCACAAGAGCAGCAGGCCGAGCAGCGACCGCAGGGCCTGGCCCGGATCCAACGGGCCGTCGACCCCGACCGTGGAGCAACCTCCCCCTCCGCCGCCGCCCGAACCCTGGTACGTGAACGCGCCGGCCAGGGCCACGGCCTGGCCGCTGCTCGGGTCGCGCACCAACACCGAGGCCGTTCCCGCCGAGCGCGGCGGCGCGACCACGCGCAGCTCGTCCGGGCCGACGAGCTCGACGGACGCCGCTTGCACCCCGCCCAGGCCCGTGAAGGGGCTGGCGCCGAACCAGACCTCGCAACCGGCCTGGAAGTTCGCGCCCTGGATCGTGACCGTCGTGCCGCCCGCGCTCGGCCCGGCGCTCGGGCTCACCTCGGCGATCTCCGGATCGGGGGCGCCGACGTAGGCGAAGGCGGCCTGGGCGCTCGAACCGTCGAGGTTCGCGATCTCGAGCACGTACGGGCCGCCGGGCAGGCCGCCCTCGGAGCGCACGACGACGCGCGAGGCGTTGACCAGCTCGACGTCCGTCTGCAACACGCCGTCGATGCGCACGGAGAGGCCGGCGAGGAATCCGCTGCCGGTGAGCACGATCTCCGTCCCCCCGGCGCTCGTGCCGGCGACGGGGAAGATCACCGCGATGTCGGGCGCCGAGAGGAACTGCAGCGCCCCGACGGCCCGGCCCTCGACGCCGCTCGGGTCGATCACGACCACGTCGTAGGTCCCGGGCGCCGTGGCCACGGTGGTGAGCTCGATCGTGTTCGGCCCGCTGACCGTCGCGCCCTGCCCGTCGACGTAGATCCGATCGCCGATCACGACCCGCGCGCCGGGCTGGAAGTTCGTGCCCACGATCGTCACGTCGGTTCCGCCGTGGAGCAGCACTTGGTTGGGGCTCACCAGGCTCACGCTGGGATCGGGCGGCGTGATCTCGACGGCCGCGGCCAGGATCGCGAAGTCGCCGCCCGGCTCGGTCGCGACGAGGTCGACGTGCCCGCTGGGAGCGCCCAGTGGGACGCTGAGCTGGAACTGCACCTGGGTCCCGAGCCACGCCAGGGGCGCGACCGTGAGCGCGGGGTCGCTCGCGGCGAGGGTGCTGCCGTCCACGAGACCCGCGCCGCGCAGCAGGTAGGTGCGCGTCGCGCCGTCGGCGATCCCGCGCAGGGGCAGCACGTCCGTGTTGCGCCCCAGGGAGATGCTCCGGGGCCCCTGCACGCCGAGGTTGCCCAGATCGAGGTCCTGGCCGGAGACGATCCCGTGGGAGCCCAGCAGGGTCGGACCGAAGTCGGTCTGGATCGTCCAGCCCGAGCCCAGGTTGGCCGCGTTGACCGGGTGCTCGAGGGGTTGGGCGTAGAGCTCGTAGGTGCCCGCGTCGAGCCCGCGCAGGGCGAAGGTGCCGTTGGTCGCCGTCAAGCCCGCGGCCCGGGTCCGCCCCTGCGTGTCGCGGGCCACGACGTGCGCGCCGGCAACGTCCGTGTGGTTCGAGATGCGGCGCAGGCGGCCGCGCAGGGTGCCGTGGTTGCCCTGGGGGTACGCGTCGCGCAGACCGTGCACGTCGTCGTCGGACAGGCTGCGGTGCAGGATCATGCCCGAGGAGACGTAGGGGTACATCGTCGCGCCCGCCCAACCGCTGTGGTCGAGGCCGAGCAGGTGCCCGAGCTCGTGGGCCGCCACGTCCTGCACGTCGAAGCGCCCGAGCTGGCCGCTGGTCGTGAACAGGAACGAGCGGCCGTTGAAGATCACGTCCGCGTCGGCGATCACGCCGCTCGAGTAGAACCACACCGGCGTGATCGCGACCGTGCCCGAGCCCATGGGGAAGTAACCGCTCGAATTGACCTCGTCGAAGAGCAACAGGTGCAGATCGAAGCTCTGCCAGTCCGTGCGCGCCTGCTGGGCCGGCGAGGCGTTCTCCACCAGCCGGGCGCTGGTCCCCGTGGCGCCGTTCCAGGCCGCGATCGCGTTGCGCAGGGCCGTGCGGTGGCTGCCGTCGGGTAGGTCGTCCGATCCGGTGGCCTGGATGACCACGCTGATCGAGGTCGGATCGGACCAGAAGAGCGGGTTCTGGTTCGAGGGGTGGCGCAGGCGCACGTGGGCCAAGGCGCCGGAGGCGACGGCCAGCGCGCAGAGTCCCACGCCGATCCGGAGGCGGTGGGCCGACATTCAGCGCCCCCCCTGGGCGCGGCGCTGCACCGCGGCGTGGATCTCGGCGACGGTCGCGGCGTAGTCGAGGTGTTCCCCCGAGTGCGCGTGGTGGACCGGCTCCCCGGGCGCGTGGGCCCAGTCGAGGCCGTCGTGACGGCGCACGAGCACCTTCTCGCCGGCGAGCGACGTCACCACCGCGAGCTTGCCCTGCGCGAGCCCGACGGGCATGCGCGCACCCTGGGCACCCTCGCCGGTCAGGAACAGGATCACGTCCTCGCCGAGCGCGAGGCGCGGCATGCCCGGGATCAGGACCCCGCTGCCATCGGGCAACACGCCGCCCGGCAGACGCAGCGTGCGCTGCGCGAGGGGCTCGCCGAGGAAGGTGCGCAGGACCTCGACCCCGTGGTCGGTCGCGACGCGCCCGGTCGGAGTAAGCTGCGCGCTGCGCGTGACGATGCGGCCCTCGAGCACCAGCTCGGCGTGCTCGACGAGCTCGGCGAGCTCGAGGCGCAGGGCCGTACCGGCGTCGATCTCGCGCGCGGCGCCGACGCGCTCGAGGCACGGGGGGACGAGCAGCGCGCCGGCGGCGACTGCGAGGGCGAGAGCTCGGAACATCGGCGCGAACCTCGGGGCGGGCGACGCGGGGGGACGCCTCCCGGGGGAGGCCGTCCGGGCGCATCGTCCGATCCGGGGCCCCGTCTTGAGCCGGCGCCGTGCTAGACGGGCCGGAGGGGCTGGACGTCGGAGAACGCGCCGCGCCCCGGGAGCGTGGACTCCCGGGGCGCGTGCAGTGCGGGCGGCGCGCCCGCGGTCAGTCGCAGAAGGTCACGGACAGCGCATCGGAGAGGTCGAAGCCCGCGCCCCCCGCGGCCGGATCGCGATACCAGAACTGGAAGTTCCAGGTCGAGCCCGGGAGGATCGCTCCGCCGGAGGGCAGGTTGGCGAAGTCCACGGAGTAGGTGACGTCCCCCAGGAAGTCCGCCGCCACGACGGGCAGCCGCTGCACGCTCCCGCCCACGCAGCGCAGGCCGTTGCCGAAGGCCACGGAGACCTGGGTCGGGCCGTAGAAGAAGATGCCGTTCTGGTTGGGGATGGCGCCGGTCACCTCCAGCTCGAAGGCGTTCGCGGCCAAGCTCGTGGCGCCGTTGGAGGAGATCACGGCGCCCGAGCCCATCGAGTTCGGCGTGGTGACGCAGTACCCGGTCGGCGCGGGACAGCTCACCGCGTCGAGCGA
Organism: uncultured Planctomycetaceae bacterium; assembly: GCA_964394665.1. GTDB lineage: Bacteria > Planctomycetota > UBA1135 > UBA1135 > CAYMYN01. The sequence goes on from CAYMYN010000051.1 coordinate 17,231, forward strand.
GAACACCGACACGTCGTCGACGTTCCAGCCGCCGAAGTGCAGGCCCCCGTCGGTGATCAGGCGGAACTCGATCTGGACCGCAGGGTTCCCCGCGGCGAAGGCCGTCAGGTCGAGCTGCTGGCGCGTCCAGGCCGTGTCGATCGTGTGGTTGGCGTCGTCGCCCGGCACGCCGGTCTCGTTCTGCCAGACCACCTGCCCGTTCACGCGCACCTGGGCCTGGTCGTAGAGCCCGTCCTCGACGGTCAACCAGCGCTGGAAGCGCAGGTAGACCGTCTGGGCGCCCGAGAGGTCGAGCGTGGGCGAGCGCAGCCAGTTGCTCACGTTGCCCTGGTAGGCGCCGTTCCAGCCCGAGGGGCCCAGATCGTTGCCCCAGACGCGCAGGCCGGAGAACGCACTGCCAGGGTCGCCGGCCTTGCCCTGGGGCACGCCGCGCTGCCAATCGTCCTGACCCTGGGCCGCGCCGTGCACCCAGCCGTTGTCGTTCGGCGTCTCGAAGTCGTCGAAGAAGTGCACGGTCTGCACGCCGACCAGGAAACCGAAGGGCGCCGCGCCGAGGTCCGCGAGGGGCGGCGCGACCTTGCGGCCGCCGCCGTCGTCCTCGGCCACGAGGTAGTACTCGAAGACGACCGGCGAACCCTGGGCCGGGATCTGGCCCACGTGTTGGGCTCCCTGGAGCTGCATCGGCGCGCTGTTCCAGGCTCCCCCGTTCGCGCGCCAGTGGAGCTCGACCGTCGTGACGTTCGCCCCCGAGAGGCTCGTCACTCCGGCGCTGACCGCGTAGGGCCCGAGGAACTCGGTGTCGCCGAGCGGCGTGTGGGCGACGACCAGGCTCGCCGGCTCGGCCAGGGTCGCCGCCGTGGCCACCACACCCTGGACCGCCATGCGCGCGAGCAGGAAATCGGTGGTCGAGGTCGGATACACGTCGTTCGCCGTGTGGATCTGCGAGAAGTACTGCGCGAGGTCCTCGAAGAAGAAGGCCGCCGGCCAACCGGCGTTGAAGTAGCTCGCGTGGTCGGAGCTCCCGGCGGTGAGCACGCCCGACTTCGAGGCCCAGTTGGGCACGTAGAGCTGGCCCAACTGATCGCACAGATCGACGAGCCAAGCGGTCGTGTTGTTGGTGGCGAAGTCGACGTCGCGCGTCCCGCCCGGGGCGCGGTAGGCGATCATGTCCATGTTCAGCATGGCCACGACGAGCTCGCCATTCTGCACCGATTGCTGGGCGGCGTGGGCCGAGCCGAGCAGGCCCAGCTCCTCGCCCGAGAACAGGATGAAGCGCAGGGTGCGCTCGTAGGGACCGCCGGCCACGAGGACCCGCGCCGCCTCGAGCACGCCGCCCGTTCCCGAGGCGTTGTCGTCCGCGCCGGGCGCCGTGGCGGTCGAGCCGTTGGCCCAGTTGACCGAGTCGTAGTGCGCGCCGATCACGATCACCTCGTTCGGCGCCACCAGACCCGGGATCTCCGCCACCACGTTCTGCGCGTACTGCGCGCCGAAGCTCTGCAGGTAGGGCGTCAGGCCCAGACCCTGGAGCTGGGCCACGAGCAGGTCGCGGGCCGCGAGCGCGCCGGGCTGGTCCGCGCGACGGGAGAAGATCGAGGACAGGCTCTGGACCGTGCCCTCGATGTTCTGCGCGTCGACCGCGTCGACCCGGCCCTGGATGCGCGGGTCGGCCGCCAGCAGGGAGGCCTGGGAGCCGGGCGGTAGGCCGCGCACGCGCGGCGCGGCGATCGCCCGCGGCGCGACGCGTGCCAGGCCGCAGTGGAAGAAGCGGCCGGGCTCGAGGTCGTGCAGTTCCTCCTCGAGTCCAGGCGCGATCGCGACCAGGGTCTGGACGCCCTTGCGGTAGACGAGGCGGCCGCCGGCCGCCCGGATGCGCTCGAGGGTGGCGTCCTCGGTCACGCCGACCAGGAACAGGTCCTCGTCCGGCAGCACCGGGGGGAGCAGCTCCCACGCCACGCCGCGCGCCGCGAGCGTCCCCAGCAGCGCCGGGCGCCCGCGCAGGACCAGGAAGTCGCCCGCGTCGTACCAGACCTCGGCCGCCAGGAGCAGGCGGTCGCGCAGGGCCGCGTCGCCGCCGTGGTGCACGACCGACAGCGGGATCGGCGCCGGGTCGCGCTCCTGGGCCAGGCAGGGAACCGCGGGGAGGAGGAGGGCGGCCAGGGCCAGCCGGATCGCGCGGGGGATGGGGAGGTGCACGCGGGAGGGTCGGGGACGGGGCCGGGGGTCGGAGAACGAACGCTGCCGTCTCCCGCCTGGACGGACCGCGGCGGATCGGGGTTCCAGACCTACCCGGAGCTTACCCCCGCGCCCCCGGAGGGGCCGGCGCCGCCCCGCAGCCGGTCGACCCTCTCCGGCGCTCGATTCGGGAGCTCGGTTGGAGCCCGAGGCCTTCCCGGACCGATGCTCGTCGGGGCTGGACCCCGCGCGGGTTTCCCCCGCACGGCCCTGGACGACCCTCCCGCATGAGCATCGAGCCCGCCCGGCGCCTGCGTCCCGATCAGCTCCGCCTGCCCACCCTGCCCGTGGTGGTGCAGAAGGTGCAAGCGCTGGTCGCCGGGGGAACGGCCGGGACGCGCGAGATCGCGGAGGTCGTCGCCACGGACGCGCCCCTCGCGGCGCGCGTGCTCAAGATCGCCAACAGCGCCTTCTACGGCCTGCGCGAACCCTGCATCTCGACCGGCCAGGCCTGCACCGTGCTGGGCCTGCGCGTGCTCGAGAACGTCGTGCTGCAGGCCGGCGTGCTGCAGCAGTACGACCACCTGCGCCGCCATCCGGGCTTCGACCTGTCCGAGGTCTGGCGCCACTCCGTGCTGACCGCCCAGGCCTGCACCCTGCTCGCCAAGCACGCGCGGCGCGCGCTCTCCCTGCGGCCGGAGGAGTTCTACGTCTGCGGCCTGCTGCACGACATCGGCCAGGTGGTGTTGCTCGATCAACTCGGGGACGACTACCTAGACGTGGTCGGAGCGGCGCGGGTCCTGTCCGTCCCGATCCAGCAGGTCGAGCTCCAGATGCTCGGAATCGACCACAATCAGGTCGGCGCCCTGGTGGCCGAGTACTGGCGTCTGCCGCCCGAGGTCGTGCAGGCGATCCGCTACCACCACGGCCCGCGCGAACGGGTGCAGGGCGATCCGGTGGTCTCCCTGGTGGCCCACGCGAATCTGCTCGCCGCGCGGGTCGCGGAGCGCGATCTGGAGGCCGCGCGGCGCACGCTGGACGACGCCACGATGGGCGCGCTGGGCATCGGTCCCGGGGAGGCGCTCGGAATCGTGGACCTGCTCGACGCAGCCCTGCCTCAGGTCGAGATCGGGGGCTGAACCGACGCGGCGCGCCCGCGACCCGAGCCGGGTCCGAATGTCGGCCGGAGCGGGCGCCGCGGCGCTCCCGGGATAGGCTTCGCTCGTGGTCGCCCCCCCACCCCCAGCGATGGATCCCCAGCAGCTACTCCAGGAACTCTGCCGCCGCGTCGGGCTGGACGCGGACGGGCAGGCGGACCTCCTCCCCCTGACCGAAAGGGCCGCCCAGGCCCCCCCCGACGAACGCCGACGGCTCCTGGCGCTCGTGCTCGAGGCCCTGCTCCTGCGGGCCGGCCGCGGGGCCCGCGCCCCCGAGGGCGAACGGGCGTTGGAGGAGGGGCTGCTCCTGGCCGTCGCGCGCGCGCTGCATGGCTGGAGCCCGGAGGGCGGCCCCCTCGACCCGGGCCGGACCCTCGACGGGGCCTGATCCCAACCCCCCGCGCGACCGCCCGGCCCACGGCGCCCTTCAAGCTCTCTCCGAGCCCTGCCAGGTGGACCAGCTTGGCCGAACTGAGGGTGGACCTGACCCGGCGAGCCTCGACAGGGCGTTCGCAGGCCAGGCAAACGTCCCTCGCTCGAGCCGCTTGGCGAAGACCGACATCCCGCTCGTGTCGAAGTAGAGGATCTCCAGTCTCCTCCGCGGCCGATAGCAGAAGACGAACAGGTCGCCGGACAGCGGGTCGGCGGCGAGCTTCGAGCGCACCAGGCCGCTCAGGCCGTTGGAGAATTTCCTCATGTCGGTCGCGCCCGGGGACAGGAAGATGCGCCCGACCTTGCCCGGCCTCAGCATGACGGACGCAGCACGGCCAGGAGTCGCGCGAGATCCGTCGCGTCGAAGTCTGAGGGGACATGGATGCGCGCCCCGCCTCGAAGTTCGACGTGGAACCCGGCCGGTGACGAGCTGGCCGGTGGCTCCATAGCATCGACCAGTTGAACGGGAACCAGCTCGGCACGGTCGCCCACCCCGCTATGCCGCTGCCGCGACCGTGCGGATCTGTGCCGGCTGAGGCCCAGCCGCTGCCTCCAGCCGGACAGCGACCACGGCGAGATGCCCCGCTCCTCGGCGAACCGCCGGATGCTCAACCCGCTCCGCTCCTGCTCCGCCAGCAAACGACGCCACCGCTCCCCCGCGCTTGAGCGCTTCATGCCCCCAGCGTCCACCCCAACTCCAGGCCCGCCGGGCCCTCGGCCTGAAAGCGCTTCTTCCAGACGTACAGGGTGTGGGGGGAGATGCCCACGAGCACGGCGAAGTCGTGCGCCGGGAGCTTCGAGCGCAGCCAAGAATCGAGGATCAGCAGCCGCTGCTTGCCCGTGAGCTGCGGCCGCACGCGATCGGCCTTCTCACGCCGGCGGCGTCGCAGGCGTCGCGTGACCGGCCAGGTCTCGCGCGGGGTCCAGTCCACGTCGACGCCCCGAGCCCGCCTGGCAGGCCCGGGAGGGCCGGCACCTCCCACCTCGCCCAGGTCGTGCTACTCGTGCCGCCCGTTGGCGTCGTCCTGTCCACCTCGACTGGAGTCGTCACCCAGGTAGCGTCCCTCTCGCATAGCTGCTCTCCATCCGGCCCAAGGCCGGCGTCGTGGAGGCAGCGATTACCCCGCTTGATTCACCCCTTCTGGGCGCCAGAATTTCGGGGAGCGGAACACCATCAGAGCTTCGCCGACCTGCGCCACCTCTCACGCCCCGCGGTGAAGGAGGCCGGCATCGACGAGGGCTGGCCGCGCCTGGAGCCGAGGTGGATCCGATGAGGCGGTCCCAACGCGAGGGGACGGGCGCACCCGTGCTGTTCGTGGCTCTATCCCTCTGGCTCCCAGGCTGCCGCAGCGCCGCCCCCGCTGGCCCCTACGATCCGCCCTCCGCCGCCGCGCGCGACACCGGACTGGCCGAGCGCTTGGTCCAAGAAGCCGCTGCCGCCTTGCCCTCCGATTCAGCCGAGGCAGAACGCCTGCTGCGCGCCGCGCTTGGCGCCGATCTCTTCCATGGCC
>CAYMYN010000052.1:0-21840 GCA_964394665.1 uncultured Planctomycetaceae bacterium
GCGGCTCTCGAACCTGGTCGAGAACGTGCTCTCCTTCGCGCGCCTCGAGGAGCGGCGCGGCGGCCCGCGGCGCGAGCGCGTCTCCCTGGGCGAGCTGCTCGCGCGCCATCGCCCGACCCTCGTCGCGCGCGCGGCCGGCTGCGGCGCGGGGCTCACCTTCCCGACCCTGGCGGACGAAGGGGTGCAGCTCGAGACCGATCCGGACGCCGTCGGCCAGATCCTCGTCAACCTGGTCGACAACGCCTGCAAGTACGGCCGCGGCCCCGACGGCGTGCGCATCGAGCTCGAGCTGGAGCTCGGCGAACGCGCGGTCGACCTCTCGGTGCGCGACCACGGCCCGGGCATCGCGCCCGCGGTCCGGCGCGCGATCTTCCGACCCTTCGACCGCGGCGGTCGCGACTCGGCCGATCCCAACCCTGGCATCGGCCTGGGCCTGGCCCTCTCGCGTGGCCTCGCCCGCGGCCTGGGCGGCGAACTCGATTGCGAGCCGGCCCCCGGCGGCGGCGCCCGCTTCCGCCTGCGCCTCCCCCGCGCAGCCGCCTGACGGTCAGGCGTCGGCGGAGCTGAGCCTGCATGGGACGGAGTCCCGAGCCCAATCACCTGCATGGCGAGTCGATTCTCGCCGTCTCGATTGGAAACGCCGATTGAAGTTACCTGGGGGTCGGTCAGGTCTAGCCTTGGCCCCCTAGCCTTGGCCCCCTACGATGAGCTCCCCAGGAGTCCAAGCGATGACAAGGAATCGTCTTCGAGTTGCAGTTCCGATAGGACTCATCCTCACGCTGGGCGCTCTGTCGTGGTTCCTGTTCTCGGTCTTCCGAGCTCCCCTCGATGGGGGTACGGATGGACCGATCCACCCAGCCCGCGATGAAGCTTCCGAGTCCTCGCCGCTCCCCCTGGATCTCTCGAACGAGCCTCGCTCGGCCGGTCCTGCCCAGGTTGGCCCCGGACTCGAGGAGCAGTTGGCTGCGTTCCACGGCGCAGCGTGGGACGAGCGCCGTCAGTTCCTGATCGATCTGGGCTACGACCTGGGAGCCCGGGATCCCCTTCCGCCCTGGGAAGAGGTTCAGGCCGAGATCGTGGCGAAGATCAGCCTCAGTCCCAAGACTCGAGCCAGCGTGATCGAGTCCACCTTGGAGTGGGCCGACGAGTTGACCGCGGAGTGGGTGAGCGAGAAGTACTCGCGCGGGTTCATCCCGTCGGCTCAGGACTTGGCCGAGCTGTCAGCCGCCGTGGAGGAGACACACCAGCAGATGCGTGAGACGCTCGCGCGCTACCTGGACGACGTCGACGCGGCGATCGCCACCCAGGTCGCGCTGGACCGGGTCGTGAGGGCGCCTCTGACGACCCGCGGCATGCCCCGGCCACCGCCGGAGGGGAACTTCTTCTCTGGTGCCGCGGGTCACCGGGGCTGGTCCTGCTCCGTGAGTCTGCACTCGTCCGACTTCCCGCACATCAAGGAAGCTCAACACGAGCTCAACCGCATGCGGCGCGCACGCGATCGGATCGTGAAGGAGAAGCTGGCGGAGCTGAGGCGCTTCCACTAGCAGGCGCGGCCGGCTCACCCAGAATCGGGGCACGCTCGTCGCGATCCCTCTCCGTTGCCCACGTCCACTCGTGGACATGGATGGATGAACGCGTGTGCTCGAGCCTGCGATGGCCCGCCGGTCAGGCGTCGGCGGTGGTGAAGGTGACGACGCGGGGTTCGAGGGGTACGCCCTCCTGGCTCTGGAAGGCTTGGTAGGCGGCGCTGTTGAGGCCCACGCGGTAGGTGCGGCCCGGCTCGAGGCGCACGGGTAGGGTCAGGATGAGGCGCGCGCTGTCGTAACGCGGCGAACCGGTGATCTCTGGGAGATCGTTCGTCGCACCGACCACCGACCAGGCCTGGTCGCGCATCGGGCGGTCGAAGGTGAAGGTGAGCTCGGTGAGGGCGGGATCGACGGCGAGCGCGCCGTCCTCGGGGCTCGAGGCGATGAGCAGCGGGGCCGGCGGGCGCGAGGCCTCCAGGGCGGGGAGCTCGGCTTCGAGCACCTGCGCCAGGCGCGGCACGAAGGCGTCGAGGGTCGGGTAACGCTCGCGGTCGGCCTGGTACTCGCGCAGGGCCTCGGCCAGGGCCGGGACCCAGGTGAAGTGGCGCTGGGTCTCGTAGCGCGCTTGTTCAACGCCCCCCTGCGCGCCCTCGGTGTCGGCGCGGCAACGCACGACGCAGGCGCGCACGAAGGTCTCGTACAGCACGGTCCGGCCGTTGGTGTACGCCTGACGCTGCATCTGGGCCGATCGAGCGGCGAACAGGCGCCGGCCGAGGGGCTCGAGCAGGGCGAGGTGCCGGTCGACGATCGGGTTGGTGTAGCTGTGGCAGAGCTCGTGCACGAAGGTCGGGAGGTACGCGCCGTCGAAGACGGGCACCCCCTCGGCGTCGAAACTCCAACAACCGAAGACGGGCGTGATCTCCTCGCCAACGTTCCCTGCGTGGCGCACGCCCACGCCGTAGTTGCCTCCGCCGCACAAGAGGCCCGCGATGGCGACGTAGCGCGCTCCCGGACGCTGGCCGAAGAACGAGTCGAACCAGGGCAACGCGGGGCTCGTGAGCAGACGTGCGCGCAGGCGTTGCTCGACCTCGGCGTAGAAGGGGCGCTGTGCGCCGAAGAACTCCTCGGCGCGGCCCTGGCGGGCGAAGTCGCGCAGGTGTTCGACGAAGACCCGGGCCTGATCGCCCCAGCGCGCGTCGAGCCGCTCCGGAGCGGCGTCGAAGGGCACGAGCTCGGCGAGCTCGGGTAGCGGGCCCAGGTGCACGGCGAGGCTCGGGAGCGCGTCGTAGCTGACGCCCCGTTCGCGCCGCAGTGTGCGCAGGTGCTCGAGGGCCGGGTGCTCGGCGAGGTGCGCGAAGTGGGCCTCGATGGCGCTCGCGTAGGGCGAGCGCGAGTTCGCCATGCTGAACTCCTCGAAGCCCGCCAGGCGCGCGGCGAGGGTCACGAGCTCGACCTGCGGCCGGACCTCGACGCGCAGACCGGGGCGGGCCGGGGGCTCCTGGGTCGGCGGGCCGGCGGGAGCGAGACAGCCAGCGAGGGCCAGGGTGAGGACGGCGGGCAGCATGCCCCCAGGCTAGCTTCTCTCGGCGCACCCGTCCCCGGGACGGCATCCGGCGGGCTCAGGCGAACAGCTCGTGCACCACGCGGCCGGAGACGTCGGTCAGGCGGAAGTCGCGCCCGGCGTGGCGGTAGGTGAGGCGTTCGTGGTCCAGGCCCAGCAGCGCCAGCAGGGTCGCGTGGAAGTCGTGCAGGTGGACCTTGTCCCGCACGGCGTAGTAGCCGAACTCGTCGGTCTCGCCGTGGGAGTGGCCGGCCCTCACGCCGCCGCCCGCCAGCCAGACCGTGAAGCCGTGCGGGTTGTGGTCGCGGCCGTCGGTGCCCTCGGCGGTGGGTGTGCGGCCGAACTCGCCGGCCCACACGACCAGCGTGTCCTCGAGCAGGCCGCGGGCGGAGAGGTCGTGCAGCAGGCCCGCGATGGGCTTGTCGACCTCGCGCGCGTTCTTCGTGTGGTCGGCCTTCAAGTTGGCGTGCTGGTCCCACTTGTAGCTGTGGGTGCACTGCACGAAGCGCACGCCGGCCTCGGAGAGGCGCCGCGCCATCAGGCACTGGCGGCCGAAGTCGTCGGTCGCCGGGTCGTCGAGGCCGTACAGCTCGCGCGTGGCCTTCGATTCGCCCGCGAGGTCGAGCACCCCGGGCGCCTCGCGCTGCATGCGATAGGCGAGGTCCACGGCTTCGATGCGCGCGGCCAGGGCGTCCTCGTCGGGGCGCGCGGCGGCGTGTTCGCGGTTGAGCTCGGCCAGCAGCTCGAGCTGCGCGCGCTGCACTGCGTCGGGCCGGGCGGGGGTCAGGTGGCGGATGCCGGCCTGGGCCGTCGGCAGGCTGGCGTTGCCCAGCGGCGTGCCCTGGTAGACGCCGGGCAGGAAGGCCGAGGACCAGTTGTTGACGCCGCCGTGGCCGAGGGTGGGGGAGATCGTCAGGAAGCCGGGCAGGTTCGGGTTCTCGCTGCCCAGCCCGTAGAGCACCCACGAGCCCAGGCTCGGGCGCACGAAGGTGTTCGAGCCAGTGTGCAGCGCGAGCAGGGCACCGCCGTGGGCCTCGTTCGTGCCGTGCAGCGACTTCACGAAACACAGGCGATCGACCTGGCCGGCGAGGTGGGGAAACAGCTCGCTGACCCACGCGCCGCACTCGCCGTGTTGGCGGAACGTCCACGGGGAGGCGAGCAGGTTGCCGGTCTGCGCGAACTGCACGCGCGGCTTGGGGAAGGGCAGCGGCTCGCCGTTCATCGCCTGCAGGCGCGGCTTGTAGTCGAAGGTGTCGACCTGCGAGGGCCCGCCGTGCATGAACAGGAAGATCACGCGCCGCGCGCGCGGCCGGAAGTGCGGCGGCCGCGGCAGGAGCGGGTTCGATAGGCCCGCCGCGGCGAGGCCCGGCAGCGCGCTGGCCGCGGCGAAGACCCCCAGGCCCGCGCCGGCGGTGCGCAGCAGGAGACGGCGATCGAACGCGTGGCGCGGGACGTCCATGGGGGGTCAGTCGAGGTACAGGAACTCGTTGGACGAGAGGAGCACCTGGCACAGCGCTTCCCACGCCAGGCGCTCGGCCCGCGCGGCGGGCGAGTCGTCGGGGTGCGCGCACAACGCCTCGGCGGCTGGCGGGGGCGCGTCGGCGCAAGCAGCCGTTTCGCCCGAGTTCGCGGCGGAAGAAGCTCCGGCGCGCGGCAGGGGTTGGGCCTGGGCGAGGGCCGCGGCCTCGCGGGGGAGCGCGGTCGATTCGGGGGGGGCGGTCGATTCGCGCGCGCGCTCGAGCCAGGCGAGGGCGCGGCTCTCTTCGTCGGCGCTCGGGGCGCGCCCGTGCACCTCGCGGTACAGGGCGAAGAGGCGCTCGCCGTCCCCGCGCTCGGGCGCCGCGAGCAGCCGCGCGGCGAGCGCGCCGCTGACCTCGAGCGCCAGCGGCGAGTTGAGCATCCACAACACCTGGTGCGCGATCGTCGTCTGCGCGCGGCGCTCGAGGGGCACGCTGGGGTCGACGTAGTCGAAGGTCGAGAACAGGTCGTAGAGCGCGTTGCGCACGATCGGCAAGTACAGCGAACGGCGCGGCGACGCGTAGCGGGCGGCGTCCTGCGACTGATCGTTGGTGACGTAGTCGCCGTTCCCCGTCGCCAGCAGGCTGCCGCCGAGGGTGCGGTCGAGCAGGCCGCCGACGGCGAGCAGGGCGTCGCGCAGCTCCTCGGCCTCCAGGCGCCGGCGAGGGAAACCCGCCAGCAGGCGATTCTCGGGGTCGCGCTCGCGCGCGGCCGGCGGGCGTTCGTGCGACTGGCGGTAGGTGCTCGAGAGCACGATGCGCCGATGCAGGTCCTTCAGCGACCATCCTTCGCGCACGAAGGAGCGCGCGAGGTGGTCGAGCAACTCGGGATGGGTGGGCTCGGCGCCGCGCAGGCCGAAGTTCGAGGCCGACTCGACCAACCCGCGCCCGAAGTGGCCCTGCCAAACGCGGTTCACGGCGACGCGCGCGGTCAGCGGATGGTCGGGGTGCACGATCCAGCGCGCGAGCTCGAGGCGCCCGCTGGCGGTGGGCGGGATCCGCGGCGCCGGCACGAGCCCGGTGAAGATCTCCGGCACTCCGCGCGGGATCGGCTCGCCGACCGGCGCGAGGTGGCTGCCGCGGGCGAACAGGCGCAGGTCCGAGACCTCGCCCTCGGCCACGGCCAGGACCCGCGGGAAGGCCGCGGGCTCGAGCGCGCGGTGGGCGGTTCGGGCGGCGCGCGCGGCGGCGAGGCGCTCGGCGGCGGGACCCGGGAGCCGACCCTCGAGCTGCGCCTCGGGCAACGCGAAGGGGCCGTGGTCGGAGAAGGCCAGCTCGCGCGCGCGCTCGAGCGTCGGGTCGGCGAGGTGTTTGGCCGCGGGGTCCGCGGCGACCACGCGCCGCCACTCGTTCGCCGCCAACGCGAACAGGGTCTGGTAGCGGCCGGCGAGCTCGCGCCGCGAGCGGGGCAGCAGCGCCCCGCTCAGGAGTTCGAGCGGCGCCCCCTCGGGTAGGGTTCGCCAGCGCTCGGGCGCGTCGCGCTCGAAGTGCGCGTCGCCGAGGTCGGCCAGGGCGCGCCAGGGGGCGAGGAATGGATCGTCGCCGGCGAGCTCCACGCTCCAGTTGCGCAGCACGGTCGGGTCGAGCCCATCGTGCTCGGACCCCTCGGGCGGTCCGTCGAGCCGCGTCAGGACCCACACGTCGACGTGCGGCACCGCGACCTCGCGTTCGACCCGCAGGACGTGCGGCCCCGCGCCGAGCTCGAGCTCGGCCACGTCGTGCCAGGCGAGCGCGTCGCTGCGCCAGCCGCCCGTGGTCGCGCCGAGCACCCCTTCGGCCACGCTCCGCCCGTCGAGCAGGAGCCGCAGGGGCCGGCTCTCCTGCGCCGCGTAGCGCGCCGCGAGGGCGTAGCGGCCGGGTGCGGGGGGCCGGATGTCGTACTCGGCGTACTGCAGGCCCGCCTGGCCGGTGTGCACGATCGCGCGCCGTGGATGGCCGTAGTGCGCGCGGTCCACGGACAGGTTCGAGCGCGCGAACGCCTCGGCCTCGATCACCAGCGTGCGCGCAGCCGCGGCCTGCGCCGCCAGCAGATACCGCCCCACGTCCTGACGCCAGCGCTCGACGAGCGCGCCGCGGGCCCCGTCGCGCGCGGCGGTGAGTTCGGCCACGAGCTCCGCGTCGCGCGCCCTCCAGGCCTCGCGCTCGGCGACTTGTTCGTCCGTCGCCAGCTCGCGTTCGCGCCAGCGCGACACGTGCTCGAGGCTCGCCAGCGTGCTGGTGCCGTGGAAGATGCCCGCCAAGGCGTGGTAGTCGCGCTGCGAGATCGGGTCGAACTTGTGGTCGTGGCAGCGCGCGCAGCCGATCGTCAGCCCGAGGAAGGCCTGGCCGGCGACGTCGAGCTGCTCGTCCACGACGTCCAGCACGAGCTTGGGCTTGTCCTGCTCGGCCAACATCTTGGGGCCGAGCACCAGGAAGCCGGTGGCCGTCCAGGCCTCGAAGTCGGTGCGCGGATCGCCGCTGGATGGGAGCAAGTCGCCGGCGAGCTGTTCGAGCACGAACCGGTCGTAGGGCTTGTCGGCGTTGAACGCGTCGACGACCCAGTCGCGATAACGCCAAGCGTGGCCCAGGGCCAGGTTCTCGTCGACGCCGTTCGAGTCGGCGTAGCGCGCCAGGTCGAGCCAGCGCCGGGCCCAACGTTCGCCGTGGTGGGGCGAGGCGAGCAGGCGCTCGACGACCCGTTCGTGCGCTCCCGGCGCGTCGTCGGCGAGGAAGGCGTCGAGTTCCTCCGGTGTCGGAGGCAGGCCGATGAGGTCGAAGGTCACGCGCCGCAGCCACTCGGGACGCGTCGCCTCCGCCGCGGGCGCCAGGCCTTCGTGTTCGAGGCGCGCGAGCACGAAACGGTCGAGCGGATCGCGCGCCCAGCCCGCGGCCGCGACCTGCGGCGGCGCGGGGTCGGCCGGGGGCTGGAAGGCCCAGTGCGCGCGGCCGGCCTCGAGGTCGATGCCCGCGGCGCGCGCGGGTGGCGCCTCGCCGACCCGCGGGTCGAAGGCGCCGTCGCGCACCCAGCTCACCAGGGCCGCGATCTCTGCTTCGGCGAGCCGCCCCTGGGGCGGCATGCGCAGGTCCGAGCCCTCGTACAGCACGGCGCGCACGAGCAGGCTCGCGGCCGGCTCACCGGGCACGATCGCCGGGCCCGAGTCCCCGCCCAGCTCCCACCCCTCCCGCGACCCCAGCGAGAGCCCGCCCTTGGGGCTCGGGCCGTCATGGCACTCCAGGCAGTGCTGCGCCAGGAGCGGCCGGATGCGAGCCTCGAAGTGGGCCTCGGCGGCCCCACCGTCCTGCACCGCGCCCGGCAAGAGGGTCAGGATCGACAGCAGGCCGGGGTTCCACATCGGGCGCGAGGGTGCGGGCGGAGGGCCCGCGATTCTAGCGCCCGCCCCGGAACCCCGCAGGTGCGCCCACGATCGCCGGGCCCGGCCGTCAGGTGCGGGTGTCGAGCAGGCGCCCGCGCCACAGGACGGCGTCGGGCGGCAGGTCGAGGCGCGTCGTGGCGCGCAGGGCGCGGTGGGATGCGTCCCGAACCTCGCTGCTGGGGTCGAGGAGCGCCTCGATCAGCCCGGCGACGACGTAGGGCGAGCGAAGGGCCGCCAGGGCGCGCGCGGTCAGGAGCCGCAGGGAGGGCGCGGAGTGATCGAGCAGCGGGGCCAGCTCGAGCGCCCAGGTGTCGTTGAACAGGCGCCGTTTGGCGAGCTCGCCGATGGCCGCTGCGATGTCCGCGTGGCGTGGGGAGTGCAGCTTGGCGAGCACGCGCGGGGCTTGCTCGGCGATCCAGTCCAGCTCGGACTCGTACCACGCGTTCCACAGCTCGGCGTCGGCGCGCAGGTCGAGGCCGGTCAGCTCGCGCAGGGCGAAGTAGGCGTCGCTCGCCAGGCCGCGCGATTCGTGGCCGAGCAGATCGATCAGGGCCGGGACCGAGTCGTAGTCGCGCAGCGTCGCCAGGGCGAAGAGCGCCGGTCGGCAGGCCGGACGGCTGGGCTCGATGTGGTGGCGCAGGCGCGCGGCGAGGCGATCGTTGACGTCCAGCGAGCGCGAGGGTCCGACGCGTCGGATCTCGGTCAGGACCGGCACGAGCAAACGGTCGTGGCGCACGAGGATCTCGTCCAAGAGCTCGAGGCAACGCGCGTCGCCCCCGTCGCCCAGGCCTTCGAGCAACGGCTGGAGGAGGGCCTCGGGCTGGTAGCTCCACAGGCGGTCGAACTGCAGCAACGCGTCGCCGTCGCGCCGCACGAGCGAACCCACGGCGGAGCGGAAGGCCTCCTCGACGCGCCGCTCGAGGGGCACGCCGGGGGCCGTGTGGACGAGCTCGTACAGGGTCGGCACGTCGAGCGCGCGGCCGACCGCGCCCAGGATGCGCACCGCGGCTTCGCGGGCCTCGGCCGTGCGCCCCCGGCTCAGCATGTTCTGGGTCTGCGCGAGCACCGTGGCGCGCTCGAGGCCCGCCAGGGTGTGCATCACGATCGACTCCTGGACCTCGCTCAGGGTCTGGGCGCGTTCCTCGCCGAGGGCGGGCACGCGGCGGGCGTGCAGGATCTCGACCAGGAGGGGCAGCCCCTCGCGGGCGACGGGCGCCAGCTCGAGGGCCGCCTCGGCCGCGGGCGGAGCCTTGGGGTCGCGGGCGCGGCGCAGGACGCGCTGGATCTCGGCCGTGGCCGGATCCGGCTCCCCCTGGGCCGCGGGGCGGGGGTCTTGCCCCGGGTCAGGCGGGGCCTGCGCTGCGGCCGGCCCGGCCCCGACCAGCGGTGCCAGCACGAGCAACGGGGCCCCGGCGAACCGGAGCCCCGCGGCGATCCTCACGAGATGGCTCTGACCCATGGGGGGGAGAGCGGCCCGGCCCCTACTGGCCCAGCTCGCTCATGGAGAAGGGTCGGCGCCGCCACAGGACGGCCTGAAGCTCGGACTCGGAATCTTCCGTCTCGGTCAAGAGCGACTCGTCGAAGTGGATCTTCGAGTTGCTGTCGAGGTGCAGACGGCGGGCGATCATGGCCCCGAAGCACTCGAAGTTGCTGTCGATCTCCACGAAAGCGTTGGGCGCGTAGACCACCCCGTAGATCTGGGTGTTCGAGTTGAACTGGAACTCGTCGTCCTGCGGATCGACCTGCACGTCCGTGTCCGGGTCGATGATGTTGTCGCCGTTCAGGAAGACCTTGACGTTGGCCGGCTTGAGGTCCGTGGAGTACAGCTTGGCGTTGCTGAGCATCTTGAAGTCGCCGTCGACGTAGAACTCGACCGGGCCGTTCGTGGCGTTGACGATGATCTGACTGTTGGAGCGCAGCTCCATCTGCGTGCAGACGATCGTCGCCGGTCCGTTGATGGTCAGGATCGAGTTGCTGTTGAGGCGCACGTTGGCGAGTTGGTGCAAGCCAGCGTTCAGGGTCGCCACGCCGTTGAGCGTGTAGTTCGTCGCCCCGGGCGCGGCCGGGAACTCGATCGGCGGCAGCTCGAACAGGGTCGGGGCCGGGCTCGTCGCTCCGGTGACGACCGCGTTCCCGATGATGTTGACCGTGTGTCCCGGCCCGGGCTGGGCCGAGCCGTGGATGCGGCTGTTGGAGCGCAGGCTGATGCTCCGGTTCGACCCGGCGTTCCCGTTGTGCGCCTTGTTCACGGCGGAGTAGGGTCCCAGCGCCGAGTTGTAGCTGTCGATGGTCGCGTTGCTGTCGAGGGTCAGCCCCAGCTCGCCGAAGGCGCCGTAGCGGAAGAACGGCAGGGCCGCTTCCTGGAGCACGAGCTCGATGCGGGCGCCGGCCCGGTTGTCGAGTCCCGTGGCCACGAGCGAGCGCAGGCCGTTCCCGAGGTCGACCGAGTCGACCCAGAAACGCGCGCCGCCGAAGTCCTGCTGCTGTTGCAGACTGCCGACCGCGCCCGTGCCGCCGGCGCGTAGGTCCTGCACGGCCTGCGCCAGGCCGGCCTGGGCGATGTAGTAGGCGTTGGTCTCGTCCTTGGCCGTGCGGTTCTCCTCGGCCGAGGAGCGGCTGAGGGACGCCAGCGAGAGCGAGATCCCGGCCAGGCTGAAGACCAGGACGGTGGTGACCACCAGCGACGTGCCCCGCCGTTGGGCTCGGGTGCCCCGAGTCTTCGAGAGAGTGCGGATCATGGTTCAATTCCTCAGGCTGATGGAGGTCTCCACGGTGCGGGTCTGAACCCCACCCTGGCCGTCCGGTTGTTGGCAGGTCAGCCGCACCAGGAGCGCGTTGCCGACCCGCGTGAGCGAGAACCCGGGCTCGTCGACCAGGCCGTTGCCGTTGTCGTCGAGGCCGTTGGCCGTCTCCCCCTCCAGGAGTTGGGGCACGCCGCGCGCGATCACGGCGCGCACCTGTTGCGCGGTCCCGGGGTTGCGGATCAGCACGAGCACTTGCTCGTCGACCAGCCCGTTGCCGTTCGTGTCGGCGCCGTTGAGGGCCTCGCCCGGCGCCATCTCGGTACGGATCAGGATCGGCGCGCCCAGCACGGCCACACCGCCGGCGATGTCGACGACCGGCTGGAAGGTGATCGTGTTCGAGGCGAAGTTCTCGCCCAGGGGCGGCGTGATGGAGGTGGCCGAGGCGCCGGCGAGCTCGTCGATGACGCGGTCCAGGGCGCGGCGCACGCGCAGCTCGAGGGCCGTGCGTTGGGTCGTGTCCTGGTAGGCGTTCGCCGAACGCATCATCGCCAGCCCGGCGAGGCTCATCATCACCGACAGGACGCCGATGCTGATCACCACCTCGATGACCGTGAATCCGCCGCGTCGGCGGATTCGGGTCGTTCGCCCGGTGCTAGGAAGTGCGCCTAGATGTCCATCAGTACGGTCTTGAACTCGAAGCTCGAGTTTCCGGATGCCCCACGCCATTGAAACCTCACTCGGACGGGCAGGATCTGGTAGTCACCCGATCGATCTGCGCCGTCGATGATTCCGTCCCCGTTCAAGTCGCGCGGCATCCCCAGAGCCGCGTCGACCACGTCTTCCCTCAGTTGCGGGATCCCGCCGACCTCGAGGGTCGGGAAGAGGATCACGCCCACCGCGCCAGCGGGAGCTCCGGGAATGGGGGGCAGGCCGAAGACCTGCACCTGGTTCCCCGGACCCGTGGCGGCTCCGCCCGGATCGTCGTTCGGGTCGGCGTTGTAGAGCGCGAACACTTCGGCGAATTCCTCGCCTTGCATGCGCTCGAGCACCTGGCGCGCCGCCTGGCGAGCCAGGGTCACCTCGCGATCGGTGCGCAGGGCCTGCATGGCGGCGATGACCACCCGCGTGAACCCGAGCAGCGCCATTGAGAGGATCGAGAGCGACACGATCAGCTCGATCAGGGTCAAGCCCGCCCGGCGCCGTCCTGGACGGCGCCGGAGGAAACGGGCTCCCGGGCCCGCGCCCCCACGGCGCGTCCCCCGGCTGCCCAGCACGATCGAATCGTTCCCCATCGCTACGGTGGGCCGCTTGCATCGCGAGGGATGCGGCGACCCTGCCGGGGCCCTTCTCGGCAGACGGGGGGGTGCGGTCTTGAAGCGCCCGGCGGAATCGGCGCCGGCCGCGCGCGGATGGGGGGGCGGCGCGACTCGATCCGAGACGACTCTGGCGGCTCTGCCCCGGAACCGTCCGCCCGGAGGCGCCGGATCAGTCGCCGCTGATGTACCCCAGGTCCTGCAGCTCGCGGGTGAGCGCGTCCCCCACGGCGACCTCCTGGGCCTGGAAGCGTTCGGGGTGCGCGCGCCAGGCGTGCTCGGCGGCCCGTTTCCAGCGGGACCGCGCGCGCGACTCGCCGACGAGGCGGTCCACCTGCTCGCCGGGGTCGGCGGCGAGGTCGAACAGGACCTCGTCCGGATGGAGATCGCAGCGCCGGAAACGCGCCGGGAAGGAGATGAACTTCTCGTCCCCGACGAGGTAGGCCGTGGCCCGCTCGCGTTCCCAGCGGGTGTAGAAGGTGCTGAAGACGTGGCGCACGGTCTGGGGCGCCTGCGGCGAGAGCGGCACGCCGCTCCAGGTCGGCGGGAGCGGCAAGCCGGCGAGCTCGACGAAGGTCGGCGCCACGTCCAACGAGTGGACGCGATGCCGGGCGACCAGGCCGCCCTCGAAGTGGCCCGGCGCGTGCACGATCAGCGGCACGCGGAGCTGCTCCTCGTAGAGACTCCAACCGTGGCCGAAGTGGCCGTGCTCGCCGAACTCCTCGCCGTGGTCCGAGGTCACGAGCAACACCAGGTTGCGGTCGAGGCCGCGCTCCTCCAGCCAGGCGAGGAACGCGCCCAGGGCTTCGTCGGTGTAGGCGATCTCGGCGTCGTAGTGGTCCTGGATGTAGCGCAGGTCGTCCTCGGGGATCGGCTCGTCGGGGCCGCGCACGCCCCAGGGGTGGTCGGGGTCCTTGAAGACGCGCTCGAGCGGGCCGTCGTAGGGCCGCACGAGTCTCTCGGTCCAGCGCTCGGGGGCCTTGTAGGGCACGTGCGGCTGGTAGGTGTGGACCACGAGGAAGTAGGAGCCGCGCACGCTCGCGAGCCACTCCCGGGCGCGTTCGAAGGTCTGCTCGACGTCCCGCGGTCCGGTCTGGTAGAGGCCGAAGCCGGCGCTCAGACCGTGGCTCGTGCCCGCGTAGCCGCCCTCGGTGAAGGCGGCCGTGAGGTACGAAGCGTCGCGCAGCACGCTGGCCAGGGTCACGGCCTGTTCGGGCAACGACTCGTTGATCCAGATGCCGTGCTCGGACACGTACAGCGAGGAGAAGATCGAGGCCAGCGAAGGCAGGGTCCAGGGCGCCGGGCTCGTGACCTGGTCGAAGCGCACTCCGCGCTCCGCCAGGCGGTCGAGGTGCGGCGTGTGGGCGCGCTCCCAGCCGTAGCAGCCGAGGCGGTCGGCGCGCAGCGTGTCGATCAGCACCAGGATGAAGTCGGGGCGCTCGGGGGGCGCGGGGGATTCGAGCACCGGTTCGGCCAGGAACACCGGCGTCGGTGTGGCGGCGGCCCCCGGGTCGGCGCCGAACTCGAAGCGCAGCACGACGTCCTCGCCGGCGAACGCGCCGAGGTCGATCGACGCGTCGCGGAACGCGCCGGTGGGGGCCTCGGGGTCGGCGGAGGCTTGCAGCACCTCCTCGACCCCGTCGCCGCGCACGGCGATCACGCGCAGGTCGAGCGTCCCCTGTTCGTGGGCCCGCATCTCGAGGCCGTCCTCGGTGAGCACGGCCTGCTTCGCGCCCAGGCCGACGGCGAAGCGCAGGCTCGCTCCCGCGGGGACCGGGACGCTCCAGCCCACGGACCAGGGCGCGGCCGCCCCCAGCGCGCGGCGCGCCTCGCGGCCCAGGATGCGCGTGCGCGGTGCGAACTCGCCGCGTTCCGGATCGACGGTGACGAGGTCCCCGCGCACCGCGCCCGGGTCGGCGAAGTAGGTGACGCGCATCGCGGGCGGCGGTCCGTCCTCCACGGCCCTCAGGACGCTGAGCGCGCCTTCGCGGAAGAGCGCCGCCGTGTCGGCCTCCTCGGCGCGCGCGCGGCCCGAGCCCGCCAACGTGCGTTCCTCGGGGATTCGCAGGCGTTCGAGGGACACCAGGGCCCGCGGGCGCGCGCGGGGGTAGTCGAGGCTCGCCAACCAGTGGGCGTACTCGCCCAGCTCGCGATCGAAGCGCCAGTCCTCGGCGCCCACGGTCTCGTCGAGGATCCAGACGCCCTCCGCGCCGATCCACTCGGCGATCCGCGGGTCGACGAGCTCGCGGTGCGCGGGGTCGGCGAGCGGCTCGCGATCGAAGAGGTGCAGCGAAGTGCCCGACGGCGGCGGCTCGGGTCGCGGCGTCGGCGGCGCGGGGCGGCAGGCCGCGAGCAGGAACGCGGCGCCCGTTGCCCAGAGGCCGAGCAGGAGAGCGCCAGCGCTGGCCCCCGGACGAGCTTCGGGTTGCGAGCGGATCGTTTCCATGGCGAGCCGGTCCCCCGGGAAGGGGACTCCCGGGTGCGCGCGCGCGGTGGGGCCGCGCGCGCGCACCGTCGGACGTGGATCCTACCCCAAGCGGGGCACGCCCGGCCCGCGAAGCCGCTCACACGCCCGAGAACTCGTACACCCGCAGATTCGGCCGCGTGACGATGGCGCGGAAGAGCTGGGGCCGCTCCTCGGCCCAGGTGCTCTCGGGCGGGAAGCCCTGGGGGTCGCGGGCATACTCGGGGCGCCGCGCGATCCAGTGCGGCATGCGCGCGCAGAGGACGATCTGGATGCCGCGCGCGCGCAGGTTCGCGATCCAGGCCTCGGCGTCGGCGCCCTCGCGGTAGTAGCCGAAGCCCGTGCGATCGCCGCGCAGCTCGTCGCGCCGCGCCGCGAGATGGCGCACCCGCTCGTGGAACGGGAGCTGGCCCAGGGCGTCGACGTGCACGTACTCGACCTGGTTGCGGCCGCGCCAGCCGTAGCCGAACACGAGCCAGGTCGTGCCCGTGGCGGCGATGCGCAGGGGTTCGCCCCGTTCCTCGAGGGCGAGGTAGGGCTCCCACAGCTCGCGCACGGCCTGCGCCACGTGGGGCGAGCCGGGGTGGGAGGTGCGGCTGGCGATCTGGGCGCAGGCGAGCAGCAACAGCGCCGCCGCCGCCAGGCCCAGGCGCCGCGGACCGGGCCGCAGGCCCAGGGCCGTGAGCACGAACAACAACACGAGCGTCGTGAACCCGAGCGCGATGCCGGCGTGGACGAGCGGCCCCGACTCGAGCGCGCGCATCGGCAGGGTCTCGAGGATCGCGGCGCGCTGGATGCCGAGGCTCGAGGTGAGCACCAGGGGCAACAGGCAGCTCGCGGCGAGGGCGTGCCGCAGCCACGAGCGTCCCTCCAGCGCGACGAGCAGCGGCAAGCCGATCAGCGCGTAGGCGGCCAGGCAGAAACGCGGGTAGCCGAAGGGCACCCAGCTCACCACCGCGAAGGCGATCCACAGCGGCAGGGCGCAACCCAGCGCCAGCGCCGCGCGCGCGCGGATCTCGCGCCGGGCCCGCGCGGCGCAGACCAGGATCCCGAGCGCGAAGGGCGCGAGGTATCCGGCGTGCACCCAGGCGCGCGCATCGGCCGTCGCGGGCGAGAACAGCGCCAGGAGCCCGCGGAGCTCGCCGTAGGGCAGATCGCTCTGGTCGTAGGCTCCGTCGAACACGGTGCGGCCGCCGAGCTCGACGAGCAGCGGGAAGAGCGGATTGCCGGTCTCGATCCAGTTGCGCAGGTACCACCAGCCCCCGGTCGCGGCGGCCAGGCCCAGGAAGGCCGCGCCGGCGCGTAGCGCGCGGGCCCGGGCCCCGTGCTTGAGCTCGGGCTCGGGCTCGGGGCGCGCGCGGCGCCGCGCGAGCCACAGCAGCACCGCCAGGGGCGTGAGCACGACCGCGACGTAGAACACCGCCAGCACCTTGGTCCCGAGCAACAGCCCGACGGCCAGGCCGAGCTGCGCTCCGCGCCCGACGCTGGCCCCCGCGCGCAGGCGCACCAGGGCCCACACCGCGGCGACCACGAACGCGGCGAAGAAGACGTCGCCGTAGAGCGAGGGCAGGAACGAGGTCGAGGACGGCTCGAGCAGCACCAGGCCCACGATCGCGGCGGTCGCGGGGCGGCCGGCGCCCAGCTCGCGCGCCAGGGCCGCCACGGCGATCGCCAGCAGCGCCCGGGCCAGGCCCTGCGCGATGGTCAGGAGCCCCAGGTCGCCGTGGGCCAGGAGGGCCCAGGCGAAGAGCGTCTCGATCCCCTTGGGGTAGTAGGCCGGCGAGTGGTTGCCGAAGGGCGGGTGGACGCGGGCGAGGGTCCCGCGCTGGATCCACTCCAGGGGCGCGACCGCGTGGTAGGAGAGGTCGTCGTTGAAGAAGATCGAGTTCAGCGCCGCGCGCGCCACCAACAGCCCGATGCCGAGGGACGCGCCGACGACGAGCGCGCTCACCAGGGGCTCGCGACGCATCCCCGCGAACAACTCGCGCGGCGCGACGCGCAGGCCGTCCGGCAGGCGCGGCGGTCCGGCGAGCACGAGGGCCGCGCCCATCGCGAGGGCCACCGGCAGCCGCGCCAGCAGCCCCAGGGCACCCAGACCCGCGAGCGTGGCGACCAGGAAGCCCGCGCTCCACAGGGCGCTGGCGAGCAACGTCGAGGACCCGCGCGCGTCGGGATCGGCGCGCCGCGCGAGCTGGGTGCCGACGCCCAGGGCCGCGGCGGCCCAGGCGAGCAGCAGCGCGCTCCCCAGGCCGACCCGCAGCGGGTGGGGGAGGTCCGTGCGCTCGAGCACGAGCGCGGCGAGCACGCCCACCAGCGCGACCGCCCCGCACTTGGACCTCACCCCTCGCGTCGCTTCCGGCCCGTCGATCATCCCTCGCCCTCGGCCCGGGCCGGGCCGGGAACACGTTGCGGCGAAGCAGTCTACCACGCACCCTCGCCGCGTCCGGGCTGCTAGGTTGGCGCGGACCCATGGCCCCGATGTCACCCCGACCCGACGTGATCGTCCTGGGCGTCGGCGCGATGGGCGCGGCGGCCTGCGCGGCCCTCGCCCGGCGCGGCGTGCGCGTGCTCGGCCTCGAGCGCCACAGCGTGCCGCACGGCCTGGGCTCGAGCGGCGGTCAGACCCGCTTGGTGCGCAAGGCCTACTTCGAGCATCCCGACTACGTGCCGCTCTTGCAGCGCGCCTACGAGCTGTGGGACGAACTCGGCGCGGCGAGCGGCGAACGGCTGCTGCACCGCACGGGCCTGGTCTGCGCCGGCGCGCCCAGCGGCCCGCTGATCGCCGGGACGCGCGGGGCGGCGCGCCTCCACGGACTGCCCATCGAGGAGCTGGACCTGCCCGAGCTCGCGCGGCGCGTGCCCGCCCTGCGCCTGCCGCCGGACCACGCGGCGCTCCTCGATCCCGAGGGCGGCTTCGTGTTGTGCGAGCGCGCCGTCGCGGCCTTCGTCCGCGAGGCCGAGCGCCACGGCGCGCGCATCCAGAGCGGCGTGCGCGCCCTGGGCTGGAGTGCGGGACCGAGCGGCGTCACGGTGCGCACCGAGACCGAGGTCTTCTCCGCCGCGCGCCTGGTGCTCGCCCCCGGGGCCTGGGCGCCGGGGCTGCTCGCCGACCACGGCCCGCGCCTCGAGGTGACGCGCCAGACCCTGGGCTGGTTCGCGCCCCCCGACCCGGCGCCGTTCGCGCTGGGGCGTTTCCCGTGCTGGGCCGTCGAGCACGGGGCGGACGGCGCGCAGGGCCTCTTCTATGGCTTCCCCATCCTGCCGGCGGGCCTGGCCGCGGGCCCGGCCGGTCTGAAGTGCGCCCACCACCTGCCGGGGGCTCGGACCGATCCCGACGCCGTCGAGCGCGCGCCGAGCGCCGCCGACGAACGCGCCCTGCGCGCCGGCCCCGAGCGCTACCTCCCCGCCGCCGCGGGCCCGACGGTCGCCGTCCACGTCTGCCTCTACACCCTCAGCCCCGACGGCCACTTCGTGCTCGACCTGCACCCCGCGCACCCCGAGGTGGCCCTGGCCTGCGGCTTCAGCGGGCACGGCTTCAAGTTCGCGCCGGTGATCGGAGAGGCGCTCGCCGACCTCGCGCTCGAGGGGCGCAGCGCGCTGCCGATCGCCTTCCTCGGCCTGGCGCGCTTCGCCTGAGCGTCCGGGCTCCGATCCACGGGGCACGCTCCCGTATGCTGCTCGCCCCATGCCCGGCGACCCCATCCCCTGGCGCGTTCGCACCCGCTTCGTGGGCCTCGTGGGCGGCCCGCTGTTGGCGTCGGCGCTCTACTGGCTGCTGCCGACCTCGTTCGTGGACGGCAGCGGGGCCGAGGTCGCCTTCGGCCACGCCGGCCGCGCCACCCTGGCCTGCATGGCCTGGATGGCGACCTGGTGGTTGAGCGAGGCGATCGACATCTCGGCCACGGCCCTGCTGCCGATCGCGTTGTTCCCGCTGCTCGGCGTGGCCACGATCGGCGAAGCCACGGCGCCCTACGCCCGCGACCTCGTGTTCCTGTTCCTGGGCGGCTTCCTGCTGGCCCTCGCCATGCAGCGCTGGGGGCTCGACCGGCGCATCGCGCTCTCGACCCTACGCCTGGTCGGCACGCGCCCGGCGGGCATGATCGGCGGGTTCATGCTCGTCACGGCGACCCTGAGCATGTGGGTCTCGAACACCGCCACGGCGGCCATGATGCTGCCGATCGGCCTGAGCGTGGTGGACCTGGTGGTGCGCCAGGAGACCGGCGCGCCGCTCGACGGCCACGCGAGCCTCGAGGCCACGGGGCGCGGAGCGCGCAACTTCGCGCTCTCGCTGATGCTCGGCATCGCCTACGCGGCCTCGATCGGGGGCCTGGCCACGATCATCGGCTCGCCGCCCAACGGGATCCTGGTGCAGTTCCTGCGGGACAACCTCGGGCGCGAGATCGGCTTCGCCGAGTGGATGCTCGTCGGCGGGCCGTTGACGGCGGTCTTCCTGCCGCTGGCCTGGGTGCTCGTCACCTGGGTGCTGTACCCGATCCCGATCCGGCGCATCGAGGGTGGGGCGGAGCTGGTGCGCGCCGAGCTCGCGCGCCTGGGCCCCATGCAGCGCGGCGAACGGGTGGTGATGACGGTCTTCTTCCTGACCGCGGGCCTGTGGATCACGCGGCCCCTGCTGGTCGGGCTCACCCTCGGGGAGGGGCCCGACGCCTGGCGGCCGCTGGCGGGCCTCTCGGACTCGGGCATCGCGATCCTGGCCGGCCTCTCGCTGTTCGTGATCCCCGCCCGGCCGCGGGAGGGCGTGTTCACCATGGACTGGGCGCACGCGATGCGCGTGCCCTGGGGCATCCTGATCCTGTTCGGCGGCGGCCTCTCGCTGGCGGCGGCCGTGGAGGCGGGCGGCGTGGCCGAGTTCCTCGGTAGCCAGGCCCTGCACCTGGCCGGAGTGCCGCCGCTGCTCCTGGTCGTGCTGGTAACGGCGGCGGTGATCTTCCTGACCGAGCTGACCTCGAACACGGCCACCGCCGCGACCCTGATCCCGCTGCTCGCCGGCCTGGCCCCGGGCCTGGGCCTCGCCCCCGAGTACCTGATCTTCCCGGCCACCCTGGCCGCGAGCTGCGCCTTCATGATGCCCGTCGCGACGCCGCCCAACGCGATCGTCTTCGCCTCGGGCCACGTCACGATCCAACAGATGTGCAAGGCCGGCCTGTGGCTCAATCTCCTGGGGATCGTGCTGGTGACGGCCCTGATGTACCTGGTCCTGGTCCCCCTCCTGGGCCTCTGATCGAGCTCGCGGAGCATCCCGGCGAGTGGCGGGGAGCGCTCGAGGGAGCGCATCGGAAGGCGCGCGCTCGCGGCTCGCGCACGGCGCGCGCGGCGTCGGAACGGCCGGAACTCGGGGGGTGAAGGGGTGCGAGCGACCGGTTTCTGCGGAAAAACCGCGTTTCTCGCCCTGTTCCCTATGGACTACGCCGCGTTTTCTCTATCAAACGTAGGGCAGAACGGGCGTTCGCGCGGATGAGCCGCGCCGCCCGGGCCCCGGATCCGCCCCGACGGCGCGGTCCGGCCCCACACCGAACAACCCCGAGGAGTTCCCAGGATGGCGAAGAAGATGGCCAAGAAGGCAGCCAAGAAGACCACCACCCGCGCGGCCGCCCCCAAGAAGGTGGTCAAGATCAGCCCGGCGAGCGCGATGCGCCGCAAGGGCGAGATCTTCAACACGATCGCCGAGCAGACCGAGCTCTCGCGCAAGCAGGTCGTCTCGGTGTTCGACACCCTGAACGCGATCCTGGCCGCGGATCTCTCCAAGAAGGGCCCCAAGATCGCCCTCATCCCGGGCCTGGCGAAGATCGTCGTCCAGCACAAGCCGGCCACCAAGGCGCGCAAGGGCATCAACCCCTTCACCGGCGAGCCGACCACCTTCAAGGCCAAGCCGGCCCGCAGCGTGGTGAAGGTCCGCGCGCTGAAGTCCCTGAAGGACATGGCCTGATCCCCGCGGGATCCAGGCACTCCCTCCCGATCCCCCCAGGGGAACGGAGGAACGGGCGCGCCGGCTCCACCGGGAGCCGGCGCGCCCGTCGCATGCACCGAGCGTCCGCGATCAGGGGAAGGGTGCCAGGTGCGACAGGGCCGGCGCGACGTCGGGGGAGAGAGGCCAGCCGCAGGCGGCGAAGTAGGCGCCGAGGTCGCGCTCGACGAGCCGCGAGAGGCGCAGCGCCCATTGGTCGCGCACCGCCTGGTCGCCGCGCGGCGGCCCGAGCCCCAGGGGGTCGGAAGCGGGATCGGCGGCCACGGCGCGATGTTCGGCGAACAGGCGCGTGAACGGCTCCCAGCCGAAGGCGAGCTGCAGCTCGACGAAGGGCGCCAGGGCCAGGAAGGGATCGCGCTCGAGCTCGCGGAAGCCGGCCCGGCCCGCGGCGACCCGCGCGCGGTGCTCGGCCAGCGCGGGCAGCAGCCCGCCGCCGCGCTCGTGTTCGCGCACGGCGATGCCGAGCTCCCGCTCGAGGGCGTGCAGGACGAACAGGTTGCAGGTCACCTCGACCAGCTCGCTGCTCGTCCAGGCGCCGGCCTGCGCGTTGTGGCCGAGCTCGTGGAACAGGCCCCAGTCGCCCCGCTGGCGCAGGGCGTCGAGGTCGAGCGCGTCCCTCGCGCTCACCAGGTGCGCCATGATGGGGTAGCCCGAGTGCATCCAGCCGGCCGAGATCTCCTCGTCGAAGACGAAGCGCTCAGGGCGCACGGACGAGTCCACGCCGCGGCCGTCGGCGTGCAGCGGGGCGCCGAGCAGGGCCGCGTGGGCCTCCCAGATCCGATCCCAGTAGGCGATCACCCCCAGCGGATCGGTGCAGGCCCGCGCGGCGTCGGCGGGCACGGTCAGGATCACGCGCTGGCCCTCGAGCTCGACCCATGGCGCGCGGGCGTCCTGCGGCAACGCGCGCAGGGCGGCCCCGAAGGCGCGCAGCTCGGTCGGGCCGGCGCCGAGCGTCAGGCGCGGGGCGGGGAGGGCGCCCTCGACCTCGAGCCGCAGCGGCGCGCGGTTCGGCCGGCGCAACTCGAGGTACACGAGGCCGCCGAAGGGGCTCGCGAGCTCGAGCGCGCCCTCGGCGGGGAGCTCGCGCACGACGCTGATCTCGGGCCAGCGTTTCCAACCTTCGCGGTGCCAGAGCCGATCGGAGTGGGCCCCGATGCGCACCTGCGCGCGCCCGGGTAGGGCGCCCTCGGCGACGCGCACGCGCACCGCGCCACCCGCCGGGGCCCACAGCCCCAGGCTGCGCCAACCCGCGGGTCCGGGGGCCAACTCGAGCGCCGCGGGGCCCGCGGGCGGAGCGCCGTCCGCGCGGCCGGGGAAGCGCTCGCTGCCCGGCGCGGCGGGCACGTCGCGCGCCGGCATGGCGTTCCAGCGGCGCGACC
>CAYMYN010000053.1:0-5338 GCA_964394665.1 uncultured Planctomycetaceae bacterium
CGGCCCCACGGGCTTCAACCTCTCCGAAGCCCTGCGCGCCACCTTCGCGCCCTGAAGGGATGGCCCCGGTGTTGGGGCGGGCGTCCGGGGCAGGGGCGGGATCCGGTCGGGGCCGGGGGGCGAAGGCCTGGGAGGTCGCCCGGGGGGCGTCGGATGGACTCCCGCCGGGCGTGGCTCCTATACTGCTCCGCTCGAAACGGCGGCCCTTGGGGGGTCGCCCGTCCCGGGTCGCGCCCATGATCCTGCGCCTCCATCAGGGCCTCCCGGCAGGGGAGGTCCGCTCCATCCTCGAACTCTGCGAGTCCCTCGGGTACGCCGTGCGCGTGCTGGACGAGGGCCGCACCCTGTTGCAACTCGACGGCTTGGGGGCGCCCGAGCACCGCTCGCGCCTCGAGGACCGCGCCGGCGTGGCCCAGGTGCTGCTCGGGGCGGGGGAGGGCAAGGAGCTGCACCTGCGGACGCCCGGAGGACCGGACCGGATCGTGCGCGCCGCCGGGGCGGCGTTCGGCGGCGGGAAGCTGTCCCTGATCGCGGGGCCCTGCGCGGTCGAGGACGAGGCCCTGCTGGCCGACATCGCGCGCAGCGTGCGGCGCGAGGGCGCGACCTTGCTGCGCGGCGGAGCGTACAAGCCGCGCACGTCGCCCTACTCGTTCCAGGGCCTGGGCGAGGTGGGCTTGGGCATCCTGGCCCGGGTGCGCGAGGAGACCGGCATCGGCATCGTCACCGAGGTGCTGGACACGCGCGACGTGGAGCGCGTGGCGCGCGTCGCCGACGTGCTGCAGGTCGGCGCGCGCTCGATGGCGAACTACGCCCTGCTGCGCGAGGTCGGGCGCGCGGAGAAGCCCGTGCTGCTCAAGCGCGGCTTCGGCGCGACCGTGCGCGAGTTCCTGATGGCGGCCGAGTACGTGCTGGCCGGCGGCTGCCGCGACTTGGTGCTGTGCGAGCGCGGCGTGCGCGGCTTCGACGACGTCTCGCGCAACCTGCTCGACGTGGGCGCGGTGGCGCACCTCAAGCGCGTGACGCACCTGCCGGTGATCGTCGATCCCTCCCATGCCGCCGGACGCGCGGAGCTCGTGCGCCCGCTGGCGCGGGCCGGCATCGCCGCGGGCGCCGACGGCCTGATGGTCGAGGTCCACCCGCGGCCCGGCGAGGCGCGCAGCGACCCGCGCCAGGCCATCGACCGCGAGACCATGGCGGCCATCGTGCGCGACATGGCGGCCCTGGCCGCGCTCGACGGGCGCGAGCTCGTCCTGGCCGGCGAAGCGCGCCCTGTGCGCGTGCAGGAGGCGATCGCGTGAGGAAGCCCTACGTCGCCGGCAACTGGAAGATGAATCTCGACCGCCGCGCGGCGCGCGCCCTGGTCGAGGCCGTGCGTGCCCACGCCGATCGGCGGGAGGACCTCGAGGTGGCCGTGTTCCCGCCCTTCGTCTATCTGGACGAGGTCGCGCGGGCGCTCTCCGGCTCGCGGGTGAAGGTCGGCGCGCAGAATTGCTGCGACGAGAACGAGGGCGCGTTCACGGGCGAGATCAGCGCGCGCATGCTGCGCGACGTCGGCGCGCAGGCGGTCATCCTCGGGCACTCCGAGCGCCGTCACCTGTACGGGGAGACCGACGAGCTCGTCCGGCGCAAGGTCGGGGCGGCCCTGGCCGCGGGCCTGGAGATCATCCTGTGCGTGGGCGAGACCCTGGCCGAGCGCGAGGCCGTGCTGACCCAGGAGGTCGTGAAGACCCAGCTCGTCGCGGGCCTCTCGGGCGTGGCCGCCGGGGACCTGGCGCGCGTCACGATCGCCTACGAGCCGGTGTGGGCCATCGGCACGGGCAAGAACGCGACCTCCGCCCAGGCCTCCGAGGTCCATGCCTACCTGCGCGCCCTGCTGGCCGACCTGTACGGCGCGCCGGCCGCCGAGCGCACGCGCATCCAGTACGGCGGCAGCGTCAAGGCCGACAACGCGGTCGAGCTGCTGCGCGCCCCCCACGTCGACGGAGCGCTGGTCGGCGGCGCCTCCCTGAAGGCCGATTCCTTCCTGCCGATCCTCGAAGCGAGCCCCAAGCGATGACCCTGCTCATCACCCTCTTCTACATCCTGTTCATCCTGTCCGCGATCGTCCTCGTCGTCGTGATCCTCCTGCAGGAGGGCAAGGGCGGCGGCTTCGGCGAAGCCCTCGGCGGTCACGGCGCGCAGACCTTCGGCGTCGCGGCCAAGGGCATCCAGACCTTCACGGGAGTCGTCGCCGGGGTCTTCCTCGTCTCCGCGCTGATGATCCACGTGTTGGGGCGCCTCGACAGCGGCCGCTCGGTCGCCGACGGCGGCGTGCCGGTCAGCCAATCGCCGGCGGGGAACTAGGTCGCGTGCGCGCCATGGAGAGCGAAGAGGTCCTCGATCTCCTGCGCGCGTCGGAGGCGTTGCTGGAGGGCCACTTCCAGCTCTCGTCCGGCCTGCACAGCGACCGTTACTTCCAGTGCGCGCTGGTGCTCTCCTACCCCGAGCGCGCCGAGCGCCTGGCGCGGGCCTTCGCCGAGCGCATCGCCCAACCCTTCGACGCCGTGGTGGGCCCGGCCCTGGGCGCGGTCGTGTGGGCCCAGGAGGTCGCGCGCGCCCTCGGTGCGCGGAGCTTCTTCACCGAGCGCAAGGACGGGCGCATGGAGCTGCGGCGCGGCTTCCGCATCGACCCGGGCGCTCGCGTGTTGGTGGTCGAGGACGTGGTGACGACCGGTGGCTCGGCCAAGGAGACGGTGCTCGCCCTGCGCGCCCTGGGCGTCGAGCCCCTGGCCGTCGGCGCGATCGTCGATCGCTCCGGCGGCGAGCCCTTCGCCGACCTCGGCCTGCCGTTCACGGCCCTCGTGAAGGCCACCGTGCGGACCTTCGCTCCGGAGCAGTGCCCGCTGTGCGCCGCCGGCTCGAGCGCGGAGAAACCGGGCAGCCGCGCGGGCGGGACCACGGCCGCCGGATCGAGGCCCGTCCCGTGATCCGCTCGATGACCGGCTTCGGTCTGGGCGAGGCCGAGGAGGGCGGGGTCAGCGTGCGCGCCGAGGCGCGTTCGGTGAACCACCGTCACCTGCAGCTCAAGACGCGCCTGCCGCACGAGTGGAGCGAGCTCGAGCCCGAGCTCGAAGCCCTAACGCGCACCCTGCTGACGCGCGGCGCCGTGACCCTGACGGTTCACATGACGCGCAGCGCGCAGGCCCTGCCCTACGCGATCGACGAGACGGTCGCCCTGAACTATCGCCGGGCGCTCTCGCGCTTCGCGCAGGCCAACGGGCTCGAGGACGCGCTCTCCCTGGGCGAGTTGGTGCAGCTTCCGGGCGTCGTCGCCGCGGGCGCCGACCCCGGGCGGCACGAACGCGAGGCGAAGCTCGTGCTCGCGGCCGCGCGGCGCGCGCTCGAGCGCCTGGTCGAGGCGCGGGGCGAGGAGGGCGCGCGCACGGCGCTCGACGTCGCGCGCCAGCTCGACCAGCTCGAGGCCGTACGCGCCCAGGTCGCGACCCGCATGCCCCAGGTCGTCGAACGCCACCATCAGGCGCTGAAACGGCGCGTGGGCGAGCTCCTGGGCGACACCGCACGCGTCAGCGAGGCCGATCTGGCGCGCGAGCTGGCGCTGCTCGCCGATCGCATGGACGTGAGCGAGGAGCTCGAGCGCCTGGGCAGCCACCTGGTGCAAGCGCGTTCCCTGCTCGAGCGCGGGGGCGAAGTCGGGCGGCGCTTCGACTTCCTGGTGCAGGAGCTGTTCCGCGAGGCGAACACGCTGGGATCGAAGTGCAACGACGCCGAGGTCGGCCACGCGGTCATCGAGCTCAAGGCGACCATCGAGCGCATCCGCGAGCAGGTCCAGAACCTCGAGTAGACCGGGAGTTGCTGGTGAACGGATCCAAGGGACGGCTGGTGGTCATCTCGGGCCCCTCGGGCTGCGGCAAGACGACGATCATCCGTCGCCTGCTGGAGGACCCGCGGGTCGAGTTCAGCGTCTCGGCCACCACGCGCCCCCAACGCGTCGGCGAGGAGCACGGCCGCGACTATTGGTTCCTCTCCAAGGACGAGTTCAAGCAGAAGGTGCGCGACGGCGAGTTCATCGAGTTCGCCGAGGTCCACGGCAACATGTACGGCACCCTGCGCGGGCCGATGGAACGGGCCGTGGCCGAGGGGCGCATCTACCTGCTCGAGATCGACGTGCAGGGTGCTTCCCAGCTCCAAGCGCTCGAGGTGCCCGGCCAGTACGTCTTCATCGCGCCGCCCGACTTCGAGGAGCTGCGCCGGCGCCTGCGCGGGCGGGGCACCGAGAGCCCCGAGGTGCTCGAGCGCCGCCTCAAGAAGGCCGAGGACGAGTATCGTGAGCGCGTGAAGTACGACCACGTCGTGGTCAACGACGAGCTGGAGCGCGCCGTGGCCGAGGTGCGGCGCTTGATCGGCATCGAGGAGGGGTTCGCATGAGCCGCATCCTGCTGGGGGTCTCGGCCTCGGCCGCGATCCACAAGGCCTGCGATGTGGCGAGCAAGCTCGCCCAGGAAGGCCACGCGGTGCGCGCCGTGCTGACGCGCCGCGCGGCGGAACTCGTCGCTCCGCAACTCTTCGAGGCCTTGACCGGCGAGCGCGCCTACCAGGACGAGTTCGGGCCCCGGCGCGAGTCGGCGATGGATCACATCGCCCTGGCGCGCTGGGCCGAGCTGACACTCGTGGCGCCCGCCAGCGCGGACCTCGTCGGGCGCCTGGCCCACGGCCTGGCGGACGACCTGCTCACGACCCTGGCGCTGGCCCTCGACCCCGGCGTGCCGCGCCTGTTGTGCCCGGCCATGAACCCCGTGATGCTGGCCAGCCCGCCGGTGCGGCGGAACCTCGTCGCGCTCGAGACCGACGGGTGGCGCATCCTGTCGCCCGGCAGCGGGCACATGGCCTGCGGCGAGGCGGGCCCCGGACGCCTGATGGAGCCGGCCGACATCGCGGCGCGGGTGCGCGAGGTGCTGCACCCTTGAAGGCGCGGCGGCGCGTCGTCGTGACCGCCGGGCCGACGCGCGAGCGCATCGACCCGGTGCGGTACCTCTCCAACGACTCGAGCGGCAAGATGGGCTTCGCGATCGCGGCGGCCGCGCGCGCGGCGGGGCACGGGGTGATCCTGATCGCCGGTCCGGTCGAGTTGGCGACGCCGCGCGGCGTGCGGCGCATCGACGTCGAGAGCGCCCGCGAGATGCTCGGCGCCGCGCGCGAGGCCTTCGAGGAGGCGGACGCCCTGTTCATGGCCGCCGCGGTCTGCGACTGGCGCCCCGCGCGCAGGCTGGCGGGCAAGTGGCGCGCGAAGGACGGCGGCGCGGCGCGCGCGAGCCTCGACCTGGTGCGCAACCCCGACATC
>CAYMYN010000053.1:5348-20976 GCA_964394665.1 uncultured Planctomycetaceae bacterium
ACACCCTGTGCCGCGCCAAGGGCGAGCGGCTGGCCGTGGGCTTCGCCCTCGAGACCGCCCACGGCCTCGCCCGCGCCCGCGCCAAGCTCGCCGCCAAGGGCGCCGACTACATCGTGCTCAACGACCCCAGCGTGCTGGGCTCGAACCGCACGAGCGTGACGATCCTCGCCCGCGACGGCACGACCCAGCGCCTCGAGGACCGCCCCAAGAGCGCCGTGGCCCGCGCTCTGGTGCGCCTGGTCGGAGTCTGACCGCCGCCGGGGGGGCCTGTCCGCCGTCGTCCGGGGCTGCGCCGGGCCGTTCCGGTTCGGGTAGGCGGGGGGGCGGGGGCCGACTCGGCGCGCCTCGGCGCTTCCAACGGCTCCCCCGATGCGCTTGGATACGGGCCGGGCCGGTGCTCGCCGGTGGGCGCGCGGCCGCGGTGACGTTGCAGGCGACGGTCGGAGGACATGGGCGGATGGCCCCCAAGGGCGGGCGGAAGAAAGCGGGGCGCGGCTCCGCGGCGCAGGGTGGGCGGCTCGGGCGCCTGGGCGGCGTGCTGCGAGGGTTCCTGTTCGGGAGCCCGGTGGACGAGGGTGCGTCCGCGCGCCTCCAGGAGATCAAGGGCCTGGTGCTGATCGGGTTCTCGCTGTGGCTCCTGGTCTCGCTGGCGAGCTACTACACGCCCTACGGCGACCCGGGGGCGGACGGGCTCAACTGGGGTGGGCGCGCGGGGTTCTACCTCGCCAACGCGGCCGTCGTGGGCTTCGGTTGGGCGGCGTACCTGTGCGTGGCCCTGGGGCTGGGTTGGGGCGTCGTGATCCTGACCCGCAAACGCGTGCACTGGCCCGCCCTGCGTCTGTTCGGAACCCTGTGCCTGCTGGTCTCGACGTCCTTCCTGCTGCAGATGGCCTTCGGACCCGTGCTCGATCCGGTCCTCGGCTACGTGCCCGCGGACGCCATCAGCTCGCGCAGCCCGATGGGGCCGGGCGGCTGGTTGGCCCTGACGAGCAGCGAGTACCTGGCCGACAAGTTCGGCGGACCGGGCCTGGCGATCCTGCTCGTCCTGACGACGTTGATCGCGTTCCTGCTGGCCACCGAGATGGCCTTCTACCCGGCCCTCGCGGCGCTGGGCGTGTGGATCGGAGAACAACGGGAAGCTGGTCAGGACGGCCCGTTGCCGGCGGTCGGGCGCTGGTTGGGCTCGCTCTTCAAGGGCCTGTGGGACTTCC
Organism: uncultured Planctomycetaceae bacterium; assembly: GCA_964394665.1. Taxonomy (GTDB): domain Bacteria; phylum Planctomycetota; class UBA1135; order UBA1135; genus CAYMYN01. Next base: position 6,560 of record CAYMYN010000053.1, read on the forward strand.
TGCGCGGCGCGGACCTCGAACCCGAACCCGTCTTGGCGAGCAGCAGCGCCGTCGCCGTGCGCGGCCGGGCGAGCGCCCGACCCGCAGCCCCCCGCGGCCGCGGGAAGGTCAAGCCGCTCGAAGTCGACCCCGAGGAAGAGCTCTGGGAGGCTGACGACGACGAAGAGGACGAAGAGGACGAAGAGGAAGACGAGGACGAAGAAGACGAGGACGAAGAAGACGAGGACGAAGAGGACGAAGACGAGGAAGACGAAGACGAGGAAGACGAAGACGAGGAAGACGAAGACGAAGACGAGGACGAGGACGACGACGACGACGACGACGAAGAGGACGACGACGAAGAGGACGACGACGAGGACTGGGACGACGAGAACGCCCGGGTCGAGGGCGACGACGAACCGGAGCGCGAGCTCGCCCCGGCCCCGCGCCGTGGGCCGATCCAGCCCACGGTCGCCAGCGCGCTCGCCTTCGAGGACGTCCAGCCGCCCCCCGGACCGTGGAAGTTCCCGCCCCTCGACCTGCTCGAGAAACCCACGGGCGGCAGCGGCCCCGACGGCGACTTCCTCGAGACCTCGGCGGCCAAGCTCGAGCACGCCCTGCGCAGCTTCCGCGTCGAGGCCGAGGTCGTCGCGGCCCAGGTCGGCCCGGCGGTGACCATGTTCGAGCTGACCGTGGCCCAGGGCACGCGGATGAACAAGGTCACGCAGCTCAGCCAGGAGATCGCGGCCGCCCTGCGCGCCAAGAGCGTGCGCATCATCGCGCCGATCCCCGGCAAGGCGACCATCGGCATCGAGGTGCCCAACGCCAAGCGCCGCGTGGTGCGCATGCGCGAGCTGATCTCGGCCGAGGCCTACGACAAGAAGTTCATGGCCCTGCCGCTGTTCCTGGGCCAGGACGCGACGGGCGAGCCGATCGTCGAGGACCTGGCGCGCATGCCGCACCTGCTCATCGCCGGTACGACCGGCTCGGGCAAGTCGGTCTGCATCAACACCATCCTGGCGAGCCTCCTGCTCACGCGCTCACCCCACGACGTGAAGATGATCCTGGTCGACCCCAAGATGGTCGAGCTGATGGCCTTCGCGAAGGTGCCGCACCTGATGCTGCCGGTCGTGACCGACGTGCGTCAGGCGACCAACGTGCTCAACTGGGCGGTCGAGAAGATGGAGGGTCGCTACGAGCTGCTCAAGGACGCCGGCTGCAAGAACATCAAGGGCTACAACGCGCTGGGGGAAGAGGGCCTGCGCAAACGCCTGGGCGACGACTTCAACGAGGAGCGCACGCCGCGCCAGCTCTCCTACATCGTGGTCGTGATCGACGAGATGGCCGACCTGATGATGGTCTCCAAGAAGGAGGCCGAGCAGGCCATCACGCGCCTGGCGCAGAAGTCGCGCGCCGTCGGCATCCACGTCATCGTGGCCACCCAGCGCCCCTCGACCGACGTGATCACGGGCGTGCTCAAGGGCAACCTGCCCACGCGCATCGCCTTCCAGGTGGCGAGCAAGATCGACAGCCGCGTGATCCTGGACGCCATGGGCGCCGAGAAGCTGCTCGGCAGCGGCGACATGCTCTACACGCCGCCCCAGTCCTCCCAGCTCAAGCGCGTGCAGGGCGCGCTGGTCGAGGACCACGAGCTGCAGGCGGTGATCGACTTCGTCTGCTCGGAGGCGGCGCCGAACTTCAACCAGGAGCTGGTCCAGACCGCGACCGGTGAGCGCGACCCCGACAGCCTGTCGGGCGAGAGCGGACCGGACGACCCGCTCTTCGACGACGCGGTGCGGGTCGTGCTGCGGACGCGGCGCGGCTCGGCCAGTTTGCTGCAGCGCGCGTTGAGCGTGGGCTACACCCGCGCCTCGCGTTTGATCGACCTCATGACGGAACACGGCATCCTCGGGGATCACCGGGGCAGCAAGTCCCGCGAGATCCTGCTCTCCCTCGAGGACTGGGAGGAGATGCACGGACAGAAAGCGGGCCAAGGAGTCGGCGATGAGTGAGCGCAGAGATCGGACGATGACCGGGGCGGAGCTCTTCGGGGCGGCCCTCTTCGGCGCCGGCGCCTTCGTGTTGGTGCTGGTGCTGCTCTCGATCCAGAAGCCGTTCCCCACCGACGGCGTGGGCGGCTCGGCGGCCTTCGCCAAGGGGGTGGTCGACTGGCTCGGCCGCGTGCCCGCGGGGTTCCTCGCGGCGATCGTGGCCTGGCTCGGGGCGCGGCGCTTCCTGGGCTACGGCGCCGGGCGCCTCACGCTCAATCTGGTGGGTTCCCTGGGAGTCACCGCGGGCCTCGCCATCCTGTGCGGGGCGCTGTGGTCCGGCACGGGCGGCTCGATCGGCGCGGCCACGGGCGGGGGACTGGCGCGGATCTCGCCGATCCTCGGCGCGGTCGCGGGCCTGCTCCTCATGGCGGGCTCGGCCTGGTTGATCTGGTTGCGCGAGCTCGTCCCGTTCCCGGGAGGGAGCGACCTGCGGCGCGCGATTTCCGGCGCGGCCCGCGAGCGCGGTGCGGATGGAGTGTCCGCCGCGGAGGCGGAGGCCCTGGTGGTGCCCAACCGCCCCAAGGCCAGCGCGTCCCGCGGCGTCGAGCGACCGGCCTCCGAGGGCGCGGCGCGACCCCTCCCCAAACCCGTCCGCGGCGCGGCGCCCGTCCCCGCGGCCCCCGCGGCGGAAGAGGCCGACGAGATCGACGACGACGACTCCGATGCAGCGCCCCGAACCGATCGTGCGCACGCGGCTCCTGCCCGGGGCCCGGCTCGCCCATCCGCGCACCCTGCCGCCCAGCCCCTTGTGCGCGATCTGGCTGCGGAGCCTCGACCCGCGGTTCCCCCCGCCGCCGAGCGGGGCGCTACCGCCCCTGCCCCCGCCGCCGCCGAGCCGGCCGCTCCCGCCGCGGCGGTGAACCCGGGCGCCGCGCCCCTCAAGGGCGCGCCGCCCCTGGGATTGGCGGGTGGAGCCCAGGCGCTCACGCGTTCGACCTCGCTGCCCCGGCCGAGCTGGGAGCAGGGCGAGGAGTCCGAGGCCGAGGAGCTCGCCGCGGCGCAGTCCGAGCCCGCCCCGCCGCCGAACACGTGGCGCCCCACGCGCCTCCAGGGCACGCGCGCGGTGGAGGAGGTCGACGCCGACGAGCTCGAGGAGGAGCTCGAGGAGGAGCTCGAGGGCGAACTCGAGGATGGCGAGGAGCTCGCTGAGGAGGAGGACGACGAACTCGTCGCCGAGGACGGGGAGGACGGCGAAGAGGAAGAGGAGTACGAGGAGGAGGACGAAGAGGAGCTCGCCGCCGAGTACGACGAGGACCTCGACGACGAAGAGGAGTCGGACGAGGACGAGTCGGACGAGGAGGACGAAGAGGACGAGGAAGACGAAGACGAAGACGAGGCCTGGGACGACTCCGAGGAATCCGAGGAGGAGGACGAGGAGGTCGAGGAGGAAGAGGACGAGGCCGCCGAGCTCGAGGAGTGGGAGGAGGAGGACGGGGACTCCGACGAAGACTCCGACGAGGAGGAGCTCGAGGAGGATCTGGCCGCCGAGCTCGAGGAGGGGATCGGGGGCGATCCCGAGCCCGCCGCGCCCCTCCCCACCGCCGCGCGGGCCGAGGTGCCCGCGGCTGCCTCCCTGGACGGGGACGGCGATGGGGTCGAGGCCGAGTTGCGCCGCCTCCTGGCCGAGGAGGACGCCCGCGCCCGGGGCGCTGCGCTCCCGAAGGGGAGCGCGGTCCCCGCGCCGACTCCCAAGGCCTCCGACGCCGCGGACGCCCTGCAGATGGACCTCTTCGGGGCCCCGCCCGAGGCGGCGGCCGATGGCTCCGGCGTGGTCCTCGAGCCCAAGGCCCCGCCCAAGTCCCCGCGCCGCAAGCCCGCCCAGACCCCGGCGCCCCAGGCCGCGGCCCCCAAGGCCCCGGCCCCCGCGCCCGTCGCCGCGGCCGTTCCGGGCGAGGGCCCCAGCCAGCTCGTGATCGACGCGGGCTGCCTGTTCCTCGACCGCGGGCGGGTGGCGGTCTCGATGCTGCAGAAGACCTTCGACCTGGACTTCGACACGTCCTGCGAAGTGCTCGACACGCTCCAGAACCTGGGCCTGGTGGGTCCCTACTTGGGCGGTCAGCGGCGGGATATACTCCTCACCCGCGAGCAGTGGCTGGAGCGCGTCGGGCAGCCGTCCCAGGCCGCGCAGGACTGACGGAGCGCCCCCCCCGAACGGGGTCTGCGCTCCCCGCGGAAGCGGCCCGGCGCGATGCGCGCCGGGCCCCGCCCGCCCCCCGAAGCCCTGCCGCGCGCCGAGCCCCCGTGAGCGACTCCGACCTCGTATCCCTGGTCCACCTGGGTTGCGCCCGCAACCTGATCGACTCGGAGCTGATCCTCGGCCGCATGGCCGAGGAGGGCCTGGCGATCGTGGGGGACGTCGGCGAGGCGCGCACGGTCGTGATCAACACCTGTTCGTTCATCGGGCCCGCCCAGGCCGAGTCCGAGGCCGTCATCCGCGACATGCTCGCCCGCAAGGAGCGCGGCGAGCTCGACCACGTCGTCGTCGCCGGGTGCCTCGTGCAGCGCTACAAGCGCCAGCTCCGCACACGCTTCGAGGACGTCGACCTGTTCGCCGAGATCAGCGACTACCGCGAGCTGGCGCGCGGCGTGCGCGACCTGGTCTCGGGCAAGGGCGCGCCGGCCTACCTCGCGGCGGGCAAGCTGCGCGCCCCCGAACGGGAAGGCGCGCGCCTCCTGGCGACGCCCAAGAGCTACGCCTACCTGCGCATCTCCCACGGCTGCGACCACACCTGCAGCTTCTGCACGATCCCCTCGATCCGCGGGCCGCACCGCTCCAAGCGCCTGATCGACCTCGTGTCGGAGGCCGAGGAGCTGGTGGCCGCCGGCGCGCGCGAGCTCGTGCTGGTGGCCGAGGACTCGACCGCCTGGGGTCGCGACATGGGACTCGAGCTGCCGGCCCTGGTCGAGGCCTTGGCCGAAGTGCGCGGCGTGCACTGGGTGCGGCTCATGTACGCCTATCCCAACCGCTTCCCCTGGGAGCTGACGCGGCTCCTGCGCGAGCACCCGCGGGTCGCGACCTACCTCGACATCCCGATCCAACACGCCGCCACGCCCGTGCTGCGCGCCATGCGCCGCGCGGGGACGGGCCGCGTCGTGCGCGAGACCCTCGAGCGCCTGCGCGACGAGGTGCCGGGGATCATGCTGCGCACCACGCTCCTGCTCGGCTTCCCCGGCGAGACCGAGGAGGACGTCGGCGAGGTGATCGACCTGGTGGAGGACCTCCAGCTCTCGCGCGTCGGGGCCTTCGCCTACTCGCCCGAGCCCGGCACGCCGGGTTTCGACCTCCCCGGCCGTGTGCCCCCCGAGGAGGCCGAGGAGCGCCTGCGCGCCGTGTTGGAGGCGCGCGACGAGGTGCTGCGCGCGCAGCAGCAGGCGCTCGTCGGTCGGGAGCTCGAGGTGCTCGTGGACGAGCCCGCCGGAGGCCGCGGGGCCCTGGTTGCGCGGCCCGAGTTCGACGCGCCGGAGGTCGACATGCTGGCCCTGGTCAGCGATTCGGCCGCCCGCCCCGGCGAGCTGCTGCGCGTGCGCGTCGAGGCGCTCGACAGCGAGTCGAACCTCGTCTGTCGACCGTTGGTGGAGTCCAAGGTCTAGCCCGTGGGCATCTTCACCTACTGGCCCAACCGCATCACCGCCCTGCGCTTCGTGGGGGCCTTGGTGCTGTTCGCCATCTTCTCGCTCTTCGGGAACGACCCGGACGTCACCGATCGCCGCGGGTTGATGCACACCTGCTTCTGGTTGTTCGTCGTGATCGCCGCGACCGACTTCCTGGACGGATACCTGGCGCGGCGCGGCAAGACGGTCACGGCCTTCGGGCGCATCTCGGACCCCTTCGTCGACAAGGTGCTGATCCTGGGCGCCATGATCTTCATGGCCGTGATGCCCTGGTCGCGCCCCTGGTTCCACCCGGCCTTCGTGGTCGTGATCCTGGCGCGCGAGTTCCTCGTCACCGGCATCCGCGGCTACGTCGAGAGCCTGGGCCGGGAGTTCCCCGCCGACCGTTTCGGCAAGCTCAAGATGGTCGTGCAGAGCATGCTCGTGGGTAGCGTGATGTGGCTGCACCTGTTCGCCTGGCCCGCCGCCTGGCTCGAGTTCTGGCGCGCCACGAGCTGGACCCTGGCGGCGCTTACCCTGGTCACGACCCTCGGATCGGGCCTCACCTACGTGTTGCGCACCCGCGCCATCCTGTCCGAGGCGTCCCGATGAACGTCCTGCGCCTGGCCTTCGTCAGCTTCGGTTTCCTCGGCTGCTCGCCCCTCGTGCCCGGCACGGTCGGCACCCTGGGCGGCGTGGCCGTGGCCTGGGCCCTGGCCGGGACGCCGGGGTACCTGGGGTGGTCGTTGCTGGTCGCGGCCGTGCTGTACGCGATCGGCCGCTCCTTGGGCGAGTGGGCCGAGCGCTACGCCGGCCGCAAGGACCCGGGCATCTTCGTCGTGGACGAGGTCATCGGGTACCTCGTGACCGTGGCCTGGGTCAACGGGCCGAGCCTCCTGACCCTGGTCGTGGGCTTCTTCGTGTTCCGCTTCTTCGACATCGTCAAGCCCTGGCCCGCGCGGCGACTCGAACGCCTGGGCGGCGGCGACGGCATCCTGCTCGACGACGTCGCGGCGGGCCTGTACGGGCTGGCCGTGATGGCCGTGGCGCGCCTGACCTTGGATCTGCCCTGGGACGCCTGACGGCGGACGCTACCCTGCACGGGCGTGGGCTCGCGTCGGCGCGGCGCGAGCGCGAGCCTCCCGGAACCGCGCGCCGCCCTCACACCCGAGCCCGATGAATCGCGAACGACGTGAAACCGACGTGCGCGTGGGAGGTCTCTCCCTGTGGGCCAAGTTCGTGGCATCGACCAGCGTGGCCCTCGCGGTGGTGATGGCGGTGGGGGGGATCCTGCTCTACAACGCGGCCCGCCACGTGGCCGAGACGCACCGCGTCGAGGCGCTCGAGGGCGCGGTCGACCTGACCGCCCGGGAGCTCGGCGCGGAGCGCATGCGCCAGGTGTCCGAGGTCGCGCGCGAGGTGCCCGGCACCAAGACCCTGCGCTTCGACGTCGAGGTCGGACCGCCGGAGGCGCGCCAACGCGCCTGGCTCTACCAACAACGCGCCGCGGACGGGAGCGCCGGCACGCGCCTGCTCGTGCCCCTCGACCGCGGCGAGGCCGGCCGCAGCCTCCTGGGCCTGATCGTGGGGGTGACCTTCTTCGTCCTGCTGGCGGGCGTGATCGTGGCCTACGTCGTCGCCACCCAGGTCGCCCGGCCCCTCGAACGCATCATCGAGGACGTGCGTCAGGTGGCCCACGGCAATCTGCAGCACCGAATCCGCGTCAGCGGCGGTGGCGAGGTCGCCCTGCTCGCGCGGGCCCTCGATCGCATGACGCGCGAGCTGATCGAAGCCCAGGACGCGCAGGTCGAGCTGGGCGTGCGCGAGCGCGAGATCGAGGTCGCGTCCGAGGTGCGCGAGGCCCTGCTGCCCCAGTCGACGCCCGCCGTGCCCGGTTACGACCTGGGCGCGCTGCACGTCGCCAGCCCCCAACCGGGGGGCGACTTCCACGACTTCGTGACCCTCGCCGATGGCCGCGTGCGCCTCTTGGTGTGCGGCGTCAGCGGCGAGGGCGTGCCCGCCGCGCTGGTCGGCGCCACCGCCCGCGCCTACCTGCGCGCCGAGCTGGCGCGGCCCGCGGACAGCGTCGAGGTCCTGCGCCGCGTGAACGCGGAGCTGGCCCGCGACGTGCGGCGCGGGATGGCCGTCACGGCCCTGGTCGTGACCTTGGATCCCGCCGCGCACCGCGCGAGCGTCGTCTGCGCCGGCCACAAGGTGCCCCTGCTGCGTTACGTGGCCGCCGAGCGCAAGCTGCGCCTCGTGCACCCCGAAGGCATCGCGTTGGCCTTCGACAAGGGTCCGGTGTTCGACCGCGCGCTGACCGTGGCCGAGGTCGAGCTCGAGCCCGGCGATCGCCTGGTGCTGGCCAACGAGGGCGCGCTGAAGGTGCAGGACGCCGAGGGCGTCGAGTTGGGCGAGAAGGAGTTCTACCGCGCGGTCCTGCGCGCCGCCGGGGGCGCGACCACGGCGCTGCTCGGCGCGCTGCAAGCGGCCTTCGAGACCCACGCCCAGGAGACCGACTTCACCAGCGACATCTCGATCGTGAGCGTGGCGCGCCGCGCCTCCTGAAAGGCCGAGAGACAATCGAGCAGACCCGGAGCAGACCATCCAGACGGCCTCTCAGAACGTTCTCTGGACGGCCGACAAGCCGGCCGTACCGAGTGTGTCCGCCATGCGCATCACCGAGTTCCAGAAGCTGATCGAGGACATCTACTACGAGCGCGACGCCGCCCGTGGCCTCGCCGGGACCCACATGTGGTTCTGCGAGGAGGTCGGCGAGCTGACCCGCGCCCTGCGCCGCGACCGGCGCGAGGAGCTCGAGGGCGAGTTCGCCGACGTGTTCGCCTGGCTCGCGACCCTGGCCTCGATCGCGGGGATCGACCTCGAGGACGCCGCGCGGAAGAAGTACGCCGCCGGTTGCCCGCGCTGCAAGGGCACGCCCTGCGCGTGCGGGTGAGGCCATGGCGGCGCCCCGTCCTTCGCCCGGCGAACGCGCAGCGCCCGCGCGTGCCGTGACCGGCTCGCTCTTCCCCGGCGCGCAGGAGGCCCCGCCGCGCCCCGCGCCCGAGCGTCCCGCGCCCAGGCCCAGCGCCGCACCTGCGGCGGCGCAACCGGTGCGGGGGGCCTTCGCCGAGGTGGCCCTCGACCGGCCCCTGCGCTGTGAGTTCACCTACCGCGTGCCGCCGGCCCTCGAGGCGCTGGCGCGTCCGGGCGCGCGGGTCGTCGTGCCCTTCGGGCCGCGCCGCGAGGTCGGCGTGATCGTGGGACGCTCGGGCGAGGCACGCCTCGACCCGCGCCGCACGCGGGACGTCGAGCGCGTGCTCGACGCCGAACCCGTCGTCGATGCCGCGCTGCTCGAGCTGACGCGTTGGATGGCGGCGCGTTACGCCTGCTCCTGGGGCGAGGCCCTGGCCGCGCTGCTGCCGGCGGCGATGAAGCGCGAGAGCGCGCGGCGCGTCGTGCTCTCGATCCGCGCCGTCCAGGGCATCGGCGCGGCCGAGCTGCGCGAGCTCGAGGAGCGCTTCGAGAAGCAGCACCGCCTGCTGCGCACCCTGGTCGAGCTCGGCGAGCCGATCGAGTTGCGCGAGCTGCTCGGGCGCCTGAACCTCTCCGACGCGCCGGCGCGCAGCTTGGAGCGCCGCGGTTGGGTCACGATCGAGCGGGTGGCCGTGGTCCGCGACCCCCTCGATGGTCCCGTGCCGGAGCGCGTGCGCCCCGAGCGCCTGACCGAGGCCCAGGAGTCGGCCGTGCGCGAGCTGTGCGAGCCGCTCGCCGCCCGCCGCGCGGCCCAGTTCCTGTTGCAGGGCGTGACCGGCAGCGGCAAGACCGAGGTCTACCTACGCCTGATCGAGCGCGCCCTCGAGCTGGGTCGCGGCGCGATCGTGCTCGTGCCCGAGATCGCGCTCACGCCGCAGACGGTCGGTTGGTTCCGCGCGCGCTTCGGGGCGGTGGCGGTGCTGCACAGCCGCATGAGCGACGGCCAGCGCCTGGACGCCTGGACGCGCCTGGCGCGCGGCGAGATCCGCGTCGTGGTCGGCGCGCGTTCGGCGATCTTCGCCCCCGTGCCCGACCTGGGCGTGATCGTGGTCGACGAGGAGCACGAGCCTTCGTTCAAGCAGGGCACGGCGCCGCGCTACCACGCGCGCGAGGTGGCCCTGCGGCGCGCCGAGCTCGCGCACGCGGTCTGCGTCCTGGGCTCGGCCACGCCCTCGCTCGAGAGTTGGAGCGCCGCCCGCGCGGGTGCGCTGACGCGCCTGGTCCTGCCGGCGCGCGTCGCGGGTCAGGCGCTGCCGCGCGTCGAGGTCGTCGACCTGCGCGGCGAGAAAGCCGAGGGCGGCGGCCCGGTGTTGTTCTCCGCTCGCCTGCGAGCCCTCCTGCAGCGCGCCCACGAACGGGGCGAACAAGCGATCCTGTTCCAGAACCGCCGCGGCTTCGCGCCGGTGCTGTGGTGTCGCGCGTGCAGCCGCACGGTGAGTTGCGCCCACTGCGACGTGGCCCTGACCTTCCATCGGCGTATCGGGCGCGCCGTGTGCCACACCTGCTGCGAGGAGTCGCCCCCGCCGCGCGCCTGTCCGACCTGCAGCGCGCCGGCGCTGCGATTCCTGGGCCTGGGCAGCGAGCGGGTCGAAGAAGCGTTGCGCGAGCTGCTCCCGACCGCGCGCGTGGCGCGCATGGACTCGGACACGATGTTGCGGCGCGAGGACTACGAGCGCACCCTCGACGCCTTCGGGCGCGGGGAGCTCGACGTGCTCGTGGGCACGCAGATGATCGCCAAGGGCCTCGACTTCCCGCGCGTCACGGTGGTGGGCGTGATCTCTGCCGACAGCGCCCTGCACCTGCCCGACTTCCGCGCCGCCGAGCGCACCTTCCAGCTCCTCTCGCAGGTCGCCGGCCGCGCCGGCCGGGGCGAGCTCGCGGGCGAGATCGTGGTGCAGACCCAGGCCCCCGAGCACCCCGCGATCCGCCTCGCCGCGACCCACGACTTCGAGGCCTTCGCGGCCCGCGAGGACCTCCTGCGCGCCGAGCTGGGCTATCCGCCCCACGGTCGGCTGGTGCGGGCCGTCCTCGAGGACGAGGAGGAAGAGCGCGTGCTCGCCGCGGGCGACGAGCTGGCCGCCGAGCTGCGCCCGCTGCTCGCCGGCACGCCGCTGGGCCTGCTCGGCCCGGCCCCGGCACCCCTGGCCCGCGTGCGCGGCCGCCACCGCCGCCACCTGCTCCTGAAGTCGCCCCCCGGCGCCGCCTCGGGGACGGCCCTCGACGCGGCCCTCGAACACCTGTGCGCCTTCAGCGCCCAACGCGCCCGCCCCCGCATCTCGATCGACGTCGACCCGGTCTCGATGCTCTGAAGCCCGGGCCGGGAGCTCACTCGGGCGGGCGTCGGCGGGCGACCTCGGTCTCGACGAAGCGCGTCAGGGCGTGGGCGCCCGGATCGAGGCCCAGGGCGCGCAGGCGCGCGAGGGCGTCGGCGGCGGAGAGACCCTCCTCCAACGCCAGGTGGATCGCGAGCAGGGCCACGGCTCGCCGGCCGGTGCCGGAGAAGACGTACACCGGACGCGGGGCCGCCGCGAGCTGGAGGCGTAAACGGTCCACGCTGGCCGGCTGCAGCACGGCGCGCGAGATCGGGGCGCGCAGATGGGAGAGCGCCTCGGCCCGGGCCCAACTGCCGAGCACGTTGGGGGAGAGCGTCTGACCGGGCTCGCCCTCCTCGCGCAGGTCGAGCAGGGCGCGGAAGCCCTGGCGCGCCAGGCGCGCGAGCCCACGTTTGTCGGGGGCCGGGCCGACGTGCAGATCGGAGGCGACGCGCGTCGCGGCCAGGGGTGCGCCGGCGGGCTCGGGTCCGTGGCCGCGGCTCGGCTCGGGGGCGGGGCCGAGGGCCACGATCCGCACCGCGAGCTGGTGGCCGGCGCGGCACAGGACCGCCAGGTCGCCCGTCAGGCGGCCGATGCGGTTGACCTCCGGGGGCAAGGAGGGGCGGCCGGGGTCCTCTTCGGCGCTCGGCGGCAGGTAGAGGCAGAGCGAGCTGTCGGCGGGCCACCAGGCGAGTTCGCCGGCTTGGGGCGCGCGGCCGGGCTCGGGGTCGAGCCAGATCGGGAGGGCGCGCTCGCGCCGTCCGGCCCAGGCCCCGCGCCAGCGGCGGAGTTGGAGCTCCAGGGGCAAGTGGCGCGCGACCTCGCGGCCGCTGGGCGTGTCGAACAGCTCCCCGCTCCAGGTGCGGCCCAGGGCTTCGAAGCGGATCGGAAGCGTCGCTGCGGTCGTGGCGATGCCGGGCATGGGACTCTCCCGTGGGACGATCGGCTCCGAGGGGCTGACGGCAGCCACCCCGGTCCCTTGCGAGTCAGGGGCGCGGAGCGCTGGCGCCGGCGCGGGAGCGCTCCACGGTCCCGTGGAAGCGGCGGAACAGGTGCGCCGAGTCGAGCGGGCCGGGGGCGGCCTCGGGGTGGTACTGCACGCTGAAGACCGGCAGGGTGCGGTGGCGCATGCCTTCGACGGTCTGGTCGTTGAGGTTGACGTGGGTCAGCTCGAGGTCCTTCGGCAGGCTGTCCGCCAGCACCGCGAAGGAGTGGTTCTGGGAGGTGATCTCGACCCGGCCCGTCAGCAGGTCGCGCACCGGGTGGTTCGCGCCGTGGTGGCCGAAGGGCATCTTCTCGGTCTTGGCGCCGAGCACGATCGAGAGGATCTGATGCCCCAGGCAGATGCCGAAGATCGGCACCTTGCCGACGAGATCGCTGACCGCGTCGATGGCGGGCTTCACGGCGGCGGGATCGCCCGGGCCGTTGGAGAGGAACACGCCGTCGGGCTCGAGGGCCAGCACCTCGGCCGCGCTCGCGCCCGCGGGGACCACCGTCACGTCGAAGCCAGCGTGCACCAGGCTGCGCAGGATGTTGCGCTTGGCGCCGTAGTCGTAGGCCACGCAGCGCAGGCGCGGACCTTCGTGGGGACGGACGAGGGCGGGGTAGGACGCGTCGAGGTCCGCGTCCCAGGCGTAGGGCGCGGCGCAGGTCACCTCGGCGGCCAGGTTGCGGCCGTCGGTCGAGCGCGCGGCGCGGGCGCGGGCGACGAGCTCCTCCGGCGTGCCGCCCTTGGTCGTCACGACACAGCGCAGGGAGCCCTCGGTGCGCGTCATCTTGGTCAGGCGGCGCGTGTCGACGCCCTCGATCCCGACCACGCCCTGGGCCCGCAGCCAGTCGGGCAGCGAGGCCGTGGCGCGGTGGCTGGAGGGGATCTGGGACATCTCCTTCATCACGAAGGCCTCGGCCCAAGCCCGGGTGCTCTCGGAGTCCTCCTCGGCCACGCCGTAGTTGCCGATCTGCGGGTAGGTCATCACGACCACCTGACCGGCGTAGGAGGGGTCCGTGAGGATCTCCTGGTAGCCGGTCATGGCGGTGTTGAAGACCAGGTCGCCGGAGGCCTCGCCCTCGGCGCCCACCGAACGACCTTCCAACACCGTCCCGTTCTCGACCGCGATCCAGGCCCTTGCGCTCATTCTCGACGTGCCTCCGGCGACTCCAGGCTGCGCGCCGCCGCAACTCCGGCGGCGCGCGCGGCGGACCAGTGTAGCGGAGAGGCGGCGCGCCGGCCCCGGTCCGTCCGGGGGCGAGCGCGGTTCGGCCGCCCGGCCCGGGCGCCGACCCCCGCGGTCCTCCCCCGCGTCCGCGCGCGAGCCTCGCCCCGGCCGCTGGGGCGGCGACCGCGGCTCACCGCCGTTCGAACACGAACAGCAGGTTGTCCCGCGCGTCGAGCCGATTGCGCCCCGAGATGTGCACCAGGTGGGCTCCGCGCAGCACGGGCTCGGGGTCCACGAGCGCCTGGAACTTCTTGCGGAAGCCCTCGCGGCGCCAGCCCAGGAGGTAGAAGACGCGCCGGTACGGGGTCTCGTCGAGCGAGCCTGACCCGTCCATGTGCGCCACGCGCAGGTTGGACGGCAGCTCGCGCGGGAAACTTGCCGGGCTGTGGCTGTAGACCAACGTCGGCGCGCCCATCGCGAGTTGCTCGACGTCGTGCACCGCGCGCCGGTAGTCGAAGCGGTCCTGGTCGATCAGCACGTTCGAGACGAAGGTCGGGAAGGTGAACGCGACGGCGCCGGCCACGACCAGCGCGAGCACTCCCGCCGCGAGGCGGGTGCCGCCCAAGGCCGCCCCGAGGCGTTCGAGCGCGTCGCCGAACAACAGGTACGTCAGCGGCAGGAGGCTCAGCAGGTAGTCCGGCCGGAACAACGTGGGCCGCACGGTCACCCCGGCGAAGCACAGCGCCAGGGCGGCCGCATAGGGCAGGTAGAGCCACAGGCGCAGCGTGCCGCGCAGGGCCAGGAGCGCGAAGGCGATCGCGAGGAAGAGCAGCCCGTTGAAGTTGAAGACCAGGCTGGCAAGGAAGGAGAGCGCCGAGGTGCTCATCACGTAGTCCCCGGGCATCAGCTCGGCGTTGCGCCCGCGCGCCACGAGGAACAGGGCGGTGTTCAGCACCGGCGGCGCCGCGAACAACACGTTGGCGCCCAGCACGCCCAGGCGTTCGCCGCCCGTCAGTCGCGGCGCGATGCGCAGCAGGAACACGACCCCGCAGACGAACACGGACAACGCGCCCGAGGCGTGGATCGTGAACGGGATCCAGATCAGGGCGCTGATCCCGAGCGCGCCCAGCAGGCGCGGCGCGCGCGCGCGCGGCAGCTCGGCGCGCTCGGCCCAGGCGAGCACCGCGGCCAGGGACAGGGCGCTGGCGAAGATCAGCGCCGCGTAGAAGCGGATGTAGGAGCCGTGGTACTGGAGCAATGGGCTCGTGGCCCCGATGGCCGCCACGGCGAGG
>CAYMYN010000054.1:0-20446 GCA_964394665.1 uncultured Planctomycetaceae bacterium
CCTCCGACACCTTCACGGTGCGGAACAGCTTCTCCTCGACGCCGACGGCAGCATGCGCGTTGTAGATGCGGTACTCGTCGCCGTTCGTCAGCACGACCCACTTGACGCCCGCGACGACGGCGTAGCCCATGATCTGGCCCGCCCACTTGCGGTCGCCCAGGTCTCCGCCGAGCGCCTTCGCCTCAACGAAGAGCCTCGGGTTGCGGCGATCCAGCAGCGCGTAGTCGACGGGATTGTCGCGTCGCTGCGGCGTGTACTCGCGCTGAACCTCGTCGAGGTCCTCGGTGTTCCAGCCAAGCGCCCGCAACACTGGGTCGATTAGCGTCGCCTTGGTGTTTTGCTCGTTCAGGCGTCGAGAGCCGCGATGCTGGGTTATGCGGTCTGCGACGGCGCGGAGGGTTTGGGCTAGGGTGTTCATCTCTCCATACGGTGGGGTGCCGGAAAGAGGATATCCAGGGGAGCGCCAGAGGTGCGAGGGGCGGTTCGGGCCATCGCCCCGGGTCGCAGAAAGGAAACAGCTCGCAGCCGAAGGGGCCTCAGTGCAACGAAACCTGATGAGACCATAGGTCCGTGATGGTGGGCGAGCGCGGACGGCTCGCGACCCCTCACCATCACGAAGGTGTACGTCAAGTAAAGCAACAGGGCCGTCCACGCGGCGACGTGTCCGGAGTCCGACTACTCGGCGTCTTGAGCGAGCGCATCGATCGCGGTGATGAGCGGAGACGTCGGCCAAGCCCCGCGGACGACTCCCAAGTCCGTAATCACACGTGACACGCCTCGTCCGACGATCGGGAGGCTTTCGGTCAGGGCAAACATCGCAGCGTAGCCCGGGTCGCCGGGCATGAGGAGCATGTACGCGAACGAGCGCGCTTGTAGCTCACGAAACACAGCTACGGGCGGCCCACCGGCAGGGTATGGGTCGCCGTGGTGCGACGCGACTTCGATCTTGTAGTTCTTATTGACCTGGCTGTAGATGCAGGGTCGAACCTCCTGATCGGCGAAGCTGCCGTCCTGCCGGCACTCCACGAGGTAGACACGCTGCGTAGTGCCATGGCGGACGCGGAAGAACTGCTCGATCACGTTAATATTGAAGTGAACCTGATGCCATCGGCCGCCTGCTTTGGGAACGCGAGCCACGAGGAACCGGTCCGTGGCGCCGACTGGTAACTCAACGCCGGCGGCAGTGGTTGCAGCGGCCGGTTCGGGGATCGCGGGCGCACCAGGTTCCGGCTCGACGTCAGAAAATCGCCTACGACCGCGCATGACGTTTTGCGCCGCGCGTTCAAGTGCATCCTCGTCGATGGGGCGGATGTCCGACGCGTGGTCATTCAGAAATCGGTCCCAGGACGAAACGTCGAGGGTCTCGGTGGCCGCAGCGCGCATCACGCTGAAAGCTTCGAAGTTCTGGCGAAGCCCTCCAGGTGTGAGATTGCCAGACCCGACGATCATAGAGCGACGGCCATCCGGGTACTCGAACCTAGCGACCTTCGGGTGGAACAGAGAATTCGTTGGGTTCCTAAAGACTCTGACGCTTAGGCGTTCGTGCTCGGCTTCAAGCTCCTGGAGTCGAACAAGCGTGTGGCGGTTGGTGACCGCGTCGAGGCCTACCAGAAGCGACATTGTCGACGTGGCAAGGAAACTCTGCGTCTCCTGATCGCAGATCAGGGTGTCGACGCCAGCCCGTGAGGCAAACGCGAACATGCCCGTGCACGCGGCAGCGCCTCGTGCGGCGGCGAGGATGGCTTCGAACAGGTAGACCGTATCCGGTGATGTCGGGTCCTGAAGGTGAAACTCACAATCCAACGCAGCGCCTCCTCTTACCGAACCAACCCGGTGCGAGAGTGCGAGTCGGCCATGATCTCATCGTACGGCAGGACGTTCGGGCCCTTCGACTTCTTCGAGGGGGGCTTGGAAAAAACGAGGACGTACTCGTGGACGTTCTTGAAGAGGAAGTTTGGCGGATACGGGTAGCTCCCAAAGATGGGGCGCTGTGCGTTTGCAGACCCCCATCGGCCCCCGGTGCCGTCTTTCGACCAGATGACCTCCGTGACCATCACGAAGCCGATCTCGCGCAGCATCACTCCGTAGTCGGCGGCGAGCGGGAAAGTCAGAAGACCGTGGTCAGTGTGCTGGTTAACGTTCGCGGTGACGATGCAGCACTTGCGGCCAGGTTGGAGTACGCGGAAGCACTCGCTAAAAACGGCCCGCATCTCGTCGAGGAAACGGCGGTACCCGGCCACGTTGCCGATGTTCGCTCGAGCCGTGCCGTAGTTGGCCTTGTTCCAATACGGCGGGCTGGTGACGACGAGCGAGATCGAGTTATCCTCGACGAAGGACAGGTCACGGCTGTCGGCTTGCACCACTTCCAGGAGTTCAGCCGCTGTCAGGTGACCGTTCCTAAGGTGGCTGCAATCTCGGCGGATGATGTTGGTGTATGTCTTGCTCTGATCGACGCACAGCACCTTGCGGCCGAGGGGGACGGCGGCCTCTGCGGTCGTACCGGTGCCAGCGAACGGATCGAGCACCGTTTCGCCATGCCAACTGAAGAGCTTGATGAGTCGATGCGGAATCTCGACCGGAAAAACCGCGGGGTGCTCCTCATGCGTCGTGTTTGCGATGTGCCAGACCGTCTTGGTGTATTCGCGCCACTCTTCTTTCGTCAGGATGCTTTTCTTCTTGATCGCGTCTGTTACTCGGGGCATTGGCGTCCTCCCTCTGAAAAGTGGCTGGTGAAGCGCCGTCGGGCTTCCTCGTCTTCGTCGACAGAAACCACGTTGCGCGTGAAAGTCCGCAGGTACTCAATGAATGTCGGGCTCACACCGAGCGCCCCGAGGACCAGTGTGTCGATCTCGTCTCGAATGCCTTCGCAAGCGTGCGGCCTATAAGCGACTGTCTGGCGCCCGCCATTGATGCTAACAATTTGCTGGGACTGAATGTCTTCCCACAGGCGTGTACCGAGGCATGCGAGAGCGTCTCTCTCGGACTCGCCGAGAAGCCTGTCGTGATAGGGCAGACTCATCACGAAAGCACGCGTGACGTGAAAGCCATCTCCATTCGCGTGCCATAGCCAGTAGGCAACCCTACTACTAAGAACGGCGAAAGCGCGCGACGCTTGGGCCTCACGCGTGAATGCCAGGGCGATAAGCCTGCTGGAACTCCAAGGCGCGCGCTGGGGGGGCAACTGTCGGTGCGGCCGAAAGACGTTGAGGAAGTTGTAGGCAGTACCGGCGACAAAGACACGCGCATCAGCGGAACAAGCACCAGCATTCTCTGGGAGACAAGAGCCGACCGACGCGCAGAGCTCGCGCAATGTGGACGTCTGGCGGGCAAGCCGGCTGAAGACCTGGGCGGGCTCTGCACCCGCGAGTTTGGGTATTCCGCCCGCGATCGAGCCAGCAATCGGCGTGAAGCCGATCGCGCCAAAGAGTTGCGCCCGCTGTCGACTAGTCCACTTCCGAAGCGGCCCCGTTTCCACTGTGGCGGCTGAACCTGCTCTCTTCCCGCATTCGTCGCGAAAGACGATTGCGTTGCGCGTCTTTACATCCTCGCCGAAGAGCGCATGAGGCTCTCGATCGAAGAACGCGAAGCGCCATCGCCCGCCGCTACTCATGATGCCGCGACGCGTTGCGACCATCTGCGCTCTGCTGCTGCATGCGAGCGAGAGCGGAACGACCAGTCCGGATGAATTGCGGCCAGGTCTCGCGAGCCGCCACATCATCTCTACGAACACCGGGAAATAGTCTGACTTCGAAACGTTTCCGTCGGAGAGGGAAACAAAGCGCTGGGCGAGAGCCCTCGCGTCATCGCGTGAACCGATCGTGGCATACGGCGGATTGCCAACGATGACGTCGGCACCTTCAGCGAGCGCCGGGAATACGCTTCCCATGGCCAGGCCCTGGGAGAACAGCAGGGTATCGACCCCGGTATCGAGGGGATGGACCGAAGGGCCTACGTACCTCGTCCCGAGCGACGCCCGCAGCGCTGCGAGCGCATCGCCCCCTTCCTCACTGGGCCCTGCAACATGGAAGGTGAGCGCGTCCGCGACGATCAAGTTGCAACGTATTCGGTGCCACAGTGACCACGGCGAGTTTTCGCGTAGTCCAGGGTCGGCGACGAGGCACTGGTGAAGCAGAACGAAACAGGCTGCCTCGATCGCCAGGGGGTTGACGTCGATACCGTGAAGCCTCCGCTCGACAAAGTCGAACGGGTCCAGGCGCGGCGTTTGAGCCAAGGCTAGGTCTAGCACCGCCTTCAAGAACACGCCTGACCCGCATGCAGGGTCGAGCACATTGGCGTGCCCTCCAGGCTGCCCCAGCTCACCAAGCGCTTCGCGAACAATGTACTCGGCTACGTCAGACGGCGTGTAGAAGACTCCCCCCGCTCGCTTGGCGCGGCGGGACTTCTGTGTGCACGGGTCCCTGAGGACACTTGCCCGACTTCCGGGGCCGTGCGCTTCTAAGACGTATGGCAAGAGATCCCGTAAGTCCTCGTCGTACGCAAACGACTCAAGCGCGCGGGCGGCTTCGTGGTCGGCAAACTCGTCAACGCCGTTGGAGAGCAAGCTGGGCGAGCAGGCGGAACCGAGGAACCAGGTTTCGGCATCCCGGATCGAGGCGTCCCCAGAAAGCGCACCGACGCTGCGGCCGACGATTCGCATAGCCACGAGAGCCCAGGCCGCCTGAAGGGCTGGCGCATCGGACAACGCATGCGGCTCCTCACGCCATCGACTGGCCAGATTGTCCGCCCACGCGGCGGCGACGGTGGTGCCTTCGCCGAAGGACCGCCGGACGGTCTCAACCGCGGCTCGAACGTGGATCGCGCGCTTCTCGGTCGCGGCACCTAGGGTTGAGCCGGAGGCAGGGACTGAGGGACGCACCCAAGTGGTCGGTATCGTCGGTGCGAGAGTCATGGCCGGTCGCCTTCGCCCTTGCGGGCGAACAACGGCGTCCGGGCGCCCAGGTAGGTAGTAACCGCTTCGCGGACGACCCAGGCGAGAGAGACGCGCTTGTCGTCGGCGATCGTCTTGATTTCCGCATAGTCGATCGCATCGAACGACACAGACACGCGGACCGGGCCAGACCTCTTCTTGGCTTTGGTCTTGCGGTTGGTCATGGCCATGGCTCGTCGTGCACCACTCTTCACCACCTTGGTGTAGCCGAGAGGTGATGTCAAGTAGGCAGGGGCCGGCGGCTGCCCCTCCGGGAGGCGCCGTGACGACGGCGCACAGTTGGACCCGAGCTACTCTGGGCCCCGGCCCTTCGCGTCGCGTGCGACCTCGGCAACGGGGGGGTGATGGCTCGCGCATCCGTGAAGCCGTCCCGTGCTCGCACGCGGCTCGAGGTCGGGGTCGGGGTCAGAGATCGAGTCGCTGAGCCCGGGGTTCGAGAGTCGGTTCGAAGCCTGCCACCCGGCGACATCGAGCAACCCCGGTCACCCGAACCGCACCTCCAGGCCTGGTATCGCCCCCCTGGTTCGCCCTAAGCCTTGCGCTGAGCGCAAGATACGGCCTGCGCGTGGGCCCGCTGGACCAGGCGCGCGCCCCTCGAGTGTCACCATCCTGCCGCGCGACCCGCTCTGGCGGGCCGGGAGGCAGGGGCCCCCGGCGCGGGCGCGGGCTCGAGGCGCACCCAGGGAGCCGGTGGGGAGCCAGGGCGGGCCGGGTTGGCCATGGCCAGGATGCGCCCCAGGCGGCGATGTGGGCGCACGGGGCCCTGAGGCGGGGTTGACCCTGGTGGCCGAACTAGCCCGCCAAGTACTCCGAGGCCCTGAGCGCCTGGGCTGGGGGGCACCGGGCTTGCAGCGCGCCACGGGGCGCCAGGCGGGCCCGGGCGCCCAGCCAGCCAGCGCGATGCCGGCCGCGACGGGGCGTGCAGGGGACCGCCTGCGGGCGCTGAACCGAGCCGCCCGTCTCCTCACCCCGTGCGGCTTGGCCGCCCCAGGAGCCGCCCATCGAACCAGCCAGACGCAACGGCGCCCCACGGCCATGGCGGGCCGCAGGGCGCCAGGGGGGAGTCTCCGTTCGGGGAGGCCCGAATCGTAGCCGGGCTGGGCCGATCCGGGGTGAGCGGCTACTTCGTTTTCGGCTTCTTGTCGGCGGCCTTCCTCGAGCGCTTCCTCGTCGCCTTCTTCTTGGTCGCCGGGCTCGCTCCCCCGCCGCCGCCCGAGCCCGCCTCGTAGGTCGTACCTCGCGCCATGCCGGCGCGCTTGATCTGCTTCGAGGCCACCAGCTCGTCAAGGACGGGCTTGAGGAGCGGCGCTCTGGACCCGAGGGCGCCGGCCAGGGTCTCGGAGCGAACGGGGGCACCGGCGGCCTGGATCGCGGCGAGGACGGTGCCGGCGTCGACGCGCTTGCCGCCTCCCGTGCGCTTGCGGCGCGCCTTCTTGCGGCGCGGGCTCGCTGCGGCACGGACGGGCACAGGGGCAGCGGTGCGCGTCGCGCGGCCACCGAGCACCTCCTGGACGGCCTGGAGCGCGGTTTCGCGGATGAGGCCAGACAGGTCTTGGACGAAGGCGTCGACGCGGGCGCGGATCTCGGAATTGGTGCGGTTCGGCATGGGTCTCCTTCAAGTGGCCGGCTGCCAGGATAGTGTCGCCTGAGGAAACTTCCAAAGCAGCGGCATACCTGAATCGAGACCTGATAGCCTGCCGTCGCGATGCGGCGTACTACTTCCCGCCCACCCGATGACCATGGATGCCAGCCTCTGGCACGGGGGCCCTGTCCATCCATTCGCGCGGTGGTGGCCGACTACATCCGCAAGTACCGGCATTCGGCAGCGCGGGAGATGGAGTTCTACTCTCAGCAGCGGAGCCTTCGGGACGCGGTCGACGTCGCTGCTCGGTGCATCCTGCCGAGCGGCAAACGCCACCCCCACCAGTACCGCATCCCCGGGGAAGCACTCGAAGCGGCACGCAGGAGGCTACTTCGCGCGGATCTTGCATCCACCCGCTCCTTCGAAGAGCTCCACAGCCGAGTCAACGCCAGCATCCGTGGCATCCACATGATCGGCCCCCTCGTCGTGTACGACGTATCGCAGCGCATCGGTGCCTACCTTGGTCACGCCCCTCGTCGTGTGTACATGCACGCCGGCACGCGCAAGGGGGCGCGGGCGCTCGGGTTGGGCGTTAAGGGCGAGACCCTTGATCCCGATCATCTGCCCAGCGAGTTCAAGCAGCTCACCCCAGCGGAGATCGAGGACTGCCTTTGCATCTACACGGCAGACCTGGCTGTCGCGAGGCGCTAACGGCACGTCCTACCTGGACCGATCCTCTGCCACGAACTCGCGAATGCATGGCGGGTTCCCGGGCTTCCCTACCGCCTTCGCTAGTTCAGCCAGCCGCTCGTTGAGCTTGGCGAGCTCCTCGACCAGCCGCGGCATGGTGTGCTCGTAGAATCGCTGCCCCATGCGCGTCAGGTGGAAAGGGACGTCGTTCATGTCGGGTCTTCCTCCGCCTGGAACCCCTCGAACACGCCCCGCGCGTAGAGCGCCCGGTTCCCCCCCACCCAACGCGCCGCAGCCTCGAAGCCGAGTTCGTGGGCGAGGTCCGCAACGCGCGGCCGATCGAGCATGTTGGTCAAGCCACTGCGCCGCACCGCCTCGAGCCCATCCAGCACTTCGCGCGGCACGATCACCGGGCCCTGTTCGTCGTCGTTCATCCCGCACTCCTCGCTGCTGCTGCCTCGCCGGGTCGAAGCCCGAGGCGCTCGACAGCGCCGCGCAGATCCTCGACCTCGACGTGCGCGTAGACCTGCGCGGTCAATTTCGGGTCCGAATGCCCCGCGAGCCGCTGCGCGTGGATCAACGGCACGCCCGCGCGCGCGAGGCGCGAGACGAAGCAGTGGCGCAGCGCGTGCACATCGATCTGCTCACCAAGCTCGTCGTAGCGCTTGATGCCCGCGGCGAGCAGTAGCCGGTGCAGGCAGCGGCGCACATTGTTCGACGGTGCGCACCAGGGCTTTCCGCGCGGCGACAGGAACAGCGCGTCGCCGGCCGTGAGTGCGCGGCCGAGCACGAGCGCGTTCACCGAGCGCAGCCGAACGAGGCGCTCGCGCAGCTCATCGCGCAGGGGGATCTGCCGCGACACGCCGGCCTTCGCCGTCTCCGCGCGCACGACCAGCACGCCGCGTCCTGCATCGAAATCGCACCAACGGAGCTGCCGCATCTCACCGTAGCGCACGCCGGTGTCGAGAAGCGTCTGCCACATGGGCGCCTGCGGCACGCGTGGGCCTTGGGTCGCCAGCGCTGCGTCCTCCGCTTCGGCGGCGGCGAGGAAGCGCTCGATGTCCGTCTCGCTGAGCGCGCGGCGACGGTAACGCTGGTGCGCTCTGCCATCGGGCAGCCCTTTCAGGCCTTGCAGCGGGTGCGCCGTCGCGAGCCCTGCTTTGACGGCCCAGCTGATCATCGCCTTGAAGCTCTGGAGGTGCGCGTTGGCCGTGCGGTTCTGCGCCCCGGCACGGATCAGGGCCGCTCGGAAGTCGAGCACGTGGTGGGCTTTCAAGGCGTTCAGCGTCCGTGGCTGAAGGCCCTCGAGCACGTGCCGCAAGTGGATCTCGACGTTGCGCACGTGCCGCGCGCTCGCGCGGGTGCCAAGGTCTGCGAGGTAGCGATCGCGCAGCTCGTCGAGCGCGATGTCCTGCGTCTCGACCTCCAGCCCGCGCATGCGGCGATTGCGGCGCGCGATGAGCTCGGTGCGCACCTCCTCGGCCTCGCGCTTGTTGGGGCCCAGGTGGTCGCGGCGCCGTACGCCGCGCTCGTCGCGCCAGTCCAGGACCCACACATCGCCACCCGCCTGCTCTCGCTTCCACAGGCGCCCCGGGCCGTAGCTGGTGCGGCCGCGCGTCACCGGCTTGCCACCTGGCTCTCGAGCCACGCCTCGAAATCGTCGCGACGCCACCGCACAACGCCTCCCAGCACGAGCGCCGGGGGCAGGAGTCCTTCGAGCCGCCAGCGCCGCACGGTCTTGGCCTCGATCCTCAGCAGCCTCGCCACGTCGGCGACGGTGAGCAACTCGGCAAGCGGCGGCGCCTCGGCCACGGCGATGGCGCGGAGCTCTGCGACAAGCGCGGCTCCGAGTTCGCGGGCAACATGGCGGGCGATCAGCAGCATGGCGTCCTCAGCCACCGGGACGGCACCCGGCGGAGTCGGACATTCGCTCTGTTCGCGACCTTCAGCCAGGCGATCTTCGGAGCATCCAGGCGCCGCCTGCTGACCTCGAGCCCGATGCTGGGCGGCGGCCGGTGCCGACTTGCGCGCCATCACTCGGCCTCCCGCAGCCCGAGGGCCTCGAAGACCTGCCGCTCGATCTCGAGGCGCGCAGCGTCGTCGATCGGCGCGATGTAGGACCGCCAGCGCCCGGTGCCGTCGCGACGCTTCGGGAAGGCCAGGCAGCGCCGCCCGTCGGCCGTGAGGCGCAGGGAGAGGCCGTCCACGTGCATCGGCCCGATCTGGCAGCGTACCCAGCCGAGCAGCCCGCCCTGGCGCTCGCGCTCCGGCGCGCGGGTGAACCGGACGCCGGTGATCCCCAGGGGGCGGTCAGGCATGCCCGCCTACTGCCAGGCAATCCGGCGGGCTCGTGGTGCGGTCGCCCCGCTCAAGCACCTCCTGGCGGGTGTCGGGCGGGAGCTTCGAGTAGGCGCACCACAGTCGCGCGATTGCGGTCGGACCCCTCTGGCGGTCGAGGCGCTCCTGGACCTTCTCCCAGCCGGTCCACTCGCCGAAGGTGGCACGGAGGCCGCCGAGGAGATCGCGCACGTAGAAGCCCGCGAGCATCTCCGGCGACCAGTCCGCGGCCTCCGAACCCCACCGGGATTCGGCGAACGCGCGGATCGTCTCGCCCGCACCCTCAAGGACGCCGCGGCACGTCCGGATGGGCGTCTCCTGCCACGGCCGGTCGAGCGCGAGGGTCTCGGCCACGGAGAGGGCTGCCAGGACATGGGGCTTGGCCTGGATCAGCGCCGTGGCGAGAGGCTCCTCACTTGCCGGACCCTGCACGACGAGCTGATCGCCGTCGCGAGCAACCACAAGCCCGGCCGCGCGGGCGCGTTCGAGGAGCATCAGGCCTTCCACTGGCGCACCTCCGCTCCCGAGGAGTCCGAGCGGATCAATTCCCCTGCGCCCTCCCCCCTCTGGATCTCGGGCCCATGGGGCCCATCAGGCCCAACAGACGGTCCTGGGGCGCCCGCGAGCCACTCGGTGGGCCCGAGAATTGGGCCCGGTTGCCGGGGCAGCGGCCCATCTGGGGCCCACATCTCGGGCCCACTACCCTCCCTGGCGGGGCTGGGAGGGGCGTCGTGGGCCTGATGGGCCCGATGGGCCCCATTCAGGAGGAGGGGGTAGTCCAGGTGCAGGACGTTCTGGCGCGTGCCCTGGAGCGTCCTGCGGATCACGTGCTTGCCCCGCTTCTCGTCCTCGCTCTTGAGCACGCCCGCCTGGGAGAGCCGCGCCCCGAGCGTGTCCGGCGAGATGCCGAGCCGCTCGCCATCCGCAGCCATGCGCTGCGCGGCCTGGTGGGCTGCCCTCGGCTCGAGGAAGACGTCGCTCCCTTTGATCCAGCCGATGCGGGCTCCCTGCTCGCGGTAGTCCGGCTCGCCCGCGCCGCCGGATCGATCGCGCCACCCAGCGGCGATGGCATCGTCTGGCGGCCCTCCATCGGCCGCCGCGAGATGCGCGGAGCCTGAGGCAAGGGCGGCCCTGACGAGGTCCAGGAAGAGGGTGACCGGGTCAGCGGCCCGTACGTGCCTCTCCTGCTTGCCTGCGGCCTCCCGTAGGCCGTTCCAGCATCGGTCTCCGAGTGCCGCCGCCTCCTTCTCCCCAACGATTCCCACGTCCTCCGCAAACGCCAGGAACACCTCCATGCCGGCCATCAGCTGCGCGAGGTTCGAGGCGGTCCGGCGGTGGCCCCACTCGTTGGATGCCTGGTCCCGCAGCTCGGTCGCCCGAGTGAGGAGTCGGCTCGTCGTCGACTCGTATCGAGCAGCGATCCACCGGACGAAGCCAGCCATCGTCGCTGAGTAGGCGCCGTCTCGGGCATCCGCCTGGCACCTACTCAGGTCGCTGACGGAGATCTGTCCCTTGAACAGCTCGAGCACGACGACGCGAGCGCGCAGCGAGTGCCCGGCAGGAATCTCCTCCCCCGTCGAGAGCACCATGCCCCGAGGCGGCTTGGGGAGTTTCAGGCTGGTATCAGACGCCATGCGGCCGCGCCCGCTCCGGTTGCCCTGCGCGCGGAAGAGCCGGTCGGCGTCGCGGTGGTAGCGCTGCACATCCTGCGACGACCCATGGGGCGCGAAGTCGTCGACCACGACCCCCATGTCCTGTGCGGCGAAGACGAGGGCTTCGAGGAAGTTCGCCGTGCTGGACCAGGATCCGGGGAGGTGTCGCGAGTCGAAGCCCGCGCCCCAGAACGCCTGGTGCAGGGCCACTTCCTCGGTCTTGAAGCCACCAGAGGCACCGTAGAGATGCAGGCCGAAGTCGGGACTGCCGAGCACCGTCCGGAAGACAGCAGCGAAGAGGGGCGCGCCGACGTGCGGCGGGGTCAGGTCCAGGAGCGTGATCGCCTTCCGGCCTGCGGTGACTAGCGCCTCGCCCGTCGGCGGATCGGGCAGCACCGCGCGGGCAAGCGGAGCTGGCAGGTCTACCTGGGTGTTCTTCTCGGGCCCATGGGGCCCAATGGCGCCGCCAGCATGGAGGTAGCACCAGCGGTCCTCGATCTTCCGCCAGCCGGTGTGGGTGTAGACCGTTCGGCGCTCGACCCCCTTGCTGAGCCGCTGGATGGCGACTCGCATGTGATCCCGAATCCCCTGTCCCGCCTCCAGGATCGCGTCGGCACCGAGTTCCTGGACCCAGGCCATCCCCCCGAACGAGCGCGCGGGGATGGTGTGCACGATCCGCCTCCCTCCGACCTGCGCCTCGATCTGGTAGTCGCGCTGGCTCTCGACGCCGTCATCGCGGGTCACGTCAGCGCGGATGCGAGCGGTGAAGTTCGCCAGCTCGACGGGCACCGGCCCCTCTCGCATCTGCTTGAGCCAGTACGTCGAGCCGTCGCGCTCATAGTAGGGCTCGAGATCGCCGCCGACGGTGCCGCCAGGGGGAGATCGGAGATCGCCTTGCGCGAGCCTCAGCAGCTCGTCAACGGTCCCGCCGGCCGCGAAGAAGTCGTCCAGCCCGACCTTGGCCCCGCCCTCGCCCGAGGAAAGGTAGATCACGCGGACCTTCGCCTTCCGCTGCTCCAAGAAGGACTTCAAGCGGCAGAGCGACTGGTAGACCCCGAGCCTGGTCATCACGTCGGAGTCGAAGACGACGTAGACATCCCGCTCCTTGAGGTGCACGTACTCCCAGTCCGCCAGCGCGACCTTGCCGCCTTGCTCGTTGGCCCCGCGCCAGTTCCAGACGCCGAGCAGCGCGATGGTGCACAGACCCTGAGAGACGCCCGAATCAGCTTTCCGCGCCCCCTCAGTGATGAAGAGAGGCCGCTTGGGGTCGCCGAGCCATGCACGGGCTCGCGGCGGCACGTCCAGCCGCATCCTGCTCTGGCTCGGCGTCTCGTACTTGAGTGCCTTGCCGTCCTTGATGCGGGGCTGATCGGGCCGGATCTGGTAGGTGACGATCCCGCCCTCGACGCCGTGGATTGGCACGACCAGAGCGGGAGCCAGGCACTGGCTGTCGGCGAAGCCGAGGCGCCTCAGCTCTGCCTTCTTCCCGACCGTGCGGTAGCCCCTCTCCTGGGCCACATCGGGCAGGATGGCCGAGCCCTCGATCAGGGCGCGGTGCGCCTCGGAGAGGGGGCCCATCTCAGGAACCACGGCGGGCCTCCTCCAAGTTCACCCGACGCTGGACCTCGTCTGGGTCCAGGCCGAGGGCGCGAGCGACCGGGAGGACCTGGTGCGGCAGCTCTCGACGGCCGCCGATGGCCCTGAGAGTGGTGCCGCGGACAACGCCAGCGCTGCGCCGTTGCTGTCGCCTACCAGCTCCGTGTCGATGGTCCCGATCGCCTCCCCGATCGCTCCGGGAGGCTGCGGCATGGGGGCCATCCGGGGTGCCCCCCGCTCTCGGTGCCACAGCCTCGGCGGGGTCGATCCGATCTTGGCGCCCCGCCGTGAGGCGGACATCGCCATCCTGCCTGGCCCGGGGGGGTGAGATGGTAGCCATCGGGGGTTCAACTGCGTCCTGGTGGCGGATCGCGCCCCGGGCGTCGTGCCCAGCGCCGCTTCGGCAGGGTAGCGCAGGCCGCATCGGTACACCAAATACCCAACAGCTTCCTATAGGAAATCTGGGCCGCCGCCCCGGCCCCGTGGGGCTACCGGGGCGGCGGCTACCTTCCTTGCGGCGGGGCTGATGGGCGCCCAGGGAGCGGACCGAGCCGGCGGTGGCCTGGCGCGGGCGGGTCCGGCGGGCGGCCCTGTCCCAGC
Source organism: uncultured Planctomycetaceae bacterium (assembly GCA_964394665.1). GTDB lineage: Bacteria > Planctomycetota > UBA1135 > UBA1135 > CAYMYN01. The sequence continues at coordinate 13,406 of CAYMYN010000054.1, forward strand.
TGGCGAGGGGTCAGGACGACGGCGCCGTACGCCTCGACACCTGCCCGCCAGCTACCACCGCCGTCCGCACCCGCCCCACGCTGGCCCTGGCGTAGACCAGGGACGCGTCCAGGGAGGCGTGGCGCAGGGCCGCCCGGACCACGAGCAGGTCCCCCGTCTCCTCGTAGAGCCCCAGCCCGAAGGCATGGCGGCAGGCGTGCGGCGACGCCCCCCGGATCCCGGCTTTCTGGAACCAGCCATCGAGCCGGCGCCGTGCGTGGCGAGCGGAGAGCCGTGCGCCCTCGCGGCCTCGGAACAGTGGGCCCGACTCGCGGCCCGCCAGGAAGCCCTCCAGGAGCGCCACCAGCTCCGGGCGCAGCCACAGCGTCCCCGGCGAGCCGTTCTTCGACGAGCGGACAGATGCCTCGGCGCGCTCGAGGTCCAGGTCCTCGACATCGAGGCCCAGCGCTTCCCCGAGCCTGGCGCCGGTGGCGAGAAGCAGGTGGATCAGCACCCGGTCGCGCCGTGCCTCCGGCCCCCGGGCCTCGGCCAGGACCGCCAGTAGCCGGTCCTGCTCGACGGGCGACAGGCCCCTCGGCGGCCCGGGCCTACAGCGAGCGCGGCGGATCAAGCGGCCCGGGTCTTGGCGCAAGTACCCGGCGTCGTGGCAGTGGCGCAGGAACGAGCGCACGCTCGAGCGCAGCGCGTTCAGCGAGCCCGGCTTCTTCGGACGCCCGTCCGGCGTCCGGCGGGCCGCGTCGCTCGCGAGAAACGCGGCGACGGCCTCGTGGTCGAGTTGCTCCAGCTCGCAGCCAGGGCCTTCTGATGCGGCCCAGCGGGCAAGCGCCAGGACGTGGCGGTGGACCTGGGCGGTTGTGTGCGGCGAGCGCCCGTCGGCGCGGAGCTGCGTCTCGTAGCGCATGAGCGCTTCGGTGATGAGCATGTTGCACCCCTCGGAGGTCTGGCTTGGAGGTGGGTGGACCCGACCAGCCCGAAGGCCAGCCGGGTCCCGGGTGCGATGAGAAGGACGCGGTGCTACTCAGCGTCAGGCAGGGGCGCAGACTCGATCAGGCCCTGCTCGACCGCCCAGCAGAGCGCCAGGCGCAGCACCCGCCGGGTGCGGTCGAAGGAGGGCTTGGCCTTGGGGCTGCCGTCGCGGGCGACCATCACGGCGGGGCACTCGTAGAAGCGCTGGACTTCGTGGGGCTGGATCAGAGCGAGCAGCTTGCCCTCGCCGAAGTGCGCCATCGCGACGGCCAACTCGCGCCGGTATCCGGCGATCGTCGCCTCGGATGCGCCCTCCGCTTCGATCGCTGCGAGGAAGCCCGTGGCAGCGTTCGCGAGCGTCGCGTTGCTGACCTTGGCGAGCCAGGGCTTCTCGGGAGTCGCCGCCGTCCCCGGCTTCGAGCGCGGCATCGAGGACGGCGCGGTCCTCGTGGCAGGCTTCGTGGGCGTGGCCGGCTCCACGGGCTCGGGCGTCGCAGCGCGCTTCGCCTTCGAGGACTCCTTCGCCGCCTTCGCAGCGGGCTTCGAGCCGGTGCCCTTCGCAGGCGTCGTCCTGGTCTCCGGCGTCGCCTCGGCGTCGGGCTCCGCCTTCGCGGCGCTCTTGGCCTTCGTGCTCTTGGCGGGCTTCGTGGCGGGCTTCGGCGTGTCCGCCCCCTCCGCTGCCTTGGAGCCGCTCGTGCCCCGCTTGGCGGGCTTGCGGGCCTTCGTGACGGGCGGGGGTTCGGTGGCCACAGCGGCGCTCTCAGGCGGCGTGGCGAGGGCCGCGTCGGGCGACGGGGAAACGGGCTCGGCGAGGGTCTCGGACGTGTTCGAAGTGGTTTGCATCGCTGGTTCTCCTGTGCGCCGCACCATGCGGCGTCCAGCGCATACAGGCTCGGATCCCCGCACCCAGCCAGGCAGGTTCTGCGGGATCTGCGGACGGTTCCCGGCGTCCCGCCCTCACGAGGGCTCGCTCGAGCCACGACGCTCACGTGCTCGTCAGCATCGAGGAGCCAGCCCGTTGGCCGAGGGCGGCCCGGGGGTCACCAGCGCCAGGGGTGCCCAGCGGGCGGGCCGTCGAGGGACCCGGGCACGGCGCCAGCATCGAGCGCCAGGGCGACTGCGATCCGGGGGTCCCAGGAGGCTGCTGGAGCACCCTCGGCCAGCTCCTCGATCCGCGAGCGTCGGGGAGCCTATGGGATCATCTGGCTATTGAGGTCCCCAGGACGAGGCTCCCAGGCCCGCCGCCCGATCGGCCACCACGGGCCCGGGATGCGGGGGAGGTCCCATTTCCGCACGAATGGGACGTAAACCATTCTATCGCTTCAGATCCGCAATATCAGTGAAGTCAATCGCCGACATCGATTACGCGCGACGGCGCCAAGAGCTAGCACGGCTAGACTCCATCGCACGGGAACCACCGCTCCTCTTCCCAGTCATCGGGGTCGCCAGAGATCTCGTCGATGAGAATGGTCCGTTCGAAGGCATAACCGATACTCTTTACGGTGAAGACAGCCCTCCGGACCGGAACGGCGGCTTGCAGGCTAAAAAGCGCGTAATTAAATCCTCCAGATCGCAAAGAACTACGGTAGCGAACCCCCGCGTAACCTAGTTTCTTGAAGAGCTCCGAGATTGCCTGCGTAGCAGCGTAGGGTGCACGGTCAACATCGTCTCGGGTGACCGGGCGTGCAAATGCACGGTCGAGGTTGGGCCATGTCGCGAAGACCCCTTTGATTCCCTGGGTCTCTCCGGGTTTGTGTTGCGTCAGATCGACGAGCCTCTGATGTTCGGCCACGCGAAACTCAGCCACCGTCACCTCCATCCCGATCCATGGGCGCACCTCTGACATCGCCGTATCGCGATCAGACGCGAGGTAGAGCACGGGGGAACCTGGCGGATTTGCTCGTCCCTCGTGCGCCCGATCCGGCGTCGGCCGCATTCGATGCGCACTCAATGGCCCGCTCGGGATCATCAGGGGCTGATCGCCTGAACTCGGATCGGGATCGTCGTAAGGGTCCTCAGCGGCTCCTTTCTGCGCGCGCCAGAGCAGGGAGCCTTCGGGTAGCGTTAGTTCTCTATCGGGGCACTCGGCCTCAACGTGACGCAAAAAGGTCTCTTTCCGAGTCGTCGAAAGATACCGATGCTTCCGAAGCTCGTTCTCGAATTCTGAAAACGTCATGGTCATCACCTATCCCGTGGGATGCACGTACGAGTGTTGTGTGTTACCGTCGACACCTGGCGCCTGGCCAGGAACGCACGGCCGCTAGGCGGGGGCAAGGGATCGCTGGGTGGCGAGTCAGTGATGCAGCATTCCAGGGGCAAGATGGGCGACGGCGTGCGCAGGGCCGACCGAGTCGCGGGAGATCCTCCACGCGCTGTCGACGCGGGCCGTCTGTCGGGCTGGTTTGCGCGCAGTGGCTCGAAGGCCGCCAGAAGGCGTGACCAGCATGGAGCGGAGGGCGGCGACGAGGCGCGACGAGGAACAACGCTACGATTGGTCCACGGCATGTCGCCGACCGTGTAGCGTGTCCTCCAGATGGGTCGAGGAGAGCCACAACGCCCAGTCACCACCAACTATCCCCTCCCAGCATTGTCCCCTTAGCCTTCTTCCGGGCCTCGCGCTCCCGCAGCGACCCCACGATCCCCGGCCGCGGCGTGCCCGCCACGACTCGCGTGCACTTTGCATCTAAGCACCGCACCGTCCCCTACCCCTGCTTGACGCCCTCTACCGCCAGTAGCCTGAAATTGACCTCGTACGTCTGCACGCGAATGCTCGGCATCAGGCTCGCCGCGTACATCAGCCCATCGTCGACGCCTCTCGCGATGATTAGGCCTTCGACCGCCTCGCCGTCCTGCGCCATGCGCTGCTTCACCCAGCCCATGTAGCGCATCACCTGGCCGATAGTCTGGTCCGTTGTCTGCGCTCGCTTGAGCTCGATCACGAGCCAACGACCGTCGCGCTTGTGACGCGCGAGCAAGTCGATGGCCCCGACGTCGACCCTGTACTCGAACCCGACCTGCTCGTCGTCCTCCTCATGCAGGCGCCACTCGCGGCCCAGCTCGATGCGGTCCCAATTGTCGCGCATGAACTCCTGGAGGTGCCGCTCAAGGTAGAACCGCGCTGCGCCCTCCCCGGCAGGCGCGCCGACGAATACGGGGACGTCGCCATCGTGCTCAGCCGAGGCCTGCTCTTCGAGCTTCCACCAGAGCGCATCGAGCACCCAGAGGTCCACGCCCACCGCTTCCGCGAGCCGGACGAGCGTGCTGTTGATCGCGTCGTAGCGATCACCGAAGGGAGCGCTGCGATCGAAGTCCGGCCACAGATCTACCGTCCGCAATCCGGCCTCGACCACCTGGTTCCACACGCCGTAGCGCTGTGGGTTGCTGATCAGCAGGATCGGAGTGAGGATCGCCTTGCTGAGCCTGGGCACGAACGCCGGGCCAGTTGCCGGGACGAGTTCGTTTAGCCTCTCGCGCACTGGGCGCTCCTCGTCCAACAGGATCCCGAGTGCCTTGCGGAGCCGGGGCATGTCCTGCGTGACCGCCGGTCCCATGCGCTGCAAGGCCTGCCAGTGCCGGTTGTTCTTGAAGTGCAGGAACTCGCGGAAGTCGTCCTCGTCGATGTGCTCGACGCGCGTGCGGTCGAACAGCGCTTGGTAACGGGGCAGCACCTCCGCGCGCGCCGCAACGACCTCCGCGATCTCGGCGACGGCGGGATCGCCGTTGTGCACGCGCTGGAGCACGCCTTTCAGCGTCGCGACTGCTGTCTCGAAGGCCATCTTGGGAGGGTGATCGAGCCTTGGAGAGCCGACTCGCCCATCGAGGGTACCGGGTTCGGGCACCGGGCCGCAAAGCCACGGATCCTGGTGCAGGCCCTTGGTCGTCGCCGGAGGGTCCGGCAGCACGGCGGTTTCCGGCTGGGTTCGCGGCGTCACGGGCCTCCGCAGAGACCCGGACCCGCGTCGCGACACCGCTCCGGAGCACCTGTGTTGGGCACGACCCTCTACAGGTGGGCATCCGTACCCAGGCGCCCGTTCGCGCTCACGCCCAGCGGGCTCCTGACGACCCCCCCCTCCCCCCCAGGATGAGTGGTCCCGGGGGATCAACGGGAGGAGGACCCTGCCGGCGCTTGCTTTGGGCTCGCTCGCCGACCGCACGACTCCGTGCGCCCCCTACGAGATGGCAACCTTGAGTTTGTTCGCAGCGCCGGTCGGCGCGGCAGGGGTCAGGCAGATCAACACCCGAACGAGACCCTACCGGGGCCTGGGGGCCATGTCTAGGGACCGGAGGGGAGTTTCCCACAAGATCTAGTGGCCTGGGGTTGGCAGCCTACCACCTGGCGTGGCCCAGGAGGGCCCAGAGGGGCCCACTACGCCCCCTCGCCGACCACAACCCCCTCCACACTCCCCTTCGCCTTCTCCCTCGCCTCGCGCTCCCGCAGCGACCCCACGATCCCCGGCCTCGGTGCGTTCGCGAGGGCTTGCAGCTTCGGCAGCACCTTGCGGAACGCGGCGTCGTCGAGGGTCTCGCGCAGCGCCTCGATCCAGCCCGCGAACACCACGGTGAGCTCGGCGAGCGACACCGTCTGGTCGCGGCGCACTTCGAGCTCGTTGATCTTGTGGGCGCGGGCAGCGCGGCGATCGACGTGGCGCACGAGGTCTTCTGCCACCTCGTCGGCGGTTGCTCCCTCCTCGATCAGCCGCCCGACGTCGCGCATCAGCGGGCCGACGCGGTTGTGCTGCTTGCGCTTGACGGCGAGGTCGAGCTGCTCGAAGGCCTCGCGTAGCTGCGCTCGCCAGCGTGGCGAGTCACCCTCCTCGACGCGCTTCACGAGCGGCACCAGCGCGGCATCCATCATCGCGAGGTCGCTGCGGGTGTCGAGCAGGTCCTGGTCGTGCAGCGCCTCCTCGTACATCGCGCGCCACGCTTTGAGCACCTTCGAGTAGCGACCGCCTGCGGTCATCGGCGGGCCCGCGCCTGCGCCGTGGACGCGGCAGGGGCCGCTGGTCGTGGGGCCCGCCATGCAGGCCTCGTCCTCGATCACGGCGTTCTTTCGCTTGCGGCGGCGCCCGCAGATCGCGCGGCCGTCGGGTGTGAAGCAGAACTTGCGGCCGAGGGGGTCCTGGTGGGTCTCGATCTCGTGGATCGTGTAGCGGGGCAGCGTGCGGCGGGGAGCGGGGTCGTCGTCGGTGTCGGGCTCGTCCCCGTCGTGATCCTCGGGCACAGGCTCCTCTGCATCGAGGTGCTCCTCGACGTGCTCGTCCTGCGTCTCGTTGGGATCGCGCTCGTCCATGCCGTGCACGTCACTTGGCGGCAGCCGCTTTCTCAGCCTTCGCTGCGGTCGGCACAGGAGCCGCCTCCACGCCGCGCTCTGCCGCCACCTGCGCGAACGTGAGCTCCGTGCCGTCGAGCACCGCGCTCTTGCCCGTCGTGCGCTCCCAGCGCCTCACAGCGACGTCCACGAACGGCGGCGACAGCTCCATCGCGCGGCACCGGCGCTGCGTCTTCTCGGCCGCGATGATCTGCGTGCCGCTGCCGCTGAACGGTTCGAGCACGACCTCGCCGGGCCGCGTGTGCGAGCGGATCGGGCGCTCGAAGACCTCGAGGGGCTTCTTGGTCGGGTGCAGCACGTCGGGCTCGCCCGCCTGCTCGATCTCCCACACGGTGCGCTCGCTCGGGGCAGGGCGGCGGTCCTTCTCGGGCTGCATGCCCTTGCGCCACCCGTAGAAGCACGGCTCGTGGGCCCACAGGTAGTGGCTGCGCGTCAGCACGCCGCGCGACTTGGCCCAGATGATCGTCTGGTGGACGAGCAGCTCGTTCTGCTCCCACGCGGCTTCCACCAGCCCCTGGCGACGGGTCGCGTGCCAGTTGTAGATCGGCACCCGCTCGTGGCAGTGCGCGAGCGCGACACGCAGGAACGAGGCGAAGAACTCCACGCTGCTCTCGGGATCCTTGTAGGCGTCCCAGTGCTTGTTCCCGACCTCCTTGCCGGGCGCGGCCTTGCGGCCGGCCTTCTTGTGGTGCTCGGCGGGGTGGTTTGTGCCGTCGTAGTCCACGAGGTACGGCGCGTCGGTCGCG
>CAYMYN010000055.1:0-16621 GCA_964394665.1 uncultured Planctomycetaceae bacterium
TCAGAGTGCGAGAAGGATCGAGCACTCTCGGTACGGCCGGCTTGCCGGCCGTCCAGAAGGCGTTCTGAGAGGCCGTCTGGATGGTCTGCTCTGGGTCTGCTCCGGGTCCGCTCGATTTTCTCTCGGCCTCTCAGCGCCCGCCGCCGCGCCAGAACTCCGCCTCGGCCGGCAGGAGACCCGCGTCGGCGCTGCGCACGGCCGGTGCGGCCGCCTCGCTCGTCACGTACCCCATCGCGCGCAGCTCATCGAGGTCGCGCTGGGACAGGCCCTGGCCCGCGCCGATGTCGCGGCTGGGCGCGGCGCGGCGCAGGGCGCGCAGGAGTTCGACGTGGGCCTCGAACCGTTCGTCCACGCGGCGCTGTTCGGGGCTGTCCGGAGCGATGCGTTCCCCGGGACCCAGGCCGAGCGGGTTCGTCCCGTGATCGAAGCGCAGGAGGGAGAAGGGCCCCGCGCCGTCGGCGACGAGCAAGGTGTGCTCGTCGCCGTGGTGCAGGCCGAAGTGGCGCTGGACCTCGGGTCCGACGTCGAACAGGTAGAGCTCGGTCAGGTAGGGCCGCTCCTCGGGCGAGCCCTCGCCGCGCACGAGCGGCGTGAGATCGCGGCCGCTCGTCCAGGGCGGCCCGGCGACGCCCACCAGGCCCAGCACGGTGGGGGTGAGATCGACCAGCCCCACGGTGCGCGGGACACGCCGGCCGGCGGGCAAGTGGCCGGGCCAGGAGAGGATCCAGGGCACGTGCACGCTCTCGCGGTGGAGTTGGCGGCGGTGCGTCTTGTGGCCGTGCTCGAAGAACTCCTCGCCGTGGTCGGACGTGACGATCACGAGCGTGTCCTCGGCCAAGCCCTGCGCGGCGAGCCACTCGAAGAAGGCTCCGAGCTGGGAGTCGACGTAGGCGATCTCGCCGTCGTAGAGCGCGACGAGGTGCTCGAGGTCGCGCGGGTCCATGTCGCCGCGCACCGGCGAGTCGGGGCTGGTGACGTTGCGTCCGTCGATCGGCCCCGCGTAGTCCGGATCGAAGCGCGTGTCGAAGGGCGGCGGCGGCACGTAGGGGTCGTGCACGTCGAACAGGTGCAGGAAGCAGAAGAACGGGCGCCCGGGGCTCTCGCGGCGCACGCCCTCGATCCAACCCCGCGCGCGCTCGAGCACCTCGGGCGTCGTCTTGCGCGTCGCGTCGAAGAGCTCGGGGTGTTCGTCGCGCAGGCGCAGGAGGCCCTCGGTGTCGTTCGCGGCGCGCAGGGCGTCGAAGCGCTTGGAGACCACCGGGTGCGAGTAGAACGTGTGGCCCAGGCGCTCGTAGACCTCGAAGCCGGGGCCGAAGCCGAACTGCTCCTCGAGGTACTTCCAGGTGTGGAAACCCGCCGTGCGGTAGCCCGCGTCGCTCAGGAACTCGGAGAGGAAGATCCCCGACAGGCGCGGCGGCGCCGGTTCGCCGCTCGGGCCCACGAAGCTCCACTGGCGATCGTCGGCGATGCCGTGGGCGCTGATCTCGAGGCCGGTGAGCATCGAGAGGTGCGCCGGCAGGGTCCAGGACGTGGGCGAGATGGCGCGTTCGAAGAGCACGCCCCCGCGCGCCAGCCGATCCAGGGCGGGCGAGGTCTCGCGCCGGTAGCCGTAGGCCGACAGGTGGTCCGCGCGCAGGGTGTCGATGCTGATGAGCAGCACGTTCGGCCGCCGCGGCTCGCTCCGCCGGCAAGCGGGCGCGAGGGCGGCGAGCAGCAGTCCCAGGATCAGGATCCCGCGCGGCGAGGGCATCGGCACAAGGTACCAGGGCCCGGCGGTCGGCCCGCCGCGGCCCGGATCCCGGGCGCGCCCTCAAGCCGCGGCGCGGCGTGCCGACAACCCCGGGGGCCTGGGGCCCCGCGATGGAGCCGCTCTCGATCCAGGCCGCCAACCTCGCCGGCACGCGCCCGGCGCTCGCCCTCGGCGCGGATCTCTCCGCGGTCCTGCGGGAGGGTCGCCTGATCGCGGGTGAGGTGCTCGAGCGCCTGGACGGGAGCACCATCCTGGTCGGGCTGGGCCGCCACCGCGTGCCGGCCCAGTCGGCGCCCGAGCTGGTGCCGGGCCAGCGCTTCGTGGCGCGCGTCGAGGCCGGCGCCGACGGACCGGGCCTGCGCGTGCTGGGCGGTGGCTCGGCGGCCGAGCCCGCGTTGCTCGCGGCCCTGCGCGGGGCCGTGGGTTCCGAGCGCCCGCTCGGCGCCCTGCTCTCCGAGTTGGCGGCGCGGCTGCGCGCGGTGGACGGGCCGTCGGGCGCCGGGGCCGCGGGGCTCGCGGGCCGCATCGAGGGCCACGCCGCGCGGGCGGGGACGGGCCCTGCGGAGCTGCGGGCCCTGCTCGCGCGGGCCGGCCAGGGATACGAGGCCCTGCTGCTGGGCGGCCTGCGTGGCCGCGACCCCAGGGCGGCGGGCGACCTCGCCGACGAGATCGCCGAGCGCGTGAAACGACTGCTGCTCGCGGACGAGGCTGCGCCGTCCGAGCCGGCGGCCATCGCGCGCGTGCGCCGCATCGGCGAGGACCTGGGCGAAGCCCTGGCGCGGGCCTTGGCCCTGGCGCGCGCGGCCGCGGCCGGCCGGGCGTCCCTCGCGGCGACGCTGCAGGGCGCCCTGGCCGAGGCGCTCGAGAGTCAGCCCGCGGAGCAGCGCGAACGTCTCGCAGCGGCCGCGGCGCGGGCGGCGGACGGCTTGCTCGCGCGGCCCGAGGGTCGCTCCCTCGCCCGCCGGGCGTTGGGCCAGGGCGGGGCCGAGGCGCGCGCGCGTCGAGCGGAGCAACTGGCCGAGTCGGCCCTGCGCGAGCTCGCGCGCTCGCACGGGGCGGACGCGCGGCCCGCGATGCCCTCGGCGCGCTTGGCGCGCGAGTGGGCACCCGCCTGGGAGGCGGCGCTCGAGCGCGCACTCGCCCACGCCGCGCACGCTCCCGAGGAGGCCCGCCGCGCGCTGCTGCTGGCGGCCCTCGAGCGCGAGTTGCCGGGCCTGTTCGCGGCGCTGCCCGCGGGCGCCGGGAGGCCCGCGCCGGAGGCTGGGGCGAGCTTCGTGCGCGCGCTCCTCGACGGGCCGACGGGGGAGGCCCTGCTCGCGAGCCTGGGCGCCGCGGGCTCGGCGCGGGCCCACGCCGCCGAGGTGGCGAGCGACCTCAAGGGGCTGCTGCTGGCGGCCCTCGAGCGTCTCCCGGAGGGGCCGGCGCGCGAAGCGGTCGCACGCTCCCTGGCGGGCCTCGAGTCGGAACAACTCCTGAACCTCGCGCGGCGCGAGCTGGGCGAGGGCACGCACCACGTCCTGCCGCTGCTCGTGGGGGCCGAGTGGCGCACGCTGCACGTCGTGCACCTCCCGCGCCGGCGCGGCGGCGGCGCGGCGGACGGCGAACCCCTCGAGCGCGTCGACCTGCACCTGGAGTTGCCGAACCTCGGGCCGTTGCGCGCGGAGCTCGGTTGGCGCGCGGGCGAGCTCGCCGTGCGCCTGTCCTGCGCCACCGAACGCGTGGCCGCGCTGTTGCGCGCCGGCCTCGAATCGCTCGAGGAACGTCTGGCGAGCGACGGCGCGCAGGTGCGTCTGGTGGTCGCGGTTGTGGCCGAGGAGACGCTCGAGCCCGAGCGCAGCGTGCTCGACGTGGGGTACCTGCGCGAGCACCCGCTGTTGGACCTGCGTGGCTGAACCGGGCGCGCGTAACGAGGATCAGCGTGAATCGACCCGTCCCCGAGGAAACCCACGAGCGCACGGCGGAGCATCCGTCCCGCGCGGCGGGTGGAGCCGCGCCGCGGCGCGCGCTCGCCCTGCGCTACGACCCCGCGGGCGATCCGGGCTCGGCGCCGCGCGTGGTGGCCGCCGGCCGCGGGGAAGCCGCCGAGAGCATCCTGGCCCTGGCCGCCGAGCACGGCATCCCCGTGCGCCACGACCGCGAACTGCTCGAACTGCTCGCCCAGGTCGACCTGGGCCGAGAGATCCCCCTCGAGCTCTACGCCGCCGTGGCCGAGGTGCTGGCCTTCCTGCTGCGCGTGGACGAGTCGGCCGGTCCGACGTGAGCCGTGGCTCGCCCGCCGCCGGGATCGCCGCAGACACGCCTGGGAACGGGACCTACCATCCTCCCCGGTCCCAAGCCCCCCGCGCCATGACGACGATCACCACCGACCCCGAGGTCAAGTATCGCAAGGACTACGCCGTGCCCGCCTTCCTGGTGGATCGCGTGGACCTGCGCTTCGAGTTGTTCGAGGAGCACACGCGCGTGCACGCGCGGCTCGCGCTGCGCCGCAATCCCGCGGCCGACGATCCCTCGGCGCCGCTCGTCCTGGACGGCGAGGGCCTCTCCCTCGAGCGCCTCGCCCTGGATGGCCGCGAGCTCGGGCCCGCCGCCTACCTCGTGGACGCGACCAGCCTGACCCTCGAGGAGGTGCCCGATCGGTTCACCCTCGAGACCACGGTCACGATCGAGCCGCAGCTCAACACGGCTCTGCAGGGGCTGTATCGCTCGGGCGGCGTGTTCGTGACCCAGTGCGAGGCCGAGGGCTTCCGCCACATCACCTACTACCTCGATCGCCCCGACGTGATGGCGCGCTTCACGACGCGCGTCGAGGCCGACGCGGCGCGGTACCCCGTGCTGCTCTCCAACGGCAACCGCGTCGCGGCGGGCTCCCTCGAGGGGGGACGGCACTTCGCAACCTGGGAGGATCCCTTCCCCAAGCCCTGCTACCTGTTCGCGCTCGTGGCCGGGGACCTCGCCGAGCACGCCGAACGCTACACGACCGCCTCGGGGCGCGAGGTCGCGCTGCTGATCTACGTCGAGCACAAGGACGCCGGGCGAACCGAGCACGCGATGCGCTCCCTGATCGAGGCCATGCGCTGGGACGAGCAGCGCTTCGGTCTGGAGTACGACCTCGACGTCTACATGATCGTGGCCGTCGACGCCTTCAACATGGGCGCGATGGAGAACAAGGGGCTCAACGTCTTCAACTCGAAGTTCGTGCTGGCCGACCCCGAGACCGCCACCGACGACGACTACGAGCGCATTCAGGCCGTCGTCGCCCACGAGTACTTCCACAACTGGACCGGCAACCGCGTCACCTGCCGGGACTGGTTCCAGCTCAGCCTCAAGGAAGGTCTGACGGTCTTCCGCGACCAGGAGTTCACCGCCGACCACAGCTCGCGCGCGGTGAAGCGCATCCAGGACGTGCGCATGCTGCGCGCGCGGCAGTTCCCCGAGGATTCCGGGCCCATGGCGCACCCGGTGCGGCCCGAGTCCTACATCGAGATGAACAACTTCTACACCGTCACGGTGTACGAGAAGGGCGCCGAAGTCGTGCGCATGTACCAGACCCTGCTGGGTCGCGAGGGTTTCCGGCGCGGCATGAACCTGTACTTCGAGCGACACGACGGGCAGGCCGTCACCTGCGACGACTTCCGCGCGGCGATGGCCGACGCCAACGGCCGCGACCTCGCGCGCTTCGAGCGCTGGTACTCGCAGGCCGGCACGCCGCTGGTCGACGTGCGGGCCGAGCACGACGCGGCGCTCGGGCGCTACACGCTCGAGTTCACCCAGCACATGCCGCCCACGCCGGGGCAGGAGGAGAAGCTCCCGATGCACGTCCCGATCGCCGTGGGCCTGCTCGATCCGCGCGGCGCGGAGCTCCCCCTGCGCATCGAGGGCGAGGAGCGCGCGGTGCCCGGGACGCGGGTGCTGGAGCTGACCGAGGCGCGTCAACGCTTCACCTTCGTCGACCTCCCCGAAGTGCCCGTGCCCTCGTTGCTGCGCGACTTCTCCGCGCCCGTGCGGCTGCGCTTCGAGCGGTCCGACTCCGAGCTCCTGTTCCTCGCGGCCCACGACAGCGACCCCTTCAACCGCTGGGAGGCGGGCCAGGAGTACGCCACCCAGCGTCTCCTGGCCGCCATCGAGCGTCCGGGCGACGTCGCGGAGGAGGTGCTCGACGGGCCCTTCGTGGAAGCCGTGCGCGGCCTGCTGCGCGACGGGCGCCTCGATCGCCAGCTCGTGGCCCTGGGTCTGGCGCTGCCGGGCGAGGACTACCTCTCCGAGTGCCTGGAGACCGTGCGGCCCGAGCGCGTGCACGCCGTGCGCCGCTCGGCCCGGCGCCAACTCGCCCGAGCGCTGCGGGCCGACCTCGAGCAGGCCTACGAGGCGCACACCGATGCCGGTCCCTACGCCAACGACGCCCGCGCCATCGGCCGGCGGATGCTCAAGAACGCGGCCCTCTCCTACCTCGCGACCCTCGGCGATGCACCGGCGCTGGCGCGCTGCGCGGCGCAGTACCGCGGGGCGAACAACATGACCGACCGCATCGCAGCCCTGGCCTGTCTGTGCGACCACGTCGGGCCCGAGCGCGAGGAAGCGCTGGCGGACTTCCACCGCCGCTGGAAGGGTGACGCGAACGTGCTCGACAAGTGGTTCAGCGTGCAGGCCGCGGCGGACCTCCCGGACGTCCTCGAGCGCGTGCGGGCCCTGACGCTCCACCCCGACTTCACGCTGCGCAACCCCAACCGCGCGCGCTCCTTGCTGGGGGCCTTCGCGCTGCTGAACCCCGCCGCCCTGCACGCGCCCGACGGAGCCGGGTACGCCTTCCTGGCCGACCAGGTCCTGGCCGTCGACGCCCTGAACCCGCAGGTCGCCAGCCGCCTGGTCGATCCGCTGCTTCGTTGGCGCCGCCTGGTCCCGGCCCGCGGCGAGCGCCTGCGCCTCGAGCTCGCCCGCATCCTCGAGCGTCCGGATCTCTCGCGCGACGTCTACGAGAAGGTCTCGAAGGCCCTCGCCTGATCCCGGGCCGCGAACCTCGCTGGTAACGACGAGGGGCGGCCGCGCTCGCGCGCGACCGCCCCCGAGCGGGTCCAATGGACCCTCAGCCCTGGCAGCTCAGTTCGCCCAGTCGACCGAGAGGCCGTTGGTGAAGTTGAAGCTGCTGCCGCAGGGGCCGCCCGGCGAACGGTACCAGCACTGGTAGTGCAGGGTCGTGCCGGCGGTGGCGCCGCCCGCGGTGGCGATGCTGACCGTGGTGGAGGCGACGCCGCCGACCGCCGCGACGAGCTGCAGGCGCGTCACGGTGCCGTTGGCGCAGCGCAGGCCGTCCCCGAAGGTGATGCCCAGGCCGCCGTTGACCTGGCCGACGCCCTGGAAGAACAGGCCGAAGTTGTTGTTGCCCAGGGGCAGGTTGTCGGCGCTCAGGACCAGGTCGTCGGCGAGGATGCTCTCGCTGCCGGTCCAGGACAGGGTGCTGCCCGAGCCGCTGGCGTTGGCGCAGCCCTCGCCCGCTCCGCCGTCGTTGGCGCAGGGGCAGGGGGTGCCGCTGCCGTCCCCGAAGCAGTAGGGCGTGATCGGCGTCGGCGGGGGCGCGATGGTGATGTCGAAGGAACCCGCGCCGCCGGCGGCACCGGGGAACGAACCGACCTGCAGGGTGTAGGTCGAGCCGGCGGTGACCGGGAAGGAGATCGTCGACTGCAGGCCGCAGTCGTCGTCGTTGCACGCGAGCGAGGCGCCGTCCAGCGGGCAGCCGCTACCCGGGTAAGCCGCCATCTTGGTGTCGACCGCGGTGTTGCCGCAGGCCGTCACGGTCGCGATGCCGGTCGCGTCGGCGGTCCAGTCGAACCACACGTCGCGGCCGATGAAGGTCGAGCCGAAGAACAGGCAGATGCCCTCGTTCTGGCCCTCGGTTCCGGAGGTGGCGGCCGAGTTGTTGAAGGCGAAGTTGCCCTGGCCGGCGATCACGTCGGCCGCGGAGCAGTCGTCGTTCGTCAGGGTTCCGGCGATCGAGATCGTCAGCGCGCTCGCGCCGCCGGCGGCGCCGGGGAAGGAGCCGGCCTGGATCATGTAGGTCGAGCCGGCGGTGACCGCGAAGGTCACCGAGGACTGCAGGCTGCAGGCGTCGTCGTTGCAGGCGATGGCGGTCCCGTCCGCGGGGCAGCCGGCGCCGGCGTAGGCCGCGAGCTTGGTGTCGACCGAGGTGTTGGTGCAGGTCGCGACGGTGGCGTTGCCCGTGACGTCGGCGGTCCACTGGAACCAGACGTCGCGGTCGATGGCGGTGTTGCCGAAGAACAGGC
Source organism: uncultured Planctomycetaceae bacterium (assembly GCA_964394665.1). Lineage (GTDB taxonomy): Bacteria > Planctomycetota > UBA1135 > UBA1135 > CAYMYN01. The sequence goes on from CAYMYN010000055.1 coordinate 8,026, forward strand.
AGATGGCCTCGACCTGGCCCTGGGCGCTGGTCGTCGCGGTCGTGCTGTTGTAGGGGAAGGTGCCCTGGCCGGCGATGACGTCGGGGGTCGTGCACTCGTCGTTCGTGATCGGCGGCGGGGGACCGGTGATGGTCAGGACGCCGGTGCCGAAGGCGCTGCCGAAGCCGCCGACCTGGATCACGAAGGTGTCGCCGGCGTTGACGGCGTTGAGAATCACGCGGCTACGGACCGAGCAGGCGTCGTCGTTGTAGCCCACGCACACGGCGGCGCAGCCCACGCCGGAGTGCACCGAGAGCTTGGTGTCGAAGCCCACGGGGGCGCAGGTCTCGATGGTCCAGGTGCCCGCCGCATCGGCGGTCCACTGCCAGAAGAGGTCCTGGTTGATCGTGCTCGCCCCGGACGGGCAGGTGCCGGTGCCGTTGAAGCCCGAAGTCGTTGCGGCGGTCGTGTCGTAGGCGTGCGCGCCGATGCCGCTGATCGGGGTCGGGGCGCTGCAGTCGTTCGTCAGCGCCATCATGCCGCCGATCGGGACCGGGGCGACCGCACCGGGCGTGACCACCTTGGTGGCCGGCCCGCTGTTGGGCTTCTGGAAGGTGGTGAACTGCGGCGCGGCCGTGGCCACGGCGGCGCAAGCAAACGTGGCCAGGGTAGTCGTGAGGACTCTCATCGAGACTGTCTCCAAGGTGCCTAGGAAGGGATGCAAGAAATCCCGCCAGGACGGTCGATCGACCGCGGTCGCGCGAGGGGGGATGACGCGCGTTCCGTGCGGGGGGACTGTCCCCTGACCGTACCCCGGTCTGTGGACACCGGATAGGGGGATCAGGTTCGTATCTGGGAATCTACCCCGCCCGTGGGCCCCAGGATGGCTCGACGTGCGCGTCGATCGGAGCCGGTACCCTGGCCCCATGTCCGAGCCGCCCCTGATCGCCCTGACCCTCGGGGACCCGGCCGGGATCGGCCCCGAGATCGCCCTGGCGGCCCTGCAGGAGCGGAGGCTGTCCCCAGCGGCCCGCCTCCTGGTCCTGGGCCCGGAGCGCCTCCGGCCCCCCGGCGTCCCCGCCGCGCGTCTCGCCGCGGGCGCTCTCGAGCCGCTCCCCCGGGTCGGCGCTCCGACCTGGTTCCCGACCGGCAGCGGGGAGCCGGTGGTCCCCGGCCGCGTCCAGGCCGCCGGGGGCCGGGAGGCCCTCGCCGCCCTGCGCGCCGGGCACGAGTTGGCACTGTCGGGCGCGGTCCAGGCCCTGGTCACCGGTCCAGTCTCGAAGGCGGCCCTGCATCTGGCGGGCGAGGAGGTCGAGGGCCAGAGCGAGCTGCTCGGCCGTTGGTGCGGCGTGGAACGTTTCCAGATGCTCGCCGTGGCCGGCGACCTGCGCGTGCTCCTGCTCTCGCGCCACATGCCCCTGCGAGCCGCCCTCGAGCTCGTCACCCGCGCGCGCACCCTCGATCACCTGCACCTGCTCGACGCCGCCCTGCGCGAGCTGGGCATCGAGCGCCCGCGCCTCGCCCTGGCGGGCCTGAACCCCCACGCCGGCGAGGGCGGTTTGTTGGGCGAGGAGGAGGGTCGCGAGCTCGAGCCGGCCGCCGCCGACGCGCGCGCCGCCGGCCTCGACGTCACCGGCCCGCTCTCGCCCGACAGCGTCTTCGCCCAGGCGGCCGCGGGGCGCTTCGACGGCGTGCTCGCGCTCTACCACGATCAGGCCTTCATCCCGATCAAGCTGCTGGGGCGCGAGCGCGGCCTGACCGTGCTCGCGGGCCTGCCCTACCTGCGCGTGAGCCCGGCCCACGGCACCGCCTTCGACCTCGTCGGCACGGGCCGCGCGAGCCCCGAGAACCTGATCCAGGCCCTGTTGCAGGCGGCGGCCTGGGCCCGCACGCGGAGCAGGCCGCCCCGCGACGGGACTCCTTCAACGGGCTGCTAGAGCTCGCCGCTGTGCGCGCGCGGCGTCCAGTCCGGCGTCGGCGGCTGCCACGGGGTCAGGGGTCTTTGGAACTCCTCGGCGACCGGGAACCGCGGGTGGTGGCCCGGGCTCCAGCGCACCTGGCCCTGGCCCGTCAGCGTGCCCAGGTCCACGTCGGCCGACTCGCGCTCGAAGGCCGCCGCCGAGTAGTAGAAGCCGCCCAAGCCGATCGAGTGCATCAGCACGCGGCGCGGCGCGAGCAACTCGGGCGCCGTGAGCACGTTGAGGGGCGCGCAGCCCGGATCGAGCTGCTCGCAATTGATCGTCGGCGGTGCCACCCGGCGCCGGATCGTCAAGCAGGCCGCGATGGCCTGCAGGGCCGAGGAGCCCGCGCCGTGCTGGCCGAGCATCGACTTGATCGAGTGCACGGGGACGCGCTCGACGTGCGCGCCGAACACCGCCTGCAGGGCGCGCGCCTCGAGCAGGTCGTAGAGCTTCGACGAGGAGCCGTTGGCGTTGACCAGGCTCACGTTCCCGGGCTCCCAACGCGCCTCGTCCAGGGTGGCGCGCAGGGCCCGCACGGCGGGATCGGGGTCGAGCTCGGGCTGGTCGTGGCTGTAGCGTCGGCCGCGGCCGGCGGCGCGCAGGCCGTAGCCCACGAAACGCGCGTAGATGCGCGCCCCGCGCGCCCGGGCATGTGCTTCGGTCTCGAGCACCAGGGCTCCCGCGCCCTCGCCGATCACGTTGCCGTCGCGCTCGAGGTCGAAGGGCCGCGAGGCGCGTCCGGGGTCGTCGTTGTAGCGCGTGGCCAGCGAGCCGCTGGCGTTGAGGCCGGCGAGGATCTCCGGCACGAGCTCCGAGTCGGTGCCCACGACGAGCGAGACGTCCGCCGCCCCGGCCTGCAGCATGCGCAGCGAGCCGCCCAACGCGTCGACGCCGCTGTTGCAGCCGCTGGTCGTGGTCAGCACCGGGCCACGGGCGTCGAAGAAGCTCGAGAGCACGCACGCCGCCGAGTGGTGCAAGGTCAGGAAGGCCGCGTGGGCCGGCACGCCGCCGCCCGACTCGCGCTGGCGCACCAGGCGCGCCAGCTCCTCGAGGTTCCCGACGCCGGTGCCGACGTGCACGGCCATGCGCTCGGGATCGGTCGCGCCCAGGTCGAGCTCGGCGTCGTGCAGGGCCAGCACGCAGGCCGCCAGGGCGAGCTGGGTGCCGCGCGGCGTCCCGCGCCCCAGCACCTCGCCGCGCTCGACGTAGCGCCCCAGCGAGAAGTCGCGCACCTCGGCCCCGACGCGCGAGGGCGAGTCCGCGACCGAACAGCGGGTGATCGGCCCGAACCCGTGCCGGCCGCTGATGAGCGCGGTGTAGAAGTCGTCGCGCCCGCACCCGATGGCGCTCACCGGCCCCACGCCGGTGACGACGATCGGTCCCGCCCGCGCGCGCTCGACCCCACGCTCCCGCCGAAAAGGCCACCCCATGGCCGCCGATCCTAGCGCGTCGCCTGGGGATACGCTGCCGCGCCCGACGCAGCTCGTCGGTGTCCTGGGCGAGCGCGTCGAGTTCCTCGACCTTCCGGTGGACCGTGTAGCGCACCCGGATCCTCGGCCACGAGGTTGAGCCGTCGAGGGGATGGCGATTGCCCTGTGCCTGGGGTGAGTTCGGCACCGTCCCCCGTCCGAGCCCCAGATCCAGAGGCTTGCATGCTGACCGCCCTCGTCCTGGCCTGCCTACAGGCTGCCGAGCCCAACGTGCAGGCCGCCGCTGCTCCATTCGGCTTCGCTTTCGAGTGTGCGCCACTGCTCGAATTGCACTGCCAGGTCAGCGCACATGTCGTGGGACCTTCGAGCGGCGAGCTCCCCGCGGCCCTCGAACCGGCCGCGGTCGCCGCGCGGTCGGCTGCCAAGCGACTGCGGGGCACGGAGCGGCTGCGCCTGTTCAACTGGCTGGTGGGCTCCGTCTCCGACGCGCGCGCGCTGAAGAGCGCCAGTGAGAGCCTGACGGAGTACAGGCGCACCATCGACCGAAACGGAGAGTTCGCTTTCGCTAGCCGTGTGGAGTGGAGATCCACGGCGCTGGCGTACGCCGCGGCGCTGGCCGAAGTCGAACCCGACTTCTTGGCCGATTTCTGGCCCGCTCGCGAGCGGCGTCTCCGTGCGCGCATGGAGGAGCTGATCTCGCGCGTCGGGGACGGCAGTGAGTTGATCGAGTGGGCCCTGTCCCGCCTGGACATGGAGCTGCCGCCCGAGCCCACGAGGATCGTTCTGGTCGGGCGCGCCCCGGAGAACTTCATCACGTGCAATTACGTGATGAGGGATTCTTTCACGATCCTGCCTCTGACCCGTCCGGACGGCTCGCTGCGCGACGATAGCGAGGTTCTGTTCTTGGCTTTGCAAGGCGCCCTACACAAACATGAGGAGCGCTTCCGCGGCCGTCCGACCCTGCCAGGCATCCACCAACCACTGCGGGAGCTCTTCGACCTCGATGAGACCGAGCAACTCATCCGGATGGCCTCGCTCCGTGATCAGGTGACCCACGTGACCGCGGAGGAGGCCGTCCGCAGCGTCCTCGAGTTGCCCGCGAGCCAGCGCTTCCCCCTGCTCGGCGAACCCGACGCCATCGACCTCGCCTGCCGCGAGATCTGGCGCCGACACCTGCAGGGTGAGCTCGATCTCCAGGAAGCCCTCGGCGCCATCCGCGACGCCTCCGGCTTCTGACAGCTGTCGCCGAGCCGCGGCGAGGAACAACCGGTCCGCCCGTTGCGCGCGCGGCCCGCACCCACGGCCCCTGGGGCGACGGCGGATGGATTGGCCTGGCCACGTCGAGGCCCCGGATGGGCGCCTGACGGCGGTTCCGATCCTCCTCACCCCGTCGCCTGAGTCACAAAAGGCACAAATGTGCCCAGCAGGGGCTCGATCGGGACGAATACGGCACAGTTCGAGGTTGCGGGCATCCGATCTGAGCCCTACGTTCATGGGCCGCAAGAGTCCCATCTGATGCGCCAACGGGGGGCTATGAGCCTTATGAGTACCACCACGACCCTGACGGACGGCGAGCTCATGGAGCACCTGGGCCGACGCCTCCGGGGACTGCGCGAGGCCCAGGGGCTGACCGCGATCGAGGCCGCCGCCCAGGCGGGGCTCTCGCGCCGCACGGTCTACCGCGCCGAGCAGGGCCTGAACCCCACCCTGCTGACCCTCGTGCGCCTGCTGAGGCTCTACGGCCAGGTCGACGCGCTGCGCGGGCTCGTGCCCGAGCCCGAGATCTCGCCCATGGCCCTGCTCGAGCGGGGCCGGAGCCGCCGCCGTGGCTGAGGTGCTGGCCCACGCCGAGGTGCGCCTGTGGGGCGAGACGGTCGGCGCGGTCGCGGAACTCGACAGCGGCCGCATCCTGTTCGAGTACGCCGAGCCCTTCCGCCGCCGCGGCCTCGAGGTGTCGCCCGTCCACCTGCCGACCTCCCGACGCGGGCCCGTCGCCTTCGACGAGCTGCGGCGTCTGCCCGCGTTCCAGGGCTTGCCCGGCGTGCTCGCCGACGCGCTGCCCGACGCCTTCGGCAACCGGGTGATCCGCGCCTGGTTCGCCGCGCGCGGCCAGGAGCAGCGCGCCCTCTCGCCGGTCCAGCGCCTGCTCTACGTGGGCGAGCGCGCCATCGGCGCCCTCTCGTTCCATCCCGCCGAAGAGCTGCCGGTGCGTCCGGCCGAGCTGGAGTCCCTGGAGCTGGCGGCCCTGGTGCGCGACGCCCGGGCCATCGTCGAAGGACGACCGGACGTGACCATCCCCGAGATCTACCGCATCGGCGCGTCCGCCGGAGGCATGCGGCCCAAGGCGTTGGTCCTGTTCGATCCGAAGCGCCGGGAGATCCGCTCCGCCAACGCGCGCAAGCGGCGCACCGACCGACCCTGCATCCTGAAGTTCGACGGGGTCGGGGACGGCGCCAGCGCGGACGAGCTCGGCCGGCCACAGCCCTACAACCGCGTCGAGGCGGCCTACACGCGCATGGCGGCCGCCGCGGGCATCGAGACCTGCGAGATCACGCTCCTCGAGCACGACGACTACGCGCACCTGCTCGTGCCGCGCTTCGATCTCGGCCCCGAGGGCCGGTTGCACCAACACACCTTCGGCGGCCTGGTGCACGTCGACTACAACGAACCGGGCGCGAGTAGCTACGAGGAGTACCTGCGCGCCGTGCTCCGACTCGGCATGCCCTACGCCAGCGTCGAGGAGGGCTTTCGGCGCATGGTCTTCAACGTCCTGGCGGTCAACCAGGACGACCACGTCAAGAACCTCTCGTTCCAGATGACGCCGGACGGGACGTGGCGACTGTCGCCGGCCTACGACCTCACCTTCGCGCGCGGCAGCAACTGGACCGCCCGCCACCAGATGCGCGTGCAGGACAAGACCACCGACCTGCGCGAGCGCGACCTCTTGGCGGTGGGGGACCTGTTCGACCTCAACGACCCGGCGGGGGTCCTCGCCAAGGCGCGCGCGGCGTTGGCGCGCTGGGAGGAGTTCGCGGCGTCGACGGGTGTCCCCGACGCGCTCGTGCGCCAGATCCGCGCCGAGCTGGACCGCCGCGCGGCGGAGCTGTGAGGCAGGGAGCCGCGACGGGGCGCGGCTGGCCCGTGCTCAGCGAGCCGTCAGCGTGAACAGCTCCAACTGGAAGCGGCCCGCTTGCCCGTCGGCGATCATCAGGCCGAGATGCCGGAGCGCGGCCGGGTCGAGGGGCGGGGCGTCGAGCACGGGCCGACCGCGCCAGACGGGCACGAAGTCGTCGATGGCGAACGTGCGCTCGGCCTGCACGCCGACCTCGGTCTCGAAACGCGCCTCGTAGTGCACGCCATCGAGCTGGGCCCCGGTGCGCAGCCGCAGCTTGTAGGCCTTGCCGTCGCCGCGCAGATCGAGGATCAGCTCGCGCGCGCCCGCCAGGGGCGCGTTCGCGCCTGCGTTGCCCGCGGCGCCGGGGAGCGCGGCGCGCACCGAAGCGAAGCCGCCGTTGCGCTCCAGGGAGAGCTCGCCGGTGAAGAGCGACGAGCCGACCGAGGTGCCCTCGATGCGGCTGACGGACACGCCGCCCATGACGCGGTCGTCGACCGGCTGCCAGCGCGCGGCCTCAGCCGGATCCCTGAAGTCGACGACGACGCGAGCGCCGAGCGGAACTGGCTTGGACTGCACGGGAAGTTGCACCTCGAAGTAGCGGCGTTCGCGGGGCACCATGGGACTGTTGTAGGCCAACGTGCGCACGTCCCCGACGACCTCCAGGTCGCCGCGGGACGCGACCCAGCGCGCCAGCTCGCTGCGCACCGCGACGATCCTCGCGGCGCTCGCTTCGCCCCGGCAGCCCAGGCTGACGGCCCAGAGCGGCGGCACGTCGAGCACCTCGAGCGGACCGTCGCTGCCGGTCGCTCCCAGCTCGGGCGAGCCGTAGAGGAAGGCCATGCTGATCTCGCGCGCGTCGATTCCCGTGCCCGACCAGCCCATCTCGACCGGCGCGGTCATCGCGATGCCGCCCCTGCGGATGTGCGTGAAGAGCCTCCAGAACACGCCGCCGGAACCCGCTCGGCCCATGTTCGCGCGCACCATGCGGTAGGCCGGATAACGCTTCAGCTCGATCGCACCCACCGCGGTCAGCGCGGGAAAGCCCCGCGGGAGCTCGGCCTCCACCAGGGGTTCGAACTCGAGGTCGGCCAGCACGCTGGCCAGCTCGCCCGCGAGTCGCTCGCGCGCAGCCCGCGGATCGGCCAACCCCCGCCAGCGCGCGTCCTGGACCTGCCCGGCCAAGGTGCGCCCGAGGAGCGAGCCCCGGAGTAGTTCACTGGCCTCCTCCGCGGCCTGCACCAGCGCCTCCAGGCCCGCATGGGGGTCCTCGAGGGCACCGTCCACGACCTGCGTGGCGCGCAGGGTCTGGGCCGCGAGCGCCCGCGGATCGCTGCGACCTTCGAGCTGGGCGCCCGCGATTGCCAGGCCGAGCAACGCCACGTTCAGGAGCAGGTGCATGGGCGGGTCCGGGTCGGGTCGAGAAACGAAACGCGGCCCGAGGATCTACGCTCCTGGGGCTCCGCTGGATCCAGAGCCGCGCCCACGAACGGGGGGTTCGCCGGAAGCGGCCCGCAGCGCGCCCCCGACAATCCCTTTCGTCCCTCGTCGCGGCTCCGCGCCTCGAGACTGGAGTCCCCGCGGAGGATCCGCGCGTGGCACCCACGGAGGCAGCCTGTTAGGGTCGCGCCCACGCGGCCCGCTGGGAGGAGTCCCGATGCGAACACTGCCTTTCCTCGTCGTGGCGCTGCTCGCGCCGTCGTTCCTGTGCGTGGCGGAGTCTTGGCCGGCGGCGGTCCTGGAGCAAGACGGCGCGCGTCCCGCCTGGATGCTCGAGCTGCGCGAGGTGCTCGCGCCGGACCACCCGGGCTACCGGCAGGGGAGGGTCGTCCGGTACGCCGGCGAGGAGCTGCGGTTCGGTCCGGCGCTCGAGCTTCCTCCCTGGCGCGCGCACCTCGCGCTGGACGAGCTTGGACTCCCAGCCCTCGGTGTCGGGTTCGCACCCCTCGACTCGGAGCGTCTGCGCGAGTGGAGCACGACGCGCGTCGGCGCGCGCATCGGGGCGTTCGTGGACGGAGACCTCCGCACCGTGGCCAGGCTGCAGTCGGAGCTCTCGGGGTCGCTCGTCGTGACCGGGTTCGCGACCGAACTGTGGCAGACCTGCATCGGCATGA
>CAYMYN010000055.1:16631-18394 GCA_964394665.1 uncultured Planctomycetaceae bacterium
CGAGGAGGTCCTGGCCCTGGTCGGTGACGATCCCGAGGCGCGGCCCTACGACCTCGTCCTGCGGGTCGTCGACGGGCGCACCGGATCGCCGGTCGAGGGGGCGTCGGTCGAGCCGCCGTTCGACGGGCGCGTCCGGGCGCTCGGCGCGAGCCGCTTCGAGGTGCGCGTCGAGCGCCCCGAAAGCTTGTATCGGCTCGAGGTCACCGCGCCCGGCTACCACCCCGCCGTGGCGCTGCCCTCACGGGGCCGCGACCGGTTGTTCGACGAGCTCGTCGTCGAGATGCTGCCTCCGGCACGCCTCGAGGGCCGCGTCGTCGACGCCGCGGGCGATCCGGTCATCGGTCTGCGGCTCTCCTCGAGTGTCTCCCACCCCACGGCGGTTGCGCCACGTTGGGCCTCCGGGCTCGATCGGAGTTGGCCCCACTGGGAGTTGGTCACCGATGGCCAGGGACGCTTCGCGCTCGCGGACCTACCCGCGGGCGGTCACACGCTCGCGGTCGACGGGTCGGGTGAGGGGATCGATCACCCGACGCGAAGGTGGCTCGGTCTGTTCCCCAGGCACCTGTGGCTCGCGCCCGGCGCGACGACACACGTGCTCCTGCGACTCCCTCCCCGCTGCGCCGTCACCGGCCAGGTCGTGGACGAGGCCGGCCGGCCGGTAGCGAACCTCGCCGTCGCGCTGCAACCGCGTAGGCCCGGGCCTGGCTGGCCCACGCTCCTCGCCGATGCGCAGATCCTGGACATGCTGGGTGCACCGCGCGCGACCACGGACGAGCACGGCGCGTTCCGGTTCGAGGCCGTGCCGGAAGGCGCCTACCACCTCGGCACGCCGCCCGGTGGAGCAGCGGGCGCCATCGCACAGCCGATCCAGGTCGATGCGAGCTCCGCGGGCCGCGAGCAGCGCCTCGTCGCCGGGCGGCACTCCATCGAGGGTCGCGTCGAAGGCGACGCGGGTGGCACGCGGATCCTGTACGTGCAGCCCGACGGGGCTCCCGACGACCTCGTCTCCTGGCAGGAGCGGCCCGTCGGACCCTTCCGGCTCGGGCCGTTCGCGCCGGGGCGCTACCGGCTCGGCCTGAGCGACGGCTTCGTCCCCGGGATGCCGCAGGGCGCCGAGGTGTTCGAGGCCGGGCAGAGCGGGGTCGTGCTCCGCGTGCCGGAGCGCGCCCAGCTCGAGATCGTCCCGCTCCTGGACGGCGCGCGCCACCACGCGCGCGCCTGGGTGGAGAGCCTCGGCGCTGGCCGCGCCGCGCTGTACGAGGAGCTGGTCGGGGATCCGATCGAGGCGTTGCCGCGCGAGCAGACCCTCGTCGTCCGCTCGCTCGACGGCTACATCGGCGCGGCGCGGGTCGCGCCCCGGGCCGGAGAGCAGCGCGAGGTCGAGGTCGCACTCGAGCGCGGCGCCGTGCTGCGCGTGCGGGTCACGTCGGGTGCTTCGCGCCTGCGACTCGAGATCGGACGCGGAGGGATGATCCATGCGGCGTTGGACGTGGAGCCTGGGGTGCAGGAGGTCCTGCTCGTCCCCGCTGGCTCCCTCGCGCTGCGTCTCGCGCATCCGGACGACGGGCCCATCTCCACGCTGCACCTCGAGCTCGTCGCGGGCGGCGACGAGACGATCGAGCTGCATCTCTGACAGCCTGAGAAACAACCCCCGCACGCCCCCTCTCCAGCACTGGAAGCGGGCGTGCGGGGTCCCTTTCTCAGACTGTCAGAGCGTGAGAAGAATTCGAACGCTCTCGGTACGGCCGGCTTGCCGGCCGTCC
>CAYMYN010000056.1:0-18187 GCA_964394665.1 uncultured Planctomycetaceae bacterium
CCTCGGCGCGGGCGCGTTCGCGCGCGCCGCCGAGCTCTACGCCATCGCCGCGTCGGGCGAACCGGGCCGCGCCGAGGTGCGCTTCAACCACGGCTCGGCCCTGGCCCTGTCGGGCCGCGCGCGGGAGGGCATGGCCGAGTGGCGCGCGGCCCTCGAGCTCGCGCCCGAGCTCGTCCCCGCGCGCCGGCGCCTGGCGTGGGCGCTCGCGACCCAGCCCGACCCGGCCCTTCGCGATGGACGCGCGGCCCTCGAGCTCGCGCTCCCCCTCGCCCGCCGGCCCGGCGCGGAGCCCGCCGACCTCGACCTGCTGGCCGCGGCCCTGGCCGAGACGGGCGCCTTCGGCGAGGCGCGGCGCACGGCGCAGGAAGCCGCCCAGGCCGCCCGCGCCCTGGGCCGCGCGCGGCAGGCGGCGACCTTCGCCGAGCGCGCCGAGAGCTACGCCGCGGGGCGAGCGTGGCGCCAGGGCGAGGGCGCGCGCGAGGAGTGAGGGCGGGACGCGCGCCGGGCGCGGTAGGCTCATCCCCACGATGAGCCCCCTCCCCGAGCGCGCCCGGCGCGCACCGCGCGCATGGCTGCCGTTGCTGCTCGCGTTCCTCCCGGCCTGCTCGCGCGGCGAGGAGCCCCAGCGCATCTTCGTCCTGGTCGTCGACACCCTGCGCTACGACGCGCTGGGCGTGAACGCGGGCCTGGACCTGGGCACGCCGCGCATCGACGCCCTGGCGCGCGAGGGCGTGCGCTTCGAGCAGGCCATCTCGAGCTCGGGCTGGACCCTGCCATCGATGGCCTCGCTGCTGACCGGGACCTGGCCCACGGTGCACAAGGCCCTGGGCAAGAACGCCCTGCTGACGCCCATCAGCGCCGACGTGCCGCTGATCGCCGAGCTGCTGCGCGCCGAGGGTTTCCGCACCTTCGGCTTCGCCAACGCCGCCTTCCTCTCGCCGGTGCTGGGCGTCGCGCGCGGCTTCGAAGTCTACGACCACCGCCACGCCTACAACGACCGCATCCGGCGCGCGGACGAGACCGTCGACACGGCCCTGGCGCGCCTCGCGCAGCACCGCCGCGAGCCGCTCTTCGTGTTGCTGCACGTCTTCGATCCGCACCTCGACTTCGATCCGCCCGCGCGCGAGCTGGCCGCCTTCGTGCCCACCCCGCGCGAGCCCCACCCGCCGATCTCGATGCGCGCCTGCCGGCGCCTGGCCGGCCCGGACGGAGTGCCGAGCGCGGAGGACCGCGAGTACCTGCGCACCGTCTACCAGGCCGAGGTCGCGGCGGTCGACCGCGCGATCGGGCGCTTCCTCGACGGTCTGGCGGAGCTGGGCCTCGATCGCAACGCGACCCTCATCCTCGTCGCCGACCACGGCGAGGAGTTCTGGGACCACGGCGGCTTCGAGCACGGCCACACGCTCTACGACGAGCTGATCCGCGTGCCGCTGATCGTCAAGCCCGCGCACGCGCCCGAGCTCGCCGGCCGCGTCGTGGCGTCCCAGGTGCGCGTGCTCGACCTCGCGCCGACGATCCTCGAGCTGGCCGGGCTCCCGCACCCACCGAGCTTCGTGGGCCGCTCGCTCCTGCCCTTGATGCGCGGCGAATCGGAGCCCGAGCGCGTGGCCTTCAGCGAGAGCACGCTCTACGGCAGCGACAAGCTCTCCTGGCGCACCGAGCGCTGGCACTACATCCTCGACCGCAGTCCCAGCGCCGAGCGCAGCGAGGAGCTCTACGACCGGCACGCGGACCCGCTGTCCCAGCACGACCTCTCTGGCGCCGAGCCCGGGGTGCTCGCGCGCCTGCGCCGCGAGCTCGCGGCCTTCCACGCCGACCTCGAGCTCTTGGCGAGCACCGTGGCCGACGGCGAGGTGCAGAACCTCGCCCCCTCGAACGCCAAGAAGTTGCTCGAGAGCCTCGAGTCCCTCGGGTACACGGGGAGCGAGCGGTGAACGGGCCGCCCGCGCGGCCGCTCTCGCCGCTCGACGCCACGCTGCTCGTGATGGGCGGCATCATCGGCGTGGGGATCTTCTTCCAGCCGGCGGGGATCGCGACCCTGGTGCGCGAGCCGTCGCTCTACCTCGGCGTGTGGGCCCTCGGGGGCCTCCTGGCCCTGTGTGGCGCGTTCACCTTCGCCGAGTGGGGCGCGACCCTGTCGCGCGCCGGCGGTTGGTTCGAGTACCTGCGCGAGGCCTTCGGCCGAGCGGTCGCGTTCCTCTTCGCCTGGATCGTGCTGCTGGTCGTCTCGACCGGCGCGCTGGCGATCCTGGCCGGTTTCTGCGCCGGGATGCTCGCGCGCCTCTTCCCCGCCCTCGGGCCGTCGGGCTCGAACGCGCAGCTCGCCCTCGCCGCCTTCCTGATCGTCGCCGTCACGGCCCTGGCCTGCGCCGGGGTGCGTGCCGGGGCGCGCTTCCAGAACCTCTGCATGCTGACCAAGCTCGCGGCGCTGGGCGTGCTGACGGTGGCCGGGCTGCTCTTCGTCGCGTCCGCGGGCGACGCCGCGCCGCTCGCCGCGGCGCCGCCCGCGCCCGCGCCCGCGCGCGGCCTCGTGCAGGCGATGTTGCCGGTGCTCTTCACCTACGGCGGCTGGCAGATGCTCGGCTACGCCGCGGCCAGCGTGCGCGATCCGGCGCGCACGCTGCCGCGCGCGATCCTGCTCGGCGTGGCGGGCGTGATCGTGACCTACCTGGCGGTGAACCTCGCCTTCCTGCGCGTGCTCGGCGTCGAGGGCCTGGCCGCCGCCGGACCGGGCTTCGCCGCCGACGTCGCGCGCCGCACCCTGGGCGAGCGCGGCGAACTCGTGCTCTCGGCCGCCATGGCCGTCAGCGCCGCGGGCATCGTGACGGTGATCGTCCTGGCGACGCCCTGGGTCTACGTCGCCATGGCCCGCGCGGGCCTGTTCTTCCGCGCCTTCGGCAACGTGCATCCCACGCGCGGCGCGCCGCTCGCGGGCCTGGTGTGCCAGGGCGCGATCGCGCTCACCTACCTCGGCCTGGCCCACGCCGTGCGCCGCAGCCACGGCTTCGATCCGGTCGACTACCTCACCGGCGCGGTGGTCTTCGCCGAGTGGATCTTCCACGCCCTGGCCGCCTGGGGCCTGCTGCGCCTGCGCCGCCTGCGGCCGGACCTCCCGCGCCCCTTCCGCGCGCCGACGATCTTCCCGCTCGCCTACCTCGGGCTCGCGCTGGCCGTGGTGCTCGGGAACCTCGTCCAGGGCGACCCCTGGCAAACCGGCACGGGCCTCTTCGTGCTGGCCCTCGGCGCCCTGGTCTACGCCCTGTGGCGTCCCCGTCACGTCACGGGTGGCTGCAAGGTGCCTACGGGCACGACCGCATGCACGCCGCCTGATTGGTCCCGATGAAGAGGAAGCACGAGCTCTTGAGGTTGCCCACCGTCTTGTCGCAGGGTCCGGGCACGGTGTAGGAACGCAGGGCGGAGTGTGAACCCGTCTCGATCCACTCCGTGACGACCTTCTCGCTGCGCACCTTGATCGTGAATGCCTGACTGCAAGTGGCGATCTCCAGGCATTGTCGCACGCACTGGCCGCACGCATCCGAACCGGAACAGGCTAGACACCCTGTGTTCCCAGGGCCGAGGTCGACACTCGCGACGATCGTCTCGGACAACGCCACGCTGCCCGTCGCGCCCGCGTTCCCCTCGACGAGGCCCAGGTTCACCTTGAACCCGACGGACACGGAGCCGGTCACCGTCACGGAAGTGCGCAGGTCTTGGCTACCGTCCGTACCGCAGGTCCGCGGCCCCCCCACGGTGTGGGCCGAGCAGATCAGGGAAGAGCTCGGGATTGCGGCTCCGTCACAGGAGCCAAGAGCTGCCGGCGTACAGGCATTCTCCGGATTGAAGCTGTGGCACCGGGGCTGCTTCAGCGCACCAGGGTCACTGGCGGTTCCCTCGCACTGCGGGCCTGCCGGAGGGGGGTCCGGTGCAGAGGCTGAGAGCGGAATCGACAGGGTCAGCGGGCTCAGCGGCAAACGCAGCGGTGCCTGGCTCGGCCCGCCGGGAGTCAGGAGGATCACGTTGTCGCCGCGCTCCAACGCCCCCGTGAGCCGGAGGTAGACGTAGCCGTCGTGGATCTCGAACGCGGTGGCCGAGAAGGTGGGGGGCGTCGTCGGAGTTCCGAGCGCGCCAGCGTCGTGGAGGACGAATGTGTGCGCCTGGGGGAGCGAGGAAAACCCGTGGCCCCGGACATCCATCTTGAGCGCCAGATTCAACTGACCCAGGTCGATGCGGCCCGTCCGGATCACGAGACCCAGCTTGGCCTGTGCTCCCGCGGGTCCGAAGTCGACGCCATGGAACCCCTCGTAGCCACGGATCTCGTGGCTGGTGAGCAAGGGGCCTACCTGGGCCGCGAAGGAGAACCCCGGCGCGGTTTGCTTGGCATGCTCCGAGGGGATGAACGCCCAGCGTAGGTGAGCGTCGGGTAGCGTCGGCTGGGAGTACGTGATGGTCACCGGCTCCAGGGACGGTTGGAACAGAACCCGATGGGCCAGGTGCACCTCGGAACCGCCGGCGGGGCCCAGGGACCACTCGTGGTACTGGCCGAGGCACACCCCGTTCGCGGTGGCCGTCTCGGCCAGGATCATCCCGACCGCGCTCCCGGTCGAGAGCTCGACCAACGGGGAGTAGCCGTCTCGACCGGTCGTGGCGCTGTGGGTTGCTCCGGTATCGAGCACGACGATCTGGAAGCTGGCACCCGGCACGACGTTCAGCCGGTCGTCCAGGAGGCCGAGGCTCACGTGCAGCGGCTGCTCCTGGGCCCAGGCGCGGCCGGACGGGAACGGGAGTGCCGCCGTGACGACGAACAAGACACTCGACACGCAGCGCTGGACGCTCATGATTCTGATCCTAAGGTCGATCGCCCGCGGAAGTGAAGTCCCTCGCGAGGTACCGTGGCGGTCCATTCCAGGGTGCTTGGATTCCCGTCGCCCTCACGTCCCTGGTCTACGCCGTCTGGCGGCCGGGGTAGGTGCGTCAGTCGCCGAGGTAGCCCAGCGCGCGTAGGCCGGCCTCGAGCTCTGAGGTCAACTCGGCCTCGCCGGCGACGAGCCGCGGGCGAAAGAGGGCGCGGAATGCGCGGCGGTGGTCGACGAGCAGCCGCGCGGGCCAGGATTCGTGGGCGAGATCCGTGCGCTCGTGCGGGTCGGAGCCCAGGTCGTAGGCGAAATCCACGTGCCTGGCTTCGGCCGCGTCGAGCTCGGCGGCGAGCAGCACCTTGCGCGCGCCGACGATCAACGCCATGCGATCGGGCGGGCCGGCCTGGGTGCATTGGAAGACGAAGCTCGGGCGAGGGCGGTCGAGCGTCCGCAGATCCGCCCCCAGCCAGGCGCGGTCCGGCTCCACGCCGGCGATCGCGGCCAAGGTCCGCGGTAGGTCCACCAGGCCGACCGGCAACTCCGAGCGGCCCGGCACGATTCCCGGACCGCGCAGCAGCAGGGGGATGTGCACGTGTTCCTCCCAAACCCCGTTTCCGTGGCCGTGGATGCCGTGCTCGAAGAAGGCCTCGCCGTGGTCGCTGGTGAACACGACGTAGCTGTCGTCGAAGCGTCCCCGCTCCTCGAGCCCCGCGCGCAGGGCCCCGAAGAGGAGGTCGAGCTCGGCCGAGGCGCCGCGGTAGCCCGCCAGGTACTCGGCGCGCCGTCGAACGGCCCAATCCTCGGAACCGCGCGTCGACGGCTCCTCGAAGTCGCGGGTCTCCGGGATCTCGTGCTCGATCCCCAGCCGCTCGCGCACCCCGTCGCCGACCACGTAGGGGCCGTGGGCGCGGTAGCTCTGGACGAAGAGGAAGATCGGGCGGCCCCCGTCGAGGTCCAGACGCTCGAGCGCGACCTCGATCGTGATCCCGTCCCGCGGCCGAACGGTCTCGAACCACTCGAAGCCCTGGGCCAAGCCGAAGGTGGGCGAGACGTAGCCGCCCTCGGTGATCGCGAGCGTGCGATAGCCCTCCTCGGACAAGCGCTCGGCGATCGTGTGCGCCTCGGGCGGGAGAGTTCGATCGCGGGCCGACGCGCCGCTCTGGAAGGGATACAGCCCGGAGAACATCGCGGCGTGGGAGGGGAAGGTCCAGGACGAAGGGGAGCGCGCCTGGGTGAAAGCCAAGCTCTCCGCGGCGAAGCGGTTGGCGTGGGGCGCGATGCGCGCGTCCCCGCCGTGGAGCGCCAGGTTGTCGGCGCGATAGGTGTCGGCCAGGAAGAGCACGATGTCCGGCCGCGCGCCCCGGCCGCTCGCCGCCCCTTCGAGCGGCGTGGCCGGTTCGAGGGTCGGCACGAGGAAGGCCGCGAGCGAGGTCGTGCCCGAGAGCGCGAAGGAAAGCGTCGCCTGCGCGCGGGCCGCGGCGGGCAGCTCGAGGGTGATCCGCTCCGGTCGTGGCCGCGGCCCAGGCTCGAGCTCGCGCTCGAAGATCGGGGCACCGTCGAGGGCCACGGAGACCCGCGCGCGCCGCTGCTCGCCGCCGCCCGGCGCCGCCCCGACGCAGACGAGCACGAACGAGAGCCGCGCGTTCGCCGGCAGCGCGCACGGCACGTCGAGGGTCGTGCCCGAGAGCACCGGGATCCCGCGCGCCCGGATCGAGTCGATCGACACCATCCAGGTCCCGTTCTCGCGCTCGCCGAGGGAGATCGGATCGCGCACGGCGCTGGGCCGGGGGCGCTCTCCGCTCGGGTCGTACAGGTAGACGTGATCCCCGTGCACGAACGAGGCCCGGCCCGCGCTCGTCTGCGCCAGGGCGACCTCGAGCTCGGGGATCAGTCCATCCTGCTCGAGCCGCGAGAACGGATGTCCCCACGCGCGCCCCGGCAAGGGCGGGATCGGATGCCCGTCCATCGACACCTCCGCCGCCGGCCCGCTGCGCGCCGCACTCCGCCCCACGCCCGGCAGGGGCCGCGGCGCACGCCACAATACGCCGCCGAAGCCCTCCCACTGCTCGGGTCGGAGGAGGTGCTCGACCACCACCCATCCCTCCCCCGACCCGGCCGACCAGAGCGGCTCGGGATGCTCGGCCCCGGGGCCCCGATGCGCGCGATCCCCGGCTCCGGGGCGCGCCTCGAAGCTCGGCTCGAAGCCCAGGGCGAGGTCGATCCTCTCCCCCACCGGACCGCGGACGGTCCGGCTGCACGAAGCGACCACGAGCGCGAGCAACAGCAGAGCGCGACCCGCAGCGGCCGGGAGGCGCTGCGTTTCCATGACCCCCACACCTTACCCACGGAGCACGCGCAGCGGGCCCGATCCCGGGGCGTCGCGCCTCGCGGGCCCATCAGTAGCTGCGGAAGGCGTCCTGGTCGAGGGCGGGCTCGTGGCGCGCGGAGAGGCCCAGGGCCAGGCCCAGGGCCAGGCAGGTGGCCAGCAGGGACGAGCCGCCGGTCGAGAGCAGGGGCAGGGTCAGACCCGTCATCGGCAGGAGGCCCGTGTTCACGCCCACGTGGATCACGAGGTGCGCGGCGAAGTAGAGCGCGATGCCCGCCACCACCAGGCGCGTGAAGCGGTCGCGCAGCTTGGCCGCCGCGGAGAGCAGCGAGAGGATCAGGAGCGCGTAGAGCAGGAGGAAGCCGCTCGCGCCCAGGAAACCCGCCTCCTCGGCGAGCACGGCGAAGATCGAGTCCGAGTCGCGTTCGGGCAGGATCCCGGTCTCGCTGGCGATGCCGCGACCGAGGCCCGTGCCCCACAGGCCGCCGTGGCCGATCGAGAGGCGCGCCAGGTAGGCGTGGAAGGCCGGGCCTCGGCGCCCTTCGATCAGGGGCTCGGCGGCGTAGGTCGCCATCCACGTTTCCAGGCGCTCGCGTTGGTAGTCCTGGACGCCCACGCCGAACTGCCAGGCGCCCAAACCGAGCAGGGTCGCGAGCAACGCGAAGCGCGCCAGCACGGCGCCGCGCGCGCCGGCCAGGTGCACCAGCCCGAGCGTGATCGGCACGATCGTCAGCGCCGTGCCGAGGTCGGGTTGGTTCGCGACCAACCCCATCGGCACGATCGCCAAGGCCAGGGGCGCGATCCAATCGCGGGCTCGTTCCAGGCGATTGCGCGAGAGGGCCCGCGCCAGGGCGATCAGGACGCCGAGCTTGGCCAGCTCCGAGGGCTGCAGGTCGAAGCCGATCGGCAGCTCGATCCAGCGCCGGGCGTTGTTGCGCTCGGCGCCGATGAAGGGCAGCAGGAGCAGCAGCGCCATGCACGCGCCGTACAGGCGCCAGGCGTTGCGCCGCAACCAGCGCGGGCGCACGAGCAGCCCCAGCGCGCCACAGGCCAGCGCGATGGCGAGTTTCTGGAGGTGCGCGCGGAGCCGGATGTCGCTGCGCCCCAGGTCCGCGTCGGCCAGCGCCATGCTGCGCACCAGCGCCAGCCCGATGCCCAGCAACGCCAACGCGACGAGGAGGCTCGTCCAGTCGAGCTCGCGCCAGCGCGGAAAGAGCGCCGCGACGCCGGTGCGCGTCGGCGCGGGGCCGCTCGGCCGGCGCGAGAGCC
The DNA here is from genome assembly GCA_964394665.1 of uncultured Planctomycetaceae bacterium. Lineage (GTDB taxonomy): Bacteria > Planctomycetota > UBA1135 > UBA1135 > CAYMYN01. Next base: position 8,449 of record CAYMYN010000056.1, read on the forward strand.
AGGAGAGCCTCACCGCGCCCCTCCGGCGAGCTCCGCCTCGAGCGCCGCCCGCAGCTCGGGACGGCGCAGCATCTGGCTGGCCACGTGCACCGCGGTGTGGCTCGAGGTGAAGGCCACGTCGTGCAGGTACACGACCAGCACGAGCCGCGGCGCCTCGGCCGGGAACCAACCCGCGAGCCAGGTGTGCTTGCGCATGTCGGGCAGCTCGCCGTCCCCCTCGCGCGCCACCAGGCCCACGTGGGCCTCGGGCCCGAGCCTCACGTAGTCCGCGCTGCCGGTCTTGGCCGCGAACGTGAAGCCGAGCGTGCGTTCGTCGAGCCCCTTGCCGAAGGCCGAACCGCCGGCCTCGGCCACCACGGCGCGCAGGGCCCGGCGCACCCGTTCGAGGTTCGGCTCCGAGTAGGGCAGCGGCTGCGATCGGCTCCCCAGGAGCTGTCCGTCGACCGCGCGCACCAGGCGCAGCTCGGGCAGGCGCCCCGTGGCGAGGCCGGCGAAGGCCCGCGCGACCTGCAGGGGCGTGCCCTCGATGACCGCCAAGCCGTTGGCGGCCTGGCGTTGCTCGCGGGGCTCGAAGTCGCGCTTCCACAGGAAGGACTTGATGGCGAAGTCCTCCGGGAAGGCCCCCGCGCGACCCACGGCGCGCACGCCGCTGGGTCGGTCGAAGCCGAAGGCCTGGCACAGCTCCATGAACTCCGCGCGGCCGGCAAAGCCGTCGCCGAGCTGGGCGAAGTAGGCATTGCACGAGCCGCGCAGCGCGGCGTGCAGGGCCACGCGGCCGTGGCCGACGCCGTGCCAGCAGCGCAGGTCGATCCAGCCCGCGCCGCGGCCGTCGATCGGACGACAAGGGAGCTCGGCGAAGGGATCGAGCGCGTGGCGCTCGAGCGCGTGCACGGCCACGAAGGCCTTGAACACGCTGCCCACGGGATGGAAGGTCGGGAGCCGCAGGGTGCGGTCCATCACCACGGCTTCCTGGCCGTCGCGACCGGGCTTGGGGGCTCGTCGCTCGCGCGGGGTCGAGGCGGCCGCGAGCACCTCGCCCTCCACGCTCACGATCGCGATCGCGCCGACCGGGTTCGCGAACCAGGGTTCGTCGCGCAGGCGTTCGGAGTCCGGCAACTCCGGCGCGTCGAGCACCGCCTCGGCCGCGAGCTGCAGCGCGGCGTCGAGGGTCAGCACCACGTCGCGGCCGTCGATCGGCGGCACGTACAGGGGTTCGCGCCGGCGCGACTCGCGCTCCTCGAGCCCCTCGTTCTCGCGGAACCCGTTCTGGCCGCGCAGTGCGTCCTCGAGCAGTCCCTCGATGCCGCCTGTGCCGTGCAGCTCGTCGTTGCGGTAGATCTGCGCCACGAGTTCCTCGAGCTGGGCGAGGTCCTCCTCCGCGCGCACGGTCTTGCGGCGCAGATCCGAGAGCCGACGGCGCAGCTCCTGCTGCTCGAGGAACTCGCGCAGGGTCGAGGGCCGCACCGTGCCCAGGAGCGCCGCCGCGGGCGGGCGGCCCTGGGCATCGCTCACCAGCGGCCGGCGGTGCATGCGTTCCCGCACCTGGAAGCCCTGGAAGCGCTCGGGCGAGCGCGTCAACAGGTGCACCACGTCGTAGCCCGGATCGGCGGAGAGGGTCTGCGGACGGCTGCCGCGATCGATGAGCACGTAGCGGCGTTGTTCGAGCGCCCGCTCGAGGCGCGCCCGGACGAGTCGGCGCGGAGCGGCGCCGGGTCCCGCGCCCGTCGCGGCGAGCAGCTCCGCGGCGCGCGCCTCGAGCTGCGCCTGCCAGGCGCGCGCCACGAAGAGCGGCAGCTCGCTCCGATCGGCGCTCGCCAAGCGGCGCGCGGGCCCGGCGAGCTCGGGGCCCGGATCGAAGGCGATGCGCAGGCGGGCCGCGGCTTCGCGCCCGTCCGCCGGGGCGGGCCAGGGGAGCACGCCCACCTCGGGCTCGGCCTCGGGCTCGCGCGCGGGGGGCAGGGCGGTCGCGGCCAGGAGATCGGCGAGCACGACCCAGGGATCCTCGCCGCGGCGCGCCCGTTGGCGCAGCTCGGGGTCCTGGAACGGCAGCCGCGGCAGCTCGAGGGCGCGCCGCGGGCCCTCGAAGAACGCGTCGAGCTCGGCCCACACGGCGACGTGTTCGATGCGTCGCCAGTCCGAGCGCGTCTCGGCCGTGCGGCGCATGCCCTCGGAGCCGGCCTCGAACAGCCCCGCGAGCTCGGAGAGCAGGCGATGCACGGGGTGCTCGAGGTCGCTGCCGAGGTCGGCGCGAATGCGCGCGCCGGGGACGAACAGGCGCTCGAAGTTCGCGGTCCAGCCCGCGCGGGCGCGGGCCAGCCAAGCGGTGACGCGCTCGGGGGTCCAGCGTACGGTGCGCGCGATCCAATCCAGGTCGATCGCCCCGGCGATCCACTCGCTGGGCAGACGCCCCGGATCGAAGCCGGTGGCGGTGCGGAAGAGCTGGGTGGCGACCGAGTCCTCCACCGCGCCGCGCGTCTGGTCGAGTTGGTAGAGCAGCAGGGCCAGGGCGGCGCCGGGCTCGCGCACGGGTTCCCCCCCGGCGTCGTGCAGCTCGAGCAGAGTCGCCAGACGTTCGAGGTCGCCGCGCGTGCGGCGCGCCGACGCGCGCAGGGTCTCCTCGAGGTCCTGCGGCGAGCGGCGCCGCGCGCCGGCCAGGAGCTCGGCGAAGGAGCGGCGCGCGCCGTCGTCCTGCGCGGCGCGCTGCACCTGGTTCCACTCGAGGCGCGTCGCGCCCAGGAGCTGTCGCACGTAGAAGCGCAGGTCCTCGGCGCGGCCGCGGCGTTGTTCGGCCGAGGGGTCGTTGGTCGCGGGCACGCGCAGGTCCTCGAACTCGAGCCCACCGCCGCGCTCGAAGGAGTGGAGCTGCGCCGGGCGCAGGCGCGCGAGCTCGAGCGACCAGGGCTCGAGGTTGGCGAGGGTGCGCTCGATGGACACCGTGCGCCCCTCGAGGGCCGAACGCGCGTGGGCCACCTGGCCCAGCAGGTGTTCGCGGCGGAAGTCGCGGTAGACGAGCTCGACGTCGTAGACCTCCTCGTCGTGCACGAGCACCGCGCCGCGGCGGTCGAGGATGCGGCCGCGGTGATAGGGCACGGTGTGCGCGGAACGCACCAGGTTGGCGGCCTCGCGCGCCCACAGCGCATGCTCGAGCACCTGCACCTGGTAGAGGCGCAGCACCAGGGCCCCCAGGGCCACGAACACGGCCGCCACGACCGGCCCGAAACGGCGCGGCGCTACCACGGCCGCCTCCGCAGCGGCGAGAGCCCCGGCAGGCGCGCCAGGAGATCCCCGCCCACCAGGGTCACGAGCGCGCTGACGAAGGCCAGCGCGGCGAGTTCGCCGCCCGCCAGACCGAAGCCGTCGCCGGCGCGCGCGGCGCGCACGAGCTCCGACCAGGCGGCCAGGGCGGGCGCGGCCGCGGCGGCCAGCCCCGCGCGGGCGAAGGGGCCGCGCAGGTCGACGAAGTGGCGCACGAGGTTCGCGGCGCTCGCGAGCGCCAGGAAGCCGGCGAGCAACGCCAGCGGCACTTCACCGGAGAGGGAGCCGCGGGCGAGCGCCGCGACGAGCGCCAGGCGCGGCACGTCGCGCGCCGTGAGGAACCCGGCCAAGCTCGCGAAGAGCGCCACCGAGAGGTCCGGGGCCCAGCGCGCGAGTCGACCCTCCCCCGCGAGCCAGCCGCCGAAGGCCGTGCCCCAGGTCGCCCACACGAGCAGCAGGATCCAAGCCGGGATCCGCCCGTCGCCGCGCCTCACGGCCTACCCTCCGACGGTCCGCCGATCCAGAGCCATGGATCGCGCACCGCGGCGTGCGCCGCGTCGCGCTCGACGCGTAGGACGTGGCGTCCGGCGCCCGGGGGCAGGATCGCATCGCCGAGCAGCAGGCCGCGCGGCACGCCGGCGTGGCCCGAGCCCGTGTAGAGGCGCACGGCGAGGGCGCCGTCCGTCGGCAGCTCGCCGTTCGAGCGCCACTCGAAGAGCAGGGCGCCCTCCCGATCGGAACCGACCGAGCGCAGCTCGCCCAGGGCGAGCGGCCGCGCGAGGCCCGCGGCCCAGGCGATGGCCGGCACCGTCAGGCCGGGATCGTCGAGGGATCGCGCGCCCGCGGTGAGCAGGCCCACGCGTCCCACGCGCCCGACGAGCCAGGCACCCGAGGCCAGCGCCGCGCCCTCCCGCGCGCCGCTCCACGAACCCGCGGCCAGGGTGCGCAGGGACCGCCCGCGCGCGACACCCGCGCCGCCGAGCGAACGCACGCGCCGCCAACGGGTGGGGTCGAGGGTGTCGAGGGACAGGCGCACCTCGCGCTCGCGGGCCGTGCCGTCGTCCCGCGCCAACGGGCGCAGGACGAGCACCTGGTAGAGCCCGCCCTTGTAGTCGAGCCCGGGCCGCACGCGGCGCAACACGCCGCCACCGGGATGCTGGACGTGTTCGAGCTCGCCCAGGAGAAAACCCTGCGCGAGGGCCGCGAAGGGATCGTCGAGCGCCTCGGGTTCGCGCACGCGCACCACGCCGGAGAGCACCGCGTGACGGCTCGGGTTGTGCACGGCGAGGTGGTAGGCGCCCGCGGGTTCGCCCTCGACGCGCGGCGCCAGGCCGCCGACGACCGCGCGCGCGGTCGGCGCGCCGAACTCGCCCGCGGGGGGCAGGATCTCGGCCCCGAAGAACACGTCCGAGGCGGTCACCAGGGCCACCAGCACCTCGTCGGGGCGCTCCTCGGAGAGCGCCTCCACGCGGCCGACCAGGTGTTCGCCCGCGACGACGGGCAGGCCCGGCTCGATGCCCTCGATGGTGGCCAGGCGCACCAGTGCCCGGTCGAGGCTCTTGGCGCTGCGGCGCGCGACCTCGCCGTGCACGATCGAGCGGCCAGCGAGCCACTCGGCGCGCGGCAGAGCGTGACGTTGTTCGGCCTCGAGCAGCGCCGCCACCTCGCGCGCCTGTTGCTCGACGTCCGCCAAGGAACGGCGCTCGGCCTCGCGCGCGGCGCCCGCGCTCCACCAACGCACCGGCGCGAGGAAATCCCCCACCACCCGCCCGGGCAGGAAGAAGAAGTCGACGGCCCGCTCGAGGGGTTCGAGGGGCCGCAGGCTGAAGTAGGCCAGCACCCCCAGACCCAGGGCCGCTACCACGCGTCGACGTCCGGGGAACACGGCCGCGATGCTGGCACAGGGAGGTCCACGGTGGTAGGGGCGACGCGCGCGCCACGCCGCGCTGAACGCCGCTTCACGCGACACCCGAGATCGGGCGCGGTGTCCTGGCGCACACGCACGGGCGGGTGGACGCCCGCGGGCCGGGCCCCAGGATCAATCGTCCTCGTCCGTCGCCAGGACGCGCGAGAACACGTCCAGCTTATCGAGGAAGACGCCCGTGCCGCGCGCCACGGCGGTGAGCGGATCGTCGGCGATGCGCGCCGGGATTCCGAGGAAGTCGCTGATGCCCTCGGCCATGCCGTAGAGCAGCGCGCCCCCGCCCACGACGGTCACGCCGCTGTCGACCAGGTCGGCCGAGATTTCGGGCGGCGCCTCCTCGAGGATGCCGCGGATCGCCTCGCAGATCAGGCGCACCGGGTGCGCCAGGGCCTCGCGGATCTCGATCGAGGTCACCGTCGTGCGGCGCGGCAGGCCGGTGACGCTGTCGCGGCCCTTGACCTCCATCGAGAGCTCCTGCTCCATCGGCCAGGCGGAGCCGATGGTGAGCTTGATGCGCTCCGCGCTCTGCTCGCCGATGAGCAGGTTGTGGTGGCGGCGCAGGTGGCTGACGATGGCTTCGTCCATGTCGTCGCCCGCGATGCGCAACGAGGTCGCGACGACGCTGCCGGCCAGCGAGAGCACCGCGATCTCGGTCGTGCCGCCGCCGATGTCGACGATCAGCGAGCCGCGCGCCTCGGTCACCGGCATGTCGCAGCCGATGCCGGCCGCCATCGGCTCCTCGATCAGGTAGACCTTGCGCGCGCCGGCGCGCTCGGCGGAGTGGATCACCGCCCGGCGCTCGACGGCCGTGATGCCCACCGGCACCGCGATCACCACCTGGGGCTTCACCCAGTGCCGGCCCTCGTGGACCTTGGTGATGAAGTAGCGGAGCATCTTCTCCGTCACGTCGAAGTCCGCGATCACCCCGTGTTTGAGGGGCCGGATGGCCTCGATCGAGCCGGGCGTCTTGCCGAGCATCGCCTTGGCGGTGTTGCCGACCGCCATGCCGTCGAGCAACACCTCGCCGGTCTCCTTCTTGACCGCCACGACGCTGGGCTCGTTGAGGATGATCCCGCGGCCCCGCACGCAGACCAGCGTGTTCGCCGTGCCGAGGTCGATGCCCATGTCGACGGAGAACCGTCCCAGGGCCCACTCGAGTGGCTTGAACACGTTGCCCCCCATGCGCGACATCGGATTGGAACGGTTTCGTTTGGACGGCACGGGGCGAGTCTAGCGGTGGGCCAGGTCGGTGCAAGCGCGGGGCGCGCCGCGGACATCCGCGATTCGGAGCGCTGCCCGCGATGGGTGCGCACCCTTGCAGGAAGTCGCATCCGAGGGGCCCGCGCCCCTCCGGGAACGAAACACCGCGCCCCCGCCACAGGGGCGAGGGCGCGGCGGAAGCTCGGACCCATCGGGCCCGGGCAGGGGGCCTACTTGAAGAACAGGCCTTCGCCGTAGTGAGTGCCCAGGGCGTAGTCGGTGACGAGCACCGCGGCCAGGAACACGAGGGTCGTCAGGATGATGAGGCCCTCGTCGATGCCCAGCCCCTTCTCCTCCTCGACGACCTCGACCTCGAGGGCCGGGGCCGGGGCGGCCTTGCGGGAACGGGCCTTGGTGTCGCGCTCGGGCGCGGCCTTGGCGCCGCGCTTGGCGGCGGGGGCGGCGGCTTTGGGTCGGCGTGCCATGGTCGGAGCTCCGGGCCTACAGGCGGGTGGTGGCGCGGTCGCCCTGGCGGATGGTGGCGCCCTCGACCGGACGCACGACCAGGGCCGTCGACATGGTCGCGTGCACGTTCTCGACGCGCACCTGGCCCTTGTAGGTGGGGCCGTTGTAGACCTCGAAGGTGTGGCCGCGCTGGACGCCCTTGTCGCTGCCGACGTTGATCGCCACCAGGCCGGGGGTGATGTCGTAGTTGGCCTGGATCACCGTGGCCTCGATCTGGGGCTGGCTGGTGATGCTGGAGCGCGAGACGCCGGTCACCGCGACCAGGGTTTCGAGGTCGGTCTCGAGGTCCCCGATCTTGCGCTGCAGGTCGTTGGCCGTCTCGAGGTTCTGGGCGATCGTGCCGTTGAGGGCGCGGATCTGCGACTGGGCGTCGGCCAGGCTGCTCTGCGCGCGCTGGGCCTCGCCCAGGGCGGCGTCGCGGGCCCGCTCGGCGGCCACGCGGCCTTCGACGGCGCGGGAGGCTTCCTGGGTCTGGGCGGCGAGCTGGCCCTGGAGCCCATCGAGGGTCTGGGACAGGCGCTGCGCCGTCGCCGTGGCCTCGTTGAGCTGCGTGCGGGCCGTGCCGAGCTCGCCCTCGAGGCGCGAGGCCTTGTTGCGCTCCTGCTCGAACTGGTCGCGCGAGGCGGCGGCGTTGCCCTCGGCGGTCTGCAGTTCGGCGCGGACGCGGCGCACCTGGTCCTCGAGGTCCGCGCGCGTCTTGGAGTGCGCGGTCTGCTCGGACGAGTACTTGTTCTGGAACTCGTCGTTCTTGGCCGCCGTCTGCACGGCCCAGGCCAAGAACCACACGGCGAGGGCCAGGTTGAGGACGCTGAAGATTCTTCCGATCGGGCTCATGGGGAATCGGTGCTGGGGCGTGCGCTCGACCGCTGTGGCAGGGCCGGGAACTGGGTTCGGACCGGCGGGGCCGACCGGGCTTTCCGCCGCAAGTTGTTGAACGACAAGGACTTGAAAGCGTCCTTGGGCGTCTCCTCGAAGGGGCGCGCGAGTATAGGGAGCGTCCAGGGGGGGGTCAAGCGCGGGTGAAGCTCCCCTCAGGGTCGCCACCCCCTACCCCGGGCCCCGGCGCGGTTACCCGCCGCCCGCGCGGGAGCAGCAGCAGCAGGAGCCCCAGGGCCACGCACGCGGGGTCGAGCCAGGCCTCGAGCCACACGAAGGGCGTGCGCGTCGGTGGGGCCACCTGGGCCCCGGGTTCGCGGACGGGCACGGGGACCTCGAGCGCCAGGGTGCCCGGCACGTGGCGGTCGCGCCCCCCCTGCACCAGGCGGGCGAGCTCGCGCCCGTCCGGCCCGAAGGCCACCGTGACCCCCGAGTTGGTGGCGCGCACGAAGCTGCGGCCGGTCGCGATCGCCAGCAGGCGCGAGAAGGCCACCATCTGGTCCATCTCGAAGCTGTCGCGGTACCAGGCCTCGTTCGAGACCACCAGGTGCAGGTCGAGGGGACCGCGGCGCAGGGGCTCGGCGTAGGGTCGCAGGAAGGCGTTGTCGAAACACACCGTGGCCCCGATGCGGTAGGCGCGCCCGTCGCGGGTCTCGAGCTCCAGGACCCCGGTGCGCTCGGCGGCGGTGAAGTCGGGCACGTAGCCCGCGACCTCCCAGATGAAGTCGCGCACGCCGCCCAGGCGCTCGAGGCCGAGCATGGTCTCGGCCCCCGGGACGAGGTGCTGCTTCGCGGCGTGCGCGCGCCGCACCCCGTCCGCGCCCCACAGGGCGACCGCGTTCCAGTGCTCGACCCGCCCATCGCGGGCGAACCAGATCTCGGCCCCCGAGAGGAACGCCGTCCCCTCGGGCAGCAGACGCTCCCAGCGGCCGAGCCCGAAGAGCGCCTCGCCGACCCAGGCCCGTTCGTGGCGCTCGAGGGTGCGCACGAGGGCGGGGAACTCGGACGCCTCGAGGCCCCACCAGGGATGGAGCGCGAGCTCGCCCAACGCCCCCGCGTCCGCCCCCGTCAGGGAGGCGTCGACGAGGGTCGCGTAGAGCATCGTCTCGCCCCAGCACACGAGGTCCGGCTCGGGCCGCCCCACCGCCCGGCCCGTGCGCAGACCCTGGGCGGTCAGCTCGAGCTGCTCGGCGAACTTCTCCCGGATGTCCTCCCGCGCCTGCTTGCGCCACTGGGGGAAGGCCGGTTGGACGAGCAGCACCCGCGGCCCGGGCTCGGTCGCGGGCGCAGCGCTCAGGGCCGCATAGAGCAGCGCCACCGTGAGGGGCAACAGTCCGGCCACCCACTCGGCGCGCCGCGCGCGCCCGCCGCCCAGGGCCAGGGCCGCCGCCAGGCCCGCGAGCGAGGCCAACGCGAAGGTCAGGCCCGTCGGCCCCCACAGGCGCGCGCTCTCCTGGAGCACGGGCGTCGCGCTGGCATGGTGCCCGAGCTGCAACCACCGCAACCCGAAGGGCGGCGGGAGCACGGCCTTGAGCGCTTCGACGGCGGTGAAGCTGGCCGCGGTCGCCAGGGCCAGGGGCAGGCGCCCCGCCAGGCGCCGCAGCCAGACGCCGGTCAGCGCCAGGTACAGGCCCCAGCCCAGCCCGACGTAGATCAGCGCCGGGGCCCAGACGTGGGCCACCCAGTACATCGTCACGGCGCCGTGGAAGGCCCCCGCCAGGGTCTCGGCGGCGAAGGCGCGTCGGCCGGGGCGCCGCGCGGTCCAGGCCCACAGCGCCAGACCGATCCAGACCAACGCGCTGCCGTCGCGGGTCGCCGCGCCGGGGCCGGCGAGCAGGACCAGCGCCCAGGCGAGGAGCAACCAGCCGATGCGCCGCGCCGGCGCGAGGGGCGCGGGTCCCGCGCTCCCGCCGGCGGCATCGCGCGGAGCTCGACCGGGTCGCCGACGACGTGCGCACG
>CAYMYN010000057.1:0-16358 GCA_964394665.1 uncultured Planctomycetaceae bacterium
GCCCGCGAGGCGGGTGAACGCCTGCGCGCGCGCCAGCGCGTGCGCGTCGTCGAGGGGTTCGACGCCGCCCTCCGGGCCGAGCTCGCCCGCCGCGGCCTGCGCCTCGAGACCTGGCCCGGCGCGCCGCTGCGCTCGGAGCTGCCCGAGCTCGTGCGCCGCGAGCGCGAGGCCCTGGTCGAGCTGGAGGCCGAGCTGCTGGTGCAGGACGCGCGCGCCCTGCTCGCCGAGTCGCTCGAGCTCGCCGCGCCCTGGAACCGCGAGCGGCGCTTCGACCGCGCGCGGGCCTTCTGGGCCGAGCGCGCCGAGGATCCGCGCCTCGAGCCGCTCCAGGATCGCGTGCACCTGCGGCTCGAGGAGGCGCGCGTGCTCGAGCGTCTGCTGCTGGCGGCGGCGCGGGGCGTGGTCGGGCTCGCCCGCGCCGGGCGGACGGTGACGCTGCAGGTCGGGACGATCCGCGCGGAGGGCCGCATCGACGCGGGCTCGAACGTGCTCGAGGAGGGCTTCCGGTTCCGGCTCGAGGGTGGCAGCGACGCGCTGCGGGGCCTGCGCCTGGTGGGCCCGCCCGACTCCCAGGTCGGCGGGACGCGGCTCCTGCCGGCGGCGGTCGAGAGCCTGGCCGAGCGCGATCCGGAGCTGGTTCGCGACCTCGATCACCACCTCGCGCGGGCCTGGCTGCGCTTCCACGAGGGCGATGCGGCCGGCGCGCGGGCCGTGCTCGTCGAGGAGCGCCTCTCGCCCGACGACGCCCTGGTGCACGACCTCGCGCTGGCCATCGACGGCGTCCTGGGCGAGGGCGAGGCCGCGCGCGAGCGGCGTCGCGGCTACGCCGAGCGCCGCACGCGCGAGCTCGACGCCTTCCTGCAACACGCCAGCCCGCGGCGCGGCCTGGAGCTGGTGCAGGAGCTCCTGGGCGACTACGCCGACGTGTTGAGCGCGGATCAGACGCGGCTCCTGCGCGAGCGCCGCCGCGAGCTGCGCTCCCGCGGCACCCAGGCCGACGCGGAGGCGTTCAGCCGCCTGTTCGGTGCCGACGAGGTCGAGCTGCGGGGTTCGTCCCGCGTGCGTCTGCGCTGGCGCTTCGACGGCCCCGAGACCGGCGCCTGGCGCCCGGGTCCCTGGCGCTTCGACGGCCGCGGCTGGACCGTGCTCGACTCCCCGGCCGACATCCCCGCGATGGTCGAGCGCGGCGGCGCGGCCCTGGCCCTGGGCGAGCCGCTCGCGCCCACCCGCGGCGCCAGCGAGCTCTCCCTCGAGCTCGAGCAGCTCTGGCCGCCGCGCCTGCTGGTCGTCACCCTGGCCGGCTTCCACGCCGCCCTCGCCAGCGCTCCGGGCGCGCCGACGCGGCTGGTGTGCGACATCACCTCCCCCGAGGACGTGGCCCAACGCGCCGCCGCCGGCCAGGGCCAGACGGTGAGCGGCCTCCGCCAGCACGCGACGCACACCCTCACCCTGCGCGCCCACCCCTCCCGCGGCACCCTCGAGGTGCGCCTGGACGGCATCCCCCTGCACACCCAGGTGACGACCTCACCGCGCCTCGACCCCCCGCGCCCGACGGCCGCGCTCTACTCCCTCGAGCCCCTGCGCCTGCTCGCCGCCGACCTCGAAGCCCCACGCTGAGCCCCGAGCCCCGGAGCAGGAGGAGGACCACCGAGCCACACAGGGGCTGGAGAGGAAGTGGGTCCGCGGGGGATCAGCGGAAGCGTTCGAGCACGCGGCGGGCGCGCTCGAGGCGCGCGGGTTCGAGCAGGTCGGCGGCGGCGGTGAGGGCGGCCTCGAGGTCGCTCGGGCTCGCGCCGCAGTGCAGTGCGCCGCGGGCGTGGCTCGCCAGTTGGCGCTCCTGGGCCGTGGCGGCCAGGGCGCAGCAGGCGAGCAACTCGCGCGTCGCCGCGTCGAGGCCCGGGCGCGAGAGCACGCGGGCGTAGGCGTGGGACTCGATCCAGGACGCGAACAGGGCTTGGCGGCGCTCGAGCCCCTCGCGCACGCGCGCGGCGTGGCCGGCGTAGATGCGCTCGAAGAGCTCCCGCCCACGGCCGAGGATCGCCCGCTCGTCCTCGCGCTCGAGCTCGCCGGGATCGGGCTCGCCCAGGCCCCCGGCTTCCTCCAACACCCCGTAGGCCTCGACCAAACGCGGGAAGCCGGCGAACAGGTGCGTCTGCAACACGGCCTCGCGCCAGGCGCGGTCCGGTTCCGGCGGCGGCGCGGCGGCCCGCAGCGCGCGCAGCTCGTCCCAGTTCCCGAGCACGATCGCGGTGGAGAGACGCGCGAGGCGCGCGGTGGTGGGGGAGAGCGACATGGGCGCGGCGGGGTGGATCCGGGGATCCGGGCTCAGGGGCCGCCGCGCGCGGGCTCCGCGGCGGGCGTGTAGGCGGCCAGCGGCTCGCCATGGCGCAGGTGCAGCGGGGGCACGACGTGGGCGGCGCTCGTGAGCATGCCGCGGGGCGCGATCAGGATCACGGTCGAGCCCAGCTCGAAGCGCGCCAGCTCCTCGCCGCGCGCCAGGGGTCGGGGCGGGTGCAGGGGACCGTCGTGCAAGAGCGGCACGCCCACCACGCGGATGCGCCCGACGTTCAGGGCGCCGACGAGCACCATCAGCAGCGGGCCGCGGGCGGTCTCCAAGCGCAGGACGACGCGTTCGTTGACGGCCAACACGTCGCGGCGCCGCAGCACCTTGGGCGCGACCGAGTGACGCGCGCCGCGGATCGGGCGCACCTCGACCAGGCGTCCGGCCTCCGGCGCGTGGATGCGGTGGTAGTCGCGGGGGGAGAGGTAGAGCGTCCAGTGCTCGGCGCCCTCGAGGTCGAGCTCGGCGCCGACGCCGCCCAGCAACTCGCGCACGGAGTAGGGGCGGCCCTTGGCCTGCAGCAGGGACCCCGCGTCCACCGGCCCCACGCTGGCGAGGGTCGCGTCGACCGGCGAGACCAGGACCCCGGGGTCGGGGTCGATCGGCCGCGCGCCGGGAGCCAGGCGCCGGACGAAGAAGGCCCCGAGGCTCGGATACTCCTGCGGCGGGAGCTGGGCCTCGCCGAGATCCACGTCGTAGAGCCGCGCATAGCCCCGATAGAGCGGCCCGCGCAGGAACCGCGGCAGGTGCCGATCGGCCAACCAACCGACGAGCAACGAAAGGGTCCGGCGCAGGTCCATGCGCGGGGATGATGGCCGATCGGAGTGCCCAGGCCAACCTCGGAGCGCGCGGGGCCCGCGCTGCTTACCCTTGCGGGGGAGGAGGACCTCCCCCGATCCGGCCGCGACACGCGGCCTCCCCCTCCCCGCCGCCTGATCGGCGGCGCGGCGCCTCCGGCGCCGGATCGACTACGGCGCGAATCCTGCGCGCAACGTGCAGCATCGGATCCGTAGTCGATCAGCGGTTGCGGACCACGATCAGGCGCACGTAGTGTTCGTCGAATGGGGAGGACTCGCGCGGCTCGCCGCCGGGCGCCGCCCGCACGATCCCGCTCCGGCCCGCCCGTCCGAGCGGATCCACGCTCGAGCCCTCGTAGTGCCGGCGCAGATCGGCCCGGTGCTGCGCCTGGTCGCGACACCACTCCTGAGCCCGCCCGGGAGGCATCTCGAGGGCGACGCGGGTGTGGGCCAGGTGGAGCTGGGCCAGGCTGGGCAACTCGAAGCGGTACTCGCGGGGCAGGTAGCGTTCCGTCAAGTCTCGGCACAGCTCGAGCGCCTTCGACCGGGGGAGGCGGATCGGATCCCGGGGGCGCCCCACACTCCCCTTGAGGACCACGGACGCCACTCCGTAGGTCACAGGCAGGGATGCGACGAAGAACCCCTCGCTGAGGGTCACGGCCACCCTCTTCCCGTCGCCCATGGGCACGGGGATGGGGGTGGGATCGAGCCCTGGGGAGGGCCGGGCCCCGACGTAGGTCAGGCTCAGCGGGAGGGCCCCGTCGAGCGCGAGGGCGACCTGCATCCCGGACGGTGGTTCGGTGGAGCCGGGGAACGCGGCCAGATCGAGGAACAGGGCCCGCCACGCGTCTTGGGTCTCCAAGGGTCGGCTCGAGAGCTCCGTCTCCCGCTCCAAGCGCTCGAAGCGCGCGGTCAAGTCTCGGGTCGCGTGCAACTCGGACAGGAAGCGCAGGACGCCGCGCTTGTTTCCCTCGACGAGGTCGATCACCTGCCCGATCGAGTCGCGCAGGGGCTTGAGCTCGAGAAGCAACGCGCCGAGCCGTTCGGTGCAGGCTTGGAACTCCGATCGGGCCTGCGTGAAGCGACCCTCGCACGCGGCGCGGAAGGCGGCATCGAGGGGCTCGAGGACCTCCCGCGCTTCCGCCGGTCGCAGGGTGAGGAGCTTGTGCGCGGCGGCGGACCAGTGCTCGGCCCGGACTCCCAGTTCGCGCAGGGCCTCCCGGGCGGGGTCGAGGTCCAGGAGTTCGGCCTGCGCCGCGAGGATCCAGGCCTGGATCCGCGCCGGGTCCTCAGCGAGCGGGTCACCCCGCTCCGCCCAGGCGACCAGGCCCCGCCGGAACTCGGGCTCGCCGGGTGGTATCCCGAAACCCGAGGGCGCGAGCGCCCGGATGCGCTCCAGGGCTTCGCGCTCGGGGGCATCCTCGAAGGACTCGATGGCATGCCGCAACGTCTCGCGCAGGACCGCGAACTGCTGCTCCAGCGCGGTGTCGAGGGTGGGGAGCGGGGAGGATGCCGGATGGACCGGATCGAGCGCCTCCCCGGGGGTCTCGGGCTCCGATGCGGGGAGCGCGGACTCGCGCTCGGCGGCGGCCGTGGAACTCGCGGGGGCGCCGAATGCCCCGCGGACCTCCGGCGTGAGGTCCTCGCCGTAGACGCTGCGCGGGAAGCCGAGCTCGGTCCACCACGAGGTTTGCCACAGGGCGGCGCCCAGGCAGACCAGGCCGATCATCGCCACGGTGGCGCTCGCCCGGCGGCGCCGGCGCGGACCGGCGGAGATCGGCGCGCGACCCTCGATCCGCAGCGGCTTCTCGCCCGGACCGAAACGGGGCGCGGTGGGCCGCGGACGGAAAGGATCGACTTCCCGGCGCGCGCGCTCGAGGGCGGCGCGCACCTCGGACCCGCGCGGCCGGGCGGCGGGGTCGCGAGCGAGCAGGGCGGCGATCAGCCGCGCGAGGCTGGGTGGAGCCAGGCCTCTGGGAAGGGGGATGGGTTCCCGGTGCAGCCGCGCGTAGGCGCGCTCCTCGACGCTGTTCCCGCGAAACGGAAAGCGCCCGGAGGTCATGCGGTACAGCAGGATTCCGAGGGAATAGTAGTCGCTCGCGGCGTGGAAGCGGGCGGCGTCCGGATTCCGGGAGCCGTCGGTTGAGTCGCTCGAATACCCCAGGATCTGCTCGGGGGACATGTAGTCGGGGGTGCCGAGCGGGCCCCGTTCGGGAGCCGCGGTCCCGTACATCGGAATCGAATCGGAGTGCACGATGCGGGCGATGCCGAAGTCGAGCACGCGCACGTCCTCGCGGCGCGCTCCGCGTTGGATCAGCATCACGTTCCCGGGCTTCAGGTCGCGATGCACGACGCCGCGGACGTGGGCGTGCTCGAGCACGTCGACGATCTGCGACACGATGCGGGCGATGCGCGCGGGCGGCAGGGTGCCGCGCTCCTGGAGCACCGTCTCCAGGGTGCGACCCTCGACGTAGTCCATCGTGAAGAAGTGCGTGCCGTCCGACGTGCGGCCATCGTTGTGGATGGCCGGGATGCAGCGATGGCGCAGGCTGCGCAGGATGCGGATCTCGTCGTTGAAGCGGCGCTCGAACTCGCGGTCGCCGGCGAGCGCCCGGCGCACGGTCTTCAGGGCCAGCAAGGGGCCGGCGCG
The DNA here is from genome assembly GCA_964394665.1 of uncultured Planctomycetaceae bacterium. Taxonomy (GTDB): domain Bacteria; phylum Planctomycetota; class UBA1135; order UBA1135; genus CAYMYN01. The sequence continues at coordinate 5,789 of CAYMYN010000057.1, forward strand.
CAGCGCGTCCTGCACCAGGAACACGTCGCCGAATCCACCCCGGCCCAGGTGCCGCAGGATCAGGTGGCGCTCGTCGAGCTTGGTGTGCAGAGGCGGGATGGAGTCGGCGTCGGAAGGCATGGGGATCCGGACGGGCTGGGGTCGCCGGCGGGACTGCCGCGCACGCCGCGCACGCCGCGCGCAGGCTCCGATCCCCATGCAGGGGTGCGCCGCGGTCCCCGTGACGCCGAATCCGCCCCGATTCAGGCCGGTCAGCCGTCCTGGGGCTCGAGCGGGCGCGGGGGGGAGTCGGCGACGTCGTCGTCGGGGCCGGTGGGGGACATGCCGAGGGTCGTCTCGCCGTCCTCGAAGGCCAGGATGCGGCGGGCGAGCTCGGGGCCGAAGGCCTGGGTGAAGCGCTCGTCGCGCCAGGCGCGCACCTCGGCCGCGCCGCCGAGGAGGCGCTCGCGGGAGGCGGGGCCGGGGCCCAGGGCGCCGATCTCCTGGCGCAAGAGGACCAGGCGTTCGTCGGCCTCGAGCAGGATCTCGGCGATCGTGCGCTCCTGGCCGGGGGGCAGGCCGAGCTCGCGCGCGAAGCGCTCCGCGCGCTCGACCGTCCACGCGCGGTACTCGCGTTGGCGCTGCTCGATCCGCCGCTCGCGGTCCTCGGCCTGGCGCGCGCGCCAGGCGTCGAGGGCCGAGCGACGCAGGGCCTCCTCGTCGTAGGGCTCGCCCGGCCCGGGCGCGGGCTCGGGTTCGTCCTGGGCCGCGCTGCGTTGGGTCGACGCGGGGCGCGGCGCGGGCTCGACCCGGGCCCACTCCTCGCCGGCGCGGGTCGGCGCGACGACCGCCGAGGGGCCGGCCGGCCCGCCCAGGGCGCGGCCGAGCTCGAAGCCCAGCCAGGCCCCCGCCAGGCCGGCGATCAGAACGAGGACGAGCACGGACAGGGGTCGCATGGGAAGCTACCGGCGCACCATCGGACGCCGCGCCCCCGCGCCTCATGCCCAACCCCGCGCTCCGGGCGGACCCCCGCCCGGAAACCCCGTGGGGCAGCCCGCAGCATGGATCCCAAGCCCCAGCCCGCCCCCGCCCGCGATCTCACGAGCGCCCTGGCGTCGATGGCCTTCCGGGTCGAGCCGGGCCGCTTCGCCCTGCTCGGGTTTCCGGAGCCGCCGGGCGGCGAGGACCTGGCCGTGCTCGCCGCCCCTCCGGCCCAGGTGCTGCGCGAGGGCGGCGAGACCACCCTGCTGGTGCGCGCCGAGCTGCTCGCCGCCCTGCGCGCGCGCCACCCCGCGGCGCGCATCGAGCAGGACCTGGTCTGGATCCGCTTCGAGGCGCCGATGGGCTGGGACGTGGTCGGTTTCCTGGCGCGGGTCACCAGCGCCCTGGCCGCGGCCGGCGTGCCCCTGGGGGCGGTGTGCGGGTTCAGCCGCGACCACCTGTTCCTGGCCGAGGCGCACCTCCCCAAGGCCCTCCAGGTCCTGCGGTCCATGTTCCCCGAGCTCGACCGCTAGAATCCGGCGGCGACCCCCACCGGCGCCGCGTGGCGCCCCATCCCCTGGCACCCAGCCCGATCCCCCGATCAGCATGAGCGAGCAGCCCTTCCCTCCGACGAACCCCGGCGCCTCCCGCCGGGACTTCCTGGCCCGCACCGCGGCCCTGGCCGGGGCGGGAGCCCTGCTCGGCGCGGGGGTCGCCCAGGCGGCCAAGGCGCCCCTGCCGCGCGCCAAGCGCCGCGCGCCCCTGGCGCCGGGCGCGCCCCTGCGCATCGGCGTGATCGGGGTGGGCGGGATGGGCGGAGCGCACTGCGACAGCCTGGTGCAGCTCGCCAAGCAGGGCCGCGAGAGCTTCGAGATCGTGGGCGTGGCCGACGTCTGCGACGCGCGCCTCGAGCACAAGCGCCGTCAGCTCGCCGAGCGCCAGAGCATCGAGGTGCGCGGGTACCGCGACTACCGCGAGTTGCTCGCCCGCGACGACGTGCACGGCGTCCTGATCGCGACCCCCGAGCACTGGCACGCCCAACAGGTCGAGGACGCGGTCGCCCAGGGCAAGGACGCCTACGTCGAGAAGCCCATGACCCTGCGGCTGGGCGAGGCCCTGCGCCTGCGCGAGCTCGCGATCGCCAACCCCGAGGCGATCGTGCAGGTCGGCACGCAGTTCATGATGCACGAGAAGTACCACGTCGCGCGGCGCCTGATCGCCGAGGGCCGCATCGGCAAGCCGGTCTTCTCGCAGACCAGCTACTGCCGCAACTCGAAGGACGGCGAGTGGACCTACTACGGCATCGACCCGGCCTGGAAGCCGGGCGAGAACCTCGACTGGCGCGCTTGGTGCGGGCCGCTCGGACCCCAGCCCTGGGATCCGGCCGTCTACGCGCGCTGGCGGCGTTACCGCAAGTACTCGACCGGCATCATCGGCGACCTCTTGGTGCACGTCGCGACGCCGCTCGTGATGGCCCTCGAGCAGGGCTGGCCGACGCGCGTGGTGGGCAGCGGCGGGCACTACGTCGACAAGGCCATGGAGAACCACGACCAGGTCAACATCCAGGTCGAGTTCGAGCACGGCCACACGATGGTGCTGGCCGGCTCGACCTGCAACGAGCAGGGCCTGGAGACCATGATCCGCGGTCACCACGCCACGCTCTACATGGCCGGCAAGGACGTGCGCATCGCGCCCGAGCGCCACTGGGTGGACGAGATCGAGCCCGAGACGATCTCCTGCCAGCAGGTCGCCGACCAGGACGAGCTGCGCCTGGACTGGCTGCGCTGCATGCGCACCCGCGAGCAGAACGTCAGCACGATCGAGTTCGCCACGAACGTGATGGTGATCGTCGACCTCGCCACGCGCTCGATGTGGGAGGGCAAGGCCTTCGAGTTCGACCCCACGCGCATGGAGGCGCGCGCGATCTGAATCCGGCCCCGTTCCCCGTGGACGATCCGGGAGGGCGAGCGCGCGCCGTCCGCCTCGCCCTCCCGGCCATGGGGACGCGCTTCGAGCTGGTGTTGGTCGCGGAGGGCGACTCCCCGGCCGAGCGCGCGCAGCTCGTCGCCGCGGGCGAAGCGGCCCTGGCCGAGATCGCCGAGCAACATCGCCTGCTCTCGCGCTTCGAGCCCGCGAGCCTGCTCTCGCGGCTCAACCGCCGCGGCGCCCAGGGCTGGGTCGAGCTCGATCTCGACACCTTCGAGTTGCTGGCCGACGCGCGCGAGATCTGGCGCGCCTCCGCGGGTGCCTTCGATCCCAGCGTCGCGCCCCTGATGGACGCCCTGGGCCTGGGCGGCGCCGCGCACGCCGAGCACGCGCACTCCGAGCGCGGGCTCGCGGCGGCGCGCGCCGCGGTCGGCCTGGAGGCGCTCGAGCTCGACCCCGCGAGGTGCGCCGCGCGCTTCCTGCGCCCCGACCTGCGCCTCGATCTGGGCGCGATCGCCAAGGGCCACGCCCTCGACCTCGCCGCCGCCGTCCTGCGCTCCGCCGGCGTCGAGCGCGCCCTGCTGCACGGGGGCACGAGTTCGGTCGTGGCCCTCGGCACTCCCCCCGGCGCGGACGCCTGGCGCGTGTCCCTGGCGGGCGTCCCCGGCCAGGTTTGCGCGCTCGCGGACGCCACGCTGGCCGTCTCCGCGCCCCACGGCCGGACCGGGCCCGCCGGCGGCCACGTCCTCGACCCGCGCGGCGCCCGGCCGGCCGCCGACCTCACGCTGGCCGCCGTCGCCGCCCCCCTCGTCCCGGGCGCCGCGCGGCGCGCCGACGCCTGGTCGACGGCCCTGGTCGCCGGCGCGAGCGACCCGCGTGGCCCCAGCTCCACCGGCTTCGTCTGGTTGCGCCTCGAGCGCACGGCGGATGCGAGCCCGTCCAGCGGCGGCGCCCCATCGCCCGCGGCGCGCTTCGAGCGCACCTGACCCGCGCGTTCGCTCCGCGTCCCTTGGCTCCTCTTGCGGCCCACCCGCGGAGTTCGGCGGCCCGTTATCCTCGTCGGGGGTGGAGGGGGAGGCGCGCCCGCGGCGCGGGATCGTCCCTTCCCGGCGTTCGGGGAGTTCGTCCGATGAAACTGTTGCTGGTCGTCTGCGCGTTGCACCTGCTTCCCGCGCCCGTGCGGACGTCCGCCGAGCCGTCGCGCGCCGAGGCTCGAGCGCAGCACCAGGACTCCGGGTCCCGCGCGGCCACCGTCGCCGCGCTCCTCGCCGAGTTGGAGGCGGCCCGCGCGGCGCGCGCCGAGGGCGACCTCGCCCTGGCCCGCCGGCGCATCGCGGCCACCGTCGACCGGGCCCTACCCTTGCTCGCCGCGCACGTCGAACCCGAGCACCTGTGCCTTTGCGCCCTCGGGCACTTCGCCCACGAGTTGGGCGAGCTCGACGTTGCCGAGCGGCTGCGCGCCGCGTTGGTCGAGACCAGCGAGCGCACCTTGCCCGAGACGCACCACGAGCTGCAGGCGGCGCGCTTGCACTTGGCCCTGACGATCAAGGCCCGCGGCGATCTCCGAGGCGCGCGTGAACTCGAGCGGCGCGTGGTCGCGGCCTGGGAGCGGGACCTCGCCGCCGACCATCTCGACCTCCAGGTAGCGCGCTCGCAGCTCGCCGTGACCCTGCGGCACCTGGGCGAGCTCGAGGCCGCCCGAGCTCTCCAGGAACAGGTGCTCGCGACCCTGGAGCGCACCCTGCCCGAGGGGCACCCGCGCCTCTTGGCGGCGCGCCACAACTTGGCTTCGACGGTGTTCCAGCTCGGCGACCTGGAGGGTGCCCGGTCACTCCAGGAGCAAGTGCTGGCGGAGTTCGAGCGCACCCTCCCCGATCATCACGCGAGCCTCCAGGCCGCGCGGCACAACCTGGCCGCGACCCTGCTGCTGATGGGCAGGCTCCTCGAGGCGCGAGCGCTCCAGGAGCGCGTGCTGGCGGTCCTCGAGCGCAGCCTGCCGGGCGAGCACCCCGACCTCCAGACGGCGCGCGGTCACTTGGCTCGGACGATGTTCCTGCTGGGCGACCTGCACGGCGCCCGTGCGCTCCAGGAACAGGCCCTCGAGGTCTTGGAGCGCAGCTTCCCGGAGGACCACCCGCACCTGCAGATCGCGCGCGGCAGCTTGGCTGGGACGCTGCGGGCTCTCGGCGACCTGGTCGGGGCACGCAGGCTGTTCGCGCGGGTGCTCGAGGTCCGGGAACGCACCCTGCCCGAGGAGCACCCCGACCTCCAGACGGCGCGCCTCAACCTGGCCACGACGATCGCGGAGATGGGCGATCCGGGCGCCGCGCGGGCGCACTTCGAGCGCGTCGTGGCGACCTGCGAGCGGACCCTCCCCGAGCACCATCCTGGGCTCCAACGCGCGCGGGGCGTGCTGGCCGCGGCGCTGGCCTCGGGTGGCGACTTCGCCGGTGCGCGGCCGCTCCTCGAGTCAGTCCTGGAGGCCCACGAGCGCGCCCTGCCGGACGAGCACACCGACGTCCAGAACGCGCGTCTGAACCTGGCGGTGGTGATCGCGGGAGTCGCGGCGACGGCGTCGAGCGGCGGCGCCGGGGGACAGGCCTCGCAGGCCGGGCGCGCGCGGATCGCTGGAGACCTGGCGAGGCTACGCGACCTGGTCGTGCGGGAAGCGCGCACGCGCGTCCGCGCGGCCCACGCCCTGATCGCGAGCGCCTCGGTGCGCGAGACCGAGCAGCGCCTCGGGGTGCGGGTGGATCGTCCGTTGGGCGCCGCGCTCTCCTTCGCGGCAGGCTACGGTGTGCTCGAGCCCGACGACGCGCTCCTGGTCGAGGCGTTCGCGCTGTCGGAGGCGACCCGCGCCGCCGCGCTCGCGTCGTCGGCGTTGACGAGGACCGGAGTCGATCCCGTGCGGCGCCGGCAATTCGACGAGGAGCTGCGCGCGGCCGGTGCGGAGCTCGCTTCCCTCGCCCAGCGGGGCGCGACGCGCGAGGAGTATCACCGGGTTCGCGCGCGGCGCGAGGAGGCCGAGCGCAACCTCTTGGCTTTGGCGCGGGAACACGGGCGCGGCGGCTCGGGCGTGTTCGAGGTCGGTGTCGAGAGCCTGGCGAGCTTGTTGGACGAGGACCTCGCCCTGGTGGCTTTCCGGCGGTACGCGCGCTCGCGCCTGGAGCGGGCCGAGGCGGATGCAGCGGAGGAGGGCGTGCGCTTCGAGGAGCGTGCGCGGGACAGCCTGGGCGCCTTCGTGCTGCGCGGCTCCGCGGACGACCCGCGGTTGGCGTTCGTGGACCTGGGTGCATGGGGCGAGGTGGAGGGGGCCGTGCGTGCCTGGCGTGGGGCGCTCGGCGTGGGGACGGTGGCGCCGGATCGGTCCGGCGCGGGGGACTCGAGCGGGCCGCGGGGACTTGGGATCGCGGGCTCCGCGGACCAGGACGAACCCGTGCGCGGCGCGGCGTTGCGGCGCCTGGTCTGGGACCCGTTGATCGGGGCGCTGGGCGATGCGCGGCGGGTGGTGGTGGTGCTCGACGACGCATTGAGCCTGGTGGCGCTCGATGCGTTACCGCTGGAGGAGGGCGCGGGCCTGGTGGGGGAACGCTGGCGCATCGAGACGCGCCTGGCACTGTGGGAGCTGCTCGATCGGTCGGACCCGCTCGACGCCGGAGGCCGGTTGGTGATCCTGGGCGGCGCGGCCTTCGACGCCGAGCCCGTGGACGCGGGCGCAGGCGAGGTGGAAGTGGAGGGAGGCGGAGCGCCGCGCCTTGCCCTGGCCGACGCTCGGCCGCATGTCGAGGCCGAGCGGCCCACCGTTGCCCAGCCAGGTGCCGGATCGAGCCTGTTGCGCGGCAGCCCGTTCGAGGCGGAGTTCCCGTCCTTGCCGCACACCGCCCTCGAGGTGCGCGCGATCGCCGCGCTGCGGGCCGAGGCCCACGGGGACGCGCTCCCCGCGCGTCGGCTCGAAGGCCCCCGGGCCTCGCGCGCGGAGCTCGAGCGCTGGGCGCCGAGCGCCCGTTGGCTGCACGTGGCGACCCACGGCTGGTATGCGCCGGGCAGCGTGCGCTCCTGGGCCGATCGGGATGGGCCCTCCGACACCCTCCGCGGCCAGACCCTGCGCGCCGAAGCCGGGGAGACCGTGCGCGGCATGAGCCCGATGCTCCTGTGCGGTCTCGCCTTCGCCGGCGCGAACCTGCCGCCCGACCCCCTGGGGAGGGTCCCCGGTCTGGTCACCGCCGAGGAACTCTCCGCCCTCGACCTTTCGGCCTGCGACCTGGCGGTCCTCTCCGCCTGCGACACCGGCGTCGGCGAGCTGGCCCGCGCCGGCCAGGGCGTCGCGAGCTTGCAGAAGGCCCTGCACATGGCCGGCGCGCGCAGCGTGATCACGAGCCTGTGGAAGGTCGACGACGCCGCGACGGCGAAGTTCTTCGAGCGCTTCTACACGCGGCTCTGGCACGAGGGCCTGCCCAAGTCCGAAGCCCTCTGGCGCACCAAGCTCGAGCTGCGCGCCGAAGGCCACCCGGTGCGCGACTGGGCCGCTTGGGTGCTGACCGGCGATCCGAACTGAGCCTGCTCCCGGAACGACTCCAGCCTCCTCCAGGATGTCAGTGATGAAACCTCGATGCTCGATCCTGTGGGTCTCCGCGTATCTCCTCGCCGCCGCCGCCCGAGTGTTCGCCGTCGCACCCCCCGCGATCTCCGCGCCGCGCCTGCCCATGCTCCAGGAACCAGGTCCATCGGAATCCCCTGGGGGTGCAGGCTCGCCCCAGGCCTCGCGGGAAGATGCCGTCGCCGCGGTCCTCTCCCAGCTCTCGGAAGCCAGGGCAGCCCGTGCGGCGGGCAATCACGACCTGGCCCGCGAGCGCATTCTGGCCGCGATCGAGCTTGCACTGCCGGTACTCGAGCAGCATGCGGAGCCGGAGCATCTGTGCCTGTGCGCGGTGGGCCACTTCGCGGACGGGATCGGTGAGTTCGCAGGGGCGAGGCGGTTCCGTGAAGCCGTCGTCGAAATGAGCGAGCGGACCCTGCCGGACGACCATCCCGAGCTCCTTGCGGGGCGTCAGAACCTGGCAGGGACGATGTACTCGCTCGGCGACCTGCAGGGTGCGCGGGCGCTCCTCGAGACGGTGCTCCTGAGCCTAGAGCGCACGTTACCGGAGGAGCACCCCGAGGTCCTCGGGGCACGGGGGAACCTGGCGGTGACGCTGGGAGGCCTGGGCGACCTCCAGGGCGCGCGGGCGCTGTCCGAGGAGGTGCTCGAAGTGTACGGGCGCACGTTGCCCGAGGACCACCCCGATCTTCAGAGGGCGCGGCTCAGTCTGGCCGGAACGATCCGCCAGCTCGGAGAACTCCAGGGAGCGCGGGCACTCGAGGAAGCGGTGCTCGCCGCGCGCGAGCGCACGCTGCCGGAGGACCACCCGAGCCTACTCGCGGCGCGGCTCAATCTGGCCAGTACGCTCGCGCTGCTGGGTGACCGGCAGGGTGCTCGGGTGCTCCAAGAGGCGGTGCTGATCGGCTTCGAGCGCACCCTGCCGGAGGACCACCCCAATCTGCTCAAGGCACAGATGAATCTGGCCTTGACCATCAAGGCCCTCGGCAACCTGGATGACGCGCGGGTGCTCGAGGAGGCGGTGCTCGCTGGCTTCGGGCGCACCCTGCCCGCGAACGCCCCCGATCTCCTCGGGGTGCAAGGAAACCTGGCCTCGACGATCGAGGCGCTCGGTGACCTCCAGGGCGCGCGGGCTCTTCGAGAGGCCGTGCTCTCCGGCCTCGAGCGCACGCTGCCCGAGGGTCACCCCGATGTCCTGACGGCCAGGCAGAATTTGGCGCTGACGTTCAAGGCGCTCGATGACCTTCACGGGGCGCGGGTGCTCGAAGAGGCGGTGCTCGCCGCGCGCGAACGCACGTTGCCCGAGGACCATCACGATCTCCTCGCGGCGCGGGGCAATCTGGCCATCACCTGCGCGCGGTTGGCGAGCGCCGCCCGCGGGGGGAATGCGCAGGCGGACGGGGGCGGATGGCCCCGAGCCTTGTCCCTAGCCGCGGAGACGGCGCGGGGTGCGGAGCGAGGGGTGCGGGCGGCGCTGCTCGGGAGCTCTTCCCGGGAGGCGGAGGAGCGGGTTGCGCGGGTCACGAGTTGGCCGCTGGACCAGGCCCTCTCGTTCGCCCTGGGCTACGGGCAGTTCGAGCCGGTGGAGAATCTCTCGGCGGAGGCTCTCAGGCTCTCGGAGAGTGGGCGCGGGGCGGGGCTCGCGGCGGCGCGGCTCGCGCGGATTGCGCGGGGTTCTGTGGAGTACGGGGCGCTCTGGGACGAGGCGCGGGCGGCGAGCGCGAAGTTGGCGGTGTTGGCGCAAGCGGGCGCGGGCGCCGACGAGTTTCACGCTGCGCGGAGTCGGCGCGAAGCAGCGGAGCGGCGGCTCATGCGGCTCGCGGAAGAGCGGCTGGGCAGGGGATTCGCGGGGCTCGAGGTTGATCTGCCGCTCCTGGCGACGCGGCTCGGAGAGGGCGAGGGATTGGTTGCTTTCCGCAGATACACGCGCTGGTGGCTCGAGGAGGTGGGCCGTGGTGCGGAAGCCGGGGAGCCGGGCGTGAAGTCGCGCTCGCTCGAGAGCCTGGGCGCCTTCGTGCTGGCGCGAAAGGACGACGAGGCCGAGCCGCAGCTCGCCTTCGTGGACCTGGGTGCGATCGATGCGATCGACGGTGCGGTGCGGGAGTGGCGTGCGGTGATCGGCGTGGGCACGGCGGGGCATGTGCGGTCGGGCGCGCAGCAGCCGAGCGGACCGCGGGGCATCGGTCTCGACGAAGTCTCGACATCATCCGGCGCGGCCGAGGCGCGTGCCCTGCGGCGCCTCGTGTGGGATCCCTTGGTGCCAGCGCTGGGGACGGCGGAGCGGGTGATCGTGGCCCTCGACGACGTCTTGCACCTGGTGCCGCTCGAGGCGCTTCAGGTGGAAGAGGAAGAGCGCCTGTTGGGCGAGCGCTGGCGAATCGAGACGCGCACTTCGTTCTGGGAGCTGCTCGCGGAGGATCCGCCCGTCGATCCCTCCGGCGCGCTCCTGGCCCTGGGCGACGTGGCGTACGACGCCGAGCCGGTGGCTTGGACGGAGGACGAAGGGGAACAGCAATTCGAGAGCGAGACGCCCCTCCTGGCCCAAGCCGGCGGCTACGGGGGCGTGCTGCGCGGCAGCCCATCCGAGGGAGGCTTCACGTCCCTGGCGCACACGGGTCCCGAGGTCCGCACCATCGCGGCGCTGCTGCGTGAATCCGCGGGATCCGATGCAAGGGCGCTGGTGCTCGAGGGCCCGCACGCATCGCTCGCCTCCCTCGGGATCCTGGGACCCAAGACACGCTGGCTGCACCTGGCCACGCACGGCTGGTTCGCGCCCGATCGCATTCGGTCCTTCGCCGATCGCGACGAAGGGGCCGACTCGAGCCTTGGCGCCCTCGGCCTGCGCACCGACGCCGAGGAGACCGTGGGCGGCATGAGCCCGCTGCTGCTCTGCGGCCTGGCGCTGGCCGGCTCGAACCTCGCCCACGACTTCCTCGGCCGCGTGCCGGGTCTCTTGACGGCGGAGGAACTCTCGGGCCTCGACCTTGCGAACTGCGAGCTCGCGGTTCTCTCCGCCTGCGACACGAACGTCGGCCGCCTCGCCCGCGCTGGCCAAGGCGTCGCGAGCTTGCAGAAGGCCCTGCACAT
>CAYMYN010000058.1:0-16316 GCA_964394665.1 uncultured Planctomycetaceae bacterium
TGGCGCGGGCCGAGCTGCACCTGGGCCGCGGCGACGGCGAGAACGCCCTGCGCGCCGCGCGCCGGGCGCTCGAGCTCGCCCCCGGCTCGGGCCGCGCCCTGGCCGCCGAGGCCGCGGCCCTCGAGGCCCTGGGCGATCCCATCGCGGCCCTCGCGTCGCGCCGTAGGGCCGCCCTCGACGGCCCGCGGGAGACGGGTGGCGCGCACGTCGCGGACTTCCTGGCCGCGCTGCGCGCCGGGCTCTCGAGCCGACCGCCCACCCTCACGCGGGCCCAGGCCGAGCTCGAGCTCGAGCGCCTGCGCGAGCGTTTCCCCGACGATCCGCGCGTCGTGCTGGCCCAGGCGGAGCTCGATCTCGCCGATCCGGGCGCGCCGAACCTCGCGGCCTGGACCCGGGCCCGCGCGCGCCTCTCCGCCTTCCGCGATCGGCACGCCGCGCGGCCCCTGGAGCAACTCGGCCGCGGCAGCGCCGAGGGTTGGGCCGAGTTCCTGATCCGCTACGACCCCGCGGCCGCCCTGGCCTTCGTCGAAGCCGAGCTGCGCCTCGACCCGACGCACCTCGCCCTGCGCGTGCAGCGCGCCCGCGCGCTGCGGCTCGAGCGCCGCCTCGACGAAGCGCTCGAGCTCACCGCGACCCTCTCGCGCATGGCGGCCGATCCGCGGGTGGAGCTCGAACGCGCCGCCTGCCTGGTGGCCCGCGCCGCGCCCCTGCACGAGATCGAGGGCCAGCTCACGCGCGCCCGCGACGCGCGCGAGGCCAAGGGGCCGTTCCTCGAGCTCGAGATCCTGCGCGCCCGCTCGCGGGTGCCCGCCGGCTTCGAGCCGCGGGCCCAGATCCTGGGCGACCTCGAGCGTTACTGGCGCGCCGGCCCGGCCCTCCTGCGCCAACGCGGCGGCGAGGAGCTCGCCTACCTCTACGCCCTGCACCTGGCCCTGGGCGATCCGCGCAGCGAACCCCGGGGCGCCGTCGACCTGCCGCTCCTGCGCCAGGTGGTCGGCGCGCTCGAGCGCCCCGGCGCCGATCCCTACCGCGGCGCCTGCGCCCAGGGTTTCCTGGGCCTGGCGAGCCGCACCGCGGCCGAGGAGTGAGGCGGGCGGGCGGACCTTCAGTCCGCGAGGTACCCGCGCTCGCGCAGCACCTCGCGCATCGTCCCGAAGCGCAGGCGCGCGAGCAGCCGTTCGAGGCGCGGGAGCGTGCGGCCGAGGTTCAGGTAGTGGCGCACGCGCTTGTGGAACGGCGCCGGGACCCGCGGCTGACCGGGGTCGAACTCCCAGGGGTGCAGGTAGAAGGCCGCCGGGCGCCCCAGGCGCTCGAGGCGCAGCAGCGCGCGCTCGGTCAGCCCCACGGGCAACAGGCGGAAGTACCCGCCGCCGCCCACGGGTAGGTTGCGACCCAGGCAGGGCAGGGTGGCGACGGGGAACTCGACCAACGCGCCGCCGCCGGGCGCCTCGACGCGCGAGATGCCGGGCTCGAAGTCCGGGATGCCGTACACCGGATGGCGCACCGGGTGGATGCTGGAGTCGTAGCGGTAGCCGCGCCGCACGAGCACGTCGAGGGCCCACCAGGTCTCGCGGGTCAGCGTGAAGGTCGAGGCGCGGAAACCCAGGGGCTGCGGCGCGCCGGCGGCGAGCAGCGCGCGCTCGGTGCGCTCGAGATCGCGCTCGAGCCCGGCGGGGCCGCCGAGGTCCTGGAGGTAGGTGTGTTCGTAGCCGTGGCTCGCGACCTCGTGGCCGGCGGCGAGCACGCGCCCCACGAGCCCGGGGTGGCGCTCGGCGATCCAGCCCAGGAAGAAGAAGGTCGCGCGCGCGCCGTGGCGCTCGAGGGCCGCCAGGATCGCGTCCATGGCCGGCTCGAGGCGCGAGGGCACGCTGTCCCAGTCCCCGCGCGCGAAGTGACCGCGCAGGTTGGCGACCTGGAAGTACTCCTCCACGTCGAAGGAGAGCGCGTGCAGCATCCGATCCGCGCCGCTCATCCGGCGATCCCCCGCACGCCGTGGCGTCGGCGCCAGTGCTCGAGGACCAGCACCGACCACAGCAGGGCCGCGTGATCGCGCCCGCCGCCCTGGTGCTCGGCGAGGCGCGCGCGCAGCGCCGCGCGGTCGAGCCAGTCTTCGGGCAGGCCCTCGATCGCGTCGCGCACCGCGCTCGCCAGGGGACCCCGGATCCACGGCCGCAGCGGCGTGTCGAAGCCGCGTTTGGGTGCGTCGAGGATCGTCGCCGGCAACCGCTCGCGCAGGGCTTCGCGCAGGGCGTGTTTTCCCTGTCCGCCGCGCACCTTCGCGCGCGCCGGCAGGTTCACGAAACGCTCCACGAGGCGGTGGTCGAGCAGCGGCGCGCGCACCTCGAGGGCCACGCCCATCGAGGCCCGGTCGGCCTTGACCAGGATCTGGTCGGGCAGGAAGCCGTGGAAGTCCGCGTACTGCGCCCGGTAGAGCGGGCAGTCGACCGTGGGCCGGCGGTAGTGGCGCTCGAAGGCTTCGAAGGGGTCGTGCCCGGCGAGGGCGGCGCGCAGCTCCGGCGCGAGCAGGGCGCGCGCCTCGGCCAGGTCGAGCTGGGTCACGCTGGCGAAGTAGGCCCGCGCGGGGTCCATTCCCAGGTCGCGCAACACGCTGCGCGCGCGCAGCGGACGCGGCGCCCAGTCGAGCTTGGGATACACCCGCCCCAGCGCCCCCAACATCCGCGCGCCCAGCGGCCCGACCGCGCGCCGCACGCGCTGCTCGAACACGTCGAAGACGTAGCGCCGGTAGCCGGCGAAGGTCTCGTCGCCGCCGTCGCCGGAGAGGGCCACCGTGACGTGTTCGCGGGCCATGCGCGAGACGAGGAAGGTCGGCACGGTCGAGGGATCGGCCAGGGGCTCGTCGAAGAACCAGGGCAGGACCTCGAGGGCCAGGGTCGGGTCGGGCTCGAGCACCTGGGTGTGGTGCACCGCGCCCAGCCGTCGGGCGGTGGCGCGGGCGGTCTCGAGCTCGTCGTGGCTGCGCTCGTGGAAACCCACCGAACACGCGACGACGGGCCCCTTGGACTGGCGCGCCATGCTGTCGACGACGGCGCTGCTGTCGATGCCCCCCGAGAGGAACGCGCCCAGGGGCACGTCGGCCACCAGGCGTTCGTTCACGGCGCGGTCGAGGGCTTCGAGGACCTCCTGCGGTTCCGCGGGCGCGCGCAGGCCGTCCAGGGGCAGGTCCCAGTAACGCGTGACGCGCGCTCCCTGCGCCCCGTCCCACTCGAGCCGCGAGCCCGCGGGCAGGCGCCGGATCCCCTCCCAAGCGGAGTCCTCGCCCGAGGTGTAGCCCTGCACCAGGTAGTCGAGCAGGGCGCCCGCGCGCAGCCGCCGCGGAGCGCCCTCGAGCACGAGCAAGGCCTTGGGCTCGCTGGCGAAGGCCAGGCCGCCTTCGAAGGGCAGGTAGTAGAGCGGCTTCTTGCCCAACCGGTCGCGCCCGAGCAGCAACCGCGGCCGCCCCGGATCGCGCAGGTCGGCGATCGCCAGGGCGAACATGCCGCACAGCTCCTCGAAGACCTCCCGGCCCCGTTCCTCGTAGAGGTGCAGGGCGCACTCCATGTCCGAGCCGCTGCGGAAGCGGTGCCCCGCCGACGCCAGGCGCGCGCGCAGCGCGCCAAAACCGTAGATCTCGCCGTTGCCGACCAGCGCCACCCGGCCGTCCTCGTTCTCGAGCGGCTGGTGACCGCCCGCGAGGTCGATGATCGAGAGGCGCCGGAACGCGAGCCCCAGGGATCCGCCGATCCAGACCCCCTCGTCGTCCGGGCCGCGGTGCACCAGCGCGCCGGCCATGCGGCGCAGGAGCGCCTCGTCCGGCCGGCGGCGCGGATCGGCGAGGGCGATGCCGGCGATGCCGCACATGGCCGGGGCTAGAAGCCCGCCTCCAGGGCCGGTCGCCGCGCGAAGCCGCGCTCGGTGCGCGGGACCAGGGTCACCCGGCCGCTGGCGCGCTCGGGGTACCGCGTGGGGTCCGCCATCTCGCGCCGCGCGATGACGCCGAAGGCCGCGATCAGCGCGACGAGGTGGTAGAAGAGGTCGAACTGGGCGCGGTTCAGGAACATGCTGCCCACCACGAACACGAGCATCGAGGCCTCGAACATGTTCGCGTAGGAGAGGATCCAAGAGGCGTGGTAGCGCCGCTGCGCCTGCCTGCGGATGCGCGCCAGCTCGACGAACGAGAGCAGGATCAGCGTCAGGTACAGGAGGAAGGTGGGCGTCCCGCACTCGGCCCAGATCTGCAGGTAGCTGTTGTGCGCCACGTGGGCGCGGCCGACCAGCGCGGGATCCTCGCGCGCCAGCGGGCTGTAGGTCATGTAGTTCTGCTGGAAACGCGCGTAGCCCACGCCCAGCAGCGGGTTGTCGCGGATCATCTCCAGGGCGGTCTGCCAGGCGCGGAAGCGCGCCATGGCCGAGGGGTCCTGCTCGAACTCGCGGATCGTCGAGAGGCGCTCGCCCACCGCCGCCGGCAGGATCAGGGTCGTCGCCAGGGCCAGGAAACCGGCCACGATCAGGCCCGCCACGCGGTTGCGGGAGCGCCAGACGAGCAGGCTGAAACCGGCCATCAGGGCCAGGAACCCGCCCCGCGAGTGGGTCAGGCCGATCGTGATGACCGTCAGCGGGGTGAGCAGGAAGAACAGCCGCCGCAGGGTCGGGTTGCGCTCGGAGTTGGCGATGTGCCAGAGCATCGGCGCGCCCATGCCGAGGGCCAGGGCGAAGTCGTTGTTGTCCTGCAGCATCCCGCCCGGCCCCTCGAGGATCTGGAGCTGCCCCGCGGTCAGGACGCCCGCGAGCCCGCTCTTGAAGCCGAAGAAGCCGAACGAGAGCGCGATCGTCCAGATCATCAGCCGCAGGCGATCGCGGCTGTGGACCAACCCGGTCGTGAACAGGGCGATCGAGATGATCTTGACGTACTCGACGAACATGTCGACGTCCCGCGCCCGCACGCCGCCGCCCGCGGCCAGGATGCTGGCGGCGACCAGGACCACCATCAAGACCATGATGGCGTTGCGCACGTCGTTGGTCATGAAGCGCCGCTCGCGCGTGCTGGCGAAGAAGCCGGCGAACATCACGATCGCGACGTAGAACGACCAACGGATGTCGCGCGCGAAGCCCCAGGTCAGGTCCTGCAGGCGCATGTAGGCCAGCAGCGAGAACAGCAGCAGGCCCACGAAGGGCTTGCGGAAGCACACCGGCAGCATGCCCAGCAGGAACAGGCTGACGATGAGATCGCGCATGGGAGGGGCGCGCCCCGCTCAGAGTGCGATAGGGATTCGAGCACTCTCGGTACGGCCGGCTTGCCGGCCGTCCAAAAGGCACTCCGAGAGGCCGTCCGGATGGTCTGCTCTGGGTCTGTTCCGGGTCTGCTCCATCTCCTCTCGGCCTCTCAGACGAAGAGCTTGCGGAAGTCCTCGATGTGCTCCCGCAGCCAGGGTGCGAGCAGGTCCGGCTGGGAGGCCCAGGCCCAGGTCAGGAAGACCACCGCGCCGATCAGGAGCCCGGTCGAGAGGCCCACCGCCAGGCGCTGGGCGCGTTCGCGGCGCACCTCGGCACGCGTGCGGATCGTGTTCACCACGCCGAGCACGGGCACCACCATCACGCGGCTGATGTCGGCGGCGTTGCGGAAACAGCTCTTGCTGTACTCGGAGAGCACCGCGATGCCCAGGCCCACGCCCAGGCCCCCCACGATGGCGAAGGCCACGATCAGCCAGGGATTGGGCTCGGACGGCGCGGTCGGCGCGGCCACGGGGCTGGTGATCTGGAACGGGTTCCCGGCCGGGCCCGAGAGCAGCTCCATGTAGCGCTGGTTGCGCGCCTCGAGCACGGCCACGTCGGCCTGGGCTTCCCGCAGGCGGCCCAGCTCGTCGTGGATGCGCGCCACGGCGGCGTAGACCTCGTTGCGCTCGCGCAGCTCCTCGCGCGCCAGGCCCAAGTCCTTCACCAGCCCGCGCAGGGTCGCCTCGGTGCGCGCGTGCTCGAGCAGCGCCTGGGCGCGACGATCGGCCAGCTCGCGGTAGGCGGGGTTCTCGGAGGGCTCGCGGCGTTCCTCGGCGCGGCGTTCCTGCTCGCGCAGGCGCTCGATGCGCTCCTGGACCTGCTCGATGTCGCGCGTGAACTGCTGGCGCCGGGTGCCCTGCTGGTAGTAGCCGCGCCGACGCTCGAGCTCGGAGAGCTGGAACTCGAGCTCGGCGATACGCTGGGTGTGGTCCACCCCGCCGCTCAGGGTCGTGACCCAGATCTGCGGCTCGGTCTCGGCGAGCTGGATCTCGAGGGCCTCGATCTCGGCCTTCAGGCTGGCCTGGCGGCGTTCCAGGCGCTGCTCCTCGGCCAGCTTCTCGAGGTAGGCGTCGTACAGCGGATCCTCGCTGCGGGTCGACTCGCGGCCGGGCACCGGCTGGGTCGGCGAGAGACCGTAGGCGCTCTGCAGATCCGTCAGCTCGGTCTGCTTGTCGCGCATCTGCTTCTCGAGCTCGGCGCTGCGCGACTGCAGGGCCAGGCGCTGATCCTCGATGGCGCGTTGCCCGCGCTGGACCTCGTTCTTGGTCCAGTCCTCGCGCAGGTGCTCCAGGAAGTCCACGGCCCGCACCGGGTCCACGTCGAGGTACTCGATGGTGACGAAGGTCGAGCCGCCCTCCGAGCGCGGGCGCGGCACCGTCACCTCGATGTTCCTCACGACGTCGCGCACGAGCTTCGCCTGCTCGGCCGGGCCCAGGCTCAGGTAGTCGGTCCACTTGCGGCTCTCGATCACCCGTCGCACGCGGTTGGGGGCCTTGATGTGCAGGGCGGCGTTCTGCGCCTCGCGCACCTGGCTCCAGAGCGGGGAGGATTGTCCCTCGAGGTCCTCGACGGCCGTGGCCCGCAGCTCGACCTGGGTCTCGACGCGGTACTTCTTGGGCACGAGCACGGCGAAGGCCGCGCCCAGCGACAGGATGAAGGCCGCCGGCAGCACGACCTGCCACTTGCGCTTGCGGAGGATCTCCAGGAACTCCTGGAGTTGTCCGGTGGCTTCGATCTCGACGGCCATGGCGAGCTCCGGGGACGCGCAGCGCTCCCGCTCAGAAGAAGGTCCCCCCTCCCCCTCCCCCGAAGCCACGACGTCCGCCGCCAGCACCGTAGAACCGCCCGTCGAAGAGCAGCAACGCGGAGGCCAGCCCGCCCACGACCTGCTTGACCGGGAAGAGCAGCGCGTCGAGGAAGTACCCGAGCTGGGCCACGAGCGTCGGCGGCACGTAGATGATGTCGAGCTCCATCACGGACACGTTGTAGGTCGAGTCACCCAGGGCGATCATGTCGTTGACGTCGACGTAGAGGATGTAGGGGTCGACCGGGTCGGGACGGATCAGGCGCACCCGCCCCAGGTTGGACGAGTCCCGGGTGGGGCCGGCCTGCATCACCGCCTCCCAGATCGTCAGATCGCCGGTGAAGACCTTCGGCCCTTCGCTCGAGACCTCGCCGTAGATGAAGTACTGCTTGTTGTCGGACCGGATCTGGGCCTGGACCTGGTAGAGGTCCAGGACGGCGCTGTACTTCTCGGTCAACAGGCTCTCGATGTCCGTGCGGGTCAGGCCGGCCACGCTCACGGCCCCCAGGTCCTCGAGCAGGATCGTCCCGTCGATCGCGACGTTGTGGGTGCTCTCCTCCTCCCCGTCGGCGTGGACGACCCGCAGGATGACCGTGTCGCCCAGGGTGACGTAGTCGGCCTCCTCGGCGTTGCCGGTGTAGCGCTTGCCGAAGCCCTCGGTGTTGAGGTACTGCAGCGTGCGCTTGTCTGCCTGCGAGACACAGGCGGGCAGCACGAGGAGGAGCAGCAGACTCCAGAGCGCCGGGCGGTCGAGCAGGTCCATCATCGCAGGGAGCGGGGTCGGTTCCGGAGGGAGGCGCGCCCGAAGTCCCCCGCGCCGCGCTGGGGACGGCCGGCGATGCGCGCGCCGGGTGGAAGCCCGTGGGCCGAGCCGGGTCTCACCCGGCGCCCCCCGCCGGAGTTCCCTGGCGCGCGCCGTACTGGCGCTCGTAGTAGTCGCGGTACGTGCCGCTGCGGACCTTTCCGAGCCAGGCCGCGTTCGCCTGGTACCAGCGGATGGTGAGCGGCAAGGCCTGGTCGAAGGTGAAGCGCGGGGCCCAGCCCAGCTCGCGCCGGATCTTGGTCGCGTCGATCGCGTAGCGCCGGTCGTGGCCGGGGCGATCGGTGACGAAGGTGATCAGCGACTCGGGTTTCCCGAGCTCGGACAACACCTTGCGCACCAGCACGATGTTCGGGAGCTCGTTGTTGCCGCCGATGTTGTAGACCCCGCCGGCGCGGCCGCGCTCGAGCACCGCCAGGATGGCCTCGCAGTGGTCGCGCACGTAGAGCCAGTCGCGCACGTTGAGGCCGTCGCCATAGACCGGGATGGGCCGGTCCTCCTGCGCGTTGGCGATCACCAACGGCAGCAGTTTCTCGGGGAACTGGTAGGGCCCGTAGTTGTTCGAGCAGCGCGTGATGCAGGCGTCGAAGCCGTGCGTCTCGTGCGCGGCGCGCACGAGCAGGTCGCTCGACGCCTTGCTGGCCGAGTAGGGCGAGTTGGGGGCGATCGGCGTCTCCTCGCTGAAGGCGCCCTCCTCGCCCAGGGATCCGTAGACCTCGTCGGTCGAGACGTGCACGAAACGCCGCACCCCGCGGGCGCGGGCCGCGTCGAGCAACACCTGCGTGCCGACCACGTTGGTGGTCACGAAGGGCAGCCCCGAGAGGATCGAGCGATCGACGTGGCTCTCGGCCGCGAAGTGCACGACGTCGATCTCCCCCTCCGCGCCGCAGGCGTCGAAGGCGCGCCCGACGTCCTCGGTCTCGCGGATGTCCCCGCGCACGAAGACGTGCAGCGGGTCGCGCTCGAGCGTGGCCAGGTTCTCGAGGTTGCCGGCGTAGGTCAGGGCATCCAGGTTCACGACGCGCGCGTGCGGCCGCAGCTCGCGCAGCATCATCACGAAGTTGCTGCCGATGAACCCGGCCCCCCCGGTGACGAGCACGGTCGGGGCGGGCGGGGAGTCGGAGTGGACGCGCGGGTTCATCGGACTTCGCTGCCGAGGTAAGTGGAGAGGGCGTCGCGCCACGATGCCAGCGGTTTCCCGCGCAGTTTCGCCAGGCGCGAGCAGTCGAGGACGCTGTAGGCCGGGCGCCGGGCCGGGCGCGGGAACTCGGCGGTCGAGCAGGGCACGAGCCGCACGCGTTCCTCGCCCACGGCGGCCAGGGTCGCCTGCGCCAGGTCGAACCAGGTGGCCTCGCCCTCGCAGGCGGCGTGGTAGACGCCCGGCTCGCCGCGCTGGAGCACGTCCCACAGGGCGGGGGCCAGCTCCAGGGTCGAGGTCGGCGAGCCGTGTTGGTCGTCGACCACCCGCAGCTCGTCCCGCTCCTTCGCCAGCTCGCGCATCGTGCCGGGGAAGTGCCGTCCGCGCGGCCCGTAGAGCCACTGCGTGCGCACGATCCGCGCGCCGCTGGGGTGGGCGGCCACGGCGGCGCGCTCGCTCTCGAGCTTCGTGCGTCCGTAGACCGAGAGCGGCGCGGGCGGGTCGTCCTCGGTGTAGGGCCGATTCTGGGTGCCGTCGAAGACGAAGTCCGTGCTGACCACCACGAGCGGCACGCCGGCGCGCGCCGCGGCCTCGGCCAGGACCCGCGTGGCCTCGACGTTGACCCGCGTGGCGAGCTCGGGCTCCTCCTCGGCCTTGTCCACCGCCGTGTAGGCCGCGGTGTGGATCACGCCGCGGAAGGGGCCGTGTTCCTCGAACAGCCGCGCGACGGCCGCCGGATCGGCGAGATCGACCCCCGGCGCGTCGACGCCCGCGGCCTCGCGCAGGTCCGTCCCCACGGCCGTGACGTCGTCGGGCACCGAGAGCAGCACCTGGCTGCCCAACATGCCCGCCGCCCCGGTGACCAACACCCGCTTGCGCCGCTCGTCGCTCAAGTCCGCGTTCCCCTCTCCAGCCGCACCGTGGACCCTAGCCGAGCTTGTTGGCGCCGCCCTCGGCCACGAGCGAGGACGCCCGGTGCAGGGACTCGAAGGTGCCCGCGTCGGTCCACCAACCCTCGAGCACGTCGAAGGTCAGCGAGCCGTCGCGGATGTACCAGTTGTTCACGTCGGTGATCTCGAGCTCGCCCCGGTCGCTGGGCTTGAGCGTCTTGACGATCTCCCACACCCGCCCGTCGTACATGTAGATGCCGATCACGGCCAGGTTCGACTCGGGGGCCTTGGGCTTCTCGACGATGCGCGCGACCTGCTTGCCCTCCAGGGTGGCGACGCCGAAGCGCTGCGGGTCGGGGACCTCCTTGAGCAGGATCTTCGCGCCGCGCCCCTGGGCCCGGAAATCCGCCACCGCGCGGCGGATGTTGCCCTCGATGATGTTGTCGCCCAGGATGCAGACCACGGGCTCGCCCTTGGCCCAGTGTTCGGCGAGACCCAGCGCCTCGGCGATGCCCCCCTCGCCCTGCTGGTAGGTGTAGTTGAGGTGCTTGAGCCCGAACTCGCTGCCGTTGCCGAGGAGCTTCAGGAAGTCCCCGGCGTTCTGGCCCCCGGTGACGATCATGATGTCGTCGATGCCGGCGTTCACCAGGGCCTGGATCGGGTAGTAGATCATCGGCCGGTCGTAGACCGGCAGCAGGTGCTTGTTGGTGATCTTGGTCAGGGGGAACAGGCGAGTGCCCAGTCCCCCGGCGAGGATGACGCCCTTCATCGATGCTCTCGGGAGGTACGCGGGGTGGGGGGTGCGGCGGGGCGGACAGGATAGGGGGGCTCGCAGGGGGCCGCAACGCGGCGCGCGGGCCTCGGCGGGCCGGGCGCGTGGCGCTCGGCGGCGTTCAGGGCAGCTCCTGGGAGCGGTACCACTCGACGAAGCGGCGCAGGCCCTCTTCGACCGGGGTGGAGGGCTCGTAGCCCAGCCGCGCGCGGGCCTTGGAGACGTCCGCGTAGGTGATCGGCACGTCGCCCGGTTGGGCTGGAAGGTGCTGGAGCCGGAGCTCGCGCCCGGTGGCCTCCCCCACCAGCTCCACGAGCTCCTTGAGGGTCGTCGTGCGGGACTCGCCCAGGTTGTAGATCTCGTAGCCCGCGCAGCGATCGATCGCGCGCAGCACGCCGTCGACGATGTCGTCGACGTAGGTGTAGTCGCGGCGGCTCGAGCCGTCGCCGTAGAAAGGGATCGGCTCGCCGCGCAGGGCCGCGCGCACGAACTTGTGGATCGCCATCTCCGGGCGCTGGCGCGGGCCGTAGACGGTGAAGAACCGCAGGCAGGTGGTCGGGATGCCGTACAGGTGGTGGTGCGTGTAGGCGATCAGCTCGCCGGCGCGCTTGGTCGCGGCGTAGGGCGAGACCGGCCGGTGGATGTCGACGTCCTCGCGGAAGGGGACGGCCTCGTGGGCGCCGTACACGCTCGAGGAGGAGGCGAAGACCAGGCGCGTCGAGGGCCGCCGGCGCAGCTCCTCGAGCAGCACCAGGGTGCCGCGCACGTTGACGTCCTCGTAGTGCAGGGGATCCTGCAGCGAGGGGCGCACGCCGGCCATCGCGGCCAGGTGCACCAGCACGTCGAAGCCGCCCTCGTCGAACAGGCGTCGCACGAGGTCCACGTCGCGGATGTCGCCCTCGACCACGCGCGCGCCGCGCAGCGCGGCCAGGTTGGCGCGCTTGCGGGCCGGGTCGTAGAAGTCGTTGAAGTTGTCGAGCACGGTGACCGCGTCGCCGCGCGCGAGCAGCTTCTCGCCGACGTGCGAGCCGATGAACCCCGCGCCGCCCGTCACCAGGATCTTCGACATGGCTGCTCCTGCGCTCGGGGACCGGGTCACTCGACCGTGACGCTCTTGGCCAGGTTGCGGGGCTTGTCGATGTCGCAGCCCTTGAGCAGCGCCACGTGGTACGCCAGGAGCTGCAACGGCACGACGTTGAGGATCGGCGAGAGCCACTCGCTCGACTCGGGCACCTCGAGCGCCTCGTCCGCGAGCTCGAGCGCGCCGGGGTCCGAGCCGATGCAGATCACGCGGCCGCCGCGCGCGCGGACCTGCTCGATGTTCGAGCGCACCTTGTCGGCCACCGCGCCGCGGCTGGCGAGCACGACCGTCGAGAGGCCCGGCTCCACCAGCGCGATCGGCCCGTGCTTCATCTCGCCGGCGGGGTAGCCCTCGGCGTGCACGTAGGAGATCTCCTTGAGCTTGAGCGCGCCCTCGAGGGCGATCGGGTAGTTGAGCCCGCGACCGAGGAACAGGAAGCCGCGCGCGTCCTGGTGGCGTTCGGCGATGGCCTGCACGCGCTGGGTCGTGTGTTCGCTGAGCAGCCGCT
Source organism: uncultured Planctomycetaceae bacterium (assembly GCA_964394665.1). Classification (GTDB taxonomy): domain Bacteria; phylum Planctomycetota; class UBA1135; order UBA1135; genus CAYMYN01. The sequence goes on from CAYMYN010000058.1 coordinate 12,285, forward strand.
CGAGGGCCGGGCGCAGGAGGCGCAGCTCCTGCAGCAGGGAGCGCCCGCGCTCGAGATCGATGCGGCCGCCGATCCGCCCCAAGCGCACCGCCAGCAGGTATCCCGCGACGAGCTGCGCGACGAAGGCCTTGGTGCTCGCCACGCCGATCTCGGGGCCGGCGTGGGTCAGGAGCAGACCCTCGGCCTCGCGGGCGAGGGTGCTGCCGCGCACGTTGCAGATCGCCAGCGTGCGCGCGCCCAGGCTGCGCGCCAGGCGCAGGGCCGCCAGCGTGTCGGCGGTCTCCCCCGACTGCGAGACGGCCAGGGCCGCCGTGCCCGGGGTCAGCACCGGGCCGCGGTAGCGGAACTCGCTCGCGTAGTCGACCTCGACCGGCAGTCCCGCCAGGCCTTCGACGAGGTAGCGCGTGACCAGCCCGGCGTGGTGCGCCGTCCCGCAGGCGACGATGACCAGGCGCTGGAGGCCGGCGAGCAGCTCCTCGCCCGGGCCGCCGTCGAACAGCCGCACGTCGCCCGCGTCGTCGTCGATGCGCTCGAAGGCGGTGCGCGCGAGCACGTCGGGTTGCTCGTGGATCTCCTTGAGCATGAAGTGCGGGAAGGTCCCCAGCGCGGCGTCCTCGGCGCTCCAGTCGACGCGCCGCGCGGGGCGCTCGAGCAAGGCTCCATCGAGCCCGCGCACGATCACGCTCCCGGGCGCGAGCTCGGCCACGTCGCCGTCGTCGAGGAAGACGACCTCGCGCGTGTAGGGCACCAGGCCCAGGACGTCCGAGGCCAGCCAGGCACCCTCCGCGGTGGCGCCGACGCACAGGGGCGGACCGTGCCGCGCGCAGACCAGCTCGGGGCGCTCGCCGATGCGCAGCACGGCGATGGCGTAGTAGCCGGAGACGTGCGCCAGGGCGCGGCGCACGGCGGCCGAGAGCGCTCCCTCGCCCGGTGCGCGCGGCGCGCCATCGGCCAGCTCGCGGCCCACCAGGTGCACGAGGGTCTCGGTGTCCGTGTCCGAGTGGAACACGACGCCCGCGGCGCTGAGCTCGCGGCGCAGCTCGGCGTGGTTCTCGATCACGCCGTTGTGCACGAGGGCCAGACGGCCGCTGCCGTCGGTGTGCGGGTGGGCGTTGGCATCGGTCGGCGGCCCGTGGGTCGCCCAACGGGTGTGCCCGATGCCGACCGTGGAGCGCGCCAGCGCTCCGTCGGCGAGTTCCGCCTCGAGGGCCTCGAGGCGCCCGGCCTTGCGGCGCACGAGGATGCCCTGCGGCTCCCCCACCGCCACGCCCGAGCTGTCGTAGCCGCGGTACTCCAGCGCGCGCAGGCCCGCCACGAGGCCCGCGAGCACCGGTTCGCTCCGGCGGATGCTCCCGACGATGCCGCACATGGGGTCAGTCCGCCGCGCCCGCGCGCGGGATGCGGTCCCGGAACGAGGCCAGGGTGCGCGTCAGCCCTTGCTCGAGGGACACCTTCGGCTCCCAGCCCAGGACGCGACGCGCCTTGGTGATGTCGGGCTGGCGGATCTTGGGATCGTCGACCGGCAAGGGCTTGAACACGATCTCCGAGCGCGAGCCGCACAGGGCGCGCACCGCCTGGGCGAACTCGAGGATCGTCATCTCGGCCGGGTTGCCGATGTTGACCGGGTAGACCTCGTCCGAGAGGTGCAGACGGTGGATGCCCTCGACCAGGTCGTCCACGTAGCAGAACGAGCGCGTCTGCGAGCCGTCGCCGAAGACCGTCAGCGGCTCCCCGCGCAGCGCCTGGGACATGAAGGCCGGCAGCGCGCGACCGTCGTTGAGCCGCATGCGCGGCCCGTAGGTGTTGAAGATGCGCACGATGCGCGTCTGCACGCCGTGGAAGCGGTGATAGGCCATGGTGATGGCCTCGGCGAAGCGTTTGGCCTCGTCGTACACGCCGCGCGGACCGACCGGGTTGACGTTGCCCCAGTACTCCTCGGACTGGGGGTGCACGAGCGGGTCGCCGTAGCACTCGGAGGTGGAGGCCAATAGGAACCGCGCGCCCTTGGCCCGCGCCAACCCCAGGGCCTTGTGGGTCCCCAGGGAACCGACCTTGAGGGTCTGGATCGGCAGCTCGAGGTAGTCGATGGGGCTGGCCGGGGAGGCGAAGTGCAGGATCGAGTCGAGCCGCCCGCCGACGTGCAGGTACTCGGTGACGTCGCGCTTCTCGAAGTGGAAGACCGGATCGCGGAAGAGGTGCTCGACGTTGGCGAGGTCCCCCGTGATCAAGTTGTCCATGCAGATCACTTCGTAGCCCTCGGCGAGGTACCGCTCGCACAGATGGCTGCCGAGGAAACCGGCCCCGCCGGTGATCAGGATCGTCCGTCGCGACATGGGGAGGGGGGAGGCTAGTCGGGGGAGGTGGCCGCGGGAGGCGGGATCCGTGCTCCCTGGTCGGGCGTCGGGCCCAGGCCGCTGAACAGGGCCCGTTCTCCCGGCTCCAGGCGCACCCGGACACCCAGGGCGCGCAGCTCGTGCTCGCCGCGGCCGAGCACGGACACGCCGCCGTCCTGGGCCGCGGCCTCGGCCTCGCCCTGGACGGCGACCTCGAAGCCCGCCCCCGCGAGCAGGGTCGCACCCGCGAGGCTCGGCGCCGGCCGGCCGGTGACGTCCAGCACGGGCAGGTCGAGCACGTGCCCGGGGTCGAGCACGAAGGTCTCCTCGCGGTACACGATCTCGGCCGGGAGCTTGGCCTGGCTGTGGATGCGCAGGACGCCGTTCTCGCGCCGCTCCAGGCGGATGGGGCCCTCGGGGGCCTCGAGCACGGCGCCGCCGAGCAGTTGGTAGCGCTCGCCGGCGCGCGGATGCAGGCTCGCCACCTCCACCTCCTGGAACAGGAACTGGGGCTCGCCGCGCGCGGGGGATCCGACGATTCCGGTGCAGCGGCCGAAGAGGATCAGGCTCGAGCCCGCGGGCCACAGCACCTCGGCCCGCCCGTTGGGGGCCGAGTAGATCCAGGTCCCCGAGTTCACCCGCCGGCGCTTGTCGTAGAAGGCCAGGGGGAAGGGCGCCGGCTGGCCCGCCGGCTGGACCTGCACCGGGTCGGCGTGGCGCAGCACCAGGACCTCCTCGATGCCCGGCGCGTAGAGCCCGTCGACGCCGGGGGGCAGGGGGGACTGGGACGCGCCCATGGGACCGGGCCAACGTTGGGTGGCGATCACCGGCCAGCGGTCGCGCGCCTGGCACGAGCCCAGGACCAGGCCCAGCGCGAGCGCCAGGCCGGCGGCCCGCGCGGACGCAGGGATCGGGGGGCGGCCGGGGGAACGCATCGGGGGCCTCACTTGCGCGGGGAGCCCGAGGCGGGCCCGAAGTACCGCTCGACGAACCCGGTGTCGTGTTCCCCGGCGCGGAAGTCGGAGTGCTCGAGGATGCGCCGGTGGATCGGGATGGTGGTGCGCGGGCCCTCGATCACGAACTCGCCCAGGGCGCGCAACATGGTCCGGATGGCCTCGGCGCGCGAGGGTCGATGGACGAGCAGCTTCCCGACCATCGAGTCGTAGTTCGGCGGGATCCGGTAGCCGCTGTAGCAGTGGCTATCGACCCGCACCCCCGGTCCCCCGGGCGGCACGAAGCTCTCGATCAGGCCGGGCGAGGGACGGAAGTCGTGCTCGGGGTCCTCGGCGTTGATGCGGCACTCGATGCAGTGCCCGCGGGGGACGATGTCCTCCTGGGCATAGCGCAGGGGCTGGCCGGCCGCGATGCGGATCTGCTCCTGGATCAGGTCCACGCCAGTCACCATCTCGGTCACCGTGTGCTCGACCTGGATGCGCGCGTTGACCTCGATGAAGTAGTAGTTCCCGCTGCGGTCGAGCAGGAACTCCACCGTGCCCGCGTTGTGGTAGCCGACGAGCTTCGCCAGGCGCACCGCGGCCGCCCCCATCTCCTCGCGCACGTGCCGCGGGAGACTGGGCGAGGGTGACTCCTCGATCAGCTTCTGGTGCCGGCGCTGGACGGAGCAGTCGCGCTCGCCCAGGTGGATCACGTTGCCGAAGTGGTCGCCCAGGATCTGGATCTCGACGTGGCGCGGGTTCTC
>CAYMYN010000059.1:0-15705 GCA_964394665.1 uncultured Planctomycetaceae bacterium
GCCGGCGAGCGCGCCCCGGCCGCGCCCGCGCCGGCCCCGAGCGAGACGCCCGAGCCCGCCGGCCCGGCGCTGATGGAGGTCTGCTGGGCGCTGTTCCCCGAGGGGCGCACGCCCGAGTTGCGCAGCATCGGCCGGCTGTGGCGCGCCGAGCGCCTGGTGGGGGCGGCCGAGGGGCCTTCGTTCTTCGAGGCGGCCTTCCTCGGCCGCGACGGCCTGCCGAGCGGCGAACGGCTGGCCGAGGTCAGCGGCGGCATCCTGTACCTCGAGCTGCGCTTCGCCTCCCAGACCTCGATCGTGCACGGGGGTTGGCGCATCGGACCCGAGCTCGCCGACGCCGCCGGCTCGTGGGACGCCTGGGGCCGCGGTCGGCCCAACGAGACGATGCACCTGTGGAACGAGCCCGCCGGTTGGAGCCCGCGCGCCGGCGACCTGCCGGTGCTGCCGCGCCGCGTGCGCCTCGAGCTCGAGGTCGAGCGCCCCGCCGATCGCCTGCGCCGACCGCGCCTGAGCGAGGCCCTGACGGCCAACGGCGCGCGCCTGGTGGTCGACCTGCCCGAGCACCTGCCCCTCGAGGGAGGGGGCGAGCGCTATCTCCTGTTGGGGGCCGAGTGGGTGCGCGTGCGCCAGATCCAGGGCCGCAACGTCGACGTCGAGCGCGCCCAACGCGGAACCTCCCCCGCCTACCACGCGCCGGGCACCCTCGTGCAGCACGGCCTGCGCAGCGTGCGCGAGGTGCCGGTGCCGCAGTTCCGGGAGGACTGGGGCCTGTGAACGCCCGCTGCGTGCCGCCCGCCGCCCGCCGTTCGGGCTTCACGATCCTCGAGGTCGTGCTGGCCATGGGCATCCTGGTGCTCGGCGCGAGCGCCATCCTCGGCATGCTGACCTTCGGCGCGGCCCTGACGCGCACGGCGCAGTTGCGCGCCGCCGCGGCCTCGGCCACCGAGAGCGTGCTGGCCGACCTCGAACGCGCCCTCTTCCCGTACCAGGACGGGGAGCTCGGCGAGCCCGTCGAGCTCGTCGATCGCCCGGTGCCGGGGGCCGAGTTCGTGGTCTACTCCGCCAAGGCGCGACCCAACCCCGCCGAGCCCCGCCAGTACCGCGTCGACGTCCAGATGAGCTGGAGCACGGCCGGCGTGCGCCGCACCCAGGACTTCAGCCTGCTGCTCCTGCGCGAACTGCCCTTCGGCGAGCGCCTGCGCCGTGAACTGATCGAGGGCGGTGCCCTGCGCCGCCCAGCCCGAGCTCCGAGGTGAGCCATGCAACGACCCAACCGCCTCCCTGTCCTCGCCCGCACGCTCCTCCCGTTGCTCGCCCTCGGTGCCCTCGCGCCCACGGGCAGCGCGCAGGAAGGCGCGAGCGCCCCGGCGGTCGTGATGCTCAAGCTGCGCGACGGCTCGCTCTCCTGGGGTCGCATCGAGGAGCACGATCCCGAGCGCATCGCGTTCCGGCGCATGGACAACGGCGGCCTGGCGCGCGTGCCCTGGAGCCTGCTCGACCCGGGCCAGGAGCTCGAGCTGCGCACGCGCTTCGGGTACGTCGAGCTCGAAGGCGAGGAGATCTACACCGAGGCCTCGCGCATCGTGATGATCGACGGCCAGGAGCGCATCGGGCTGGTCCTCGGCCGCACCGAGACCAGCCTGATCGTCAAGGACGCCGTCGCGCAGCTCGAGCTGCCGCTCAACCGCATCCGCACCGAGCAGGCCGGCCTGCGCGTCCCGGCGCGCGACATCTTCACGCGCGCCGAGCTCTACAATCAGGAGCTCGGGCGCACCGATCCGCTCGACCCCGCGGAGCAGTACGAGCTGGGCAAGTTCTGCGAGCGCATCCTCGAGTTCCAGTACGCCTTCGCGCACTACACCCTGGCCGCCACCCTCGATCCCTCCTTCAAGCCCGACGAGTTGGCCGCGGCCCAGGAGCGGGCCCTGCTCAAGGCCGGCCAGCAGGTGCAGCTCGACGCCCTCGACGAGGCCGACCGCCTGCGCCGCCGCCGGGCCTACGACCAGGCGCGGGCGCTGCTCGCGGACTTCCAGGCGACCTTCGTCGGCAGCCCCTTGCAGGCCGACCGCAAGAAACTCGAGGACCGCGTCGAAAAGGACCGGCTGGCGCTGCTGCGCGACCAGGTGCGCCGACGCTGGTTGGCGCGCATGGAGCGCGTCGCCGATCAGACCGCTCGCAAGAGCTACGCCGAGGTGCTGGCCTTCCTCGAGGAAGGATTCTCCCAGGCGATCGTGGAGGGCGTCACCCAGGACCTGCGGCCCTACAAGGCGGCGTTGACCCCGGACGAGGTGCGCCAGTTGTGGGTCGAGCGCCCGCGCGGCCGCTGGCGTCCCGCGTCCTATGGCGGCGCGACCTGGCTCCTGGGCGAGGACGCCGCGCTGAAGGGCTCGCAACCCGAGACCGAGCAGGCCCAGCCGCGCACGGCCCTGGAGCGCGAGCGCGCCGAGCTCGCCGAACGCCTGCGCCGCTTCCTGCAGAACCAGGAGGCCGCGCGCCGCACCGCGACCTTGCCCAGCGGCGAGGAGGTCGATCAGGAGGGCTTCTGGCGCTCGCTCTCCTCGGCCGTTCGACGCAACTGGATCATCGCCAACTACGCCGAGAACTCGGGCGACCTCGAGGTGCGCCCCGCGCCCGACCTCACGCCCTGCCCGGGCTGCGCCGGCACGGGCACGCGCGAGCAGATCCACACCGGCGGCACGGGGGCCAACAACCAGGCCGGGGTGCGCAAGGTCGTGTGCGAGACCTGCCAGGGCATCGGCGTGCAACGCCGCATCCGCTATCGCTGAGCCCGACCCATGAAAGCCCGCCCGCTCGCCCTGCTGCTCTTGCCCTGGGTCTGCGCCTGCGGCGCGACGCCCAACCCCACCCGTCCCACGCCCTCCGAACCGGTCGCCGGGGGCGTGCGCGAGGCGCCGCGCGGCGAAGCGCCCCGCGGCGAGTCCCCGCGCGGCGAGGCGCCGGTGCCCGCGCCCGCGGAGCCCACGGCAGCGGTCGCCCAGGCGACGGCCGAGCCGATCGTGGCCCGCGTCGGCGGCCGGACGATCCCGCTGCGCGAGCTGTTCCTACACGTCCTGCAGCAGAACCCGCGCGAGACGCGGGCTGCCCTCGAGCAACTCGTCGACGCCTACCTGGTGCAGGCCGAGGGCGAGCGCCTGGGCATCAGCGTGCCCCCCGCGCGCGTCGAGGCGCTGTACCTCGAGACCCTCGAGGGCCTGCGCCAGAACGTCGAGCGCTCCTTCCCCGGCAAGACGATCGAGGAGTGGATCAGCGGCCGGCTGGGCCTCGCGCCGGAGTTCTACCTCGGCCAGGCGCGCCAGGACGTCGTGCGCCATCTGCTCGCCGAGCGCGCGGTGCGTAGCTTCACCCTGGCGAACGAACGCGCGATCGTGCGCGCCGTGGTGACCGCCGACCGCGCGCGGGCCGAGGAAGCCCTGGCGCGCGCCGAGGCCGGCGAGGACTTCGCCGACCTGGCGCGCGAGCTCAGCGAGGACCCCTCCGGGGAACGGGGCGGCCTGTTGCCGCCGATCCTGCGCTCGGGCTCCTCGCTCTCGCGCCTGGCCTTCGGCACCGGCGCGGGCCGAATCGGCGGACCCCTGCGGGAGCAGGACTCGTGGCTCGTGATGCGGGTCGAGTCGATCGATCCGCCCGTGCGCGGCCGTTGGGACGCGGTCGCGGAGCTCGTCGAGGGCAGCCTGGCCGAACGGGCGGTGCAGGACGCGGAGTACTGGCAGTGGCGCGTCGAGATGCTCGAGCGCTACGAGGTCGACCTCGGGCCGTACCTGGCGCTGACCGGCAGTCCGCGGCGCGGCGCCCCCGACGCCGATCCTGGGCGTTGAATCCGGCGCGGCCGTTCTCGATGCTCGCGGGCGATGGTGCACCCGAACCCTGCGATGGATGGGGAGGACGCCGCTCCGGCCCTGGCCGAGCTGGCTGAGCAACCCGCGGCGCCCCGTGCTCGCCGCCGCCGCCCGGCGCCGGAGGGCGCTCCCTCCGAACCCGAGCCCGAGCCCGAGCCCGAACGGGACGCCGAGGCCCCGGCGGCCCAGGCCGCGGGGGGAGCGCTGGAGGACGGGCCCGAGCCCGAGTTCCCCGCGGACGAACCCCAGGAGGCCGGCGCGGGCGAGCGGCTCTCGGACGACGAGCTGGTGCGCCAGGTCGCGGCCCTGCTCTTCGCCTCGCCGCACCCCTTGCCGCCGCGCAAGCTCGTGGAGCTGCTCGAGCGCCCGCGGCCCGCGCGCGTGATGGCGGCCCTGACGGAGCTCGGCCGACGCCTCGAGGCGGGCGGCCTGCCGATCGAGCTGCGCCGCATCGCCGGCGGCTGGCACCTGTTCACGGCGCCCGACCAGGGTGAAGTCGTGGCCCGCCTGGCGCCCGGTGAGCGCACCGAACGCCTCTCGGCCGCGGGCCTCGAGACCCTGGCCGTGGTCGCCTACCGCCAGCCCGTGACCAAGGCCGAGATCGAGGCCATCCGCGGCGTGCAGGCCGGACCGATGCTGCGCGCCCTCGTGGATCGGGGTCTGGTCAAGGTGGTGGGGCGCGCGGAGCTACCCGGCAACCCCCTCCAGTACGGCACCACCAAGGAATTCCTCGACCGCTTCGGCCTGGGGAGCCTCGAGGACCTGCCACGGGACGGCGAGCTCCTCTGACGGGCCCCCCGGCTCGCTTGCGCCTCCCTTCCCCGCGCCCGTAGACTCTTCGGCCCGCCGCGCGGGGGGCCGCGCCGCACCCCGCGGGTCGACCCCGATCGGCAGGCGCCGCGGGCTCCTCGCCGCGCACCCATCCGCCCTCGCGCAACGGCGCCGCACGTCCAACGGACGCGTCCCATGTCCCAGAGCAAGAAATCCAAGGAGGTTCGGCGGCCCGCCGACGCCCCCACCCCGGAAACGCACGCCGAGGACGATCTGATCGTCGTCCCCAAGGGCTCCAGCCGGCTGCGCTTCTACCTCACGATCCTGCTGACGGTCTTCGTCCTGATCGTCTTCGTCGTCGCCGAGCCCATGATGGGCGCCGCGGGCGGGCGGGGGGCGGCGGACGAGGACTTCGTCCGCTGGACGGGGCTCGACGGCAAGCAGAAGCGCCTCTCGCGGGCCGACTTCCTCTCGGAGAAGCTGCGCTTCGGGTACCTCGAGGACGGCATCGTGCGCGCCATGGGTCTCGCCGCCCAGCGCGTCCAGCGCGACGACGAGGCCGCGCGCCTGATCGTGATGGACGACCTGGCGCGGAGCTGGGGCATCGAGATCACCGACCAGGAGCTCGCCGACCAACTGCGCGCCCTGTTCGGCCCCGACCTCGTCGGCTACGACCTCTACGTGCGCCGCATCCGCACGCTCTCGAAGGCCAGCTTCGAGGCCGTGCTGCGCCGCGCGATGCGCATCCAGCGCTTCGAGATGTTCCTGGCCTCGGGCATGGCCACGGCCGACCCGGGCAAGGTGGTCGAGCGCTGGCAGGATCGCCACCGCGAGTTCGCCTTCGACTACGTGCAGACGGTCAGCGAGGACTACTTCGACGAGGCGCGCGCCGCCCTGCCCTCCGACGAGGAGCTCGAAGCCTGGCTCGCCGCGCGCAGCGAGATCGAGAAGAGCCGGTATCTCAGCGCCGAACGCTACACCGCCGAGGCCGCGTACGTGCCCTTCGGGCCGGACCTGGACGCGACCCTGTTGCTCGAGCGTTACCCGCGGGCCGAGGACAGCGACGCCACCGAGCTCGCCCGCGACTACTACAACCGGTTCAGCCACGTGCGCTTCCAGCGCCCCGAGCCGCTGCCCGAGCCCGAGCGTGGAGAAGGCGAGGAAGAGTCCGAGCAGGATCCCCTGGCTGAGCGCGACCGCATCTACCTCACTTTCGACGAGGCCCAGGAGCAGGCCCTGCGCGAGGCACCGATCTACTTCGCCATGCAGGACTGGCTGAGGGACCTGCGCGCCCGCGCCGAGGGCGAGGGCCTGGACCTCGCGCGCGAGGCCGGCGAGCTCGGGCTCTCCTACGAGCGCATCGACGCGCCCCAGACGCGCCAGCAGTGGACGGACGAGGTGCAGCGCCCCTGGACCGGCCGCTTCGTGGTCGGATCCCACGGCAACGTCGAGCCCGGTCAGCTCGTCGGGCGGGTGGTCGTCGACGAGGGTGCGATCGTGATCAGCCGCGTGCTCGAGCGTTTCCCGCGCGCCATGCCGCCCTTCGCCGAGATCCGCGAGCAGGTGGCGGACGCCTGGGCCGCCGTCGAAGCCACGCAGGTCGGACTGCGGCGCCTCGAGGCCCTGTACGAGAGCCTGAAGTCGGCCGCCGCCGAGGGCGACGAGCCGCCGGCGACGATCGTGCTCGACGAGGGCCGCTTCGCCGAGCTCGTCTCGGCGGCCGGCTTCGAGGTCCTGCGACGCGACTACGCGGGCCGTTTCGCCACGCCGCCGATGGACGGGGACCAGGCCCAGATCGAGGCCTACCTGCGCACCAGCTCGCTGTTCTACGCGGGCCCGGACGGCGAGGTCTTCGAGCCCTCCGCCACGCGCGCCGGCAGCCACGCCTTCCTGGTGCGACTGGCGGGTCGCCGCGACGCCGACCTCTCCAAGATGAAGCCCGACGAGCTGATGGCGCTGCGCCAGCAGCTCCAACAGCAGAGCGTGACGACCTTCTTCCAGGACACGTACCGCTCGCAGGCCTTCCTCGAGCAACGCCACGGCCTGTGGCTGCGGGACTTCGCCGAAGGGCAATAGCCCCGCGTTCCGAGCGTCCTCCGCCGCCCCCCGCGCTCCCGTTCGAGGGGGCCCGGGGGGCGGCGACCGTTGGGCAGCCGCCTCGCCGGGGACAGCGCGGGAACGAAGGCGGCCGCCGATCCGGAGTGGGGCTCGGACCGGCGGCCAGGGACAGGAATCCAAGTGGGAGTGGGGTCTCCCAGAGCGAGCCGCCGGGCATCGTGGGGCAGGTGGGGACCTGATGGCGGCTCGTTCCTCCCCCGTGTTCGGAAGGACCCCGCGACCGCGTAAGCGCATTCCCTAGGAATTCTCCCCGTGGCAGGCTGCCTCCCAAGCTCGGGACGGCTCCCCATCCAGAGCGCTGGCGTTCTACACTCGGCGGCGCAATGGCGCGCGGTTGGCAGCGGTGGGGGCCCGGGGTCGGGGTGTTGCTCGCCCTGGGCGCCTGCGGGGGGCGCGGGGAACCGGCGCCGGAGGGCATGGTCTGGGTGCCGGCGGGCGAGTTCACCATGGGTTGGGACGGGCCCGAGGGGCGCGCCGACGAACGTCCGGCCCACCGGGTGCGGCTCGCGGGCTTCTGGATCGATGCGACCGAGGTCACCAACGCGCAGTTCCAGGCCTTCGTCGCGGCGACCGGCTACGTGACGACCGCCGAGCGGGCGCCGGAGTGGGAGGAGCTGCGCACCCAACTCCCGCCCGGCACGCCCCCGCCGGACCCCGGCTCGTTGGTGCCCGGCTCGCTGGTGTTCACGCCGCCGCCCGGGCCCGTGCCGCTCGACGATCCCTCGCAGTGGTGGAGCTGGGTGCCCGGCGCCAGTTGGCGCGCGCCGGAGGGACCGGGGAGCTCGATCGAGGGGCGCGGGAACCACCCGGTGGTGCACGTCTCCTGGTTCGACGCCGTCGCGTACGCGGCCTGGGCCGGCAAACGCCTGCCGAGCGAGGCCGAGTGGGAGCGCGCCGCGCGCCACGGCGCCGACGGCCGCCGCTACGTGTGGGGCGACGTGCTCGAGCCGGACGGCCGGCCCCGCGCGAACCTCTGGCAGGGCCGGTTCCCCGACCAGAACACCCTCGCCGACGGGTTCGCGACGGCTTCGCCGGTGGGTTCCTTCCCGCCGAACGCCTTGGGCCTGTTCGACATGGCCGGCAACGTGTGGGAGTGGACGGCGGATGCCTACGATCCGCTCGCCTACGGCAGCCGCGTGGCCGAGCTCGGGCCGGGAGCGTGTTGCGTCGATCCGCGCGGTCCGCAGCAGGCCGCCGATCCGCGCAACCCGTTCGCGCCCGACTCACGCGTGCAGAAGGGCGGCTCGTTCCTGTGCCACGCGAGCTACTGCTCGAGCTACCGCCCCAGCGCCAAGATGGCCTCGACCCCCGACAGCGGCACGAACCACCTGGGGTTCCGCTGCGTGCGCGATCCGCTCGCAGGCCGTCGTTGAAACGGGAGCAGCTCAGGCCGCGGGCCGGAACGTGACGCGGAAGATGCTGCCGCCGCCCGGGCGCGGGTGCACGGCCGCGTGACCGCCCAACGAGAGCGCCTGCAGTCGCACCAGGTGCAGACCCAGGCCCGTGCCGCGCGCGGTGCGCGTGGCCTCGTTGCCGATGCGGTAGAAGGCCTCGAAGATGCGCTCGCGCTCGCCCTCGGGGATGCCTGGGCCGCGGTCGAGCACCTCGAGCACCGGCTGGCCCGCCTCGAGCCGCGTGCGCACGAGGATCGGTTCGCCCGCGTGCCCGTTGCGCCCGGGGGGCGCGTACTTGAGCGCGTTCTCGACCAGGTTGACCACGATCGAGCCCACCGCCTCGGGCGTGAGCAGCGCCGCGGGCAGGCCGGGACCGAGCTCGCCCACGACCGCGTGCCGGTGGTCGGGGTTCGCGTTCGCCAAGCGCCGCAGCACGGGCTCCACCGCGGCCGAGAGGTCCAGGGGTTGGGGCACCGCGGCGTCGGAGTCGAGGCGGCTCTTCTCGAGCACGCGCTCGACCAGCGTCTCGAGGCGCGCGCTCTCGGCCACGATGCGCCGGTGGTACTCGGCCTGACGCGTCGGGTCGGTGGCCCAGCCGTCGCGCAGCATCTCGCCATACAGCTTGATGGCCGAGACGGGGGTGCGCAGTTCGTGCGAGATGGCGGCCACGAAGTTCTCGGTGCGCCGCGCTTGCTCGAGGTCGCGGCGCACGCTGCGGAACAACAGCAGGAGCCCCAGCGAGAGCGACACGAGCATCATCGCCGCGACGCCCACGAAGCGCCACGACTGGCGCGCGAGCAAGGCGCGCAGCGCGCTGCTGTCGGCCGCGACGCCGATGGTGCCGTAGGCGAGGTCGGCCGGTTCGTAGGTCTCGAGGCCGAACTCGCGCACCAGCGGCAGGGCGAGCACGTCCTCGGCGGGCGCTTCGAGCTCGGGCGAGCCGTGGGGCAAGAAACGCTGCGAGGGGTCGAGCACCTGCGGCGCCAACGCGCGCGGCAGGTCGGCGAAGAGCCAGGCGGGGTCGAGCAGGAAGCCCTGCACGATCGAGGCGCCGAAAGTCAGGCGCGCGTAGCAGTCGGGCAGGCGCCGCAGCTTGCGTTGGGGCTCGAAGAGCAGCAGACGCGTCGCCACCAGGCGCGGTACGCCGTGCTCGTCGTGGTAGAAGCGCAGGTGGAAGTCGTAGACGTGCATCCGCACCGTGTCGTGCTCGAGGGGCGCGAGCGCCTCGAAGTCGCCGCGGATGCACTCGATGTCGCGCTCGGGGCTGGTGTTGATCGCGGCCAGGGGCAGGGGCACGTCGACCTCGCGGTAGCCCGGGCCGTAGCGCGCGATGCGCCGCAACTCGCCATCGGCCCAGTCGTGGCCGACGACGTCGGCCGTCACGGCGAGGTAGTCCTGTTCGCGCAGGGGCCAATCCTCGCGGCCCTTCGCGCCGCCCCCGAACAGCTCCACCGGCGAGAGCGGACCGCGCCGCAGGTCGTAGCTGAACCAGGCCAGGATGCCGGGCGGGCGCGGCCCTTCCTCGAGCGGTGAAGGCAGGAAGGCGAGCTCGGGGCCCATCGCGCCCGGAGGGTGGAAGGCCTCGCGGTAGTGGAAGAAGGGCCGGCGGTTCTCGGCCTCGACCAACTGGTCGAGGCGCTGGCGCAGGGTCTCGACCAGCCGCCGCGAGGCGTCGCGCGCGTCCTCGGGCACCGAACTCAGGCGCTGTCTCTGGTCCTGCTCGAGCTGGTACCAGTGCAGGCCCACCATCACGAGGGTGGGCAACACGACCAGGAAGGCATACAGCACGAGCGCCGTGCGGCGCTCGCTCCCCATCACGGAGTCTCGTCGTGCCAACGGTAGCCCCTACCCCGGACCGTCTGGATCAGGCGCGGCTGGGAAGGATCGGGCTCGACCTTGCGCCGCAGCCCCACGATGTGGATGTCCACCGTGCGCGTCTCCACCTTGCCGTTGCTGTAGTTCCACACGTCGACCAGCAGGTCGTCGCGCGTCACCACCCGATCGCGGTTCTGGATCAGGTACTTCAGGATATCGCCTTCGCGCGGGGTGAGGGGCACGACCTCGTCCCCGCGGTGGACCTCCAGGCGCGCCAGGTCGACGGCGATGCCCGCGCAGAGCTGGAGCTGCTCGGGCGGGGCGTTGTCCATCTCGCGCCGCCGGAACTGGGCCGAGACCCGGGCCAGGAGCTCGTGGGGGGAGAAGGGCTTCTTGATGTAGTCGTCGGCCCCGGCCTCCAGGCCCGCCACCACGTCGCGTTCGTTGCCCTTGGCGGTCAGGACGACCACCCGCACGTCGCGCCGCTCGCGCCGCAGGATCGAGAGCAGCTCCAGGCCGTCCATGCCCGGCAACATCAGGTCGAGCACGATCAGGTCGAAGCCGCCCGAGCGCGCGGCCTCGAGGGCGCTGGGGCCGTCGAAGCACAGCTCCACCTGGTAGCCCGAGTGCTCGAGGGCGTCCCGGATGCCCATCGCCAGGCTCTCTTCGTCCTCGACGACGAGCAGGCGTTCCTTGCGGGTGATGGGCTCGGACGTGGTCGCGGGCTGGGGAGTGAAGGTCATGGGGATCCTGCGCTGGGGCGCGGGCGGGGAGGCTCCGCGCGGGGGTGTTCGATGCCGGGGGCTTCTACGCACCGCGCGCCTCGGGGTTTACCCGGGCGTTCCCTGAAATCCGGACCTGCGGGTGGGTCATCGGGCGCCCAGGAGGCCGCCTTCGAGCAGCCCCTCCCGGGCCCAGGCCGGGAGGCTCTCGAGGTCGGCGCGGCTGGGAGCCAGGCCCTCGACCCAGGGCGGCGCCTCCTCGGGCCGGCCCGAGGCGACCAGCGCGGCGGCGTACTCGAGGCGCACCCGCGGCGCGCCGCCCTCGACGGACTCGCGCGTCAGGCGCAGGCACTGGAACAACGAGCGCCGGGCCGCATCGAAGTCGCCCCGCTCGGCGTGCTCCCGCCCCCAGGTGCGGTGGGCCTGGGCGGTGAGCGCCTCGGCGAGCCAGGGTTGTTCACGGCGTTCGAACTCCTGGGCCAGGGCCTGCAGGCGCTCGCCGCTCGGATCGGCCAACCGGGGCTCGACCCGCGCCAGCACGCTCAGGCCCTCCGCGTCGAGGCCGTGGAGCACGAGGTCGGCCCCCAGCCGCAGGGCGCGGGCGGGGTCGAGGCGGTCGATCTCGGCCAGGCGCGCGACCAGCTCGAGCCCGCGCGCCGGCCGGTCCCCGAAGAGCTCGAGCCGGGCCAGGTTCTCGAGCGCGATCGGGTGCAGGGGGTCGAGCTCGAGCGCGCGCTCGAAGGCCGCCCGCGCGCCGACCGGATCGGCCGCGGCCGCGCGCCGGCTCCGGCCGCCCTCGCCCGCCGCCAGCCGCGCGCCGAGATCGATCCAGGCCCCCACCCGGTGCGGGCGCAGCTCGAGCACCGCGCGCGTGCGCTCGATCGCGGCCCGCGGCCCGACGCCCACCAGGGGCGCGAGCTTGGCGCGCAGGGAACGGGCGACCACCGAGTCGGGGCGCGCCTCGAGGGCCTCGGCGACGGCCAGCTCGAGGTCGGCGAGCGACGGCCGCCCGTGCTCGGCGAGCCGCGCCAGGGCGCGACCGTGCGCGAGCAGGCTGCGGGCCGGGCCGATGCCCAGCAGCAGCACGCCGAAGGCCAGCGCGGGCACCACCTGCGCGGCGCGACCGCCCGCCCGCCGCCCGCTCGCCAGCAGCGCCCCGAGCAACGGGAAGGCGACCGCGCCGGCGGGCGGGTTGGCGAGCAGGTGTGCATTGACGAGCGAACCGAGCAGGATGCCGAGCACCGCCAGGCTCGCCGCGGCGTGCTCGGGGTCGTCCGCGCCCAGCCCGCGCAGGGCCCGCCGCGCGAGGACGACCATCAGTGCCAGCCACAGGAGGCCGCCCACCAGCCCGGTCTCGGCCAGGGCGAGCAGGGGATCGGAGTGGGGGTGCTCGACCTCGGTCTCCGGGCCCAGGGTGCGGCGCAGGCTCGAGGCCTCGATCTCGAGCGGGTCGCGGTGGGGCGGGAACGCCGCGGCGAACTGGCCCGGCCCCACGCCCAGCAGCGGGGCCGACCCCACCAGACCCAGGGTCGAGCGCCAGATCCGCGCCCGCACCCCGATCCCGCCCAGATCGCCCGCGCTCCCGGGGCGCGGCGCCCCGCCGCCGAGGATCTCGAGCGTCGCGGCGCCGGCCCGCGGCGGCGCGTGGCTCACGAGCGCGACCCCGGCCAGGCCGACGAGCGCGACCAGGGCGATGGCGAGCAGGATCCCCGCCGCTCGGCCCGCGCCCCGGCGGCGCCACTCGAGCGCGGCGGCGAGGCCCGCGGCCGACGCGAGCGCGAGCGCCGAGGCGAGCACCGGCGCCAGGCAGGCGTGCAGCGCGAAGGCGCCGACCGCGACCAGGCCCGCCCAGCGCCAGGGGCCGCGGCCGTGGGCGAGCAGCGCCGCCCCCGCGAGCGCCCCGGGCAACGCCGCGCCGGCGAGCTCGCCCGTGTTGCCGACCGCGCCGGCGAAGCCCTCGCCGACGGCTCCCAGGAGCGCGGGCACGAGTGCCAGCAAGGCCAGCGCGATCGCGCCGCGCACGAGGATCGCCAGGCCCCGCGGGCCGAGCCCCGAGCCGGCGATGGCCAGGGCCGCGGCGGCGGCCAGCCAGCTCATCCGCTCGTCGCGCCCGAAGGGATCGTCGCCCGCCACGAGCGCGCCGGCCAGGGCCGCCGCGGCCCAGAAGCCCAAGACGAGCCGGGGTGGGGCCCAGGGACTGCGCCAACCGCGCCAGGCGGCCAGGGCCGCGGCCGGCAGGCTCGCCAGCAGGGCCGCGCCGGCTCCCGTGGCCTCGACCGCGTCGAAGACCCCGCGCAGCGGACCGGGCGGGATCGGCAGGAGCAACAGCGCCGCCGGCAGGAGGGCCAGCAGCGCCAGGGCGCGGTCCGCGGGCTCGCCCTGGGTCATGGTGCGCCCCTCAGGAGGTCCGCAGCGCGGGCTGCAGGATCGCGTCGACGAAGGACTCGGGCTCGAAGGGCTCGAGCAACTCGAGGCTCTCGCCCGTGCCGACGTAGCGCACCGGCAGGCCCAGGGCGTCCTCGATGGCGAACACCGCGCCACCGCGCGCCGTGCCGTCGAGCTTGGCGATCACGAGGCCTGTCACCTCGACCGCCGCGGTGAACTGCTTGGCCTGCTGGATCGCGTTCTGGCCGTTGGTGGCGTCGAGCACCAGCCAGGTCTCGTGGGGCGCCTCCGGGATGCAGCGCGCGATCACGCGCCGCACCTTGGTGAGCTCCTCCATCAGGTTGCGCTGGGTGTGCAGGCGCCCGGCGGTGTCGATCAGGACCACGTCCCGCCCCCGCGCCTTGGCCGCTTCGACCGCGTCGAAGGCCACCGCGGCCGGGTCGGCGCCATCCTTCTTCTGGCGCACGATCTCGGCCCCGTTGCGCTGGGCCCAGATCTCGAGCTGGTCGGCCGCCGCGGCGCGATAGGTATCGCCCGCGCCGAGCAGCACCGAGAAACCGCGCTTTTGGAAGCGGTGCGCGAGCTTGGCGATCGAGGTCGTCTTGCCCGATCCGTTGACGCCCACCACCAGGATCACGGTCGGGCGCGCGGGCGGGTCGTACTCGCCGCCGCCCGCGCTCAGTTTGCCGATCAGCGTCTCCCGCAGGGAGGCGCGCACGTCGTCCTCGCCCTTGAGCTCGCCGCGCCGATGGCGGCGCTCGAGCTCGGCCACGAGATCGGACGCGACCGGCCCGAGGTCCGAGGTGTACAGCAGGGCCTCGAGCTCCTCGAGCAGCGCGCGGTCGATCGGCCGACCCCCGCGGAAGACCGCGGAGATTCCATCGGAGATGGCCTCGCGCGTCTTGACGAGGCGTTGTTTGAGACGGTCGAAGAGCCCCATGGCGATCCTAGTGCTCGGTCCCGTCGACCCGATCGAGCCCGTCGACGCCTTCGCCTGCGCCCGCGCCCTCCGCCGGGACGGGCGCGGCGGTCGCGCTCTTGGTGGCCACGGCGCGGTTCATGATCTTGTCCAGGATGCCGTTGATGAACGCGCCCGAGTTCTGGGTCGAGAACCGTTTGCCGATCTCGATCGCCTCGTTGATGGCGACCTTGGGCGGGATGTCCTCGCAGTGCAGGAGCTCGAAGGTCGCGATGCGCAGCACGTTGCGGTCGACGACAGCCATGCGCGAGATCTCCCAGTTCTGCGCCACGCCCTGCACGATCGCGTCGATCGCGGGCCGATGCTCGAGGGTGCCGCGGATCAGGCGCAGGGCGAATTTGCGGCTCTCGCCGTCCTTCTCCTCGCCGCGCACGAAGCCCTCGGCGTCGCCGGCCACGTCGGGGCCGACCAGGTCGACCTGATAGAGGAACTGCAGGGCGAGCTCGCGGGCACGGGTGCGCTTCTTCACGGGCGGGGGAGGGTCTCGGAGCCAGGGGGGAATGGCCGGGGCGCGTGACGGAAGCCGAGCTCGCGGCTCGGGCGCCCGTCGAGGCCGTCGAGGGCGAGCAGCAGCTCGAGGGCCGCGCGCGCGACCTCGCGCCCCTTGTCGAGCCGTCCGCCGGCCTCGGGGGGCAGCGCTCGCTCGCGTGCCTGCTCGAGGGTCTGGCAGGTCAGGACCCCCAGCAGCACCGGTTTGTCGAGCTCCAACATGACCCGCGCGATGCCGTCGCAGGCTCCGCGCGCGACGTGTTCGTCGTGGGTCGTCTCGCCGCGCAGGACCAACCCGAAGCACAGCACCGCGTCGACCTCGGGCCGGCGCGCCAGGCGGCGCGCGAGCAGGGGCAGCTCGAAGGCCCCCGGGGCCCAGGCGACCTGGATGCGGGAGGGGTCGACGCCGCCCGCCTCGAGCTCGCGCCGGGCGGACTCGAGCATCGCCCCGGTCAGATCGCGGTGGTAGCTCGAGACCGCGATGGCCACCCCCGTCCCGGGCCTGGCGGCGCGCGCACGGGTCTCGCTCTGGGGGTCCTGGGCCATGGCGGGAGAAGGATCGTCGGGACCGGGGACGTGAGGGGACGTCCCGAAGGCCGAACAGGATACCCGCGCCGCCGCTCCCTTCCAGGCTCCCGCTCGCCCCCCTCCCCGCGGTCCAGCCCTCCCCGCCGGGAGGGGGCACCCCGCGGGCGAACCGGTCCCCTCCGGGGGGGCCTCAGCGGCCCGGGCCCGCGGCCCGACCCTCGCCCTCCGCCCGGGCTCCCCCCACACGGGCCGCAGCACGTGCGCCCAACCGCGCCCAATCCCGGTTCCCATCCCCGGCCGAGGCATCGATTCTCTTCCCCGATTCCCCCCTCCCTATACGGGATGGTTAGGCTGGAACCGGGGCATCCGTCCCGGGTCCGCCGCCCGCCCCTGGCGGCGACCCGGTACCGAACCGGCGGCCCCGCGTTCGTTCCTTCCCATTGGCCGCCGATTCGAGGTGTTTCCCATGACATCACCCAGCTCCGCTCCGTCCCATCCGCGCTTCCGCGCTTCCGCGCTTCCGCGCTTCCGCGCTGAGGCCCTGATCGCAAGCCTCGTTCTGCTCGCCCCCTCGGCCGACTGTCGGCCCGCGCAAGCGGACAAGGTCTTCGGCCCCCAGGTCGCCGTGCACGCGCCCTCGTTGCCCACCG
>CAYMYN010000060.1:0-15685 GCA_964394665.1 uncultured Planctomycetaceae bacterium
TCTACACCCAGCTCGACGCCGAGGATCTCCGCGCCGCCGTCGAGGGCATGCCGCCAACGTGGGTGGCGAGGGCAAGCTCATGAAGAACCTCGATCCTGATCGCAGCCCGGTCACTGTCCCCCGTGAGGTCCTCGAAGGCATCGAAGCGGTGCGCCGCTCCGGCCTCACCAACATGCTCGACCGCCCCCGCGTCGCGGACCTCGCCCACGAGCTGGGCTTCGAAGCTGCCGCGCGCTGGGTGGGCGAGAACCGCGAGCTTTATGCGCGGGGCGTGTTCGAGGGGTTCGAGGCGGGGGAGGGCTGACATGAGCGACGTCCCGTTCCACCTGACCGCATGGGGCAGCAGTTCCTCGAGCACACCATGCCCCGGCTGGTCGAGGAGGTCGCGCGGCTGAACGAGGGGCTGGAGGCGCCGGCGATGAGGAGGCCAAAGGAGAGCCGGCGGCAGCCCCGCGCCCTTCCATCTGGAAGTGAGGCTTTCTAGTCTTGGGCCAGGTCATGAGACGTGCAAACCCCCACAGTAGAGTTCTAGGCGCCGACCTGAGCCTGCGAGGCTGTGGCCCCGGACTCGTTGACGCCGCTCAGGAGGCGCTGAGATCCTTGAGCCGTCGCACTTGGAGCCGACCTACCCGGGGAGGGAGGAATTCGAAAAGGGGGTGGGCATAGGGAAAGCCGCCCTTCGTGGTCGGCTTGCGTCGCGCCTCGCTGGTGGTGACTTCGACAATAAGGAGGACCAGATGGATAGGCCTGATTCTGAATGGACCCTGCTGAATAAGTGCACTGGAGCGCAGGCCGAGCGCTTCGGGGCCGCATTACTTTCGCTTGCCGGGTTCACAGCAGTTGATCCGCAATGCCCCTTCGGTGGACCTGACGGAGGACGCGACGCCACTTGCCGTCGTGCAGGCAAGGAGTATTCTGCTGCAATGTACTTTCCTAAGGGTTCAATTAGCTTTCAAAAGGTGCAGCGGAAGTTCAAAGGGGATCTTGCGAAGAAATCGGCAGAGGTGTCGGTTGGGTTTGTTTTCATTACGAACCAGAGGATTTCACCTTCGGAGCGGCGTACCCTCTCGGAGTTAGCCACCGAGAGATCGGAGGAATTCGAACTTATTCATTTCGAGCGCATCCTCGCCATGTTGCACACCCCGGAAGGATATGGCGTCAGGCTCGAGTTTCTGGGCATCGAAATGACTAAGGAGGAGCAGATATCCTTCTGGAGCAGCTTCAAGGTTGAGCACATTGCACGAGCAGAGGCGCAGGCTGCGGTGATCAATGGAATGTCTGCAAGACTGGAAGGCTTTATCGCTGAACGTCTACAAAAGGTCGAGGACCTTAAGGGCTTGGTGGCGTTGCTTGCATTTACTCTTAGGAAGATGGACGGCATCGTTCAGGGATGGTCACCGCCTCGATTCGATCCAGGAAGCATGGCGAGGCGGGTTCTAGATTCCTTTGAGCCATTTCGTTTGATTTACGAGCGCCACCTAGTGGTTTGTGATTATCTTAGTGAGGTTGAGAGGCGGGCAGTGAAGATGGCGTGGGATAGCTTGGAGGAGTACTTGAAAAGCCTCATTTGTGCTCACCCTCCAGAAAAGGTTGAATCTCAACTCGGATCGGCTGTGGATGCGGTGCTGGCGCAAATCGGGCCGGTTCCTGGAGCCATGACTGAGGCGTCAGAGGATGAGCTCGTAAATCAATTGGCGGCGCTTTTGGACCCTTACAGTGACGGCATCCGTAAAATACAGCTACTGCAACATGTCACTGAGAATTTCGATTCAGTGTTTGCTCGAGCGTTAGCTGATCGGGGGCGCGGTGAGCCGGAGACCTGATCGAGGGGCGCTCATCTAATTCTCGGCGCTCTACAGGTGCGGCCGTAAGGGAAGGCGCGAGGTACCACCTATCAAGCCGGGTCGGGCGCCGTCGTGTTCAGCCGAAGGTGTACACCTGCATCGCCACAACCGAACGGCCGCCACCGGCCGGGTGTTGCTACTTGGTGTAACCATCCCTCTTGATCCGCCACTCTTCGATAGTTGAGGCGGGCAGGAACACAAGTTCTTGCATGCCGTCCACAGCTTGCAGAATGTAAAGGCCGCTTGGGCCTTCGTAGATGCGCACGCCGGTTAGAGGCACGTTGGATCCGCGAACCCGGACCGAAATTGGTTTAAGGGGGTCGGCCGGCGCATAAGTCCCGGAAATGCGGGCATGAATTAGGGAAACAAGGACCGCCAACGCGATTCCCATGATCCGGAGATCTGGTATCCTGCACCGCAGTACAAAGACAATTGCCCAGCCTAGAACGCCACCGCCAAGGATCGTCAATCCGATAAAGGCCCTTCCCGGTCCGAACAAGAAGTAAAGGAGTCCTGCGATAGAGAGCAGTGTTTGAAACCGGACGATGCGTCGCTCCCAAGTTGTGGGAGACGCGGCACTGCCGGCCTCCCGGCCGGCATCCGGAAACTGGTAGTCCCACGAGACATAGCTCAGGAGCACGTGATAGAGGAAGATGAGTGAGTAGAGATTCGGCACGATAGTGTCGGCGAAACCAAGCTGGACGCCAGCATGCTGTGCGCCGTACTTGCCGAATAGTCCTGAATAGTAGCTGCGGCCCAAGAAGAAGAGATATGCCGTTCCAACGGTAGTGAGCGACAGGCCGAGCCGGGAGATCCGGGATAGGGTTCTCGCGTTGTGCATTGCAGGGATTCGGCAGTGGGTAACGGCGCGCCGCGCGTTTGGCGCAGGCGTTGGGGCACCGTAGCAGGGATCAAACTAGGATGCACCCCCCCGACGTGGGCCGCCGAGCGTCGCGCAGAAGACACCAGATCTCAGCCGCAAGCTCGGGCGTCCTGGTGGGCTCGCGGGGTGTCCACGTGGCCGCCAGTGCGGCTCCGGGGAGCGCGCCACAGGCCCGTCGCGGCTCGTACCGGGGGGAGCGGCCGCAGCGTCCTCGTAGGGCCTGGCAACCCAGGCCGCCAACTCGGCCGAGGGATGGGCACCTGGGTGGACAACCGGTCACCTTCAGCGCTACCGTCTGGTCTCGCGGGGCATGGCCGGAGGCCAGGCGTCCGGGCTGACTGTGGCGCTGAACAGGCGCACTGGGGCGCGCCGCAGGCCTGGTGCCCGCCAGCCCTGGCGCCTCAGCTCCTCGGGGTTCCCAGCCGTCTGGCTCGGCCACCCGCGTCCACCCCGCAGCCGGGCCCCCTGTGCGACCTCGTGGCCTCGTGGGGCGCGCTGGCCTGGGGCAATCCGGCCCGCCCTGGCTCCCCACCGGCTCCCTGGGTGCGCCTCGAGCCCGCCCCGCCTCCTGGTCCGCCCGGCCAGGTCGCGCGGCAGGATGGTGGCACTCGCCCCGGCGACCCGCGGGAGCCCTGTGGGCGTAGTTGGCCGTAAGGGGCGACCGGGCAAGGGGATACGGCGCCAGGCGGTCCTGGGCCCGGGCGGAGGGGCGCGGTGGGGGACACCGGGGGGGTGGCAGCGGCTTCGCCCCGTGATCGACCCGGGGGGCGGGTTAGGGCCGTGGGACTGGGGGGACGGTCCACCGTCCAGCCATCCCCCTGAACCCCTGGTCCAGGTCG
Organism: uncultured Planctomycetaceae bacterium; assembly: GCA_964394665.1. Taxonomy (GTDB): domain Bacteria; phylum Planctomycetota; class UBA1135; order UBA1135; genus CAYMYN01. Next base: position 3,567 of record CAYMYN010000060.1, read on the forward strand.
CACCGCGGACCGCGCACTCGCGCCGCTTCGGTCGAGGCTCCCGGTGGTCGCCCCGGGGGGCGGTGGCTACCCTGCCCCGTTCCCCGGCTGGGGACCAGGCCCTCACGTCCTTGGTCCAGGAGTCATGCCTAGAGCGACCAGAGCCCCCTTGCTCGCGAGCCTGCGTGCCTCCGGGTCAGGGGTGGAGGGCCGGCAGGCCGGCTCCCGGGTGGGATCGATGAGCGCCGAGATCACGTTCGTGAGTGACGAAGGCTCCTACGCCCCGAGGGCGGCCAGTCGGACCGGGCTCACGGTCGCCGGCATGGAGGAGGGAACGCCCGTTTCCGGACCGAGGGGACTGGCTCGGAAGAGGGCTCTCGTGCGCCCGTGGGACAGCTCTGAGTCCTGACCCCCCCGGACTCCAGCTCGGTGGACATCACCCCGTACCACGCCCGCTACTTCGCGCACGACCTCACGCGTCGCTCGGCGGACGGCATGGATCGGCTGTCGATGGCGCTCTTCGATGCCGCGGTGGACCTCAACCCGCACCAGATCGAGGCCGCGCTCTTCGCGCTGCGCTCGCCCCTCTCGGCGGGCGTGCTGCTCGCCGACGAGGTGGGCTTGGGCAAGACGATCGAGGCAGGGATCGTGCTCTGCCAGCTCTGGGCCGAACGGAAGCGGCGGCTGCTCGTGATCGCGCCGGCATCCCTCCGCAAGCAGTGGGCTTTGGAGCTGACCGAGAAGTTCCATCTGCCGGCCGAAGTCCTCGACGCGAAGGCCGTGCGGGAGGCGCGACGGGCGGGCCGGGATCCCCTGGGCCCAGGACGGGTGCTGGTCTTGTCCTTCCACTTCGCCCACCGCCTGCGGGAGGAGCTACACGGCCGCACCTTGGACCTGGTCGTGATCGACGAGGCTCACAAGCTCCGCAACGCCCATCGCCCGGGCAATCGGATCGGGCAGGGCATCCGCTGGGCGACCCAGGACTGCCGCAAGCTGCTCCTGACGGCGACACCGCTCCAGAACTCCCTGCTCGAGCTCTATGGCCTGGCGTCCTTGATTGATGAACGGCTCTTCGGGGATCCGCAGTCCTTCCGGGCCCAGTACATGGGAAGCACCGCGAACCTCGACGCCCTGCGTGGACGGCTGTCGAGCTTCTGCAAACGCACCCTGCGCAAGGAGGTCCTCGAGTACGTGCGCTACACCGAGCGCCTCGCGCTCACCCGTCCCTTCCGACCGACCGACGACGAACAGGCCCTCTACGAAGCCGTTTCAGACTTCCTGCAGCGTGACGACAGCTATGCCCTGCCGCGTCGACAGCGCCACCTGACGGCCCTCGTGCTGCGCAAGCTCCTGGCATCGTCGTCCCAGGCCATCGCCCAGACCCTCGATGTCCTGCGCCTGCGCCTGGAAGCCCTGGAGGCGGAGCGCATCGCGGACGACCCCGAGCTCTTGGAAGGCATCGTCGAAGGAGAGGACCTCGCCGGGGACCTCTTGGACGAGCTCCCTTCCCCCGACGACGCCGACTCGAACGGACCCAGCCCGCCCAGCCCTCAGCCGATCGTCGACCGGATCAAGCTGCGAGCGGAGATCGAGCTCCTCTCCCAGCTCGCCGACCGCGCTCGATCCATCGGCGTGGACACCAAGTCCCGCACGCTGCTCCAGGCTCTGGGCGTGGCCTTCGAGCAGCTCGAGTCCATGGGGGCCGCCCGCAAGGCCTTGATCTTCACCGAGTCTCGCCGCACCCAGGACTACCTCGCCAGCTTCCTCGAGTCCCAGGGCTTCGCTGGCCAGGTGGTGCGGCTCAATGGGACGAATTCGGGACCAGAAGCGAGCGCCATCTACGAGCAGTGGGCCCAAGCGAATCGCGGCTCGGACCGGGTCTCCGGCTCCCGGGCCGTGGACGTGCGCACGGCGCTGATCGAGCACTTCCGGGACCACGCCAAGATCCTCGTCGCCACCGAGGCCGCCGCAGAGGGCGTCAACCTCCAATTCTGCTCCCTGGTCGTGAACTACGACCTGCCCTGGAACCCCCAGCGCATCGAGCAGCGCATCGGCCGTTGCCACCGTTACGGCCAGCGCCACGACGTGGTCGTCGTGAACTTCCTCAATGAGCGCAACGAGGCCGACGCGCGGGTTCTCCAGCTCTTGGAGGAGAAGTTCAGCCTCTTCAGCGGCGTCTTCGGGGCGTCGGACGAGGTCCTGGGCAGCATCGAATCCGGAGTCGACTTCGAGCAGCGCATCCTGGCCATCTACCAGCAGTGCCGGACATCAGCCGAGATCGACGCGGCCTTCCAGGCCCTGCGCGCCGAGCTGGATCAGGAGATCCGTTCCCGGCTCAACGAGACCCATCGGCTTCTGCTCGAGCACTTCGATCAGGACGTGCACGAGCGCCTCCGGCTCCAGCTCGCCGATGCCCGCGCCTGCCTGGACCGCGTCGGCCGGCGTTTCTGGAGCCTCACCCGCCACCAGCTCGCTGGCCGGGCCCGATTCCACGAGGAGGCCCTGGCCTTCGACCTCGACGAGCCGCCCCGACCCGAGATCGCCCCCGGTCGCTACTACCTGATCTCCAAGGAGCGCCCCTCCGCCGGGGACGGAACACGAGAGGCCGTTACAGGCTTCCTCTATCGCCTCTCCCACCCACTGGGTGAGCATGTCATCGAGACCGCGAAGACCCTCGAGACACCCTTCGCCGCCCTGATCTTCGACGTCAGCGGTCACCCGACGCGCTTGACCCCGGTCGAGGTCCTGCGGGGCACTAGCGGATACCTCTCGCTCACGAGGCTGAGGGTGGACTCCCTGGAGCGCGAGGAGTATCTCCTCTTCACCGGGCTCGATGCCGACGGCGCCCCCCTCGACCAGGAGACCATGGAGAAACTGTTCCTCTGCAGCGCCCGTCTCGAGGCGGCCCCGCCCCCGCCCAAGACCGTCGCCGAGCGCCTGGCCGCCCAGAGCGAGCGCCACGTCCAGGGCACCCTGAGCCGGTCCCTCGAAGCGGGCAGTCGCCACTTCCGGGAGGCCCGCGAGCAGCTCGAGCGCTGGGCGGACGACCTGATCCTCTCCGCCGAGAAGGCCCTCGAGGCGACCAAGGAGCAGATCAAGGTCCTGCGGCGCGAGTCACGCCAGGCCCTGACCCTGGAGGACCAGCACGGGTCTCAGACCCGCATCCAGGCCCTCGAGCGCCAGCAGCGCCGCCAGCGCCAGGAGATCTTCGACGTCGAGGACCAGATCCTGGCCCGGCGCGACGCCCTGGTGGCCCAGCTCGAAGCGCGTCTCGCCCAACGAACCGAGGCCGAGACCCTGTTCACGATCCGCTGGGCGGTGGCCTAGCGCGCCACCGCGCCCTGACCTTGAGATCCCCATGAGCGCGAAGTTCCAGAAGCTCCTGACCCTGCTGAAGGAGCTGTTCCAGCTCGACCAGCCGGACCTCGACTTCGGCATCTACCGGATTCTCCACGCGCGCAGCGAGGAGATCACGCGGTTCCTCGAGAAGGACCTCTTGCCCCAAGTGCGCGAGGCCTTCTGGCTCTACAAGACGGCGGACAAGGCGGAGCTAGTCAGGGAACTCGCTGAGCTGAAGGCCGGCATCGAACGGGCTGGGATGGACCCCACGGGCTCGCCCAAGGTGCAAGAGCTCGAGCGCCGTCTGCGCGAGGAAGCGGTCGACGTCGCCGGCCTCGAGGCCGAGGTCTACGACCACCTCTACAGCTTCTTCCGGCGCTACTACTCCGAGGGCGACTTCCTCTCGAAGCGCGTCTACAAGCCCGGGGTCTACGCGATCCCCTACGAGGGGGAAGAGGTCAAGCTGCACTGGGCCAACGCGGACCAGTACTACATCAAGACCTCCGAGTACCTGCGCGACTTCGCGTTCCGCCTGCGGCCCGACGACGCGAAGGACCCCATGCGGGTTCACTTCCGCCTGGTGGATGCCGTCGAGGGCGAGCACGGCAACGTCAAGGCGGCCGAGGGCAGGGGTCGGGTCTTCGTCTTGGCTTCCGATGGCTTCATCGCCGAGGAACCCGGCGAGTCGAGCCCCGAGCTCGTGCTGCGCTTCGAATACCGACCCGCGACCCTGGACGACTGGCCCGCGGATCAACGCGCGGGCCAGGCGAGGCCGCCGGCGCAGAGGGACCTCAGCGCGGCGGCGGAGGCCCGCATCCTGGATGTGCGCGACACCGACCTCGCCCGCTGGATCGACGCCCTCGGAGCGGCGCACGTCAAGTCGGACGGAACGCGCGCGGACTACTCGCGCCTCGCCGCTCACCTGTCGCGCTACACGGCCCGCAACACGTTCGACTACTTCATCCACAAGGACCTGGGCGGCTTCCTGCGGCGCGAGCTCGACTTCTACATCAAGAACGAGGTGATGCACCTCGACGACATCGAGCACGAAACCGCCCCGCGCGTCGAGCAGTACCTCTCGAAGATCAGAGTCATCCGCCGCATCGCGGGCAAGTTGATCGACTTACTCGCGCAGCTCGAGGACTTCCAAAAAAAGCTGTGGCTCAAGAAGAAGTTCGTGGTGGAGACCTCCTGGTGCATCCGAGTGGGCTGCATCCCGGAGGAATTCTATCCAGAGATCGCGGCGAACGAGGCGCAGCGGGAAGAGTGGGTGAAGCTCTGTGCAATCAACGAAATCAAGGGCGATCTCGCAACCCAGGGGTACAGTGACAGTCTCAATCCAGAGTTCGTCGCCGCTCACTCCACGCTCGTGGTGGATACGCGTCACTTTGACAAGGATTTCACGGCCCGCCTACTCGCATGTGTGGGCAGTCTTGAGGAACTGACAGATTCGCTCGTGTTCAGCGGCGACAACTATCACGCCTTGGGTTTGGCGCAAAAGCGACTCAAGGGGCGCATCGCCTGCGCCTACATTGATCCTCCTTATAATACGGAGCAAGATCGCGCCACGGGCAAGTTTTTGTACAAGGACTCTTATCAACGCTCGAGCTGGGTTTCTCTCATGGACTCTCGCCTGCAGTTGCTGGCGACATGCATGGGGCGCGACGCAGTGTTGTTTGCTAGTATCGATGAGCACGAGGTGCACCGCCTCATCGAGATCGCGCTTGCGCGTTTTCGTGACCGTGTCGGGGTGTTCACGTGGGTCAAAAAGAAGAAGGGCAGTCATCTCTCGAGGAAGGTGCGCGACCTGACCGAATACGTTGTTGCTGTGGCTGTCGATGGCAGTGACATAGAGCTCTTTGGCGAACGGGCATATGCGAACAAGCCTCAGCCGCTTGCCAAGCGGACCAATAAGCCCAAGGAGCTACGTTTCCCTTTGGGGTCTGTAAAGACCCGGCTACACGATGGATCGTATCCACCCGGAAAGTACGGCGAAGGAACAAGCGCCATCACTTTTCTCGACGAGCTGAGAGTGGAGGGCGGGCGGGTCCTCTCGGTCGTTCGCGCCGTGGGTCCGTTCGTCTGGCAGCAGTCCATGTTAAATGCAGAGATTGCCAGCGGTTCCGTCGTTCACCTTTCCACTAAGTTTGGATTCAATGTTCTGCGATCGGGGCAAGATGAGCGGGTCAAGCGCCCGCCTACTCTCTTGGATAAGGGGTGCGGTGTCGGCACCAACGAGGACGCTACAGCGGAGCTCATTGATCTGTTTGGTCGAGAGGGTGTTGCGAGTTATCCTAAGCCCATTACTCTTGTTGCGTACTTGGCCCGCGCATGTTCTGTGCTGGAGGGGGAGTTCGTGATGGACTGCTTTGCCGGATCTGGCACTACGGGTCACGCGCTTATTAGCCTGAATCGAGAAGGCGGCGACCGCCGCAAGTTCGTACTAGTCGAGCTGGGCGACTACTTCGACACTGTGCTTCTCCCGCGCCTCAAGAAGGTCACATACACCCCCGAGTGGAAGGACGGCAAGCCGAAGCGGCTCGCGACGGCGGAGGAGGCTGAGCGCAGCCCCCGGATCATGAAGGTCATGCGCTTGGAGTCCTACGAGGATGCGCTGAACAACCTCGATCTGCGGCGCACCCCTGGCCAGCAGAGCCTCTTGGATCTGGCAGAATCCCAGGGCACCGACGGGCTCACCGAGCAGTACCGCCTCCGATACCTGCTCGATGTGGAGACCCGGGGCAGCCAGTCCCTGCTGAACGTGGGGGCCTTCGCCGACCCCACGGCCTACACCCTGAAGGTCAAGAAGCCCGGGTCGGACGAGAGCCGGGAAGTGAACGTCGACCTGATCGAGACCTTCAACTGGTTGATCGGGCTCTCGGTCCAGCACCTCGCCGCACCGCGCACGTTCGCGGCAGGCTTCGAGCGCGACGCAGAGCAGCGCCTGCGCCTCGCGGGCGCCCTGAAGCCCGACCCCGCGGGGCCCTGGTGGTTCCGCACGGTCAGCGGCACGACCCCCGACGGGCGCAAGACCCTGGTCATCTGGCGCAAGCTCACCGGCGTCCCGGAGGAAGACAACCTGGTGCTCGACGCATGGTTCACCAAGCAGGGCTACTCGAGCCAGGACCGCGAGTTCGACCTGATCTACGTCAACGGCGGCAACAACCTGGAGAACCTGAAGACGCCGGAGGACCTCTGGAAGGTGCGCCTGATCGAAGAGGACTTCCAGCGCCTGATGTTCGACACGGAGGATGCGTGAGCCGGGCGGTCGCCTACCACGAGGGGCGCTTTCCGCCGCGGGATCTCGACTGGCCGCGCCTGATCCCTCTCCTGGGGCCCGCGGCGGCGGCAGTGGCTCGCTACGACGGGATGTTGGCGGCGCTACCCAACCCGTCGGTGTTGCTCTCGCCGTTGACCACCCAGGAAGCGGTTCTCTCCTCGCGCATCGAGGGGACCCAGGCCACGATCGGCGAGGTGCTCGAGTTCGAGGCCGGCGAGGACGGCGTTTCGGACGAGAAGCGCGAGGACATCCACGAGGTCTTACGGTACCGGGCCGCGATGCGGGAGGCCGAGCGCCTGCTGGCGAGGCTGCCCCTGTCCTTGCGCGTCGTGCGCGACGCGCACCGTGTCCTGCTGGCGGGGGTGCGCGGCGGGAACAAGGCCCCGGGCGAACTACGTCGCACGCCCAACTGGATCGGGACGCCCGGGCGCCCCATCGAGGAGGCCCGCTTCGTGCCGATCGGCGCGGATCGTCTGCCGGATGCGATGGGCGCATGGGAGAGCTACATGCACGCCGAGGAGCCGGATCGGTTGGTGCAGCTCGCCATCCTCCACGCGGAGTTCGAAGCCCTGCACCCGTTCCTCGATGGGAACGGACGGCTCGGTCGCATGCTCGTGCCGCTCTTCCTGTGGCAGGTCGGCCTGATCCGGCGCCCGATGTTCTACATCAGCGCCTACTTCGAGGAGAGGCGCGACGCCTACTATGACAGTCTCCTGCGCGTGTCGCGGGACGACGAGTGGACCGGCTGGTGCGCCTTCTTCTTGCAGGCCGTGCGCTCCCAGGCCGAGGCCTGCCTCGTCCAGGCGAAGGCCATCCTCGATCTCTACGAGCAGATGAAGGTTCGCCTGCCCGAGCTGACCCGCTCGCAGCACGCCATCCGAGCACTGGATTGGATCTTCGAGAAGCCGGTCTTCAGGTCGTCCGACTTCGCGGCCGTCTCCGCCGGTTCCGCCATCTCCGCCTCGACCGCCCGGCGCCTCCTGCTCCAGCTCCGCGAGGGCGGCGTCCTCCGGGAACTGGCTCCCGGTCAGGGCCGGCGCGCGGCGGTGCTGATCTTCCCGGCCCTGCTGACCATCGTCGAGGGGAGGGAGGTGCGTTGACCTCCACAGATTGCGCGCAAGCGCCGTTGTCGTTCACAAACCAGGGGAAGGTGAACAGCAAGGTCGACATGCCCCCCCTGGAGGGGCCCCCGGGAGGGGGAAGCTGATGGCCCGCGGTCGACCCAGGAACCCAGCCTCGCCCTCCGGGGAGAGGTCCCCGGGCACGCGGGGACGCCGAGCCCAGGCCCAGGTCCCCTTCAGCCACAAGCTGGTGCTGAACCGCTGGCTCCTCTCGCTACTGGGGGTGGAGCGCTTCGAGGATCTAGCGGAGACCCTGCGCACGGGAGCTTCCGAGGGCCTGGACGGCGACAACGTCCATCACTTCCACCACGCCCTCACGGGGCGGCTGTTCAACGAGACGCGTCTCTCCGACGAGGAGCTCCTGGCCTACGACCGCAACATTGTCGCCCACACCCTGCGGCTGAACGAGCGGCGCCTCGCCCACGGCGAGGACCCGATCGTCTGGAAGTACTTCCAGTACCTGGCACTGCTCTTCACCGAGATCTACCTCGACCGCTACTTCCGCGATCCCGACGCGCTCCGGACTGCCCTCAACGAGGAAATCGCGAGCTACAACGAGGGCAAGCCGGACGCGGATCGCGTCGACCCTCTGGATGCCGAGGCCGAGGCCTGGCCCCAGCTCAACAAGATCTCCCTGTGGATGGCGACGGGCAGCGGCAAGACTCTGGTCATGCACGCCAACGTCCTGCAGTACCAGCACTACCTCGGGCTGCATGGACGCCGACGCGACCTGAACCGGATCCTGCTCCTGACCCCGAACGAGGGGCTCTCGCGCCAGCACCTGCGCGAATTCGCTACGTCAGGCATCCAAGCCGAGCTGTTCGACAAGGACGGTCGAGGCCTCTTCACCAGCCAGTCGGTCGAGATCCTCGAGGTCACCAAGCTCCGCGACGACATGGGGGACAGGACCGTCGCGGTCGAGGCCTTCGAGGGCAACAACCTGGTGCTCGTGGACGAGGGGCACCGGGGAGCTTCCGGTGGAGGAGAGGGCGCTTGGATGCGTCACCGCAACGCCCTGTGCGAGAGGGGCTTCTCCTTCGAGTACTCCGCGACCTTCGGCCAAGCGGTGAAAGGCAGCCCAGTCCTCGCCCAGGCTTACGCCCGCAACATCCTGTTCGATTACTCCTACCGCTACTTCTACAAGGACGGCTTCGGGAAGGACTACCAGATCCTCAACCTCGACGAGGCTACCGAGCGCGACGACCTGGAGCTGTACCTGGTCGCCTGCTTGCTGTCCTTCTTCCAGCAGCAGCGCCTCTACCAGGAGCACGGCGGCGCCCTCCGTCCTTTCCAGCTCGAGCGTCCGCTCTGGATCTTCGTGGGCGGCAGCGTGACGGCCAGCCTCGCCACACGGGACGCTTCGGACATCGTCGAGATCCTCAGCTTTCTGGCCCGCTTCGTCGCCGATCGTCGGGGCAGCATCGAGCGGATCGGACGCATCCTGAACCAAGGCCTCGTCACCGCCAACGGCCGCGATCTGTTCGCGGGCCGCTTCGTGTACCTCAACACGAGCGGCCTTGGCCCCGCGCAGATCTTCGAGGAGATCCTGCGTTCCGTGTTCAACGCGCCCGCGGGCGGCCAGCTCTACGTCCAGAATCTGAAGGGTGCGACTGGCGAGATCGCCCTGCGCTTGGGGGTCGAGAACGAGCCCTTTGGCCTGATCAACGTGGGGGACGATGCCAGGCTGGTCAGGCTGTGCGAGACCCGCGGCCTGGCCACGGGGGATCTTGAGTTCGCGGGTTCGCTCTTCGACGCCCTCTCGAAGGAGGACTCGGCTATCCACCTCCTGATCGGCTCCAAGAAGTTCACTGAGGGCTGGAGTAGCTGGCGCGTGTCCACCCTGGGCCTGATGAACGTAGGCCGGGGCGAGGGCGCCCAGATCATCCAACTCTTTGGGCGAGGCGTGCGTCTGAAGGGGTTTGGGAAGAGCCTCAAGCGCAGCGGCCGCGCTCAACTTCCGGAGGGCCTCCAGGCCCCGCGGCATATCGGGCTCCTCGAGACCTTGGGCGTCTTCGGGATCCGTGCGAGCTACATGGCGCAGTTCCGCGACTTCCTCGAGGAGGAGGGACTCCCCGCCAACGAGGATCGCCTCGAGTTCCTGCTGCCGGTCATCAAGGGCCTGGGCACGCAGAGGCTCCGGACCCTCAGGCTCAAGGACACGATCCAGGGCGTCAGCACCCAGTTCGGTGATGCCTTTCGGCGCCTCGGGCCCATCCCCACCCTTGGCCCACCCGACCCGGATGGCGAGCCGGACACGCAGTACCTCCATCGCAACCAGGTGGTGCTCAATTGGTATCCGAAGATCCAGGCGATGCGCTCGACGGGCCTGCACGGAGGGGACTCGGAGGCTGCACCAAACGAGGCTTCGCTTGGGGCCGGCCACATGGCCTTCCTCGACCTCGATCGGCTCCACTTCGAGCTCGAGCGCTTCAAGGCGGAGCGCGGTTGGTACAACCTGAACCTGACCCGCGCCGGAATCGCCGCCCTGCTTGCCGATCCGAGCTGGTACCGGCTCCTCATCCCGGGAGAGTCCTTGGCTTTCGACTCGTTCGAGCGCGTCCAAACCTGGCAGCAGATCGCGCTGGCGCTGCTCAAGAAGTACACGGAGCATTACTACCGGTTCCGCAAGCGTCAGTGGGAACTGCCGCACCTCGAGTACCGCGACTTGGAGGAGACCGACCCGAACCTCCTGGGCGTCGGAGAAAGCCCCGATGACGCGTACTACCGCGTACTGATCGACCGCTCCCAGGAGGAGATCGTCGCCAAGCTAAGCGAGCTGGAGACGATCATCCGATCCGGCGAGCTCAAGCCCTGGGCCTTCCGAGCGTTGAAGGCCGTGTGGTTCGGCCAGCATCTCTACCAGCCGCTGCTCTACCTGGACGGCAAGTTGTCCGAGAGCCTGGTGGAGATCACCCCCCAGCCCCTGAACAAGGGCGAGCGGCAGTTCGTCGAGGACCTGGCAGCATTCCACGACTCCAATCCGGACTTCTTCGAGCGACGCGAGCTCTACCTCCTTCGCAACCTGAGCCGTGGCCGCGGCGTCGGCTTCTTCGAAGCCGGCAACTTCCACCCCGACTTCATCCTCTGGCTCCTGGAGGGTGACGCCCAGCACGTGGTCTTCGTCGACCCCAAGGGGCTGCGCAACATCGGCCCGACCGACCCCAAGGTCCAGTTCCACGACACGGTCAAGGAGATCGAGGAACGCCTGGGCGACTCCTCGATGCACCTGCACTCCTTCATCGTCTCGAACACGCCCTCGGCCGCCCTCCGAATGCTCTGGGGCTCGATGACCAAGGCCCAGATGCAGGCGCTGCACATCCTCTTCCAGGAGGAGGACCGCCCCAACTACGTTCGCGACCTGCTCCAGCGGGTGCTCGAGAGCGGTTCGACAGCGACAGGCGGACCTCGTAGCCAGTAGGCGCGCCATCCCCCGGCAATGCGCGATCCCGGACCTGTCCCACCGACGTCACGGCAGCCCCGCCCCCTGTCCGCCCCAGTCCAGCCCTGTCCACGACGACCGCGCGCCGACCCCTCCCGAAGCCCGTTTGTCCGGTCCAGTCCACTCCTGTCCACTCGGCGCCCGCCGCTAGGAACACCGTATTCCTAAACCGGCGGTGACAGGTTCGAGTCCTGTCGGGCGCACCACCCCAAGCCTTTGCGGGGGCGCGGCTTACGGCGGTCCGCACGTGCCGCCGAGACGCCCCCCGGCAGCGCGAGTGCCACGATCCCGCCACGATCGCGAGGCCCCTACGGCGCCCTGGGGGCCCCTGGGCGCGCCGCGGGCCGGTGGGGGGGGTGGCGACGGGCCCAGCGCACAGGCCGCGACACGGGCCACCACAGGCCGCCTGGGCCGCTTCAGCGCACGTCGCGCCGCGCAGCCTGGGCCAGCGCCCACTCGCGCCAGTGCGGCTCCTCGGCCCGCAGCGCGATCTCGGCCAGCCAGGCCTCCAGCCGCTCGTCCTCGATGCGCGTGCGCAGCGCCAAGCTGGCGGCGCCCATCATCGCCGGCAGGTGCCCGGGATAGGCCTGGAGCGCGGAGTCGTAGGCCTCGAGGGCTTCCTTGTCGCGGCCGGCGGCTTCCAGGGTCAAGGCCAGGTTGACGCGCGGGTCGGGATGGCCGGGCAGCAGTTTTCGGGCCCACTCGAATTCTTGGGCGGCCTCGTAGAGCTTGCCCTGGCCGAGGAGCAGCACGCCGAGATTGTTGTGGGCGGGGCCGTGGAAGAGATCGGCGCCGAGGGCGGCGCGCAGCAGGCGTTCTGCCTCGGCTGGATCGGAGGGCAGAGCTGCTGCGGCCTCTTGGACCAGGCGCTCGGCACGTCCGGTGTCGCGCGCGGCGGCGGAGGGCGGTGTTCCGCTCCCCGAAATTCTGGCGCCCAGAAGGGGTGAATCAAGCGGGGTAA
>CAYMYN010000061.1:0-11353 GCA_964394665.1 uncultured Planctomycetaceae bacterium
GCACGCGGCTCTCGAGCAAGCCGCCCTACGGCGCCCCGCAGGCGACCGGGCCGCCGGACGCCGACCCGCGGGCCGACGACCCACGGGCCTGGGCCAGCCAGGAGCCCGACGGGGGCCCCGAGTGGCTCGAGCTCGACTATCCCAAGCCCCTGCGGGTCTCGAACGTGCGCGTGTTCCAGGTGAACTCCGGGGGCGCGCTCGCGGAGCTGGTCGCGATCGAACCCGGCGGGACGCGACACACGTTGTGGGCGGGGCACTCGAGCCCCGAGCCCGGCCCGTTCGAGATCGCGGTGCCGACCACTCCCTATCGCGTGGCGAGCCTGCGCCTCGTGCTCGACACCCGCCGCGCCGCGGGCTGGAACGAGATCGACGCGGTCGAGCTCCGCGGCCCGGACGGCGCGGCCTGGGCCAGCGCCGCGCGCGCCAGCAGCGCCTACGGAGCGACTCGCATCGGATCCCACCCGCTCGGCACGCTCCTGCGTTGAGCGGCGGAGCAGGCCTCCGCGCCCCTCAGCCGCGCGCGTGGGGATCCTCGACCAGCTCGACGAGCACGCCGCCGGTGCTCGTGGGGTGCACGAACGCGATCGTCGTGCCGTGCGAGCCGGGCCGCGGGGCGCTGTCGATGAGGCGCACGCCGCGGGCCAGTAGGGCGCGGATTGCCGCCGCGCAATCGGCGACCTCGAGCGCCACGTGGTGCAGGCCCGGGCCCCGTTTCTCGAGGAAACGCGACACCGGCGAGGCGTCGGATGCGGGCTCGACCAGCTCGATGCGCTGGGACCCGGCGTAGCACACGAGCACGTTGACCTGCTGGTCGGCGACGTGCTCGGGCTCGCCGCAGGTGAGCCCCAGGGCCTGCTCCCAGGCCGGGCGCGCCTCGGCCAGGCTCTTCACCACGATCGCGACGTGGTGCAGGCCGCGCGCGACGCCGCGCAGCGCCTCGGGGATCGGGGGCGGGGGCAGCGCGCCCATGTTCAGAGCACCTCCGGCGCGCGGTACTTGCCGAACACGCGCTCGAGCACGCCACACAGCTCGCCCAACGTGGCGTAGCGCTCGACCGCGGCCAGGATCGGAGGCATCAGGTTGGCGTCGCCGCGCGCCGCGACCTCGACGGCGACGAGCGCGGCCTCGACGGCGGCCGGATCGCGCTCGGCGCGCAGGGCCGCGAGCTCGCGCAGGACCTCGGCGCGGCCCTGGTCGTCGGGCCGGAAGATCACCGGCGGCGGTTCGGGCGTCTGGAACCGGTTGACGCCCACGATCACGCGTTCGCCGCGCTCGACCTCGCGCTGCCAGGCCAGGGCCGAGCGGTGGATCTCACGCTGCACGAAGCCCTCGGCGATGGCGGCCACGGCGCCGCCGCGGCGCTCGACCTCGTCCATCAGCTCCTGGGCGCGCCGCTCGATCTCGTCGGTCAGGGCCTCGACGTAGGGCGAGCCGCCGAGCGGATCGAGCACGTCCGCCACGCCCGACTCGTGGGCCAGGACCTGCTGGGTGCGCAGGGCCAGGCGCGCCGCAGCCTCGCCGGGCAGGGAGAGGGCCTCGTCGCGGGAGTTGGTATGCAACGACTGCGTGCCGCCCAGGACCGCGGCCAGGGCCTGCACGGTGACGCGCACCACGTTGTTGTCCGGCTGCTGGCTGGTGAGCATCGAGCCGGCGGTCTGGGTGTGGAAACGCAGGGTCCAGGACTCGGGGTCCCGCGCGCCGAACTCCTCGCGCATCATGCGCGCCCACATGCGCCGCGCGGCGCGGAACTTGGCGACCTCCTCGAACAGGTGGTTGTGGGCGTTGAAGAAGAACGAGAGGCGCGGCGCGAAGTCGTCCACCGCCAGGCCCGCCGCCAGGGCGCCGCGCACGTAGGCGCGCGCGTTGGCGAGCGTGAAGCCCAGCTCCTGCACCGCCGTCGAGCCCGCCTCGCGGATGTGATAGCCCGAGATGCTGATCGTGTTCCAACGCGGCACCTCGCGCGCGCACCAGGCCATCAGGTCGGTGACCAGGCGCATCGAGGGCTCGAGCGGGAAACGGTAGTTCCCGCGCGCGGCGTACTCCTTGAGGATGTCGTTCTGGACCGTGCCGCGCAGGCGCTCGGGTTCGACGCCCTGCTTCTTCGCCACCGCCACGTAGAGCGCCAGCAGGATCGGCGCCGTGGCGTTGATCGTCATCGAGGTCGAGACCTCGCCCAGCGGGATGCCCTCGAAGAGCTGCTCGGCGTCGCGCAGGCTGTTGATCGGCACGCCGACGCGGCCCACCTCCGGCAGCGCCAGTGGGTCGTCGGAGTCGTAGCCGATCTGCGTCGGCAGGTCGAAGGCCGTCGAGAGCCCGGTCTGGCCGCTCTCCAGGAGCAGTCGGAAGCGCCGGTTCGTCTCGCGCGCGCTGGTGAAGCCCGCGTACTGGCGCATCGTCCACAGCCGCCCGCGGTACATCGTGGGCCGGATGCCGCGCGTGTACGGGTAGCAGCCCGGTTGGCCGCCATCCGCCGCCTCGCCATACAGCGGCGCGAGGGGAATGCCGGAGGGCGTCGCGAACTGCGCGGCGCGCTCGGGATGGCGCGCGACGAAGGGCGCGTGGACCGCGCGCATCCAGGCCGCGGCGGGCCCGGCGGGTCCCGGGGCGGAGGGCTCGCGCCCCTGCGAATCGGTGGGCATGGCGGTTCTGCCCCAGCGGGCGAGACCATCCGCGCGCGTGGGGGCGCAGAGTCTACCCCGGGCCAGGCGGCGGGCCTCGAATAGCGCCGCGCGAACCCCGTAGGCGCGCCGCTCCGCCGCGCGGATACCATCCGCCTGGTCCCCAGCCAGGCATCCGCTCGCGGCGCCGTCCCCAGCCGCCCGGTCGCGCCCCGCGTGTGCCGTGCGCAACGTCCCGATCGCTCTCCCTCGACCATGCGCCGAGCCCCCCTCCTGTTCGCACTCCTCGTCCTCTCGCTCCTGGCCGGCCTGGCGTGGTACGCCCTGGGACCGGCGCCCGGTCCGGGTGCGCAGGTCCCGGCCCAGGGGAGCTCGCGCACGGTGCCCGCCCCCGGGATCCCGGCGCCGGAGCCGACCCCGCGCGCGGACTCGGCCGCCGTCGAACGCGAGACCGGGTTGCCGGCGCGCGCGAGCGCATCCCAGCCGGACACGGCCGAGGCCACTCCCATCCTGCGCGGGCGGGTCGAGCTCTCCCAGGACTGCCGCCGCGAGGATGGGCTGCGCGTCTACGCCCTCGATCGGGCCGTGACCGTGGAGCAACTCGCCGCCGCCCTCTACCGGGAGCGCCACGGAGAGTCGCCGCGCGCGGACGAGGACGGGGAGGAGGACGGGGAGCGACCCCGCAGCGCTCCCGCCGACGCGCCGCGCATCCTGGCGCGCACGGGCGTCGACGGCGAGGGTCGCTTCGAGCTGCGGCTCGAGGGCCCGCACGAAGGCCCGGTGCACCTCTCGGCCCTCGGTCGCTACGCCTACCTCGCCGACAGCCGGCCGCTGAACCCCAGCAGCGCCCAGGGCGAGGTCGGCCTGGGTCTCTCCTGCGGGGCGGAGATCCTGGGCGTGCTCGTGCCGCCCCAGGGCAGCGATCCGGCGAGCCTCGAGGGCACCGAGGTGCGCGTGCGGCTGGCGGCCCTCGGTCGGCCGGCCGCGGGCCCCGCGCGCCTGGCGCGCGCCGACGGACAGGGGCGCTTCGAGCTTGGAGGCCTGCCGGTGCGAGTCGGGCTCGAGTTGCTCGCCAAGCCCGAGGCCCACCCCTACGCGCGCCTGGACATCGGGCGCCTCGAGGCGGGGATCCGGCGCGAGGTGCGCCTCGAGTTGGCCCACGGGGCGCGCCTGATCGGCGTCGTGCTCGACGAGGACGGCGCCCCCGTCCCCCGGGCCCGGGTCGAGGTGCTGCCGGAGGGTTCGCTGTTCGACCTCGAGTGGTCCACGCGCACGCGGCGCTGCGACGCCGAGGGCCGCTTCGACCTGCGCGGGCTGGCGGCCGGACCGCTGCTCGTGCGCGGATCGGCGCGCGGCTTCCTCGAGAGCACGCTGCAACGCTTCGAGCTCGCCGAGGGCGCCGCGCGCAGCGGGGTCGAGCTGCGCCTCTCGCGCGGGTCCTCGATCCGCGGGCGCGTGAGCTGGCCCGACGGGCGGCCGGTCGTGGACGCGTTCGCCAGCGCGCGGTTCGACCCGACCCAGTCCATGGGCATGGGCGGCTACTCCGCCATGCGCGGAGGCCGGGGCGAGGCGCGCAGCGACGAGCAGGGCCACTTCCGCATCGGCGGGCTGGGGCGCGGCCCCTTCGTCGTGCGCCTCGAGGCCACGCCCCCCGACGACCTGCCCGGTGCCGACGGCGAGGCGTGGATCGCCCACCTGCCCTCCATGCCGCCCGACGGACCGGAGCTCGACGTCGTGCTCGCGGCCCCCGAGGGCATCCGCGGCCAGGTGCTCGACGTAGGGGGCACCCCCATCGAGCGCTTCCGCATCAGCGCCATCCGCATCGCCGCCACGAGCGGCGTCGAACTGGGCGTCGAGACCCTCGAGCGCGGCTTCGAGGACGGCGAGGGGCGCTTTCGCTTCGCGGGTCTGGCCCCCGGCAAGTGGCGCTTCTTCGCCGCCGCCGAGGGTTTCGCGCGCAGCGCGGCGTTGACCCTCGACCTGCCGCGGCCGGTCGACGCCGATCCCGCGCGCTTCGAGCTCGAACGCGCGGCGCTCGTCGAGGGCATCGTGCTCGGGTTCGACGGCCGTCCCGTGGGCGAGGCCCAGGTGAGCGTGATCGATGGTCAACCGGGCTTCATGCGCATGATGGGCGCCGCCCCGGAGCCTCCGGGTGCGCGCACCGACGCCAGCGGACGCTTCCGCATCGACGATTTGCCGCCCGGCGCGCTCAGCCTGTCGGCCAAGGCCGAGGGCTACGCCAGCTCCGCGCCCCGCTCCCTCGAGCTCGCCCCCGATCAGGAGCTGCGCGGCCTCGAGCTCGTGCTGCGCGAGGGCGGGCGGATCGAGGGACAGGTCTTCGACGCGGAGGGTCGGCCAGCGCGCGGCGCGACCGTGCAGCTCCTGCACACCGCCGACATGGACTGGCGCTTCGAGCGCACCGACGGCGAGGGTCGCTTCCTCGCCGCGCGCCTCGATCCGGGCACCTGGCGCGCGCTCTACATGCCGCGTGGGTTCGGCACCGAGAGCTTCGCCAGCGCCGAGGCGGAGAACCTCGACGTGGGCGAGCTGATGCGCGACATGGCGATGGCGATGGCCGACGTGGAGGACGGTCGCACGGTGCAGGTCGTGCTCGGCGCGCCGCCGGAGGATCCGGTGCGCGTGCGCGGTCGGGTCTTGCTCGGGGGCGATCCGTACCCCGGCGCGATCGTGGCCTTCTACCGCGAGGGAACCAAGGCCCTCGAGCGCATGCGCGCCTCCAGCAGCAAGGAGGACGGGTCCTTCGAGGTGCTGCTGGATGCGCCGGGGCCGCACATGGTGCAGGTCCAGAAACTCGGCGCGACCGGGGGGCAACAGACCTCGGTCGAGCTCTCCGTGGACGTGCCGAAGGTGGCCGAGCACGAGCTCGTGCTCGAGCTTCCGGGCGGGCGCATCTCGGGTCGCCTGCTGGGCCCGGACGGGGAACCGGCGGTCGGCGCGCGCGTGGGCCTGGTCGGCGCGGGCGCGCAGGAGAGCGGCTCCTTCTTCGGCGGGCACTACAGCGAGCTCGTCGCGGACGAGCGCGGCCGGTACGAGGTCGTCGGGCTGGCGCCGGGGGCCTACCACCTCGCGGTGGGCGGGATGACTTCGGGCGGGCTCTTCGGCTCCGACGCGCGCCACGCGCGCGAGGTGCGCCGGGTCGAGCTCGCGCGCGACGAACACGCCCGGGACGTGGACTTCCGCCTGCGGGCCCCGGCCAAGCTCAGCGTGCGCGTCGTGGACGAGATCGGCGAGCCGGTGGCGGACGCGGCCGTGTTCGTGCGCGAGGCCCACGGCGGGACGCTGCTCGAGCGCATGTCGCTCATCACGACGGGCGCCCAGGGGGTCTGCGAGTACGGGGGCCTGGCCCCCGGTCGCTACACGGTGAGCGCGCGCAAGGGCGGGCGGGCCTCGGCGGAGTCCGGCGCCGTGGAGGTGCGCGCCGACGGGACGGGGACGGTCCAGGTCGTGCTCCAGGAGGGCACGCTGCTGCGCATCGAGATCCTGGACGAGGAGGGCAACCCCCTGCGGGCGCACTACAGCGTGCGCGACGCCGACGGCCGCGAGTTCCAGGGCATGTTCGCCATGGAGGACCTGATGCAGATGTTGGGCAAGGTCGAGCTGACCTCGAACCAACCCCAGGTCGGTCCCTTGGCGCCCGGGGAGTACAGCGTCGAGGCCCACACGGCGGACGGCCGCAGCGCGCAGCGCCCGGTGAGCCTGCGCGGCCAACGCGAGCGCGCCCTGCGCCTGCGCCTGCGTTGAGGGCCGCCGCGGCGGAGCGATCCGGAACCGGCCCGGCCTTGGCCCGGGGCCGCGGGGGGTCCAGGATGGGCGGCCCCATGCTCCCTCGCCCCAGACATGCCGCGTCGCTGCTCGCGCTGGTCCTCCTCGCCGCGGGCTGCGCCCGCGCGCCCGAGCGGCCCAACGTGTTGCTCGTCGTGATCGACACCCTGCGCGCCGATCGGCTCTCCGCGGCGGGCTACGGGCGCGAGACGACGCCGCACCTCGACCGCCTGGCGGCCGAGGGTCTGCGCTTCACCCACGCCCAGACCCCGCGCGCAAAGACGACGCCGGCGATGGCGACGCTCTTCAGCGGCCTCTATCCGCACGACCACGGCACGCGCGATCTGATCCGGCCCTTGGCGCCCGAGGTGCCGGTGTTGGCCGAGCGGCTCGCGGAGGGCGGCTACACGACGGTCGGCATCGTCGGCAACTACGTCCTGCAGGCGCGCCTGGCGGGGCTCGAGCGCGGCTTCGAGCACTGGATCGAGGACCTCCCCCAGACCAGCGGCCTGCCCCCCGCGGGCGTGCCCGAACGCACGGCGCGCTCGCTCACCGACGGCGCCCTGGCGGCCCTGGGTCTGGGTCCCCCGAGCGAAGACGGGGCGGCGCCGCGCGAGGCGCGGATCGATGGCGATCGACCTTGGTTCCTGTACCTGCACTACATGGACCCCCACGGCCTCTACGAGCCGCCGCCCGAGCACCGCGTCTTCCACAGCGAGCGACCCGATCCGATCCCGCGGCATCTCCCCGTCCGACCCGGCGCCGCCCACGCGCCGTGGGTGGCCGAGTACAACGTGCTCGACGAGGATCGGCTCAGCGACGGGAGCATCGACGCCAACTCGGTGCGCGATCGCTACGACGGCGAGGTGCGCTACGTCGACGCCGAGCTCGGGCGCCTGTTCGACGCCCTGCGCGCCGCGGGCCTGCTCGAGCGCACCCTGGTGATCGTGGTCGCCGACCACGGCGAGAGCCTCGGGGAACAGGACTACTGGTTCGAGCACGGCCGCAACGCCTCCGAGGTCACCTGCCGCGTGCCGCTGCTCGTGCGGTTCCCCGCCGGATCGCCCTGGCGCGCGGCCAGCGGCGTGCGCCGCGCGGACGTCCCGCTGGCGGACCTGGCGCCGACCCTGTGCGCCTGGCTCGACCTCGCGCCGCCCCGCGAGCCCGGCCGCGACCCGCTCGTCGGCCGCGCGCGCCCCGAGCTCGCGCTGCGCGACGACCCGGGCCCCACTCCGGTCCTCTGCGAGAAGGTCGAGCGCACGGACCTCGCCGGCGCCGTGCAGACCAAGGCCGTGCGCCTGGGCGACTGGAAGCTGCTCGTGCGCTTGACGTTCGTCCCGGACGAGACCGCGGACGGCGCGCGGCGCCGCGTCGTGCTGGGCGAGGAGCTCTACGACCTGGCGCGCGATCCCTACGAGACGCGCGACCTCTCCGGCGCGCCGCCCGCGGACGCGCCGCTGGCCGAGCTGCGCGCCTGGTCGGCGCGTTTCCTGGCCGCGGATCCCGACCTCGGCGAGCTCGGCGAGACCCTCGGGCACGAGCGCGACGAGCTGCGGCGCATCGACCCCGACACCCTGCGGCGCCTGGAGTCCCTGGGTTACTGACCGGCGTCCTCGAGCTCGAGCGCCAGGCCCCAGCCGTGCCCCGAGCGGAGGATCTCCACCGACAGGCCGCGCACCAGCGAGCTGTCGTCGACGCGCAGCGGGCGCCAGGCGTCGTTGCTCGGCCGATCGGCCGTCCAACCGGCCTCGACCGTGCGCGTGAACAGCCGCTCGGAAGCGCGCGCGGCGCTGCCGTCGGCGGGCAGGTCGAGTTCGACGCGCTCGGACCCCTCGACGCCCGTCACCGGGTGCCGGGTCGTCACCGCGAGCACGAGGCGCGTCGTCGGCGCCTGCTCGCCCGCGGCACGCGGGCGGGGTGGCAGGAAGCGCACCGCGCTCGGCGGCCCATCGCAGGCGACCAGGCGGCCGTGCAGACCCGCCGGCAGGCGCGCCTCGAGGCGCAGGGCTTGGCCGAAGAACAGGCTGACCCCCGCGCCGGGATCCGCGCCCGCGCCCGGGTAGAGCAGCGGCAGCTCGAGGGCCTGCGCGCGTTCGGCGAGCAAGGCGGCCAGGGCGTGCGCGTCGGTCCCCTGCGCCAGGTGCAGGTCGAGCGCCGCGCGCCGCACCTGGTCGCCCACGCGCGCCTCGACCGCGACCTGCACCCGCCCGCCGCCGGGCTCCGAGAGGGCGCCGCTGAGCGTGAGCTGCACCAGGCCCTGGGCGGCGGTGGGCGCGGCGAGGAGCGGCAGGCTGACGAGCAGCAGGAGGATCGGGCGCAGGTTCATGGGGAACTCCGGGGCGGACGGGCGCCCAGGGACGCGGCCACGGGGACGAATCTTCCGCGCGAGCGGAGGGTCCTCACCGTTGGAGCGCGGTGCGAGCTCGACGCCGGCGCGGTGCGGGCGGGCTGGAACGCGCCGCGGCCGGCCGCGGGCTGGCTCGCCCGCGGCCGGCCGCGACGTGGAAGGTGGTTACCCCGCCAGGACTCGAACATGGAATGACTGGACCAAAACCAGTTGTGTTGCCAATTACACCACGGGGTACCGCGAGGGGCGGGCAAGATACCAAGCGCGCGGCGCTTGTCGATCCCCCTCCGCGGGGGAGTTTGGCCCCTGCGGCGGGGAGCTGGGGCGCGCCCGGCCCGGGGTCCCCGCGGCGTGGCGGGTTCAGCGACCGCTCAGGTCCGCGAGGGAACCCCGCAGCGCCACCCGCCGCAGTAGGTCCAGGCCCGCGTGGGTCGCGAACTCGCGCACCCAGTCCCGGCCGCGGTCGGGGAAGCGCCGCTCGAGGGCCAGCTCCTGGCCGTCGAGCCACAGGCCGAACCAGACCAGGCCCACCGGCTTCTCCGCGCTCCCGCCGCCCGGACCGGCGATGCCCGTGATCGAGAGCGCGAGCCGCGCCCCGCTGGCCCGCGCCGCGCCGGCGGCCATGGCCCGCGCGGTCTGGGCGGAGACCGCGCCGTGGGCCTCGAGGACCTCCGGCGGGACGCCCAGGCGCGCGACCTTGGCTTCGTTCGAGTAGGTCACGAAGCCCTCGCGGAAGACGGCGCTGATGCCCGGCACCTCGGTCAAGCGCGCGGCGACGAGTCCGCCGGTGCAGGACTCGGCCAAGGTCACGGACAGCCCCGCGGCGAGCAGGGCGCGCCCGCAGAGCTCGACCAGCGACTCGCAGTCCTCCCCGCACAGGTGGGCCTCGAAGCGTTCGCGCACCTCGCGCGCCCGCTCGAACAGCAGCGCGCGCGCCTCGCCCTCGTCGCGGCCGCTGGCCTCGAGCTTCACGAGCAGGGTCCCGGCGCTGGCGAGCACGCCCATGCGCGGATTGGATGCGCGCTCCATCCAAGGGCCGGCGCGATCGGCGAACAGGCTCTCGGAGAGGCCGATCAGGAGGAACGTGCTGCGCACGCGCGCGCAGCCGCGGGGCCAGGCGGCGAGCCAGGGCTCGAGCGCGTCCCCGAAGACGCCGCGCATCTCGCGCGGCGGACCGGGCAGGACGGCGAGCCAGGCTCCGCCGCGCTGCGCCCGGAACCCGGGCGCGGTCCCGTGCGCATTGGGCAGCCGCACCGAGCCCAGCGGCAGCAGCGCCTGGCGCTCGTTCGAACGCGGCATCGCTTGCCCGCGGGAGCGCCAGTACGCGCCGACCTCCTCGAGCGCGGCCGGGTCGAGCGCGAGCTCGCTCCCCACGGCCCGCGCCGCGGCGTGGCGCGTGACGTCGTCCAGGGTCGGACCGAGGCCCCCGGTCGTGACCACCAGGTCGGCGCGCGCGAGGAGCTCGTCCAGGACCGCCGCGAGCTGATCCTCGTCGTCGCCCACCAGGCGCGCCTCGCGCACCTCGAAGCCCAGGCCCTCGAGCCGAGCCGCGAGCCACCCGAGGTTCGCGTCGGTGCGCTCGCCGCGCACCAACTCGTCCCCCACCGCCACGAGCGCCGCGCGCGGCGCCGGACCGGCGGCGCTCACGACGCCAGGCCCTCGCTGGGAGCGACCGCCGCGGCCTTGCGGGCGGAGAGCCGCGCGAGCAGGATCCCGACCTCGTAGAGCACCACCATCGGCACGGCCATCATCATCTGGGTGATGGGATCGGGCGGCGTCAGGAGCGCGCTGACCGCGAGCGCGCCGACCAGGAAGTGCGGCCGGTAGCGGGCGAAGGTCGCGGCTTGGACGAGCTCCACCCGCGCCAGGGCGGTCATCACGATCGGCAACTGGAACACCGCGCCCAGGGCCAGGCACAGGTTGGTCAGGAAGGTGAAGTAGAGGCCCACCTCGGGATCGTGGCGGATCTGGAGCAGGCTCACGCGCGAGAGGAAGTAGTACCCGTAGGGCACGAGCACGGTGTAGCCGAAGGCGAGGCCCGCCACGAAGAGCGCCGCGGCGGCCGGGAACAGGCGGTAGACGCTGCGGCGCTCGTGCGCGTACAGCCCGGCGGCGATGAACTGCCAGAGCTGCCAGAGCATGTAGGGCCCGGCGACCGCCAGCGCGAACAGGAGGCAGATCTTGAGCTGGAAGAAGAACCCCGAGTGCGCCGCGTCGCCCCGCGGGCGCGTGGGGATCGGCTCGCGCAGGTGCTTCGAGTCGGCGGGGTCGAAGAACGTGTCGCGCGCCAGAGCCGGATCGTCGGCCAGTTGCTCCTCGTAGAGATCCACGAGGTCCGCGTTGAGCATCCCGATCGCGCGCCCCAGGGGGGCCATGACGAACTCGGCGATCGGATCGACGAACACGTAGGACCCGACGAACACGGCCACCAGGGCGATGGCCGAGCGGATCAGGCGCGTGCGGAGCTCCTCGAGGTGCTCCCCCAGCGTCATGCGCGTGTCCTCGAAGGGATCCGGCTCGTGCGTCGCGCCCATCGGCGCGCGATTCTACCCGGCGCGCAGCGCCGGCGCCCCGTGTATTCGGCGGTGCTCTCGGCCTCGGACTC
>CAYMYN010000061.1:11363-15582 GCA_964394665.1 uncultured Planctomycetaceae bacterium
GCGCAGCGCCGGCTCCCCTGTCGTGCGAGGAGCCCGGCGCGCGCCCCAGGGCGCGCGCCGGGCTCCTCGCCGGCGAGTGGGTCCGCTCGGCCCCTCGATCAGAGCTGCGTGCGCAGGAAGTAGCGGCGCACGTCGCGCAGCGGAACGACCTGGACGCCGACCGCGACCGCGTCCTTGTACTCGGGCAGGTCCTCGGGCGAGACCGGGTCCTCGAGGGGCTGGCCGTCCTCGTCCTCGTAGATCTCCGCGCCGACGATCAGGAAGTCGGTCGTCTCGTTGATGCGCGGCTGGACCTCGATGTTGATCTGGCCCAGGAGCGCGCGCAGCTCCTTCTCGTTGTAGGTGCCGGAGAAGCGCCCGACGAGCACGGCGTTGCGCTGGCCGGTGGGGTCGTAGAGCGGGTTGTAGATCAGGTCCCCGGGGACCGGCGGGGCGAAGCGGTCCGCCAGGTCGAAGAGGATCACCTCGGCCATGTCGTCCTGGACGCGCACGACCTCGCACCAGCCCTTCACGCGGCTGCTGCCGGCGGCCCCGTCGACGATGCGGAAGCGCATGCCGCGGAACATGCGGTCGCGCTCGCCGCGGTTGATCCAGGCCAGGCCCAGGTCCTTGGAGACCGCCAGCACGCTGCCGTCGGCGGCCTCGGGCTCGCGCAGGAAGACTTCGAGCTTGCGGCCCATCTCGCGCATGCGGGTCTGGGCGAGCTGCTCCTTGTCGTTGAAGGTGCGGGCCTGGTCCTGCAGGGTGGCGCGGGCCGTGCTGAGCTCGGACTCGCGGTCGCGCAGGCTGCGGCGCACGCCCGTGACCTCGTCCTCGAGCTCGCGCTGGCGGCTCTCGGCCGCGGCGGTGGCGTCCTGGAGCTGGCGTTGGAGGTCCGCGATCATGCGGTCCTTGTCGCGCTGCAGCTCGACCATGGCCGTGTTCTTGGTGCCGACCTCGCCCTGCACCGACGCGAGCTGTTGCTTCAGCGTCTGGTTCTCGCGCACCACGCCGTTGTAGGCGGACGCGGCGCGGCGCAGGCCCTCCTCGAGGGTCTTCACGCCCGAGTCCATGTTCGGGAAGGTCCCGCGGAACTGCTCGAAGCCCGCCTTGAGGGCCTCCATCGCGGTCAGGGGCGTGGCCAGGTCCGCCGGGTAGAAACCGACCTCGGCGGAGAGCGTGCTGAGGTCGCGGGTGGCGCGCTCGAAACGCTCGTCGGCCGCGGTCGTGCGCGTCTGGGCCTCCTCGGCCGCCTTGCGGAACTGGGTCGCTTCGTCCTGGGAGACGTAGGCCAGTCCGAGGGCCACGAAGAAGGCCACCAGCAGGACGACGAGCCAGATCACGTTGACGCGGGCGGCGCCACGCTTCGAGGACTGGGACAGGCGCAGGTCGGTCATCATCGCTCCGGAACGGCGGCGGGCGGGCCCGGTGGGACCGCGGCGGCGCGCGGGGGTACGGGAGGGGTTGTGATGGGGAGGGGCTCGTGCCCCTGGAGCGAGGTCGCTCGCAACGGGCCGAAGGGCCCCACAGGGGCACCCGCTGAGGGGCAAGGTCATACTCCACCGCGCCCGGCACCCGCAAGCGGAAACCCGCACCCTTGAAGCGTCCCGGACCCGCCGTACCGTTCCGCTCCCGGACCGGTTGGACCGCGGGAGACGGGGGCGGGCGGACCGGGACGCGGTGCCGCGCGGCGCCTCCCCTACCCCCGCGTCGACCCCGGGTTTCGGGACGCCGCGCGGGGAGCGCCTCCGTACCCGGCCGTCCTCCGACGATGGATCCCAACGCCGCGCCCCCCGCCCCCAGCACCGTGATCGGCCTCCTGGGCGGGATCGCCGCGGGCAAGTCCGCCGTGGCGCGGCTGCTGGTGGGCGAGCGCGGGGTCGTGCTCGACGCGGACGCCCTGGCGCGCGAGGAGCTGGGTTCACCCGGGATCCGTGCCCGACTCGCCGCCCACTTCGGGCCCGGCGTCCTGCATCCCGACGGCAGCCCCGACCGCGAGGCCCTCGCCCAGCGCGTCTTCGCCTCCACGGAGGAGCGTGCGCGGCTCGAAGGCTGGATCCATCCGCGGGTTCGTGCCAGGATACGGGCCGCGCTGGCCGAGGCGCGCGCCGCCGGGCGCTCTCCGGTGGTGCTCGACGTGCCGCTGCTGCTCGAGAACGACGCCCAGCACGGCCTGGCCGGCGAGTGCGACTTCCTCGTCTTCGTCGAGGCGGACGCGCGCCTGCGGGACCGACGGGCCGTCGAGCGCCGCGGCTGGGCCCCGGGCGAGGTGGAGCGCCGCGAGCGCGCGCAGCTCCCCCTGGCCGAGAAACGCGCCCGCGCCCGCCACGTGGTCGAGAACGATGGCGACCTCGACCAACTCGCCGCGCGCGTGGCCCAGTTGCTGCGCGACGAAGGACTTCTCTGATCCCCCCACCACCGCCCCCGGATGGTTCCATGGCCACCGCCCAGAAGCGCCCGAAGTTCCAGAACCCCAAGTTCCAGAACCCGAACTTCAAGAAGAAGGACCGCAAGTTCAAGCCGGCGGCGCGCATCCAGGCCCAGAGCGACCTGGCCTTCATCGACTACGGCGCCCTGCCCGCGGACCTCTCCGAGGAAGAGCTGCTCGCGCTCGACGATACCCTGCCCAAGCTGGGGCGCAAGAAGCGCCCCGAAGCGGTCGAGCACAGCCGCCTGCAGGCGCTCAACCTGGCCG
Organism: uncultured Planctomycetaceae bacterium; assembly: GCA_964394665.1. GTDB lineage: Bacteria > Planctomycetota > UBA1135 > UBA1135 > CAYMYN01. Next base: position 14,038 of record CAYMYN010000061.1, read on the forward strand.
AGATGATCGAGCTCGCCGAGAAAGAGAAGGTCGAGCTCGAGGGCGCGCGCACCCGGCGCGAGGTCTTCCGCGCCATCACCAACCACCGCCTGACGAGCCGCGTCCCGGTCGTCGCCGAGGGCCTGCTCGACATCGTGCCCGAGGGCCACGCCTTCCTGCGCACGGCGGCCAACGACTACATGCCGAGCCTGGAGGACACCTTCGTGCCCCCCTCGCTCGTCGCCAAACACGCGCTGCGCGAGGGCATGACCCTGATGGGCGAGCTCCGCCCGGCGCGCGAGGGCGAGGTGCTCTACTGCCTGCGCGACGTGCGCGAGGTCGACGGCGGCTCGCCCGAGGAGACGCGCCGGCGCACGCCCTTCAAGGAGCTGACGCCGATCTACCCCGAGGAGCGCTTCCTGCTCGAAGGCACCCCCGGCAACCCGCTCGAGATGCGCATCGTGGACCTCATCACCCCCATCGGCCGGGGCCAGCGGGGTCTGATCGTCGCGCCGCCGCGCACCGGCAAGACGGTGCTGCTGCAGATGCTCGCCGCCTCGATCGTGCAGAACGCGCCCGACGTGCACCTGATCGTGCTGCTGGTCGACGAGCGCCCCGAGGAGGTCACCGACTTCGAGCGCAGCGTGCCCGGCGACCGGCGCGAGGTCATCAGCTCGACCTTCGACGAGCCCGCCTGGCGCCACATCCGCGTGGCCGACATGGTGATCAAGAAGGCCCGCTCGATGGTCGAGGCCGGTCGCCACGTGGTGATCCTGCTCGACTCGATCACGCGCCTGGCGCGCGCCTGCAACGTCGAGGCGCCGAGCAACGGCAAGCTGCTCTCGGGGGGCCTCGAGGCCAGCGCCCTGCAGTTCCCCAAACGGTTCTTCGGCGCGGCGCGCAACATCGAGGGCGGCGGCTCGCTGACGATCCTGGGCACGGCCCTGATCGAGACCGGCTCGAAGATGGACGAGGTCATCTTCGAGGAGTTCAAGGGCACCGGCAACGCCGAGATCGTGCTCGAGCGACGCCTCTCCGACCGCCGCATCTACCCCGCCATCGACATCAACCGCTCGGGTACCCGCAAGGAAGAGCTGCTCTTCCAAGAAGAGGAGATGCGCCGTGTGTGGGTGCTGCGCAAGGTGCTCAACGAGATGGACCCGATCGAGGCGATGGAGATGCTCATCCAGAAGATGAAGAAGACCCGCGTCAACGCGGAGTTCCTGCTCTCGATCGGCTCCTGAGGTACTGCACCAAGGGCCCGTCTTAGAACCTGGCGCACCCCGCGGGCGTGCTGGGGCCGCGATCCCTAAGGGCGCAGCGACGACGCGCATTCGCCCGCAAGGCTCCGAAGAGCTGCAACGCCGCGGGCGCGAGCTCCAGCGCGGCCACGGGGCGCGCCAGGCTCCAGGATGGGCTCGAAGGCAGCCCCCGCGGCGCGCCCCCGGTGGGCTTTCGTGATGAACCCGTGATTCCTGCCGTCGTAGTCGACGAGGTAGGGCGGATCCGAGGCGAGCAGCATCGCCTTCTCGCCGGCCATGAGCCTCGCGACGTCGTCCGGGTCGG
>CAYMYN010000062.1:0-15009 GCA_964394665.1 uncultured Planctomycetaceae bacterium
CCGGCAGCTATCCGAGCTGGTCGAGGCCTACCTCGCCGAGGCCAAGAGCAGCCGCTCGCCCGCGCACTACGACCGCGTCCAGAACGTGTTGGAGCGCGTGATCCCGCGCATGCGAGCGACCGTCGTGCGCGACATCACCCCTCAAGCGTTCCTGCTCTACCGCCGCGAGCGCCAGCGCGAGGGTGCCGCCAACCGCACCGCGAACCTCGAGCTGACGATCTTGAAAGCCCTGCTCAACTGGTGCGTCGCCGCTCGCTACATCGCGATCAACCCGCTGCAAGGCCTAAAACCCCTGCCCGCAGGCCGCGCCTACGAGCGCCTGCCACGCCGCTCGCTCACCGACGCCGAGGTCGTGCGCCTGATCGAGGCCTCGCGCGAGATCGACCACAGCTCGAGCCAGCGCGCCCTCGCCACGCGCACCCGGGCGACGCACAAGCACGACCCTCAGGCAGCCATGGCCAAGAAGGGCAGGCACGACCATCGGGCTGCCAAGGTCAAGAAGGGCAAGCGCCTGCCCACGATCCCCCAGACGCCGATGTGGGCCGCGTTGCTCGAGACCGGCGCGCGTTTCGGCGAGCTTGCCGCCGCGACCTGGGGCGACTTCAACGAGCACGCCGCCACGCTCACCCTGCGCGCGAGCACCACGAAGTCGCGCAAGGAGCGCCGCATCCCCCTGCGCCGCGTCCTCGCAACCGAGATCGCGCGCCTACGCCTCGTGCACCACGAAGTCCTGGGCCGCATCCCGACCGCCGCCGACCCGATCTTCCTCTCGCCGCGCGGCGTGCCCTGGTCCAAGAACCGCCGCATCGCGCTCACCCGCTTCTACGCCGTCCTCGACCGCGCCGGCATCCCGCGCATCGACGAGCGCGGCCAGAAGCTCGACATGCACGCGCTGCGCTACACCTGCGCGAGCCGCTTCGCGCGCCACGGCGTCGGCCTGGTGCAGGCGCAGAAGATCCTCGGGCACAGCGACCCCAAGCTCACCGCCCAGATCTACACCCAGCTCGACGCCGAGGATCTCCGCGCCGCCGTCGAGGGCATGCCGCCGACGTGGGTGGCGAGGGCAAGCTCATGAAGGACACCGATCACGACCCTGGTCGCAGCCCTGTCACCGTCCCCCGCGAGGTCCTCGAAGGCCTCGACGCCGTGCGCCGCTCGGGGCTCACCAACATGCTGGACCGTCCCCGCGTCGCGGACCTCGCCCACGAGATGGGCTTCGAGGCTGCGGCGAAGTGGGTGGGGGAGAACCGCGAGCTCTACGCGCGGGGCGTGTTCGAGGGGTTCGAGGCCGAGGGCGGCCCTGGCTGCGAGTAGGCGCGGGCTGCCACTCGGATCGAGCGCCGGGCCCAGGGTTATCCGAGAGAGCTCTCGCGCTCCGAACCGCATTCCTGGTATTGGGACGCGTTTGGATAAGCGCGGTCGTGCTTCCTGGAATCACGATTGCTATCCTGTCCGCCGACCGAAGGTCCATTCGGCCACCCACAAAGGAATTCCCCCTCATGCCGACCTCGAACCACGCCGCCATCCGCGCCCGCGTCGACGCCTTCGTCGAAGACCTCTCCACCCTCATCCGCCAGGCCGCGCTCGAGGCCGTCCAGGAGGCGCTCGGTGGCCGCGCGACGCGCACCGCTGCCCCTGTGCCCGCCCGTGCCGCAGCGGGCCCGCGCCGTAAGAAGGCGCGTCGCAAGCGCCCCGGAGGCGGCAAGAGCGTGGCTCCCGCGACCGCGCTCGCCGCGCTCCAGGCCGCTGGTGGCCCCGTGCTGGCGGAGAAGATCGCCTCCACGCTCGGCACCAACAGCACCGCACTGCGGCCGACGCTGGAGGAACTCATGGCCTCCGGCCACGTGAAGCGCGCCGGCAAGAAGCGCGGGACCACGTACGAGGCGGTGTCGGGCGGCGGTGGGGGAGCGGCCCCGGCGACCAAGAAGGCGGCGAAGAAGCGCTCCAAGAAGGCAGGGCGCAAGAAGGCCAATGGGAAGTAGCGCGGGCCCCGCTCGTTGGCGTTGGCGCGCCCTGCGGCCCGTCACGGCCGTGGGGTGCCGTTGCACCTTCCCAGGACCCGATCGCCCTGGCTCTCTACGTGCCGAGATTCGGTCCTATCCGCCCCCGCCTCGCTACACTGACCGGCGTATGCACCCGGACCACTCGCACTCCAAGGCCGGAGACCTGCTCCGAAGCCCATACCCGTGCATTGTCCGTGGCGGCTCCGTTCAACGGGCCCGATGAGGAAGCGCGCCCCGTGTACTCAAATGTGACCATCAAGCAGCAGGCTAGGCCAGTGTGGTCGGATCAGTTCCTTGAGCACGTGCTTCGACACCGAGAGGCGTACGGGCAGCATTTCAGCGATTCGGAGGTAGATGACGAACGCGCTAAGATCGTGGCCGGGAATCCCTCACGGCGAAACAGAGCGCTCCAGTGCTGGGAGATATTCGACGGTGGGTGTCTCGCTGGCGAGATTTGTGTGTCTGACCCACGCAGTACAGGCGACATGGAACTCACAATCGCGGTCTTTTGTCACTTCGCAAGGCGTGGTGTCGGACAGGAGGCCCTGCGGCAGTTCTTGTCTCAGAATGCGTTGTCACCCCTTTCTGCCGTCGCAAGGAAACAAAATCCGCTCCAGGAAGCTGTTGTTCGCATGTTGGAACGTAATGGCTTTAGGGTGGTCGACGGGCAGATCGGAATTAGTAATGTTGTCCTCATTCGCCCATGACATGCCGGACATGCCCTCAGGTTAAGAGCGCTTCACTCCGTCGTTTGCGGGGGGGCTTGGACGGAGATGCCTGAGGAGTGCGCATGTAGGATTTGGATCGGTTGAGCCTGATCGACAGGATTGGCCGCGAGCTGCAAGCCCGTCCTGGCCGTGGTGTGTCCGTGCCCCTGGAGTGCCTCCGTAGCCTGGGGGCTGGTTCAGGTCTCCAGGTCCACTCCGCAGGCGGCACCCTGCGCCCCCCTTGGCGGCCGGCCCCGGGCTGGCTGGCTGGGCTTCCCGCCGTTCCGGGCCCGCCTGGCGCCACGCAGGCGGCCTGGGGTGCGCCTTGAGCCCGCCCCCGCGACGGTCGCAACGCCTCCCAGCTCGCCAGGCCAGGTCGCGCGGCAGGATGGTGGCACTCGCCCTGGCGACCGGCCGGAGCCCTGGGGGCATCGGTGGCCGTAAGTGGCGCCCGGGCAAGGGGATACGGCGCCAGGGGGTCCTGGGCCCCGGGGAGGGGGCGCGGTGGGGGACACCGGGGGCGGCAGCGGCAGCCACCCGCGCTGACGGGCGCCCTTGCCCCGGCGCTCTAGCCCTCGAGGAAGCGCCTCTCGACACGGCCCGGCCGACCCTCCCAGCTCGGGGCGGAGGGCGCTGGCACCACCTGCGTAGCCCCCCTACGATCCCGGCAAGTCCCGGCAGCCTCGCATGACCTTCCTCGAGTTCCTGAGCCTCCAGGAGGCTGCGACCCTGCTGCACATCGGCGAGCGAACCGCCTACACGCGGTGCCGGCTAGGCCAGCTCCCGGGGGCCGCCAAGGTCGGGGGCCGCTGGCGCGTGGACCGGGCCGCCCTGGAAGGCTGGCTCCGCCGGGGCGGTGACGCGCCCTCCAAGCCACCCAGGCACCCGGAGGGGCGCGGATGACCCCCACGCCCGAGCAGGAGGCCCGCCAGCACATCGACGCTGCGCTCGAGGCCGCAGGCTGGCTCGTCCAGGACCGCGCCGACATGAACCTCGCCGCCGGCCCCGGCGTCGCCGTGCGCGAGTTCAAGATGGCCTCCGGCCACGGCTTCGCCGACTACCTGCTCTTCGTCCAGGGCAAGGCCGTCGGCGTCCTAGAGGCGAAGCCTGCCGGGTACGCGCTCGGCAGCGTCGAGCTGCAAGCGGACAAGTACGCGACCGGTCTCCCCACCGGGCTGAACCCGCCGGTCAACCCGCTCCCCTTCCTCTACCTCAGCACCGGCGTCGAGACGCGCTTCATCAACGGCCTCGACCCCGACCCGAAGACGCGTGCGATCTCGGCGAACCTGCCGCACATCCACCGCCCCGAAACGCTGGCGGAGTGGATCGCGGCCGAGACGCTGGACGCCTGGGTCAAGCGGTTGCACGCCGAGGGCGGCGGCCTCCACACCGCCGCCGATGACACCCGTCCCGCCTCGCTCCGTGCGCGCATCCAGGCGTTGCCCCCGCTCGAGCCCGCCTCCCTCTACCCGAACCAGATCGAGGCCGTCACCAACCTGGAGCACTCGTTCAAGCGCAACCGCCCGCGCGCGCTGGTCCAGATGGCGACCGGATCGGGCAAGACGATCGCCGCGATCACCGCCATCTACCGCCTCATCAAGTACGGCGGCGCGCGCCGCGTGCTGTTCCTCGTGGATCGCAGCAACCTGGGCGAGCAGGCGGAGAAGGAGTTCCAGGGCTACCGGGTCCCCGACAGCAACCGCAAGTTCACCGAGCTCTACAACGTCCAGCGCCTCTCCTCGAACACGATCATGGACTCGAGCCGGGTCGTGATCTCCACGATCCAGCGCGTCTACTCGATGCTCAAGGGCGAGCCGGACCTCGATCCCCTCCTAGAGGAGGGCTCGCAGTTCGAGACGAGCGGCGCTGCGATCAAGCAGCCGCTCCCGGTCGTCTACAACGCCGCCTACCCGCCAGAGTACTTCGACGTGGTCGTGATCGACGAGGTCCACCGCTCGATCTACACCCTCTGGCGGCAGGTCGTCGAGTACTTCGACGCCTTCCTGGTCGGCCTGACCGCAACGCCCTCGAAGCAGACGCTCGGATTCTTCAACAAGAACCTCGTCATGGAGTACGACCACGAGCGCGCGGTCGCCGACGGCGTGAACGTGGACTTCGAGGTCTACAACATCCGCACGAAGATCACCGAGGGTGGAGCGACCGTCGAGGCCAAGCCCGACACGATGCTCGGCTACCGCGACCGGCAGACCCGCGCGCTGCGCTGGGAGACGCCGGACGAGGACCTCAGCTACGACCCGAACGAGCTAGACCGGCGCGTCGTCGCCCGCGACCAGATCCGCACGATCGTCCGCACCTTCCGCGACCGGCTCCCGGTCGACATCTTCCCCGGCCGCCAGGAAGTCCCGAAGACCCTCGTCTTTGCCAAGGACGACAGCCACGCCGAGGACATCGTCGAGATCATTCGCGACGAGTTCGGCCGGGGGAACGCCTTCTGCCAGAAGATCACCTACAAGGTCACAGGCGCGAACCCGCGCGACCTGATCCAGGCGTTCCGCAACCAGTACGAGCCCCGCATCGCGGTCACCGTGGACATGGTCGCCACGGGCACGGACATCAAGCCGATCGAGATCGTGATGTTCATGCGCGCGGTCAAGAGCCGCGTGCTCTTCGAGCAGATGAAGGGGCGCGGTGTGCGCATCATCGACCCGAACGACCTGCGCGCCGTCAGTGGCGCGGACGCCGTCGCCAAGACGCACTTCGTGATCGTGGACTGCGTCGGCATGACCGACACCCAGCTCGCTGATACGCAGCCGCTCGACCGCAAGCGCACCGTCAGCCTCAAGGCGCTGCTGGAGCATGTGGCGATGGGCGGAACCGATCCCGAGCTGCTCTCGTCGCTCGCGAGCCGCCTCGCGCGCCTCTCGAAGCAGTGCGGGCCGGAGGAGCACGCCCGCGTCGTCGAGGCTTCCGGCGGTCCCCAGCTACCGGACCTCTGCCGCGCCCTCGTGGACGGGCTCGACCCCGACCGGCAGATCGCCGAGGCACGGCGCACCTTCAACCTGCCCGCCGGCCAGGAGCCGACCGAGCCGCAGGTCAAGCAGGCCGCCGAGGCGCTGCTCAAGCGCGCGACCGAGCCCCTCGCTACCAAGCCCGCGTTGCGCTCCCTTCTCCAGGACTTGAAGCGCGAAGTCGAGCAGGTCATCGACGAAGTCTCCCAGGACGAGCTGCTGGAGGCCGGAGCGAGCGAGGAGGCGAAGGAGAAGGCCAAGGCGCTCGTCGCCGACTTCGAGCGCTTCATCGAGGAGCACAAGGACGAGATCGACGCGCTCCAGTTCTTCTACGCGCAGCCGTACAGCAAGCGCCTGTCGTTCCAGGACATCAAAGCGCTGGCCGAGGCGATCAAGGCCCCGCCCCGGTCCTGGACGCCCGAGAAGCTCTGGCGCGCCTACGAGACGCTGAGCCGCGACAAGGTGCGGGGAGCGTCGGGTAAGCGGCTCCTGACCGACATCGTCTCCCTCGTTCGCTTCGCGACGCACCAGGAGGACGAGCTGGTCCCGTTCGGCGAGCATGTCCGCGATCGGTTCGAGCAGTGGATGGCGCAGCAGGAGGGAAACGGCCGCGCGTTCACCCCGGAACAGGTGCGCTGGCTGGAGATGATGCGCGACCATGTCGCGACGAGCCTGGAGATGACGGTCGAGGACCTCGACTACGCGCCGTTCGCGGGAGCGGGCGGACGCGGCAAGGCCGCTCAGGTGTTCGGTGACGAACTCCAAGAGGTCCTCGCCGAGCTAAACGGGGTGCTCGCGGCATGAGCAAGACTGAGATTCCTCTGGGCTGGGCAGTGGCCCGACTTCCGCAGCTCGTTGCTCCCGGTGGTCGTTTCGTTGATGGCGACTGGGTTGAATCCAAAGATCAGGATCCCGACGGAGCAATCCGTCTCACGCAGTTAGCCGATGTGGGTGACGGTGTCTGGAGGAACCGATCGTCGCGCTTTATGACTCCCCAAAAGGCGCAGGAGCTTCGCTGCACGATTCTCGAAAAAGGCGATGTCCTCATCGCTCGGATGCCGGATCCACTTGGTAGATCGTGCACCTTCCCCGGTGACTCCCGAGACTGCGTGACGGTCGTCGACGTGTGCATCGTGCGACCAGCACATGACGGAATCTCAACGCGGTGGCTATCGCACTTCATCAACACGCCGAAGTTCCGGTCGGCGATCTACCAACTCCAGAGTGGCTCTACCCGGAAGCGAATCTCGCGGATGAACCTCGGGACTCTGGAACTGCTCATCCCGCCTACGAATGAGCAGCATCGCCTTGCGGACGCCATCGAGTCCTACTTCACCCGGCTCGACGACGCTGTGGCGACCCTGGAGCGGGTGCAGCGCAACCTGAAACGCTATCGCGCCTCGGTGCTCAAGGCCGCCGTCGAAGGACGCCTGGTGCCAACCGAGGCCGAGCTGGCCCGCGCCGAGGGCCGCGACTACGAGCCCGCTTCCGTCCTCCTGGAGCGCATCCTCGCCGAACGCCGCCGCCGCTGGGAGGAAGCTGAGCTGGCGAAGATGCAGGCCAAAGGCAAGACTCCGAAGGACGACAATTGGAAGGCGAGGTACACAGAGCCCTTGTCGCCCAACCACAGCGAACTAGCCGAGATCCCCGAGGGATGGGTGTGGGCAACCGTAGACCAGATTGCCGCCGTGAAGGGAGGGATCACCAAGGGCCAAAAGCCAAGGAAGGACGAACGCTATCGGACCGTCCCTTATCTCCGCGTAGCCAACGTCCAGCGTGGCTTCCTCGATCTCACGGAGATGAAGGCCATCGAGGCTCGGGATACCCAGATCGAGGACCTGCGCCTGGAACTGGGCGACGTGCTCTTCAACGAGGGAGGCGATCGGGACAAGCTGGGTCGGGGTTGGATCTGGCGTGGAGAGCTACCCGAGTGCATTCATCAGAACCATGTCTTTCGCGCGCGCATCTACACGGCGGACCTACTTCCCGAGTTCCTTTCCTGGTACGGCAATTCGACCGGGCAGAGATACTTCTTCGACGAAGGCAAGCAGACGACGAACCTTGCTTCGATCAACATGACCAAGCTCCGGGGTCTTCCCGTCCCTATTCCGCCTCTCGTTGAACAGCAACGGATACGCGCTGCGGTCGAAGAGCAGATCTCCGTTGCCGACGCTGCCCTTGCTGCGACAGCGCGCGAGAGCGTTCGGTGCACCCGTCTCCGCCAGTCCATTCTCAAGTGGGCCTTCGAGGGCCGCCTCGTGGACCAGGACCTGACCGACGAGCCTGCATCTCGCCTCCTCGAACGCATCCAGGCCGAGCGCGAGTCCGCGAACGGCCAAACCCAGCGAAGCCCTCGCCGCACGAGAGCGAGGTCACCGAAGTCATGAGCGACGCCGCCAACCGCATCGTCCAAAAGCTCTGGTCGTACTGCCACGTCCTGCGCGACGACGGGCTCTCGTACCAGGACTACCTGGAGCAGCTCACCTTCCTGCTCTTCCTCAAGATGGCCGACGAGCGCGCACGGCTCACGGGCGAGGAGCAAGCGATCCAGCTCGGGTACCGCTGGGGCGACCTCGCGGCGCCACAGATGGAGGGCGTCGAGCTCGAGCAGCACTACCGGCACACGCTCGCGTACCTGGGCAAGCAGGGCGGGATGCTTGGGCTGATCTTCGAGAAGGCTCAGAACAAGATCCAGGACCCCGCCAAGCTGCGCCAGCTCGTCGTCGAGCTGATCGGCAAGGAGAACTGGTCGGCGATGTCCGCCGACGTGAAGGGCGACGCCTACGAGGGCCTCCTTGAGCGCAACGCCCAGGACACGAAGAGCGGCGCGGGGCAGTACTTCACCCCGCGCGCCGTCATCGATGCGATCGTCGACTGCGTACGACCCCAGCCTGGCGAGGTTGTCGCCGATCCTGCCTGCGGCACGGGCGGCTTCCTCCTCGCTGCACACGAGTACGTCAAGAGCCACGCCGAACTCGACCGCGACCAGAAGCGACACCTGCGTTTCCAAACCCTGCGCGGCACCGAGCTGGTGCCCAACGTCGCCCGCCTGTGTGGGATGAACCTCTACCTGCACGGCATCGGCCCCGACGGCACCGACGACCACGAGCCGCCGATCAAGACCGACGACGCGCTGCGAGACGAACCCCACGACCACGCCGACGTCGTAGTCACCAACCCGCCCTTCGGCAAGAAGTCCTCGATCACGATCGTGAACGAGGAGGGCGAGAGCGACCGCCAGTCGCTGACCTACAACCGCCCCGACTTCTGGACAACCACCTCGAACAAGCAGCTCAACTTCGTCCAGCACGTGAAGTCGCTGCTCAAGGTCCACGGCCGCGCCGCCGTCGTCGTGCCCGACAACGTCCTCTTCGAGGGCGGAGCCGGGGAAACAGTGCGCCGCAACCTCCTGCGCGAGTGCGAGGTGCACACCCTGCTGCGCCTCCCGACCGGCATCTTCTACGCCCAAGGCGTGAAGGCCAACGTGCTCTTCTTCGACCGCAAGCCCGGCGCGAAGGACCCGTGGACGAAGACCATCTGGGTCTACGACCTCCGCACCAACAAGCACTTCACGCTAAAGACCAAGCGCATGACCCGCGCCGACCTCGACGAGTTCGTCGAGTGCTACCGCCCCGAGAGCCGCAACCGCCGCAAGGCCACCTGGTCCGACAAGACCCCCGAGGGCCGCTGGCGACCGTACACCTACGACGAGATCCTCGCCCGCGACAAGATCAGCCTCGACCTCTTCTGGCTCCGCGACGAGAGCCTCGAAGACTCCGCCAACCTCCCCGAACCGCACCTCCTCGCCCAGGAGATCGCCGACGACCTGCGATCCGCCCTCAGCCAGATCGAGGACGTACTGGGAGATCTGGAGGTTCGTTCGAGCGTCTCCCCCTCGCCCGACGTACGCGCGTCGAGGAATCATCGTCCATGAGCAGCCCTACGGCACGCCCGAACGCTCGAACGCCCGGGAACGCCTCGTACGAGCAGGTCCTTCGCGCCGTCAGCTTGTTTAGCAACTGCGGGGCAGGCGACATCGGCTACGCCGGGGCCGGCTTCCAGTTCGAGATCATGGCGGAGCTGGACCCGCGCCGGCTCCAGGTCGCTCTTCTTAACCATCGCTCCGCGAGTGGAGTCCCCGGCGATCTCCGAAGCACATGGACTGAGGTCGTCCGTCACTACCAGAAGTCGGTGGGAGAGCAACCACCCGCTCTCCTCGCTGCTTGCCCTCCTTGTCAGGGCATGAGTTCCATCCGAAGTGGCAGGGGCCGTGCCAGTGATCCCGATGCAGGCACGCAAGACGGGCGTAACCTCCTGGTCGAAGTCATCGCCGACACCGCCCGAGAGCTACGCCCGCGCATCGTCGTCGTCGAGAACGTGCCGGCCTTCTTCGTCCGCAAGGTACGGCACCCCAGGACGAGAAGAGCCGTCTCTGCTGCGTGGCTTCTGAGACGGAGGCTCCAAAACGACTACGCCTGCTTTCCGTTCCTGGCCGACCTGGCGGAGTACGGAGTGCCGCAGACCCGCAAACGGGCCTTCCTGACCTTTGTCCGCAGGGGGGACGAAGGACTCCAACGCCTCGTGGACGAAGATGCTGCACCCTACCCCCGCCCGACGCGATCGACCGGTCATCCCCGACGGAAGCCGGTGACCCTCCGGCAAGCACTTACCGAGCTGGGAGCCTCGCCGTTGGATGCGGCTTCGCCTCACGCCGCTTCGGACGCGAACGACCCCCTGCACTCGGTGCCCGTGTGGGACGAGGACCGTTACGCGATGGTCGCCGCGATACCGGCTGACTCGGGTGGAAGTGCCTGGGAGACGAGTCGTTGTCGGACTTGCGGACCCGTGCAGGTGTCTGCGAACTGCGCCCGCTGTCCGAAGTGCGACGAACCTCTGTTACGCCCCGTGACCAAGGCAAAGAACGGTCGCTGGCGGCTTATCAGCGGATTTCGCTCCTCCAGCTACAGGCGGATGTACTCGGATAGGCCCGCCGCCACGATCACCACCGCGAGCGGGCATGTCGGCAGCTCGTTCACGATCCACCCCTTCGAGAACCGGCTCCTGAGCCCGCGCGAGTGCGCACACCTGCAGACCCTTCCCCGCTCCTTCCGCTGGGGCGGGGCTCTCAACGAGTGGGGCGCGACCAACGTGCGCGCAATGATCGGCGAGGCCGTGCCGCCCCTGTTCACGAGGCTACACGGACTCGTCCTGAACTGGGTGCTCACGGGGCAACGAACCCGCGCGCCGATCGACGCGTCAGACGACCGATGCGTCCGCGCGGCACGACAGATGACCGACAACAGGTGAATCACCCCGTGGCAATCGTTCAGCGAAGTCGCTCCGTCGAGAGGCTGAGGCGGTCGATCGTGACTGACGAGCTCACTTCGGCGCGGATGCGCCGAATTCCCCGCGCGGACACTTCGATCGAGAGGCAGGTGAGGCGTGCCGCGCACCGCCTCGGCGCGCGGTACCGCCTCCAGGACAAGGACCTCCCAGGCTCGCCAGACCTTGCGAATCGCGCGAAGCGGTGGGCCGTCTTCGTCCACGGGTGCTTCTGGCACGCTCACGACGGCTGCGCCAGTGCAACCATTCCCTCAAGAAACCGCAGCTACTGGATCGCGAAGTTCGCGAACAATCGTGAGCGCGACCGAACCGCGCTGACGGAGTTGTCGAAGCGCGGATTCCGGCACCTCGTCATCTGGGAGTGTGAGGTTCGTCGGCGGCCAAGCGAGATGTTGCGAACCCTGGAACGGTTCCTCAGTCGGGAGTAGCGGTCGCCGCTACGGCCTCAGCGTCTCCCTGGGACGCGCCCTCGACTCCGGCCGCTTCTGAGAGCGCGTCTCGGAACTGCGCGTGACTGCGCTTCGCGCGCTCGATCAGGTCCGTCCACGTGGTGAAGAAGACGAACCCCGAGTTCCGGAAGGACTCGGCGACGCTCTTCGCATCGTCGCGGAGTTGGTTCGCGATGAGGTGACTCTGAACGTGGTAGTAGACTACCGCCTCCGGGTCCGTGATCTCCGTGAACCGGCGGAGGACGTATTCGCGATACTTGTTCGCCTGTAGCAGGTTCTCGGAGGTCGCGGTCCATGACGCTCGCTTGATCTCGACGATGTGCAGAGTTCCGGCCACGCCAGCACAGAAGAAGTCGGCGCGGTCCAGGTCTCCTTCGTCGCCTGCGGGCGCGAGCCCGAACTCGTCCCGAATCCACGTCGAGACCCTGGCTTCCGCCCTGCTGAGCATCCACGCGGGGTGCATCAGCCACGGGTTCCTCTCCAAGTGGGTGGAAAGAACGCCGCGTTCCCGAGCATCGTCAGAGTGCAGCTTCTCCAGGCCGTCGATCGCGGCGAGGTTGCTCTCCACGATCTGCAAGAGGGTCACTGCGGTCCGAACTTCGAGCTTCGTCAAGAACTCGTTGAGCTGCTCCAGGTCGGACGCGTCCGCTTCCCTGATCTTCTGGATGATGCTACGCAGAGTCGCGTTCTCCAGGGCGTCGAGGAACCAGGAGAGGATCTCCTCGAACTCCGCCGCCTCCATCTCGACGGACTTGAACTTCTCGATGAAGGTGAGCGCTACGGTGCGGTACGAGGGGGCGAGCGCCTCGACGCGCTGCCTCATCCTCGGGTTCAGCTCGCGCACTTGTTTCTCGCGCCTCTCCGCCCTCCGCTTCGCCCACTCTGCGAGGTGTTGCTTGACGAGGGTCTGACCCCAGGTCTGCATGGCTTGCCCTTGCGGGCTCTCCCAAGCGATCGCTCCGCGATGCGTGGCGATGAGGTCGGCGTCCAAGTCCAGCCACTCGGCCTTCACCATTCCGCACATGTAGCGCAGCCCGTGCTGCCCCGTGACGCCGCCGCTGATGTCGAAGAACGTCGCCTCTTGCGAGACCTTGCCGCGCGTGTAGATGAGGATGCCCGAGAGGTCTCCGTCGTTCTGGTGGAGAGGACTCTCGGAGAAGCCCATCCAGTACGAGACCGGCCCGCAGCCAGGGACTTCGGCCTCCAACCATCCTTCATCGGGCCATCGCCACTGGAGTTCGTAGTCCTCGGGATCGAGGTCTTGCCCGCAGATCGCCACTCTGAACTGCGGTCCGAGCAGCAAGAAGCGTCGCGACATGCTCCGACGGAACCGTCCGCCGTTGATGGCTCGCCGCTGGTGCAGGCTGCGCAGAACCACAGTCGTGCCTTGCGTAGTCCGTGCTCCCTCTGGTGCCTTCGACACCGGACCCGCGTACAGCAGCTCCACCGGTGCCGGGTCCCTACCTGCTTGCTTGAGCTTGTCCAGCGAGAGCCGGAACCAGAGCAGCACCCGCTCGTTCTGCGAGGCGTCCTCGTCGCGGTGGATCGTCTGGACCTCCACCACGTCGGCGATCCCGAAGCCGGCGAGCTTCCCGATCCCCTTGCGTCCCTGGAGAAGCCTCCCTCCCGGCGACTTATCGGTTCCTTCTGCCTGCCTTCGGTCTCGACCAACGTCGAGGTAGCCGTCGCGGACCATCTCCCAGTTCATCCCGATGCCGTCGTCCTCGATCCGGATCTCGTGATCCGCGTTCGAGGGGTCCCACGCCATGTCGAGGGGTACGGACACGTGCACTTCGGATGCGTCCGCATCCCACGAGTTCGAGATCAGCTCTGCGATCGCCGGCACCGGCTTGCCCGAGTACATCTGGACGCCGAGGTGCTTGACGACGCTCCCGGCGAAGGTCAGGACGAGTTCGCCGGGGTCTCGGTTCGGAAGCAACAGGGCGGGCGTCATCGGGTTGCTGTCGTGGATCTGTGGGTCGGGCACAGGCGGGGAGGTCGGCTACGGCCTTGGGCATGTCGGCGCTCATCGCGAAGCGCGACTCCGGGGGCAGAACTATGACGATCTGACGAGGTGATCGGTTGCAGTTGATGCCGGCCCCACCCGGAAGTCCAGCGCGCCTCCGCGCCTCTACGGCGTACTCCGCCGCCGAGGGCCCCCGAGCCCGCTCGAAGCCCCCGTTTGTCCGCTCCAGTCCACCCCTGTCCACGACGCCCGCACGCCAGCCCCCTCCCGATCCCCGTTTGTCCGCTCCAGTCCACTCCTGTCCACTCGGCGCCCGCCGCTAGGAACACCGTATTCCTAAACCGGCGGTGACAGGTTCGAGTCCTGTCGGGCGCACCACACAAGCCTTTGCGGGGGCGCGGCTTACGGCGGCTCGCAGGTGCTGCCGAGGCGCCCCCCGGCAGCGCGAGTGCCACGATCCCGCCACGATCGCGAGGGCCCTGCGGCGCCCTGGGAGGCCCTTGGGCGCGCCGTGGGACCGGGTGGAGGGTCGCTCGGGCGCAACGCGCTGGCCGCGACAGGGGGGCCCACAGGCCACCTCAGCGCCCTTCCCGCCGCGCAGCTTGGGCCAGTGCCCACTCGCGCCAGCGCGGCTCCTCAGCCCGCAGCGCGATCTCGGCCAGCCAGGCCTCCAGCCGCTCGTCCTCGATGCGCGTGCGCAGCGCCAAGCTGGCGGCGCCCATCATCGCCGGCAGGTGCCCGGGATAGGCCTGGAGCGCGGAGTCGTAGGCCTCGAGGGCTTCCTTGTCGCGGCCGGCGGCTTCCAGGGTCAAGGCCAGGTTGACGCGCGGGTCGGGATGGCCGGGCAGCAGTTTTCGGGCCCACTCGAATTCTTGGGCGGCCTCGTAGAGCTTGCCCTGGCCGAGGAGCAGCACGCCGAGATTGTTGTGGGCGGGGCCATGGAAGAGATCGGCGCCAAGCGCGGCGCGCAGCAGGCGTTCTGCCTCGGCGGGATCGGAGGGCAGAGCTGCTGCGGCCTCTTGGACCAGGCGCTCGGCACGTCCGGTGTCGCGCGCGGCGGCGGAGGGCGGATCGTAGGGGCCGGTGGGGGAGGCGCTGCGGCAGCCTGGGAGCCAGAGGGCTAGTGCCAGGAAGAGCGTGGCGGCGCCCGTCCCTTCGCGTTGGGACCGCCTCATCGGATCCACCTCGGCTCGAGCCTCGGCCAGCCTGGATCGATGCCGGCCTCGTGCACCGCGGGGCGCGAGAGGTGGCGCAGGTCGGCGAAGCTCTGATGGCGCATGGCGCTCGCCCGCAGGAACACGAAGAAGCGCGACTTGGTGGCCTCGCTCGAGCGGTTGCGGAAGAGCGCCCCGACCAAGGGCAAGTTCCCCAAGAGCGGCACGCGCGTCGTGGCCTCGGCCTCGGTTTCTAGCTCGAGCCCGCCGACTACCACGGTGTAGCCGTCGGGGATCGTCACGACGCTCGAGAGCGTGTTCTGCTGACGCGGCGGGGGCAGGGTCGGCTCGATCGGCTCGCCGACGAAGCTCGAGATCGAGATCGAGTACTCCAGCACGATCCTGTCCCCGTCCGCGA
>CAYMYN010000063.1:0-13769 GCA_964394665.1 uncultured Planctomycetaceae bacterium
CGCGACCTTCGTGACCGTCACCGGCGTCGAGCTCTCGAACGACCTGCGCCACGCCAAGATCTCCTGGTCCACGATCGGCGGACCGGGCGAACGTTCGCGCACGGCGCACATGCTCGAACACGCGGGCGGCTTCATCCGACGGCAGCTCGGGCGCGTGCTCGAGACCCGCGTGATCCCCGAGCTGCGCTGGGTCTACGACGAGACTATCGAGCGCGCGGCCGACGTCGACCTCCTGATCCGGGCCGCGCTGGCGCGCGACGAAGCCATCCGCGGCGGCTCGAGCGCGCCGGCGGACGGACCCGCCCCGGAGGCCCCGCCGTCCGAGCCCGACGGGACCCGCTAGCGGCCCTGGGCGCGCCACGCGCCCCGGGCCGGACCGGGATCGGGAAGCGCCGCGGGTGGACCCTGTTCGGAGCCCCCGGGGAAGGGCAAGATCGCGGTCTCGAACGGAGCTCCCATGCCGGAACGCACGCAGATCCTGGCCCGCGACCTGATGCAGCCCGAGGTGGTCACCCTGCGGCCCGACGCGCCCCTGCGCGAGGCCCTCGTCACCCTCGAGGAGGCCGAGATCAGCGGCGCGCCCGTGGTCGACGCCTCCGGCCGGCCGGTGGGCTTCCTGACGACCCGCGACATCGCGCGCTCCGAACACCTGGAGGGCGATCGGCTGGCCGACGTACGGCGCGAGCGCGACCTGGTGGACCTCGACGGCGTCACGGACGACGCGGGGGCCGCCGAGGAGGCCGAGCTGCTCGAGCTCGACGGCTACAGCCCCACGCTGCTCGGCAGCGGCAGCGTGCAGGACTGGATGAGCGAGGAGGTGACCGCCGTGGCACCCGACGACGATCTGCGCGGCGTGTGCCGCGCGATGGCCGACAATGGGATCCACCGCGTCCTGGTCCTCGAACGCGGCCGCATCGTCGGCATCGTCACGACGATGGACGTCGTGCGCTACCTCGCCCGTTGAGGCCACCGTCGAGGCGCGCGGGGAGCCGTGCTCCGCGCGACGGACGGCCGTGCCGAGGGTATCCGCGATGCCGGTGGGCTCGGTTCGTTGTCGGCCATTCAGGTGCGCCGCCAGACCGTGCCCTGGGGCGAGTCCTCGAGCACGATGCCGCGCCCCAGCAGCTCGTCGCGGATGCGGTCGGACTCGGCGAAGTCCTTGGCGGCGCGCGCGGCGTTGCGGCGCGCGATCAGGCCTTCGATCTCGTCCTCCAGGGTCGGCTCGGAGAGGTCCAGCACGCCGAGCGCTCCGTCCACGCCGGCGAGGAAGGCCAGGCCCTCCTGCGCGGCCTGGGGGCCGAAGGGTCGCGCGATGACCGCGTCCCGCAGGCCGAAGAGGGCCGCCAACGCGCGCGGGACGTTGAGGTCGTCGTCCATCGCCGCCTCGAAGTCCGCGCGGGCTTCGCGCACCGCATCCAGGCCGGCGCCGTCTTCGACCCCGGCGCCGTCCCGGGCGCGCTGCAGGCGCTGCACGAGGTCGTCGAGCTTCTCGAGCTGCTTGCGAGCCCCGGCCAGGATGTCCCAGGTGAAGTTGAGCTGCTGGCGGTAGTGCCCGCGCAGGAGCGTGAAGCGCAACTCGCGCGGCGAGTAGCCCCGCGCGCGCACGTCGTCGAGGTTGTAGACGTTGCCCAGGCTCTTGCTCATCTTCCCGCCGTCGACCTGCAGGAAGCGGGCGTGGCACCACCAACGCGCGAAGGGCTTGCCGGTGAAGGCCTCGGTCTGGGCGATCTCGCACTCGTGGTGCGGGAAGACGTTGTCCTCGCCGCCGGTGTGGATGTCGAGTCGCTCCCCGAGGTGCTCGAGCGCCATCGCCGAGCACTCGATGTGCCAGCCCGGGAAACCGTGCGGTCCGAAGCGGCTGGGCCACTTCATCAGGTGCCCCGGATCGCTCTTCCACAGCAGGAAGTCGGCCGGGTGGCGCTTCTTGAGGTCGACTTCGACCCGCGCGCCGGCCTCGAGGTCCTCCACGCGGTTGCCCGAGAGCTTGCCGTAGCCGGGGAAGCGGCCGACGTCGTAGTAGACCTCGTCGTCCACCTGGTAGGCGTGGCCGCTCTCCAGCAGGCCCTCGATGATGGCGAGCATCTGGGGCACGTGCTCGGTGGCCCGCGGGTAGACCATCGCGGGCAAGCAGCCCAGCTCGCGCACGTCCTCCAGGAACTGGCGCGCGTACTCGGCGCTGATCTGCCAGGGGTCGCGTTGCTCGCGCCGCGCCTGGGCCTCGATCTTGTCCTCGCCTTCGTCCCCCGCGTCGTCGGTCAGGTGCCCGACGTCGGTGATGTTCATCACCTGGTGCACGCGGTAGCCGCGATACTCGAGCCAGCGCCGCAGGAGGTCCGCGAACAGGAACGAACGCAGGTTGCCGATGTGCACGCGGCTGTAGACCGTGGGGCCGCAGTTGTACATGCGCACCTCCCCCGGCCGCAGGCTCTCGAAGGGCTGCTTCTCCTTGGTCAGGCTGTCGTAGAGGAGGAAGGTCACGCGCGGATCCCAGCCCGGGGTCGATGGCCGGCGTGGGGCGGCCACGGCCGGCGTTCGGGTCGATCAGGGTAGCCGCGGCGCGCGGGTCGGACCACCGCGCCGCGGAAGGCTCCCGGGCCCTCTGCCACCGCCCCAGAACCTGGCGCGGGCTCCTAAAAACGGCGCGCGCGATGTGCGAAGCTCTGCGCCCGCCCGCGCCTCACCTCCCGTGGATTCCCAGCGTCCCCCCTTCGAGCTCGGTGAGGAACTCGGCGCCGGCCGCGGCGCGCGGGTGTACCTGGCGCGTCTGCTCGAACCCCTCGGCGGGCTCGCCGCGGACACCCAGGTGGCGGTGAAGGTCCTGAACCCCGAGCACGCGGGCGACCCGGACGTGTTGTCGGCGCTCGAGATCGAGTACCGCGTCGGATCGACGGTGCGCTCGGACGGCCTCGTGCGGCACCTGGCGCGGGGAAGGTCCGGGCCGGGGCCGTGGATCGTGATGGCCTACGTCCCGGGCCGCAGCCTGCGCGAGGTGCTCGAGGAGGAGGGACCGCTGCCCGAGCCGCTCCTGCGTTCGGTCGCGCGGGACCTCGCGGGCGCGCTCGGGGCCCTGCACGCGGCCGGCTACCAACACGGCGACATCAAGCCCGAGAACGCCCGCCTGGACGACGAGGGGCGCGCCGTGCTCGTGGACCTGGGCTTCGCGCGGCGCGTCGGCGGCGGCGGGCCCCTGCGCGGCACGCTGCTCTACCTGGCCCCCGAACAGGCCGCGGGGCGGGCGGGCGCCGAGCCCAGCGACGTCTTCTCCCTGGGGGTCGTGCTGTACGAGCTGGCCACCGCGCGCCACCCCTTCGTGCCCGATGCGCGGTTGGAGCCCGAGCGCGCCCTGGCCGCCATCCGCCAGGCCCAGACCGATCCGCCCTCGCGCCACGCGCCCTTCCTCTCGCCCTTCCTCGACGCCCTGCTGGCCGAGATGCTCGAGCGCGAGCCCGGAGCCCGGCCGTCCGCCGCGGAGCTTCGCCAGCGTCTGGCCGAACAGGAGGCCGGCACCTGGTGGCGCGCGCGCCTCGAGCGCTCCCAGTCCGAGCCGGCGGCCCTCGAGCTGGCCGGCGTCCTCGCGCCCATGGCCGGGCGCCAGGCGGAGCTCACGCGCCTCGAGCAACTCTGGGCGGTGACCCGCTCGGGGCGGGGCTCCCACCTGTGGCTGCTCGGGGAAGCCGGCATGGGCAAGACGCGCCTCGTGCAGGAGTTCGCGGCCCGCGCGCGCGCGCAGGCCGAACCGCCGCTCTACCTCTCCGGACGCTGCGGCGACTTCGAGGAGCAGCGCCCCTGCCAGGCGGTCCTGACCCTGCTCCAGAAGACCTTCTCTCTGGCCCACGGCGCCCGACCGGGCGCGCGCGAGCGGCGGACCCTGGAGAGCCTGCTGCCCCCCGTCGAGGCCGAGACCCTGCTCGCGGCCCTCGATCCACAGTTCGAGGGCGGCACCGGCGCGGCGGTGCCCCAAGCCTTGGTGTCCTGGCTCGTCGCGCTGGCGCACGAACGCCCGACCCTGGTCTTCCTCGACGACGTCGACCGCGCCGACGAGGGCACCTTGGACGTGCTCGGCTCGCTCGCCGAGCGCCTGGGCGAGCTGCGCCTCCTGCTCCTGCTCGGCCGGCGCCTCGACGCTCCGGTGCGCCGGCCCGAGGCGTTGGCGCGCCTCGAGGGACGCTTGCCGGCCGGTCCCGATCGGCGGCTGCAGCTCGAGCCCCTCGACCGCGAGGCGGTGCTCGCGCTCGTCCTGTCCCTGTTCCACCCCTCGACCCCACGCCTGCGCCTGGCGCGGGCGCTGCACGAGCGCAGTCGCGGCTCGCCCGGGCTGGTGGTCGAGCTCCTGCGCGCGTTGGCGGAGCGCGGCCAGACCCCGCCCCACCCGGACGGGCGCGGGCGCCTGCTGCGCGTCGCGCCGGAGGAGCTCCCGCTGCCCGGCTCGGTGCGCAGCGCGATCCGCGAGTCCATCGGGCGCCTGCCGGCCGCGGACCGCTCGTGGCTGGCGCGCCTGGCGGTGCTGGGCGAGCCCCTCGAGCCGGACGTCCTGCGGCGCATGGTGCCCGGGCGCGGCGGCGCCGAGGTCCGCGCGGCGTTGGCGCGCCTGGCGCGCGCGGGCTGGCTCGTGCCCTCGGGCGACCACTTCCGATTCGCCGCGCCCGCCCAACGCGAGGCCCTGATGCGCGCGCTGCGGCCGGCCGACCGCGAGCGCCTGCACGCCGCCGCCGCCCAGGCCCTGCGGCCCCGGGACGGCGCGCACCCGGGCCTGGCGGACTCCTTCCGGCGCGCCTACCACCTGCGCGAGGCCGGGCGCTACGGCGAGTTGCTCGTCGAGCTGACGCCGCTGCTGAGGCGCCTGCTCGAACGCGGCCATCCCCAACGCGTGCACACCCTCACCCGTTGGGGGATCGAGGCGCTGGCCGCCCTGCCCGCCTCCCCCGAGCATCGCCGCACGATGCTCGAGCTGCTCGAAGCCGCCGCGGACGCCGCCGACCGCCTGGGCCTGCGCGAGGACCAACGGCGCGCGCTCGACCGATTGCTCGAGGGCGACTATGCCGAGGACCCCGAGAGCGCCGGCCGCGTGTACCTGCTGCATGCCCGCTACGCCATCGGCGTGGGTCAGTACGGCCCCGCGCGCGGCATGCTGATGCACGCGGTCGAGCTGTTCGAGGAGACGGGCAGCGAAGCCCTGTTGTCCGACGCGCTGCGGCGCTGGTCGGCGGTGCACGCGCACCTGGGCGAACTCGACGAGGCGCGCCGCCTGGCGCGACGCGCCCGCGGGGTCGCACCGGACGAGCTCCTGCGCGCCCAGGCCGAGACCGCGCTGGGCGTGGTGGATCTGCTCGACGATCGCATCGAGCTGGCCCTGCGGCGCGCCGAGCGGGCGGCGCTCGGCGCCCGCCACGCACAGGGTCCCACGGCGCTCGCGACCCGCGCCCGGGCCCTGCTCCTGCGCGCCCGGGCCTATCGCTGCGCGGGCCGGCCGCGGCGCGCGCTGGCCTCCGCGCAACAGGCCCTACGCCTGGCGCGTCTGGCGGGCGAGCGCCGGGCCGAGGTCGAGGCCCTGGCGCGCCTGGGCGGCCACTGGCTCGACGTCGATCGCCCCACCGAAGCCGAGACGCACCTGCGCGAAGCCCTGCACCTGGCGGGCGAGATCGAGGACCGGCGCGGCGAAGCCCTGGCGTCGCTGTTCCTCGGCATCCTGCTGGGCGAGGCCGGGGACCGGGAAGCGACGGCCTTCCTCGAACGCGCCCTCGAGCGCGGCCGCGCCCTGGGCATGACGCGCCTGGAGGCCTTGGGCCTGGCGGTCTGGGCCCGCGTGCAGCGCGAGCAGGGACGCGCGCAGCCGGCGCTCGAGGCCACGACGCGTGCGTTGGCGATCCTCGAGCGCCACGGGGCCGAGCTGATGGATCGGGCCGTGATCGTCGGCACGCACGCGCTGCTGCTCGACGAGTTGGGCCGCGGGCGCGAGGCGCGCGAGCTGGTGCGCGCCCTGCGCCGCCGCATGCGGCGCGAGACCGAGCGCTTCAGCTCCGAGCTGGTCCGCCGCCGCCACCGTCTGGCTTCGACGCGCCTCCTGGAGGCGGTGTTGTCCCCGCAGGGACCGGTCTACCCGCGGATCCGCCTGCAGCTCGATCCGCTGTGAGAAGGGAGGCGCGCCGCGGCGCGAGCTGGTGCAGGAGATAGCCCCCGAGCCACACGGCCGAGGTCAGAAGGTGCACGACGATCCACAGATCGCGCCACAGCGGCTCCGCGCTGACTTGCAGGAAGTACCCCGAGAGGATCATCGGGGCGGCCGACACGAACAGGGTCAGGCCGCTGGCGCGCCGGGCGCGGAACCTCGAGCGCACGCGCTTCCAGACGTGCTCCTGCCACACCCAGCCGCAGGCGAAGACCAGCAGCGGCGCGAAGACGATGTGCAGGTCGCGCAGCAGCGGCTCGCGCGGGTGGTTCACCAGCGCGAAGGGGTCCTCCGGCTCCGCGAGGTAGCGCATGTACGCGTAGACGAGCCCCGTCAGGCCCACGAGCGCCGTCGTCGCGTGTAGGCAGCGGGCCTGGGAGCGCGTCATCGCGGGAAGGGTAGCGCGGCGCGGCCCACGGGCTCCTCCTCGAGCTCGCGCAGGATGGCGTGCAGGGCGAGGGCGCGGCGCGCGCACTCGGTGGTCGCGCGCGCCGTCAGCGTCGCACCGGTCACGGCCCGGATCCCCCGGCCGAGCGCCAACTCGTCGTCGAGCGCGCGGCCGGGGAACTGGCCGTACCAGTGGGCGCGCGGGATGTAGTCCTCGGGCTCGCCGAAGGCCAGGAGCTCGATG
This sequence comes from uncultured Planctomycetaceae bacterium, assembly GCA_964394665.1. Lineage (GTDB taxonomy): Bacteria > Planctomycetota > UBA1135 > UBA1135 > CAYMYN01. Next base: position 6,798 of record CAYMYN010000063.1, read on the forward strand.
CGCCGGATGCGTTGCTCGGGATCCACGACGACCATCAACGTCTCGCGCAGGGTGCGCACGCGGTGCACGTCGAAGTAGGCCGTGCCCACCAGCACGCCTTCCCGGTGGGCGACGTAGGGCCGGGCCACGCGGCCTTCGTAGGCCACCCGCGCGAGCTCCGCCACGCGCCGCTCCTGGGCCTCGGTGAGGTAGACCGTGCGACGCTCGATCTCGCAGCCGGGGAAGGCCAGCTCGAGGGCTTCCTCGACCGTCAGGAACACCTTCGCCGCGAGCGACGCCGCCGACGGGGCCTGTCCGTCGGGCGCGGGGCGCTCCGCGGTCGACGCGAACAGCAGCGGGGAGAGAAGCAGCAACGTGGCGATTCGGAGCGACATGGGAGCACCTCGGGACGGCGATCAGAAGACGTAGCCCATCAGCAGGTTCCAGCGATCCGTGCCGTTGTCCCAGTCCTCGTAGTCGAGCTTGAAGACGATCGAGTCGATGGGCTGGTAGGAGACGCCGAAGGTCAGGATGTCGTTGTCGTTCGAGGCCCTCGAGCTGAAACCCGCGGGCACCGAGTCCTGGGTGTCGAGGGTCTCCCAGCGCACGAAGGGCGTGAACGAGGAACGCGAGCCCGGGGCCAGGTGCTGCAGCAGCTCGTAGCCGGCCTCGACGTACGCGCCGCGCAGGCGCTCGCCCACCGAGGCGTCGCCCGTCAGCCCGCGCGCGTCGTTGAGGCGCGCGACGTCGTCGAGCTCGGCCTGGGCGGCGAGGGCGCGCAGGCGCAGCCCGCGGTGGCGCCACTCGGCGTGCAGCTCGTAGATCGACGTGCCGACATCGCCCAGGTCCTGGCCCTGGCCCGAGTCGCCGTAGTAGACCGAACCGCCGAGCGACAACCCGGGCGTGGCCTCGTAGTCGAGCCGACCGACGACGGCCAGGTCCTCGGCCAGGGCGATGCTGCCCTTCTGCCGGCCGCCGCGCAGCCCCGAGGCGCTGAACCCGTCGGCGTCGAACCCGTTGACGACGTAGGCCTTGTAGCTGAGCTCGCCCGTCTGGCCGAAGACCCCCACGCCGTTCTCGCGCCAGGTCGAGGGGATGATGCGGCGCTCGGTCTCGGGCCGCGCCGCGCTCAGGAAGGTCGTCGGTTCGTGCAGCTCGTTGATGAAGCCCATCGGCACGAGCAGGAGACCGGCGCGCAGGTTGAACTCCTCGCGTATCAGGCGGTCGAGGTAGGCGAACTCGACCGAGACGCTGCCCTCCTGGTCGGTCGCGGCGTGCTCGAACTCGATCTCGGAGTTGAACACCCAACGATCGTCGAACTTGTAGCCGAAGTAGGTGATCGCGCGCAGGAAGTCGACCGTGTCGCTGCCCTGGCCCTGGCGGTTGGTGTAGATCGCCTCGCCGTAGCCGCCGATCGAGAGGCCCTGGCTGGCCCCGTAGACCTTGGAGGCCGCCGGCCCGAGCCCGTAGCGGCTGCCGGTGATGGCCGGGAAGAGATCGCGCATCGTGCTGCGCTCGACTTCGACGTCCAGGGCGTCGAGGCGCAGGCGCAGGTCCTGGTTCTCGCGTTCCAGGCGCTCGAGGCGCTGCTCGACGTCGTGGGGCTCCTGGGCGAACAGGGGCGCGCTGAGCAACGAGCAGCACGTCAGGAGTCGCAGGGGAGTGGGACGGAGGCGGTTCATCGTCTTGGGGTCGGCTGGGGCTGTGGATCGGAGGGGAGAACGAACACCTCGAGCTCGAGGCCGGGTTCGGAGCGGCGCACGAAGGCCGCGAAGGTCGGATCGGCGCGGGCGCGCAGGCGCTGGCCGTCCGGGTCGGGCTCGAGCACGAGCACGCCGATCCCGGGGTCGGCCGCCGCGCGCGCCAGGGCCTCCTCGGGGCCCAGGACGTAGAAGCCCGTCGAGAGCATGTCGGCCCGCGTCGCATCCGGAGCCCAGACCGTGAGGCTGCCGAAGTCGGCCGCGGGTTCGCCGCTGCGCGGATCCAGGATGTGACCCACGCGCACGCCCCCGACGACGAGACCGCGCTCGCCGTTGCCCGAGGTGGCGAGCGATCCGCCGCGCAGGGCGAGCTCGAGCACCTGCCGTTCGTTCCGTTCGGGATGGCGCACGTAGACCGCGTAGGGCCGCGCCGCGTCGAGCAGCGCCACCTGTCCGCCGAGGTCGAACGACGCGCGGATCGCACCCGCGTCGCGCGCGCGGCGCAGCGCCCCGTCGAGGCCGCGGCCCTTGCCGAAACCGCCCTCCTCGAGCACCAGGTTCGCGTGGGTGCGGCGGACGGCCGTCCCCTCGAAGCGCAACGCGGCGAAGCCGTCGGGGACGCGGGCGGCGCGGCGCGCCTCGGGCCCGGGCAACTCGCCCCCGCGGCGCAGCCCGAAGGCCTCGACCAGCGCCCCCAGCGCGGGGTCGAAGGCGCCGCCGGTCTCCTCGAAGCCGCGGCGCGCGGCGCGCAGGTCCGCCAGCAGCTCGGCCGAGGGCTCGAAGGTCTCCCCCAGCGGCGCGCGGTTCAGGCGCGCCAGCTCGGAGTCCGCGCGCCAGGTGGAGAGGCGCGCCTCGGTCTCCTCCAGGGCCCGCACCGCGGCCTCGCTGGCGTGCAGGGCGATGCGCCGCGTGGGGGCCTCGACGGCGAGCTCGAGCGACGTGCCCATGCAGGCCAGGCGCCGCTCGACCCGCTCCAGCGGGGCCTCCCCCGCCGCGGCAGGCCCCTGTCCCGGGGCGGCGGACGCGCCGTTCGCCAGCGGCGCGAGGGCCGCGAGCCACACCGCCCACGGGCGGGAGGGGCGCGGCGCGGGGCCCGCTGCGGGGCGCGGGGCGACGGGTGGGTCGGTGCGATCCATGGCGGGCGGGTCGGAGCCAGGCCCGAACTCTACATGAGATCGCGTCTCAAGATCAACACCTTGACCGCTTCCGCCCAAACCCCGGCCCGATTCCGGGAGAAGTCCCGCCGACCCCGAGCCCTTGCAACCCATTGCCCCCCCCCCCCCCCCCCCCCGGGGCGGGCCGCCCCCCCCCGCGACGGGACCCCCTCGACGGGCTGCTAGCAGCCCGGGGACCGCGATTCGCGCGGGTCCCGACGCCGGCCGAAGCGGCGCTCGAGACCGCCCCCCAGGGCGTGCAGCCAGGCCCAGCGATCGACCCGGGCGCGGACCGCGCGCCACTCGTCCTTCCAAGCCTCGCCGGCGTAGGCGCGCAGGAAGCGCAGGTGATCGGCGCGCGAGAGCGCCGGACCGTGGCGGCGCTCGCCGCGCTCGACGTGCCGCAGCAGGCGCGCGAGGTTGGCGCGTCGGGCCGGGGTCGACAGCTCGGGGCGCAGGCGCGAACGATCGAGGTCGAGGATCCAGGCCGGCCCCCCCTGCCCCGCGACCGGGACGAGCAGGTTGTTGGCGTTGAGATCCGCGTGCTCGAGCCCGGCGGCGTGCAGCGCGCGGACCGCGGATCCAGCCGCGATCAACGCGCGTCGCAGGTCGGCGGGCGGAACCGCGCCGCGCCGCGCGCGCGCCAGCACCTCACCCAGGTCGACGGCGCCCGGCACGCGGCGCGTGACCAGGTCGAGGCGCCAACCGAAGGGGAACAGGGGCCGGGCGCGGGCGGCGACGACCTCCGGCGTGGCAACTCCGCGCGCGCGCAGCGCCTCGGCGAGCGCGAGTTCCTCGAACGGCCGCTCCGCGCGCAGGTAGCGCCTGCCGGTGAGCCAACGCGCCAGGCCCCCGTGGGTGAAGCGCCGCACCAACAACCGCTCGCCCCCCCACTCCAGCGCCGCCAGGGGCCGACGGCCGGCGACGTCGCTCTCCACCAGCGGCCCGTCCGCGTCGGGTCCGAAGCCGAAGTCGCTGAGGAGCGCGGCGAGGTCGCGGCGCACCGCAAGCAGGGAGCCACGACCCCGGCGCAGGACGAAGTTCGGGGGCAGGGCGCCGAGGCGCGCCTCGAGTCCCCCCTCCCCGGTCACAGGATCCCGGCGCCGAAGGAATCCCCCGCGGGCCGCGGGGGCGGCTCGGGCGCGGAGCGCGCCGGGGGCGGCGGGCTGGCCGGGGGCTCGGGGGCGGGACGGCGGACCGGGGCCGGTTCCTCGAAGATCCCCAGGCCGAAGCCGCCCGATTCGTTGCGCGCCGGAGCGGGGGCGGTGGGTTGGGGGGCCGGCTTGGCCTCCGGTCGGGGGCCGGGGGCGGGCTCGCGCCGCTCGACGCGGTCCGGGGTACGCGGCCGCTCCGGGCCGCGGTCGGACTCGTGCGACGGGCCGCGACCGGGCGCCGGGCTGCGTTCCGGCGGCGGCCGGCGTTCGGCACGCGCGGCCGGTTCGGGGCGCGCGCTGGGTTCGGCGCGCTCGGGGCGCGCGCTGGGTTCGGCGCGCTCGGAGCGCGCGGCGGGCTCGGGGCGGCGGGCCGGCTCGCGGTCCCGGCCTCGGTCGCGATCGCGGTCGCGATCGCGATCGCGGCCCCGATCCCGTCCGCCGCGCCCCTGGGGGCGCTCCGGCTCACCGCGGCGCGGGCCGCGCGGCGCGGGCGTCTCTCCGTCGTGACGCTCCTCGAAGACCGCGATGAACTCGGTCGGGATCGGGTCGGCCAGGTAGAGCGCGCGGCGGTCGTAGAAGTTGACGCCCTCTTCCCACGCGTCGAGGGCCTGGATCTCGAGCACCGTGTAGTCCCGCGCCAAGCGGCGGCCGGTCTCGAGCGCATCCTCCGGCGTCAGGGCCAGGTGCAGGAAGCGCCGCCGTCCCCCGCGGAGGCCGAAGCGCAGGGCGCGCTCCGCGTCGGGACTGGCGACCCCCAGGTAGAGCACCTCCGGCGGCTTGCCCGGCGGGCCCGGATCGACGTCGATCGAGTGGCCGTACCAGGCCCGGATGCGCCCGTCGCGCACCTCGTAGCGCTCGCGATCGCCGCCCTCGACGGCGTCCAGGACGTCCTCTTCCTCGATCGACTCCCCCAGGCGTTCCTCGAGCGCGCGCAGGACCTCGTCGAGCTCGGCGTAGCCCTGGGGGTCGAGCTCGATCCCGAACTCGTCCGGCTTGTGCCGGAGCATGTAGGCCAAGGAACGCGTGATCCGCTCGATCAGGGAGGGTTGCATCATGGGGTGGCGTGGACGTGCGCGAGCCATCGGCGTCGCCCGGGGCGCCGCGGTGCGTTGCCCCGCCGCCGGGGCGGGAATCCCGCGGGCGCCAGTGCCGGGGCGAGCGGCGCGGATTGTAGCCACGCTCCCCCGATCCCTCCACCGCCCGCGGACGCGGCCCGAGCGCGCGCTCAAGGCCCGCCGGCGACCCCGGGCGCCGGCTCCTCGCCGGCCTCCAGGGGCCCGATCTCGCCCTCGCTGCGGGCGATGATGGCCGCGCCGCAGGAGTCGGACCAGACGTTGACCACCGTCCGCAGCATGTCGAGGGGCCGGTCGACCGCCAGGAGCAGCGCGGCCCCCTCCACCGGCAGCTCGAGGGCCGAGAGGATCGTCAGCATCATCACCAGGCCGGCCGAGGGGATGCCCGCCGCGCCGATGCTGGCGAGCAGCGCGAGCAGCACGATCATGGCTTGCTGCGCCGCGCTGAGGTCGATCCCACCGGGCAACGAGGCGTAGTACTGCGCCAGGAAGATGACCCCGATGCACTCGTACAGCGCCGTGCCATCCATGTTGATGGTGGCGCCCAGCGGCAAGGTGAAGGAGGTGACCTTGTTGCTGACCCGACCGCGGTGCTCGACCGTGCGCAGCGTGACCGGCAGGGTCATGCTCGAGGAGCTGGTGCTGAAGGCGGTCAGGATCGCCGGCGACATCGCCTTGGCCCAGCGCAGCGGGGAGATCCGGCCCACGAAGCGCAGCAACAGGGGGAGGGTCACGCCGGCGTGGATCAGCAGCGCGACCGTCACCACGACCATGTAGAGCAGCAGCGGCTTGAAGACGCCGAAGCCCGTGCTCCCCACGACCTGCACGAGGAGCGCGAACACGCCATAGGGCAGGAGCGCGAGCACGCCCTGCGCCATCGTCATCATCACCTCGAAGAAGCTCTCGGCGATCTCCTTGAGCCGCTCCCCGTGGGGCGCCGCGGTGCGCGTGATCGAGTAGCCCAGCAGCAGGGCGAAGAAGATGATCTGCAACATCGCGGCGTTGTCGCCCATGGCCGCCACGATGTTGTCCGGCACCATGCGGCGCAGGATGTCGATGAAGTTCTCGTTCGTGCCGCCGACGGTCGCGTCGGGGGCCAGGCCCAGGCGCGCGCCGCGGCCGGGCTGGATCAGGTTGACCAGCACCTGCCCGACCAGGATCGCGAGCAGGCTGGTCGTGACGTAGTAACCGAAGGTCTTGCCGCCCAGGCGGCGCAGGTCCTTCATCGAACCGATGCCGGCCACGCCGCTCACGATCGAGCTCATGACCAGCGGCACGATCAGCATCTTCAGCAACGCCAGGAAGATGCCGCCGAGGAACTCGAAGGGCGCCAGCAGGCGCGCGCGGCCCGCGTCGGGGCGCATCCCGAGGGTCAGGGGCGTCGGCTCACGGCCGGCCGCCCCCTCGGCGCGGGGCGCGAACCACAGCACGTCGCCGTTGCTCGCCGCCGCGAGGACCGCGTCCAGATCGGCCGGCTGCGCGAGCCCCACGCGGCGCTCGTCCGGACCGCCGCGGTCGACCCACACGGCCTCGTACACCCGGCCGCGCACCAGGCCCGAGCGCCGGGCGGGGCCCTCCGCCGAGACCAGCTCGAGGCCGCCCTCCGCGCTGGCGAAGGTCCCCCCGCTGAACGCCGGAGCCTCGACGAAGGCTTGCAGCGCGAGCCCCACGAGGACGCCCGCGAGCATCCAGGCGAGGACCTTCCAGTGGAAGCCCATTGCGGGGAGGGTACTGCGCGTGCCGCGCGCGAACCACCGCCGACGGCGGCCATGGAAACGCACCGGGCCCGGAGGGGCGGCCTCGAACCGCCGCCGCCGCGCGGTGGCCAGCGGGGCGTTCCGCGGTTCAGCGCGGCGGCTCGAAGCCGGCCCGACCGCCGACCACCGATCCCGGGTCGTGGACCGGCAGGTCG
>CAYMYN010000064.1:0-13721 GCA_964394665.1 uncultured Planctomycetaceae bacterium
TCAAACCAGCGGTCGGTACGGGACGAGGTCACCGGGGGCGGCGCTCGCGCCCGCCCCCACCACCGCCAGGCCCTGGGCGCGGGTGAGCGCGACCACGTCGCCGGACGACTTCCAACGCACGGGCACGAGCTCGACGGCGCCGTCCGCGGCGGGGCGCAGCTCGACGGGCAGGTGCTGCTCGCGGGGGTTCGGGGCGCTCGCCGCGGCCGCCCAGCGCCCGCGGGGCAGGGGCGCGCGCAGCTCCTCCTCGGCCCCGCCCAGCCGCAGGAGGGCCGGGCGCACGAAGACCTCGTGGCCGACCAGGCACGAGACCGGGTTGCCCGGCAGGCCGAAGACGAGGGTCGCGCCGCGCACGCCGAACCACACCGGTTTGCCGGGCTTGATGGCGACCTTGTGGAAGACCGGCTCGACCCCCGCGGCCGCCAGGGCGTCGCCGACCAGGTCGTACTCGCCCATGCTCACGCCGCCGGTCGTGACGAGCACGTCGGCCCCGTCCAGGGCGCGCTCGAAGGCCGCGCGCAAGAGGGCCGCGTCGTCGCGCAGCACGCCGCTGCGCAGGACTTCGGCCCCCGCGGCGCGCGCCAGGGCGGCGAGGTGCAGGGTGTTGCCCTCGCGAATCTGGCCCGGGCCGGGCCGCGTGGAGGGCGGAACCAGCTCGTCGCCCGTGGTCAGCACCACCACCGTGGGGCGGCGGAAGACCTCGAGGGGATCGGCGCCGACGGCCGCCAGGGCCGAGAGGTCCGCGGGCCGCAGGCGCCGACCGCGGGGCAGGACGAGTTCGCCCGCGGCCAGGTCCTCGCCGCGCTCGCAGATGTGTTGACCCGGCGCCGGCCGGTCGTCGAGCACGACGCCTCCGTCCGCGCGCCGCGAACGCTCGACCATCACCACCGCGTCGGCGCCCGCGGGCACCTCGGCGCCGGTGTAGATGGCGGTGCACTGCCCCGGCCCGAGCGCGCCCGCGAAGGGCTCGCCGGCGCGCGCCTCGCCGACCTGCGCCAGGATCGGCCCGCCCGTCGGCGCGCCGGCGAAGTCGGCCGAGCGCACCGCGAAGCCATCCATGGCGCTCTTGCGAAAGGGCGGCAGGTCGAGATCGGAGCGCACGTCGCCGGCCAGGACCCGCCCGCTGCCCTCGCCCAGGGGGACACGCTCGACCTCGCCCGCCGGGGCGCAGCGCTCGAGGACGATCGAAACAGCCTCCTGGGGGGTGCGCATCGGGGCGGCAGTCTATCCTGCCCCCTCTCCGCTCCCCAGCCGATGCCCCGATCCATCCCCCACCTCCGCGCCCCGCGCGCGGCCTGCGCGGCGTTGCTCCTGTCCCTCTTCGCCGCGTGCACGGTCGAGAGCGGTTCGGGCACGCCCGAACGCGACCTCGAACGCGTCGAACGCCCGCTCGTGCGCGTCCAGCCGGTCGCGCGCCGGGAGATGGTGCAGCGCCTGGTCACGACGACCGTGGTGCGCTCCCAGCGCCAGGTCCAGGTGTTGCCGCAGGCGAGCGGGGTCGTGGTCGAGCTCCTGGCCGAGGAGGGCGATGCGGTCGCCGAGGGTGCGCTGCTGGCGCGCCTGGACGGGCGCGACGCCCAGGCCGCGGTGCGCGAGGCGCGGGTCGCGCTGCGCGAGGCCGAGAACGGCGTGTCCGCGGCGCGCATCGCCCTGCGCGAGGCCGAGGCCGCGGTGCAGAGCGCGGACCTGGCCGCGGAGCAGTCGCGGCGCACCTTCGAGCGCAACGAGAAAGCCGGCCTGCTCTCGATCCAGGAGCTCGACGCCCTGCGCCTGGCGCGCGAGAACGCCGAGCGCGACCGCGTGGCCGCCGGGCTGCTCGTCGAGCGGCGCCAGCACGACCTCCTGGCCGCGCAGACCAGCCTCGAGCGCAGCGCCGTGTTGCTCGAGCGCAGCGAGCTCGCGCTCTCGCACACCGAGGTGCGCGCGCCCTTCGCCGGTCACATCGCCGAGCGCCGCGTGAGCGCCGGCGACAGCGTCGGCGGCCAGACGCCGCTCTTCGTGCTGGTCGACCTCGACGACCTGGTGGCCGTGCTGCATCGGCCGCAGCGCGAGCTCGGGCTGTTCCTGCCCGCGGGCGAGTCGAACGGGGCCGCGGGCCCGGGCGGCAAGGTCGCGGGCGAAATCACGGCCCACAGCGAGGCGCTCCCCGGACGCACCTTCCGCGGCGAGCTGCTGCGCCTCTCCCCCGCCATCGACCCCGAGTCGGGCTCCTTCCGCGTCACCGTGCGCCTGCTGCCGGACGGGAGCGGCGCGCAGCTCCTGCCGGGCATGTTGGTGCGCCTGGGCGTCGTCACCGAACGCCGTCCGGACGCGCTCGTGGTGCCCAAGCGCGCCGTGCAGCGCGAGGGCGACGCGTTGGTCCTGTGGCGCTACGCGGCGGGGCGCGTGACCCGCGTGCGGGTCGAGGAGGGGCTGAGCTCGGACGACGAGCTGGAGGTCCGACCCACGGGGGGCGCGAGGCTCGAGGCCGGGGATCCGGTCGTCGTGGTCGGCAACCGGGACCTCGAGGAGGGTGACGAGGTCCAGCTCGCCGACGGTCCGGCGCCGGACGGGGCTTCGGACGGGGCGTCGGACGAAGCGCCCGCGGACTCCCAGGTCGACGGACGGGAACCGTGAGCGACGCGCCCCCCGAACCCGTCCGTCGCGGCGGGTTGGCCCTCGTCACCGCGCGGCCGGTGGCGATCGGCATGTTGATGCTCGCCATCGCGGTGTTCGGGCTGGTGTCCCTGGGCAAGCTGCCCATGGACCTGCTGCCGGAGATCAGCTACCCGACGCTGACCGTGCGCACGACCTGGCCCGGCTCGGCGCCGGAGGACGTCGAGGAACGCGTCTCGATGCGCATCCAGGAGGCCGTCGGCACCCTGCCGGGGCTCGTGCGCACGCAGTCGATCAGCCGCGCGGGCGTGAGCGACGTGTTGCTCGAGTACCAATGGGGCACGCGCATGCCCTTCGCCGCCGCCGAGGTGCGCGACAAGCTCGACAGCCTGTTCCTGCCGCCGGGGGCGGAGCGGCCCCTGATCCTGCGCTACGACCCGAACCTCGACCCGATCCTGCGCCTGGCGGTGCGGCCCGCGGCGCGCGCCGGGGGTGGGCTCGGCCACGCGCGCTGGGTGGCGGAGAACCGGATCGAGCGCGACCTCGAGTCCCTGCCGGGGGTGGCCGCGGTGTCGGTCCAGGGCGGGCTCGAGGAGGAGATCCGCGTGCTCGTCGATCCCCAGCGCCTGGCGGCGCACTCGATCGATCCGGCGGAGATCGCGCGCCGGCTGGCGGCCGAGAACCTCAACGCCAGCGGCGGGATGATCCGCGAGGGCTCGACCGACTACCTGGTGCGGACCCTGAACGAGTTCCGCTCGGTGGAGGAGATCGCGGCCCTGCCCATCCTGCGCCGCGGCGAGGCCGTGGTGCGCCTGGGCGACGTGGCCGAGGTGCGCTCCACGCACAGGAAACGCGAGGTCGTCACGCGCCTCTCGGGTGAGGAGGCGGTCGAGGTGGCCGTGTACCGCGAGGCCGGCGCGCGCATCGTCGACATCGCCCGCGCGGTGCGCGAGCGGGTGCTCGGCACCGACGCGCAACGCGAGCACACCCGCGACCTGCTCGAGAAGGGTTCTTCGGGTGGGCGCTTCGAGGACCGCGGGAAGGAGGACTACCTCGCCTGGCGCCTGCGCGGCGACGTCGAGGTCGAGCTGCTCTCCGACCAGTCGACCTTCATCCGCGCCGCGATCCGCGACGTGCAACAGGCCGCCCTGCTGGGCGGCCTGCTGGCGATCGCGATCATCTGGCTCTTCCTGCGGCGCGTGTCCTCGACCTTGATCGTGGGGCTCTCGATCCCGATCTCGGTGGTCGTGACCTTCGCCCCCATGTACCTGCTCGACGTATCGCTCAACATCATGTCCCTGGGCGGCCTGGCCCTGGGCGTGGGCATGCTCGTCGACAACGCGATCGTGGTGCTGGAATCCATCGCGCGTTGCCGCGAGGAGGGCGACGACCTCGGGACCGCCGCCGTGCGCGGCGTGCGCGAGGTGGCGGGCGCCGTGAGCGCCTCGACCCTGACCACGGTCTCGGTCTTCGCGCCGATCGTGTTCGTGCACGGGGTCGCCGGCCAGATCTTCGGCGACCAGGCCGTGACCGTCGTCTCGGGGCTGCTCGTCTCGCTGCTCGTGGCGCTGCTCTTCATCCCGATGCTCGCCTCGCGCCCCTGGCTCGCGGGCGCGGCCCCGGGGTCCCGACCGACGCTCGCCGCGCCGGCGCTGCTGCGCGACCTATCCTGGAGCTGGTCGCGCCTCGTGCCGAACGTCCTGACCCTCGTTGGCCGCGTGGCGTTGGCGCTGATCTCCCTGGCGTTGGTGCTCGTCGCCGCCCTGCTGGTCCTGCTGGGCAAGCTCCTCGGCCTGTTGCTCTATCCAGCGCGTCGCCTGTTCGACGTCGCCTGGGCCCTGGGCGAGCGCGGCTACCAGAGCGTCCTGCGCGGATCCCTCGCCCACCCCGTGCCGGTGCTCGCCGTGGCGGCCACGCTGGGCGCACTGGCCTTCCAACGCGTCGGCAAGCTGGGCGTCGAGCTCCTGCCCGAGATCCACCAGGGCGAGTTCACCGCGCGCGTGGCCCTGGGCGTCGAGAGCCCGCTGCAGCGCACGGACGAGGTCCTGCGCGCGATCGAGCGCGAGGTGCGAGCGCTGCCCGGCGTGGCCCTCACGGCCCTGACCGTGGGCGTCGAGCCCCAGACGCTGACGCGCGAGATCGAGGGCGAACACACCGCGCGCCTCACCGTGCGCCTGGAACCCGAGTTCGTCGGGCGGCCAGCGCGCGAGCGCGTGGTGCTCGAAGCGGTGCGCGGGCGCATCCTGGCGCGCCCCGAGGTGCGCGGCCTCGACATCGCGCGGCCGACGCCCTTCGCGCTCGCGGAGCCCGTGGCGGTCGAGGTCCGCGGCCACGACCTCGAGGTTCTGGGACGGGTCGCCGAGGAGGTGCGCGCGCGCCTCGCGGCCCTGCCGGAGCTGGTCGACGTGCGCAGCTCGCTACGCCCCGGCCACCCCGAGGCGCGCGTCGCCTTCGATCGCGACAAGACGCTCGAGTACGGCCTCGACCTGTCGGCCGCCTCGAACCTCGTGCGCGACCAGCTCCTGGGCAACGTCTCGACCCGCTTCACGCGCGGCGACGACCGCATCGACATCCGCGTGTTGGCCGACGAGGGCGTGTTCTCGAGCCTGCGCGACGTGCTCGACCTGGTCGTGAATCCCGCCTCGCCGACCCCCGTGCCGCTGGGCGCGGTGGCCCAGGTCGAGCTCGTGCAGGGACCGGCCGAGATCCGGCGCATCGGCGGCAGCCGCGCGGTGGTCGTGGGCGCCGTGGCCGCCGGCTTCGACCTGGGCGGCGTCAACCGGAGCGTGGAGGCCGCCCTGGCCGACCTGCGCACGCCCAGCGACGTCGTGGTCGAGCTCGGGGGCCAGAAGCGCGAGCTCGACGAGGGCCTGGCGAGCATGATCTTCGCGCTCCTGCTGGCGATCTTCCTGGTCTACGTCGTGATGGCCAGCCAGTTCGAGAGCCTGCTGCAGCCCTTCGTGATCCTGCTCACCGTGCCGCTGGCCGCGGTCGGCGTGGTGTTCGGGCTCGACCTCCTGGGCGTGCCGCTCTCGGTCGTCGTGTTCATCGGCCTGATCCTGCTGGCCGGCATCGTGGTCAACAACGCGATCGTGCTGGTCGACCGCGTCAACCAGCAGCGCGCGCGGGGCCTGGAGCTGCGCGCCGCCCTGCTCGAGGCCGGCCGCGCGCGCCTGCGGCCGATCTTGATGACCACCGCCACCACCGCCCTGGGCCTCCTGCCCATGACCGGCTGGCTCGCGGCCCTGCCGCTGGTCGGCGAACTCGGTTCGGGCGAAGGCGCGGAGATCCGCGCGCCCATGGCGATCACCGTCATCACGGGTCTGCTCGCCTCGACCCTGCTGACCCTGGTCGTGATCCCGACCGCATACTTGGTGCTCGAGCGAGCGCGCGCGCGCCTCGTGCGCCGCGGGGGCGTCCCGGCGTGAGCGACCCCACGGGCGGCGGCTTCTTCGCCCTGGCCGTGCGCCGGCCGGTGGCGCTGTTCGTGCTCTTCCTCACCTTGCTCGTGATCGGCGCGATCGCTTACGCGCGCATCCCGGTCGAGCTGATCCCCGGCGGCATGACCCAGCCGCAGCTCTCGGTCTACGTCGTGCACCCCGGCTCCAGCGCCGAGGAGAACGTGGCCCAGGTCGTGCGCCCGCTGGAGGAGCAGATCCGCACCCTGCAGGGCGTGAGCGAGGTGCTCTCCTGGTCCGACGACGACGGCGTCTGGATGGAGGTGCGTTTCCCCGGCGACCACGACATGGACCTCGCCAAGGCCGAGCTGCGAGACCGCATCGAGCGCGCCCGCCCGTCCCTGCCCGACACGGTCGACCGCGTCCACGTCTGGTCGCGCGGCAACATGACCTTGCCGCTGGCCTTCCACGCCCTGCTGCACCCGGGAGACTCCGAGCGCACGGACTTCTTGGTCGAGACCGTGGTCAAGCGCCGCCTGGAGGCGATCGACGGCGTCACCAGCGTCGAGGTCGACGGGATGCTCGACGACTCGATCCGCATCCTGCTCGACGAGGAGCGCGTCAAGGGCGCGCGCGTCGACCTGGGGCGCCTGATCGGCCGCCTGCGCGGGGACAACTTCACCCAACCGCTGGGCGAGGTCGTCGACGGCGACCGGCGCCTGCTGCTGCGCACGGACATGCGCTTCAAGGATCTGGACGAGGTCGCGCGCTACCCGATCGGCGGCGGCCTGGTGCTGGGCGACGTCGCGCGCGTCGAGCAGGCGAAGTCCGTGCGCGAGCGCCTGGCGCGCATCAACGGCTCCTACGCCTACTTCCTGATCGTCTACAAGGAGAGCAACGCCAACGTCGTCGAGGTCTCGCGGCGCCTGGAGGCCGAGCTGCGCGCCCTGGAGCGCGATCCCTTGCTCGCCGGCGAGTTCGAGTTCGTCGACATCTTCAGCCAGGGCGACATGATCGAGGACTCGATCGCCCAACTGCGCGACACCGCCCTGTGGGGCGGAGCGTTCGCGGCCCTGATCCTGTTCGCCTTCCTGCGCCGTTTCCGCGCCACCCTGTGCGTCGTGCTGGCGATCCCGGTCTCGACCCTGATCGCCATCGCCCACGCCTACTTCACGGGCGGTTCGTTCAACATCCTGACCATGACCGGCATCACCCTGGGCCTGGGGATGCTGGTCGACAACGCGGTGGTCGTGATCGAGAACATCGCGCGCCTGCGCCAGGAGGGCCGCGACCCGCGCGCCGCCGCGGTCGAGGGCGCCCGCGGCGTGGGCCTGGCCGTGGCGCTGGCGACCCTCACCACCGTGGTCGTGTTCCTGCCCCTGATCTTCATGGGCGAGAACCCGATGATCCGCGTGATGTTCGGCTCGATCGGCATCCCGCTGTGCGTCTCGCTGCTGGCCAGCCTGCTCGCGGCGCTGGTCTTCCTGCCGGTGGTTTCGGCGCGCGTGCTCGGCCCGCGACCGGCGGCCCTGGAGCGGCTCGCGCTCGCCCTGGTGCCGATCGCCCGCGTCCCCGCGCGCAGCCTGGGCGCGGCGGTCTCTCTCCTGCGGCGCGCGCTCCTCGCAGCGCTCGGGATCCTGCATCGCCTGGCGCGGCTCGCACTCGCCGTCCTGACGCCGCTGCGCTGGCCGCTCGCGTTGCTCCTGCTCGCGTTCGCATCCTGGCGCGCCCTCGCCGCCGCACGCGCCTTGGCCTGGGCGGCGCCCCTGGGCGAGCTGGGCCTGCTCGGCCGCGGGGAGCCCCTCGCCTGGGCCGCGCTCCTGCACGCACCCGCTGCCCTGCTGGGCGCCGCGTTGCTCGTGCTGGGCCTTCCCATCTGGCGTGCTCGTCCGCCCGGGGCACCGGCGACCCGCGTCGAGACGGGGCCGCCGCCCGACTCGTTGATCGAGCTGCTCGTGGCCGGCAACCGCCGTCTGTTGGCTTGGACCCTCGAGCACCGCCTGCTGGCGTCGGGGGTGGCCTTGCTCGCGCTCGGCTCGGTGGCGATCCCGCGCGCGCGCATGCAGGTGGCGGCCTTTGGTCAGGACGAGAACCGCGGCCGGATCGACTTCCGCGTCGACCTCGAGGAGGGCTACACGCTCGCCGACGCCAGCCGCGAGCTCGCGGTCTACGAGGAACTGCTCGCCGCCCACCGCGGCGAACTGGGCTTCCGCAACGTCGCCACCCGTTTCTCGCGCCGCGGCGGTCGGGTGAGCCTCTACTGGGAGGAACCCCTCGACCCGCGGGACTACCTGCTCACGCGCCACCGGCTGGAGGAGCTCGTCCCGCGCCGCCCCGGCCACCGCCTGCGCTTCTACGACGAGGAAGCCGTCGACACGAAGAACAAGGCCATCGTCACCTTCGAGCTGCGCGGCCCCGACGCCGGCGTGCTGCAGGCACTGGGAACGGAGGCCATCGCACGCCTGCGCGGCGTGCCGGGTCTCTCGGGCGTCGACGCCACGCGCGGCGCAGCGCCCTCGCAGGTGCACGTGAGCCTCGACGTCGAGCAGGCGAGCTGGATGGGCGTCAGCGCCCAGATGGCCCTGCAGAACATCGCTTGGGTGCTCGGCGGCGCGCCCCTGCCGCGTTATCACGAGGCCGGCCGCGAGCTGCCCTTCTACATCGAGTACGACGCCGAGGTGGCCCCGGGCCTGGCGACCCTGCGCGAGCTCGACGTCTACGCCGCCGGCGCGCCGGTGTCGCTGGCGAGCTTCGCCAGCCTGGGCTTCGAGCCTGGCCCGCGCTCGATCTTCCGCCGCAACGGCTCGACGGCCTTCACGATCCAGGGCCGGGTCGACGACCCTACCCGCCAGGGTGCGGTGACCCAGGCCGGCCTGCTCGCCCTGGACGAGCTCGACCTCCCGCGCGGCTACTCGATCGGTCGCGACGACCTGGTCGGTGAGCGTCAGGAGCAGGAGTTCGCCGAGCTCTTCCGCTCGCTGCTGCTCTCCGTGGTGCTCGTGTTCCTCCTGATGGGGATCCTGTTCGAGTCGGTGCTGCTGCCCTTCTCGGTGCTGTTCACGATCCCCTTCGCCGTGCTCGGCGCGCTCTGGACGCTGTACCTCACGGGCACCCCGATGGACTCGGTGGGCTGGATCGGGATCATCATCCTGGTGGGCGTGGTGGTGAACAACGGCATCGTCCTGATCGATCGCATCCACTCCTTGCGCGTGCACGGCGAGGGCTCGCGCGCACCCTTCGAGCGCGACACCGCCGTGCTCGAGGGCTCCGCGACGCGCGTGCGTCCGATCGTGATGACCGCCCTCACCACGATCGGCGGCCTCTTGCCCATGGCCTTGGGCGAAGCGCCCCCCGAGGGGATCGACTACCGCGCGCTCGCGACCTGCGTCGCCGGCGGGCTCTTCGTGAGCACCTTCTTCACGCTGTGGGTCGTGCCGCTCGCCTACATCGCGCTCGACGATCTCGGCAGCGCCGTGCGCCGCTGGTGCGGGTGGTCGTTGCAGCGCGCGGGCGGCGCGCGGCGGCTCGACGCCGCGCCCGTCGCGCTGCACGAGTGAGGGCCGAGCCCGCGCGCGGCGCGAACTCGGCCCCCACCCAGCCCCTGCGCGCCGCGGTCAGAGGCCGAACTGGATCTCGTAGCCGTTGGTCAGGTTGAAACCCGAACCGCAGGGCGAGCCGACCGGGTCGCGGAACCAACCCTGGAAGCGGCGCAAGTCGCCGGCGACGACGCCCAGCAGGGAAGCCACCGAGGCGTAGGCGTAGCTGCCGTTCGCGTCGGCGAAGGCGACCGGCAGGCGCCGCAGCGCGCCCCCCGCGCAACGCAGACCGTCGCCGAAGGGCGCCTGCACCGCGTTCAGGCCGGCGAAGACGAGTCCCGCCTGCCCGGGCAGTGCGCCCTCGACGATCAGGACGAGCGTGTCGACCGAGACGCTGGGGCTGCCGCCGCCGCTGAGCCGTGCGCCGGCTCCCGTCGAGGTCGCGCAGCCCGCACCCGGCTGGCCGAAGTTGCCGCACGGGCAGCTCGCCCCGCTGCCGTCGCCGTAGCAGTAGGCGATCCCCGGGACCGTCAGGTCGCGGGCCACGTGCAGACTGCGCGGGCTGCCGATCGAGGCCAGGGCCAGGGTCTGGTCGTAGACCGTCTCGACCTCGGTCGCGGGGTCGACGACGCCGTCGCCGTCCAGGTCCTTCAGGCGCAGCACGCGTCGCGGCGATTGGAACTCGCCCACGTAGAGCCAACCGTCGTTCCCGACGGAGACCTGCCAGATGTTGCTCGCGGCGGTGCTCCACCACACGAGCGCCTCGGTGGCCGGATCGACGCTGCCATCGCCGTTCCCGTCGCGGAAGCGCCAGATGCGCTCGTTGCCGGTGTCGGCCATGTAGAAGAAGCCGTCGTCGTCGACGTCGAAGCCCCAGAAGAAGGCCGTGCTGGACCCCGCCGGCGGGATGAAGAAGGGCGTGAGCTCGTTCGGTTGATCGATGACGCCGCTGCCGTCGAGGTCCTCGAGGCGGTAGATGCCCTTGGGCTGGAAGCCGGTCGAGCCGTTCTCGAGGTAGTAGAGCGCCCCGTCCGGGCCGAAGGTCATGTCCTGGGGGAGCGAGTCCCCCGTCGAGGTTCCCGGGTGCGCGTAGTAGACGACGGCCTCGCCGGGACCGTTGGCGTTTCCGTCGCCGTCGAGGTCCTGCAGGTAGAAGATCAGGTCCTGGCCGCTCGTGGTGTTCGCGCTCGCCACCCAGATGCGCCCGTCGGGGGTGGCCTGGACCTCCTGCGCCGAGACCATCAGCACGCCCGAGGCGTTGCCGCCGGGGTTGCCGTCGAAGAAGACCCAGTGCTCGCCGACGGCGTTGCAGTTGCCGTCGCCGTCCAGGTCGAGGAGCGCCAGGACCACGTCGGTCGAGGCGTCGCACACGTACACCACGCCGTTCGTGCCGCGCGTGATGCCGAGGTTGTTCGAGAGCGGCACCGAGCCCACGCTCGGCGAGTAGAACTCCAGCGTCTCTCCCGGGCCGTGGTAGGTGCCGTCGCCGTCGAGGTCCTCGAGACGCCAAACGACGTCGTTCGTGCTGTCGCTCACGAAGACCACGTCGAGCGGTCCCTGGGCCAGGGCGAGGGCGGGGACGGCGAGGGTCGCGCAGGAGAGGAGGACGCGGCGGAGCGCGCGGGGGACGGATCGCAGGGGGAGGGTCTTCACGGTGGGGTCGGGGCTTGGGTGAGGGGGAGGGCCCGCCGTCTCCACCCCGCGCGGCGGGAGGGAGGACGGAACGGGGGCCATACTATTGCGACTGCGTCTCAGCCGCAATAGCCTGGCGCCCAGCCTCCCCACCCGGGCCCCCAACCCGCAGCCCCACCCTCTCCATGCAAGCCAACCGCTCCCTGCGCCATCAGGTCTGTCTCATCCAGCGCACCCTCATCGACCTGTGCCTGCGGGACGAGGATCTGCGCAGCCTGGGCCTCTGGCAGGAGGGCGACCACCCCTCCGGGTTCTCGTCGCGGTTGCGAACGCGGGCCCTCCTGCAGCGGCTGTTGGCACGGGACGAGCGCCTCGCGCGGTACCTCGACGATCTGCTCGACCTGCGCCATCTCGACACCGTCCAACGCGTGCACCACGCCGAGGAGTCCGCGCTCGAAGCCGAGGTGCACGCCTTCCTCGCGGGCGGAGGGACGCGCGACCTCGCAGGTCTGGTGTGGGCCTGCTGCACCGATCCGCGGCCCCGCGTCCAGGGACTGGGCCACGTGTTGTGCCACGAAGCGGTCACGCTCGGCTGTCGCCTGCTCGCGGGCTCGCACGATGGAGCGCCGCGCTGATCAGGGAACCAACACGAGCACGTCCCAGGTGAGCTCGAGCCGCTCGCCCCCGCGTTCCAGCACCACGTCGAGGACCGGGCAGCGCTCCCAGGTCGCCTCGAGATCGTCGCAGGCCAAGAGGTCCTGCGCCGCCCGCCCGCCGAGGGACAGCACCCTGTCCCCCGCGCGCGCGCCGGCCCCTTCGGCCGGAGAGCCCGGGAGCACGGCCCAGACGATCAGGTCCTCGCCCCGCCGCGCGAGCGCCAGGCCCGCGCTGCGCACCGGCGCGTCGAACTGGACCGCAGCCTCGCCCGCCGCTTCGGGCCCCGCCTCGATCCAGACCTTCGCGCCGGAGACGTCGAAGGTCCAGGCGAAGTGACGCAGCAGGCGCGCGCCGATGCGGCCCTCGCCGTCGCCGAGCCGCGCCACGGGCCGCGGCACGCGGTGACGGCCGAGGAAGAGCTCGCCCTCCAGGCGCGCGATCGCCCGCGGCGGCCCCAGGCCCCCGGCGGTGAAGGCGCCCAGGTCGAGGGCCGGCTCGCCCACGAGCCCGAGGCCGAGCGGCCAACGCGCGAGGTCGAGGGCGCCGCCGCTCCCCGAGTCGAGGGTCAGCCCCCAGGGCTCGGAACCCAGGACGAGTTGCAGGCGCGGGATGGGTCCGGGGAGCAAGCCCAGCACCTCGCGCCCATCGACTTCCGGCAGGTGGCCACGGCGCACGCGCACGGCGCGTTCGGGATAGTCGAGCTCGAGCAAGAGCCCGGCGAAGGCCGCATAGCCCAGGACCCCGTCGAGCCCCGTGCGCAGGGCTTCCGAGACGGATTCCAGATCGAGGACGACCGCGTCGAAGTCCGCCAGCACGAGCTCGCCGATCGTCAGCACGCCGACCTGCGCCAAGCCCAGGAGCGGCGCGATCTCGCCCCGCGCGCCCTGGGCCACGAGCCGCGGCGCTCGCCGGCGCAGCGCCGCCGGCACGAGGCCCTCGTCGAGCACCGTCGCCGCCGCGCCCGTGTCGACGAGGAACGTGAACGGCCCCCGCCCCTCGAGCTTGACCTCGACCAGCGGATAGTCGCACCACCAACGCACCGGCAGGTTGGCCCCATCGCCCGGCAGGGAGCTACGGGCGGGAGCGGCCCGCAGGGACCCCTGTCCGACGCCGCTCCGAGCGGCGCCGATCAGGCACACCCCGACGAACCCCATCCACGCGCAACGGCGCAAGAACCGGCGCGACCCACGGAGGAGGCGACGCACGCCGCCCATCCTACCCCCACCGCCGACGGCTGGGCTCCGGGGCCGCCCCCGATGCCAGCCAGGGCACGAAGCACGCGCCGAGGCTACGGCGCGAACGTCGCGCGCAGGGCTTCGGAGAGGTTGAAGCCCGTGGGGCCGCCGGGGGGGTCGCGGTACCAGAGCTGGAAGGTGAAGGTCGCGCCGGGGGTGATGGCGCCGGCGCCGCCCGAGGCGGGGAGCGAGGTGAGGTCGAGGGTGCGCTCCAAGCGGCCGGCGCCGTCGGCGAACTGCGCGGGGGCGAGGCGGAAGAAGGGCGAGCCCACGCACAGGCGGCCCTCGCCGAAGGGCTGGGTCGCGGCGGGCGCACCGTAGAAGAAGAGACCCGGGGTGAGCGGCGGCAGGCCCGAGGCGATCAGCTTGAAGCCGCCGTAGCTCGCGAGGCCGAGCGAGCCGCCCATCTCGAGCGCGGCCCCTTCGCCGAGCGAGTTCGGCTCCCCGGCACACACCACCGCGGCGTCCGCGCGGAAGCCCTTCCAGACCAGGATGCGGCCGCTCCAATCGTTCCACCGCCGGTCGCCGCTGGCGAACTCCGCCAGGCCGTCGCCCGTCAGGTCGCCCAGCACGGCGACGTAGGTCCCCAGATAGGTGTCCCTCACCGGCGCCTGGTTGCGCCACAGGCGCGCCCCGGTGCGGCCCGAGAAGACGTTGATCGAGCCGTG
>CAYMYN010000065.1:0-12822 GCA_964394665.1 uncultured Planctomycetaceae bacterium
CCCCCCCTCCCTCCGGGCCTCCGGAGGACGCCTTCAGGTCGCTCGGACGGATACGCTCCTCCCCGTCGTAGAGCAGCGTGATCGTCAGCGGGATGGCCTCCGGCGCGCCGCAGGTGGCGCACTGCGGTTGCAGCTGCTGGCGGGCCAGGGCTTCCGAGAAGGCGCGGGGACGGGGGAATGGCATTGGGGACAGGGTGGCATGAGGGCAACGGGGCTTCCAGGGGACGGGCCCCGCTCCTCGGCGAACTGGCGGACACTCAGCCCGCTCCGCTCGTGCTCTGCCAGCAACCGCCGCCATCGATCTTCGGTGCTCGAGTGCTTCATGCACCCAGCGCCCCCCCTCACTCAAGCCGCGCCAAGGCCGACCGCGGGGGGCGCTCGGACGGATACGACGATCAAGCAGACCATTTTCGCGTCAGGCCCTCGCAGCGAGGGCGTACGCCGAATTGCCCGAGACATGGCCGCTGTCGCTACGGTGGTCACCCAGGCAGCATGAGAAGCCGCGAAAGGCCAGATCAATAACCGTGCGTCGTGAAGAACGTCTCGGCTCTTCGCCTCACAGCGCCTGACTTTCCGACCACGATACGGTCTCAATCATCGCCCCAATCGACAGTAGACAGCCGCCCTGCCCTTCCTGCTTCAATCTCGAAAACATGACCGGCTGGAAACTCATCAGTGCCGGCCAGGCGAACCCATTTCATTTCCTTGACTTCGGCCCTACCATGTGGCTCCAGAAGGACAGAATCGATCTGTCTAGACCGCGCAGCGAACTTGGTCTGACTAAGCGATACTTGCATAAGACCGCCATGCGCGTCGTACACATGCACTGGCTCGGCAAACACACGAGCAGGTGGCCTTCGGTCGCCCTCGAAGTGCAATTCGAGCGCTGGGGCCATTCTTAGTTCCAAACTGTTAAAGCCTGGCTCTACAACCATATCGAACGCTGACGGAGAATACCCATCGACGTAGACAGTTCCTCTAAGGTATCCGCTGGGCACGTGCAGGGTCCCTTGAGCTAGATCAAACTCCATCTGCTTAGAGTAGGCAGCACTCGACACCACACGGGAGGCGGCTAGCTCTTGTCCAGAGAGGCTGTCGTAAAGCTGCATAACTACGGTGGAGGGCTGAGTGGTTAACGTTCCCACATGACTCGGCGTTTCCTCAATGACAAAGGTTGTGCGAATGCCCGCGAAGGGCACATCAAGCTCATAGCGACCCAAGGCCCCCTCGACCTCTAACAAAACGACCTGGGAGTCCGCCGTCAGGACTGACCATACCGGAGGTTTAAAACGAAAGGCATCAGCATCTAATGCCTTCAAGCGAATACGATAAAATTCGTGCGCAGGAACTTCCTCGAGGCCCGTCGGGGGCTCGACACCCACCGTTACGAGCCCTCGAATTTCAACAGGTTGATTATCGAGCCCGAAGGTCACCTCGGCGACCACTCTCGGCTGGTCCAACCGAACATGCTTCACATCCAGCACCGCACGCCGCCATCCATTTACAACATGAAGAAGTTTGAGCTCGTAATCTCCTAGCGGCAGGCTATCCAAAGTACCGACCAGTTCAACACCCACTGGATGAATCCGGACGTCGCGCAAAATCCCGGAGGCTTCCGACACCCTTGACACCTGGATCCAAACCGCTGCCTCGGGATCCGTGGTGAGGGTTGAGTCGACTCTTCCCGAGCAGTCGAACGCTACATCTGCGGATTCCCCCAACTGGCGTTCCCACTCAGACATCCCCTGAAATACACCCGGACTCCGCTCCACGTACTTCCAAGCCTTGGCCGGAGCGCCAACCCAGAAGGGGCCCATTCCACCTGCCAGCTCTTCCCTAAGCTCGAATCCGCTAACCAGCTTGCGAGAAGATACGTTTGGCGATCGCGGAACCAACGGCAAATCGTGAAGAACAGGCTCTTGGAAAGGATGCGCTACCATCAGTAGCGCTTCTTCGGATGGATGCAAACCAGGCACCCCCCCAGTATTCGCCGGCCAAAGTTGAACGACCTGAGATGACTCCCCCTCCGGGCGCCAAGCGTCACCCTGCGAGAGGAACAAACCATGCGCACTCAAGACCCCTTTCACGCGCCACTCCCGACAGGCAGGGAAAGGGTTGCACAATCGCGCATACTCGTCAAGCGGAATGATGAAATGGTCCGGAGGAAGCGAACTTTCGACCCATTCCATCGGCTCCAGCCATGCGAATCCACGCTTGAAAGCCATGAAGCTGGAGGTCAGGAGAACATCTTCACCAGACAGCGGAAGGGATTCTGCTAGAAACTTACCGTCGAAGGGCGAAAAGTCGAATTGCAGGCAAGAGACGGAATCCGGGATCTGCCGGATAGTCGGAGCAGCCACCGAGGACTTGGGGCCGGAGGACACGACCTGAGCGCTTCGGCTCTGCCCATGAGGCCCGCTGAAGTTCTGAACCGTCGCGTCGGACACGGAACAGTTCTTCACAAAGCCGAGAGCGATTGCCCCGAGCAGGCACGCAGAGACTGCAGCGGCCAGAATTGATTGGCGATTGTATTTCGTCATCGATGGGCTCTTGACCAGGCAGCGTAGAGGATCTACCGCTGAAGGAGTCTGTCGTGACTTATTCGTCCTAGCGGCGGGCTCTGACGAGAGTCCGTTGTGTGCTGAGGGAGTAGTGGATCATGGCTCGGAGGCCACCCCCCCTTTGTGCGCCCCCTCCAACCGACGCCGCGAGGAACGCTGGTTTGGAGGAGGCGATAGAAATCTGCCGTTTAGCAGCCGGCACACGTACGAATCACTTTCACGCCGGGCGGGATGCTAAAAGTAGACTTGTACTTCGTTCCACATGTCTGCACACCGAACTCGGGTAACCCACCACTGTAGTTGCCGAAGCTCAGGCACGGTTCGCCCGGGAGCGGAGGACACACCTGACAGGCCCCGAAGAGACGGATAAGCATCTCCGACTCGGCCGCGTCTGCCGCATCCCCAGACGTGACGTGCACGCACTCGCCCTCACCGGTCGTGTACCCATTCGGTTGGTTCTGAGGGGGGTCGACTGGAGAACTAGCCGATCCGCATGGCTGGGGCGTTTGGAGCGCCTTGACTTGGGCTGCAGCGGCGATCAGGACCAGCAAGGCGATCAGTAGAGACTTCATAGAGTTCCTCTCTTTTGTAGTGAGGTTGTTGGAGTTCAGTTCGGCCAGCGCACATGCGATGGCCCTCTTGTCGGCTCGAGGAGGGCTCGCGCCCCCTCCACTGCTACAACGTCCGCCGACCCGCCGAACAACCGACTTTCTCGGAAAAGATCGTTCGGCCCGCTACCCGAATCCCAGGC
This sequence comes from uncultured Planctomycetaceae bacterium, assembly GCA_964394665.1. GTDB lineage: Bacteria > Planctomycetota > UBA1135 > UBA1135 > CAYMYN01. The sequence continues at coordinate 3,313 of CAYMYN010000065.1, forward strand.
GCGGGATCCGGACGCGAGGCGACGGCATGAGGGCCGGGAGGGGCGTTGTGCCGGTGGCGACTGGGTCAGGAGATGGCGCACCCAAGAGATCGCCCACAGGCCTAGCCTGGACACACGAGATCGGAGCCGCGAGCTGTGCGGCATCGGTCGTCTGGTACTGGCGTGGGTGGTCACTGGGGATCGTCCTCCTATACCCCCACAAGCAAAGTAGGGCCGAAACCGATCCACTTTCTCGGATTTCTTTTTCGGCTTCCCGTCGGGCATATGCGCTAAACCCCTGATGGAGAAGGACTTACGTCCCTGGGGCCGGACGCCGCGTTCCCACATCTGGCACCCGCCCGCTCGCCGCGCAGACGGCCCATCGGCTCGGCCATCGCCCCCCACCCGAGGCTTGGGCCGCACGCCTGCTCGGCCGACGCGCCCCGCGTTGGCCCCTGTCGCAGCCAGCACGTTGGGCCCGAGCACCCCCCCCTACCAGCCCCCAAGCGCGCCCCGGGGCCTCCCAGGGCGCCGCAGGGGCCTCGCGATCGTGGCGGGATCGTGGCACTCGCGCTGCCGGGGGGCGCCTCGGCAGCACTTGCGAGCCGCCGTAAGCCACACCCTCGCAAACGCTTGTGGTGGTGCGCCCGGCGGGATTCGAACCCACGACCCCCGGTTTAGGAATACGGTGTTCCTAGCGGCGGGCCATGTGGACAGGAGTGGACTGGAGGGGACAAATGGGCCTCGGGATAGCGTTCGGAGCCCGGCCCTCCTGGACAGAAGTGGACTGGAGCGGACCGGGACCGTGGCAGCAACGTGGCAATGCGGCTCGGCGGGGTAGGAAGTTGTAGATGGGCATGGATGGCGCCTGGCGGGCGAGTCCGGCGTTGTGCGCCGTGCCCGCGGGCGTCCAGACATCGATGTGCTCGCCAAACCCCGCCCCACCTTGCGGGGATCGCTGCCTCACCGGGCATCCAGGCGCGCTCGGGTGAGGCGAACGAGTTCGGCGCCGGTCGCAGCCGAGTGCACGTAGAGGACCCCGTGGAATGCGCCACGCGCGCGGATCGTCGCTGCCCCGATCGCGATCTCCGCGTGGCCATCGCCGTCGAGGTCGCCGAGCACGGCCGCAGAGACGCCGAAGTGGCTCGACCTAGACTGATTCGGAGACAAGGCGCGCACGAACTTCATCGTGGCGCTCGAGTAGATCCCAGCGCTTCCGTCAAACGCCATCGGTGCCGTCACCAACACGTCGGGCCGACCGTCCCCATCGACATCACCCACGTGACGGACCACCGCACCGAAAGAAATCGGCGTCGTCTGCTCGCGGTCCTCGTTAGCTCTCAGCAACGTCCCCAGCTGCGCCAGGTCGTACCTCAGTATTCCAAGATGCGTCCCCTTCATCGAGAAGGCACGTACGATCGGGTCCCGCGCCACGACCAGCTTCCGGTCGTCCTCCGCCTGGGTCTCCACCGGGGCATCGAAGTCCCAGAAGGCGCTGGTTACGAGAAGCGTCGGCGCAAGGTCCGCCTCCCCTCCCGCACACACACCCAACGCCACGCCAAACCGACGCGATCCCTCCGGAGGGCGTATCGTGCACAGAGTCTTGCCGTCCCGCCCCGATATCAGCTTCACATAGCCGGCTCGGTAGCTGCGGCAGGCCTCGATGACGTCGCCGTCGTCTAGGCCAGGCATAGCTCCTGCGGCGAAGTCGACGACGCCGTCGCCGTCTATATCGCCAATCGAGGTGAGGGAGGTGCCGAAGCGGTCACAGGAGGCCTCACCGTGCACTTCGAAAAGTATGGCGCCGTCACGGCCACGTCGCACTTGAACCGTTCCGGCGTCCTGCGCCCCTGCATCTCCGAAGGGCACCCCGACAGCAAAGGTCGAACCATGCTCGGCGACCTCCCCCAGCGCCGCCATCGGAGGTCCGCTGACGGAGCTGTACCAGGCGACCTTCATCTTGTCCTCGGCCGGCAAATCGACGACGTAGAGAACTTCGCCGCTCGCACCGCTCACCGCCAGCACCCGCGCTCGCTCATTGTCTGCGGCGGCGCCGATCAGGAGATCGGGCGCCCCGTCTCCATCGAGGTCGCCGCCGGCGGCGAGGGTCGTACCCAGGCTCTCACCCTCACGCCCGCCGCTCACGACGTGGAGCGGCCGCCATGTTGCGCCGGAGACGATCCATACGCGGCCCGACCAATCTCCGGCAGCAGGATGGGAAGGGTCGCCGACCGCAAAATCCGGGGCCCCGTCGCCGTCGATGTCGCTGAGACCTGCTACGGAGATCCCGAACATCTGGTGGTCATGAGACGCGCCGAGGGCGGGCGCGTGGAGCAGCATCGAGACAAGGAGAAGTCGGCGCATAGGGTCCTCGAACTGACTCGGAGGTCCAGGGGAACCGTAACAACCGAGCACCTGCATCGGAGTTCTGGCCTTGCTGAGATCCGCTTACACCGGGCTCGATGAGAAAACTGTCGGAGTCCGTGTGAGCCTGGAAGCAGCTGGCCCGGATCGACATGGATGCTGACCTGGACCGGGGTAGGAAGTTTCAGAGGGGCGTGGACACCGCCCCTTTCGCAGCGCGTGCCTCAGCCCGGAGGGCGGGTGGCCCTGGGGTGGAGGCTCGTGATGGAGCTGCCCTCGAGACCGGCCGCGAGGTCGTGCGCCACGTCCACGATGCGGGTGACACGCGCGGTGTGGGGCTCGACGGCCTCGACGGTCACCGGGCGGCCGCCGAGGTCGGTGCCGCCTCCCAGGTAGAGGCGCATCCCCGGCGCGAGGCCCTGGGCCGAGCCGGCATCGATGGTCCAGGTGGCGTCGTGATACTGAACCCGGTCCTCGGACTCCGAGCGGGAGTTCCAGGCCACGAGCTCGAGGATGCGCGCCTCCAGGGGCTCCGCGAGAAGCAGGTGCTCGAAGCCCGCCACCGGTTCGGGCCTGCCCACGGGTCGCGTGGGCGCGTCGTAGTCGAAGTCGCTCTCGGCGCCCGGGAGCACGCGCACGGGCACGTCCGGAAACGAATACCCGTCACCGACATCGAGGTGGAAGCGTTCCAGGAGCGCGGCCGGCACCGCGAAGAGCAGATCGCCCCAGGACACCATGTGCAGGGTGCTCGAGCGACACCACCACCTCGCGTCCGAGTAGCTCTCCCCCCAACAACCCAGCTCCACCCCGAGCGTCAGCACCTCACCTGCGGCCTCCACGACGCGTCCCGTCGCGCTCCAGCCGGTGCAGTTCCCGCACCCGCTCTGCTCGTGCAGCGTGAAACCCTCCCGCGGCGCGATGACCATCCGCAGCGGGTAGCGGCCAGCCGAGCGGTAGGAGCCAGCCCAAGGCGGTAGACCGGGCTCGGAGAGCTCCGCCAGCAAGCGCGCCTGCCGCGGCACGGCGTCCTCGGCGAGCCGCTTCGCCTCGGGCGTCTGGAGAAGCCCCAGCGAGATCGGACCGTTCCAGCGTTGAGGAGTGCCCGTCCCGCCCAGCGTCAGCCAGGCCCCGCCCACCAGCGAAAGGCCCACCGCGAGCCCGATGCCGACCGCCAGCGCTCGCGATCGCGCCCGGCTCGTCATCAACCTCATGGGATTTGCACTCGAGCCCATCGTCATGCTCCTCCAACGTAGCTCGCGCGCCTTTCTTGGGCCAGATTGATGGATCCTACCCCAGATCGCCCTCGCCCTTCCGCGGCCCGCAGTTCCGACCGCGGAGCTCTCGGAGTAGCTCGCCCCGGGCATCTCGGGCCTGGGGGCCGCGAGGTAGCACCTATGGGGGGCGTGGGACGCGCAGAGGCCTCGTGGGGATCGCCGGAGTCGACCACGCCAGGCCTCCCAGCCGGGCCTACGCCCAGCCCTTCACGATCCGCAGCTCGGAACCGCCTTCGCCGCCGTGCCGCGCGAGGTAGAGGCTGCGAAGCTCCCCCACGGGGCGGCGCGACCCGTCGGGCATCGCACACTTCCAGAAGTGCCAGCCGTTGGTCGCGGGGTAGCAGCCGTCCGCGCGAGGTCCGGTCACTCACCCCATTGACGCCGGACCGCGGCGCTACGCTTCAGCCAGCATCGCGCTGGATTCGCGCGGCCCCCCCCACCAGGAGGGGTGCACGGTCCGGGGAGGCGAGGCGGCTACTACCCTGGCACAGAGAGCCCCCGCAACCCCCCGATCAACTACTATCTGGAGCCCGTTCTCCGAGGAAGTCAGGAGGATCATGCCGAGGTGGATGGGGGCCAGAGATCAGAAGTAGTTCTCGACCGTGACGCCGATGCTCCCTCCGCCTAACACCGCCGCGAAGGAGTCGGACATCGTCTTCGCCGCCGTCTGCGCAGCCTCGTCTGCGCGGTCATCGGGAATCGCGCAGACGAAGCCGTCGTGCATCGGGGCGACGAGTCTCAGGTCCGACTCGTACGAAAAGAGCGTGGCCAGAGCGTGCTTGAAAATCAATGCGCCGGTCCCCTGCAGGTAATGGTTCAGGGCGAGGTAGTCTTGCTTGGGACCAATTAAGCGCCAGTTGCCGACCGCCGTATGGACGCGACGGGTCCGGGCGGCTTCCTTCTCGAGTTCAACCTTGAACTCAAGGCTACGAGCCAGGCGCTCCTCGAATGCCGCGTACCGTACGTCAGCCTCCTTCTCGTCGATCCGGGCGTGTGCGGCTAGGTCACCGACCAGTCGACGCCGTGAACGGCCGTACAACAAGCACAATAGGAATAACTTGGTGTACTCGCGATCGTTTATTCCGTCGAGGGCTAGCCAGTCTGCGACCGTCGAGTAGAGATCGTTCGTGCAGGCATCCATGAGGATCTCGTCACGCGCGGCGACTGCCAGGATTGTCGGTTCGAAACATCGAAAGTCCAGGTAGCGCATGACGTGGCCGTCACCCGGTAGGACGAACCGGCGGTGCTCCTTTTTCATCCACTGAAGGCCGGGCCACTTCATCGTGATGCGGCTCGTCGCGGTACCTATGGCCTCGTACACGGGGCGTACCGATGCCGTGTCGAGATAGCCCACGCCGGAGAGCGCCTGCAGGGCCCCCCTTAGCTCCTCGTAGTGGAGCACCGATGCCGCGAGCCCATCCAGAGCAGGCGCCGCCCGAAGCAGTTCCAGCGCCTCACGTGGCCCCGCGCGCCGACTGGCCTTCTTGCCGATCAACGGACGCAGGATGCGGACACGGTCTCGCTCGCGGCTGAGGCTTCCGTGCGGATCCAACGCGTGACGCCTCAAGCAGTCAACCCGAACCTGCTTACACGCGGCATCCGTCTCCTCAAGGGCTGCGCGCACGCTGGCAAGGTCTATGTGGATGCGGTTCTGCGACTGATGCACCAGGGCCTTCTGGGCCGGAAGCTCGTAGCGGAAGAACCGCTTCAGCTCACCGGTCCTGTGGAGCTTACGTATAAGACGGGTCACTGCCGTGCGAAGGATTAAGTGGACATCGCCCGGGACGGAGCGCAGGGCCTCAGAAGATCCGTGTAGCACTCCTATGGCAGCTTGCCTCGAGAGACTGCCCTCCGAAGCCGCCCGGAGGTACGTCGCGAGGACCGCGTCGGGGGTGCGAAGTCTCCTCCGGCGTTTACCGGTCAGCAAGCTGCAGGTCTTCACCAAGAGCTGAAGGTCGACGATGCGCCGGAATGCAGAGAGATCGCCGTCGACATCCTCCAAGCGAATCGCGGCGGACGAGCGAGCAAGCAGAATCGTACTCGCTCCCGGCTCAAACGCAGCGACCGCCGCGCCCAGCTCGCGCGACGAAGACACCTCAGTGAAGTCCTTCCCTAAGAGGACGACACCCTTCCAGTCGCGACCCTCGGAGGTGATTGCCTCTCTGCCCAGCAACCAAAGCGCGTCGAGTGACTCAAACATAGGCCGAGACCGCGTCGAACAACTCGGAGGCCGGGAGCTTCTTGGCCCCGATGAAGTAGCGACCTCTGCAGTGACTGACCGTGCGCTGCAGCGAGCTGCGGAGTGGCTCCAGAATGTGCGGGGCCACGTTTAGCCGTAGGTCGCTCTCGTACGAGAGCTCGTGCACTGCGATGAGCGCGGCGCGCTGGAGCCCAGGATGGAAGCTTCCCTTCTTGGTAAGGCGCTCGAAGTCCATACCGATGCGCTTCCTCAAAGCAGAACCCCCGTGCCGGCCCAGCAAGACCATGGCCAGGTCCAGCGGAATGAGCATGTCGAGCGAATGCCTCGCTTCACCCGAATCGAAACAGCACCTCTCCGCGGCAGCTAGGAGGCGTCGACCCGAGTAGCCATGACTGAGGAGGAGCAGTACCATATGGTAGCGCTGCCACTCGTACAAGTATACGTCTTCCGCTAGCAGGAGGTCCTCGACGCGCCTCAGATCCGCCTCTTCCAGGGAAAGGGCCTGGAGGAAGCGGCAGAGCGAGTCGCAGGCGTGGGCGTCCTCGACGAGCCGCGAGATCGCGAGTTTCTTGAGGCTCTGGGCCTCGGGAATCGTCGGCTCGAAGTCCTCGCAACGCATTAACTTCTCAAGTCGCCCCACGCAAAAGCGGAAAGCCTTGCTGTCCGCCTCGTCCCCCTCCACTAGCTCGCGCGCCAGTGCGGACACGTACTTGACAGAACGGGCGATCACGTCCGCGCTGCGCGACCTCCACATTTCATCGATACGCTTCAGCCGTGAGTCGCCCTTGCTCAGGAGCTCATTATGGCTTTTCGTACCGGGCTCGTGGATCAGGGTCTTCATGGCGTTCAGGCTGAGCCCGACCTTCCGCAGCGCAATCGTCAGCCGCAGCAAGGCCTTCCTGCACTCATGCTTGTCCTTGCACACGATGCGGATGTCGTCCATGTATCGGTAGTACTCGGCCTGCTCGCTCAAAATCGCTGCGTCCACGCCACGCAGGTATTGGTTTGCCAGAAAGGACGAAGCGTCCCTGTTCTGGGGCAGACCATGCGTTTGTGCGTAGGCCCATGATGGAAGGAGCCGCATCAGTAGGCCAGTCGCGTACCGCTTGCGAGCCAGTTTCCTCCGCCCGAGTCCGGAAGAGTGGAGGCCTTCGTAAAGCGTCTCCTCCAGCTTCTGCAGGACGATGCTCTCGTAGAAGTTCTGAAGGTCCGTCTCGACGACCCACCTATCGCGAGCAGAATCTCGAACGGCCTCCTCAAATAGCGCCCACTGCTCGATCGCCGGCAAGAAGAAGTAGCGTCGTGACCGCGACTTCGATCGCTCGACACGATGGCTGAAGACCCGACTCGATAGGCATTCGTCCAAAGGATCGGCAAGCTCCTCGACAAGCGCCTGGTAGATGAATCGATCTACTAGGCAGGACTCCAGGGAGTATCGCAACGTACCGCCTTTCTTTGGCACGTCGCGGACCCGGCGATTGACGGGCGCGTACTCACCCGTAGCGCCGGCCTGCAGAGCGGCGATGCGCGAGCGAAGGAACTCAACGTCGAGACAGTCCTCGTGCCCTAATGGGTCCGGAAACCAATCGTCGCGCAGGTCGTTCCGAAGATGCTTGAGAACGGCTTTCGGCTGAACCTTCAGGAGGCCGATCCAGATCGGTTTGTTCGGATCGCTGGCACTCAATTTAATCGATCGGAAAGCGACGAAGCAAGGTCACAGAGTGATAGCTGAGGCATAGGGGTATCTCACCTGCGCGGCCGCGGCCATGCCATAGGATCGGATCGAGTCGAATGCGAACGATCAGCGCGTCGCCTGGGGGGTCGACGCCGCCAGGATCGACGGCAGGCAAGTCCGGCTGCAGGCGGATTGAAGGCGTAACCTGGCGGCCCCAGAACTGCTCGAGCGCGAGGTCGGCGGGTTTGCTCGCGCCCTTGTACGCGTGGGTGCTGCAGCACTGAATGCGGTCCTGATCGGATAGACGTTCTGAAGTGGCGGTTTGGGGAGGCCCGGCCGGGAAGAGTGGGGCAGCTTGAGCGAGTGGCTCGGGCGAGGTTGGAGGTCGACTCGGGGGCTGAGGCGGGGTTGGAGAAGGCTCAAGAGGGGGTGCAAGTGCCTGCGGGAGGGTAGCTGGGTCCGAGCATGGCAACAACCCGAGCACGCGGCCCTGGCGGAGAGGGCTACGGGAACCTTGCAACCTTCACCGTCCGGAAGGCCCCCGGTGTCCCCCACCGCGCCCCTCCGCCGGGGCCCAGGACCGCCTTGCGCCGTATCCCCTTGCCCGGGCGTACCTTACGGCCACCGATGCCCCCAGGGTTCCCGCCGGCCGCCAGGGCGTGTGCCTCCATCCTGCCGCGCGACCTGGCCTGGCGGGTCGGGAGGCCGGGCCGGGAGGCCGGGTGGGGGCGCGGGCTCGAGGCGCACCCAGGGAGCCGGTGGGAAGCCAGGGCGGTCCGGGTTGCCCAAGGGCCAAGACGGGCCCACACGGCCACCCGGGCGCAAGGGGCCCCGGCAGCGGGGTGGACCCGGGTAGCTGAACCAGCCCGCCGAGAACCCCGAGGCGCTGAGCGTCAGGGCTGGGGGGCACCTGGCCTGAGGAGCGCCCCAGGGGGCCAGTGGGACGGCAGGCGGGCTCGGGCGCCCAGCCAGCCCGCCCCCCGGAGCCGGGGGCGACTTGGGCGCGGGAGGGACGCGCTCGGGGTGGGCCTGGAGGGCCGAACTGGGCGGCCAGGCCGCGGGTGGAGCCTGCGGACGCGCCCTGAACCGGCGTCGGGTCCCGGAGCGGAGGGCGGGGTAACCGCAGCGCCCATTCTGCTACGGAGGGGCGATCTGGGGCCGCGTGCGAGTAGAGCTCCAGGCAGCGGACTGGCGGACTCGCCTCGTGCCACTCAGGGAATCCGTCCGCGGCCCTCCGGCGCTGGAGCACGGGCGGCTGAACACTCCAGTTCTCGGTGATGCGGCCCCTCCTAGTTATGCTCGGCCCACGAAGGGCATCGTCTGTCCTCGTGGCGCATGCCATCCCATCCCTATGTAGACGGATCTACACCCGATGGACTCAACGGCAGGAACCGGCCCGTCCAAGCGGCGTGATGGCCAAGTCTCAGGGCTTGCAGGCGAGTTCTTTGTCGCAGCCGAGTTGCTCAAGCGCGGCCTTCAGACATCCCTGACCTTCGGTAACGCCAAGGCCATAGACATCTTAGCGTACAACCCGAAGACGGAGCGGTCCTTCACGATCCAGGTCAAGGCACTGCGCACCAAGAACTACTTCCCGATCACCTATTCGAAGGTTTCGCCCAACCACATCTACGTCTTCGTGCTCCTGAACAAGCCTGGTGAGGCTGTTCGCTACTTCCTTGTTCCTGGATCCGTCCTCGTAGCGGAGCAGGAGCGCTTCGGCAAGTGGTTCAGCGATCCCAAGTTCCCCGGTATCAACTGGCGCACCCTCGAAGAGCAAGGCTTCGAGGATGCATGGGATGTGTTCGAGGGATAGCGAACGGATCCTCACCCGCTCCCGCCAATGAGGACGCATCAGGCTGCTCGTTGAGCATCACCAGCTCCTCGACCAGCCGTGAAATCGTGTGCTTGTTGAAACCCTGCCAGTCCGGAACGGCACGTCGTTCACCTCGGCAGCGCCTCGAAACCCTCGAACACGCCCCGCGCGTAGAGCTCGCGGTTCTCCCCCACCCACTTCGCCG
>CAYMYN010000066.1:0-11597 GCA_964394665.1 uncultured Planctomycetaceae bacterium
ACGGCCGGCAAGCCGGCCGTACCGAGAGTGCTCGAATTCTTCTCACACTCTGAGCACAGACCGCCCGCGCCATGAGACTCGTGCCCCTCGACTCGGCCTCCGGTCTGCGTCCGATCACGGCCTTCGCCCTGGTGGCGGTGGTGCTGGGCGCCGTCGTCGGCCGCGGCGCCCACATCGTGCTCGCCGGCGGCCACCGCCAACCCCAGCGCTCGACGCAGGAGACCCTGCCGGCGCCCGACTTCGACGTCGTCGACCGCGAGCAACGCACGTTGGCGCTCTCGGTGCGCCAGCTCGACCTCGTCGCCTCCCCGCGCGCGCTGTGGCAGGCCCACACGCCGCGGCGCCTGGCGCGCGCCCTGGCCGAGGCCCTGGGGGAGCCCTGGGACGAGGCCTCGATGCTCGCGGCACTCCTGCCCGACATGGGCGCGGACGGCGTCGTGCGCGTCGACCCGCGCGCGATCCTGCTCGACGAGGAGGCCCGCCGGCGGGTCGAGCTGTGGGCCCGCGGGCGCGACGAGCGCGGCGTGCCCGTGCGCCGCGCGATCGAGGGCCTGTTCACCGAGGAGATCGAGACCGGCTTCTGGCGTCTGTGCTGGGAACCGGCGGTGTTGCTCTCGGAGGAGCAGCGCCGGGCCCACTCCGGTGGCGAGACGGCCATGGTGCCGCTCCTGTGGACGCGCCGCATCGCGGACGAGCTCGCGCGCTGCATCGCGCCCCAGACGGCGCTCGACCGCCACGCCGACCCCAAGGCGCTGGGGCGCCAGCGGAGCGCGATCTGGGCCGCCCTGCTGCCCAGCGCGGAGCGCCTGATCGCCCGCGACGTGCACGGCCCGACCGCCGGGCGCGTGCTCGCGGCGCTCGAGAAGGAGGGCGTGCAGTTGCACCAACTGCGCCTCGACTTCCGCCACGAGCGGCGGTACCCGGTGCGCAGCGCGCAGGACGACGACGCCTTCGAAGTGGTCGGCCGCTGGCGCTTCGTCGACCGCGAGACGGCCCTGCGCCTGGCCTGCGCCGAGTTCGGCATCCCCGACCTCGCGCACTGCCCGGACCCGCTGCTCCCGGGCCTGCGGCGCCGCGCGGCGCAGTTGCTCGACGAACGCCACCCCGCCAGCGGCCTGGAGCGCCTGGCCGGGAACCTGCTCGCGTCCCCCGAGTGGTCCTTCCTGGCCGGCACGCCCGCCACCTACCGCTTCCGCCGCGACCAGCCGGTCCACAAGCGCGCGCGCCACTACTACTTCGACGAGACCCCCGAGAGCGAGACGCCGCGGGTCGTCAGCACCCTCGACGCGCAGCTCCAGGCCTACGCCAAGCACCTGCTCGATCGGACCGTGGAGCGCACCGACGCGGCCCTCGGCCTGGCGATGGTCGTCGACGTGGCCAGCGGGGACGTGCTCGCCGTGACGGGCACCTCGCCCTACTCGATCGCCGAGTTCCTGCCGACCTGGCACGTCTTCACGCCCGGCTCGACCTTCAAGACGATCGTGATGGCCGCGGCCCTCGACGCCGGCGTCGTGCGGCCCACGGACACGTTCTTCACCTACAACGGCAGCTACCGCATCGAGAACAGCCGCCGCCCGCCGATCCGCGAGGCCGAGGGCAGCCCCACGGGCTTCGTCAGCGCCTCCCAGGCGCTGGCCCGTTCGGTCAACGCCGTGCTGGTGCAGATCGGCATGAAGCTCGACGACCGCGTGCTGCACGGCTACCTCACCGACCTCGGCTACGGGCGGCTCCCGGGGGTGGGCGTGGGCGTCGAGCGCACGCACCCGTTGCCGCGCCTGCCCTGGAAGAAGGCCTGGGAGCAGGCCTCGATCTCCTTCGGTCACGAGCTGGGCGTGAACCTCTGGCAACACGCCGCGGGCCTGGCGGCGGTCATCGGCGGGGGCGAGGCGCGCCCCCTGCGGCTGCTGCGCGAGGTGCGGCGCGACGGCCGGGTGTGGGACCTCGAGCGGCCCGCGGGCCGGCGCGTGTTCCGTCCCGAGACCTGCGCCACCGTGCGCTCGATGATGGAGCTCGGCGCGCGCGAGGGCACGGGCGAGCGCCTGTGGCAGGTCGAACACAAGCTCGGCACGCCGCTGGTCTTCGGCAGCAAGACGGGCACCGCGGAGAAGGTCGGCACCGAGACCTGCCTGCACAACGAGCTGCGCCGCAACCAGGAGAACCTCGAGCGCGCGGCGCGCGGCCTGGCGCCCGTCAGCTACGCCGAGGCCCGCTCCTGGCCCAAGGAACGCCATCGCTCCTGCTACACGTCCTCGATCTGCGTCTTCGGGCGCACCCTGGACGACGCCCGCGAGGTGATGGTGCTGGTGGTCGTCGACGAGCCGCGCGGCGGCGGCCGGCACTTCGGCTCGCACGTCGCCGGCCCCACGGCCATGGCGCTGCTCAAGGAGGCCCTGGGCCTCTCCCGCGCCGGAGCGGATCTGGCCCTGGAGATCGACGCCGCGGGCTTCGTGCCGAGCCAGTCGGAGCTCTCCAACCCCGACGACCTGCCCTGGGCCGTGGAGGTGCCCGCCGTGTGGTGAAGCTGGGCGAGCTGGTGGGCGCCCTCGGCGGGCGTTGCCCGGGCCTCGTGGGCGGCGGGCCGACGATCCGCGACGTGCACCTCGACAGCCGCGAGGTATCGCCCGGGTCGCTGTTCGCCGCCTTGCCCGGCGCGCAGGCCGACGGCGCGCGCTACCTCGTCCAGGCCGCCGAACGCGGGGCGGTCGCCTTCCTCGTGCCCGAACCGGGCGCCGGGCCCGCGGCGGGGCCGGACCTGCCCCGTTGGGAGCATCCCCGGGCGCGGGCCGCGGCGGGCGAGGCCGCCGCGCGCGTGCACGGCCGTCCCACCGCGTCCCTGTTCACCGTGGGGATCACCGGCACCAACGGCAAGACGACCAGCGTGCACCTCGCCGCGCAGCTCCTGGCCCACGCCGGCCGGCGCCCGGGGGTGATCGGCACCACCGGCCACCGCTTGGCCGACGGCGTCCCGATCCCGACCGCGCACACCACGCCCGACGCGCCGACCTTGCAGCGCCTGGCGCGCCGTCACCTCGACGCGGGCGGGGACGCGCTGGTGCTCGAGGTCAGCTCGCACGCCATCGCCCAGGAGCGCACCGCCGGACTCGAGCTGGCCGTCGGCGTGTTCACGAATCTCTCCCGCGACCACCTGGATTACCACGGAACGCTGGAGCAGTATGCGGCCACCAAGGCGCGCATGTTCACCTCCCTCGGGCCCTCCCGCGTCGCGATCGTCAACGCCGACGATCCCTACCATCGCACGATGGCAGAGGCGGCGCGTGGGGTAGGGGCGGAGGTTCTCACGTACGGCACCGGGTCCTCCGTGGACCTCTGCGCGAGCGGATCGCGTACGGGCTTGCAGGGAACAATCCTGTTTCTCACAGGGATGGGGATTCCAGGGACCAGGATCGAACTCCCCCTGCTGGGCCGTCACAACGTCCTCAACGTGCTGGCAGCCACCGCTGTGGTGCTCTGGTCGGGAGCGAGCCCTTCCACGATCGTGGAAGGGCTCGCAACCGTTACCGCTCCCCCCGGACGCCTCGAGCCCGTGCCGACCGGGTCCCGCGGGTTCCGGGTGCTGGTCGACTACGCCCACACCGACGCGGCGCTCGCCAGCGTGCTCGACGTCCTGCGCGAGGTGCTGGCCGAGGACGGCCGCGGCGGACGCCTGATCGTCGTCTTCGGCGCCGGCGGCGACCGCGACCGCGGCAAGCGCGCGCCCATGGGCCGCGCGGCCGCCGAGCGCGCCGACCTCGCGCTGCTGACGAGCGACAACCCGCGCTCCGAGGATCCGCTGGCGATCCTCGAGGCGCTCGCCGCGGGCACGCGCCCCGCGCCCGGGGAGCGCTGGACGCCGCGCGCGCGCATCGTGCTCGAGCCCGACCGCCGCGCGGCCATCCGCCTGGCCCTGCGCGAGGCGCGCGCGGGCGACGTGGTGCTGATCGCGGGCAAGGGCCACGAAACCACCCAGACGATCGGCGAGCGCGTGCTCGCCTTCGACGACCGCCAGGTCGCCCTGGAGGAGCTGGCGTGATCCGCATGACGGCGCGGGAGGTGTGCGCGGCGACCGGCGCCGTGCACGTGGCCGGCCCCCAGGCGGCCCTGCACGGCGTCAGCACCGACACCCGCAGCCTCGAGCCGGGCGCGCTCTTCGTCGCGCTGCAGGGGCCCTCGTTCGACGGCAATCGATTCGCGGCCGAGGCGCTGGCGCGCGGCGCGGGCGCGGTGTTGCTGCGCGGCGAGCCGGCGGAGGCGCAGGTCCTGGCGCGCTCGCTGGCCGGCGAGGTCACCCTGCTCGTGCACCCCGACCCACGCGCGGCCCTCGCCGACCTGGCGCGCTGGCACCGCGCGCGGCTCGACATCCCGGTGCTCGGCATCACCGGCTCCTGCGGCAAGACGACCACCAAGAACATCCTCCTGCAACTGCTCGCGCAGCGCATGGCGGTGACCGGCTCGCCCAACTCGTTCAACAACGACATCGGCGTGCCGCACACCCTGTTCCTGGCCGACGAGCGCAGCGCGGCGCTGGTGGTGGAGCTGGGCACGAACCGTCCGGGCGAGATCGCCGCCCTGTGCCGCACGGCCCGGCCGACGGCGGGCATCCTGACGAACATCGGCGCCTCGCACCTCGAGGGTCTGGGCTCGATCGAGGGCGTGGCGCGCGAGAAATCGGACCTGGTGGCCTCCCTGCCGCGGGACGGCTTCGCCGTGCTCTCGGCCGACTGCGCCTGGACCACCAAGGTCCGCCCGTTGTCGCCGGCGCGCGTGCTGACGGTCTCGATCGACGGCCAGGCGGACCTCGAGGCGCGCGAGCTGTTCTTCCAGGACGGCGGCACGACCTTCCGCCTGCGGGGCCTGGGGCTGCCCGCGACCGAGGTCTTCCTGCCCCTGCTCGGGCGGCACAACGTCTCGAACCTCTTGTGCGCGTTGGCGGCCTGCGCGGGCCTGGGCCTGGACCTCTCCGAGCTGCTGCCCGCCGTCGGGCGCCTGGTGGGCGGGCGGCGGCGCATGGAGCGGATCGAGCTGGGCGACGTGCTCGTGCTCGACGACAGCTACAACGCCAACCCCGAGTCGACCGCGGCCAACGTGCGCGTCCTCGCCGGCCTGCACGGCCACCGCCGGCGCGTGCTGGTGCTCGGGGACATGCTCGAGCTGGGCGAGGGCGCCGCGGAGCACCACCGCGAGCTCGGCCGCTTGGCCGCCGGCGCGGGCGTCGACCGCATGTTGCTCGTGGGCGAGCTCTCGCAGGCGACGCGCGCGGGGGCCCTCGAAGCCGGCTTCGCCCCCGAGCACGCGCTGCACGCGGACGAGGTGGGCGCCGCGCAGGAGCTGGCCCTGGGGCTGATCGAGCCGGGCGACGTGGTGCTCGTGAAGGGCAGCCGGCGCATCGGGCTCGAGCGGGTGGTGGCGCGCCTGGTGGAGCGCTTCGGCGCGCCGGCCCGACCGGGGAGCCTGGTCTAGCCATGGTCCCGGGCATCCTCGACGACCTCTTGGGGCTGCAGCTCTTCGGCTACATCACCTTCCGGGTCGCGGCCGCGGCCTTGACGGCCTTCGTGCTCGCGTTGGCCCTGGGTGGGCCGACCATCCGCTGGCTGCGCGCGCACAAGTTCCTCGATCCCGAGAAGGAGGAGCTGCGCCGCCGCACCGACATCCCGGCCCACGCGCAGAAGGCCCTCACGCCGACCCTGGGCGGCAGCTTCCTGATCGTGTCGTTGCTCAGCGCGGTGCTGCTGTGGGGTCGGCTCGACAACCTCCACGTGGTGCTGGCGGTGCTCCTGACCGCGGGCCTGGCGGCGGTGGGCTTCGTCGACGACTTCTGGAAGCTGACCCGACCCAAGGCGCCGGGGTTGTCGCGGGGCGCCAAGATGCTCGGCCTCTCGCTGGTCACCCTGGGGGCCCTGTCCGCGTTGGTGTTCCACGCCCGGACCACGGGCCAGCCGGCGCTGCTGCACCTCTTCCCGCCGTTCTTCAAGGACGCCGTGATCCCCCTGGGGAGCCTGGGGCTGCTCGGGATCGCGGTCTTCCTCGCCTTCCAGTGGCTGGTGGTGGTGGGGACTTCCAACGCGGCCAACATCACCGACGGGCTCGACGGGCTGGCGGCCGGCTGCCTCTTGATGGCGGGGCTGGCGCTCTCGATCTTCTGCTACGTCAGCGGCCGCTACGACTGGACCGGCTACCTGCTGTTGCCCCACGTGCCGGCGGCCTCCGAGATGGCGGTCGTGGGCGGCGCCCTGTGCGGCGCCTGCATGGGCTTCCTCTGGTACAACGCCCACCCGGCCCAGGTCTTCATGGGCGACTCGGGCTCCCTGCCCCTCGGCGGGCTGCTGGCGTGGATGGCGCTGGTCTCCAAGCAGGAGCTCGTCCTGCCGCTGATCGCCGGCGTGTTGTTCCTCGAGTTGGGGAGCAGCTTCCTGCAGACCTTCTGGTACCGGCGCAGCGGCGGCAAGCGCCTGTTCACCTGCGCGCCGCTGCACCACGGCCTCGAGCGCTTCGGCGGGATCTTCAAGCCGGGCCCGCGGCCCTGGCACGAGGTCACGGTGGTGGTGCGGGCCTGGATCGTGGCCGCGGCCTGCGCCCTGCTCAGTCTGGCCCTCCTCAAGGTGCGCTGATGGCCCGCTTCCGAAGCTCCGCCGCGGCCGCCGACGCCGCCCTGCCGCGGGAACGGCAGCTCACGCTCTTCGAGCGCCTCGACGCCCTGGCGCGGCGCACGGCGCCGGCCGACCCCAGCGGCCCGGCGGTGAAGCTCCTGTGCATCGTGCTGGCGCTGATGGCCCTGGGCCTGGTGCTGCAGGCCTCCCACGCGGCGACGATCTCGGGTCCCGCGCACTTCGCGGGGGAGATCCAGCAGCAGGCCAAGTTCCGCGTCCTGGGCCTGGGCGTCCTGCTCGCGGCGTACTGGATCGGTCCCGCGGGGCTGCGGCGGCACCTGCCGGCGTTGGCGGTGCTGGCCGCGATCCTGCTGCTGATGGTCTGGATCCCGCCCTTCGCCAAACCGGAGAACGGCTCCTTCCGCTGGATCCGCGTGCCCGGCCTGGGCCTCTCCTTCCAGCCCTCCGAGCTGGCGCGCATCCTGCTGATGCTGTGGGCGGCCGACCGCTGCGTGCGCCTGGGCCCGCGGGTGCGCGAGGCGCGCCGGGGCCTCTTTCCGATGCTCGCCGTGGGCCTGTTCTTCGTGGCCCTGATCGGCCTGGAGACCGACATCGGCGGGGCGCTGATCTTCGTGGCCTGCTTCGCCTCGGTGCTGTGGGTGGGCGGCGTGCGGCCCTACCAGGCCGCCGGCGCGCTGACCGTCGTCGGGTTGGGGGGGCTGCTGCTCGGCGCGGGGCACCTGGGCTACGTGAAGCGCCGCATCGCGGTCTTCCTGGGCGAGGGCAAGAACGAGCAGGTCGATCAGGCGCTGGGCGCCCTGGGCAGCGGCGATTGGTTCGGCGTCGGGCTGGGCGGCGGGCTCTACCGCAACGAGGCCATGCCCTACCAGGACTCCGACTACGTGTTCGCGCTGGTGGGCGAGGAACTCGGCCTCGTGGGTCAGGTGCTCGTCCTCGGACTGCTGATCGCCTTCGCCTGGTGCGCGCTGCGCCTGGTGCTCGCGGTGCGCGATCGCTACCTGGCCCTGAGCGCGTTCGGGCTCTTGCTTTCGGTTTGCCTGCAAGCCATGGTGCACGTGCAGGTCGTGACCGGGCTCGCGCCGCCGAAGGGCATGACACTGCCGTTCCTGTCCGACGGGGGGACTTCACTGGTCGTCTCCTCCCTCGCGGTCGGCCTGGCGCTGGGCGCCGCGCGTCCGCGCCGCGAGGCTTTCTCCGCCGTCGATGCACGAGCGCTCCCCGGACAGGCCGGACGGAGACTCGCATCGGATTCTGGAATCCTGTAGATCCGTGTCGAGAACGAGCGCGTCGCCCGCACCGCGGCGGCGCCGGGAGAACCGCGATGCAGAAGATCGAACGCTACGGGGTCATCGCCCTCTTGCTGCTCCTGGTCACGATCGTGGCCGTCGCCTTCTGGAACGAGGAGGCGCAGGAACCGGCGGGCGAGCCGCTCGCGCGCCAGGATCCGGCCCCCCGCCTCGATCCGCGCCCGACGGCCGCGAACCGGCCGAACCCGACTCCGCGCAACCCCGCGGCGGGCGCCGGCGCCCAACCCCAGGGCGCCCGCACCCCGGCCAACCCGGCCCGCGAGGAGACCGCGCGCAACCGCATCGACGCGGGGGCCGTGCCCCTCGACCCGGCGGCGCGCACGAACCCGGGCTCGACGCCGAGCCCGGCGGCCGCGCCCAACCCCGGCGGAGCCGGCGAGGGGGCCCTGCGCTTCGCGTCCGGGACGACGCCCAGCGGCGGCGGCGCGCCGAACCCGGCGCCCGGCATCCTGCCCCAACCCGTCACCCCGCAGCCGTCCACCCCGGCGCGCACCCAGGCCGAGCCGGAGCGCACGGCGTCGGTCCCGCCCCGCACCGACTCCGGCGCGGCCCCGACCGGACGCCCGAACCCGACCGCCTCCGCGCCGCGCGAGGTGCGCGTCGAGCCCGGCGACTCCCTGGCCCGCATCGCCCTGCGCCACCTGGGCTCGGAGGCCCACTGGTCGAAGCTCGCCGACTACAACGGCATCTCCGATCCGCGGCGCCTGCAGGTCGGTCAGCGCCTGCGCCTGCCCCCGATCGAGGGCCTCGCCGCCGCCCCCGGGACGAACGCCGCGCCGACGGCGGCGACGCCCCCCTCCGCGCCCCGCCCCACGCCCACCGGCGGCAAGACGCGCCTGTACACCGTGCAGCGCGGCGAGGTCCTGGGCCAGATCGCCCAGCGCGAGTGCGGCACCGTGAAGGCCGTGCCCTCCATCGTGGCCCTGAACCCGGGTCTCGATCCCAACCGCGTCGCCGCGGGCCAACAGATCCTGCTGCCGGTCGCCGAGGGCCAACGCCCGGCCGACACCCAGGTCGCGTTGTCCACGCCCGCCGCGACGGGCCGCGCGTCGAGCGGCGCGCCCGCCGCGCGCAAGAACGTCGTCCACTGAACTTCTCCGCGCGCCATGGATCCCAAGCTGCGCCTGACCTTCTGCCTGGGCCTCCTGGCCGTGGCCTTCCTCGAGGGGCCGCGGGCGGGAGCGCTGCTGGCCGAGACCATCCAGGGTCCCTACGGCTCCGCGCGCGGAGCCGGTCCGGCCGTGTTGTCCGCGCAGCAGGACGGTGCCGAGGCGCCGCGCAGCGCGCGGGATTGGGACGGCGACGTCGGCCCCGAGTCCGAGCGTCCCGGTGACCTCCGGCGCGGCTGAGGCCGTCATCGCACCCCGGGCGGCGAGCCACGGGGGCGGCCCGAGCGGCGCCCCGCCCGCGCCCGGCCTGCGCCTGGCCCTGGCGGGTGGCGGCACCGGAGGACACCTGCTGCCCGGGCGCCATCTCCTGGCCCACGCGCTGCGCGCCCAGGGCGCCGTGCTCGAGGACCTGCTGTGGTTCACCAGCGGTCGCGAGGTCGAGGACCGCGCCCTCGCGGGGCTCGACGCCGAGCTCGGCGGAACCCCCTTCGAGCGCGTCGTGCTGGCGGTCGAGCCGCCCGGCGGCGGAGCGCCCTCGCGCCTGCGCCTGGCGCGCTGCACGCCGCGCGCCTTCGCCGCCGCCCGCGCGGCGTTGCGCCGCCATCGCAGCGGGGTGCTCCTCGGATTGGGCGGCTTCACGAGCCTGCCGCCGGTGCTCGCCGCCCGCAGCCTGGGCATCCCGGTGCTGTTGCTCGAGGTCAATGCCGTGCCGGGCGCCGCCACGCGGGTCCTCGCGCCCCTCGCGCGGCGCGTGTTGCACGCCTTCCGCTCCGGCGTCCCGACCGGCGGCGCGCGGCACCTCTTCATCGGCCCGCTGCTCCCGCCCGACCTGGGCGCGGGGTGCGAGCCGCCGCAGCGCGAGATGCAGGAGCACGGGTTGGTCGCGCAGCGCGCGGCCCTGGGCCTCGACCCGCTCCGGCCGCTGTTGCTGGTCCTGGGTGGCAGCCAGGGCGCGGGCAGCCTGAACGCCTTCGTGCGCGCCCACGCCGCGACCTGGTGCGCCGCGGGCCTCGCGGTGCTGCACCAGACGGGGCCCGGACGACTCGGCGAAGCCGCCCCCGCGGTCGAGGGCTATCGGGCCCTCGAGTTCAGCGCCGAGATCCCGCGCCTCCTGCGCGCGGCGACCCTGGTGCTCTGCCGCGGCGGGGCCTCGACCCTGCTGGAGGTCGCCGCCGCGGGCGTGCCGGCGATCGTCGCGCCCTATCCCCACGCCGCGGGCCGCCACCAACACCACAACGCGCGCGAGCTCGGCGCGGGCGTGCGCGTGGTCGAGGACACGCAGCTCGACGAAGGGCTCGCGCGCGAGCTCGCGCGCCTCGCCGGGGCCGCGGGCGCGGCGGAGCGCGCGGCCATGGGCGCGGCCCTGCGCGCGGCGGTGCCCCTCGACGGCGCGGAGCGCGCGCTCGGGTTGCTCCTCGCCGCCCGCCGATCCGCGTCACGCGACGCTTGAACCAAACGTTCGCGTCGCTGCAATGCGCCTAGGCGCGGACGCGCGACGCGAAACGCCGCCCTGGAAGAAGGATGAACGCACAGGCCGCACCCGCCGGGCCCGACGCCCGTTTCCTCGAGTCCCCGCGGCGCGTGCACTTCCTGGGCGTGGGGGGCGCCGGCCTCTCGGGGGCGGCGCGCATCCTGCTCGAGCGCGGCCACCGCGTCAGCGGCCACGATCGTGCGCCCTCGCGCTTCAGCGAGGCGCTGGTCGAAGTCGGTCCGCTCGAGCTGGTCTTCGGCCCGAGCCGCGCCGAGCACCTGCCCGAGGGCGTCGAGCTCGTCGTGCGTTCGGCCGCCGTGCCGAACGAGGATCCCCAGTGCGTCGCCGCGCGCCGGCGCGGGATCCCGCTGCTCAAGCACGCCGACCTGCTCGCCGCGCTCACGCCCCGCGGCCGCACCCTGGCGGTGGCCGGCACGCACGGCAAGACCACGACCTCGTGGCTGTTGCTGCACGCCCTGCGCGGACTGCGCGCCTTGGCCGGCGAACGGGCCCCCGCGCCCGGGGCGCTCGTCGGCGGCCTGTGCCGCACGCTGGGCACCAACGCCCTGGCGGAGGAACCGGGCGGCTGGTTCGCGGCCGAGGCCTGCGAGTACGACCGCACCTTCCTGCGGCTCTCGCCGGCGGGCGCGGCGGTGACGAACGTCGAGGCCGACCACCTCGATTGCTACGGGACCCTGGACGCCATCGAACGTGCCTTCGCGCGCTTCGTGGGGCGCGTGGACTCCTCCGGCCTGGTGGTGCTCGGACGCGGGGTGCCCGCCTGCGTCGAGGACGGGGCGCGGGCCGAGGTCTGGCGCCTGGGGCGCGAGCTCGAGGTCGACCTCCTGGGCGAGACGCGCGGGCGGTTCCGTTTCCGCCTGCGCGGGCCCGGTTGGGCCACCCCGGAGACCACCCTGGGCCTACCGGGGGACTTCAACGTCGAGAACGCGGCCCTGGCCCTGGCGCTCGCGGTGGGTCTGGCGGCGCGCGAGTGGCGCCTCGATCCGCGCGCCGCCGCCGAGGCCGCCGCGCGCGGCCTCGAACGCTACGTGGGCGCCGAGCGGCGCTTCGAGCCCTGGGGCCTGGTGGGCGGGGTCGAGGTCGT
>CAYMYN010000067.1:0-11471 GCA_964394665.1 uncultured Planctomycetaceae bacterium
ATGGCCGCCACGGCGAGGGCGCCGCCCGGCCCCACGTGGCGCAGCGCGAGCCAGGCGAGCAGCAGGACGCACAGGAACGAGAAGGCCGCCGAGAGCGCGCGCGCCGCGACGAAGTCGTCCGCGCCGAAGAGCCCCAGGTAGGCCTTGAAGAACACGTAGAAGCCCGGGAAGGAGCGCTGCGGTTTCTCCGAGAGCTCCGCCGGCGGCGCCTCGGCCAACGTGTGCCGGTTGCCCAGGGTGAGGTAGCGCACCACGCTCGCGAGATCGGTGTCCGCGGTCTCGGCGAAGGTCGCGTGGGTGTCGTGGGTGGGCGAGATGTCGAGCGTATAGAGGCGCGTCGCGAGGGTGAGGGCCAGCAGCAGGGCCAGCAGCACCCAGGTGAGCGGGCCCGCCGGCCCCACGGCGGCGCTCGGCGCCGTTCCCCTCGTGCTCTCGAACATGGCGCGATTTCAGCGCGGGCTGGCGTCCAGGTCGAGGGCCGAGATGCGGCCCGCGCGCAGGAGCTCGTGCCCCAGGGCCGCGATCATGACCGCGTTGTCCGTGCAGCGCGCCGGCCGCGGGAACACCGCGCGTCGGCCGCTGCGCTGCGCCGCGGCGGTCATCTGCTCGCGCAGGCGCGCGTTGCAGGCCACG
Organism: uncultured Planctomycetaceae bacterium; assembly: GCA_964394665.1. Taxonomy (GTDB): domain Bacteria; phylum Planctomycetota; class UBA1135; order UBA1135; genus CAYMYN01. The sequence goes on from CAYMYN010000067.1 coordinate 634, forward strand.
CCGCCGGCCACCAGGATCGTGTCCTCGCCCAGGAGCTCCGCCGCGCGCAGGGTCTCGTCGACCAGGCTCGAGACGACGGCTTGCTCGAAGCTCGCCGCGACGTCGGCGCGGTTGGGGATGTCCTCGGGCGCCGGCGTCGGGGCCAGGGCGTCGCCGCCGCGCAGGTGGTAGAGCACGGCTGTCTTGAGGCCGCTGAAGCTGAACGCGATCCGGCCGTCCTTGGCCCGGTGGCGGGGGAAGGCGATCGCGGCGGGGTCGCCCTCGCGCGCCAGGTGCGAGACGGCCGGCCCGCCCGGATAGCCCAGGCCCAACAACCAGGCGACCTTGTCGAAAGCCTCCCCGGCGGCATCGTCGAGGGTCGTGGCGAGCAGCTCGATGGCGAGCGGTGAGTGGGCGCGGTAGAGCGCCGTGTGCCCGCCGGACACGACCAGCGCCAGGCACGGATAGGGTGCTTCGTCGAGGTCCAGGGTGGCCGAGTGCACGTGGGCTTCGACGTGGTGCACGCCCACCAGCGGCAGGCCGCGCGACCAGGCCAGGGTCTTGGCGGCCGAGAGGCCGACGAGCAAGGAACCGACCAGCCCGGGTCGTTCGGTGACGGCGATCGCGGCCAGGTCGTCGAGGGCGACGTCGGCCTCGAGCAGGACGCGGTCGATCACCGGCAGGATCTTGTCCAGGTGGCTGCGGCCCGCGATCTCGGGCACGACGCCGCCGAAGGGCGCGTGCTCGGCCACCTGGCTGTGCACGACCGAGGAGAGTTCCTGCTTCCCGCTCCGCACCACGGCGGCGGCGGTCTCGTCGCAGGAGGACTCGATGCCCAGGATCAGGTCCGTCAACGCTCGGGTGTGTCGGACCAGGGATCGGGGCGGCGGCCGCGCAGGAGCTCGATCGCCGCCGCGAGCTGCGGATCGTTGGGGCGCGGCTCGAGCAACTCGACGCCCTGGGCGCTCTCCCAGGTGCGCAGCTCCTCGAGGGCGTCGAGCGGCGGGGCGTAGCGGCGCAGGTAGGCGTGGATGCGCGCGCGCTGCACGTCGCCGAGCGGGACGTCGACGTCCGGCAAGATGCCGTGCTCGCGGCCCTGTCCGGGGTCGCGCTCGAGGTTGCGGCCCGCGGGCGTGTAGTAGTAGCTGCTCGTCACCTTGGCGATGGTCTCGCGTTCGGGGAAGCGCCGCACGGTCTGAACCACGCCCTTGCCGTGGCTGGCCGAGCCGACGAGCACCGCCAGGCGGTGGTCCTGGAGCGCGGCCGCGACGACCTCGCCGGCGCTGGCGGTGGCGCCGTCGATGAGCACGACCAGGGGCAGGCCGGCGTGGCGCGCCTCGGCCGCGATCGCGCGGTGCACCACCGGTTGGCCGCGACCCTCGGTCGAGACGATCACGCCCTCGGGTATGAAGCGGCGCGCGACGCGCACCGCGCTCGAGAGCACGCCGCCGGGATTGGCGCGCAGGTCGAGCACGAGCGCGCGCATGCCCGCGGCGGACAGCTCGCGCAGCGCGGCGTCGAACTCCTCGCAGGTCTCGCGGCTGAAGCTCGTGATCGCGACGTAGGCGATGCCGAGGTCCGGATCGACGATCTCCGCGTGCCGCACGGTCGGGTCGAGCAGCACCTCGCGCGGCGTCTCGATGCGCCGTCGGCGGCCGTCGAGGCCCTCGACCAACAACCCGAGCTTGCTGCCCGGCGCGCCGCGCAGCGCGTCGCGCACGTCGTCGGGGCTCATGCCGTCCACCCCGCGGCCCTCGACCTCCACCAGCCGGTCGCCGACCTTCAGGCCGGTGCGGGCGGCGGGGGAGCCGCTCACGGGGAACAACACCTGGAAGCCGTCGCGCTCCTCCTTGGGCAGGAACACGACCCCGATGCCGGTGTACTGGCCGCTGGTCTCGCGGTCGAGCTGGGCCGTGGAGCTGGGGTCGTCGTAGTAGCGCGAGTACGGGTCGAGGCTCCTCACCAGGCCCTCGACGGCGCGCTCGACCAGGCGCTCCACGTCGACCTCGCCCACGTAGCTCGAGCGCACGAATTCGCGGACCTCGCGGTAGTGGGCGACGTCCGGCTCCTCGTGTTCGGGGAGCACCTCGACCACCAGGGTGGTCAGGAGGCCCCCGAAGAGGGAGCCGAGGAGGAACACGGCCCCCACGCCGCCCCGGGCCCTCCGGCGCGGGGGGGGCGGTCCGGGGGTCTGGGTGGGCCGACCGGGGCCGACGTCGCGCGCCTCGTCCACGCCTCTGGTGTAGCCCAGGCCCGTCCGGGGCGCCAGGGCGAGCGGCCTGGCGGCGTCAGCGGAGCACGGTCCAGAGGTTCCCGTCGGCGCCGAGCGCGCCGGCGCGGGCCATCGGCGAGGGCATGTCGCCCGGCACCGTGAACGCGGCGTCGAAGGCCGGCCCGCCGTTGCGGCCCTCGTAGCGCGGGCCGCGACCGGTCGAGTTGCCGACGATCCCGGGCCGTACTCGCCGCCGACCCGCCCCCCGGCAAGCGCCCCTGGGAATGGCTCGCGGTGCTGACCTGCCTGCGGCGGCTGCTGGATCTGCGCCCCGTACCTCCCGCCGGGTGAGGTGCGGGCCAGGATTCGTGTTCGATTCCGGGAATCCCGCCCAGATCTTGCCCCCGCAATCTGGGCCCGGCGCTAGGCTGGCAAGGGTCGAGTCTGGATTCCCGGGGCGGTGGCCCGCTCCGAATCCCCAGGGGTTCGGGAGGGGGCACTCGCTCGAGGCGCTCGCCGAGGAACGACCGCCCCGCCGTCCGGGGGACCCTGGCCGCGACTCCCGTTCGGGAGGAGTACCCTGAAATAATGGTGACAGAGAGAGAGAGAACTCCCCGAGCCGCAGCCCGAGCCCCGCTAGGCTCGCCGCGGCGCTCCTGACCGGCCTGGGTCTCTTGGGCTTCGCAACCCACGCCCACTCCGGCCCCCAGGGCGGCCCCTCCAGCGGGCCGGGCTTCTGCCCCATCGCGCCCCCCAACCAGCCCGACCCGGGCACCTTCGCACACCGCTGGGGGGGATTGGTGCGCAGAATCGTGACCCTCGACGGCGAGCGCGTCTGGACCGGCGAGGATGGCGGCCGCATCCGCCGCGGCACGGCCCAGTTCGACGCCGGGCTGGGCCAGTGGACGACCGACTGGTCCTTCGCCCAGGTCCCCCTTCCCGTGCGCGGCATCGTGCGCGGCCTGCACATGCACTCCGACGGCCTGCGCGGCTGGGCGGTCAGCTCCGACGGCTGGGTGATCAAGACCATCGACGGCGGACAGGTCTGGAAGCTCGCCGAACGCATCCCCGGCGCCTTCGGCCTGACCGAATGGGAGCACCTGTACGACATCTTCATGGCCGAGAACGGCCTCGACGGCTGGCTCGTCGGCCACCACGGGATCTGGTACACGGACAGCGGCGGGATCTGCTGGCAGCCGGCTGCCCTTTACGACCATCATGCCGGTCCGATGACTGCCCAGTACATCCATGACCACACGATGGAACTCTACGCCATCGACGTCCTCATGAACGGGCCGCACCTTGATTGCTCGAACTCCCCTGGGCCGTCCCCCTTCCTGGGCCTGGTCGTCGGGCAACCTGGGTTCGTGTTCCGGAGCCTCGACATGGGTCGGAACTGGCACATGGTGATGGGCATCTCCGACTTCTGCAGTGTCCTGAGCATCCAGCCATGCCCTGCTGCTGCCTGCGGGCATGCATCGGCCCCCCCCTGGATCGAACTCTGGGACGTCCAGATCAGCCGCAACGGCATGAACACCATCGCTCTGATCGTCGGGGGTGTTGGCACGAACTGCGGCTTGGTCTACCGCTCGGATGACCTCGGGTGCTCCTGGGAGCGCGAGTTCCACGAGTGCGACGGGTCCGCGGGCGACCCCAACCTGAACTGCACGCAAGCGCCCGAGTACAACGAAAACTCGCCGCCCTTCCGCCACATGGAGTTCAAGACACTCTATGGGGTCGCCATCGACGCGCTCGACAACACCGCCATCGCCGCGGGCTACAACGGCCAGCACTTGCGGCGGGACTTCCTTGCGGGGGGCACCCCCATCTGGCGCGACCGGTCCAGCTTTGCAATGCCCAACCAGTGGCTTGCCAATCCTTCCCTGGACGTGACGGTCTACCCCCTCCTCGCGGCCGCCACGGGCCGCATCGGCAGCCAGCGCCTGGATTGGCTGAGCGGCATGGGAGGCCACATCCGCGGCTCCGACGTCGGCGGCGAGATCTGGGACCACCGCGCCCCGGGGGATGCCATTCGGTTGCGGGATGCGTGGTTCAAACCCGGGCTCCAGCCCACCCTTGAAGATCGTGGCTGGCGCGCCGGCCAGCACTTCAATCTCGAGTTCTCCATCAACGGTGGCGCCACATGGAACCGGTTCGGCGCTCCAGGCCGGATCTTCCCTGGCACGGAGCAGCTCACCTCTATCGCCTTCGCCGGCAACGGTTTGAATGGCGTGACCGTCGGCACCTCCGTGCCCGGCCCGACTTCGTCGGCTCCCCGGGAAGGGCCCAGAATCCTAAGGACTCCCGACTTCGGCGCCAATGGCAACTGGACCGAACCGCAACAGGTCAGCTACGTCGATCCCCCAGGGATCGAGCCCTATCGGACCGCTGGCCTGCGCCGCGCAGCCTGGGCGAAGGATACCGGCAACCAGCACTTCTGGGCCGTCGGGGATCTCGGGCTCGTCCTGCGCTCCACCGACGGTGGGTTCTCCTGGACTCAGGTCCCCCTACCCACCGACATCTCCCTGCAGGGCGTGGCCGCATCCGCTCCCAACGCCGTCGCCGTGGTGGGCTTCGATGCCAGCCAGGGTGTCGCCCTGTACTGGAACGGAAGCTCCTGGAACTCGATCACGGTCGACCCACAGATCGAGAATCTGGTCGACGTGGCGATCCATGGATCGCAGATGTTCGCGGTCGGCCACCGGCGTCTGCCCAACCAGGAACTCCGGGGCGAGGTGTTGCACTTCGCGCCGGGGCAGAACGAGTTCCTGCCCTTCGTCCCTCCGGTGCCGGTGGACCTCGTGCCCTGCCCGCAGTCCAACGTCGCCCTGTCGAACCAAGCCGTCACGCGCGTTGCGGTCACCTCCAACTACGACGTCTGGGTCGGCGGGGTGTGCGGCATGGTGTGGCAATACGTGCACGCGACCTCGAGCTGGGTCGAGCACAAGAGCCAGACCTCGTCGGACGTGCGCGGGATGATGTTCCTCTCCCCCGACGCCGGATACGTCACGGCGGACGGGGGCGATGGAGTGAACCAGGTCTTGGTGAGGTACCGCAAGCCGGAGTGAAGCGACGGCGGTCGGGGAGGGGACCCGAACGGTCCCTTCCCCACGCTGCCCGAGGAACGTCCCATGAAGAAGCGCAGCACGATCGGATCGGTTCTAGTAGCGGTTTGCATCCTCGGCTCTCTGATCGCGCAGCGCGCGTGGGCCGGAGGGCAAGGCTGCGCGCCGCAGCATGTTCACAGGCCGCATCCGGCCCCAGGGACGCAGTATGGGCTGGCGGTTGCGCTCGCAGGGGAATGGGCGGCGGTTGGAGCTCCGTCGGACTACACGTTGATCGGTTTCAATCCTGGGGCTGTCTACACCTACCGCAGGATCGGGAGAGAGTGGATCCCGGACACCCGTTTCACTGGCCAGGACTCGGCGACGGGGGACACCTTTGGGCGATCCCTAGCCTTGGATGGCTCCCGCCTTGTGGTGGGCGCGCCCTCGCACAATCCATCGTTCACACCCCATGCTGGGGCCGCCTATCTCTTCGAGCGCCAGAACGGGGATTGGGTCCAGGCCGCGAAGCTATCGCCGCCCACCGCGCAGACCGGAGCGGGCTTCGGCTGGTCCGTGGCCATGCAAGGCGACTCGATCGTGGTGGGCTCCCCGATCCGCCACCTGGTGGGCTTCGAATCCGGCGCGGTCTACGTCCTCCGCGAAGTGAGTGGGGTCTGGACCGTGGTCGAGACCCTCAGCGGCGCCCAGCACCAGTGGGGCGATCGGCTCGGAACGAGCGTGGCCATCGATGGGGACTGGATCGTCAGCGGCGGTATCGGGATCGACGGGATCCAGATGAACAGCGGGGGGGCCTTCGTCTGGCAGCGGACCCCGAACGGCTGGGTCGAGTCGTCGCGCCTCGTGCCCTGGGACAACGGCGGACACCCATCCAGCCTTTCCTCGGGCTGGGCGGTGGCCGTGGCCGGCAATCGGGTCGCCCTGGGGGCCCACTCGGCGAGCGTCAATGCGCTCGGCGCGGGGGCCGTGTACATCTTCGAGTACGACCAGGGCGCCTGGAGGCCCCTGACCAAGGTCGTCGCGCCCCAAGAGGTGAACGACCTGCGGGCCGGAAAGTCGTTGTCCATGTCTGGAGAACGCCTGCTCGTGGGCGCCGACGGCAACGACGAGGGAATCATCAGCGGCGGGGCCGCCTACCTCTACGAGGCCACGCCCGACGGGTATCGCTTCATTCAGAAGTTCCGCTCGCCCGATCCCCAGGTGAGCGCTTTCTTCAGCATCGTGGCCTACGACCAGGGCACCGCCCTGATCGGCGCCTGGAACGCCGACGTGCCCTGCGCCGGCGGGACCTGCAACGATGCGGGAGATGCCTGGTTCTTCGAGGCCCCGACCTTCGTCGAGGGCTTCTGCTTCGGCGGGGCCTGTCCCTGTGGCAATCCCGATCCGGCCCGGGGCTGTGCCAACTCTGGCGGCTCAGGGGCGAACTTGGTGGCCTGCGGGTCGGGGAGTCTGGCCGCGGACGATCTCGTGCTGACCGCCGAGCGCCTGCCCGCCAGTCAGCCGGTGCTGCTCTTCTCCGGCTCGGGCCCGATCCCTGGCGGCCAGGGGATCTCCTTCGGCGACGGCCTGCGCTGCGTCGGTGGCGGCCTGGTGCGCCTCTCCACCACCCAGTCCAACCCCGCCGGCCGCGCCTCCTTCGGCCCCGGCCTGGCTCAACTCGCCCCCTGGCCCCCCGCCCAACCCCACCACATGCAAGCCTGGTACCGTGACCCCGCCCCCTCCCCCTGCGGCTCCTCCTTCAACACCACCCACGCCCTCGCCATCGAGTTGGGGCCCTGAGCGTTTCGCAGCGGGAGCCCAACGGCTCCGGGATAGGGTCCCTCGGACGGCTAGCGATGGAACGCAGGAGAATCCGGCGTGGAGCGGATAGGAACTCCGAAGTGGCGGTCATGCGGGGCCACGTCCCCGGTTGCGCGCGGGGCCGGCTCCTTGCGCCGCGCTCACGCGCCAGACGCAGCTCTGGCCCGGGTCAGCGGAGCACGGTCCAGAGGTTCCCGTCGGCGCCGAGCGCGCCGGCGCGGGCCATCGGCGAGGCCATGTCGCCCGGCACCGTGAACGCGGCATCGAAGGCCGGCCCGCCGTTGCGGCCCTCGTAGCGCGGGTTGCCGCGGTTGGAGTAGCTCGCGAGCTCACCCTCGCTGCTGATGAAGTACACCGGGAAGCCGGTGGTGCCCGCGGAGATGGGCCAGGCGTAGGCGCACCAGCGCACGGCGGACTGGGACGAGTCGGGGAATGGTGCGCCGAGCTTGCCGCCGGTCGCGTCCTCCGGCACACCGGGCACCAGGCCGCCCGCGGGGGCGCCGGGCAGCCAGATCTGGAATAGATAGCCGGCGTGATCGGCGACGCCGCCCTGCACGCGGCCCAGGGCGCTCGCGAGGGCCGAGGGCAGGAGCTCGTCGCGACCCGCCAAACCCGCAGCGGGCGCCCCGCCGGCCGAGACGCGCATCGGGACCGAGCCGGCCAGCTCCGCCAGGTAGGCGAACTCCCCGACCCCGTCGGCGTTGGTGTCGATCATCGGGCCGCCGATGACCTGGCCCTGGGCGTTGGCGATGGCGCGCAGGGTCGCCATCGCGCTGGCCTCGTTGGCCGTCACGCGCGCCGCCTGCATCTGCGGGATCGCGATGGCGGAGATGATGGCGATGATCGCGACCACGATCATCAGCTCGATCAGCGTGAACGCGGAGCGGGAATCGGGCCGGATCGGCCCGCGGCTCGGGAGGTTCTTCGGGGTCATCGACGGGACTATCGGGTCCCCGCCGGTGCGGATCTGAACCCTGGGGCGAGAAATCCGCGCCCCCCCGTCCCCGGCGTCCGATCAGGCGCCCAGCTCGGCCAGGGCCTTGGCGGCCTCCGCGTCCCCGGGCGGCTTGCCGTGCCAGCCCGGGTCGTTCTCCATGAACGAGACACCCTTGCCGAGCAGCGTGTGGCACACGAGCACGCTGGGCCGGTCGCGCACCTCGCGCGCCTCGCACAGGGCCGCATCCACCGCGTCGACGTCGTGGCCGTCGACGTCGACCGCCCACCAACCGAAGGCCTCGTACTTGGCGCGCAGGTCGCGCACGTCCATGACCTGGCGCATGTGGCCGTCGATCTGCACGTCGTTGAAGTCGACCAGCACTGTCAGGTTGCCGACCTTGTAGTGGGCGGCGCTGGTCGCGGCCTCCCAGATCTGTCCCTCCTGGCTCTCGCCGTCCGACGAGGTCACGTAGACCCGGTTCTGCCAGCCGGAGAGGCGCGCGGCGAGGGCCATGCCGACGCCGACCGAGAGGCCGTTGCCCAGGCTGCCGGTGCTCATGTCGATGCCCAGCTCCGCGTTGCGGTGCGGGTGGCCCTGGAGGGGCGAGCCGAGCTTGCGGAAGGAGAGCAGGAGCTCGCGCGGGAAGATGCCGACCTGGCTCAGGAGCGAGTAGTAGCCGGCGCAGGTGTGACCGTTGCCGAGGATGAACCGGTCGCGGTCCGGCGCGTGCAGGTTGTCGGGGCGCAGCGAGAGGTGCGCGTGGAAGAGCGTGGCCAGGAAATCCGCCATGCCCAGGGGGCCGCCCGGGTGGCCGGAGGCTGCGGCGTGCGTCATGCGGATCGCGTCGATCCGTACCTGGCGCGCCATCTCGAGGATGCGGGTGCGTTGTGCGGGGGAGAGCGCCATGGGTCTTCTCGGGTCAGCCGTCGCGTCTGCGCAGCACGAGGGCCCTGGCGCGCCGCGCCAGGGCGGGGCCGTCGAGTCCGAAGCGGACGAGCAACTCGTCCGCGGTGCCGCTCTCGCCGAAGACGCCCTCGACGCCGGCGAAGTCCATGGGCACCGGCGCGCGCCGCGCGAGCACCTCGGCCACCGCGCTGCCGAGCCCGCCCTGGACCTGGTGTTCCTCGGCGGTGAGCACCGCGCCGCACTCGCGCGCCGCCTCGACCAGCAGCTCCTCGTCGATCGGTTTGACGCAGGCCATGTCGATCACGCGCGCCTCGAGGCCCTCGCGCGCCAGCTCCCGCGCGGCGTCGAGGGCCCTGGAGACCACGACGCCGTTGGCCACGATCGCGACGTCCCGGCCCTCGCGCAGCAGGGCGCCGCGGCCGAGGGTGAAGCGGTAGGTCGCGCCGTCGAACACGACCGGGGTGGCGGCCCGCGAGAGGCGCACGTAACACGGACCCGGGTGGTCGGCCACCGCGCGCACGGCCGCGGCGGCCTCGACCGCGTCCGCGGGCACGATCACGCTCATGTGCGGCAGGACGCGCATCAGCGCCACGTCCTCGAGCATCTGGTGCGACTTGCCGTCCTCGCCGACGGTCAGGCCCGCGTGGGTGGCGCAGATGTTCACCGCCAGGTGCGGTACGCAGATCGTCTGGCGCACCTGCTCCCAGGCCTTACCCGCGGCGAACATGGCGAAGGAGCTGGCGAAGACCGTCTTGCCCATGGCGGCCAGACCGGCCGCGGTGCCCATCATGTTCGCCTCGGCCACGCCGAGGTTGAAGAACCGCTCGGGGCAGGCCTGGGAGAAGGCCTTGGTCTTGGTCGAGCCCGAGAGATCGGCGTCGAGCACGACCACGTCGGGGCGCTCCTGCCCCAGCTCGAGGAGCGCCCGGCCGTAGGCGTCGCGGGTCGCGATCGACTGGGCCGGGCCGCGGTGCAGGGGGGCGAGGCTCGTCATCGTGCGCGGGAGGGTCGGGCCAGGGAGCGGTGGGGATCGCTCGCTACCGAGCGCAGGGGCCTTGTACCGGTCCAGGGCCGGGAATTCCACGCGCTCGAGGGGCCCGCGGAAGGTCGCAGCGACGGATGCGGGAGGGGTGTAGGATCGAGTGGCACCTACGACGTCCCCATGTCCCTCCGATCGGTCCCCCTCCTGCTCGTCCTGACCGTCGCCGCACGAACGGCGGGCGGCGCGGGCCTCCAGGAACCGGGCCCCGGGCTGCCGGACGCGCCCGTGGAGGCCCTCAGCCCCGCCCCGCAGGGCACGGTCGCGGGGCAACTCGAGCGCGCGCGCTCGACCTTCCTGGCCGCGGACCGCGACGGCGACGGCGGCCTCGATGCGCGCGAGCTGCGCGCCGCCGGGATCCCGGGCCTGGCCGGCGCGAGCCACGACGTGGACGCCGACGGGCGCTTGGTGCTCGACGAGTTCCTCGTCTACTACCGCCGGCTGCTCCTGAACGCGCGCCGCTCCGTCGAGCCCGAGCTCGAGGCCGCCGTGCGCGCCGTCCTCGCCGAACGCGAGCGGCTCGCCGAACGGCAACGGGAGGCCGAGCGCACCCGCGAGCGCGAGCGCGCGGAGCTGCGCCGTCGGCGCGGCGTGGCCGCGCTCGACGTGCCGGGCGAGGAGCCCCCGCGTTGGGTGCTGCTCCGCTCCCGCCAGCGCCTGGACGAGGTCCAGGCCGAGTTGACCGCGCGCCCGCAGCGCCCGCGGCGCGGCGCCGTCGCCCCCGAGGGTGCCCCCCTGGCCGCGGCCGCCGAGGGGCTGGTGGGGGAGGCCCGCGAGCTACGCGCCGCGGCCGGAGGCCTGCTCGAGGGGCGCGCGGAGCGCCTGGCGGTTCTGCGGCGGCGCCTGGACGGTGTCGCGGACGGCGTCGCGCCGGAGGTCGCGGAGGAGCTCGAGGCGGCT
>CAYMYN010000068.1:0-11421 GCA_964394665.1 uncultured Planctomycetaceae bacterium
TCGATCACGAACTCGCCCAGGGCGCGCAACATGGTCCGGATGGCCTCGGCGCGCGCCGAGTGGAAGCCGTTGAGCAGGCTGGGCTCGTTGCGCGCGATGCGCATGCCCCGCCCGCCGCCGCCGGCCGCGGCCTTGACCATCACCGGATAGCCGATGCGCTCGGCCACGGTCAGGGCCGTGCGTTCGTCGTCCACGGACCCGTCGGAGCCCGGCACGACCGGCACCTCGGCGCGCATCGCCATCTCGCGCGCGCGGGCCTTGTCCCCGACGGCGGCGATGGTCTCCGGATCGGGCCCGATGAAGTGGATCTTGCAGGCCTGGCAGACTTCGGCGAAGTGCGCGTTCTCGGCCAGGAAGCCGTAGCCGGGGTGGATGGCCTCGACGTCGGCGATCTCGGCCGCGGAGATGATGGCCGGGATGTTGAGGTAGCTCAGGCGGCCGGGCGCGGGGCCGATGCAGATCGTGTCGTCCGCCTGGCGCAGGTAGACCGCGTCCGCGTCGGCCTCGGAGTAGACCGCCACGGTCTCGATCTCGAGCTCGCGGCAGGCGCGGATGATGCGCTGCGCGATCTCCCCGCGGTTGGCGATGAGGATGCGCCGGAACATCAACCCTTCTTGACCAGGAAGAGCGGTTGGCCGAACTCCACGGGGTCGCCGTTCTCGACCAGGATCTGCACGATCTCGCCCGAGAACTCGGCCTTGATCTCGTTCATGACCTTCATCGCCTCGATGATGCAGACGATGCTCTCCGCGCCGACGCGCTTGCCGACCTCGACGAAGGGGTCGGAGTCGGGCGAGGGCGAGCGGTAGAAGGTGCCCACCAGGGGGCTCGTGATCGGCGCCAGGCCCGGGTCGGCGGCGCCCGCGGCGGCGGCCGGCGCGGCCCCCGCCAGGCTGGGGGCGCTGGCCATGCCGACCGGCGCGGGGGCGGCGGCGCCGGGCACGTGGTAGACCACCGGCGAGGCGGGGGCCGCGGTCTCCTGACCGCCCCGTTTGAGCCGCACGCGCAGACCGTTCTGCGTGTCGTCGATCTCGAGCTCGCTGATCTTGCCGCCGTTCATGAGGCGGACCAGCCGGCGGATCAGTTGGATGTCCATGCGATCGGGACCCTGCGGGTCTGCGGCGGGGCCGGGCGGGGGGGCGGGCTCCCCGCGCCCGGGGCGTCTCTTGGAGGGGGCGCTCATGGTGGTGCGCGGCATCCTAACGAGCGGCGCGGGCGATCTCCCGCGCCAATCGGCGCGCCGCTTCGGCCCGGATCAGGCCTCCCCCTCCGCCGCGCGCCAGGTGCCCGACTTCCCCCCGGTCTTCTCGAGCAGGGCGATGCGCTCGACGACGATGCCCTTGTCGAGCGCCTTGGCCATGTCGTAGACGCACAGCGCGGCCAGCGAGGCCCCGACCAGGCTCTCCATCTCGACCCCGGTCGGGCCCGAGCACGCCACCCGGCAACGCACCTCGAGCACGTCCGCTTCCCCCTCCGGCCGGAGGAAGTCGATCTCGACGTGATCGAGCGCCAGGGAGTGGCACATCGGGACGAGCTCCGGCGTGCGCTTCGCCCCCAGGATGCCGGCCACGCGGGCCACCTCGGTCACCGGGCCCTTGGGCCCCTCCCCCGCGAGGAGCGCGCCCAGCAACCCGGAGGGGAACCGCAAGCGGGCGAGCGCGGTCGCCGTGCGGCGCGTGATGGCCTTGTCACCCACGTCGACCATGCAGGCCTCGGGCCCCTGCGCGCCCTCGCGTTGGTGGCTCGGCGCCGGTCTCCCGGCGCGCCGCGTCCCGTCCCCGTCCGCTTCCATGGCCTCACCCGGGCCTCGCGCCGGGGGCGGGATCGTACTACGGAGGAGCCCCCCGCGGTCCCCTCCCGACCGCGGGGCACGCGCTCGGGCCCCTACTCACCTTTTTCTCCTCAGTCCCTCCGCGCCGCATCCCCGACACGTAGATTGGCTCCGCCCCCCCGCGGGTCCCCCCCCGGCCCGACCCGCTCCCCTCTCCAACTCTCCGGACCCCGCCATGAAGCCTTCGACGGCGCCGCTGCTCCTGGTCCTGCCGCTCCTCGCACTCTGGCCCCAGGACCCCCCGGCGGATGTCCGGAGCCTGGTCAGCGAGCGCGCCTCCGCGGCGCGCTCCCTCGGTCTGGAGGAACTCTGGGAGGAGGCCCGGCGCCTCGCCGACCTCTCCCTCGACCTCGAGGAGCCGGCCGTCGAGCGCGCCCTCGACGAGCTCCTGGCGGCCGGGCAACTCGACCCGCGGGCGGTGCTGCTGCTCGTGGCGGCGCGTCTGGACGCGGACGATCCCGACCCCGACGCCCTGTGCGGCAGCCTGTTGCCGCTGCTCGAGTCCGCGGACGAGAGCGTGCTGCGCGGCGTGGCGGGGCTCCTGTGCGACCCCGAGTTCCAGCGCGCCGACCCCGAGCTCACCGACCGAGCCAGCGCCGCGCTGCTGCAGCGGGCCCGCGCCGCGGCGCTCGCGCCGGCGACCCGCCTCGAGCTCGCCGTGGCGGCCTGGCAGCGCGGCGGCGGCACCGGCAAGCGGGACGCGCGCCGCGAGCTGCAGGCCTTCCTCGGGTCCTCGGACTCCGCCCTGCGCTCGCTCGCGGCCCTGAGCCTGGCGCGCATCGGCGATCTCGAGACCGCGCGCACCGAGCTCGAGCGCCTGCAGCGCCTGCCGGGGACGCAGGGCCAGCTCGCGCGCGCCTACCTCGACGCGGACGAGAAGGTGCGCATCTACGAGACGCGCCTGCGCCGCCAACGGGAGAGCTACGACGGCTTGCTCGGACAGACCACCCTGGCGAAGGACGTCGACCGCGTCGAGCGCCTGATCGCCCTGATCCAGTCGACGCACCTCGAAGGGCACCTCGTCGAGCGCGAGGACCTGCTCAGCGCCGCCCTCGACGGCATGTTGCGCAGCATCGACCCGCACTCGGGCTACATGCCGCCCAAGGCCTACGAGAGCTTCGAGCAGGACCTGCAGGCCGAGTACGGCGGCATCGGGGCCTACGTCGGCGTCGATCGCAGCGACAACCTGTTCACGATCACCCAGCCGATCTACGACGGGCCGGCGTACAAGGCGGGCCTGCGCACCGACGACAAGATCGTACGCATCGAGGACTGGCCGACGTTCGAGAACGGCGTCTCGAAGGACCAGGACGAGATCATCCGACGCCTCAAGGGCAAGCCCGGCACGACCGTGCGCCTCTACGTCTGGCAGCGCGGGATGGACCCGGCCCTGATCGACCGGCCCAGCGAGGAGATGGCCGTCGAGGTCGTGCGGGCGATGATCACCATCCCGCCGCTCAAGGCCGATCTGCTGCCCGGCGGCATCGGCCTGGTGGAGCTCTCGACCTTCAGCAACGTCGCCAGCCAGCAGCTCGCCTCCACCCTGCGCGAGATGGTCGCCACGGGCGTGAGCGGGATCGTGCTCGACCTGCGCAACAACCCCGGCGGGCTGCTGCGCGAGGCGCGCAACGTGGCAGATCTGTTCCTGCCGAAGGACAAGCTGGTGGTGAAGACCGAGAGCCGCATCGAGGCCCCCGAGCTGCTGCACACGCGCACCCCGCCCCTGGTCCCCGAGGACCTGCCCGTGGTGGTGCTCGTCAACCGCTTCAGCGCCTCGGCCTCGGAGATCGTGGCCGGCGCGCTCCAGGACCACGGGCGCGCGACGATCGTGGGCCAGCGCAGCTTCGGCAAGGGCTCGGTGCAGAACCTCATCACCATGCCCGGCGAGCGCGACGACGAGTTCCGCGACGAGAACCGCAACAACCGCCACGACGACTGGGAGCGCCTGACCCGCGACTGGAACCAGGACGGCAAGTTCGACTTCGCGCCGCGGGTCAAGCTGACCATCGCGCGCTACGTCCTGCCCTCGGGCCGCTCGATCCACCGCGAGTTCGACAAGGACGGCAACCAGACCAGCCCGGGCGGCGTGGAGCCCGACCACGACGTGCAGCCCGCGCGCTGGGACACCTGGCGCCTGGAGGAGGCGCGGCGCATCAACACCGGCCGCGACCTGCGCCAGTGGGTGGAGACGACCTATCCGCTCCACAGGGAGCTCCTGACCGAGCTGGCCTACGGCGACCAGGCCGATCCCAGCCGTTACCCGGGCTTCGAGGCGCTCTACGAGTCCCTGCGCACGACCCTGCCGCGTCAGGACGTGCGTTTCCTGCTGCGCGCGGAGGTGCGCCGCCGGGTGCAGGACGACCGCGGTTCGGCCTTCCCGCAGGGCGACTTCCAGGAGGACACGCAGCTCCAGAAGGCGATCGAGCTCGTGCTCGGCGCCCAGGGGCGCAAGGTGTCCGAGGTGGAGGCCTACGCGACCGTGTTCCGCCTGGCCGAGTCCACGGCCGACGGGGCCGCGGCGGAGCTCGCCGACGCGGGCGAACGCGCGCGGCGCGCGGGGCTCTCCGACGCCCTGGCGCTGCTCGACGAGGCGCGCCGCTCCGACGGCCAACTCGCGGGCGAGAAGCTCGAGGAGCTGGCCCGCATCCTGACCGGCCTGGAGCGCTGACGCTCGCCCCGGCCCCACCCGCGGCGGCGCGTGGTCCCCGAACCGGGGTCACGCGCCGCCGGTGTCGGGGCCCGAGAGGTCGGGGAGCGCGGGGCGATAGTCGCGCACGAAGGCCTGGTCGAAGTCGAAGCCGGCGCGGAAGTCCTCCAGGGTGTCGTGCTCCTGGCGGTTGAGCAGGCCCGCGTCGACGAGCAGGAACACGATCCGGCCCCAGTCGAGGGATTCGTGCACGCCCCAGGAGCGCCAGACTTGGGCGGCCAGGGGACCGAAGAGGCGCGTCGCGTTCTCGCGCATGCCGGCCAGGAGCTCCTGGCCGCTGACGTGGCGCTCGGCGCCCTCGGCCTGCTCGCGGCGCGCGAGGCGCACGGCGTGCTCGAGGGACTCGAACACGAACTGGAAGGCCTCGGGCGCATAACGGCCGGAGCCGCGGGCGAGCTCTCGCAGGGGGTCGGTCATCGGCGTTCGAGCGCGGGCACGCGGCGGGCGGCGCGCGACAGCTCCAGGAGCGTACGGTCGAGGACCCCGCCCGCGTTGAGGTTCGTCTCGAGCTCGCCCAGCCCCCGCACGAGGGCGGCCAGGGCCCGCTCGAGCTCGGCCGACTCCCAGGTCGGGGCGGCGGGCCCCCGGGCGGCGAGCCACTCCCCGTGGGCGAGTTCGTCCGCCGGGATGCCGGCCGCGGCGCGCGCGAGGTCGCGCACGAGCCCCAGGCCCAGCTCGAGGGCCGCCCGGGCGCGGGCCCGTTCGCGGGCCGCGGGGGTCTTGCCCTGCGCGCGCCCCTCGAGGGCCTCGATCGCGCGCGCGGTCTCGAGTGGGTCCGCGCGCCCCGCGAGCAGCTCCCCGAGGCACGCGCCGATCGCTTGCCCACCGGCCTCGGCCAGGGCCAGCGCCTGACCCGGGGAGCCCGCGCTCCAGCGCGCCAGGGCGCGCGCCTCGTCCGGCTCGCAGCCCTGGGCGACGAGCACGGCGGCGCACTCCTCGAATCCGAGGGGCTCGAAGCGCACGGGGGTGCACCGGCTGCGCACGGTGTCGAGCAGGGCCTCCTGGCGCGCGGCGACCAGGATCAGGAGCGTGCCCGGCCGCGGCTCCTCGAGGGTCTTCAGCAACGCGTTCTGGGCCGCGTCGTTCGCCAGCTCGAAGTCGCGCAGCACGACGATGCGCCAACCGCCCTCGGCGGGCCGCAGCGCGAGCAGCTCCCCCACCGGGGGCAGCTTCGACTCCGGGCGCTTGGCGACGCGCTCGACCTTGAGCACCTCCTCGCCCTCCGCGCGCGGGTCGACGACGTGCAGGTCCGGGTGGCTCCCCGAGGCGACGCGCTTGCAGGGCCCGCAGCTCCCGCAGGGTTCCCCCGGCCCGCCCGCGCACAACAGGCCCTGCGCGAACCAGCGCGCGGCGAGGAACTTCCCGATGCCCTCGGGGCCGTGGAAGAGCAGCGCGTGGGAGAGGCGTCCGGCGCGCCCGGCGCCCAGCAGCCCGAGCACGACGGCGTCGGCGCGCAGCGGACGTTCACAGGACACGCGTCACCTCCGCCCACACCGCGCGCGCCACCTGCGGCTCGTCGCCCGAGGCGTCGACGACGCGCACCCGCGGCAGGCGGCGCGCGGCCTCCTGGAACCCGCGCCGCACCGCGCGCTGGAACTCGAGGCCCTTGTCCTCGATGCGATCGCTGGCCGGGCCGCGGCGCAGGGCGGCGAGCTCGGGCTCGAGGTCGAGCAGCAGCACGAGGTCGGGCGCCGGAGAACCGGCCCAGGTCCCGAGCAAGCCGAGCACCTGGTCGGGATCGAGTCCGCCGGCGTAGGCCTGGTAGGCCAAGGTCGCGGGGTGGAAGCGCTCGCACACCACGTCGTCCCCGGCGGCTAGCGCCGGCGCGACCCGTTCGTCCAGCATCTGCCGCCGCGCCGCGGCGAAGAGCAGGGTCTCGACCGCGGGCCCGATGGTGTGGGTGCGCGAGAGCAGCAGCCCGCGCAACGCTTCGCCCAGCGGCGTCCCGCCCGGTTCCCGCAGGTGCAGCGGCCTGCGCCCGCGCGCGGCGGCCAGCGCCTCCACCAGGCGCCGCGCCTGGCTCGACTTGCCGCAACCATCGAGGCCGTCGACGACCAGGAAACGCCCGCGACTCGAACGGCTGGCCCCACTCGCGGAGCCCTGCGGGTCGGTGCCCTTCACGCCGCGGATGGTAGCAGCCCCGCGAGCCGGGCCCCAGGCGGCGCGCCCCGCCTTGGTCGGCCCCCGCGCGCCTGGCATGATGGCCGCGTGATGCCCGCCTCCGAACCGAGCTCGGCCTTTCCGCCCAGCCCCCCGGGTGCCGCGGAGGACGGGCGCTCGGGTGCGAGCCCTGCGCCGCCCGAGGGCCCCGGCTCGCGTTTCCTGCGCACGGCCGCCTACGCCGTGATCGTGATCGCCGGCCTCAAGGCGGCCGGGAGTCTGCTCGTCCCCGTGCTCGCCGCCGCCCTGCTGGCGGTGCTGTGCCTGCCGCTGATGCGCGCGCTGCAGCGCCGCGGCCTGCCGAACGCGGTGGGGCTGTTGATCGTCATCCTGGGCCTGTTCGGCATCTCGGCCGGACTGACGGGCGTGCTCGCGGGCTCGATCCGGACCCTGACGCGTTCCCTGCCCGCCTACGAAGCGCGGCTGGACGAGCTGCTGGCGGGCTGGGCCACGTCGCTCGAGCGCTTCGGCCTGAGCTTCGATCCCCAGGCCCTCGAGGAACACCTCGACACCGGGGCCCTGGTGAAGCTCGCCGGCCAGGCCGCCGAGGGCGCGCTGACGACCCTCTCGCAGGTGCTCGTGATCCTCCTGATCACCGCCTTCATCCTGCTCGAGGCCAGCGGCTTCGCCGCCAAGCTGCGCCGCGCCAAGGGCGATCCAGGCACGGATCTCTCGGGCTACGGGCGCATCACCGGCCAGGTCGCCGACTACGTCTCGATCAAGACCCTCGTCAGCCTCCTGACCGGCGTGCTGGCCGGCCTGCTCACCTGGGCCCTCGGGGTCGACTTCCCCGTGCTCTGGGGCCTGCTCGCCTTCCTCTTCAACTTCGTGCCCAACATCGGCTCGATCCTGGCCGCGATCCCCGCCGTGTTGCTGGCCCTGGTGCTGAACGGGGGGGCCAACGCGTTGCTGGTCGGCGCGGGATACCTGGTGATCAACATGGCCGTCGGCAACGTGCTCGAGCCGCGTGTCATGGGCCGACGGCTGGGCCTCTCGCCCCTGGTCGTGCTCCTGTCCCTGATCTTCTGGGGTTGGGTCTTCGGGCCGGTGGGCATGATCCTCTCCCTCCCGATGACGATGGTGGTGAAGATCCTGCTCGAGGCCAGCGGGGACTATCGCGCCGCGGCCATCCTGCTGGGCCCGGCCGTGGACGAGAACCAACCGGGGAAGCCGTGAACGCCGGGGATCGGCCGCCGCGCGAGACGCTGACCGAACGCCTGCGGCAACGCTGGTTCGGGGCGGACGAACATCCCTACACGACCTACAGGCGGCGCGTCGCGTCCTTGCTGCGCCCCGAGCACACCCTGCTCGAGGCCGGGTGTGGCTACGGGGCCGAGATCCTGCACGAGTTCGCGGGCCAGGCCGCGCGCCGCATCGGCGTCGACCTGGTCGAGTTCCGCCCCGAAGCCGCCGCGGGCGGCGTCGAGCTGGTGCGCGCCGACATCGCCCACACCGGGCTCCCGGACGCCTCGGTCGACCTGGTGATCTCGCGCGCGGTCCTCGAGCACCTCGAGCGCCCCCTCGAGGTCTTCGCCGAGATCGAGCGCATCCTGCGCCCCGGGGGGCAGTTCGTCTTCCTGACGGCCAACGTCGGCGACTACGCGTCCTGGATCTCGATGGCGGTCCCC
The DNA here is from genome assembly GCA_964394665.1 of uncultured Planctomycetaceae bacterium. GTDB lineage: Bacteria > Planctomycetota > UBA1135 > UBA1135 > CAYMYN01. The sequence continues at coordinate 8,327 of CAYMYN010000068.1, forward strand.
AACCGCCTGCACCCCTGGATCGTGCGCCTCACCGAAGGCCGTGACGAGGCCGACACCTTCCCCGCCTTCTATCGCTGCAACAGCCGCCGCTCGTTGACGCCCCTCTGCCGCGCGAGCGGCCTCGAACTGACGAGCCTCGAGTACCTGGGCCAGTACCCCTGCTATTTCCTCTTCAACCCGGTCCTGTTCACCCTGGCCAGCGGCTACGAGAAGCTGATCTCCCGCTTCGACGCCCTGCGCTTCCTCCGCGGCTGGCTCCTAGGAATCGCGCGCAAGCCCCCCCACTGACCCCCCGCTCGATTCACCCCTTCTGGGCGCCAGAAGCTCGGGAAGCGGAACACTCGGCCGTGTTGGCCGAGTCCGGGTAGCGCACGGCCCGCAAGAGGTGCCCGCTCGAGATCTCCGACTCGGAGGGCGTGCCAGCCGTCGTCACGTAGATGTACAGCGTCTCCTGGTCGGTCGACCCCGAGGGCAGGTCGGCGACGAGCTTCGTGCGCAGGCCGTTCTCGTACGCTTAGCGCACGGTCACGTTCTGATCCGAGTCCGTCGGAGCGCCGCCGTTGATGCCCGAGTCGTAGTTGCGGATCGTCGCCACGAGCTGGCCCGCGTCATCGCGCTCGGTGCGATGCACCAGCTCACGAGGGTCGGTCACCTCGAGCACGTCGCCGTCCGGGCTGTAGGTGTAGCTCGTCCGAAGCGCAGTGCCTGAGTGAACGGGCACCACAAGGGGGACGCGGAACTCTCAACTATGAGTTGTCAACTACGATTTGCACTGTCTCGCCGACCTTGAGAGAAAAACAACCACTCCTAGGATCGCCCGCCTCCGATTCCCCTGCCGACCAACGCCACTCTCCCGGGGGGAGCACGATACTTCGCACCATTCGTCCACCGGATTCGAGCGGCGACCACAGCCACGGCCGAAGGGGATTATCCAAGTTGGGCCATAAATGCCACGGTCCGACTACGCGCCCTGATCCCAGTTCTTCAAAGAGAAGCGTAAGGCGCTTCGCATTCGATGTAGGAACTGCTCTCGCCAAGAGCACATGCAACTCCCCGCCCAGCGCGGGAAGCGAGAGTAGATTGTCAGGATGGTCAACGGATAGGACAAGGGTCGTAGAGTACGGAACTCTACTAGTCGTGGCGTCCGGCAAGACGTGCACAAAATACGACCCTTCCGGCACAAGAGGAATGGACTGGAGGTCAGAACTAAGAGATCCCCTACCTAGTAAGTAGTTGCAGACTTGACGGCCGGTAGCGGATGAATATGAGGTGACGTTGGCGGGCAGTTGGGTGGATGCTTCGGCGAATCGAGGCGGCATCACCGCGTTCTGCGGGCTAAGGGTAAGCGCTACAGTTGACACGTAGCCTTCCGAAGCGGCCGCAATGAGTCTCTCCTGGACGTAAATCTGAGCACCACCAGAAACTTCGGCGTGCAAAGAGTATTCTCGACCAGCGTCAAGCGGCATTAGCCAAGCACCCATAGCAACTTGATAGCCTTCGATTGCATTGGAAAACAGAGAGTTAGCGGGGACGTCAGAATGAGGATGCAGCATACCGCGAGTGCGCCCCACGGGCTGAAGTCTAGGAACAGCTGAGATGGGGCGGCCTTCGTTGTCGGTGATCCGCACGGGTACGTGATGGCCAGGCGCCTCCAATGCAATGGCATTGTCCCCAGAACGCACCTCAACTTCCGAGTCGCTCGAAAAGTCCAGAAATAGCCTCCAGATTGAGGAGTCAGGAATTGCTACTCTGAAAGCGCCGTCCAGCGACGCATTTCCATGAAGTTGATCTACGAAAGGGGAGCCGTCGTCATCCACTCTCATCAGCACGAGGGGCGCCCCTGGGATCGGTTCGCCAGCGGCGCTGACCACGTGTCCGCTTACTCAATCTTTGGGATGCTCCAGAATGAAAATCGGAGGCATCATGTGCATTTCATTCAGCGCAGAGAAGTACTGACCATGCGACGAACTAGCCGCGCTGATGTACCCCTCTCTCATGTTCGCAGAGTCGAGCGCAAAGAAGCCGCACCCGTCAGTTGTGGTGGATTCCGGCCGGGCCCGCCACTGCTTCTCCGCCTCATCCCAGTCTCCGTAGAGCACTTCTGCGTCTTGTACGCCAATCCCATCTCGTGAGACTATCCGGCCAACACCAACCCAAGGATCCGACAGCCGGAGATGTACTTGCGTTACACCCGACAGGTTCAGGTCGACGCCGCGTAAGTACTCTCTATCGAAACCATGAGCATCCGAGAAAGCTGCCACCGTAAGCTCTGAGGCAAGGTAGCTCAGAAGGTCGGCGTCACCAAGCTGCACAAGAGTGAACTCAACGTAGCCCGGGACATTGACACTCCCCGTGAAAACATGGAATGCACTAGGGGGCGAGCCGGCAAACGCCCAAACAATAGCCGGAGCCGAGCCAGGCGTGTCCATCGTGACGTTGACGCGAACGATACACGGAGCCTCGGAACTAGGCAAAGGCGTCCCAGCGGGAAGCGGGGCCGCCTGAACGGGCGCAAGTGCCTGCGCTAGCACAGCGAGGATACTGATGAACATTGGTAGAACTCCTGTGCGCTGGGCACACGCTCCACTTCCTGAGAACCGCCTGACAAGCTTGCGTGCGGCTTTCCCGAAGGCGGCTGACAGAGGGCTTGCTCACGTTGCATGCGCACCTCCAGGGCAGCGGGCCGTGCCGAGAGGCTCGCCCTACGGATAAGACCCTATCTGGACCTGGCGAGCGTTCACTATCGTCTTGCAGTTGGTGCGGTCGTCGCCCGTGTACTGCTCGTTGCACTCCCTTTTCTTGTCGCGGAGGCAATTGCGTTCGCTCTTGCCGCGCAAGTACTCCCTGTGGCCTTGCTCCTTCTTTGTGTCAATGTTGCCAGCCCATCCAGCGTCGATCCCGTCAGGCTGTCCCTCGCACGAACCAAAAACTTTCTTTTCGATGTGCTCTCCCTCGTGCTTCCTTGCGCAGTCTTGGATCATCTGTCGCGCGGCATCGCGGACAGGTGGGATCACTTTGTCGAAAGCTGTGCTGCACCGAGATTTTGGCGGCCTCAGGCATGGCGATCTGGTGGGGTAATCGGCCTCCTTCGGTAG
>CAYMYN010000069.1:0-10755 GCA_964394665.1 uncultured Planctomycetaceae bacterium
ATCGCCGTCAAGAGCGAGCGCAGCGGTGCAGGCAGGCCGACGCGCTCGAGGGCCTGTAAGAGCTGCTCGAGCGCGTGAGGTCCCCGGCCCGAGCGCGTCAGGACTTCGGCGTTCCACAGGGTCTGCGCCAGGCGTAGGCAGGCCTCGAAGTGCTCGCCGGACTTCTCGGATCCGTCGAAGTCCACCTGGTCGAGCAGGGGCTGCGCGAACGCGAGGAGGGACTCCGACAACTTCCCCTCACCGTCCTTCTTGGTGCCCATGGGCGCATGATGCCACGGGTGCGGATCGTGGGGTAACTCGTGTTCGGCGGGGTCTTCCTCGCCGGCCGTCGGAACCCGCGTGGCCTCCGCTTCGCTTCGCCGCGCGGCGCCCTCGGACGCCTACGCCGGCGGACCGTCGGCCCCCCGTCGTTCCCGGGAGCGGCGCATGCGTTCGGCCAGCTCGCGATTGCGCCGCGCGATGTCCTCGCGTCCCTCGTACCAAGGCGGCAACGTGTCGTAGTCGGGCCGGCCATCGTCGATCAGGTACCGCGCGCCCGGATCGCGCGGCCAGCCGCTCGACGTGCCGCCCGCCACCAACACGAGCAGGTCCCGATTCCCCGCGCACAGGGCGCGCGGCGTGGACGGCGAGACGCGCACGATGTTTCCCCGCGCGAGCGGGAGGGCTTCCTCGCCCACCGCCAGCACACCCTCGCCCTCGAGCACGACGTAGACCTCCTCCTGCTCGTCGTGGGTGTGCAGGAAGGTGTAGCCCTCGCCGGCCGCGAGGCGCACGACGCCCAGGGCGACGCCGCTCAGGCCCAGCTCGCGCCACGGCGATCGCAGGCCGGGGCGGGGGTCGTCGAGGTCGAGGTGGGCGCGGGAGTAGGGCGGAGGCGCGGGCATGGGATCAAGGTACGCCGCCGAGCGACGGGGGCGCGGGGAGCGCACGCTCCAGCGCCGGACGGCCCCGCCCCGTGGCGGCCTCGCGTCGCTGCCCCGCCGGCGCCATCTCTTGCGAACCCCGAACGCAACCAGGCTCGCTCGCTCCAGTCAGGCGAACGGTCGGCGTCGGGTGGGGGAGGGGAACCCGATTGAGGTCGGCTGGGAGCGTCGCTCGCCGCCACCCGGGCCCGGGGCTATCCTGCTCGGCCTTCCTCCCGGCCCGTCCCCCTCCACCGTCCGCCCAGAACCTTGGCCGCCGATCGCGTCGCCCTCGTCGAGCAGCGCCTCGATGCCCTGCTGGAGGGCTCCGCCCCCGCACCCCGTCGCCTCGCGCCGGACGCGCCGCTGCGACCCGGTTCGACGCTCAGCGCGCGCCGCGCCCTCGAGCTCTACGAGGACCAGCTCCTCTCGCGCGCCCTCGACGTCGTCGCGCGCGAGCTCAAGAAACGCGGCCAGGGCTACTACACGATCTCGAGCGCCGGTCACGAGCAGAACGCGATCCTGGGCGCCCTGCTGCGGCCGACCGACCCGTGCTTCCTGCACTACCGATCGGGCGCGCTGATGGCGGCGCGCGCGCGGCAGGTGCCGGGCTCGACGCCGCTCTTCGACACCCTGCTCTCGCTGGTCGCGTCGAGCGAGGACCCGATCAGCCAGGGACGGCACAAGGTCTGGGGCAGCCGCGAGCTGTGGGTGCCGCCCCAGACCAGCACCATCGCCTCGCACCTGCCGAAAGCCGTGGGCCTGGCCTTCGCGCTATCTCGCGCGCGACGCCTGGGGCACGACACCGGTTTGCCGGCGGACTCGATCGTCCTGGCGAGTTTTGGCGACGCGTCGGCGAACCACGCCACGGCCCTCGCCGGCATCAACGCCGCGCGCTACGGCAAGCGCCGCGACAACCCGATGCCGATCCTGTTCCTCTGCGAGGACAACCGGCGCGGCATCTCGGTCGAGACTCCGGCGCGTTGGATCCGCGACTTCTACTCGCGCATCGAGCACCTCTCCTTCTTCGAGGCCGAGGGCGAACTGGACGAGCTGTGGGACACCGTCCAGCTCGCGATCCAGACCTGCCGCCGCACCCGCAGCCCGGTCTTCCTGCGGCTGGACTGCGTGCGCCTGTGGGGCCACGCGGGCAGCGACGTCGAGAGCACCTACCTCTCGCTGGAGGAGATCGAGGCCATCGAGGCCCGCGACCCGATCCAGGCCAACGCGCGGCGGCTGATCGAGCTGGGCGTGGCCACGCCCGAGGAACTGCAAGCGCTGGTGCGCGACACGCGCGAACGGGTCGTCGCCGCGGCCGAGGAGGCCGTGCGGCGCCCCAAACTCACGAGCGTGTCCCAGATCGTGTCGGCCCTGGCGCCCTACGACGAGCAGGCCGTGCGCGGCGAGGCCGCCGCGACCCTGGGCGAGGATGCGCGGCGCGCCGTGCATGGCCCGCGGCTGCCGGAGGAGGAGAGCTCGCCCACGCGCCGCACCCTGGCGGCGCACGTCAACGCCTGCCTCACCGACGAGCTCGCGCGGCGGCCGGAGATGCTCGTCTTCGGCGAGGACGTGGGCAAGAAGGGCGGCGTCTACGGCCTGACGCAGAACCTGCAGAAGCGCTTTGGCGTGCGGCGCGTGTTCGACACCTTGCTGGACGAGACGACGATTCTGGGCGTGGCCCAGGGGGCCGCGCACGTCGGCTTCCTGCCGGTGCCCGAGATCCAATACCTCGCCTACGTCCACAACGCCATCGACCAACTGCGCGGCGAGGCCTGCTCACTCCAGTTCTTCTCGGCGGGGCAGTTCCAGAACCCGATGGTCGTGCGCATCGCCGGCCTCGCCTACCAGAAGGGATTCGGCGGCCACTTCCACAACGACAACTCGATCGGAGCCCTGCGCGAGATCCCGGGGCTCCTGATCGCCTGCCCTTCCCGCGGCGACGACGCGGTGCGCCTGCTACGCGGGGCGCTCGCGATCGCCAAGGCCTGCGGGCGCGTGGCCGCATTCCTCGAGCCGATCGCGCTGTACCACGAGCGCGACCTGTTCGAAGCGGGGGACGGGGGCTGGCTCTGCGACTATCCGGCCCCCGACGGCTCACCCTCGAGCTACCTGCTGCCCGGAGAGCTCGGCACCTACGGCGCCGAGGAACCCGAACTCCTGATCGTGTCCTACGCCAACGGCCTGCGCCTCTCCCTGCGCGCGGCGCGGCGCCTGGAGCGCGAGCACGGTCGGCGCGTGCGCGTCGTCGACCTGCGCTGGCTGGCACCCCTGCCGCTCGAGGCCCTGCGCCGCGAGGCCCTGGCCTGCGATCGGGTGTTGGTGGTGGACGAGTGCCGTGCGACCGGGGCCGGCGTGGCTGACGCGTTGATCGCCGACCTCGCCGAGCAGGGCCTCGCGCGCCGCGTGGCGAGCGTGCGCGCCGTGGACACCTACGTCCCGTTGGCGGCGGCCGCCGACCTGGTGCTCGTCTCCGAGGAGCAGATCGTGGCCCGCGCGACGGAGCTCTTGCGATGACGCGCGTCGTGCTCGTCGCCCCGGGCCGCGGCGCCTACACCGACGCCGTGCGCCGCAGCCTCGACCCCGCCGATCCGTCCGTGCGGCGCGCCGACGAGCTGCGTCGCGGGTACGACCTCGAGCCCTTGAGCGCCCTCGACCACGCCGAGCGTTGGTCCCCCGCGCGACACCTCGCGCCGGCCAACGTCTCGCCGCTGATCCACCTCGTCGCCCTGCGCGACGCCGCCCGCGCGGCGCGCGCGGCCGAGGTCGTGGCCGTCAGCGGTAACTCGATGGGTTGGTACACGGCGCTGGTGATCGGCGGCGCGCTCGACTTCGACGACGGCTTTCGCCTGGTGCAGGAGCTGGCGCTGCTGCAGGAGGAGAGCGCGCGCACCCACGGCGGCGGTCAGCTCCTCTACCCGCTTGTGGACGAGGCCTGGCTGCCGGCGCCCGAGCTCGAACAGGCCGTCGCCCAGGCCCTGGCCGGCGCGCCGGGCGAGGCCTTTCCCTCGATCCACCTGGGCGGCTACGCCGTGCTTGCCGGCAGCGAGGCCGGCCTCGCGCATCTGCTGCGCGCGCTGCCGCCCGTGCAGCACGGCAAGCAGCGCTATCCCTTCCGCCTCGTGCAGCACGGCCCCTACCACACGCCGCTGGCCGCCGAAGTCTCCGCCGCAGCCCGCGCGCGCCTCGCGGACCTCCCCTTCCGCCGCCCGCGCACGACCCTGGTCGATGGCCGCGGGCGGCGCTGGACGCCCTGGTCGAGCGACGTCGAGGCCCTGCGCGAGTACACCCTCGGCGCCCAGGTCACGACGCCCTACGACCTGACGCGCGCCGTGCGGGTCCTGCTGCGCGAGCACGCCCCCGAGCGCCTGGTGCTCCCCGGCCCGGGCAACACCCTGGGCGGCGTCGTCGGCCAGATCCTCGTCCGTGAAGGCTGGCGCGGCATCCGCTCGCGCGCGAATTTCACCCGCGTCCAAGAGTCCGACGCGCCGATCGTCGAGTCGCTGGGGCGTTGAATCGGGCTCAGAAGCGCAGGGTGTAGACGAGCTTGAAGGCGAGTTGTTCGAACTCCGAGCGCAGGCTCGAGGTCGTGGCGTCGAGGCTCTCGTTGAAGACCACGTAGAGCTCGTTCCCGGGCCGGAAGATCCAACGTAGGCGCGAGAAGAGGCCGATGCGCTCGGAGCGATCGTCCCACTGGAGGGTGGTCGACCAGGCGACGTCGGGCGTGAAGGTGATCACCGAGCGTAGGCGCGCGACGTCGACGCTGAACTCGCCCCCCGGCAAGGCGACGTCGTTGTGGCTGTATTCGGCCTCGGCGCTGAAGCGCGGGCTCGGGCTCCAGGTCAGGGCGGCGGAGTACTCCTCGCGCCGGCCATCGAAGAAATCGCCGCCGGTGAAGGCGAGGGTGCTCGAGAGCTCGCGCTTTCCAGCCGTCTCGAGGGCCAGGCGATAGCGGGCGAAGGAGTAGTCCTCGTCCGGGACCACCACCCCGGGGGCGATCTCGAAGGGTTCCTCGAGCACCTCGCGGGTATGATCGAGCTCGACGTAGACGCGGTCCCCGGATTGGAAGCGCAGACCGAAGGGGCGCAGGCGCGACTCGAGCGTCTCGAGCTCGTCGGTCGTGTCGGTGACGAGGTTGCTCGCGATCAGGAAGTCGAGGTTGCGCACGCGGTCGTCGACGCGCGGCTGGTAGGCGACCTCGGCGCGGTAGTCGCGGATGCCGCGCCGGGGAACGAAGCCCAGGGCGGGGTCGAAGTCCGCGCCGATCTCCTTGGCGGACAAGCTCCAGCTCCACACGTCGTTGGGGAAGCGCAACGAACCGCCGTACGCGAGTCCCCGTCGTTCTTCGTCCTCGCCCGTCGTGCCCAAGATCCACCAGGACGAACGCAGGTTCTTGTCGCCCAGGAAGTCGTTCGTGCGGTAGTTGTAGTCCAGGCCCAGGGTGGCCGCGCCCTCGCCGCCGCGCGGGTCGCCGTGGGTCAGGATTCCGCCGAAGGTCGATTGACGTCCGACGTTGCGCGCGATGCGGGTGACGAAGAGGTTCTGGCGTTCCAGATCGCCGGATTCGTCGGTCAAGACGTCGAGCACGCCCAGGTTGTAGGGGCCGGCGCGGCCGGTGAGCTTGAGGCCGACCTCGATCGGCACCTCGCTGCCGTCGGGGGCCAGCCCGATGCGGCGACTGAAGAACGGGATCAGGTCGTTGCCGAGGTCGGCGAAACGGAACACGCCCGCGTCCTGTAGGAAGAAGTCGCGCTGCTCGGGGAAGAAAAGCGGGAATCGAGTCAGGTTGACGCGCCGGGCGTCGACCTCGGTCTCGGCGAAGTCGGTGTTGAGCGTGAGCGCGGCAGTGAGCCGCGGCGTCAGGCGGTAGAAGGCGTCGAGGCCCGGCTGACCGAGCAAGCTGGAGTCGTCGAGGCTGCGGTCGTTGCTCCAGGTGCCGACGAAGAAGGGCTTGACGTCGAGGCCCAGGCCCCCGTGCACGCCCTCGATGCCGACCAGATCCCCGGCCATGTAGAGGTTGAACAGCGAGTGTTCGCGGTTGGGGCTGGCCCAGCGCGAGTCCTCGTTGCGGCGCGCGAGCACGCGCTCGAGGTTGAAGCCCCAGGTGTCCAGGTCCTCGCGGAACGAGAGCGTGTGGAAGGGGATCGAGATCTCGGCCGTCCAGCCGAGCTCGTCGATGCGCGCCTTGCCCTCCCAGATCCCGTCCCAGGGCTTGTTGAAGTCCGCGCCGTTGTTCGTGACCAGGGCGTCGCCCTTCGAGCCCGCGGCGCCGAGCTGGAAGAAGTAGGCGTTGCGCCGGTCGAGGTGCGTGTCGAGGACGAACATCACGTAGTCCTCGGCCGAGAGCAACCCGTCGCGCTCCATCGTCTTGACGATGATCTTGTTCGGCTCGCGGTCGAACAGGCGCAGGCCGAAGTAGATCGCGTGTTCGTCGTAGACGACGCGGATCTCGCTCGCTTCGCTGGGGGGCACGCCCTGCTGGGGATCGATCTGGAACAGCTCGCCGATCGGCCGCGCGAGCGCCCAGGCGGGGTCGTCGAGGCGGCCGTCGATGAGCGGCGGCGTCTCGACGCGGACAGCGCGCGCCTGGCGCCGCAGGGGCTCGCGCGGATCCGTGGACGCGCGCTCGGGGGGTGGTTCCTGAGCGAGACCGGCCGCGGGACACAGGGCGAGGACGAGCGCCGCCAGCGGCTTGCGGGCGAACCAACGGTTCGTGCAGGGGCGCGGCGTGCGCCGCGGGTCGTTCGCCATCCTCGTGTCCGCGCGCTGGGGCGCCCCAGGATACGGACCCGCGGCCCGCGGACCAGCTCCGACCCTGTCGGGCGCGACCGCGCGGCGCTACCGTGCCGGGCCGGCATGTCCCGCTCCCTGCGACTCCTCCCGCTGCTCGCCTGTGCCCTGGCCTCGTGCGTGGGGCTCGTCGATCCGCCGTCCGTGCCCTCCCCGCGCAGCTCGGCGGAGTGGGCCGTGGGCGAGCCGCTGCTGCAGGGATTCTTCGGCATCCAACGGCTCGAGACCTTCGAGCGCCAGGGCGGGCTCGTCGAGGACGTCGAGCAGGACGGCCGTCCGCAGTACCCGGTCCTGGGCGGCGGCGCGCAGTGGAAGCTCGCCGGGCACCACGTGGACTTCGGCCTCGAGGGAATGCTCGGCCTGGGTTGGCGCGGACGCGGCGGAGCGCTGGCCTCCGGGCCCGGCGGGCTCTCGGTCGCGGTCGACGTCAATGTGCTCGCGATCGACCTGTTCGGCGGCCCGTTCCTGAACGTGTTCCTGGGCGAGGGCGCGCGCTTCTACGCCGGCGCCGGGCCCTTGATGCAGTACGTCGAGTACGAGCAGCGGACCGTGCCCGGCGGCACCCTGGGCGAGGAGTTCGACCGCTCGAGCTCGGGCTGGGGGCTGGGTTGGTACACGCGCGCCGGCTTCGAGTTCCTGGTCACGCCCTACGTCTGGATGGGCCTGGGCGCGCGCTGGATCGAGAACACCGTCGACCTGGGCCGCGGCATGGGCGACCTCGACCTGGAGGGGCTCCAGGTCGTGGTCACCCTGGCGAACTTCTGAACGCGGGAAGACGCGCGCTCACTCCGCGCGCTTGAACAGGTCGAGGAAACGGTCCTCGTACTCCCGGAAGAGCCCCTGGCGGTCGAGCTCGGACTTGAGGTCCAGCGCCTTCTGGCGGTCGCGCTCGGCCTGCGCGAAGAGCTGCTCGATGCGCGTCCGCACGGCGGGGTCGACGGTTTCCTCCTCTTCCTCGACCTTCTCGTAGGCACTGGGGAACTCGACCTCGCCGCCCTGCTGCTCCTGGATCTGGCGCTGCAGGCGCTCGAGTTGCTCGGTGAAGCCCTTCTCGACGATCGCGGCCTGCTGATCGAGCTCGGCGAGATCGAGCGGGATGCCCGCGATGCGCGCGAACGTGCGCAGCACCGCCGAGGACGATTTGGGGTTCGGGATCGCGTTGGCGAAGAACGGGAACTCGCCCAGCAGGCACATGCCGTCTACGCCCTGGGACGCGGCGGCGGCGAGGAAGACGCCGTTCAGGCCGCCGATCTCGCCCTCCTCGAGCGGCAGGGCCTTGGCGCGCTCGCAGTCGGCGAGCACGCCCGTGCCGGTGGCGACGGCGAAGACGCGCGGCTTCTCCTTGGGATGGATCGGGGTCCCCAGGGCGGCGAAGGTCACCACGCGCTGGATGCCGAGCTCGGTGCGCGCGTGGCGCAGGAGCTGCTCGCAGTAGCGGTAGCCCCCGGCCGCGGGTTGCTGGTCGGCGACCATGACGACCAGGTCGCGCCCATCACCGGGATTGCGCCAGGCGCGCAGGATGCTGCGGGGCATCTCGGCAGGTTGCATGATGCCCTTCTGAACGCGCACCGAGCGCAGGTCGAACCAGCTCGAGGAGTCGATCTCCGCCACCGGCTGCGCCCGCAGGGCCTGCTGGAGGTACGAGCCGGCGATGTGCGCCACGGCGCCCATGCCGGGCCAGACGGCCACGAGCCACGGGTCCTCGAGTCGGGGTTCGATCACGGGGGTCTCCTGAGGTCCATCCCGCGCGCGGCGGGGAGAGGGCGGATCCCAAGTCTAACCACTCGGGCCATGCAGGGTCCCGCGCCGTGTTCGGGAGCCGAGCCCCGCGTATCCTGTGGACCCCGCCGCACCGACGTGGCATCCGCCGCGCTCCCACCCGAACCCCACGTCCCGCCATGGCTCTGCTCTCCGTTCTCCTCGCTGCGTTGGTTCCCCTCTCGGCCGCCCCGGCGCAGACGTCCCGGCCCGAGCCCGTGCCGGTGCTGATCGTCAGCGGGGCCAACAACCACTGGTGGCAGTGGACGACGCCCTCCCTGCGCACGATCCTCGAGGAGAGCGGCAAGTTCCGCGTCGAGGTCACCGAGACCCCGGCCGAGACCCTGGCCGATCGCGTCGCCCTGGGGCGATTCCGCGCCGTCGTGCTCGACTACAACGGCCCGCGTTGGGGCGCGGAGGCGGAGCGGGGCTTCCTCGAGGCCGTGCGCGGCGGATTGGGCGTGGTCGTCGTGCACGCCGCGAACAACGCCTTCCCGGGGTGGAAGGAGTACGAAGAGCTGGTCGCCCTGTGCTGGCGCGAGGGCACCGGCCACGGCCGTTTCCACGCCTTCGACGTCGCGATCACCGACCGCGACCACCCGATCACGCGCGATCTGGCCGACATCGTCGCGCACCCCGACGAGCTCTACCACGGCCTGGTGCACATGCACGGCGCGCCCTTCCGCGTGCTCGCCACGGCGCACTCGAGCACCGAGTCGGGCGGCACCGGCAAGGACGAGCCGATGGTCCTGGTGCGCGAGTACGGCCGCGGCCGCGTCTTCCACACGCCCCTCGGTCACGTCTGGCCGGGCAACGAGGCGCACCAGGTCTCGCACGCGAGCCCCGGCTTCCGCGAGCTCATCGTGCGCGGCACCGAGTGGGCCGCGACCGGGGATGTGACCCCCAGCACCCGGCCGGCCAACGCCCTGACCGAGGCCGAGCGCGCCGCCGGCTGGAGCGAGCTCTTCGACGGCCGCTCGACCCGCGGCTGGGTGGGGTACCGCACCTCGGCCTTCCCCGAGCGCGGCTGGCAGGTCGTGGACGGCGCGCTGCGCCACGCGGCGGGCGGCGGCGGCGGGGACCTCGTCACCGAGCGCACCTTCCGCGACTTCGAGTTCGCCTTCGAGTGGAAGCTCGCCCCCGGCGGCAACAGCGGCGTGATGTACCGGGTCGGCGACCGGGCGAGCACGACCTGGCAGTCGGGGCCGGAGTTCCAGGTGCTCGACGACGCCGCCCATGCGGGCGCCGACCCGCGCCACACGGCCGGCTCGCTGTACGACCTCTACGCCGCCGAGGGCAAGGCGCTGAGGCCGGCGGGTGCCTGGAACCACGGCCGCATCCTCGTGGTCGGCAACTACGTCGAGCACTGGGTCAACGGCCGGCGCGTGCTGAGCGCCGACCTCGCCTCGGAGGAGGGACGCGCGCGCATCGCGGCCAGCAAGTTCGGGGAGATGCCCGACTTCGCGCGCCTGAGCTCCGGCCGCATCGCGCTGCAGGACCACGGCGACGAGGTGCACTATCGCAACCTCTTCGTGCGCGACCTCTCCCCGGACCCGAGCGCCGGCCGCGCGTTGTTCCAGCCGGGCCTCCCGGGTTGGACGGCCTACCTCCAGGACGGGGGCAAGCAGGCGGACGTCTGGAGCCTGGGCGCGGACGGCGTGCTCGTCTGCAAGGGCCGCCCCATCGGCTACCTGCGCACGACCGAGGACTTCACGAACTTCCACCTGCGCCTGGAGTGGCGCTTCGACCCCGCGAAGGGCGCCGGCAACAGCGGGGTGCTGATGCGCCAGGTCGGCGAGGACCAGGTCTGGCCGCGCAGCATCGAGGCCCAGCTCATGTCCGGCCAGGCGGGGGACTTCTGGAACATCGGCGAGTTCCCGATGCGCACCGACCCCTCGCGCACCAACGGCCGCAACACGCGCCGGGTGAAGACCCACGAGCGCGAACTGGGCGAGTGGAACGAGTACGACATCCTCGTCTGGCGAGGCCACGTCGTGCTGCGGGTGAACGGCGAGATCCTGAACGAGGCCCGCGACGCCCAGGAGATCCCCGGCAAGCTCTGCCTGCAGTCGGAGGGGGCGGAGATCCACTTCCGGGACCTGCGCCTGACGAAGCTGCCCTGACCCCCCCCCCGGCCCGACCGCCCGGCGGGCTGGGGCTCCAGCCCTCCCCGCGCCCGGCCGGACCCCGTCCGCCGGCCGACCGGGCCCCGGTTCAGGCCGCGGTGCCCCGATCCTGGGAGCGCGATCGGCCCTGGCGGCCCCGCCAGGGGGGGCAGGCCCTGCCCGGCGAAAAAAAACCGGAAACA
>CAYMYN010000070.1:0-9664 GCA_964394665.1 uncultured Planctomycetaceae bacterium
GGGCCCGCGGCGGGGCGCGGCGCGGCCGCGGGCGCCGCGGCGGCCGCCGGAGGGGGGGTCGCCGGAGCGGGGGCCTGGGCCGGGGGGGCGGGCGGAGCGGCCTTCGCGACGTTGGCCGCCGGGGCCGGCGGGGTGGACTCGCGGGGCTCCTCGCGCTCGAGCTCGGCCGGGCGCGCCGCGGGCGGGGCCTCGACCGGGCGCGGAGGGGCCGGCGCCGGGGTGGGCTCGACGGCGGCGGGGGACTCGGCCTTGGGAGCCGCGGGCGCGGAGCGCGCGGCGGGGGCGATCTCCCGCTCGGGGAGCTCCTCCTCCTCGGTCTCGAACTCGCGCTCTTGGGGCTCGACGATCGCGGTGCGCGCAGGCTCCACGCGCGGGGGCTCGCTGGCCTCGGGACCCTCGTCCTCGTCGGAGGGCTCGTCGGCGCCACCGGCGGTGGACTTCTTCTTCTTGCGCCGCACGATGAGCCCGCCGCCGGCCGGGTCGGCGGCGGCTGCGCGCGCGGGCGCCGCGCTCGAGATGATGCCGTGGGCTTCCAGCACGGCCTGCACCTGCAGCACCTCGAACTCGTCGAGGGCCGTCATGTGGCTCTTGATGTGGCTGAAGCCCAGGTCGCGCAGCTTGGTGGCCAGGTCCTTGCCGACCAGGCCATGTTCCTTCGCGAGCTCGTGAATGCGTTTCTTCGTCAAGCTGGTCTCTCGGGTCCGCGTTTCCGCGGCTTGATCTGTCGGGTCCGCGTCGCCGCGGCTTGGTCGGGTCCGGCCCGTGGGGTCGAGGCCGGCCACCGAGGGGCGACCTAGGGTCGCCCGGGCACCCGCGCCGCGGCCCCGAGCCGCTCGTCGTTCATCGCTCCGCGGCGTCGCCGCTGCTCGGCGCGCCTTCGGGGACGCGGCGCTCGCCCAGGGCGAACTCCGCGGTCCGGGTTCGTTCCGCCGAGGGCTCGAAGCGCTCCTCGCCTTCCTCGTCCGCTTCGCCCCCGGGGCCGTCCGCGGCCGGGCCGGCGCGCCGTGCGCCGGACTCCTCGGGGTTCTCGAACTGCGCGCGGGTCTTGATGTCGATGTCCCACCCGCACAGCTTGCTCGCCAGGCGCACGTTCTGGCCCTTCTTGCCGATCGCCAGGGACTGCTGGTCCTCGTCGACGATCACGACGGCGCTGCGCGACTTGACGTCGGGGAAGATGTTGTCGATGTGGATCACGGCCGGCTTGAGGCCGTTCATGATCAGGGTCTCGAGCGAATCGCTCCAGCGGATGATGTCGATGCGCTCGCCGCGCAACTCGTCGATGACGGCCTTGATGCGCGACCCGCGCACGCCCACGCAGGCGCCGATGCAGTCGATCTTGGGGTCCGAGGACAGGACCGCCATCTTGGTGCGGTAGCCGGGCTCACGGACCACGCGCTTGATCTCGATGATGCCGTCGGCGATCTCGGGCACCTCGAGTTCGAACAGGCGGCGCACCAGGTCGGGGTGGGTGCGGGAGAGGAACAGCTTCATGCGCGTTCCCTCCTTGCGCACCTCGACCACCAGGCAACGGATCCGGTCGCCGGGGGAGAAGTTCTCGCCCCGCACCCGGTCTTCCTTGGTCAGGTGGCCCTCGACCTTGCCGAGGTTCACGACCAGGGCATCGCCCTCGTAGCGCTGCACGACGCCGTTGACGAGGTGTCCGACGCGGGTCTCGTACTCCTCGTAGAGCACGTCCCGCTCGGCCTCGCGCACGCGCTGCATGAAGCCCTGCTTCACGGCCTGCGCGGCGATGCGACCGAGCTCGGCCAGGTCGAACTCGTACTCCTCCTCGTCGTCCTCCATCGAGACCTCGGCCGTCTTGCGGTCGATGCGCACGACGAGGTCCTCGCCGGCGCCGAGGCGCTTGCGGACCCCAGCGGCCAGAGCCTCCTCCAGCCCCCGGAAGAGCACTTCCTTGGGGATGTCCTTGTCGCGGTGGATGACGTCGATCATCCGCAGGAGGTCTTCGCGATTCATCTGGAGTGGCTTGCCGGGACGGTTTCGAGGCGCTGGAGGGCGGCCCCCCGCGGAGCCCCGTCGATTCCGAGCGGTCCGTCCGGAAGGGGCGTGGATCGCCCCTTAAATGAGCGCTGGAGAAGTGGGGGGGCCCACCTCGCCATGACGCGGCCGGATCGCGCGGATTCGTCAGGGTCCTGGGAGACCCGAGAGTGTGGTATAGGACCCCTCTGGAGTCAACCGGAGCGCACTCGGCGTGCCCGCGCGGGGCCCGGCCCCAGTCCGCGCCGGTCGGCCCGCACCGCTCGGCCTGGCGCGTCGGTGCCCCTGCCCCCCTGCCCCGGTCCTGGTCCCGAGGACCCCCTCCGTGCCCGCCCTTCCGGAGCCCATCGACGCGCCCTTCGGTCGAAGCGCGGCCGCCCGCGACTTCGAGCAACGCCTGCGGCGCGTGGCGGCCTCGGACGCCACCGTGCTGATCGAAGGGGAGGGCGGCGCGGGCAAGGACACCGCCGCCCGGCGCCTGCACGCCCTCTCCCCGCGCTCCGCGGGACCCCTGGTCGAGGTCGACCTGGCGGCCCTCAGCCCGACCCTGATGGAGGCCGAGCTCTTCGGCCACGAGCAGGGCGCCTTCACGGGCGCCGACCGCGCGCGGCGCGGCCGGTTCCGCCGCGCCGAGGGCGGCACCCTGGTGCTCGGCGGGGTCGAGTGCCTGAGCGAAGCCCTGCAGGTCAAGCTGCTGCGGGTGCTCCAGGAGCGCCGGGTCGAGCCCCTGGGCGCGGAGGAGAGCGTGGCCGTCGACGCGCGGGTCCTCGCCACCTCCAGCCTGGACCTCGCGCAGGCCGTGCGCGCGCGGCGCTTCCGCGACGACCTCTACTTCCGCCTCGCGGTGGTCGTGCTGCGCGTGCCGCCGCTGCGCGTGCGGACCGAGGACCTGCCCGAGCTCGCCGAGGTCCTGCTCGAGCGCGCCGCGGCCCGCACCGGCATCCCCCGACGCGGCCTGGACCCCGGGGCCCTCGAACGCCTGGCCCGCCATCCCTGGCCGGGCAACGTGCGCGAGCTCGAGAACGCACTCGAGCGCGCCCTGGTGCTCGCGCCGCCCGGCGCCGCGCCGCTCGACGCCCAGGCCTTCGAGTTCCTCGACGAGGCGCTCGAGGGCCAGGCCGAGCGCATCGCGCGCGAGGTGCTGGCCAGCGGCCTGACCCTGGACGAGCTCGAGCGGGCGCTGATCGACCAGGCCCTGCGGGACACGCGGGACAACGCCAGCGCGGCCGCCCGGCGCCTCGGGCTGACCCGCCGGGCCCTGGAGTACCGCCGCCGACGGGAGTCCCCCGCGGACGGCTCGGCGGACGGCGCCGCGCAGGCCTCGAACGGGGGGGAGCCCGGATGAACCCCGCGCGCCTCGCGCTGTTCCTGTTGGCCGTCGCCGTCCTGCTCGGGGCGCCGCCCGGTCAGGCCGCGCCGCGGGATCTCGAAGCCCGTTTCCGCGCGGCCCTCGAGGCCGGGGGACCCGAGGCCTTCGCGCTCTACGCCGGGGGCGACCTCGCCGCCCGGCGCGCGATGGCCGCCTGGGCGGTGAACCACGCGGGCGCGGCGCACTTCGAGGGGCTCCTGGGCGCGCTCGCCGGGGAGCGGGACCCGAACGCGCGGCAGCAGCTCGTGCAGGCCCTCGGCGCGCTGCTGCCCCTGGAGGCCCCCCAGGCGCAGCGCCGCGCGCGCGCCCTCGCCGAACGCGCCCTCGAGGATTCCGATCCCGTCCTGCGCGCGGCGGCCCTGGCGGCCCTGGGCGCGGCGGGCGGATCCTGGGCCGCGCGCGAGCTGGACGGGCTGCTCGATCGCCTTCCGCCCCAGGAAGCCCTGGCCGCCGCGCGGGTCCTCGCGGGCCTGGGGACGGAGGGCGAGGTGCTCGTGGCCCGCGTGCTGGCCCAGGGTCCGCGCGAGCCGGGGACCGAGGGTCGCGGGCGCGCGCTCTCGCCCGAGATCCGGGCGCAGCTGCTGCCCGCCTACGGCCGGGCCCTGGCCGATCCCGCGCGCCCGCCGGCGACGGCCCGCGAACGGGCGCCCCTCGTGCGCGCCCTGCGCGATCCCGACCCGCGCGTGCGGCGCGCGGGCGAGTCGGCGATCGTGGCCCTTCTCGGCCGCCACCTCGCCCTGCGCCGGCCCGAGCGCGCCGAACGCCTGTTGCTCGAGCTCGCGGGCGAGGGCCGCGACCCGGAGGCCAGCGAGCTGCAGCGCGCGCGGCTCCTGCTCGGCGAGGGGCTCGACGCCGGGCGCGCCCTGGACCTGGCCCTGCGCCTGGCGGGGCCGCGCACCGCCGACGGCCCGCCGGCGGTCCGCATCGGAGCCCGGCACGTGGCCGGGATCGCGGCGCTGGCCCTCGAACGCCCCGCGGAGGCGGCCCTGTGGCTCGCGCGCGCGGCCGAGCTCCAGGAGGAGCGCCTGGCCGAGCGCCTCGACGCCTTCTCCGAGGGCGGCGCCCGCGAGCAGGAGGAGCGCTTGACGGCGCGCGCCGCGCTCGAGCTCGCGCGGGCGCTGGCGGCCCTGGTCCAGGGGCGCTCGGCCGCGGATCGCGCGGTGCTCGAACCGCTGCGGCTGGCCCACGAGTCCGGCCTCGAGGCCCAGGCCCTGGCGGCCCGCGGCGACGGGCGCGAGCTGAGCCACTGGGAAGGCGTCCTGGCCCACGAGTTCTCCCCCGCCGGCCTGCTCTTCGCGCGCCCCCGACCGGGCTGGCCGCTGGCGCGCGCCCACGATCTGTTGCGGACGCTCGGCGCGGCCCTCGCGACCGTCGCGCCGGGCGAGTTTCCGGGCTTCGCGGCCCTCGACTCGATCAGCCCCGAGCTCGCCGACCCGCTCGCGGATCCGCGCCGGAACCGGCGTCTGGCCGCGATCCTCGACGGTCGCCTGGCGCGCCTGCGCCAGGAGCTCGAGCGCCTGCGCCGCGAGGTGCTCGAGCGCGACGGTCTCGAGGGTCTGCAGGAGCCGGAGGTCGCCACCCGTCTGCGCGAGTTGCTCTACGAGCGCATGGAGTACCAGCGTTGGCGGGGCGCGCTGGC
This sequence comes from uncultured Planctomycetaceae bacterium, assembly GCA_964394665.1. Taxonomy (GTDB): domain Bacteria; phylum Planctomycetota; class UBA1135; order UBA1135; genus CAYMYN01. The sequence goes on from CAYMYN010000070.1 coordinate 5,007, forward strand.
CGAGCACGCGCACAAGCTGCGCACGCCCACGCGCCTGGCGTTGAACCTGTCGGGGGACCTCTTGGGCGACGGGCGCGCGGCGGAGGCCCGCGAGCTCGCCTCGCGCCTGCTCGCGGACCTCGAGCGCCAAGCCGGCGCCCAACTGTGGGCCGAGGAACTCGCGGCCCAGACCGAGATGGCGATCGGCAGCACCTGGATGCAGGACGACGAGCCGCGGCGCGCCGAGGAAGTGCTCACGAGCGCGGTCGAGCGCTACGAGAACCTCGAGCGCACGTTGACCGAGCGCGGCGTCGACCCGGCCCTGCTGCGCTCCCTGCGCCGCGAGCGCGCGGCGGCCCTGATGTCGCTGGCCGTCAACACCAACGTGCGGCTGGGCGATCCCGAGCGCGCGCTGGCCTTCTTCGAGCGCGCCTACGAGCTGCGCCAGGACGACTTCATGCGCGTCCTGCTCGCGTGTTACCGCGCGCGCATGGGTCGCGCGGCCGAGGCGCGCAGCCTGCTCGACCAGGTCCAGGTGGCGCCCGCGCTGTACTACAACCTCGCCTGCACCTACGCCCTGCTGGGCGAGGGCCGGCGCGCGCTCGAGCTGCTCGAGCTCGACTTCACGACCAACCACGACAGCCCGGGTTCCCTCGACCAGCAGAAGCGCTGGGCGGCGTCGGACCCCGACCTCGCCTCGCTGCGGGAGGACGCGCGTTTCCGCTGGTTGGTGGAGGAGCGCGCCGGCGACCCGGACGGGGGGCGCTGATCCCCGCGCCTGGCACCCGGGACGGGGTGCGGCTACCCTCTTCGCCCCGCGTCCGGAGGCACCCGTCCCCGGCGCGCGCATCGACATGGGCAAGATCCTCCTCAGCGGCAAGGGCCGGCGGCGCCTCCAGGGCGGCCACCCGTGGGTCTACCGCGACGACCTCGCGGCGGGCGAGGCTTCGCCCGGGGAGCTGGTGCCCGTGCACGCGCCCGACCAGAGCGTCCTGGGCTGGGGCCTGTTCAGCTCGCAGTCGCGCATCGCGGTGCGCATGGTCAGCGGCGGCGAGGAACAACCCAACCGGGCCTTCTGGGCCGAACGCCTCGCGCGCGCGGTGGCCGTGCGCCGGGACCTGGGGTACCTCGACCCCGAGGGTGCCTGCCGTCTGGTGCACTCCGACGCGGACGGGTTCCCGGGCTGGATCGTCGACCTCTACGGCCGCGTGGCCGTGCTGCAGGGGACGACCCAGGCCGTCGAGCGCATGCGGCCCTTCCTCGTGGAGCTCCTGCTCGAGGCCCTGCCCTTCGAGTTGCTGGCCGTGGTCGACCGCGGGGACGCCTCGGTGCGGCGCCTGGAGGGCTTGCCGCTGCGCGTCGAGCTCGTGCAGGGGAGCCTGCCCGAGACCCTGGTCGTGACCGAAGGCGACCTGCGGTATCGCGTGGACGTGCTCGCCGGACACAAGACCGGTCACTACCTCGACCAGCGCGAGAACCGCGCGCTCGCCGCGCGCGGCGCCGCCGGCCGGCGGGTGCTCGACGCGTTCTCCTACGACGGCCTGTTCGGCATCCGGGCCGCGCTCGCGGGCGCCAGCGAGGTCCTGTGCCTCGACCAGTCGGAGGCCGCCGGGGAGCGCGTGCTCGCCAACGCCGAGTCGAACGGCGTCGCCGACCGCGTGCGCTTCGAGCGCGTCAACGCCATGCGCGACCTACGGCGGCGGGCGCAGGAGGGGGAGCGCTACGACCTCGTGATCGTCGATCCGCCGGCCTTCGCCCGCAACCGCAAGGAGCTCGTCGGGGCCGAGCGCGGCTACGTCGAGCTGAACCGTCGCGCCCTGGAGCTGCTCGCCGACGACGGCCGGCTGGTGAGCGCGACCTGCTCGCACCTGGTGGGGCGCGAGACCTTCGTGGGGTACCTCGCGGCGGCTTCGCTCGCCGCCGGTCGGCCGGCCTGGGTCGAGCACCTGCGCGGCGCCGCGGCCGACCACCCCTGGCTCCTGTCGGTGCCCGAGAGCGCCTACCTCGACTGCGCCTTCCTGCGCGTGTGAGCTCCGTGGCCCTTCCCGCCGCGCCCGCGCCGTGGGATCATCCGCGGCCTTCCTGCCCCTGCGAGCCATGCGCATCCACGTCAACGGCGAGCCGCGCGTCTGCGAGGCCGGCACCACGGTCGCCGACCTCGTGCGCGCCCTGGGCCTGGTGCCGGAACAGGTCGCCGTGGAGCGCAACCGAGCCCTGGTGCCGCGCGCGCGCCGCGCGGAGGTCGTGCTCGAGGACGGGGACCGCGTCGAGGTGGTGACCCTCGTGGGCGGCGGCTAGGAACTGGGCCATGACGACGACATCCCATCCCGACGACGTGACGACGGACCCGCCCCTGGTGGTCGGCGAGCTCAGCTTGCGCTCGCGCCTCCTGGTCGGCACCGGCAAGTACGCGAGCTTCGAGGAGACCGCCCGGGCCCTCGAGCTCTCGGGCACCGAGTGCGTGACCGTGGCCGTGCGGCGCGTCAACCTCGACGCCTCGCGCGGGCCCTCGCTGCTCGATCACATCGACCGCACGCGGTACGCGATCCTGCCCAACACCGCCGGCTGCTTCGATGCGGCGAGCGCGATCCGCACGGCCGAGCTCGCGCGCGACCTGCTCGACACGCCGTTGGTCAAGCTCGAGGTGCTGGGGGACGAGCGCACCCTGCTGCCCGACCCGGTCGGCACCCTCGAGGCCGCGGCCGAGCTCGTGCGCCAGGGCTTCCACGTGCTCGTCTACTGCTCGGACGATCCGCGCCTGTGCGTGCGCCTGGCGGAGCTCGGCGTGCGCAGCGTGATGCCCGCGGGCTCGCCGATCGGCTCGGGCCAGGGCATCCTCAACCCCAACGCCCTGCGCATCGTGCTCGAGCTGTGCCCGGACGTGCCGGTGATCGTCGACGCGGGCGTCGGGACGGCCTCCGACGTCAGCCAGGCCATGGAGCTCGGAGCGGCGGGGGTCTTGCTGAACAGCGGCATCGCGCTGGCGCGGGAGCCGTTGCGCATGGCGCTGGCCATGAAGCACGCCTGCATCGCCGGCCGGCAGGCTTTCCTCGCCGGGCGCATCCCGCGCCGTCTGTACGCCCACGCGTCCTCGCCGACCGAGGGGCGCATCGAGGGCGCGCAGGCCCCGTGATGTCCGGGTCCTGCGCCCCGCACGTCCCCGGTTCGTCGGCGTTCGCGCAGGGCGTCGCGGCGGAGCACGTCGCCGCGGGCAGCGCGCTGGTGGGGATCGCCCTCGTGTGCGTCGGCCTGGCCTTGGTGCCCGCCTGCGCCAGCCTCGCGCGCTGGCTCGACCCGGGGCGGCGCGTCTTCTTCGCGCGCTGGGGCTTCTCGCACCTGGCGCTGGCGACGCTCGTGTTCCTCAGCGCGCAGCTCCTGGTCGCGGGGCTCTGGCCGTTGCCGGAGGGCGGCGGCGACGGCCTGGGCCTGCTGCTGCGGGCGGTGCTCGCCCTGGGCCCGGTGGCGCTCGCGGCCTGGGCCGTGGCGCGGCGCACCGAACCGGAGCCGCTGCGCGCGATCGGCCTCGAGCCCCGGGGCCTGGTGCGCGGCCTCCTGTGCGGCGCGGCCTGCTACCTGCTGCTCCTGCCGGGCCTGTTCGGCCTGGCGCTCGCCTGGCCGTACGCCCTCGAGCTGCTCGGGCGGAGCTTCGAGACCCAGGACGTCCTGGAGCGCATCCTGGCCCTGGAGGGGACTTCCTTGGCCCTGGCCCTGGTGCTCGCGGTGGGGGTCGTGCCCTTCCTCGAGGAGTTGCTCTTCCGCGGCTTCCTCCAGCCGCTCCTCGTGCAGAACCTGCGCGAGACCGGCGGCGTGGTGGTGACGAGCCTGCTCTTCGCCGGCCTGCACGGCGCCTCCGTCGCGGGTCCCGTGTTCGGCCTGAGCCTGCTGCTCGGCGCGCTGATGTTGCGCTCGCGCACGCTGTGGGCGCCCTGGGGCGCCCACGCGCTCCACAATGGCCTCGTGCTCGGGCTCCTGTTGTGGGTGCCCGGCGCCCGGGACGTGTTGCTCGCGCCGTGAGCGGGCCGCGCGCGCCGAAATGGTTGCGGCGGCGCACCCGCGCGGAGATCCTCTGGCCCACCTGACCATGACGCAGTTCCCTCGAGTCGGCCTCTTCCGGGCCCTGGAGGGCGGCGCCTACGCCGCCCTGAACGCGCTCCTCACCGGCGACGTCCGACTCGGCGCGGACGCCGGCATCTGGTTCGGTTGCGTCGTGCGCGGCGACGACGCGCCGCTCACGATCGGGGCGCGCACCAACGTGCAGGACCTCTCGGTGATCCACGCCGACACGGGCGTGCCCAACGTGATCGGCGCCGAGGTCACGATCGGCCACCGCTGCGTGCTGCACGGCGCGCGCGTCGAGGACCGCTGCCTGATCGGCATGGGCGCGATCCTGCTGGGCGGCTCGGTCATCGGGACGGGCTCGATCGTCGGCGCCGGCTGCGTCGTGCGCGAGGGCATGGAGGTGCCGCCGCGTTCGCTGGTGGTCGGCGTACCCGGCCGCGTCGTGCGCACCGTCAGCGACGAGGAGCTGGCGGGCATCGCGCGCAGCGCCCAGGGCTACGTCGACAAGATCCGGCTCTACCTGCCGACCTGAGCGCCCCTGGGCCGAGCGGCCCACGCGCGGCGCGGCTCAGAGTGTGAGAAGAATTCGAGCACTCTCGGTACGGCCGGCTTGCCGGCCG
>CAYMYN010000071.1:0-8655 GCA_964394665.1 uncultured Planctomycetaceae bacterium
GGTCTGGAGCCCCAGCGCGATGGGCTCCGGGGGCCGGCACGGAGGTGCCCAGGCGACCCTTCCCGATCACGCCCTGGATCTAGGTCCAGGGCAACACGCGACAGAGGGGCCGGGCGGACCTGGTCCCTGCGTGCTTACAAGCAGAAGGTCGGTCGTCGGACCCGCCAAAGAACCCTCCGAGAGGACTCGCCATGAACATGAAGCGGACCGTTCCTTCCCTCTTTCTCCCCGTCCTCGTCGCCGCGAGCCTGTTCGCCATTCCGGCCGTAGGCTCGGCCCTTACCGGGCCCAGAGTTGAGGCCGGGTGCACGGAGCCTCAGAGGATTCCGGGGAGTCGCGTGACCTCCGGACACTCCGGGAAGCACTCCTGCCACTGCGGGATCTTCATCACGACTCATCACCGTACCTGCGACACGAAAATTACGGTCACTCCCGACAGGAATGCATGCAATGGTCCGCCGAGTGAGATCAAGAAGTGCCGTCCTGGAGGCCAAGTCATCAGAGAAGAGATCACCATGCAGTGCGCGCCCATTTTGCTTGCATACAAGGCCACCGTAGGCGGCTTCGGTATCTCGCTCAGCCTACCCGTCTGTGTCGGGACCGAATGCAGGGAGGTCAGTAGGCAGCCGCTAGAGGGCATTCCCTCCGCGACGGAGGAGATCTGTGATTCCGACGGGGGGGGTGGCGAGGACGAACCCTGAGAAGAAGTTGCGCTCGACCCCAAGGACTCGCCTTGCAGGACCCTCCGATGGACAAGCTGAAAGCCACTGCGGTCGGCGTGGTTTTGTTGGCCCTGTTGACGGGGGCAGTTCTCGTCGTGCGGGCCATCTACCGGAGTGACGGTTCGGCGACGGAGGTACCTGCGAGGGCGCCTGCCCAGATAGGGGATGACGCACGTGTGCAATTCCTAGACCTCGGGGACTCGCTGCGCACGGCGCTCGAAAGGAATGGCAGACGAACCGCGCCGGCCGCGGTGGATTACGTCGCCGTTCTCGGTGCGGTCCGGGCCGCTACGGAGGAGGGGAGGTACGCGGATCTCGAGGAGCCCCTTTCCGCGGTCCTGGCGGACTTGGAGGGGCTGGTCGCTTGGGTGGGCCGGTTGGGGGACTCCGACGCCGAACCCGAGATCGAAGAGGCGGAGTTCGAAGTGTTGCTGATGGGCCTGCGGCTGCTGCTGGGCATCCAGGCGACTCTGGAGCGCGAAGGGCACCGGGCCATGGCGATCCCGTTGAACGAGGCCCTCGACGGACTCTTGACCGACATCCTGGGTCGCTTGGACCATTTGCCGCGGGAAGTCGCCCTCGAGATCCTTGGAGACCTGGAGAGTTTCGATGTCTTGGACGTTACCTCCCTTGAGCTGCTCGCCCGTTGGCTCGCCCCCTTCGAATACTGCACTCCCTTGGCAAGGCTCGTGGCGCGCCTGGCCCTGCGTGAGGAGCCCCCGCGGATGGACCTTCTGATGGAGTTGGTGCACCACGGTGGGCCCTCCCTCCAGTTGCTCGTCGCGGAGCTCTTGGCCGATCAGCCCGGATCCCTCGGCCTAGAGCTAGCTAGGGATCTCGCCCGGACACTACCCCCTGACTCCGATTTGCTGCGGCAGGCCGATCGCCTGATCTGCCAGCAGGCGGAGCCCTCCGAGGCCTTCAAGCACTTGCTCGAGAGCGCATCCGAACGTGGGAGTGATGAACTCTCCCTGGCCGCCCTTGACTTGGGAAACCGCGACCTGGGGACCTTTGTATGGGACCGCTACAGCGGGGACCTCGATCCTGGAATGCGCAACCTGCTCGTGCTTGCCGGACGCAGGGACGCCGAGTTCCTCGAGTACGTGCTCGAAGTCGACGCCAGCGATCGTGTCCGGGGCAATGCGTTGCTGAACCTGCCTATCGCTCGCCCGGACGAGCGCACGGCAGCTCGCTTGGTGAGCGGAATGGATGCGCTGGCGGGCAGGCCCTGGCCGAGGTTGCCCGATGCATCCTCCGCGAAAAGGCAAACGCGTGCCCAGAACGAGCTCGACGCGGCCAAGAATGGGTATGCCATGTCGCTGATCCACGCTGTAAATACCCTGCGCAAGAACGCCTCGCCTTCGGTCCGCTCGAGCTCTTCGTACCAACGCCTGCGTACGCACCTCACGCAGCTCTCCCAGCGTTCGGACGTGGACGATGCTGGGATGGAGCTCATTCGTTCCGTGCTCCTCTCCTTCTGACCCCGGAGCGAGGTGTGTCGTGGTCGCTGCTCGGCTCGGGGCCCGCTCGGCACAGTGGTCCAGACGGCCGCGCGCTCTTCGGGCCGGGACTTCCCGGTTGGACGGCGCACCTGCAGGGGGACGGCAAGCAGGAAGCCGTCTGGAGCCTGGGCGCGGACGACGTGGATCCGCGGCAAGCTCTGCCTGCAGTCCGAGGGCGCGGAGATCCACTTCCGGGACCTGCGGCTGACGAAGCTGCCCTGATCCCCCGGCCCCCCGGCCTGCCCGGCCCGACCCCTCGGCGGCCCGCTGGCCCGGCGGATCGGGGCCCCCTCCGTCCCCCGCCCGATCGGTTCCCGTCCGCCGGCCGACCTGGTCCGGATCACGCCGCGGAGGCCCGATCCTGGGACGCGATCGGCCCTGGCGGCCCCGCCAGGGGGGGGCGGCCCCACCCGGCGAAAAAAAAACCGGAAACACGATCGGTTTTGGAGCCACTTCGCTTGTGGGGGTCTGAGAAGGAAGGTTCGCCCCAAGGAAGGCTTCGATGCCGACCCGGGCAGCTCTTGTGAAGGCCAGGTCCATCTCCCCCAGCCGCCCCGGGGCACCGAAAGTTCGGATCGGTGCTCCCTCGGGTCTGGAGCCCCAGCGCGATGGGCTCCGGGGGCCGGCACGGAGGTGCCCAGGCGGCCCTTCCCGATCACGTCCTGGATCTCGGTCCAGGGCAGACCGCGCCTGTGCGCGGACAAGGGGACTGTCGGCGGGGGGGGAGCCTTGAACAAGCTCCCTCCTCGCCGCGTTCAACTCGCCAGCCCGGTCCCGCGCAGCGCCTCGAGCGTCACGCTGTGGGTCGAGGGCGCCCCCGGGGATCGGGTGCAGCTCTTCATCTCCTGCGACCACCAGCTCAGCGTTCCCGCGCCCCCGGAGTTGGGGCTGCGCATCGTCGGCCGCGAGCTGGTCGTCCCCTTCGAGTTGGGTCCCCTGGGAGACTCGGGCCGCCCGTTGCGCCACGAGCTGGCCCTCGCGCCGCTCCTCAGCGTCTCGAACGCGAGCTCGTTCTACGTCCAGGGCCGCTTCCACGGCCGGGACGGCGCGGTCGCCTGGGGTAGCGGCTGCGCGCTGCGGCTGGTGGACGACCTGTTCCCGCCCCCCGGCGCGGCCGTGGCTCGGGCCTGATCAAGCGCCGAGGCCCTCCGCCGCCAGCGTTCGGGCGAGGGCCTCGAAGTCCGCGGCGTCCAGGTACACCTGGGCCGAGATGCGCAGGAGCCGCCGCGGTGGCGCCGGCCAGCTCGACACGGGCACCTCGATCCGATGGTGTTCGAACAGGCGGCGCTGCAGCGGGTCGATCCCGAAGGCGCCCGGCGCGGGGCCAGGCTCGCCCGGCGGGATGGGCACGCTCGCCATCGAGCCCAGCATCGAGGCCGGGGCCGGCGGGGTCCCGCCCAAGGTCTCGAGCAGGCACGCGCGGCCCTCGAGGGCCAGGGCGTGGTTGCGCTCCCGGAGCTCCGGCCAACCGCCCGGCAGCAGCCCCCCGAGGAAGCGCAGCGCCGCCGGAGCGCAGAGGAAGGGCGTCGGGTCGAGGGTGCCGATCCAGCCGAACTCGGTCTGGTAGCGCGAACGACCCGGCCGGGGCGAGTTCGCCCCATGGCTGATGACGGTGGGGCGGACGCGTGCCTGGTGCCGCGGGGCCACCCACAGGAACGCGGCGCCCTTGGGCGCACAAACCCACTTGTGCAGGTTGCCCGTGTAGTAGTCGGCGCCGAGCCCCTCGAGGTCGAGCTCGAGCATGCCCGGGGCGTGGGCGCCGTCGACGAGCACCTCGACGCCGCGCTCGCGCAGGGGCGGGATCAGCCGCGCGAGGGGCAGCACCAGGGCCGTGGGGCTCGTGACGTGGTCGATCAGCACCAGTCGCGTGCGCGGGGAGAGGGCGGCGAGCACGGCCTCGACGACGTCCCCCTCGCCGGCCAGGGGGAAGGGCACGGCGGCTCGCACGACCCGCGCCCGCGCGCGCTCGGCGACGAACTCGGCGGCGTTGTTGCAGGCGTTGTAGCCGTGGTCGGTGACGACCAACTCGTCGCCGGGGCGGAGCTCGAGGGAGGCGAGCACCACGTTGACCCCGGTGGTGGCGTTCGGGACCGGGACCAGGTCCTCGGGGCGCGCCCCGACGAAGCCCGCGACCTCGGCCGCGGCGTCCTCGAGCAGGCCGGCGACCTCGCGCGCCAGGAACAGCACGGGCTCGCGTTCCATGCGCGCGCGCAGCTCGGCCTGGAGCGCCAGGATCGGCCGGGGGCAGGCCCCGAAGGACCCGTGGTTCAGGAACCGGACGTGAGGATCGAGCGTCCAGTGGCGGCGCAGGGCCGCGGCGTTCGGGGTCGTCTGGGGAGTGGGGTGCACGACGTCGATGGTAGGAGTCCGCGCCCCGGATGGCGATCCGCGGGGCACCGTCGGCGCGCGGGGGAGAGACCCGCCAAGGGGCGCGCGGGGAGCGTCGCTCCCCGGTACCTTGTCCCACCCCACGACCTCGGAACTCCCCACCCGGATGCCCCCCGTGAACGTCAAGATCGACGACCTGATGGTCAAGTCCGTGATGGCCGCCAATCCGCGCCAGTCCGTCGGCAGCGTGCGCGACACGATGAACGCCCACCGCATCCACTCGATGCCGGTGCTCGACGAGGAGGGCCGGCCCCTGGGCATCGTGACCGCGACCGACGTCCTCTCGTCGGACAAGGACCAGACCGAGGTCAGGCACGTGATGTCGACCGACGTCAAGACCGTGCCGCAGTACGGCGATCCCTCGCTCGCCGCGCGCATCATGCGCAACCACCGCATCCACCATCTGCTGGTGACCCACGAGCAGAAGGTGGTGGGGATCGTCAGCTCCTTCGATCTCCTGGTGCTGATCGAGGACAAACGCTTCAGCGCCAAGAACGCGCCGACGCCGAACTCGAAGGGCGGGGCGCGCAAGAAGTCGGAGAGTTCCTGAGAGGCCGAGAGAAAATCGAGCGGACCCGGAGCGGACCCAGAGCAGAGCATCCGGACGGCCTCTCAGAACGCCTTTTGGACGGCCGGCAAGCCGGCCGTACCGAGAGTGTTCGAATTCTTCTCACACTCTGAGCCCCGGCGCGGCCCCCGCTCCAGCGGCGCGGGAACCTCGCCCGCACCCGGGATCCCGCGCGCGAGATGCGGCGTATCGAGGAGCATGGTCCCCCCCCTGCGAGTCCGCGCGGTCAACGATCGTCCGCCGCGCCCCAAGGGCGCCTACGTCCTCTACTGGATGACCGCGGCACGGCGCACGGCCTGGAGCTTCGGCCTGCAACACGCGCTGGAGCGGGCTGCGGAGGCGGAGCTCCCGTTGATCGTGCTCGAGGGCCTGCGGGCCGGCCATCCGTACGCCAACGACCGCCTGCACGCCTTCGCCCTGGCGGGCATGGCCGACAATCGCGCGGCCTTCGAGGGCAGCGGCGTCCTCTACCACCCCTACGTCGAGCCCCAGCCCGGCGCCGGCAAGGGGCTGCTCGCGGCCCTGGCCGAGCACGCCCGGCTGGTCGTGACCGACGACTACCCGGCCTACTTCCTGCCGCGCATGGTGGCGGCCGCGGGCGAACGCCTCGATCTGCGGCTGGAGGCGGTGGACTCGAACGGCCTGCTCCCGCTGCGGGCCGCCGACCGCACCTTCGTTCGGGCCTACGACTTCCGGCGCTACCTGCAGCGCGAGCTGCTGCGGCACCTGTCGCCCGCGCCGCTGGCCCGGCCCCTGGAGCGCATCGCGGTGCCGCCCCGCGGGCGGCTCCCGCGCGGCATCGCCGAGCGTTGGCCCGCGGCGGACGGAGCCCTGCTCGCAGCCGAGCCCGCCGCCCTGGCGCGCCTCCCCATCGACCACGGCGTGCCCGTGTCGCCCCTCGAGGGCGGGGCGCGCGAAGGAGCACGGCGACTCGCGCACTTCGTCGATCAGGGCCTGGCCCGTTACGCCGAGGAGCGCGACGAACCCGATGCCCAGGCCGTCAGCGGGCTCTCGCCCTGGCTGCACTGGGGTCACGTGGGCGCGCACCAGGTCTTCGCGGCCGTGGCGCACGCGGAGGGCTGGAAGCCCGAGCGCGCGGGGCGCGTCTCGCACGCCGGCTCGCGCGAGGGCTGGTGGGGGCTCTCCGCGGGCGCGGAGGCGTTCCTCGACCAACTCGTCACCTGGCGCGAGCTCGGCTTCAACTTCTGCTCCCGCGAGCCCGATCCGTACGCCTTCGACTCCTTGCCCGACTGGGCGCGCGCGACGCTGCTCGAGCATGCCGTGGATCGGCGCGAACACGTCTACGATCGCCAGCGGCTCGAACGCGCCGAGACCCACGACGAGCTGTGGAACGCGGCCCAGAACCAGCTCCGCACCGAAGGCGTGATCCACAACTACCTGCGCATGTTGTGGGGCAAGAAGGTGCTCGAGTGGACGCGCGATCCGCGCGAGGCGTTGGCGATCCTGGTCGAGCTCAACGATCGATATGCGCTGGACGGCCGCGACCCCAACTCGGCCAGCGGCATCGCCTGGGTCTTCGGGCGCTACGACCGGCCCTGGGGCCCGGAGCGAGCGATCTACGGCAAGATCCGCTACATGACCTCCGCCAACACGCGCCGCAAGCTGCACGTCGAGGACTACATCGAGCGTTGGAGCGGCTGAACGGCGGCCCGGGCGCCCGGTATCCGGGATCTGCGATCCGGGCAGGCCGCTGGCCCCCGGGGAGGGGTATGCTCCCGCGATGCCGCCTCCCGCACCCAACCCGCCCATGGTCTGGATCGACATGGAGATGTCGGGGCTCGACGTCGAGCGCGATCGCATCCTCGAGATCGCGACGATCCTGACCGACGACGACCTGCGCGTGATCGCCATGGGGCCGGACCTGGTCGTGCACCAGCCCGACGCCCTCTTGGCGGGCATGGACGATTGGAACCGCACCCACCACGGCGAGTCGGGCCTCATCGAGCGCGTGCGCGCGTCCAAGATCGACGAGCGCCGCGCGGAGGACGAGACCCTGCGCTTCATCGAGTCCTATTGCGAGCCGGGCAAGAGTCCCCTGGCGGGCAACTCGGTCTGGCAGGACCGGCGCTTCCTCGGCAAGTACATGCCGCGCCTCGACGCGTACCTGCACTACCGCATCGTCGACGTATCGACGATCAAGGAGCTGGCGCGGCGCTGGTATCCCGACCGCATGAGCGAGGCCACGCCCAAGGTCGGCATGCACCGCGCGATGGACGACATCAAGGAGTCGATCCAGGAGCTGCGCTTCTACCGCCGGCGGATCTTCCTGCCCTGAACGCCCACCGGACTCAGAGCCCGTCCTCGAACTCGACGCGCAGCGCCGCGTGGGCCGCGAGCAGCGCGGCGGCGACGGTGTCGCGGTCCCCGCCCTCGGCCTCGAGGTAGCCGATGTCCTGGCCGCTGCCCAGGCGCGTCGCGATGTGCTCGCCGGCGGCCACGCGCACGACGACGCGTCGGATGCCGGGCACCGCACGCGCCTCCTCCAGGCCTTCGATGCACCGCACGTGGCCCGCGCCGGGGTGGAGCATCCAGGCGCCGACGCAGCGTCGCGGCGGGGGAAGCGGGCCGATCGAACGGCCGAGCTCGAGCAACAGCAGCGCCTCCCACGGATCGAAGCCGTAGGCGCGGCGCAGCATGGGCATCAGGCGGCCGCCTGGCGGCCGCACGGCGAGCTCGCCAAAGAGCGGCCCGTGGGGCGTGAGGTAGAGCTCGAGGTGCGCGATGCCGCGCTCGAGCCCGAAGGCGCGCGACACGCGCGAGGCGAGCTCCTGGACCGCGTGCCAGGTGGCTGGCTCGGGGGTCGCGGCCACGATGCTCGCGTGCAAGGGCACGAGGTACTCGGTCGGGTTGACGAAGATCGACTCGCCGCCGCCCAGGAGCAGCTCGACGCTCATCTCGCGCGCGTCGAGGAAGCGTTCGGCGAGCTCGGCCTGCGGCAGAGCTGCGCGCACGGCGTCGAGGTCGCGGGCCACGACCTGCCCGCGGCTCCCGGAGCTGCGCGCCAGCTTGAGCACCAGGGGGAGCCCCAGCTCCTCGACCAGCTCGCTGGCCAACTCCCCTCGGGCGACGCTCCCGTCGACGGCACGCCAGGGCGTGATCGGGATGCCGGCGGCGGAGGCGACGGCCTTCATGCGGCGCTTGTCGGTGCAGCGCAGGGCGACCTCGGGCGGGTGACCGGGGATGCCGAACGTCTCGCGCAGCCGCGCCGCCGGCACGACGGCCGCCTCGGTCAGGGCCACGACGCCTTGGATGGCGGGGCGCGTGCGCTCGAGCACCTGGCGTCCGGCCTCGAACACCGCCTCGGGGTCCGCGGCGAGCGGACGCGCCAGACCCCGCACCGCGCTCGAGCCCACGGGCAACCCGTCCGCCACGACCCAGGCCCCGAGCCCCAGGCGCGCGGCGGCGGTACCCCGTGTCGAGCAGTTGATTGAAGTGCGAGACCTCGAAGCCGCTC
>CAYMYN010000072.1:0-8495 GCA_964394665.1 uncultured Planctomycetaceae bacterium
GGAACCCGAACGTCCCGCGGAGCCGCGGGGGCCGCGTCCCGAGCGCGAGGACCGCGGCGCACGCCGCGCCGAGCCGCGGGCCGAGGAACGCCCGAGCGCCCCGCGCGAGCGCCGCGCCCCCGAGCCGGCGCCGGCCCCCGAGCCCGCGCACTCGGCGCGCGAGCGGGACGCGGCGCGCCCCCCGCGTGGCGAGGAGCGCGATGGCGGCGGCCGGCGGCGCAATCGTCGACCGCGCCTCGCCGAGTCCCCCACCGCTCCCGCGCCGGAAGCCCTCCAGGAACCCGAGCGCCCGCCGCGCCCGGCGCGCGAACGGGAACGGGAACCGCGCCCGGAACCCGTCCGTGCTCCCGGACGGCGCGCGGCCGAGGACGGTGCGCCCCGCGCTGGGCGCGAGCTGCGCCGCCCCGAGCCGGCCGACACCGAACGCGCCGCCCGCGTCCGGCCCGAGCGGAACGCGCGGGCCGAGGAACCCGAGGCGCGCCCCGCTCCCCGCGATCGGGGCCGGGACCGGGCAGCGCGCGAGGAACGCCCGGCGCCGCCGGAGGGTCGCGATCGACCGGCGCGCGCCGAACGCGAGGAACGCTCCGCATCCGCCGAACGGCGCGAACGACCCGCCCGCGCGCCGCGCGAGGAACGGTTGCCGCGCGAGGAACGGGCGGTGCGCGAGGAGCGCAGCGCGCGACCGCCGCGAGAGGAACGAACCGCGCAACCGGTGCGCGAGGAACGAGCCGCGCGACCGCCGCGCGAGGAACGAACCGCGCGACCGCCGCGCGAGGAACGCCCGCCCGCGCGCCCCGAGCGAACCCCCGCCGCGCCGGCGCGCGAGCAACGCGCCGGCGGCTTCGGAGCGGGCGTGCTCGAGCCCGAGCCGCCGCGCGCCGCCCGCGCCCGTTCCCAGCCCGCCCACGAACCCAAGTCCGCCGCGCCGAGACCCGCGGCGCCGCGCGCGCCCGAGCCCCCCGCGGAGGGCGGCTTCGGCGCCGGAATCTGAGCCCCGCGCCATGGAAGTCCGCCTCGCCAATCCGCGTGGTTTCTGCGCCGGCGTCGACCGCGCGATCGAGATCGTCGAGCGCGCGCTCGAGCTCTTCGGCGCGCCCGTCTACGTCCTGCACGAGATCGTGCACAACCGCCACGTGCTCGAGGACCTCGAAGGCCGCGGCGTGCGCTTCGTCGAGGACCTGGCCGAGATCCCCGACGGCGCGGTGGCGATCTTCAGCGCCCACGGCGTCTCCGACCAGGTCGAACGCGAGGGCGCCGAGCGCGGTCTGCGCATCATCGACGCCACCTGCCCGCTGGTGACCAAGGTCCACAACCAGGCCCGCCACTACGAGGGTGACGGCCGCGAGCTGGTCCTGATCGGCCACGAGGGGCACCCCGAGGTCGAAGGCACGCGCGGTCGCGCGCGCGGCCGCGTGAGCGTGCTCTCGACCCCCGAGGAGGTCGAGCGCTTCGAGCCGCTGGATCCCGGGCGCCTGGCCTACGTCACCCAGACCACGCTCTCGCTCGACGACACGCGCGAGGTGATCGACGCCCTCGTGCGGCGCTTCCCGGCCATCAAGGGGCCCGAGCTGAAGGACATCTGCTACGCGACCCAGAACCGCCAGAACGCGGTGCGCGAGCTGGTCGACGACGTCGACGTGCTGATCGTGGTCGGATCGGGCAACAGCTCGAACTCGAACCGCCTGCGGGAGCTGGGCGAACGCTCGGGCGTGCCCTCCTACCTGATCGACGACCCGGCCGACCTCGACCCGGCCTGGGTGGCGAACAAACGCAGCATCGGCATGACCGCCGGAGCCTCGGCGCCCGAAGTCCTGGTGCAGGGCATCCTCGAGCGCCTGCGCGAGCTCGGCGTCGACCAGGTGCGCGAGATCGAGGGCGAGCCGGAGACGACCGTCTTCCGCATGCCCCCCGAACTCGAGCGCCTGGCCTCCGAGCCGCGCTGATCAGACCACGTGCCGCAGGCCCGCGCGGCGCAGGGCGTGGACGAGGGCCAGGCTGGCGCCGTAGACGAGCGCGATGCGCCAGCCCAGGTCCAGCCCCCACACCCCGGGCACACGCATCAGCACGTGCAGCACCGCCAGGTGCGCCGCGTACACGCCGAGGTTGAGCTCGGAGATCGCCTCGAGCGATCGCAGCCGCGGGAAGGGTAGGAAGAAACCGAGCGCGGCCACCGGCAGCGCGATCGCATAACGCGCCCACAGGTCGGAGGCGGCGACGAGCCCGGGCCCGACGAACCAGGGCAGACACGCCAGGCCCACGAGCACGGCGATCCAGGCGCGGCGGCGTTCGCGCTCGAGCGACAGGGCGCAACCCAGGGCGAAGCCGAAGGCGATCGCCGCGGAGCTGTCGATCCACAGGTGGAAGGGGCGGCCGACATCGAACGCGACGTGCAAAGCGGGTCCGCAGTAGACCAGGGCCGCACCCGCGACCCCCGCCGCGCCGATCGCCGGCTCGCGCAGCCGTCCGCGGGCGGCGCTCGACAGAACGAGCACCAGCAAGGAGGCCAGGAAGGCCCAGGGCAGGAACCACAGGTGGTAGGAGGTGCCCGCGACCAACATCCGCGCGTCGAAGCGGTCGGCGATCGGTTGATCGTGGCGCAGGGCCAGCAGCACCTCGTAGCCGGCGTAGACCGCCGACCAGAAGACGAAGGGCAGGAGCAGGCGCCGCACGCGTTTGGCGGCGAAGGCCCCCGGCCGCGGCGCGCGCAGCGAGCGCGCGACCAGGGCGCACATCACGATCTGCAGGGCGTTGATGCCGAAGGAGACGCCCAGGAGCGGCCGCAGGTCGACGTGGTAGGCCACGATCGAGAGCATCGCCAAGGTGCGCACCGCCGGCAGCGCGGCGTAGTGCTCCGCCTCGGGCGCCGCCGCGTCCGACGCGGGCCCACGGACGGGGGCCGCGGGGAGCGCGCGTTCGAGGGTGCCGGTCATCGCAGCGCCCGGGGCCGCTCGGCCCCCTCGGATGGGCCCTCCAGCTCGGCGCCCGCGCGCGAGAGCTCCCCGAGCCGCGCGAGACCCGCCTCGAGCTCGAGCTCGAGGCGGGCGAACAGCTCGGCCACGCTCGGCAGGTCGCGCACCGAGCCGACCCCCGAACCCGCCGGCAGGAGGCCCTCGTCGACGACCCCCTCCACGCAACCGAGCCGCGCGCGGTCGCGGCCGCGCATGCGCGCGATCTCCTCCGGGTCCGCGCCGCTGCGTTCGAGCTCGACCAGTCGGCGCACGAACTCCGTCGCCAGCCCGCGGCTGGCCCGCGCGCTGGCGCCGTAGAGCACCGCGTCCTCGGGGCCCGCCTCGATCAGGGCGCGCTTGTAGGCCGAGTGCGCCTCGCACTCGCGGGTCGCGACCAGGCGCGTGCCCATCTGCGCGCCGCCCGCGCCCAGGGCCAGGACCGCGAGCACGCCGCGCGCGTCGACGATCCCGCCCGCCGCCGCCACCGGGCAGGGCACCGCGTCGACGACCTGCGGCACGAGCGAGAGCGTCGCCAACCCGCCCGAGCGCACGTGCCCGCCGCTCTCGAGGCTCTCGGCGACGACGAAGTGCACGCCCGCTTCGAGCGCCTTGCGCGCGAGCTCCGCCGAGGGCACGACGTGACCCACGACACAGCCGGCGGCCGACAGGTCGGCGCTGAAGCGCCGCGGCGAACCCGCGCCCGTGATCACGATCGGCACGCGCTCGGCGATCACGACCTCGACCAGCTCGCCGGCGCGGTCGCCCCCATCGGGCCGCAGGATCACCAGCGGCACGTTCACGCCGAAGGGCGCCGCGCTGCGCGCGCGCAGCCGCGCGATCTCCTCGCGCAACTCCTCGGGGTCCATCGTGGCCGCACCCAGCACGCCCAGACCCCCGGCCTCGCTGACCGCCGCCGCGAGCCCGTGGCGGCTGACCCACGACATGCCGCCCTGGAGGATGGGCAGGCGGATCCCGAGTAATCGCGTGAGGGAGGTCTGCAAGCGTATGGAGTTCAGCGGGGAAGGTAGATCCGGCGCAGGCGCTCGACGCAAGCGGGGTCGCGCTCGAAGCCCGGCTCGAGCCGCGGGTCCTCGCCGCGCGCGCCGAGGTCGGACGCGAGGCGCTGGCGCACGCGCTCGAGGTCGAGCACCTCGCCGTCGGCCCGCGGGTCGGTGAACTTGAGGGCCAGGCTCAGGCGGGCCTGCGCCGCCGGCCCCTCCGCGCGCCGGGCCCCCTCGCGCAGCACCCAGCGCCCGCCCTCGAGGGCGAGCCGCGCCTCGGCACCGAGCTCCCACAGCTCGAGGGGCGCGGCCGGATCGACGCTGCAGATGCGGTGGAAGGTGCGGTCGTTGTCCGAGACGAGCGCGCCGTCCTCGCGCGCCGGGTGGCGGACCGAGGGTCGATCGCGGCCGGCCGGCCAATGCTCGAGCGCGCCCCCCGGCCCGCGGTAGTACCAGATCACCGCCGTCGCCACCCGGCGGTAGGAGCGCTCGAACAACCCGGAGGCGGCCATCAGCGCCAACAACCACACCGGGCAGTTGGAGCGATCGAGACCGAAGAAACTCGGGATGTCGTAGTGCCCCGCGTCGACGCCGCGCGCGGGCAACACGAGGTTGAGGTACAGGCCCACGGCCTGCGCCGCGTCCGAGCCCAGCACCTCGCGCGCGGCGCTCGCTAGACGCGGCGAGTCCCACAGGGCGCGCAGGGCCGGAGGCAGCTCTTCGGGCGACGCGACGTCGCGCCGGAACCAGGGCTGGACGCGCAGCGCGCCCGTCCCCGGCGCCGCGCCGAGCTCGACGGCGCGTTGCTCCGCGTCGTTCTGGAAGTAGCGCTGCACGGGCGCGAACGGCCCGAGGCTCGCGATCGCGGCCCGCACGGCCCCGGGCTGCCCCGAGACGTCGTCCAGACTGATCGCGGGGGGCGGGGTGGGCATGGCTCGGGCAGCGCGGGGAGCCCCAGACTGTTCCATGGCGGCGGCCATCCAGGCCAGCGGGGGGAGGTGATCTCGGGGACCGCTGCCGGTGGGGAGGGTCCGGTCCCGGCATCCTGTCGGCGGGAGCCACCGGCGCTCGACACCGAATCTTCACCCCCAGCCCCCGCAGCGGTGCGGATTTCCGGGGGAGGCTCTCCGCGCGTCGGGGATCGGGCCCCCCCGCGGCCCGGTGGGCTCCCCGCCGGGCCATCCCCCCTACAATCGAGACGGCCCGCGCCCTGGCGCGGGAATGCTGCGTGCCGAACTCCCTCGAGACGTTCCTGGGCTCCGCCCGCCCACCCCTCGCCCGCGGGCCCGTGCCGCCGCTCGACGAGCTACACGGCAGCTACCGCCTGCGCTTCGCCCGCGGCCCCGAGGAACTCGAGGCCGTCTTCCGCTTGCGCTTCGAGGTCTTCAACGTCGAGCTCGGCGAGGGCCTCGAGGAATCACTGGCGACCGGCATCGACCGCGACCCCTTCGACGCGCAGTGCCAGCACCTCTTGGTGATCGAGGAGGCGAGCGGGATCGTGATCGGCACCTACCGCCTGCAGGTGCGCGAGTCCGCCGAGGCGGCCCAGGGCTTCTACTCGGGCACCGAGTACGACCTCTCCTCGTTCGGCGAGGCCTTCCTCTCCGACGCGGTCGAGCTGGGTCGCGCCTGCATCGCGCGCGAGCACCGCAAACGCACCGTGCTCTTCCTGCTCTGGCGCGGGCTGGCCGCGTACGCGTTCTGGCACGGCCGGCGCTACCTCTTCGGCTGCAGCTCGCTCACCAGCCAGGATCCCGAGGAGGGCTGGCGCGCCCACGCCTGGTTCGCGGCCCAGGGACACCTCGACCCGCGGCACCAGGTCGAACCGCTGCCCGGTTACGCCTGTCCCCCGCCGCTGCGGCCTCCGGGTGGCGAGGGCTTCGAGCCCCCCAGCCTGCTCGCCGCCTACCTGCGCTACGGCGCGCGCATCGCGAGCCCGCCGGCCATCGACCGTTTCTTCGGCACGATCGACTTCCTGACGGTGGTCGACCTGACGGCCCTCGACCCGACGCTCTTCGGACTGATCGCCAAGGGCCTCGATCGCTGAGGGGGGTGCGGAGTAGGCTCGGGGCCGGTTCGGCGGGACGCGTTCCCCGCGCACCGGAACGACGAGTGAACTCACACGGAGCCCTCGCCCACGCCCGCGCCCTGACGCGCTCCTTCGTGCTCGCCGCGTGGACCGGTCTGTGGTTCCTGCTGCGGCTCCTCCAGGCTCCGCTCGGGCCCCTGGCGCCGCGCCTGCGGGAGCGGCTGCACGACCTCTCGATCCGGACCTGGGCGCGCGGCATGGCGCGCATCGTGGGCATGCGCGTGGACGTCGAGGGCGAGCCGCCGCGTCCGCCCTTTCTGCTGGTGGCGAACCACCTCTCCTACCTCGACATCATCGCCCTGTGGACGCGGGCCGAGGGCGACTTCCTGGCCAAGTCGGAGATCGCGAGCTGGCCCGTGTTCGGCTTCCTGACGCGCAGCGCGGGGACGCTCTTCGTGGACCGCACGCGCGCCGCCGACCTGCCGCGGGTGATCGGCGAGCTGGGCGCGGTGCTCGCCCGCCGCCGCGGGGTGATCGTCTTCCCCGAGGGCACGAGCTCCGAGGGTGCCCACGTCCTGCCCTTCCGGCCCTCGATCTTCGAGGCGGCCCTCGGCACCGGCCATCCGGTGCACTGCGCCGCGCTCACCTACCGCACGCCGCCCGGCGCGCCCCCCGCGCGCCTCGCGCTCTGTTGGTGGGGTGACATGGAGTTCCTGGACCACCTCTACCGCGTGCTGATGCTGCCCTCCTTCGAGGCCCGCATCGTGTTCGTGGCCGAGCCCGCGCGCGGCGCCGACCGCAAGGAGCTGGCGCGCTCGGCCCAGGCCCTGGTCCAGCGCCACTTCGCCCCGGTCGATACCCAGCCGGCCCCGAGGCGGGCCTTGGCCGGGGGTTGAGCGCGGTCCCCCGCCCTGCGGTCACGGGGCCGAGCCGGGGGGGTAGCATGCTCGGCCGCCGCTCCCCGGCACTCACCTCGATGCGTTCGTTTCTCGTCCCGCTGCTGCTCCTCGCCGCCTGCCTGCCGTGCGCACGGGCCAACGCCACGCTCCAGGCGGAGGATCCGCCCGCGGCGCCGAGCGTCCCCGAGCTCCTGCGCGCCGCCCGCGACCCGCGCCGGGCGCTCGAGGAACGCGTGGCGTCGATGGAGGCGCTGCTCGCCCTGGGCCCGGACGCGGCCTGG
The DNA here is from genome assembly GCA_964394665.1 of uncultured Planctomycetaceae bacterium. Classification (GTDB taxonomy): domain Bacteria; phylum Planctomycetota; class UBA1135; order UBA1135; genus CAYMYN01. The sequence continues at coordinate 7,159 of CAYMYN010000072.1, forward strand.
TCCCTGGCGCAACAGATCGAGCGCGAGGCCGCCCGCCTGCGGCGCGACCACGACGCGGGCCGACCGCGCTTCCTGCGCGCCTTCGAGCGCGCCGCGCAGAAGCTCTCCCAGCAGCGCCAGGGCCGCGAGGCGCTGCGCGAGATCGAGGAGGCCCGGGCTCGGATCCTGAAGGGGGCGCGCGACGGAGCGTTGACCTCCGAGTACGTCGCCCAGGTCTCGAGCCCCGCCCTGGCGCGCCTCGAGGAGCTGCTCCTGCTCGACGCGAACGACGTCTTCGACGCCGAGCCCGCGCGCTTCGACGAGCTCGCGGCCCTGCTCGACAGCTTGCTGGAGCAACGCCACCTGGTCGAGCTCTGGCGTCGCGCGCACGCTGCCCTGCTCGAGGCGGGCTTGCCGAGCCGCGCCCGCACCCTGCGCGAGCCCCACGATCCCGAGGGCGAGGAAGAGGCGCTGCACACCGAGCTCGCCCTCATCGCCCTGCTCGCCCTGCCGATGGGCGGCCGCGACGCCGACGTGTTGCGCGCCAACCGCGCCCTGGCCCGCGACCCGTCCTTGGGCATCACCTCCGAGGAGGCCGAGGGCATCGAGCGCCTGAACACGATCCGCATCCTGTGCGCCCTCCCCGCCCTGGCCATCGACAAGCGCCTGTGCGACGCCTCGCGCGACCACTCCAAGGACATGTTCGAGCTGGGCTTCTTCAGCCACACGTCCCCGGTCAAGGGCAAGGAGACCCCCGGCCAACGCGCGGCCAACTTCGGCACCAGCGGCGGCGCCGAGAACATCGCCGCCGGCCAATCCACCGGCCCCGGCGCCATCGCCGCCTGGTGGTCGAGCCCCGGCCACCACCGCAACCAACTCGCCAGCCACTCCCGCATCGGCCTCGGCCGCTGGGAATCCCTCTGGACCCAGATGTTCGGCTGACGCCGGCTCCGGTCGCTGCGCACCGCTCCGCGTGGTGTTAGCCTCGTCGCCATCGACCGGGGCGGTCGGGAGGACGCGTGAGAGGGGCTCGAACGGCGGGAGCGCTGGTGATCGGTTTGCTCGGCTTGGTGGCCTGGTTGGCGTGGGACGGGCCGGCCGCACCGGCGCGTGTGGCGCCCAGCGCACCCGACCGGACCGAACGTGCGCAGTCCGTGCCCGCATCCGCGGACGGTCCCCGCGAGGCCCGGGGCGACGCACCCGCGTCGGACGATGCACGCGAATCCGCGTCCGTCGCGGTCCCCGCCATCGAGGTGCTGGCGACGCAGGGGTTGGTGGTGCGGGTGGTGGATGGGGGGCGGCGGGGGCGGGCGGGGGTGCGGGTCTGGGTCGGGGATTCGGAGCGGGGCGCGGGGGGG
>CAYMYN010000073.1:0-8279 GCA_964394665.1 uncultured Planctomycetaceae bacterium
CTCGGTACGGCCGGCTTGCCGGCCGTCCAAAGAGCATTCTGAGAGGCCATCTGGACGGTCTGCTCCGGGTCTGTTCCGGGTCTGCTCCATGTTCTCGGCCTCTCAGTGTTCGGGGAGGGGCTCCGGCGGACGCGGGCCGGCCGGATCCTGCAGGCGGTACCGCTGACGGAGGGTCTCGGCCTCGAGGCCTTGGATGCGGGCCTCCAGGCGGTCGCACTCGCGCTTGGTGGCGTCGAGGCGCGCCGCGAGGGCGTGGTTGCGGCAACGCACGTGCGCGGTCGCCAGCCCGAAGGCCAGGGTCAACGCGCACACGAGCAGCGAGAGCACCGAGCGCGTCACGCCCGCCCCTCCCCCGTCCCGGGCTCGGCGCAGCAGCCGTTCCCGTTCGCCGGCGGCTCCAGGTCGTCCGCCGCGCGGACCCGTTCGGCCACGCGCAGGCGCGCCGAACGCGCGCGGCGATTGGCATGCTCCTCCTCGGCGCCGGGCCGCGCGGGCTTCTTGGTCAACAGGCGCCAACGCCCGGCGCGCGCGCCCTCGGCCAGGAATCGCTTCACGTCGCGGTCCTCCCCGCTGTGGAAAGAGATCACCGCCAGCCGGCCGCCGTCGGCCAACCAGTGCTCGGCCGCGGCCAGCCCCGCGAGCAGCTCCTCGCCCTCCTCGTTGACCGCGCGGCGCAGGGCCTGGAAGCACTTGGTCGCCGGGTGGATGCGGCCGGGACCGGGCGTCTTGCCGACCACGCGCGCGATCAGCTCGGCCAGGGCCGAGGTGCGCTGGAAGGGCGCGCGCCGGCGCGCCTCGACGATGGCGCGCGCCACGGCCCGCGCGCGGCGTTCGTCGCCCTCGTAGTAGAAGAGGTCCGCCAGGTCGCTCTCGTCCCAGCGGTTGACGATCTCGGCCGCGGTGCGCTCGCGCTCGGGGTCCATGCGCATGTCGAGCGGGCCGTCCTCGCGGAAGGAGAAGCCGCGCTCGGCCGAGTCGAGCTGCAGGCTGGAGGCGCCCAGGTCGAACAACATGCCGATCGGGCGGCCGATGCGTTCCTTGCGGATCGTGCGCCCGAGCTCGGAGAATCGCGACGCGCGCACGCGGGCCCGTTCCCCGAAGGGCGCCAGGCGTTCGCGCGCCAGCGCGCGCGCGTGGGGATCCTGGTCCGTGCCCAGGACGTGCACGCGCGGCAGACGCTCGAGCAGCAGGGCCGAGTGCCCGCCCGGACCCTGGGTCGCGTCGACCACCCAGCCCGCGAGCCGCTCGGGCGCCTCGCCGCCGAGGTACGCCACGATCTCCTCCGGGAGGACCGGGACGTGGGCCGACTCCGGCGCGTCCTCGGTTCCCTCGCTGCGTCGTCCCATCGCTCGTGCCCCGATCATCTCCTACTCCTGCGCGCGGTCCGCCGGCCGCGCGTCGCGGGGTTCCACCCCACTAGGCTTCTCCCTGGGTTTCCTTGTTCCGGGCCGGTCCCGAGCACAGGACCTGGTCCAGGAGCTTGAACTGGTGCTCGTTCTCCGCCTCGAAGCGCTCCCAGACATCCTTGGGCCAGATCTCGACGCGTTCGGCGATGCCGACCATCACCACGTCCTTCTCGAGGCCGACCAGGCGCCGCAGGTTCTCGGGCACCACCAGGCGCCCGGCGCTGTCGAGTTGCACGAGACTCGCCTTGGCGAAGAAGAGGCGCTGGAGCATGCGCTCCTGCTCGCCGGCGAAGGGCTGGGTGTCGAGGCGCTCGGTCGCCTTGCGGTAGCCCTCCTCCGAGAAGAGGAACAGGCAGCCCTCCATGCCGCGGGTGAGGAACGCCAGGGGGTTCCCCTCGTGGTCGCAGGAGAGCTGGCCCTGGAAGCGCCGCGGCAGGTGCACGCGGCCCTTGCTGTCCATGGTGTGGGAGGACTCACCGTAGAACACGGCACCCCCCGGGCTGTGGGCAGAGCGTCGGCCGACTCGGCCGGAGCCCCCTGAACACCCACCCTGCGCCACTTGTCACCACGAGGGCCCACTTTACCCCACCCTGATCCGCCGCCACAACGCGCAGGCAACGCGACCGAACGCGATTTCAAGGGCCCTTCCTCACCCTTCGCGGGCCATCCAGATTCCTCCTGACCCCACATCTTGTGTGCGGCGGTGATAGCGGGCATGGAGACCCCAAGGGCTAGGGCCGAACGTCCCGCGAACCGGGCTCGCCCCGAGCCGAGTCACGCGGTTCCGAATTCGGGCCCGAAACCCCACGGCCGAGCCCCTCCGCGTCCCAGGGCCCCGCGCGGGAAGGGCGATCCACCCCACCCAGCCCCACCGGCGCGCCCCCGGCCCCCCCGACGGGTTCGGCGCGGGCCGCGAGCGCGGAATCCCCGGGTCGGAGGCCGCTCGCCCACCCCACCGGGCCCCACCCGGGCCCCCGCGGGCCCCAGGACCGGCCCGCGCCGCGGGTCAGCGACGGGCGCCGGCGGACGGCGCGGCGCCGTCGGCGGGCGTCGGGTCCGGGGCGTCGGCCGGCGGGTCCCCGCCCGGCCCGTCCGCGGAGTCGGCCCCGTCGGAGTCGGCCCGGCCGGAGTCGGCGCCGTCGGGATCGGCCCCGGGCTCAACGCCCTCGAGCAGGGCCTCGAGCCGCGCGCGCAGCTCGTCCATGCGCTCCGCGCCGAAGTCGTGCACGTGCACCACCAGGCGCTCGCTGCGCCGCGGCCGGTGCACGAGCAACGCCTCGCCGCCCTCCCCGCGCCGCACCGCGTCGAGCTTGAGCCGGCGCTTGCGCATCAGGAGCAGGCACAGGAGGTAGCGCAGTTCGCGCAGCGGCTCCTCGGCGCGCCCCTCGAGGTCGAGGAACAGGCGCTCGATGAGGTCCATGTCGAGCTGCACCTTGCGCGCGGGCGTGCCGCGCTGGCGCGTGCTCCACCAGTAGAGGGCGAAGGGCGCGGGGCTCCCCTCGGTGTCCGTCGGCGCGGGGGCGGTTTCGTCGCCGCCCGCGGCCTGGGCAGCGGCCGGGGCCTCGGCGGCCAGGGCCGCGCGCACGCGCTCGGAGAGGGTCGCCTCGTCGGGCGCCGCCGCGCAGCACTCCGCGCACAGATCGCGGCGCGCGATCTCGGCCTCCTCGATGCACAGGAGCGAGCGCAGGCGCTCGCCCTCCTCGAAGCCGCGACCGCACAGCGCGCAGGCGCCCTGCTTGCGGCGGATCCGCCACTCCTGGGTCATTGGCTCGCGTGTCCCGGCCGCTCCGCTCGGACTTCCATGGGCCTGCACTCTACGCGCCGCCGCGCGCGGATGAAGGGCCGAACGCCATCAGCCCCGGAGGCGCTCGGCGTTGCGGTCCATCCACAGGCGCCATCCGGCGGCGTCGCGATCCCGCGGCTCGCCGGTCAGGGAGCGCAGGGCCCCCTGCAGGGCGCGCAGCTCCTTGGGATCGGGGTCGCCCGAGCGCAGCGCCCGGTCGAGCCGCTGCACGAGGCTCGGCACGGCGCGCAGGTCGCCGAGCAGGCCCAGGGCGCGGGCCGCGTCGGTCCGCACGGCTTCGTCCGCGTCCCCCAGGGCGGCGACCAGGACCTGGCGGCAGGGCTCGCGCGAGGCGGGCGGCGCCCCGCGGGCCGCCCGCACCCCCAGGGCCCGGGCCGCCTGGGCGCGCACGATCCACTCCGGATCGCCCGCCAGCACGGCGCCCAGACGCGCGAGCACCTCGCCCTCGGCCGCCCCGGCCGAGGGGAGCCGCTCGAGCAGCTCCGCCGCCCGCCGCCGACCCTCCATGCCGGCGCCCGCCAGCCGCTCGCTGACCGGCGGCGCGCCGAGCGGACCCTCGATGCGCGCCAGCACCTCCCCCGCGAGGTAGGCGACGACGCCGTCCCCCACCACGAGCATCTCCGCCAGCACCGGCGCCGCGCGCTCGCCTTGGCGCACGAGCTCGGCCCGGGCGCGTTCGTGGGCCGTGCGCGGCGGGCCCTCGCCCGGGAACTGGCCGGCGTCGTAGCTGCGCACGAGCACGACGATCAGGTTGTCGACCAGGAAGTCCGCCAGCTCGGGGTCGGCGACGATCGCCGCCCGCCGCTCGAGCCAGCTCTCCTCCCCCTCGCGCCAGGCCTCGAGCGCCCCGCGTTGGCGCGCGGGGAGTTCCTCGATCGGCACGCCGCGGGTCTGCGGCGCGGCGGCCTTCGAGCCGCGCCCGGCGGCGCAGCCCAGGACGGCCCCCAACGCCAGGGCGAGCAGCGCGGCGCACGGGAAGGGACGCTGGCGGAGGGACATCGGGGGCACGGTCAAGGGGCGGGGTGTTGGGCTGGGGAGTGGGCGCGCGCCTCGGCGTACAGCGCGAGCAGGTCGTCCACGTGCGCGTCGAAGGTCGGGATCGGAGGCTCCTGGGTGTACAGCGCGTCGAGCCGCGCGGGCTCGGCGAGCACCTCGGCCAGGCGTGCGCTCAACGCGTCCACGTCGCCGGCGGGGAAGCGCCAACCCTGGTCCGGACCGACCAGCTCGGGCAGGGCGCCCAGATCGCTCACCAGCAGGGGCAGGCGCGCGGCCATCGCCTCCAGGATCACGAGCGGGCGGTTCTCGTACCACAGGCTCGGCACGACGAGCAGGTCGGCCGCCGCCAGCGCGCTCGCCACGCGCTCCGGGGCGAGGGGCCCCTCGAGCCGTGCGCCGACCGCGCGCGCCTGGGCCTCGAGCTGGCGCTGATACTCCGGCTCGTGCCCCGCCGGGCCCGCGAGGGCCAGATCGGCGCCTTCGCGCAGCGCGTAGGGCAAGCGTCTCCAGGCCTCGAGCAAGAGGTGCGGGCCCTTGAGCCGCACCCGCGAACCCAGGAACAGCACCCGCAGCCGCGCGCGCGGACCGGGGAGTCGCCGCGGACGCCCCCCGAGGTCGATGCCGGTCGGGAGCACGCGCACGCGTTCGGACGGCAGTCCCCAGGCCACGAGTTGGTCGGCGAGGAACCGGCTGGGCGACACGAATCGCGCCACGGCCAGCCCCAGGCGCCGGCGCAGGCCGTCGGCCCGCTCGCCCGCGGCGCGTTCGTACTCCGCGGCGCGTTCGGGCGACACGTCGGCCTCCGCGGCGGGCGCGGCGCCCCGCACCCGCGCCCACACGCGGCGCGCGGGCGAGGCCAGGTCGATGCCCGTGCGCGTCGCCAGGCGCGCGATCCAGGGCGCCGCCCAGCGCGCACCCGCCGGCTGGGCGTGCTCGAAGCGCGCCAGGCACGTGCCGCAGCGCCCGAGGTCGATCGTCGCGCACAGCGCCCCGTCGGCGTGCACCCGTTGACCGAAGCGCGCGCACTGCAACCAGAAGTCGTGCAGGGTCATCACCACCGGGACGCCGCGCGCCCGCGCCCGCTCGACGATGCCCGCCGAGAGGTACATCAGGTGCTGCACGTGCACCAGGTCCGGCCGCACGCGCTCGAGCACGCGCTCGAACAGCCGGTCGACCTCGAGGTCCTGCCAGGTGGCGCGAAAGTCCGGGGCCAGGAGGTTGTTGACCAGCTCGTGCACCTCGAGCCCGGCGACGCTGCGTTCCCCCAGGCTGTGGTGTTCGCGGCCGACGTCCTTGACCGCCGTGAGCACCGCCGCGCCGTGGCCGCGGGCGAGCAGCTCGCGCGCCAGGCGCGCGGTGTAGAGCTCGGTCCCCGCCGTGTGTTGCGGCAGGAAACGATGGGTCACGAGGAGGACGCGCACGGGGGGAGACGTTCGCACGCCGCCCGCCCCCGATCCAGGGCCGGCGGCGGCCCGCTCACCCCGCCAGGCGGCCGAACACCGCCCAGAGCCCGGCCAGGCAGCGCTCGAAGGCCGCCAACACGCGCCGGCGGGCGGGCCGGGCGGCGAGCTCGGGGGTGATCGTCAGCGGTCCGCCGACCAAGAGCTCGCGGTCGCGCACCACGCGCGAGCGCTGGACCGCGCGGCGCAGGGAGAGGGTCGAGCCCAAGTGGCGCCAGAAGGCCAGGCGCCCGCGCAGCCACGGGAGGAGCTGGAGGCGCGAGAGGGCGAAGAGCAACGTGAGGAGCTCGTAGACCGCCAGCCCCGGCGCGGCGGCGAGCAGGGTGCGCGGCGCGTAGCACTTGGCCAGGAACAACCAACGGTTGCGCGCGTGCAGGTAGGTGCGCCGCGCGGGATAGCGCGGGCCCTCGCGGAAGCTGACGCCCGGGGTTCCGGCGCGGTGGCGCACGGGCGCGTCCTCGAGGCACGCCAGCTCCCAACCGGCGAGGCGCAGGCGGTAGGACAGGTCGAGGTCCTCGAACAGGATGAACAGGCGCTCGTCGTAGCCGCCGATCTCCAGCACGGCCGCGCGGTCGACGAGCAACGCCAGCGAGATCACGCCCCCCACGCGCACGAGCCCGTGGCCCTCGGCCTGCTCCGCGGGCCGGTAGAAGTTGCGCAGCGCGTAGAGCCCCACGTAGTGGAAGGCGCCGCCGTCGTAGTGCACGCGCGTCGGTTCGGCGTCGAAGACCCCGCGCGGCTGCACCAGGGCCAGCTCGGGATGTCGTTCGAGGGCCTCCGCCAGACGTTCCAGGGTGTCCGGCGCCACGATCACGTCGTTGTCGAGGGCCAGCACGAAGGGCGCGCTCGCGGCCGCGAGGCCCGCGTTGCGCGCCGCGGCCGGACCGAGGTTGGCGCCGAGCTCCAGCACGCGCCATCCGGGATGCCGCGCGCGCACGAACTCGAGCGAGCCGTCGCGCGAACCGTTGTCGACCAGGATGCGCTCGACGATCGGACCGCGCAGCTCCTCGAGCGCCGCCAACGAGGCCTCGAGGTGCTCGCGCCCGTCGTAGTTCACGACGACCACGCTGACCGCCCCGACGCGCGTCCCCAGGGGCCTGGTCATGGTCACTCGAGCGGCAGGCGGAAGTCGGGGGCCCGGCAGGGTTCGCGGCGGCGCAGGCAGTACGGGACGTTGTAGAGCACGCTCGCGGCGGCCCGGACGACGATCCACCAGGCCCCCGGCGTCTCGCGCAGCGCGCGACCGATGCCGATCGTGCCGACCGCGTCGCGCACGTCGCCGCGCTCCTCGACGGTCTTGGAGCGCAGCAGCACCTTGCGCAACACGAGCAGCGGCAGGCGCGCGAGGTCGCCGGCGGGCGCGTACTTCAGCATCGAGAGCCAGGCGTTGCGCGCGTGGTAGTAGAGGCTGCGTTTGCCGGGCTTGATGCCGAAGGGCGTGCGGTGGAAGACCTCGACGCCCGAGTACTGCAGCACGCGGTGGCCGCGGTTCAGCAGTCGGCAGGTGAGGTCGCGCTCGTTGCCGTAGATGAACAGGCGCTCGTCGTACCAGCCGGCCTCGCGCAGGGCCGCCGTGCGCGCCAGGGAGGCACAGCCGCGGAAGGTCGACATGTAGCGCTCGGCGTTGACCTCGGGGTGGTTGCGGTAGCTCTCGGGCATGCCGGGCTCGACGACCTTGGTCGAGATCACGGCCGTGCTCGCCGGCTCGCGCGCCAGCCGCTCGGTGGTGCGCTCGAGCCACTCGGGCGGGAGCACGACGTCGTCGTCGAGGATCGCGATCAGCGGCGTGGCGGCGTTGGCGAAACCGATGTTGAAGGTCTCGCAGGCCCCGTACGAGGGGTCGGGCATCTCGATCAGGTGCACGCCCGGGAACTCCGTGCGGATCATCGCCGCGCTGCCATCGCTGCTGGCGTTGTCCACGACCACGACGCGCGCGAAGGGCCGCGTCTGGGCGAACACCGCGGCGAGGTTCGCCCGCACCTCGTCGCGCTTGTTGAAGCTCGAGATGACCGCCGTGGCCTCCAGGGGAGCCGCGGGGTCGGAGGGGGCACGCTGGTCGTCGTTCACGAGGCTCGTCGCCGGGATCCGCTCACCAAGGTCTCGTAGAGCAGCTCGAGCTCGCGTGCCGCGTCGTCCGCGCTGCGCAGGCGCACGCCCGGGCGCAGGCGCGGATCGTGCAGGAAGCTCCCCCCGGCCACAAGCGCCTGGAAGGCGCGCGTCCAACTCGTCGGGTCGCCGGCCGGCAGCACCCGGCCCAGGGGTTCCCCGAGGGCGCGGGCGAGGGCCGCCAGGCGTTCGGGGTAGGCGCCCCGATCGCTGGTCCAGACCCGCAGGCCGAGGGCCGCGGCCTCGTCGAGCTCCGGCGCGTAGCCGTCCGGCCGCCGCGACGGACAGGCCATCAGGTGGGCGCCCCGCGCGGCGCGCTCCAGGGTGGCGCGCTCCGAGCCGGGGTGCAGCACGAGGTCCAGGCCGCGCCCCTCCTCGCGCAGCTCGGCGTCGAGCCCACGTTCGCGTTCGGGCCCCAGGAGCACCAGGCGCACCCGTCGGCCCAGGGGCGCGAGGGCGCGCACGAGGCCCAGGGTGCACTCGGCGCGCGAGCGCGGCCCGGGGCGG
>CAYMYN010000074.1:0-7117 GCA_964394665.1 uncultured Planctomycetaceae bacterium
TGAGCGAGCGGCGGGGCAAGCGCTCGTAGGCGCGGCCGGCGGGCAGGGGTTTGAGTCCTTGCAGCGGGTTGGCCCCGATGTAGCGCGCGGCGACGGCCCAGTTGAGCAAGGCTTTGAGGATCGTCAGCTCGAGGTTCGCGGTGCGGTTGGCGGCGCCCTCGCGCTGGCGCTCGCGGCGGTAGAGCAAGAACGCTTGAGGGGTGATGTCGCGCACGACGGTCGCTCGCATGCGGGGGATCACGCGCTCCAGCACGTTCTGGACGCGGTCGTAGTGCGCGGGGCTGCGGCTGCTCTTGGACTCGGCGAGGTAGGCCTCGACCAGCTCGGATAGCTGCCGGTCGGGGCCCTCTTCGATGGCGAGGCCTGCGAGGACGAGGTCGCGCTGGCGGATGAGGTGGGCGAGCATGCGCTCGGCGGTCCGCTTGTCCGAGGAGAGCACGCGGCGGTGGCGCTTGCCGCTGGCGTCCTTGTAGTCGGCGACGTAGACCGAGCCGCCGGCCTGCTTGCGGCGCCAGATGCGGCCCATGCCCATCGCGCGCGGGATCCTCATCGCACGGGCCTCCCAGCAGGGTTGCCGCGCTCGAGCCACGCGTCGATGTCCGCGCGACGCCAGCGACGCAGGCGGCCGACCAGCGTCGATGCGGGCAGCTCGCCGTCGAGCTCCATGCGGCGCACGGTGCGCGGGCTGCATGCCAGCAGAGCCGCGAGGCCCTTCTGGTCCAGGAACTCGGGCGCAGCAGGCGCGGAAACCGGTGTGGGGCGCGGCACGAGCGCAGTCACGCTCGGGTGCGCGCATCCAGCAAGGCATGTCTGGGGGATCTCGGCGATGCTCGCGAGGTTGGCGAGATGCTCTGCCTCCTGGGCGGCGATCTGGGCGCGCAGCGCCGCGAGCTCGGCCAGGCGCTGGACGATGGCGGACAGGCTGGGCGCGGTGGCGTGGAGGTCCGGTGAGGAGGCGCGTTGGGCGCGAGGGTCGCGCTCGACCTGCTCGCGCTGCTCCACCAGCTCGAGCCCCTCGACCCTCCCAGCCAGGCCGGCCAGCTCCAGCGGATTGGGGAGCCCGAGGGTGGGCTCTGGGCTGCGGCTGGGAGCGGCCATCACTCGGCCTCCCGCAGCCCGAGTGCCTCGAAGACCTGCCGCTCGATCTCGAGCCGCGCCCGGTCATCCACCGGCGCGTACCAGGGGTGCTCCTGGCCCGCGCGGTCCCGGCGCCGGGGGAAGGCCAGGCAGCGGCCTCCATCGGCCGTCCGGCGCAGCGTGAGCCCGTCCAGGCGCAGGTTGCCCATCCGGCAGCGGACGAACCCCACGAGGCCGTTGGCGCGGTCGCGGGGCGAGGCGGGCGTGAACGCGACGTCGTGGAGGCGGAGGGGGTCGCGGCCTTCCCCATGACGGGGCGGCGTCATCGCGGCTCCTCCTGGCGGGCGGGTCGCGAGGAGGAGGCGCCGCGCGGGGGACGGCCTCCAGCACGCTCGGGGGCCTCGGGCCTCGAGCCGCAACCGACTGCTCCGAGAAGCAGCGCGGCAGGAGGAGGGCTCGGCCAAGCCGTGGACGGGTCCATGCCCCCCCGCATGGCGTCCCCTCCGGCACCCGCATGCGGGTACTTGGACGCGTCCTGCGGGTACTTCCAAACCTGCCCTCGCAGTGCGGGGGTCTCCGCACTCCCCCTCTCGGTCCCGCCAGGGCCAGTTTGCGGGTACTGCGGGTACTGCGGGTACTTCTTCCCTGCCTCTGCACCCCCCCTAGGCGAAAAAGAAGAGGGGTATCGTGCGCACTCGCGCATACCCCCTTTTTTTTCTCTAGGCACACGTGTAGGGGCCCATAACAAGTACCCGCAGTACCCGCAGATCGGCCCTCCTGGGCATTCCGGGGCGGATTCTCGGGGTGCAAGTACCCGCACAAGTACCCGCACAAGTACCCGCAGGATGCGGGTACTCCACGCACCCGTGATGGCGCTACGCATCGGTCACAATCCTCCAGCGGCGCGCCTTGGCATGCCGGTCCCCTTCGCCCCGGACGATCCGAAGCCCGTCCGGTGCGACAGGGCGGTCCGCCATCCTCCGTAGGTAGTTCCCGAGAACGACGGAGAAGTCGCGGCGCGCGAAGCCCATGGCGAGCTCGCCGGGCAGTTCAGCCGCGAAGTCCGGCACGCGTTCGAGCTCTCGAACGATCTCCGCGACGGTGACGCCCGGGTCGCAGGCCCGCGCACCGATGCAGCTCTGAATGGCGCGCAGGAACCCTTCAAGCTCCTCGTGCTCGGTGTCCACCGAGTCGCGGATCTCCGAGCGGTTCGCGAGGAACCCCCCCACGCCAGCGACTTGCAGGATGCCGCCGATCGCGTCCTGCCACTCTTCGAAACTTCCGAACGGCGGGAGGTCGGGCTTGGGCTTCTCCACCACCCACCACGCGCGGCACAGCGTCAATGCTGCCCACACCAGCCTGCCGCGATGCTCACGCACCCACGGCTCCAGCCGCTTGAAGACTTCACCGTCCCGTGGTCCGCGTCGGTCCTCTGGGTGCACAACCTTTGGATCCAGCGAGATCGTGTAGGTGCGCCGCGCCATCTCGCTGCCGAAATCAGGGTTGTTCGCGGTCAGCGCCCACACCGCGTCTTGGGGCACGTCAAAGCCACGGTCGTTGTGCCCCAGGATCCGGTCCTGATGCCGCCGCGCAGTGAGGATCGCCTCCAGCGTGGCGCTCTCGATCCGTTGCTTGACGTTATCGAACCCGATGAAGCTTGCACCCCGTTGAAGAAGCTGCGCGAGCTTCTTCTCAAGCTCCTCATCTGATCGCCACCGTGTTGTGCTGGGCGGCCTACCGGTCAGGACCGACGCGCACGAGTTGACGAGCAGCGTCTTGCCCGAAGACCGGACAGTTGCAGTGACAGCACAGATCGGTCGGTGAGCTTGCAGGGCAGGCTGGATGAAGCCCGTCAGTAGGAGCGCGAACGCGTTTGCGCGACTAGCATCGTCCTTGAACGGAAACTGGCAGAAGATCTCGTCGATGTACTCGCGGGCACGGGTGATCTCCTCCTTGGTGGGCGACACCGACACCTGCGGAACAACGAGCCCCCTATCAAGCTCATGGAGCAACTTGCTCTGCGCGTCGTACCCCGGGCGCAGGAGTATCGACCCGTCTGTGCGCATGACCGGCGCGTGCACAATGCCCGCGAGGTCCGGGAACGGAAGCCGAGCGGCGCCGAGGATCGTGCTCAGTGTTGCGCGCGGAGGGTTCGCGGGCTGGGAAACGCCGTCATCGTTCTTGCCGATGAACAGCGCGCTTCTGAGCAGCTCAGCGGATAGCTCCTTGTCCCCGATGACCTCAAGGGCCGCCTGGTCGTCTTCGGTCTTGCACAGTCTCCAGTTGTGCGACCCGCGCTGAAAGATGCGCTCGGGTTTGTTCTTGAGGACCAATGACTGGACGGCCTCGTTGTGGATCATGAGCGGCTCACGGGCGAGCCCAGCTTCATCGAACAGGTGGATCACCTTCCGGCCGCTAGCGGTTGCGGCCGCCGAAGCTTCCCGCTCGGCACGCGCCTGCTTCTCTGCACGATGGCGCACCGCGTCGGCACGCTTCTGCTCCTTCTGCTTGGCTGCCAGCTCCTTGCGTTCTGCGGCAACCGCCCGCACGAACTCCGTCTTGCCGAACAGGTCTCCCAGATCGCTCTTCGCGCGATCGATGAAGACGAGTTGCTCGCCTTGGCTCAGACGACACACGAGCGACACCGCCTCGTACACGCGTGTTGCGTCCTGCTCGACAACCGCCTGCTGAAGACGCAGGTCGAGCTGTTGTCGAACGCGATCGAGGTCCACCTCGGGTTGCCTCGACGCAGTGGCGCCAGCCCAGCCGCCCGCCTTCGCAAGGTAGAAGATGCTGCGAGCGGTGATCGGCCTCGCCCGGTCGTCGTTGATCGACTCCCATACCCGTCGCTGATCAGTGGGATCGAACTTGTTCGACCGCGCCGACCACTCGCGCCACATCTCGTACGCCGCCTCGCCACCCCCGGTTCGCTTGAGGCCCATCCCTACGGCAAGCCACATGTCACGGTCATCAGCCGCGATGAACTCAAGCGCAGATGCGAGCTGCTCACGGACCTCGGCCCAGTCCAGCGGCGGCGCATCCGAGTCTTTGCAGCTGCCATTGCTGCCCGCTCGATCCTTCGTCGCAGGAAAGAGGCGATCGAGCAGACCTGGTGGCGCCGGGCCAGGCCGCGCGCCTTCCGTGGGATCCGCCTCCGCGAGCCAGGTGTAGGCGCCACCCGAGATATGGTTCGATGGTGGCGCGACGATGTACCCGCCGTCGCCCTTCACATCGATGCCGGGGAGCACTCCGTTCTTCGTTGGGATCGGCGTTCCGTTGTGTTCGAAGACGAGGTGTGACCCCCTGCCGCCGGTCTCTTGCTCCACATCGGCGCGAACGTCACCGAGGCCTTCCAGGCTGACGTCGCCGCCGTTCCGTGGATCGATGTCCAGTACCCAGATGCCCGAGATCGCGCCAGTGACGATGCCGACGTTTGCGTCTGGCCACCGCTTCCACCACGAACGAATCCGATCTTCGTCGGTAGACGCATCCTTGAGCCCGTTCTTCGTACGCGGGTGCTTACCGGGGCTCTTGCAAGCCGTCTTTCCGCAGCTGCATCCGCGAGCGACTACAGAGTGGAGCGGGATGACGTGCCAGTCCGACTTGATGTACGTCAGCGCCGCTTCAAGGACCTTGGTGCGGTCGGTCGCCCCCTCGCCAGCATCCCCGGCGCTCCTGCTGCCATGCGCACTAGAAGCTGACCCGTTCGCAGCCTGGAAATGCTCCTCGTCATGTGCGAAGGTCGTGTTGTCGGCGGCACCCACCCCGACCTCCGGCCCGTGCGCTTCTCCAGAGCGGCGTGCCGCCTTCGTGGGGCGGGTCATTGGGGGCTCTCCCGAGGACGTTCATCCGGCCTGGCAAGGGCCACACCGAACGTGTAAGGGGATACGGACGGGCGCCTCGGAGCCCAAGCCCCGCTACTGGCCACTGTGCCACTCCCCCTTTCGGAGAAGCCGGTCGAGGGCGTCACGTGGGATGAGCTGGAGACGCCCGAGCTGAACGCAAGGGAGCAAACCCCGGCGAACCCAGGTGCGGACGCTCTCCGATTTCACGCCCAGTTCGTGGGCAAACTCGTCGGGGCTGAGGAAGCCCTCGGTGACTCTGTTGTCGGGCATGCCCCCCATCTACACCCTGGCAGGGGGGGGCCTCAGGGCTCTACCGGAGGCTATGCCGAGGTCATGTCACGAGGCGAGGTGGTGCTGAACTCCTGCTGAGGTCATGTTGAACTCCTGTCGGCCCGGCTAAGCCTTCGGATTGAAGCTCGGTGGTTTCAGCTGTCGCCGCCAGCCCGCCGGTAGGTTGATCCTGGCGAGCGGCGTAGAGGCAGCGCCGGGGACCTGCCTGAGCTGTTCCGCAGCGCTGATCAGGTCCGCAACCCTCCACCAGCCCTCGCTACCGCGCCTCCGGCCATGAGCAGGCGGGAGTGACCTTCGCAGAAGTTGCAGTGGTTTCGCCTGGTGGGGCATCCCGATTAGTGTCATGAACGCGCGGGGCGACGACCACCAGTTCTCGGCCTCACCGAAGCTCCGCGGATCCTCCGCGGCGGCGCCCGGCGATTCGTCTAGGGGAACTCGGGCACGCTTGGTACCAGGCACTGCCACTGCGCTCCATCGCTTGTTGGTGAACAGCTCCGGCAGCGTGCGGAAGAACAGAGCCAGCCCCAAGTCCGAGTTGCAGAGCGATCCTGGATGCTGGTCCCACGCATCGAGCGACTTCCGGGCTCGACGCAAGTGCGCCGCGAGCTGCCTGCTCGAAGCGCCTTCGGCAGCTTCGAAGAAGATCTTCGACGCGACCTCGAACCCCAGGCCAGCGCTGGGCATCGAGGACCTTCGTAGTGCTTCGATGCCGATGACTTGCTTCCACATCAGCGCCAAGCGGCGGATCCACAGCGACCAGTGATCGTTGTTGGCATTCAGACCTCCTCTGTAACGCGCCCCGATCGTCTTCGGCAGGATCGGCGACCAAGTGGTCCCGTAACCCGCGCGATGAAGCAGTCTCTCGATGCAGGCGCGCCGTCGGTCGCGCTTTGCCGCCGCCTGCCGGGCTTGCAACACCGCTCGTGAGTGGGTTCCTACCCTCTCGTCAACTTGCTTCCAGAAGTCCTTCTTGATGGCCATGCGACTGTCCAGGGATCCGAGGTGGCAGCCCGAGGCCCTCCACACGGCTGCGGCCCCTGCGAGTCCACCCCCGCGTCAAGTCATCCACGATTAGCGTAAACAGCCGTGGACAGCACGCTCCGATGCCGGAGCGCCCTCTGCACCTGGAAAATGTCCCGGGTCTGCTGGTAGAGGCTCGTGGCGAATGAATGCCGCAGCGAGTGCGGCGACGCCCCGCGGCGCACCCCGGCGCGCTGGAAGGCCTCCTGGAGCCTCCGGCCGGCCTGGCGGACGGTCAGGCGGCCCCCATCGCGGCTCGGGAACAAGGGGCCCCGCCGGCGGTCGCCGATCCAGGCGGCCAGGGCGGCGCGGACATCTGGGGCCAGTTCGACCCGGGCCGGCCGGTCGCCCTTGGTCCGGCGCAGCCAGAGCTCGCCGGCCTCGAGATCGAGGTCCTCTACGTCGGTGGCCAGGGCCTCGCCGATCCGCAGGCCGGCGCCCAAGAGCAGCGCCACCAGGGCCCGGTCGCGGCGCCCGGCCTCGCCCTGGGCGGCCTCCAGCACGTCCAGGAGGCGGCCCTGCTCGGCCTCGGTCAGGGCCCGCGGAGGCGGCGTCCCGCAGCGCGCACGGCGAACGAGCCGGGCGGGATTGTGCGGAACGTGGCCGGCGGCGTCCAGGTAGCCGAAGAACGCCCGCAGCGATGAGCGCAGCGCGTTGAGCGAGGTCGCCTTCTTCGGCTGGCCGCTCGGCAGCTTCCGCGTCCGCTCGTCAGCGAGGAATGCTGCGAGGGTCTCGTGGTCGATCGACGCGAGGTCGGCGTCGTGTCCCGCGCGGTCCAGCCAGGCGGCCAGGAGGCGCACGTGGCGGCGGGCCTGGGCGATCGTGTGGCCGCTCCGGCCATCAGCCTGGAGCTGAATCTCGTAGCGCTCGAGCGCCTGCAGCAA
>CAYMYN010000075.1:0-7110 GCA_964394665.1 uncultured Planctomycetaceae bacterium
CACGAAGCCCGCCAAGAGCACGAAGGCCAAGAGCGCCGCGAAGGCGGAGCCCGACCCCGAGGCGACGCCGGAGACCAGGACGACGCCTGCGAAGGGCACCGGCTCTAAGCCCGCTGCGAAGGCGGCGAAGGAGTCCTCGAAGGCGAAGCGCGCTGCGACTCCCGAGCCCGTGGAGCCGGCCACGCCCACGAAGCCTGCCACGAGGACCGCGCCCTCATCGATGCCGCGCTCGAGGCCCGCGACGCCCGAGAAGCCCTGGCTGGCCCGAGTCTCCGACGCGACGCTCGCGGATGCTGCGCAGGGCTTCCTGGCCGCGATCGAGGCGGAGGGTGCGTCCGAATCGACGATCTGCGGCTACAAGCGCGAGCTGGCCGTCGCGATGGCGCACTTCGGCGAGGGCAAGCTGCTCGCGCTGATCCAGCCGCACGAGGTCCAGCGCTTCTACGAGTGCCCCGCCGTGATGGTCGCCCGCGACGGCAGCCCCAAGGCGACGCCCAGCTACGACCGCACCCGGCGCGTTCTGCGCCTGGCGCTCTGCTGGGCCCAGGAGCAGGGGCTGATCGAGTCCGCCCCGCTGCCCGACGCTGGCTGACCTCCTCGCCAACTGTCCCCTCGGGCGCCCGGCCGGTCCCGAACGCCGGTCGGGCGTCTCTACCTCCAAGCTCTACTTCCGAGGAGGGGATCTCGATGGAGATCGCCGATGCTCTTGAGCGCTACCTCGTCCAGCTCCGCGCCAACGGGCGCTCCCAGCACACGATCGACCAGGCGCGCCGTCACGTCCTCGCGCTTGCGCGCTGGGCCGCGTGTGAGGGGCACGGCTGCGAGCTGGAGCGGCTCGACCACCAGAGCGTCGCGCAGTTCCTCGCGAGCGACGCGGCGCGCTTGACGCCCTACGGGCGCCCGAAGAAGCCAGGCTCGCTGAACGCGATGCGCAGCTCGATCCGCGCCTTCCTGGCCTACTGCCACGCCGCTGGCTACCTGCGCGAGAACCCCGGCCGCCTGGTGCGCCGCGTGCGCTGCGGCCCCGGCCCGCCGCGGGCGCTCAGCACGGCCGAGCAGGAGCGGCTCGCGGCGGTCCTGGTCGCTGCCGACGGCCCCGAGGCGCGGCGCGACGAACTCCTGGCCCGCCTGCTGCTGGGGGCAGGCCTGCGCCTGGGCGAGGCCTTGGCCCTGGACGCCTCCGATGTCGATCTCGAGGCCGGCCAGCTCTGGCTGCGCGCGACCAAGAACGGCCACCCCGGGCGGGCCTTCTTGGCGCCCGTCCTGGTCGAGATGCTCCGCGAGCATGTCGAGGCTCAGGGCCCCGGCCCGCTGTTCCAGGCCCGCAGCGGAGCGCGCATCACGGCCCGCCACGCCCGCCGGCGCCTGGGGGCTGCCCTGGAGCGTGCTGGGGTTCGCCGGCCCGCCAGTCCGCACTCGCTGAGGCACAGCTTCGCCGCTGGCCTCCTGGCCCGCACGGGCGACCTCGCGCTGGTCCAGGCGGCGCTGCGGCACCGATCGATCGCGGCGACGACGATCTACACGGTGGTCCAGGACGAGCGGCTGCGGGCGGTGGTGGGGGCGGGGTGATTGGAACCACGTACACCCCAAAGTAGGCTCCACCCCGCCCCGGCACCCTCGCGCGGGGTCGCCCTGAAACGCGAGCGACCGCTCAGATCCTGGCCCGGAGGAGCGGTCGACGCGGCTGGGCGCGAAAGACGTGAACCCTCAACGCGACCAGCGTCAGGAGGATGCGACGTGGGGAAACGAAAAGCAACCCAGGTTCGCGAGGAAGAAGCGACCGAGAAGAGCAGCCCAATCCCCTCGGTCGCCGCCATAGGTTCTGGAGCGTTGCTCGCACTCGTCAAGGGCGATGTCGCCCGACCCCTCGTGGCCGTGATGGTCTCGCGTGAGGACGTCGAGCCCTGCGGGATGTTGCTATGCGTGGACGTGATGCTGGAGCCGGAGGAGCGGCTCGCTGGAGCGTGTATGAACGCTGGCGCCGCTCTGGTCCTTGCGATCTGGGGCTCCGTGGCGGCGAGCCGAACGGGCAACGTATTCATGCATGGCGTTCTCCGCACTGAACTCCTGTCGCCCGCGTTCCAATCCGCCTGGCAAAGTGAATCGGTGATCACTCTCTTCCCGGACCTGTTCCTCATGCAGTACCGCGCGATCCTGCATGCGGCGAACGAAGAGATCGGCCGTCAACCCGGCGGCATCACGGCGCGGGAGACGAGGACGGATGCGGTCGAGCGGCTACGAGCCTTGGAGGACTGGGCGACCGTCGCACAGTTGATGCGATCAGGGGGCGTGAGTTCAGCGCCGCTCCAGGTCCCTGCGTTCGTAGTACAGCAGGCCATCGATCTCGCGCGACTCGGAGAGCGGCTCTCCTACTTCGAGCGAGAGGCGGAAGGTCTTGTGGTGCCCAACTGGAATGAGCTCACGCCGCAAGCACGCACGAAGCTGATCAAGCGGCGTGCTCGCGAGGTTGACGGCGGCGTAAAGCCGGTTGCGGAGTCCGTTGCGGCGAGCTGCGTCCCACCGGTGAAGCCGGAAACTGTCCGAAGGTGGATCACACGCCAGAAGGATCCCGCCGACCTCGTCGGGGAGATCCTCGGCATCCAGCGCGGCCGTACGTGAGGGCGTCATGTGCCGTGGGACATGTGTCCCAAACGTGGCGCCCTTGCTGGTTCGCTGAACTGCGGGGAAGGGCTGTGAACGGCGATGCGGGGTGGTCGCAGCGAGACTGATCCCGTGGGACACTCGTGGGACATCGC
The DNA here is from genome assembly GCA_964394665.1 of uncultured Planctomycetaceae bacterium. GTDB lineage: Bacteria > Planctomycetota > UBA1135 > UBA1135 > CAYMYN01. The sequence goes on from CAYMYN010000075.1 coordinate 2,757, forward strand.
GTCGGGCTTGGAAGGCGCCGTGCGGTCGGTATGCCGCCAGCATGCCGACAACAAAGACCCCCGGCGCCGACCTCGGCGATCATCTCCTCCGTGCTCGTGAGGCAGCCCAGGCTCTAGCGATCAGTGAACGCCAGGTCTGGAACCTGGCCCGCTCCGGCGAGCTCGAGGTCGTCCACCTTGGGCGCTCTGCTCGCTTCCGCGCCTCCCAGGTCCTGCGGCTGATCCAGGCCGGCGCCGACCCTCAGGGAGGCTCCCGGTGAGCCCCCCTAAGAAGGCGGCCCGCCGCTCTGGAGAAGCGCACGGGCCGGGAGTCGGGGTGGGTGCCGCCGACGGTGGAACTGTCGCCCACGGGCCCAACGGAGTCCAGTCCCAGTCGAGCTCGGACCGCTGTGCCGGTCTGCGCCCTAGGTGGAGGCCGTTCCGATGAGCGCCTCCTGGTCCAGTGCCTCGAAGCAGTCGCCTTGCCCGATCTGCGCAAAGACGAGTTGGTGCCGCATCTCGACCGATGGCGCCGTGACGTGCAACGTCGCGGATGCTCCGCTCGAGTGGAAGAAGGTCAAGCCGACCAGCGACGGGCGTGCTGTCTTCGTGCGCCGTGATGCTCCTAGTCGAGGTCGGCAGAAACCCATCAGCAAGAACAGGCCATCGCAGGATGAGCCGACTTGCGACTGGTCGGCCGAACATGCGCGCCTTCGAGAACTGCTCACACCCGAACGACTTGATGCGCTCGCGACGACCCTCGGCGTTCGCTGCGATGCCCTCGCTGCGCTGGAGCCTGGCTGGGCCAGCGCGAGTGACCTGCGACGCCTGGCCGTTGGCTTTGCCGGTGATCAGGATCGTCCGCAGGAAGCCTACGCATTCCCCGAGCGCGATGGCGGCGGTCGCATTACCGGGATCGCGTTCCGCGCGCTCGACGGCTCGAAGGGCTTCGCCAAGGGCGCAAAGCGCGGGTTGACCATTCCGCTCGACCTGGATCTAGGCCGCCAACCCGTGCTGGTCGTCGAGGGGCCATCCGATGTAGCGGCCGCGCTCGTCTTGGGGCTCGCTGCCGTGGGGCGGCCGTCCAACTCGGGCGGGACCGACCAGATCGCGACGCTGCTCAAGGGGCGACACGTACTCGTTCTTGGCGAGAACGACAAGAAGGACACCGGCGAATGGCCGGGGAAAGAGGGCGCCATCCGTGTAGCGGAGAAGCTGGCGGGCGCCTGGCGGGCGTCAGTGCCGTGGACGCTACCTCCGACGAACGTGAAGGACCTTCGATGTGCGCTTCATGCGCTTGTCGAGGGTGGGCTGCAACTCGAGGACCGAAGCGCCACCGTGGCTGCGGGCGAAGACCTGCTGCGCTCGATGCAGTCGACCGCAGACCACATACAGCCGAAGCTGATGGTGCTGACCAAGAGGGGCAGCTACGGCAAGGTGGTCGCGACGCTAGCGGTAGGCGGGGACGGCGACGACATCTCTGCCGACAGCATAGTGTTCGCCGAGCTCGTGAAGCTGGCCGACGGGGACGCACGAGACGGATGGATCGAGAAGGCGGTGGTCAGCGCCCAGGAGCGTGCGCCATGGCTCGGAGACAACGCGGAACCAACTATCCGCGAGCTGATCGAACGAGCCGCACGTGACTCTGTCGCGGATGCGCTGGGAAAGGACGAGCAAGTCCCTGGTACGGAAGCGGACGCGATCCTCGGGTCGGTAAGCGGTGCAGACGTCTTTCGCAGTGCCACTGATGGCCGTGCTTTCATGTCGGTCGAAGTAGAGGGCGTTACGAGGACGTTCCTGGTTCGCTCCCGCGCATGTCAGACTGCGGTGCGACGCGCCTACTACCGGATGACGGAACGCGCGCCGGGGGCAGAGGCTGTCCAGGCGGCCGTGAACATGCTGGAGGCGCGCGCGCTCTTCGATGGAGGCGTGCGAGTCGTTGGCGTGCGTTCCCTGGAAGGGCCCGACGGCAGCCTGTACCTGGACCTCGCCAACGATGCCGGCGAGTACGTGCACATACGCCCGGGTAGGTGGGAGATCCGCACTGCCTCCACTGAGGATCCGGTTCGGTTCTGGCAGCCCAAGGGCATCAACCCACTGCCGCGACCGAAACGTGGCGGATCACTCAGCTCGCTGCGCGAGTTGGTCAATGTGCAGGACGAGGAATGGCCTCTGATCGTTGCGTGGCTCGTAGCGGCGCTGAGGCCTGGCCGTGCATTCACGGTCTTGATCATCTTCGGCGAGCACGGGTCGGGCAAGTCGACGGGGTCTCGCATGCTTCGGCGCATTATTGACCCCAATGTCGCGGAACTCCGTGCGAAACCGAGGGACGAGCGCGACCTTGCTATTGCCGCCCGGAACAGCCTCGTCGTTGCGTACGACAACCTCTCCGGGATCTCGATAGAGCTATCCGACGCTCTGGCACGGCTGGCAACGGGCGGGGGCTTTGGGACCCGTATGTTGCACACCGACTCGGACGAGGAACTCTTCGACGCGACGAGGCCCATTCTCATCAACGGCATCGACTTGGCGGCGAATCGTGCCGACCTGCTGGACCGGGCGCTCCTGATCAGGCTCCAGGCGATACCGGATGAGGAGCGCCGTGACGAGGATTCGCTGTGGAACAGATTCGCTGAACTTCACCCACTGCTGCTTGGAGCCCTACTTGATGCGCTGGCCGTCGCGTTGGAGCGATTACCGAATGTGAGGTTCAAGAAGTTGCCTCGAATGGCGACCTTCGCGCAGTTCGCCGTCGCGGCCGAGCCGGCGCTCGGGATCGAAGAAGGTGCATTCATGGCCGCGTACGAGGCGAACCGCCTGGACGCCGGTGGTCACGCGCTCGAAGGATCCCCGATCGCCTTGGCAGTCGAGGCACTCGTCGACGCACGTGGGGGATGCTGGGGCAAGGGGTCCATGTCGGAGCTGTTGACCGACCTCGAAGCGGTCACGAACGAGGCCACTACCCGTCGCAAGGACTGGCCGAGAAGTGTTCAGGCCCTGACCAACCTGCTGGGCCGTGACGCGCCGATCCTCCGCAAGCAGCGGGGCATCCTGTTCGAGCGCGGCAAGGGGACCGACTCCAAGCGCGAGCGCTGGGTGCGGTTGACCCGCGTGGTGCCGGACGAGGGGCAGGGCGAAACGGGACCCTCGTCCGACCCCTCGTCCGGCGCTTCCGACTCAGAAAACGGCCCTGGCGGCCCCTCTAGGGCATCCGAGGCCGAGTCCTCGGACGACCCGGACGTGCCGGACGAGGGTCCGCAGGCCTCGCAGGAAGACTTCTCCTCGGCGACGAGCGCCTCCGACGACGGCGAGGAGAGCTGGCTTTGATCGCCGCCGATCTCCTCGCGGAGGCCCGGGCGGCCGGGGTCGTGCTGACCCTGGGCATCCGCCTCCAGGGACCGTGCTCGTCGGACCTCCGGGACCGGCTCAGGGCCCAGGAGGCGGGCCTCCTCGACTGCCTGGTCGCCGAGGCCGCCTCTGGGCGGTGCAGGGCCGGCCGGGCGGGGTTGTTTTCGGACGACACCTGCAAGGGCACGTCCGGCTCGTCCGGGTCGTCCGGGAGCCCCCAGAACCAGCCCCCAGGGCCCCTGGAAGGCGGGGTCGGCCCGGACGAGGGGTCGGCGGGCACGTCCGAGGGCTCGTCCGACAAAGCGAAGACCGGGTCCCTGCTTCCCGGTGACGCAGACCCGGCGCGACCTCCATCGGGCTGGACGTTCGTAGGGAGCGGCAGGCTGGCCGGGTGTTGGGTCGGCCCCAACGGCGAACTCGCTGCGTCCTCGAGTCCCCGGGGCCAGGAGGAGCCGCGATGACGCCGCCTCGCCACGGGGAGGACGGCCGCGATGCCCTCCGCATCCGCGACGTCGGGTTCACGCCCGCTTCGGCCCGGGACCGCGCCCGGGGCATGTTGGGCTGGATCCACTGCGAGCTGAGCGGCCTGCGCCTGGACGGCCTCTCCCTGCGCCTCACGGCCGACGGGCGGCGCTGCCTGGCCTTCCCGAAGCGTCGCGACGGCACCGGGCGCTGGCGGTCCTACATCGCGCCGATCGACGACGCTGCGCGCCTCGAGATCGAGCGGCAGGTCTTCGAGGCCCTCGGGCTGCGGGAGGCCGAGTGATGGTCGTTCCCCGCCGCACCTCCGAGCCCACCCTCGGGCTCCCCGACCCGCAGGAGCTGGCCGGGCTGGTTGGGCGGGTCGAGGGGCTCGAGCTGGTGGAGCAGCGCGAGGAGGTCGAGCGCGACCCCCGCGCCCAACGCGCCGCCTCACCGGACCTCCAGGCCACCGCGCCCAGCCTGCCCGACATCGTCCAGCGCCTGGCCGAACTCGCGGCGCTGCGCGCCCAGATCGCCGCCCAGGAGGCAGAGCATCTCGCCAACC
>CAYMYN010000076.1:0-6870 GCA_964394665.1 uncultured Planctomycetaceae bacterium
GCGTCCAGCGCATACAGGCTCGGATCCCCGCACCCAGCCAGGCAGGTTCTGCGGGTTCTGCGGACACTTCCCGGCGTCCCGCCCACACGAGGGCTCGCTCGAGCCACGACGCTCACGTGCCCGTCAGCATCGAGGAGCCAGCCCGTTGGCCGAGGGCGGCCCGGTGGTCACCAACGCCAGGGGTGCCCAGCGGGTGGGCCGTCGCGCACCCCACCGCCTCGCCGCCAGGGTCGAGGGCCAGGGCGGCGGCGATCCTGGGCGTCCAGGAGGCAGGCAGTGGACCCTCGGCCAGCCCCTCGATCCGCGAGCGCCGGGGAGCCTATGGGATCATCCGGCTACTGGGGTCCCCAGGACGCATCTCCCAGGCCCGCCGCCGGATCGGCCCCCACAGGCCCGGGATGCGGAGGGAGGTCCCATTTCCGCACGAATGGGACGTGGGCAATTCCCGAAAGAGAATGCCAACAGATGCACTGGTCATGCTGGCATGCGAAGCTCGACATCTTGCGCCTTCTGGTCCGCGCCCATTCGCATAGCGTGCATCTAAAGCGACCTGGCGTCGCGCGCTGCCAGAGAGATAAATCGACCCCGGTAGCCAAGGAGTCGCATTATATACTCTCTGAGCACGTCGTGCACTTTCGCATAGGCCGAGTGAACGATGCGAGGTTGCTTGCGCGAAACGCCCGAATGTATAATCTCGTTCCTCAGGCGGACAAGGCGCTTTAGCCCACGCCGCATGCCAACCTCCGCGAACATCATGCAGACAAGTTCCTCGAAGCTATATCGCGGGGCTTTTCTCCCTCCGGGCGGCTTCCGATAGAATCCGCCCTCGAACGGCAGCCCTTTGCTGCGCGCATAGGTGTCCTTCAAGGATTCCAGAGCAACAAAGGCTAGCAAGAGACGCACTTCGAGAAACTGATCGGCTTGCATCTCGACCATGTAGTCAATAACCTGAGGGAGATTTCTCTTGCGCTCAAGCCGCTTGTAGTTGGGGTACGCCAGGTCAATGAAGCGGCGAACAACCTCCCCCCGCCTAATCTCAAGCACCGGCGAGTGATACCAGGCCTTGCCCAACACGGCTTGCTGCCCATATCGCCCGGACCCGTCCGGATACTCCTGACGAAAGCACACTGTACGAGAAAGCCCCGCCAACGCAAGCAACCAGCACACTCTATCAACCACGCGCTTGGCCACCGGAAGGTCTCGGCGCCGAATGCTCTTTACGACTATGTCCGTGGTGTGAACGCGCTGGCCCTTGAAGTCTGCGAATCGCCCGCCGGCAACAACATCTTCCTTCTGATACAATTCAAGGGCGAATCCGTCGCAGCGGAAAACGATCTTGTTTCGTATCCAGCCCCCTCCCGGTCGGTTGGAGACTAACTCCCCACCGCCGAGGTAGTTCAGGACACCTGCCCTATAGTCCGCCCGGCCAGAAAGAGGTGAAGTCCCTGAACTCACGGTTTCGGATCAGCCTGTAGAGCCAAAGTCGACCGGGACGTGCGGCCCTGCCTCGCGCCTTGAAAGGGCACCCTACTAGCTCTTCTTGCCCGTGCCACCACAGGCGGTGCACTTGACCGGAGGCCTCGGGGGAACCCCGGCGGGGGGCGGCGTCGCCCCAGGCTTGTCGGTCATGAATCCCCTTCCTCCACACTGATCGCACTTCTCAGTCGTCATGAGAACCTCCCTGGGCCGTCGCGTCTCCTCAACGATGGATGAGCGGAAGGCCGCCCGAGCGGAGTCTACGCGACCGACCCCAAGCACGGCGACCACCCCTCCCGCCGAAAGGTCCGTCTCGTAAGCCGAGGCCTAGCAAGGCCCCGCCTGGCTGGTCGGCATCAACCCCCGTGGGCGACTACGCGCGCTAGCCGCTCTCACTCGCCCACCACCCCCTCCACGCTCCCCTTCGCCTTCTCCCGCGCCTCCCGCTCCCGCAGCGACCCCACGATCCCCGGCCTCGGGGCGTTCGCGAGCGCTTGCAGCTTCGGCAGCACCTTGCGGAACGCGGCATCGTCGAGCGTCTCGCGCAGCGCCTCGATCCAACCTGCAAACACCACGGTCAGCTCGGCGAGCGACACCGTCTGGTCGCGGCGCACTTCGAGCTCGTTGATCTTGTGCGCGCGTGCGGCGCGGCGATCGACGTGGCGCACGAGGTCCTCGGCCACCTCGTCGGCGGTTGCGCCCTCTTCGATCAGCCGCCCGACGTCGCGCATCAGCGGGCCGACGCGGCTGTGCTGCTTGCGCTTCACGGCGAGGTCGAGCTGCTCGAACGCCTCGCGTAGCTGCGCTCGCCAGCGGGGCGAGTCGCCTTCCTCGACGCGCTTAACCAGCGGCGCGAGCGCGGCGTCGATCATCGCGAGGTCGCTGCGGGTGTCGAGCAGGTCCTGGTCGTGCAGCGCCTCCTCGTACATCGCGCGCCACGCTTTGAGCACCTTCGAGTAGCGTCCACCTGCCTTCATCGGCGGGCCAGCGCCTGCGCCGTGGACGCGGCAGGGGCCGCTGGTCGTGGGGCCGGCCATGCAGGCCTCGTCCACGATCATGGCGTTCTTCTTCTTGCGGCGGCGCCCGCAGATCGCGCGGCCGTCGGGCGTGAAGCAGAACTTGCGGCCGAGGGGGTCCTGGACGGTCTCGATCTCGTGGATGGTGTAGCGGGGGAGCGTGCGGCGGGGAGCGGGCTCGTCGTCGGTGTCGAGGTCGTCCTCGGGCACGGGCTCGCCCGCATCGGGTTGCTCCTCGACGTGCTCGTCCTGCGGCTCGTTGGGATCGCGCTCGTCCATGCCGTGCACGTCACTTGGTGGCAACCGCCTTCTCGGCCTGCGCTGCGGTCGGCGCAGGACCCGCCTCCACGCCCCGCTCTGCCGCCACCTGCGCGAACGTGAGCTCCGTCCCGTCGAGCACCGCGCTCTTGCCCGTGCTGCGCTCCCAGCGCCTCACAGCGACGTCCACGAACGGCGGCGACAGCTCCATCGCGCGGCACCGGCGCTGCGTCTTCTCGGCCGCGATGATCTGCGTGCCGCTGCCGCTGAACGGTTCGAGCACGACCTCGCCGGGCCGCGTGTGCGAGCGGATCGGGCGCTCGAAGACCTCGAGGGGCTTCTTGGTCGGGTGCAGCACGTCGGGCTCGCCCGCCTGCTCGATCTCCCACACGGTGCGCTCGCTCGGGGCAGGGCGGCGGTCCTTCTCGGGCTGCATGCCCTTGCGCCACCCGTAGAAGCACGGCTCGTGGGCCCACAGGTAGTGGCTGCGCGTCAGCACGCCGCGCGACTTGGCCCAGATGATCGTCTGGTGCACGAGCAGCTCGTTCTGCTCCCACGCGGCCTCCACCAGCCCCTGGCGGCGGGTCGCGTGCCACTGGTAGACAGGGACACGCTCGACGCAGTGCGCCAGGGCGTTGCGGAGGAACGCGGCGAAGAAGGTGACGCTCGAATCGGGATCCTTGTACGCGTCCCAGTGCTTGTTGCCGACCTCCTTGCCGGGCGCGGCCTTGCGACCGGCCTTCTTGTGGTGCTCGGCGGGGTGGTTGGTGCCGTCGTAGTCCACGAGGTACGGGGGATCGGTGGCCAGGAGCGTGGCCTGCTCGCCCGCCATGAGGCGCGCGATGTCCTCGGGGCTAGTCGAGTCGCCGCACAGGAGGCGGTGCTCGCCAAGGACCCACAGGTCGCCCAGGCGGCTCGTGGGGTTCTCGGGTGGCGCCTCGGGCCCCGCGTCTTCGAGGTCGCTCGTGGGCTCCTCGCAGCCCGCCAGCAGCGCGGCGATCTCGTCGTCGCTGTAGCCGACGCCTTCGAGCGCGTCCTCGGCCTGGAGCACGCTGAGCAGCTCACGCAGCGCATCCTCGTCCCACTCGGCGATCTCGCCGGTGCGGTTGTCGGCGATGCCAAAAGCGGTGGCGTCGAGGTCGGTGCCCGCAAAGCGGACCACCGGCACGCTCGTCATGCCGAGCGCCTTCGCTGCCTTGAGCCGCGTGTTGCCCGCGACGACCTCGCCCGAGGGCTTCGCGACGATCGGCTGCTGCCAGCCGAAGCGGCGGAGGGACGCCGCGACCGGCTCGACCGCCTGGTCGTTGTGGCGTGGGTTCGCGGGATTTCCGAAGAGCCGGTCGATCTCGACCCACTCGATAGCGAGCTGCTGGTCCAAGCGTGCCTTCTGCGCCGTGGTAGCGCGGCAGGCGGGCGGCTTGGACGTGGGGCCAGAAGTGGCGGCTTGGAGGTAGGGCCCGCGAGGTTGCTACGAGTGTAGCAGGGGGTCGGTCTCCTCAACAGCGGCGCGGCGCGGGCACCCTACGAGGCGCACGACGCGCAGGTTCTGCCCGTCCCCCACCGGACGGCCATCCACATCGAGCGCGTGCCCACAGGCCTCGCACCGCCCCAGCTCCTCGCCGTCGTAGAGCAGCGTGATCGTCAGCGGGATGGCCTCAGGGCCGCCGCATGTCGAGCACTGCGGCTGGAGCTGCTGGCGGGCCAGGGCCTCGGAGAAGGCGCGGGGGCGGGGGGAGGGCATGGGAGGATTGTGGCGTCCGCAAGGATCGAGTCCAGGGTGCTGCGTCGCCATGGCTCCTCGCGCAAGGGCTTCCTTCGAACGCGAGCCAGGCATGCCGGCCAGGACCAGCTTGCCCGAACTCAGCCCCCAACAGGCCCCCCGCCACGGTGGACCAGCTTGGCCGAACTACGGGTGGACCTGATACCCCGAGCTGTGACACCGGCGTTGAAGAGCGCGTCGCGGCAAGGCACTCCTGGGTCGCCGAGGTCATGCCCGCCAGGGTGGCCCGGCTCGCAATAGTTTCCAGGCGGGGGGTGGCGCGACGGTTGCGAATGGGGCTCCTGCGAAACGCTCGGACGTACACGCCCTACCTAGAATCCGCAATGAGATCCTGTAGCCGCCGCGCCAAGAGATGTACAGTGAACAGCTGCAGTGCAAATCCCTCACTCTCGGCTTTGGCTGCCTCGGCCATGTGCCGATGCCAAACGGGAGAGTACTCCACTCGTTTAGACCCGAGACCTTCACTAACGATAGTAAGATTGTACACTGGCTGCGATGGCACAATAAGGACGTTACGGAAATCCGAAAACCCTAAATTCTCAGAATCGCGTATAAACCTGTGGACCACAGCCTGAGGCACCTGACCAGTCCGTGATCGACCTCTGAGCAGCCCACTCCCCTCAAAATAAAAACATCCGTCCGAGAACAGATAACAGACAAACATCGGAAGGTGCTTTGACCCATCTTCACTGGCGAGACGGGCGACAAATCCAAGGCTCGTGTGAGAATCCACCGATTCGCAGGGAAACTCTGGCCAATCACCTCTAGACTCAGGACGCCGCCCCTGACTAGGCTCACCCATTGCATGCACGTCTACCCAAGAGGTGGCCAGGAAACACAACGACGACAGGCCGGCCGTGAGCAGCACTACGACTAGAAAGTTCTGTTTCATGGCACCTCCGTCATTTGCCAGCACAACTCCCCGGTTCCCCCTCGGGTATGCACGCGCAGCCACCCTCTCCGTGAGTCGGATGCTGAGCCAGCGATTGCCGTACTACCTCGCGGCAGATTTCCCTCTGTTGTCCCTGGTATTGGTTGCAGCGGGATACGGATTGCACTAAGCAGTTCCTGCCGCTGTTATCGGCATTTGCGCAGCACTTGGCGAGCTCTTCGCATGTGGAAATGTTATTCTGGCACAAGCCAATTGGTTGGCCAGGCGCACATCCGCAACAGGGGACATGCTCGGCCTCATGCTTCATCGTACAATCCTTGACGATTTCCCCGCCCCCACGCTTGCCGGGTGAGGAGCCGGGGGGGAAAGGGTTCCATGCGCAGATAACTGGCTTTCCTCGGCAACAGATCGTTATCCCGGCAAAACCTTCAGGGCCAAACTCAGCCTGAGCCGCCCGACAGCAATCCTCCGACTCCTGTGGAAGCGCCTCTGGAATGTTCGGCGAATGCCCGCCTTCATTCAGGACAAAGCTGGCACCAGATTGAGCATAGACGAATGTGGCTTGCGACAGTGAACTTGCAAAGAAATTCCCGCACATAGAGATACCGTCGTAATGGTGATTTTCATACTCCCGCTGAGCAAATCGACCAAGGTGAGCGGATTGCACTCGCTGCCGCACATCAAGGAAGTCCGACCCGACGCGAACTCTCGTCTGTCCGGCGGCACCGCGCCTGTTGTCGACTCCACCCAACACCCCCCTCCCCAACTCCACATCCCCGCTCGCCAACGTCTCGTCGGTGCTGTCGACCACGCCGTCGAGGTTGAGGTCGCCGCGGATGTCGTAGAGGTCGTTCTCGGCCCAGGCGGCGATTTGGGTGCGGTCGGCTGCGTCGCGGGTGCCGTCGGAGTCGGCGTCGCCGGCCGGGAGGCCGAAGGGGACGCCGTAGGCGGAGTACTTGACCCACTCGACCATGTGGCCGGCGGCGGTCACGAGGGCGGAGACGTCGGCGCGCCAGTTCTGGCAGTAGTAGATGCGCTCGTCGAGCGAGCCGTTGTCGTCGGTGTCGCGGTCGCGCAGGGCGACGAGGTCGATGTAGGAGCTGCCGCCATGGCCGTCGAGGCCGGCTTGGTGGTGGAGGTACTCCTCGTGGGGATCGGTGTCGCCGGCCCAGTAGCGGGTGACCAGGCGCCAGCGCTCGTCGTAGGCGAGGTGCTCCCAGGTGTCGCTGCCATCGACATCGCCGTCGTCGTCTGTGTCCGCGTGCACAGCGATGCGGTGGCCGAGGCCGTTGTAGCGGTGCTCGCTGATGAGCGCGTCGTTGCTGCGATTCAGGATCTTCCGCAGGCGGTAGAACGCGTCGTAGACGTACTTGTAGGCCTTGCCGTCGTCGACGAGGTTGCCGGCGGCGTCGTAGCCGAGCGTGTGCTCGACCGGGCTCGTGCAGTTG
>CAYMYN010000077.1:0-6833 GCA_964394665.1 uncultured Planctomycetaceae bacterium
GGCCCAGGAGAAGCGTTTGCGGGGTGCGGGCGCCGTGGACGGGGGATCCGCCCACTGGCCGGAGCCTGTTCGGCGAGACGTTGGGTGCGGCACGACTTCGTCGCGCAGGGGCGAGGCAGGGGCCAGCACGCCGTGGTAGGTGAGCTGGTGTTCGCGAGGATGGGGAATCAGGGCGACGAGGCGCTCGATGAAGACGAGCGGGTCCAACACGAAGCCTCGGGTTCCATCTCTCCAGGGTTTGTGCAGGTTCCAGATCACCTTCCCATCGTCGCGCAGCATGAGGCGTCCCTGCGCGAGCGGGGGGCGGGCGACATAGCGGCAGAGGTGCTCCAGCGCCTCCCTGTCGGCGGCGGGAATGCACGTGGCGGCATGCAGTGAGTAACCGCCGGGTGACCGCGGGTCCGGCGAGGCGCGATCCGCCGCTCGACTTGGCCAACAATCCCCGAAAAATCCGCCTGCAACGAAGCGCGCCGTCCCCGGGCGACCCCGGGGGCGGCGCGCCTCAGCTTCTCGGTCAGGGCTGCCCTAGTGGGCCCACAGGACGTGCACGCCGTTGGTGAAGTTGTAGTTGCTCGTGCCGCAGAAGGGCGAGGAGTCGCGGTACCAGATCTGGTAGGTGCGGGACGCGCCTTCGAAGGGCACCGCTCCCCGCACGCTGAGCGCCGGGTCGCCAGGAGCCGGGAAGAGCACGTCGTTGGCGTTGGCGCTCTGGACCCCCATGCGCACCACGAAGCCACCCGCGCAGCGCAGCCCTTCGCCGAACACGGCCCCCGTGAGCTGCGTCGTGCCCTGGAAGAGCAGACAGGGCGTGTTCGTGGGCAGGTTCCCGGCGTGCAGCAGCGCGGTGTCGTTCAGCGTCGAGAAGGCGCCGGCGGATCGCTCGAGGTAGGCGCCCGCGCCGAAGTTCGAGTTGCCGCAGCCGTGGCCGACGGCGCCGACGTTGCCGCACGGACAGACCCCGCCGCTGCCGTCCCCGAAGCAGTAGGCGTTCCACGAACCACCCTGGGTCGAATCGAAGCGCGCAGCGGCGACGTCGTAGTCGGTCGGGCTGAAGCCCAGGTGGAAGGCGATCGTGAAGTCGTTCGGGCCGGCGGGCTGAGTGCGGGACGCGGCCACGCGCGGGACCCGCTGGAGGGTCCCGAAGGCGAGCGCCTCCTGGTGGGGCTGGGTGGCGCCGAACTGGTCGCCGTACAGGAACAACTCGCTGACGCGGGTCGAGTAGAAGGCGGCGTTGCTGGCGAAGGCCTCCGCGTAGGCGACCAGGAAGTGATTCCCGTCCGAGTCGATGCTCGGCTCGACTTGGTCCAGGCCCTGCGTCCCCGATCCCTCGAGCACGCTCACGTTCGCGGTGTGCAGCACCGCGCCGTCCTGGAGCAGGACCACCATGACGTCGGACTGGCCGACGAAGCCCGTGCGCCTCTGGAAGGCGATCGCGGAGCGCGAGGTCTGGAGCAGCGGGCTCGAGGCCGAGGGCGCGGAGTCGCGCGCCATGTTGAAGGCGCTGATGCCGAAGGGCGGCGTGAGCACGCCATTGGCGTCGATGTAGCAGGCGTAGATGTCGCCGAGGGTCGTGGGGTCGGAGCGGGTGAAGGCCAGGGTCCAGCGATGGGTCCCGTTGGAGCGGGAGAGCGAGGGCTGGGTGTCGCTCAGGCTGCCGCCGGAGGGCACCGCGATCGGCCCGAGCGAGAGCTGGCTGGCGCTGTTGACGAACACGTACTGGATCTCGAACTCGGGCAGGATCTGCAGGTTCTCGCGCTGGAAAGCGACGCAGAAGTAGGAGGGCTGGGAGGAGTAGGGATCGCCTCCGATGGTGGGGGCGAGCTTCTCGCCCGACTGCGTGCCGCTCAGGGTCAGCTTGGGGCCGAACTCGAGGTTCGCGCCCAGGGGATTGACGGCCCGCCCGCGGACGATGCGCGAGCCGACGGCACCGACCTCGCCCACGACCATGCTGCGCGTGTCGACCCGCAGGTAGGCGATGCGCGGCTTGTTCCAGTGCTCGGAGCTGAAGTCGATGTAGCCGTCGTGGGCCACGAAGCCATTGGGGTCGATGGCCTGGACGCGGACGTCGTTGTCGCCGGCGGCGAAGAGTTCGCCGAAGGCCACCATCCAGCGGTCGTTGAAGGAGTCGTAGACCACATCGGGGTCGCGGCAGTCCTTCGTGCTGAGGTCGAGCCAGGTGTGCGTGATGTAGGGATCGATCACGAGCGGGAGCTGGGCCTTCGCGACGAACGCGGCCGGGACGCGCACGACGATGGCGCCCTCCTCGAAGGTCGTGGGGGCCGGGCTACGCTCTCCGCGGGCATCGATCGCCACCGCGTGGCTGTAGCGCACTTCGCCGAGGGCGCCGCGCAACCGCAGACCCTGGGCATCGGAGTCCGCGGCCGTCACCTGGGGCAGGGGGATACGCACGACCAGCTCGCCGCGTCGCGGCAGGTGTTCGAACACGAAGATCTGCTCCACCGCGTCCAGCGACAACTCGTAGGCTTCGACGAACGCACCCCGATCGAGCTCGACCCGATCCTCCGCGGCGCGGACTTCGCGCGGGGCCTCGAAGGCGAGTGGCGTTCCCGCCAGGCTGATGCTCGCGGGGGAGAACGCGAACTCCGCGGCCGGCCGGTCATAGGCGAAGGCCGCGTGGTAGGTCGCTCCCTGCGCGCCGAAGTGCATCTTCCAGCGGCTTCCCCGGGCCCAGAGCTCGCCCCCATCCGGCCGGTCGGAGTGCACGCGGTCGATGGGGCGCCCGAGGTTCGCCAGCAACCCGGGGTTGAAGCTCGGGCCCGTATCGAGGTCCTGGGGGAGAGCCGCGGGATCGTTCGATCGGGGATCGACCTGGGCCGCCAGGGGTAAGCCCAGGCTGCAGACGAGGAGGGCGGTCAGGACGAGGGTGGTCTCGAAGTGCTTGCGGTGCATGGGAATCGCTCGGGAGTGCGGGGACGGGAGCGGAACGGGGACGCTCGCTCCGGTCCAAGCGCCGATGCGCGCGGGGGGCCGGACAGCAATCCCCCGAATCCGCGCCGGGCCGCCGGTGGGGGCGCCCGCCTGGCGCTTCAGCGGCTCGCGTCGGCGCCGGCCCCGGCGAGTCGGGCGAGCTCCCCGCGGCGGAGCTCGAGCGCGGCCCCGGGCACGCCCTCCGGATCGGCGTGCTGCCACCGGGCGTAGAGGTCGACGAGCGCGCGCAGGCGTTGGACCCGCTGCTCCGGGCTCGCCTGCGCGGACGCCGAGACATCCTCCAGGGCCGCCAGCAGCAGCTCCTCGGCCTCGTCGAACCGGCCCTGGTCCGCGAGCAGTCCGGCCAGCCCGTCACGGGATTGGCATAGCGCCGCATGCCCGGGGCGAAGAGCCACGAGCCGCCGCGTGAGCACGGCCCGCAGGTGCTGCTCGGCCAGCTCGAGCTGACCCTGGGCGGCCCTCAGGACGCCCACGTTGTGCAGCGACTGCAGGGTGTCCCGGTGGTCGTCGCCCATCAAACGCAGGCGAGCTTCGAGGGCTTCCAGGCTGAGCGCCTCCGCCTCGTGGAGCTGGCCACGCGAACACAGGAGGTACCCGAGGTTGCTCTTGAACAGCAGGCTGTAGGGGTGGTCCTCCCCGAGCGCGCGCCGGGCACGCTCGAGCGCGCCGCGATAGTGCTCCTCGGCCTCCGCCAGGCGCTCCTGCCGCTCCAGGCTCAGGGCCAGGTTGCTCGTCATCACGAGCGGCCTGGGGTCGTCGGGGCCGTGCGCCTTGCGCAGCCCCTCCAACGCGGCCCGGAAGTAGGGTTCGGCCCGCTCGGGCCGGCCCTGTTCGATCGACAACCCGCCCAGGCTCCCCTGGGCGGCCAGCACCTCCGGATGTCCGGGGCCGAACAGGGCCTGGTAGCCCTCCAACACGGCCTCGAGCTCCGACCCCGCGTCCTGCAGCTTGCCCTGCGACAACAGGGCGATGCCGAGGTTGTTGCGCGCGATCAAGGTGTCCTCGTGGCCCCCCCCGAGCTGCGCCAGGCGCGCCCCGTGGACCTCGCGGAAGCAGGCCTCCGCCTCGGCCATGCGGCTCTGGAAGAGGCGCAGGCTTCCCAGGCTGTTGAGCGCCTCCAGGGTGTCGGGATGGGGATCGCCCAGGAGCTCGCGCCGGAGTTCCACGGCGCGCACGAGCAACTCCTCCG
This sequence comes from uncultured Planctomycetaceae bacterium, assembly GCA_964394665.1. Classification (GTDB taxonomy): domain Bacteria; phylum Planctomycetota; class UBA1135; order UBA1135; genus CAYMYN01. Next base: position 4,139 of record CAYMYN010000077.1, read on the forward strand.
CGCGTTCGGTCATGCCCAGGTCGCGCAGGATGTCGCCCAAGGTGTGGAGCAGGCGCGCGGCGACCGCCGGCTGGGCGCCGTACTCGGACTCGATCGCGATGCGTGTGCCTTCGAACAGGCTCCCGTCGAGCGTGCGCAGGGCCAGGTCGGTCGGATTCAGGTGCCCGAGCAACTCATCGAGGTGCTCCAGACGCTCCCCGACACCCACTGCGCCGGACCGGACCATGCCGCGCCGCGCGCCCTCGCGGATGTCGGCCAGGATGCGCGAGCCCATGCGCGGCACGTCGATCCGTCGGAGGCGCTGGGCCTCGAAGAGCGCGACCTGTTCGGTCTCCTTGCCGCGCTGCTCCGACAACCGTTGGGCGGCCTCGGCCTCGCGCGCCCAGCCCCGAGCCAGGTCGCGCTCCTGGGCCGCGATCCGCGCTTGCCACAGGGCGAGCGTGAGCCCGGCCACGAGGGCCACGGCGACTCCGGCTCCCAGCCCGACGCCCCAGCGGTGCTTGCGCAGCAGCTTGCGGGCGCGGTACAGCGCGCCGGGCGGGGCGGCGAGCACCGGTTCGCCGGTCAAGTGCCGCTCCACGTCCGCGGCCAATTCACCCACGGTCTGGTACCGGCGGGCGCGGTCCTTCTCGAGCGCGCGCATCACGATCCAGTCGAGTTCGCCGCGCAGGCTCGCCCCTAGGCGCTGGGGCGTGGTGTCGCGGCTCGAGGCGATGACCTCCAGGCTCTTTCGCGAGCGCGTCAAGCGCGTGCTGGGCGGCGGGGGGTCGACTTCGCGGATGAGGCGCTGCAGTTCGTCCCGGTTGGCCCCGCGCAGCGTGTCGGACTCGAAGGGCGTGGTTCCGGTCAGGAGCTCGTAGAGCAACACCCCCAAGGCGTAGATGTCGGTGCGCGTGTCGATGTCGAGCTCGCCCGCGGCCTGCTCGGGGCTCATGTAGGCTGGCGTGCCCATGAACTGTCGCGACTCGGTGACGAGCGAGTGGTCGCCCAGGCGCTCGAGGGTCGCCTTGGCGATGCCGAAGTCGATCACCTTGGCGTGAGCGCGGCCGTCCTGGGAGCCGACGAGCACGTTGCTGGGCTTGAGGTCGCGGTGGATGATGCCCTTGGTGTGGGCGTGCATCACGGCGCGGCAGACCTGGGTGAACAGCTCCAGGCGCGCGGGGATCCCCAGGTTCTGGCCGTCGCAGTGGACGGTGAGCGGCTCCCCCGCGACCCACTCCATCACGAAGTACGGCCGGCCGGCCCGCGTGGCTCCGGCGTCGAACACACGCGCGATGTGCGGGTGGTCCATCCGGGCCAGGGCCTGGCGTTCGCGCCCGAAGCGCGCCACCACCTCGCGCGTGTCCATGCCGACCTTGAGCACCTTGAGGGCCACCCGTCGTTGCACGGGCTCTCGCTGCTCGGCCAGGTAGACCAATCCGAATCCGCCTTCGCCGAGGCGCTCGAGCAGGCGATACGGCCCGATGGTGTCGCCCGGCCCTTCCTCGAGTTCGAGGGGGTCGCGCGCGACGCCCGCGCGGCGCAGGAACGGGTCCTCCTGCTCAGCAGCCGAGAGCAGCGCCTGCACGCGGTCCGCGAGTTCGTCGTCGCCGGCGCACTCGGTCTCCAGCTTGGACTGGCGTTCACCGGCGGAGAGCTCGAAGACCTGATCGAACAGGGCCTTGGCGCGTCGTTCGCGCTCCGCGCTCAGCACGCTCCACCCCGGTCCGCGCGCTCCAGGCGTTCGCGCAACCAGCCCCGGGCGAAGGCCCACTCGCGCCGCGCCGTGCGCTCGGAGATCCCGAGCACGCGCGCCGTGGTCGCGCTGTCGAGGTCGGCGTAGAACCGGAGCTGGACCACGCGGGCCGCCTCGGGGTGGATCCCCGCCAGGTGTTCCATGGCTTCGTCGAGGGCCAGGAGCCCCGTGCCGTCCTCCTGCTCCAGCGCCTCGGTCACGCTCGCCAGTTCGAGCGCTTCCCGCCCGCCGCCGCGCTTGCGGGTCAACCGGGCGCGGGCGTGGTCGATCAAGATCCGACGCATCGACAGCGCGGCGGCGCGCAGGAAGTGCGCGTGGTCCTGCCAGGCGACCTGCGCGCCGTTCGAGAGCCGCAGATAGGCTTCGTGCACGAGCGCCGTCGGCTGCAGAGTGTGCCCGGTCCGTTCGTCGCGCAGGTGCGCCTGCGCCAGGGAGCGCAGCTCGCCGTACACCAGGTCGAGCACCCGATCCCACGCCTCCGCGGACCCGTCGGCGGCCTGCTGCAGGAGCAGGGTCACCGGGCCCGGATCGGCCCCGCTCGGTTCGGTCTGGTCGGCTGCCATGGCGTGGACCACCAGCCTACGGGAAAGGTGGGTCGCGATGGGGTTCGCTCCGCGCGGCTCGCGCCGGACGGCTCCCCGCCCAGCCCGGCCCGCTCCTTCGGGTTCCTGGCCCGTCGCTCGACCCATTCGCAGGGCGAGCGCGCATGGCCCGGAAGCGGCGCGCCGCCGATCCCGTCTGGGGTCGGCGGGCGCGGGAGGAGCGACTCCCGACGTCACTCGGCGAAGGTCACCGAGAGCGCCGAGCTGAGGTTGAATCCTGTTCCGCAGGGGCCCGCAGGGTCGCGGTACCAGGCCTGGAAGCGGCGCGTCGCGCCGGAGGGGATGCCGAGCAGGTGGACCAGGCCCGGCCCCCAGCTCGCGCGGCCTTCGGCGTCCGTGGTGCGCACGCCGAAGCGCA
>CAYMYN010000078.1:0-6408 GCA_964394665.1 uncultured Planctomycetaceae bacterium
GGGGGTGCGTAAACCTTCGTGTCCGCTAAGGGGCGTTCTAGCGTGTCCCCTGACAGCCCCTGTCCCGGCCTTGGCCGTTGGGCCCGACGAGCACCCCCCCCACCGGCCCCGCAGCGCGCCCAGGGGGCCACCCAGGGCGCCGCAGGGGACGCGCGATCGTGGCGGGATCGTGGCACTCGCGCTGCCGGGGAGCGCCTGCGCAGCACCGGCGAGCCGCCCTAAGCCGCGCCCCCGCAAAGGCATGTGTGGTGCGCCCGGCGGGATTCGAACCCACGACCCCCGGTTTAGGAATACTGTGTTCCTAGCGGCCGCCGCCGAGTGGACAGGACTGGACTGGGGCGGACAAACGGGGCTCGAGAGGGGGTCCGAGCATCGGCGCTCGTGGACAGAAGTGGACTGGAGCGGACCAGGACCATGGGAGCAAGGTGGCACAGGGGGGCGGTGAGGTAGGAAGTTGCAGAGGGGCGCGGACGGCGCCTGGCGGTCGAGCCCGGCGTGGACTGACACCAGGGAAGTCACGAGAGTGATCGGCTTGGTCCCCCATGGTCGCCACGCCACCCAGCGGCGCGAGCTACTTCGTGCTCGACCAGCGCTACTGGTTCTCGAGAAGCGAGCCAGCCGCCCAGTTGTCCAGACCTGGCGCGATCCGCCCTCTCCCCCCGCTTACTGCGGAGCCATAGCCTGTAGCCTGGTTCTGCTCGCCGCCCGAAACGGCTGCGAGGTTGCCGCCTGCGACGTTGAGCTCGCCTCCGCAGACGACGGCTGAGCCTCCCAGGGTGGTGTTCGCGTTGCCACCGAGGATCGAGGAGTACTCGAAGGCTGCGAGGTTGTTTCCGCCACCGCTAACACTGCTCATGTACGCGGCGGCTTCGTTGTTGTAGCCGCCCGTCACCGAGGCGAATAGCCCCGTCGCACGGTTCCCAGCGCCCGCGACGGCAGTGGCGCTAGGGGCTGCAACGGTGTTATTGCGCCCGCCAACAATACCGCCGAAACTAGAGTAGCTCGCGAACAGGCCTCCTACGATATTGTGAGAACCCGTTCGGTCGGCGCCCGAGAACGCCTCATTGTAGCCGACAATCAGATTACCAAAGCCATTCACCGCCGTGGAGGCGACGACGGCAGAGGGAGCACCCGGGTTGCCATTAGTTGCCCCCAGGCCATTCACAATCTGAACATTCACTCCCTCGAATCTGATCGTCTTGGACAACCCACCCTGCCCGTCGTCAAGGTAGACGATGCTCATGTGGCTGAGGATCTCCTGCTGCTCGGGCGTCAGGGTGGGGATCTGGCTGAACTGGCTGACCTGCTGAGACGAGACGAGCGCCAAGCAAACGACGGCCACGGGCACTAGCTTCTTCATCGTGCAACACCTCCGGGCTGAGGAGAGGCGAAAGAGTGTCCTGAGTCAACCCTTGGGACAACGAGCTGTTGGCTCAGCTCCAGCAGCCACGCCTACGGCCTATCCTTGACGATCTGCCGTGGCGGCCCGCCCTCGTCACCGTGCCGCGCGAGGTAGAGGCTACGATGCTCCCCCGCGCTTCAGACAGGGTTGGGGACGGGTGGCGCGGCTAAGGCTCGGCCGGACACGACTTCGGCGCGGTTAACCTCGCGGGCCCCGCGCGGGTCGGCGCCGAACTCGTCCGTAAGGGCCTCGCGCCGATTGCGCCCGTTCGCGTCCGCGTGGTCGCACCGCGCCCCAACGTGCCGTCCTGCCTCACTGGGAAGGACGTGACGGTCAAGGTAGTCCTGTCGATCGCGTTGCCGGTGGACATCAGCGCGTGCTCCCAGAGTGCGGGCATCGTCATCGGTGCACCGACCGCTCTCGGCGCGGTGAACTTCGAGCTGCTCACGCTCGGCGATGTCGTCGTGGACTCGAAGTCCGGCGCGTCGCTGGAGCAGACGTGGACCAATGCCGAGCTTGTCGCGGCCCTGGGCTCGGAGACGAGCTTCAGGGTGCGCGTGACGCACGTCCGCGACTCGTTCACGTCGCTCCCTGCGGTCGTGACGGTGACGAAGTTCTAGGCGGTCGCCGCGCCCGACTTCTTGCGCATCTTGCGCGCATCGGTAATGAACCACTCAAGCATCTGCCAGTGGTCAAGGCTCGTGCTCTCGTTCCCCATGCTCCGCCGGATTTCCAGCAAGAACTTCCCGAGAAGGCCAATCAGGTCGTAGGCGTTCGACAGCTTCGCGTCGGTGTCGGCTTCCTCGCCAGCGTCCGCGCCCATGTTGAAGACGTACTGCATCAGGTCGTTGTACGACTTCACAACGGCATCGCCCCCGACCAAGGCCATCTTGAACGCGTGTCGCCTGTAGGCGAGCGACAACATCGCCTGCATGGCGAGCTGATTCTTGTCCTTGCCCTTGCTCTTGGGGTCTGCCTTCCAAGCCGCATCGGACATGAGGAGCATGATGAATGGCTCGAGGATCTCGTTGTACGCCTGGATCCTGTCCTCGCGCAGTTTGTCCTCCAGCTCGAACCGGCGCTCTAGTTGATGGCGGATCTTCCACCCGACGCCAGCGAGGACAAGAATGAGGATCGGCGTCGCAACGGCGCCGACCGCCGAGAGGTAGTCGAGCCAGGTCGGTTCGGGAGGAGGCATCTTGCTGTCGTTGAGCGGTCAGAGAATCGGCGGCACGAGGGCCTGGAAGAACGCGCGGATGCTGTCGGAGAACGAAGCAAGGAACTCGTCCTCCAGCACGATCTCGCCCTTGTCATTGAGCGAGATCCTCCTACTGCGCCCGACGACCTCCAGCAACTCTTCGTCATCGCGTACGGCACCGGCGTTGTGAACGAGGCAGTTCCGGACCAGGCGGTAGTCCCCGTTGAGCTGTGCCCAGGCAACCGAGTCCTCGGGAAACGGACTCGCGCACTTCTTGACGATGAATCGGCGAGCCTTGTCGAGTGTGGAGCCCTTCTTCAGATCGCGAGGGTCGCCCTCGACCTTCTTCAGCTTCTTGAGCAGATCGCACACGCGAAGGAGGCGATGTTCGAGGACAGAGTAGAGCGCGATGACCGTCGTGGATCGCAGCAACGGCGGAAAGTCATCCCGCACGAGAGCGATCTCGTCGTACATGCGGTCGAAGTAGTCCTCCTGTTCCTCCTGCGGCAAGGCTTCCCCGCGCTCTCCGATGCGATCCAGCTCCGACACAAAGGATCCCAGCACGGAGCTGCGGAACTCCTGGAACTTCTCCAGCTCAAAGTCGAGCAGTCGAAGGAACGCCAAGGCCCTTCTACTCTTCACGGTCACTCGTCCGGCCCTTCCTCTTCCGGAAGAGGAGCCGAGTCAGCGACGGCCCAGGGGAACTTGTTGAGGTCATAGACGACGACAAGTTCCTCTCCTCGGAACCAGCAATGATAGGGCTGGGTACCCGTGTACCCGCCGTAGCTGTTCTTCGCGTTGACTCCCGTCGGCACGAGCCAGCCGTACTTGATGTCTCGCGGACCCGCGAGGTTCGAGAGCGTCTTCCCGTGGTAGCCCTTCACGGGCTCCCCGATCTCGTACCTGGCCGACTCCGGATCCTTGAGGACCCGATCGAAGTAGGCCCGGATCGCGGGCTCGGGGTTCGTGGGGCGCGCGCCGAAGTCCGCCACGGCGATCTCCGCTCGGGTCGGTGGCGTGCCCGCGCACGCGGACAAGACGAGCGCCGCGAGGCCCGCGGCGAGGGGCAGGAGCTTCATGGGGGACTTCCTCTCTCGGCGCCAAGGATGACGCTGGGGACGGGACGGATCAACTTGTCCTCGGCCCTGGCGAAGCCGGAGCTTGAGCTGTTCCCTGTCTCCGCGGCTTGTAGTGCCCCTTCGGGGTCAGCATGCTCCCCTGCGCAGCCCCACCCTGCACCGACAATGCCCCGGAACATCGCCACACAGAATGACCTCCGGCAAGCTTTCGATCCCGGCTTCTGCTACCTCTGCGGGAAGACGTGGGCGGAGGACGACGAAACGAACCGCGACCACGTTCCGCCGCGGCGCCTCTTCGCCGAAGCCGACCGTACGCCCCCGCTCACGCTTCGGACGCACGTCGCCTGCAACAACGGGCACAGCATCTACGACGAGCAGATCGGGCAGCTCGTCTCGCTCTTATGGAAGGAGTCGCCCGGGCCGGGGGATGTCAGCTCGCTCCGCGTGTCCATGCACGCGCTCGACGGGATGGCCCCGTTCGGTGCCGTCGAGTGGCTCAACCTCCAGTTCATCGTCGCCCGCTGGCTCAAGGGCTTCCACGCCGCGCTCTACGGCGAGTTCCTGCCGAGCGTCAACGGCATGATCCACGAGCCGTTTCCCGGCGGCGACAAACCCGGAGAGGACACAACGCTCCACGTCTCGCATCCTGTGTTCGTGCGCGAGATCAAGAAAAACCGCGCCGCCGGGAGGTTGGACACCATCGTCGCCTACAACGGCCAATGCAGGTATGAATGCTCGTGGTCGCACCTGGACGACGGCCGCCCGATGTGCCTGTGGGCGCTCGACCTCTACGCGTGGCACCGGCTCGGCGACACCAACAACTTTCCGGCGCGCTCCTGCGTCGGATGGTACGAGGCCGTCAACGGCATCCCGGACGGAGCGGCCCGCGCGACGACGCTCGAAGTCCCGTTCCGCAACACCGAGCATCTCAACGCATTCGAGGTCTAGAGGCAGCCCGAATCTTGTGACCTCGCGCCCGACGGCCTTGTCGGCCGCCACCTCCGGTGTCCCCCACCGCGCCCCTCCGCCGGGGCCCAGGACCCGCTGGCGCCGTATCCCCTTGCCCGGGCGCCCTTTACGGCCAGCGACGCCCCAGAGGCTCCCGCCGGCCGCCAGGGCGAGTGCCACCATCCTGCCGGAGGCCTGAACAGGGACCATAGCGGACACGAAGGTCTGCGCACCGCCCGGCTGGGTGGGCCGAGTGCGGCCCTGCGTCGAGCTCGAGCCGCGCCCTGGGCGCCTGTGGGCCGCGTGATGGAGCCCGGGACCCGGTGGCGCCCCCCAGGCCACAGCCCGGGGAGCCCAGGTAGCCCAGTGGGCCCGCAGGGGCCGGTCCCCGGGGCTGGCCCGGGACCTGCCGGACAGGCAGGGCGGGCGCCGGGTGCAGGGCCGAGATCGGGGCGTGCCCTGGGAGCCCCAACGGTCCCGGCTGGCCAGGGTCCGAGGGCGTCCAGTCCTAGCCGGCGAGCCCATGCGACCCCGGTGGCGGGCAGGAGCCCCGCCGGGAGGCTCCGCGGGGGGTCCCTTTCTAATGGGCCGCTGGGGCCCGCTTTCAGAGTGCCGTCAACACCATGCTCACCAGCAAGCGACAAGAGGGTCGTTCATGACGCATCCTGTCGCGCAGCAGCCTCATGAAGGACTCTACCGCGGGGCCAAGCTACCGTGGCAACGATGCCCCAGTTCCTGCGACACACTCCTGCAGTTCTCTACAAGTACCGCGGCGACATCCCGAGAGATGTGCCCTGCCTGCTAGAGCAGCGCGAGCTATACCTTGCGTCTCCAGCGACACTCAACGATCCGTTCGATTGCTATCCATTCCTACAGATTCCTGCCGAGGCAGAGCTGCAGCCCTTGATTGAGGCCGAAGTAGCCAGCGTAGATCCAAGTCACGCCTTGGAGATGCGGAGGCGATGTGAGCTACTAATCTCCTCGCGCTCCGCCCGAGTTCGCTTCATGAGGGAGCTCTACGACCAGGACATCTCGAAACTCGGAGTGCTGTCTCTATCGGTACCCCGGGACCATCCACTGCTATGGGCGCATTACGCGCGCAATGCATCAGGCTTCGCCGTAGGCTATCGCGCTAGGGACGATAATGCCGGCGAGGCTATTGCTGCCATTCCTGTCCGGTACAGGACGGACCGGCCACGAATCTCACCTCTTGGACCGGTGAACTGGTTGCATGCCCTCTTCACGAAGCCCGAGCCCTGGTCGTATGAACAGGAATGGCGGTATGTTCGCACGCCCGAGGACGGTGGAGCCGGAGTGATGACTGTGCCTCAGGGGGCTATCGTCGAAGTTTGCCTTGGACCACGAATGAGTCAACCTGATCGACAGCGGACCATCGCCGCAGCGAGGCTGCTTCCCGACGAACCTCGCGTTCTGCAGGCCGTTCTCCATCTCCACAAGTACGAGATGGAATTCGAGCTCCTTGATTAGCAGGTTTGCGCCCTGGTAGAGATTCAGCCCTCCCCCACCTCGAACCCCTGGAACACGCCCCGCGCGTAGAGCTCGCGGTTCTCGCCCACCCAGCGCGCGGCAGCTTCATAGCCCATCTCGTGGGCGAGGTCCGCTACGCGTGGCCTGTCGAGCATGTTGGTGAGCCCGGAGCGCCGCACAGCATCGAGGCCGTCCAGCACAGCGCGGGGGACGCGGACTGGGTCGCGATCAGGATCGGGGTTCTTCATGAGCTTGCCCTCGCCACCCACGTCGGCGGCATGCCCTCGACGGCG
>CAYMYN010000079.1:0-6406 GCA_964394665.1 uncultured Planctomycetaceae bacterium
AGGCGCTGGACGATGGCGGACAGGCTGGGCGCGGTGGCGGGCAGGTCCGGTGAGGAGGCGCGTTGGGCGCGGGGGTCGCGCTCGACCTGCTCGCGCTGTTCGACCAGCTCGAGCCCCTCGACCCGCCCAGCCAGGCCGGCCAGCTCCTGCGGATCGGGGAGCCCGAGGGTGGGCTCGGGGATGCGGCGGGGAGTGCTCACTCGGCCCGCTCCATCCCCAGGGCCTCGAAGACCTGCCGCTCGATCTCGAGCCGCGCCCGGTCATCCACCGGCGCGTACCAGGGGCGCTCCTGGCCCGCGCGGTCCCGGCGCCGCGGGAAGGCCAGGCAGCGGCGTCCGTCGGCCGTCCGCCGCAGCGCGAGGCCGTCCAGGACGAGGCCCCCCGCGACCTGGCAGCGGACGTATCCCAGGAGGCCGTTGGCGCGGTCCCGGGGGGAGGCGGGCGTGAACGCGACGTCGTGGAGGCGGAGGGGGTCAGGCATGATCCGCCCCACCTGGACCGGCGAGATCGCGCGACTTCAAACTGGGGAACTCGTAGTGCCGCCTCGACTGCGGCTCGACCAGCACGAGCGTCTCGATGGCTCGCGTCACCCCGACGTAGAACACGCGGTTCTCGGACTCGTGCGTCTCCTGGTCCCCACGCTGGTAGGCATCATGGGTAGCCCGGGTCATGTCGCTCAGTAGCACCACGAGATGCGCCTCGTCGCCCTTCGAGCTGTGGATCGTCGTCAAGACAACCTGGGGATCAGGCAGCGCGCCGTGCCTTCTAAGCAGGCGCTCGAGGTACCGTCGAGTGTCTGGGGCGACCTTGGTCATGACCCCGAACACACCCTGCTCCCGGATCGCAGCCACCAGGATCCCAAGGCCCAGCTCCTCGACCACCCATTCGCGCGTGACGAGCGAGTTCTGCCGGACCGTCAGAAGGCGATCCCGTGCGTCCTTCGGGACTCCAGCATCACCAGAAGGGATGCGCGCCAGGAGGTCGGCTAGAGCACCTGTGCTCATCCGAGAGCCGCCACTCCCCTCCAGCCACTGGGCCGCGCGGATCGCCCGGAGCAAGGCTGCACTCTTCAGGGGATCCGGCCCGCCCGGACCAGAGACCCGGAACACCACATCTTGGTCCATCAGCTCGCGGGCGACGCGAGGGATGTGAGCCCGGTTGCGCACGAGCACGAAGCACTTCTTCGGCTCGGGGAGCGCCGCAACGCGCGACACTGCGCTGCTCAGACTTGCCCAGCTCACCTCGCCTTCTGCCGCACGGGGGCTGTACGCCTTCGGCGTGCGCATCCGATTTCGATGGATGATCCGTCCGGCCAGCACATGGACGGTCTCGGGCACGCGGTACGACTGAGCCAGCACCTCCGGCTGAGCCTGCTCTGCCAGCGACAGCAGCCATCGTGGATCAGCGGCTTGGAAGCGATAGATGACTTGGTCGTCGTCGCCCGCGACGTACACGCGTTGGGCGGCCGTGAACCATCGCTCGACGACGGCGATCTGGAGCGGGGAGAGGTCCTGTGCCTCGTCGACGAAGAGCACACGCACCGGCGGCACCAGCCCATTGACTAGGACCCCTTCCAGCATGTCGGCGAACTCGCACAGCCCACGTGCCTCCTTGAAGGCCTCTAGACGCTCCTCGAAGCGCCGGAAGTCCAGTGGCACGACCTGGTCCACAGGGCAGGCGGCAAGGGCCTCGCTCGTCGTCAAGCGGGCGTTGCGGCGCCACTGATGCAGGTAGCGCAGCCGGTCGTCCGGCGTCCTGTGAGGGGCCTCACTAGGCGCGTCGTCGAGGTCGGACCAGGCAGCGCCCATGGGCGACAACTCGTACCCGTGGCGATCCGCGAACGCCCGGTACGCTTCGTCGTCCAGGACCTGGCCAGGACGAAGGCCGAGCAGCTCGTAGCAGGCGCTGTGGATGGTCCTGAACCAGTGCAGCTGCTCCCCGTCGATCGACGGGAACCGCGCCAGCACCCGATTGAACACGGCGGCCCGCGCTGCTCGAGTGAAGGTGAGCACCGCGATCCGTTCGGGGCGCACACCGCCCGCCAGCTCGGCCTCGAGCCAGCGGAGCAGCTTTTCGGTCTTGCCACACCCCGGGGGTCCGAGCACCACCCGCAAGTCTGGCCGAGGCCCACCGGGCCCATATGCGCGCGAGGAACCCCCTCCCAGGGTCCCAGAGGGACCCCAGGAGGACTCTCCGCGCGTGCGCGCACCTCTAGGAAACAGGGGCTCGCCGACACTACGACACTTCTTAGAAGTGTCGGTGGAGGGTGTGTGCATCACTCACCCGCTCCGGCCGAATCCTCGCGCGCGCATCTAACGTCGGCGGCGGGCCCGGCCCAGCCCCGGACCTCACGCCCATCGATGGGCACGCGACGGGGCTGCCAGCCCAGGTCCCGTAGGGCGAGGGCGACTTGGGGCCTCGTCAGGTTGGGGTAGTCCTCCTTCAGGACCTTCAGAAAGGGACCCAGCCTGAAGAAGGCGGTCAGCGGGTCGAGCAGGCACGCCCCGCCCCTGTGCAGGTCCTGGGGGTCGTCCCTCAGCCGGAGGTCCCTGATCGCGTCCTCGACGGCCTCGGCGAGCGCAAGGTCGGTGGAGGCTTCGGGCGGTGCCTCGACCACATCCGCACCGGCCAGCCAGTCGTTCACCAGAATGGACCATCCCTGATCGGGCAGACGCGGGATGCGCTTGTGCGCGTCCATGTACCGCAGCTCGAACCTGTCTGCGTTCCTGAGCTGCGCGCTGGTCAACTGCATCGGCTTGCCAGCGATCGTCATCTCGTAGCGAGCAGGATCCGACGCGACGATCCGGATCTTCTCAACGACGAAGTCGATCTGGGACGCAGGGTCCGGCGGGGGCTCCAGGTCGTCCTCGCCGCGCTCATGCCGTGCATTGTGGACCTTGAGCGCCTCGCGCACCGTGCGCACGATGTACCGGCGCCCCTTCGCCTTCGCTGCCTCGTCGGGACGCAGGTAGAGAGTCGTCGCAAGCTCGGAAGGGTCCTCGATACCCCTGCGTCGCAGCTCCAGGACCAGGCTGAAGTCGTACCCGCTTGAACTCGCGTCCAACGTGCGGCCGTCCCGGCCGAGTGGAGTCCTGCCTCGCCCCCAGAAGAGGTTCTGGATGCGGGGGGTGGTGTGCAAGAGAGCCTGCACCTGATCGCTGAGAGTCGTGCCGATCTTGATGTCGGCGTCGCCCGGGTCGTCCTGCGCTTCTCGCGGCCCATCGCCGGTCGCGGATGCGCCGGTGGACCACTCGAAGGCGTCGAGAGCCTCCTCGATCTCGCTGACGTTGCAGGCGCGCTTCTCATCGAGGATCTCGATCTCGACGGGCAGCGGGTTGTCGCGGTCCTTCCTGTTGTAAGTCTCGGGCAGCCGGAGGATGCGAGCGGCGTCGAAAGCGTGATCGCCGCTGAGAGCGCGGGCGACTCCCTTCGAGATCCGCGAGAGTTCTTGCGGATCGGTCGGCTCACGCAGCAGCCAGTAGGCATGGAGCCCGTGGCCGGAGCGAACGATGATCGAGGGCTGCACAGGGAACGCCTCAAGCCGAGCCCGCGCGTCGGCCTCACCGCCGGGGTAGTCCTTGAAGTCGATGTCGCACCACGCGACCAGGCCCTCGAGGACGTCTCTTGCTGTGCCCTTGCCGCTCTCGCGACGAGGTAGCACGCCGTAGAAGATGCCCGCGTCCCGAGCCTCGGCGAGCTTGCGCAGGCGATCGAGGTCGGCGACGAGCGCTTCGATGCTCGGGTAGAACTCACGAGCGACGAGTCCGCCGCCGCGCTTCTCCACGATGAGTCGGACCTCGATGAAGCCCTGCGAGTGGTGGGCGAAGATCGCCCCAAGGAAGCGTTGGACGCTCACGCGACACCTCCGATCTCGACTGCAGATTCGCCCTTGCTCGAAGAGTGACTTGCGCTTACGATTCGCAAGTCGGCTCGACCCCGACACACACACGCGGCGTTCGGCCTTCGGGCCGGGCGCCGTCTTCGTTCAGCGGGCATGGCACGCCTCCCCCTGGAGCTCGCGCTCAAGGTCGTCGGTCAACAGACCGAGGTGGGTCGCCGCCTGTCGGATGTGGTCCGGCTCCCAACAGCGACGGCCGGCGAAGAGGGCGGGCGGGGGCTGGATCTTGCCCCGCCTGACCAGGTCGGAGAGGCGGGGCTCGCTTGCCCCGATGACCTCCGCCGCCTGGCCCGTGGAGTAGCGGTTCATGTTCACCTCGCCGGCCTTGGCGTCTGCACGAGACGCCGTCGGTCGCCGGCGAGTTGATTCTCCTAGGCGCGACAGACGGAATAATCCGCACCGCCACTGACCCGCATTTTTCTTGCGGGGTCAGCATGCAAGGAGCTACGCCACAAGGCCTAAGAGAGGCTCCGGAACCGCGGCGGAAAAACTCCAGACTATTGACTAGCCCTGCGGAGGCCTATTTTTCTGCCGCTTCCTGTGACGATCAACCGCCAACTTGACTTCGCGCGCGCTGGGGTATCGATGCTCCTTGGCGAACTCCTCGTACGTCAGCCTGCGAGGCCGAGCTTCGTCCCATCGTTTGCAGATCTCTGCGTCCTGCGGCTCGGTTCCGGAGGGTGGTCGGCCGCACTGCTTCCTCACCTGCGACGACTGGCGCCCTCTTCGCTTGGTCTTCGCTGGCTGGCTTCGGGACTTGGGCACGGCATCCTTCTGGCCGGCGGGAGCCTGTGGAGCTCCCTCCCCGCTCTTGTTCCGAACCACCGGAGGTGCCCAGCCTTGTGGTCCGAGGAACCGCAGCAGTTGCCGGAAGTAGACCGCCAACGCCAGCTCGGACTCGCACAAGGACCTGGGGTCCCTGTCCCATCTTCCAAGCGCTTTGCGGGCAGCCCTCAGATGCTGCTCGATGTGTTGTGTTGACTCCCCGCCCGCGGCCTCCAGGAAGATGGCCCGCGCGACCTCGAAGCCGAGCCCGGTATCGGGGATGGGCTTCTGCTCGAGGATCTTCATGCCCAGAACCTCGTTCCATGCCTTGGCCGCAACGCAGATCCAGTAGGCCCACTTGTCCTCTTGGGCCTCAAGATCGCCTCGGTAGCGAGGCCCTATCTGCTTCGGCAGGATGGGGTACTTCTTGGTGCCGAAGCCCGCACGTGTGAGGAGCTTCTGGAGCTTCGCGCCGCGCGCCACGCGGGCAGTCGTCGCTATGCTCCGAGCGGCTCGCTCCTGGGCTCGCTTCTCGCGCTCGGCCTCAATGCGCTCCCAGAGTTCATTTTCCGGCTTCATGCCCTATACCCGGCCGTGGCACTCGCGCCAGGCACGGTGATAGCACGAGCTCTGGGCGAGAGCCATCCTGCATCACGCCGCTCAGGGAACCGCCCCTCCTGCGTAGACGACCGTGGACAGCACGCTCCGATGCCGCAGGGCCCGCTGGACCCGGAAGATGTCCCGGGTCCGCTGGTAGAGGGCCGCGGCGAAGCTGTGCCGCAAGGAGTGGGGCGACGCCCCGCGGCGTACCCCGGCGCGCTGGAAGGCCTCCTGGAGGCGCCGGCCGGCCTGGCGGACCGTCAGGCGGCCCCCGTCCCGGCTCGGGAAGAGGGGGCCCTGCCGGCGCTCCCCCACCCAGGCGGCCAGGGCCTCCCGGACGTCTGGGGCCAGCTCGACCCGGGCGGGCCGGTCGCCCTTGGTGCGGCGCAGCCAGAGTTCGCCAGCCTCGAGGTCGAGGTCCTCGACGTCGGTGGCCAGGGCCTCGCCGATCCGCAGCCCGGCGCCCAGGAGCAGCGCCACCAGGGCCCGGTCGCGGCGCCCAGCTCCTCCCTGGGCCGTGGCCAGGACGGCCAGGAAACGCCCCTGCTCGGCCTCGGTCAGGGCCCGCGGGGGCGGCGTGCCACAACGCGCACGGCGAACGAGCCGGGCGGGGTTGCGCGGGACGTGGCCGACGGCGTCCAGGTAGCCGAAGAACGCCCGCAGGCTGGAGCGCAGCGCGTTAAGGCTCGTCGCCTTCTTCGGGGTGCCATCGGGCAGCGTCCTGGTCCCTGGGTCCGCCAGGAAGCAGGCAAGGGTCTCGTGGTCGATCGCGGCGAGGTCGGCGTCGTGGCCCGCGTGGTCCAGCCAGGCGGCCAGGAGGCGCACGTGGCGGCGGGCCTGGTTGACGGTGTGCTCGCTCCGGCCGTCCGCCTGGAGCTGGGTCTCGTAGCGCGAGAGCGCGTCCAGCAGATGCATGGCTCCCTCCTCGTGACGTGGAACTCTTTCGAGGGAAAAGCGCCCGGCGAGCCGCAGGGACCCACCGGGCGCGTGGCGTTGACGGCGAGCGTCAGGCGGTCGCGCTAGGCTCCGCCTCCTCGGCCTTGCGGGCGCGCTTGGGCTTCGCCGGAAGCGGCGCTTGCTCGATCAGCCCCTGCTCCTGGGCCCAGCAGAGCGCCAAGCGCAGCACGCGCCGCGTGCGCTGCC
>CAYMYN010000080.1:0-5994 GCA_964394665.1 uncultured Planctomycetaceae bacterium
GACTCGGCCAACCGGCGCAACCCGCGCAGCGCGGCCTACAGTCCGGCTTCGGCTTCGGACCGTTTCGCCACGAACAACGTCCGCCTCTGCACGCGCAACCTGCGCGACGTGGAGGTGTCGTTCTCGTGGGCGGCGGGCGGCTCGCCCCCCTCCTGGCGCGACGGCGGCCTGCTCGAGGGCCGCGACGTCGCCCGCTCGTCCGGCGGAGCGCGCGTGAGCTTCCGCCTGCCGGATCCGGGGGCGCCCGAGGGCGCGCGCCTCGCCTTCGACCTCGGGCTGCGCTTCGACAGCGGGGTCTCGAGCGACGTCGCCCTGCGCGTGCGGCGCGTCGACGGATCCGGGGAGGGGAGCGAGCTCACGCGCCGGCTGGGGAGCGCGGCGCGCCTCGAGGTCGCGCTGCCCACGGGGACGGGCGAGCTGGAGGTCGAGCTCGAGCGGATCGGCGCGGGCGCCCTGCTCGTGCTCGCGCCGCGCGCGCGGCTGTGGACCCCGGCGCGCGCCGAAGCGCAGGGTTCGCTGGCGCTCCTCGCCCACGGGGTGCTGGCCCTGGCCGCCTGGGCCGCGCTGGCCCTGGGCCTCGCCGCCTGGACCCGGCCGGCGCTGGGACTGGCGCTGCTGCTCGCCTCGTTGGCGGGCTTTGCGCTCTCGGGCGCCGACCCGACGCCCCTGGCCCCCGGCTCCGGCCTACCCGAGGCCTTCGCCACCCTACAGGCCGCCCGCGTGCCCCCCGCGCCCGGCCCCCTCGAGTGGGCCGGCGCCCTGCTCACGATCCTCATCGGCCTCTGCCTGGCCATCGCAGGCCACTCCCCTTGGCGACGCGCAGCGTGACGCGCTCGCCGTGGCGCCGGTCGAGCGACCGTCCCTAGCCACCCCCGGCGAACGCCTCGCACGCCTCGAGCACGGCGATCCAGTCGGATCAGGGTGGCGCCAACTGCACCCGCAACTCGCTGCGCCCGTCGAGCTCGACCTCGAACTCCCGCTCCCAGGGGCCGGCGAGGATCGGGGACACGCGCACGGCGAAGCGTCCCGCGCCCAGACCGCGCAGAATCACGTCGGCTTCGCCGCGGGAGTTGAGGTCGCGATGGTAGTCCGGTCCGTCGAGGGAACGGGCGTGCACGTAGACCCGAGGCGGGACCTGGCCCGCGGGTGTTGCCAGCTCGAGTCGCAGGCTCGCGCCGGGCGCGAAGGACGACGCGGGGAGCTCGCGCAGGCCTTCGATGTCGAGGCCCTCCATGATGCGCGGCGCGAGGCCGGGCCCCGGGTCGATCCACAGGGTCCACGTGCCGCGCGGCAGGGCGACGCGGGCGCTGCCTTCGTGGAGGGGCGCGTGGTGCCACTCGATGGGCTCGCCCAGGGAATCCACGCCGTGCGCAGCCGCGAAGCGCGCGATGCGCAGGGCGTGCGCGGGACGCAGGGACCCCAGGCGACGCTCCGCGTCGCCGGGCGGCAGGGCGATGCGCAGCTCGTCGCCGGGGCCCAGGCGCAGGACGACGCCCTCGGCCCCCGAACGCAGCTCGACCTTCGCGGTGGGGACGAGCCAAGGGTGCCAAGCTCGAACCTCGACCGTGCGATCCCCGGGGACGAGGGTCCGGAAGCTGCCGTCGGCGGGATCGACGTACACGCCCACCGGCGGCTCCTGCGCGGCTGGGCCGCCGCCCCATGGGTCCCCGCCGTCGAGCACGAGCACCCGCACGGACGCCAGCTCGCGCGGATCGTCGACCTCCACCCTTCCGGCGACGACCTGGACCGTTTCGAGGTCCAGCTCGACCTCGGCCTCGAGCCGGCCCGGGCCGAGCTCCACGGCCTCAGAGACTTTCCCGGTGCGCGTGTCCCGCGCGCGCCACTGGCCGGCCCGCAAACCGTCGAAGACGAAGCTCTCCCGCGGGCCATTGGGGTAGCGGAGCCCCGCGTGGTGGCGCGTCTCCTGCCGCGAGCCCCAGGCTCCGGAGTCCCCGTCGAAGCGCTCGGCGACGATCCGCGAGCTTCCGCGTTCCATCCGCAGGGCGCGCACTCGCAACAGGGCGCCGCGCTCGAGCTCGACCACGGTCTCGGCGCGCGTTCCATCGGGCGGCAGCGGGACGTCCCGCGTCGCCCGCAGGAAGCCCGGGGCCAGCACCGCGAGGCGCAGCGTGTCGACCGGACCGGGATCGTCGAACTCGAGGAGCACTTCACCGGTCGCGGGATCCTCCCGCACCACGCTCGGCGCCGGCTCGCCCCGCAGCGAACGTCCGTGGACTTCGAAGTGGCTCGGCAACGTCGATCGGCCGTCGATGACGAACCGCAGGAGCACCTCGCGCCGCGCCGGTAGGGTCAGCTCCAGGGGGCCGCTCGCCGTCGCGAGGTCGACCTCCGCGGCGTGTCGGCCTGCGCCGGATTCTCCGGCCCGCGCGACGTGGATCTGCGTCCGCACGGGGGGCAGGTCCGCGAGCA
Source organism: uncultured Planctomycetaceae bacterium (assembly GCA_964394665.1). Lineage (GTDB taxonomy): Bacteria > Planctomycetota > UBA1135 > UBA1135 > CAYMYN01. Next base: position 2,431 of record CAYMYN010000080.1, read on the forward strand.
CGAGCGTGCCCGCGCCGTCCGTCACGCCCCCGTTGCCCAGCGGTCGATTGCCCGAGTCGCGGGCCTGCACGCGGGCACCGAACAAGGGTTCGCCGTGCGCGTCGGCGACCCGCACCTCGAGGGAACGCAGGTCGCCAAACTGGGGCCGCGGAGCCTCTCGGAGGCGTTCCGGTGCGAGCCCGATCTCCATCGGCGGCGCGCCATGCTCGAGGCGCGGGAGGTAGCCCGTACCCAGCTCCCGATACCCCTCGGCCCTCGGTTGGAGCTGATAGCGGATCCCCGGGTGGAGCCCGCTCAGGAGCGCAATCCCGCGGGCGTCCGTGGAAGCCGTCGTCACGCTCCGGATCATGCCGAATTCGTAGGGGTTGCCGTGCAGGGCTTGCTCGCCCGGAAGCGCGGCCGGGATCGGCAGGTTCTCGAGCAAACGCACCGCTGCCCCCACGATCGGCCGCTCGGTCTCGAGGTCGACGACGCGCACCTCGACCCCGCCGAGGGGCACGAGGGCGAGCTGCACGCGCCCTTCCTCGGGCACGTAGGCCCGTCCATGCGCGCCCCGCCGCGAGTCGCCCGCGGCGAGGTGCACCACTCCCCGCGGCAGGTGTTCGAGGCGCGCCTCGCCGCCGCCGTCGGTGCGGACCTCGAAGGCCAGGGCGCGGCCGTGCCCGAGCTCGACGCGCACCGGCGCGTGCGCCAGCGCTTCGCCGCCGTCGGTCACCTGGACCGTGAGTCCGTGGCAGTCGCTCAGCACCAAAGTCCCGAGGTCCAGCGCGTCCCCGATCCCCTCCCCCGTCCGCGGCGCGGGAACCTGCCGCCGCGCCGCTGCGCGCCCTCCGTCGTGCGCCAGGACGTGCAAGCTGCGCGCTCCATCGCGGCGCGGCACCTCGACCTCGAAGTGGCCCGCGTCCTCCGACGTGCCGAGCTCGAGCTCTCCCTCGGGCAGGACGAGCGCCAGACGTGCCCCGGCGACCGGAAATCGCGCCGGGTCCACGACCCGTCCCCGGAGACGGATGCTCGCCGCGATCGCTGCGGACGACGCCTCGGCCTCCGACGCCGCCTCTCGAATCTCCGCGACGTGCGCGAACGTCCCCTCGAGCGCTTCGAGAGGAGCGAGCGCGTGGTGCGGCGCGGCTGCGATCGCCGCGAGCCCTTCTTCGGCCGGAGCCGCGGGCCGACCCGCCCGATACGCGACCCCCGCGAGGACCAGAGCCAGGGCGATCAGCACGCACTTCGCAGCATGTTGCATGAGCAGCGCTCCCGTTCCGACGACGACCGGCACGGCGAGCATCCCCGGCGGCGATCCGACCAGGAGACCCAGCCCCCCGAGCCACTCCCCCCGCTCTCGCCCCTCCCGTAGCCGCGCCCGCAGGCGCTCGAGCCCGCGCTTGAGCCGCGTCTTGACCGTCTCGACCGGCACGCCGAGCCGCGCCGCGATGCGCCGCGGCGGCAGGTCCTCGAAGAAACGCAGCAAGACGACCTCGCGCTCGTGGGGCGCGAGTTCCAGCACCGCCTCGACGATCCGGCGGCGCCATTCCTCGCGGGAGAGAAAGGCATCCGTGGCCGGAGTGCACTCGGGTTGGGCCACGAGCCGTTCGCGCTCGGTCCGCCGCGCCGACCCGCGGCGCTCGTCGCGCACGATGCGCCGCACCATTCCGCCCAGGTAGGCCCGCAAACCGCCCTCGCCCTCCGCCCGGCTCCCCTTCCCGCGCGCCAGCAGGGCCGCGACCGCCTCCTGGGCCACGTCCTCCGCGGCGTGTTCCTCCCGCAGGAGCCGCCGCGCGAGTGCCCGCGCGAAGTCCCGCGCCCCGAGCAACTCCGCTACCCTGAGCTCCCCATCGCCCGCCCGTTCGCCGCGCGCTTCCACCACAGGACGTTCTAGCCACCGATCCGGGATCGGGTTCGAGACGGGCCCGTTCCCGGGGCCGACGCCGGGCTCGCGCCTTCCCAGACGGGCCAGGCTGGGTCGCCCCGCGCGGAGCCGGTTACCCTGCGCGGGTCCCCCGCGCCGGCATGCCCATGTGCCCCACGCACCCTTCGACCCCGAACCCCGCGCCGCGGGCGGGAGCCTGATGCCGGCGTGGAAGCCCGTCGGCTGGCTGGCGGTGGCGTTGCTCGTCGGGGTGGCGGAATGGTCGGGCTCTGGGCACGGGACGGGCGGCGAGCACGGCGCGGACGAGGGCCACGGGGAAGGTCACGCGCACGCGGCGGGGCAGGCAGCGCGCGCGGGGCCGCTCGGGCGCCTGGTGGAGCCCTTCGCCGCGCTGGCGGCCAGCGTGCAGTGGTTGCGGGTCGAGGGCGACCTGTCGGCGGGCCGCTTCGGCCGTGGCTACGCGCGCGCCGAGACGGCCCTGGCCCTCGATCCGCGCTCGGCGGCGGGCTGGTCGCTCCTCGCCCACCACCTGGTCTTCCAGCGGGCGCGGCCGGAGCTCGAGGCCGACCCGCTCGCGCGCCGCGCCTTCGTGCGCGCCGGCATCGAGCTCCTGGCCCGCGGCGAACGCACGAGCGCCGACCCCGCGCGCCTGGCCTTCGAGGCGGGCCTCGCCCTACTGCACGCCGCCGCCTACGACGAGGTCGAGGATTGGCCCGGCGGCGCCCCCGGGACCCTGCTCGAGGCCGCCGAACACTTCGAGCGCGCCGCCGGACTCGGCCATCCCCTAGGGGCCGAGATCGCGGCCCTGACCCGCGAGCGCGCCGGGTCCGGGGCGGGCCCGGCCCGGGGCTCCCGGGACGGTTGATCCGACCTAGGGGGAACGTACACTCCTCGCCCTCAAATCCGGGTCGACCGACCGGCGCGGGAGCCGTCCTGCCCGGGGCCCGGAGCGCGCCCGCCGGCCGTCCGTCGGCGTGGTTCGGCCCCCTATCCCCAGCACCGTCCGCGCGCCTGCTCCGGCCCCAGGGAGCGGGCGGCGGCCAGCCCCGAAGACCCACCGTATGGACTCCTTCCTCCCGATCGCCGGCGCGCTCAGCCTGGTCGCGATCGCGTTCGCCCTCGTGCTGTACGCGAAGATCATGCGTCAGGACGCCGGCAGCGATCGCATGCAGGCCATCTCGAAGCTCGTGCAGGAGGGCGCCGCCGCGTTCCTCAAGGCCGAGTACAAGTACCTGGCCGTGTTCGTGGTGATCGTGGCCGTGGCCATCGCGCTCTCGAGCGTCGAGCAGGGCCTCGGTCCGAAGACGGCCATCTCCTTCGTCGCGGGCGCGGCGGCCTCGGCCATCGCGGGCTACTTCGGGATGCACACCGCGACGCGGGCCGCGGTGCGCACCACCCAGGCCGCCACGAAGGGCCTGCAGGATGCCCTACGCGTCGCCTTCGACTCGGGCACGGTGATGGGCATGAGCGTGGTCGGCCTGGCGCTCCTGGGCGTGGTCGGCTTCACCTACGCCTACTCGGGCGGCGAGGAGTTCTCGGCCAAGGTGCTCGAGCAGGTGCTGGGCTTCAGCTTCGGGGCCTCCTCGATCGCCCTGTTCGCCCGCGTGGGCGGCGGCATCTTCACCAAGGCCGCCGACGTCGGCGCCGACCTGGTCGGCAAGGTCGAGGCCGGCATCCCCGAGGACGACCCGCGCAAC
>CAYMYN010000081.1:0-5210 GCA_964394665.1 uncultured Planctomycetaceae bacterium
GCCCTCGCCCTACGCGCCGCGGCGGCGCTCGCCCTGCTCGCGCCGGGGGCCTTCTCCCAACTCGACCTCCCGCGCCGCTCGGGCGCCGAAGCCCGGCCGCGGCCCGCCGCGCCGCGCGGAGACCTCGCGCCCTATCTGGTGTGCGATGCGTGTGGGGAGCGCAACTACACCGCGCCGCGCTCGGCGCCGATGGGCGAGGGGTACTACCAGGCCAATTGCGGCGTGTGTCGCACCTCGCGGCGCCACTACGATCCCAAGTTCGCCCGCGGCCGCGCCGAGCTCGAGTTGCCCGAGCGCGCGGGGCCCGCGCGCTCGGGGGCTGGACCCGATCCGGCCGCGGTCGCGAACGAGCCCGCCCCGCCGGCGGAACGCTCCACGCCGCCGCCGAGCGGCGCCGCCGGAACCCAGGCCGTGCCGCCCGAGGCGCGCGCCCTGCTCGAGGCCCTGGGCGCCGCGGGCGACGACCCGCGACATCCGCTCGTGAACACGACCGCCGAGGCCCTGGTCCAGATGGGCGAGGCCGGTCTCGCCGCCGCGCGCGCCGCGTTGGCGGACGCGCGCGGCGCGCAGGTCCTGACCGGGGCGATCGTGCTCCTGCGCGCGGGCGACGCCGCCGACGCCGAACGCGTCGTCGAGCGCACGCGCCGCGCCTTGCCCCGGCGCGTCGGTCCCGCGTTGCTCGAGGAGCTCCTGCGCCGGGACCCGGTGCGCGGCACGCCGGCCCTGCTGGTCGAGCACCTCGACCACCGCGAGTTCGAGATGCGCGCCAGCGCGAGTCGCCACCTGGCGCGCTTCAAGGGCCCCGAGGTGCTGCCGCACCTGGCCCAGAGCCTGCGCTCGCGCCGCGTCGACACGCGCCTGCGGGCGGCGGAGCTGGTGGCCGCGATCGACGACCCCGGCGCGCTCGACGTGTTGCTCGAGCACCAGTCCGATTCCTCGCCCCAGGTCGCCAGCCGCATCACCGAGGCCCTGGGGCGGAGCGACGACCCGCGCGCGCCCCTGGAACTCCTGCGGCGCGCCTTCGCCGCGCGTTGGATCCTGCGCGACAGCGCCTACGCCCTGCTCGCGATCGCCGACCGCGAGGACCGCACCCTCGAGCCGCTGCTCGACGAGACCCACGTCGAGACGCTCCTGCGCGGCCTCTCCACGCGCGAGGGCTTCGTGGCCGGCGCCTCGGCCGTGGCCCTGGCGGGCATCGGTTTCCGCAGCCCCGATCCCACGCGCAGCGAGTGGCTCGATCGCCTGGTCGTGGACCAACTCGTCTTCGCGATCTCGGGCAAGGAGTTCCACCCCGACTTCAGCTCCCTCGTGCCGCGCGTCGAGCGCCGCCTGCGCCTGCTCAGCGGGAAGGAATTCGGCATCGACGGCCCGGCCTGGGTCGCCTGGTGGGTCGAACAGCGCGACGGGTTCACCGCGCGCCGCGCCTGGTTGCCGCTCACCGAGGGCGAGGTCGACCGCCTGGCCCTGCGCTATCGCGTGCTCGACGAGCAGCCGCTCGAGTTCACCCTGCTCGGGCCGGCGGCGGCCGCGCCCGAGGGCTCCACGCGCGGCGAGGCGCTGCGCCTCACCGGCAGTCAGGTGCGCGCCCTGGCGCAGCTCCTGGCCCGCGAGGGGACGCTCGACCCGACGCGCCTCCCCGGCGCGCGCGGGTCCCGCGAACGCGGCGCGCGCACCCTCGAGCTGTGGATCGGCCGACACGGCAAGAGCTTCGAGTTCGGGCCGCGCACGAGCGAGCCCTGGTTCGAGCGCCTGGCCTCCGCCGCGCTCGACCTGCGCCAGCGCAGCCGTTGGCAACGCTTCCCCGATCTCGTGCGCCACGCCGACGTCGAGTCGTTCTGGGCCGAGGAATCGGGTTGGTGGGCCCTGGGAGAACACTCCGAGCTCGACCGCGCGCGGCGCCTCAAGGCGTTGGTCCTGGCCTGGACGCGGCGCGCCGAGCGCGACGAACGCGAGCGGGGGCTCGTCGAGCTGGAGTCGCTCTTCGCCACGCCCGACGTGGCGGCGCGCGAGGACCTGCCCGCGCTCGTGGCCCTGCTGCAGGAGGAGCCGTACCCGACCGAGCGCGTCGAACGGCTCGTGGGCCTGATCCTCGTCGCGGGGCGCGCGGGAGAGGAGGGGCCCGCGGCGGCCATCCCGGCGCAGCTCGCGCACGAGCTGGTCGAGATGTTGGCCCAGCGCTTCGGCGAGGGCGCCCGCGCGAGCCTCGAGCGGGTGCTCGACGCCGCCGAGCCGGCCGTGGTGCGCGCCTTCGCCCGCGAGGGTGAGCCGCTCCAGCGCGAGCTCGCCGCGGCGACTCTCGGGCGCTCCGGGGCGGACGAGGACGGGCCGCTGCTGCTGTCCCTGCTCGAGGATCCCGCCGCGCGTGTCGAGGCCGCGGCCGCCCTGGCCCTGGGCCGCTCGGGCGTCGAGGGCGCCCGCACGGCGCTGCTCGTGCGGGCCCGCATCGGCGACTCGCCCGTGCGCGAGGCCGCCCTGCGCGCCATCGGCGAGCTGGGCGGCGAGTACGTGCTCGACGCGCTCGTCCTGGGCCTCGCCGAGCGCAATCCGCTCGTGCAGGAGGCCGCCGCGGCGGGGCTCGTCGCCCTGCGCGAGCCGGGAACCGCGCCGCTCTTCATCTCCCTGCTCGCCCACGGCCCGCAATCGCCGGTCTACCTCCACGCGGTGCGCGGGCTCGAGCTCCTCGGCGACGCGGCCCGCGGCGAGCTCGAGCGCGTCGTGCGCTCGCCCATGCATCGTTCGCGGCGCGCCGCGACGCTCCTGCTCGGCGCGCGCCTGGATCCCCTGGCCTTGGAGGCGGCCCTCGAGCAGTACGGCGAACGGCCGGGGGACAGCGAGCTGCTCTTCGAGCTCGCGGTGCTCTCGTGCGTCGACTACCGCGCCGCCGACGATCCGGCGGTTCCGTACCGCACCTGGTGGCGCGACGTCGACCGCCGCGACCCGGGCCTATGGCTGCGCACGGCGATGAACCGCCGCGGCATGGACGTGCCTTCGCCGCGCGTGTTCGAAGGGGAGCTCGGCGCCGAGCTCGCCCAGGCCCTGTTCGCCCTGCTCGAACGCCCCGAGGACTTCCTCGTGGAGCGCGGTCGCCGCGAGTTGGCGCGCGCCCTGGGCGAGGTGCTGGAGCCGGTGCCGGGCCCCGGCGCGGCGCGGCGCGCCTGGCTGGCGGAGCTGCGCGCGCGGGTCGCCGGGCGCACCGGTTCGGAGGCCGCCCTCCCCGAGTGAGCCGGCGCCGGCGCCCCTCCTCCCGATCGCGCGTGGGGCGGCGTTGGCTCCGCCGACTCCGGGGTCTGCGGCCGCGCGCCCTGCGACCGCGCGAGTGGGGCCCGGGGGCCTGGGCCGGGGTGGCCTTCGCGGCCGCGGCGCTGCTCGTCGCCGGATGGCAATTGGGACGTCCGCCGGCCCGCGCATTGGCGCGCAGCCTGCTCGAGGAGCGTTCGCTCGACCGGGTCGAGGCGCTCGCCGCGCCGATCCGCAGCGCCGCGGACGAGTTCTCCCTCGCCCCGAGCCTGATCGGCGCCATCGTCTACGTCGAGAGCCGCGGCATCCCGGACGCCGTCTCGCGCGCAGGAGCCCTGGGCCTGATGCAGCTCATGCCGCCCTCGGCCGCCGACGCGGCCCGCGCCCTGGGCCTGGCGGAGCCGACCCGCGAGGCGTTGCTCAGCGACGTGGAGCTCAACCTGCGACTCGGCGCGCGGCACTTCGCCTGGACCCTGCAGCACGAGGAGCGGCACACCGAGCGCGCCCTGTGCGCCTACAACGCCGGCCGCACGCGCCTGCGCCGCTGGCTCGACGAACACGGCGGATATGCCGCCTGGCGCGCGCGCCAACTCGCCGACGGGGACAGCCAGGTGCTCGCCTACGCGCTCGAGGTCCTCGAGGTGCAAGCCCGTCTGCGCGAACGCGGCGTGCTGGTGCCCTGATCTACTACGGATCCGATCCTGCGCGTTGCGCGCAGAAAGCGGGCTGTAGTCGCACGGGGCCTCAGCCTCCCTGGCCGGCGCCGGGCCCTGGTTCTGGCACCGACCGCGCCCCCTCCACGGTCCCTCCGCGGGGCTCCGGGGATTCCCATATCCGGCCGCCCCGGTCTGGGAATCGCCTGCTAGCCTGGAAGCGGGGCACCGTGCCGCGCCCGTCGCCTGCCCCGGGCGGCGAGGGCGGTACCGAACCGGCGGCCCCGCGTTCGTTCCTTCCCATTGGCCGCCGATTCGAGGTGTTTCCCATGACGTCGCAGTGCTCCGCTCCGTCCCATCCTCGCCTGCGCCCCGAGGCCCTGATTGCAAGCCTCGCCCTACTCGCCCCCTCGGCCGACGCTCGGCCCGCGCAGGCGGACAAGGTCTTCGGCCCCTAGGTCGCCGTGCACGCGCCCTCGTTGCCCACCGCCCTCCTGGCTTCGCCCTCGGGGAAGTACGTGTACGCGGGGGAGGGCGGCATGATCGCCGTGCTCGAGCCGACCGACGCCGCGACGATGCGCGTGGCGAACAAACGCTTCCACGTCTCCTCGCGGGGCATCCTGCCCGTGGCCCTGGCCCTCGACCCGGACGCTGACGTCGAGGACGGGACCCAGGACGCGCACGACCTGCTCTACGTCGCCGCCGGGCGCGATGGCCTGTGGGTGCTCGGCGCCGATGTCTACGTGGCCCTTGGCGCCCACGGACTGGTGCGCGTGCGCCTCGCACCGCCACAATCCGGCCCGAACCCCACCACCTTCGCACAGGCCGGACCTTGGTTCGGGGACGGCAGTCCCTATGCCACATCCGCGCCGCCGGCGGTGTTGACGCCTGAACAGACGCACGTCGTCAATGTCTATGACGACCTGCGCTTCTGGCATCGAACTCCATCTTCGTCGACCCTGGAGCGCAGCCATCCGCCGCTCTTCACGGACGTCGCGGTGCACAACGAGTACCTCTACGCTGCGGTGGAGAGCGCCGGCTGGGTGCGCTTCGACTTGGCGCAGACCTGGGCGTCCGGCATGACGATCGATCACCACGAGGGCCGCTCGGAGCCCCACCTGATCGGCACGGGAAGTGCACAAGAGGTGTGTCTGTCGCTGGTCGAGCCTTCGACCGAGGACCCCACGCCGCGCACCTGGACGCGGCGCATTCAAGTCGTTGAGACCGACTGCGGCCCGGTGCTGGCGGTGACGAGTTATCCCCGCTACCTCGGCTTCACCCCCGGCACGCGCACCGAGGGCCGCAGCGTGCGCCCCTCGG
>CAYMYN010000082.1:0-5054 GCA_964394665.1 uncultured Planctomycetaceae bacterium
TTGTATCGAGCTTGCCCTTGCTATAAAAATACACCACAATAATGGGCGAACTGGTCCTCGCCATCGGGGCCCTGCTGTCCCTCGTCCCGGCCCTGGCCGAGGAGCTCTTCTTCCGCGGCTGGCTGCAGCGGCGCCTGGTGGAGGCCCTCGGGCCCGCGGCGGGCATCGGCCTCGCGACCCTGGCTTTCGCCGGAATGCACGGCGATCTCGTGCAGGGCGTCGCGGTGCTGCCGGCGGGCGCGTTGCTCGGCTACCTCGCCTGGCGCACGGGCTCGCTCTGGCCGGCCGTGCTCGGTCACGCGGCCTTCAACGCCCTGGGGGTCACGGTGGCGCGGCTCGCGCCCGAGGACCTCGAGTCGCTGGAGAACGTGGGGCCGGGCCTGGCGCTCGTGGGCGCGGCGATGCTCGCCTCGCCCCTGGCGCTCGCCTTCCTCGTGTTCCAGCTCGAGCGCCGGCGACGGCGCACGCGCGCGGCGGAGTGAGCCCGCCGCGCGCGCGGGTTCAACGCTCGCCCTCGGGCCCGAGCATCGGTACGTCGACGCCGCGCTCCCGCGCGCAGCGGATCGCCTCCGGGTAACCCGCGTCGACGTGGCGGATCACGCCCATGCCCGGATCGCCGGTGAGCACGCGTTCGAGCGCCCCGTCGGCCTCCGCGCTGCCGTCCGCCACCGTGACCTGACCGGCGTGCAGCGAGTAGCCCATGCCGACCCCGCCGCCGTGGTGGAAGCTCACCCAGGTCGCGCCCGAGGCCACGTTCAGCATGCAGTTGAGCAGCGGCCAGTCGGCGACCGCGTCCGTGCCGTCGAGCATGCCCTCGGTCTCGCGGTTGGGCGAGGCGACCGAGCCGCAGTCGAGGTGGTCGCGGCCGATGACGAGCGGAGCGCTCACGCGGCCCTCGCGCACGGCGCGGTTGAAGGCCAGGCCGGCGCGCGCCCGTTCCCCGTAGCCCAGCCAGCAGATGCGGGCGGGCAGGCCCTGGAACTGCACCCGCTCGCCCGCCATGCGGATCCAGCGCGCGAGCGCCTGGTCCTCGGGGAACAGCTCGAGCACGATGCGGTCGGTCTCCGCGATGTCCGCCGGATCGCCCGAGAGCGCCGCCCAACGGAAGGGCCCCTTGCCCTCGCAGAACAACGGCCGCACGTACTTGGGCACGAACCCCTCGAAGCCGAAGGCCTCCGCGAGGCCGGCCTGGTGTGCGTGGCCGCGCAGGTTGTTGCCGTAGTCGAAGGTGTCCGCGCCGCGCTCCTGCAGCTCGAGCATCGCTCGCACGTGGTCCTTCATCGTGCGGAAGGACTCGGCCTGGTAGCGCTCGGGGTCGCGCCGGCGCAGCTCGAGCGCTTGGGCGAGATCCATCCCATCCGGGACGTAGCCGTCGAGCGGATCGTGGGCGCTGGTCTGGTCGGTGAGCACGTCGGGGGTCACACCCCGCGCGAGCAACGCACGCAGGAGCTCGACGGCGTTGCATACCACCCCGACCGATTTCGCCGTGCCCTCGGCCTTCCAGCGCACCGCCAGATCGATCGCTTGCCCCAGGTCCTCGAGCAGCACGTCGCAGTAGCCCGTGTCGACGCGTTTCTGGATCCGCGCGCGGTCGACGTCCGCTCCGAGGAAGGTGCCCCCGTTCATGACCGCCGCCAGCGGTTGGGCGCCGCCCATGCCCCCCAGGCCCCCGCTCACCACCAACCGCCGATCGAGCGATCCACCGAAGTGCCGGCGCGCCGCGGCCGCGAAGGTCTCGTAGGTCCCCTGCAGGATGCCCTGGGTCCCGATGTAGATCCACGAGCCGGCCGTCATCTGGCCGAACATCATCTTGCCCTCGGCCTCGAGGTGCCGGAAGTGCTCCCAGTTCGCCCAACGGCCCACGAGGTTCGAGTTGGCGATCAACACGCGCGGCGCCATCGCGCTCGTGCGGAAGACGCCCACGGGCTTGCCCGACTGCACCAGCAGCGTCTCGTCCGGCGCGAGCCGCCGCAGCGTGGCGACGATCGCGCGGAAGCTGTCCCAGTCGCGGGCCGCCTTGCCGCTGCCGCCGTAGACCACCAGGTTCGCGGGATCCTCGGCCACCTCCGGGTCGAGGTTGTTCATCAGCATGCGCAGGGCCGCCTCCGCGCCCCAGCTTCGGCAGGTGCGCTGCGCGCCACGCGGTGCACGCTGGGGACCGATCGGGATCTCGTCGTGGACGCTCATGATCGTGGAGTCGTGCTGCGCGGGTCCGCGGTGGTGTCGGGATGCGCAGAGGATCGCCCAGTGCGCCCTCGGCGTAAAGGCTCGAGCCCTGGTGCGGGGCTCAGGCCCGCAGGGGGCCGACCGCGGCTTCGACGGCGCGCACCAAGGTGCCGTCGCGGACGAGCTCGGCCGCCGCTTCGAGGTCACCGGCCAGGTAGCGATCGGCGCTGAGCGGCGCGACGCGCGCGCGCAGGCACTCGTGGGCGGCCAACGCGCCCGCGCCGGCGCGCAGCTCGGGGTGGAAGTCGCGGGCCGCGGCGGCGGCGACCCACTCGATCGCCAGCACGCGTTCGGTGTTCTCCAGCACCTCGCGACACTTGCGCGCGGCCGTCACGCCCATCGAGACGTGGTCCTCCTGGTTGGCGCTGGTTGGGATCGTGTCGCACGAGGCGGGGTGCGAGAGCACCTTGTTCTCGCTGGCCAGGGCCGCCGCGGCGACCTGGGCGATCATCAGCCCCGAGTGCAGACCCGGGTCGCGGGCCAGGAAGGCGGGCAGGCCCGAGAGGTCGGGGTTCACGAGTTGCTCGACCCGCCGCTCGGAGATGTTGGCCAGGGTCGCCAGGCCCAGGGCGAGGTAGTCGAGCGCCATCGCGATCGGCTGGCCGTGGAAGAGGCCGGCGCTCACCACTTCGCCGGTGTCGGGGAAGAGCAGCGGGTTGTCGGTCACGGCATTGATCTCGCGCGCGAGCGTCCCGCTCGCGTGCTCGAGGGCGTTGCGGAAGGCCCCGTGCACGATCGGCGCGCAGCGCAACGAGTAGGGGTCCTGCACGCGGTCGCAGTCGGCGTGGCTGGCGAGCACCTGCGAGTCGGCGAGGCAGGCGCGCACGTTGGCCGACGTGTTCGCGTGCCCCGGATCGCCCTTGAGGTCCGCGATGCGCGCGTCGAAGGGCTTGGCGCTGCCGAACAGGGCCTCGATCGAAAGCGCGAGGATCGCGTCGGCGGCGCGCGCCAGGTTCGCGGCGCGTTCGCGGACGACGACGCCGATGGCCTTCATGACCTCGGTGCCGTTGATCAACGCCAGGCCCTCCTTGGCCTCGAGCTCGACCGGCGCCTCGCCCAGGGCCGCGAGCGCTACGCCCGCGTCCATGCGTCGCCCGCCGAGCTCCACCTGGCCGAAGCCCAGGAGCGTCGCGGCCATGTGCGCCAGGGGCGCGAGGTCGCCGCTCGCCCCCACCGAGCCCTTGCGCGGCACGACCGGCACGAGGCCCGCGTTGAACAGCCGCACCAACGTCTCGAGCAGCTCGAGCCGCACGCCCGAGTGCCCGCGCGCCAACCCGTGGATGCGCAGCACCTGGGCGATGCGCACCTCCTCGCGCGGCATCGGCTCGCCCAGGCCGCAGCAGTGCGAGAGCACCAGATTGCGCTGCAGCTCGGCCAACTTCTCGGGCGCGATGGCGACGCTCTTGAGCTTGCCGAAGCCGGTCGTGAGCCCGTAGACCACGTCCCCCGCCGCGACGTGGCCCTCGACCAGGGCGCGCGCTCGGCGCACGGCTTCGCGCGCGCCGCCGTCGAGCCCGAGGCGCAGGTCCGCGCCCCGCGTCAGGGGCGCGAGGTCGGTCAGGGTGAGCGAACGTCCGTCCAGGCTGAGGGTCTGCACGGACGGGAGTCTGGGAAGATCGGGCGCCCCTGGAAAGGGGCTTTCAACGCCGCGCCGGGGCGCCCTCGGGCAGGGTCAGGCTCCAGGCGCCGTGCGGGTCGAGCACGAGCGCCTGCTCGCGCGCGAGCCAAGTCGAGTCCCAACGCACCGAGAGCCGCCACGTCCCGCGCGGCAGGCGCTCGATGATCAGCGGTTCCCCCGGGGCGAGCTCCCAGCCCTCGCGCGGGGCTCCGTCGACGACCAGGTCGATCGGCAGGCCGGCGTGGTCGCCGGCGATCTGGAGGGAGAGCACGCCATCGGGATCGGGCGCGGGCGCCAGGCGCAGCTCGAGCGGCGGCTCCTCGGGCCGGACCACGATGCCCGCCCAGCCGCCCTCCGGACCCTCGGCCGTCAGGTAGCGCACGGATGCCGTGTCCCAGTAGCCCGAGAAAAGGAACTCCCCGCTCGGACCCGTGATGGCGCGTTGCACGCCGGGCGGCATCAGCGGCAGAACGTCGACCTCGAGGTAGGCGAGCGGCTGGCCGAGCGCGCGCACCATCGCCATGGCCGGGTCCGGCGCCCACAGGGCGACGAGAGCGCCGCGCACGGGTTTGCCCTCGCGCGTCACCCGGCCGACCAGGCGCGGAGCGGGCTCGAGGTGCAGCGCCAGCGTCTCGCGACGCTCGGGCACCAGGTGCACCGAGCTCACCTTGGCCTTCGAGCGCGCGCCCTGGTGGAAGACCATCACCTGCACGGTCCCCGCGGGCAGGTCCTCGATCACGAAGGTCCCGCCGGCGTGGACCAGGGTCGGATTGACCTCGTGCCAGGGGAACTTGCGCTCGAGGCGCGCGCCGGCGTCCGGCAGCAGGAAGACCTGGGCCTGGGTGTCGGCGCCGACGCGTTCGGGGAGCGTGACCTGCAGATCGCAGCCGCGCTCGAGGGTGAACGTCAGGCGGTCGACGAACATCACGTCGCCGGCCATGATCGGCACGATCTGGCGCAGGCGCGCGTAGCCTTGCTTGCGAACCAGCGCGAGCACGTTGTGGCCGGACGTGATGCGCGGGAAGTAGAACTCCCCCGCCAGGTCGCTGGCGGTCGCCTGGCCGTCGAGGATCACTTCCGCGCCCGGCACCGGATTGCCGGCGGTGTCGAGCACGCGGCCGTGCACCGAGGCGGGGTTGCCGAAGCCGATGTGCAGTTGTTCCTCGGCGTTGTTGCGCAGGCGTAGCTCGCGCAGCGCGCCCTGGGTGCC
>CAYMYN010000083.1:0-4713 GCA_964394665.1 uncultured Planctomycetaceae bacterium
ACCTCGAATCGGCGGCCAATGGGAAGGAACGAACGCGGGGCCGCCGGTTCGGTACTGCCCTCGCCGCCCGGGGCAGGCGGCGTGCGCGGCACGGATGCCCCGGCTCCAGCCTAGCCACCCCGGCCCGCGTTGGGGGGCCCCAGGGGAGATTTCTTGCCCCGGTCCGGGATTCGGGCCGGATACGGGGAGCGGCCGGGCGCTTGCGCGTCCGGCCGCTCGGGTGAGTCCACGCCGGGGGGACTCCACCGGCTCGGGGGAACCTGGGATCAGGGCAGGAGGACCTTGTCGATCACGTGGAAGACGCCGTTGCTCGCTTCCCGGTCAGGGAAGCGGATGCGGGAGTCGTTCACGAAGGGTCGCCCGTTCACGATGCTGAAGCTCACGTTTCCGCCCTGCAACGTGGCGGCCTGACCGGCGGAGAGCGCTTGGTCGGAGTACACGCGGCCGGGAATGACGTGATAGAGCAGGATCTCGGTCAGCAGCGCCTTGTTCTGCGGCAGCAGCAGCGAGTCCACGGTGCCCGGGGGCAGCATCGAGAACGCGAAATCGGTCGGGGCCAGCACGGTCAGGGGACCGGCGCTCTCCAGGGCGGCGACGAGGTCCGCGGCGCCGACCGCGGCGAGCAGGGTCTCGAAGCGCTTGGTGGAGGCCAGGGTCGCCGGCAGATCGGTCGTCACCGGCAGCAGCACCGAATCGATCACGTGGATCACCCCGTTGCTGGCCAGGACGTCCGTGGCCAGGACGTTCGCCTGGTCGATCTGGACGCCGCCGCCCGCGAGAGCGATGTCGACGCGCTGCCCGTTGGCGGTCTGCGCGAACGAGAGGTTCACGACGTCCGAGGCGAGCACCTGGCCCGGGACCACGTGGTAGAGCAGGATCGAGGTCAGGAGTTCCTGGTTCTCGGGAAGCAACAGCGTCTCCAGCGTGCCGGGGGGCAGGGCGGCGAAGGCGTTGTCGGTGGGCGCGAAGACCGTGAAGGGTCCGGGTCCGGCGAGCACCTGGTCGAGCCCGGTGGCGCCCAGGGCGGCGAGCAGCGTGTCGAAGCGCTGGGCCGCCTCGGCGGTCTCGACCAGGTTCAGGCCGGTGCCGCTGGGCGCCGTGGCGGTGGCGGCCGGCATCAGCGCATAGGGGCCGAGGGCCAGGGCGGCGGCGGCGAGGGGTAGCAGTGCGATCTTCTTGTCCATGGAGGTGCTCCTAGGTTCGGAGCGGGCGCCTAGCGGTGGGGCGCCCGCGGGACCTCCTGCTTCGCACCGCCGCCCGGGCTGGATGCAGGACGCGGCGGTTTGTCCGCGTCTTTACATCAACAAACTGCCTCGGAGCCGCTCAGCCCTTGCCGCGCAGGAGGCGCCGGGCCTCGGCCCGGGCGGTCTCCTCCGCCGCGCCGCCGGCGATCATGTCGGCCACCTCGCCCACGCGCTCGTCGCCGTCGAGCTCGCGCACCCGCGTGCGGGTGCGGCCGCCCTCGACCTCCTTCTCGACCCGCAGGTGGCGGCCCGCGCGCGCCGCGACCGCGGGCAGGTGGGTCACGCACAGGATCTGGTAGTGCCCGGAGAGCGCCGCCAGGTGCTCTCCGACGCGCGGCGCGAGTTTGCCCCCCACCCCCGAGTCGACCTCGTCGAAGACCAGGGTCGGAATGGCCTGGCGCGCGGCGAGGGCGCCGCGCAGGGCGAGCATGATGCGCGCCGCCTCGCCCCCCGAGGCCACCGCGCGCAGCGGGCCGGGTTCCTCGCCCGGGTTGGCGGCCAGCAGGAACTCGACGCGGTCCGCCCCGTCGGGACCGAAGCGCCGCCCGTCCGCCTCGCGGGCCGCGCGCCGCGGGTCGGCGTTGGGTCCCTCGAGCGGCGCGACGACACGCGGCTCGACGCACACCTCGACCCGCGCGCGCTCCAGCCCCAGCTCGGCCAACGAACCCTGGATCGCGCGCACCAGCGGCGTGCGCAGCTTGCGGCGCGCGGAGCTGAGCGCCGCCGCCTCGCGCTCGAGCTCCGCGCGCGCCGCCGCGAGCTCCGCGCCCAGCGCCTCGCCGCCGCGTTCGGCGTCCTCGAGCTCGGCGAGCTCCGCGATCAGGCGCGGCAACAATTCACACAGGCCCGCGAGATCGACGCGGTACTTGCGCTCCAGGCGCTCGAGCTCCGCCAGACGCCCCTCGACCTGCTCCAGTCGTTCGGGCGAGACCTCGACCCGTTCGAGCACGCGCCGCAGCCCCTCGCCGGCCTCCTCGAGGCGCACGACCGCTTCGCGCAGCTCGTCCGCGGGCGCGGTCAGTTCCCCCACCCTGCGCTCCCAGGCCCCCAGGGCGCGCTCGGCCCGACGCAACACGTCGAGGGCCGCGCCGTCGCCCTCGACCAGGCCCTCGAGCAGCCCTCCGAGGCTGGCGCCGAGTTCCTCGGCGTGGCGCAGGCGCTCGCGTTCGCGGCGCAGCTCGAGGGCCTCCTCCTGGGAGGGCGCGGCGGCTTCGAGCTCGCCGGTCTGGAACCGCAGCAGGTCGATGCGATCGCGCCGCTCGGCGGCCGAACGCTCGAGCGCCTCTTCCCGCGCCAACAGGCTCGCCCAACGCTCGCGCGCCGCGCGATACTTCACCAGGCGCCCGGCGAGATCCCCGAAGGCGTCCAGCAGGCGGGCCTGCTCGTGGGGTTCCAGCAAGCGCTGGTGGTCGTTCTGGCCGTGGATCTCGACCAACATGCCGGCCAGCTCGCGCAGGGCGCGGCGCGTCACCGGCCGCCCATCGAGGTGCGCCGCGGTGCGCCCATCGGCGCCCAGGGATCGCGAGAGCACCAGCTCGAGCTCTTCGCCGCCCTCCTCGAGGCCCTCGGGGTGGTGCTCGCGCAACCACTCGACCAGGCTCGCGGGCAACTCGGCGCGCCGCAGCACGAAGCGCCCGTCGACCCGCGCGCGCGCCGCGCCCTTGCGCACCAGCGAACCCTTCGGCCGTTCGCCGAGCAGCAGCTCGAGGGCCGACACGAGCAGGGTCTTGCCCGCCCCGGTCTCGCCGGTGACGACGTTGAGCCCGGGCCCGAACTCGAGGGCCGCCCCTTCGATCAGAGCCAGGTCGCGGATCGAGAGCTCGCTCAGCATGCCGCTGAGGATCGCAGCCGGAGGAGGGTGGTTGCAATGGAACCGCCCCGGGCGGGGGGAGGTCCGTCGGTGCGGGGCTGGTAGCATCCGGCCAGCGGCCCCCGGGCCCGACACCCATGCGCGTCCTGATCGTCGGCTCGGCGGGCTTCATCGGCCGCAACCTGGCGGCCGCCCTGCTGGCCGCCGGGCACGCCGTCGAGGGTTGGAGTCGGCGCGGCACGCCGGGGCCCGCGGGGATGGTCGCGCGGGCGGTGGACCTGCTCGCGTCGGGCGGGCTTCCCGCGCCGCCGCAGGGGGGCTGGGACGCGGCCTTCCACCTGGCCGCCCACTCGCGGCCAAACTTGCCCTGGAGCCGCGAGCTGGCGCTCGAGAACCTGACACTCACGGCGCGGGTGTTCGAGCACCTCGCCGCGCGCGCCCCGGGCTGCCGCGCGATCCTGGCCTCGAGCGGCCAGGTGTACGCGCCGTCGGACGCGCCCCACGGCGAGCAGGACCCGCTCGGTCCGCGGGGCCTGTACGGGCTCTCCAAACAGCTCAGCGAGGACTTCGCGCGTTTCCATGCCCGCGACCTCGAGGTCCTGATCGTGCGCTCGTTCAACGTGATCGGTCCGGGCATGGCGCCGGGGCTGCTCGTGCCCGACCTGCTCGAACGCCTGGCCCGCGGCGAGGACCCGCTCGCCATGCGCGGTCGGGACGGCCTGCGCGACTTCCTCGACGTGCGCGACGCGGCGGCGGCCTACGCGGCGTTGCTCGACGCGCCCATCGAGAGCGGCGAGGCGCTCAACCTGTGCTCGGGCACCGCCACGCGGGTGTCGGAGCTGATCCGCCTGCTGTGCGCCGCCCGGGGCCTCGAGCGCCGGGTCACCTTCGCCGACCCGGCCGAGGACGTGCTCCTGGGCGCGGGGGAGCGCCTGCGGCGGGCCACGGGCTGGAGCCCGCGCCACACCCTGGCCGATACGGCGGGGTCGATCGTCCCCGCGGCGAGCCCCCCCCGCCCCCCGGCCCCTTCCCGCTGAACCGCGCCCCCATGAGCACGCACAAGATCGCCCTCGTCACCGGCATCACGGGCCAGGACGGCAGTTATCTGGCGGAGCTGTTGCTCGCCAAGGGCTACGCCGTGCACGGCGTGGTGCGCCGCTCGAGCCTGTTCAACACCGAGCGCATCGACCACCTGCACCTGGGCGAGCATGCGCACCCGCACTTCCACCTGCACTACGGCGATCTCTCCGACGCCGGGGCGCTGCGCAACCTGCTCGACGAGGTGCGCCCCGACGAGCTCTACAACCTCGGCGCCCAGAGCCACGTGCGCATCAGCTTCGATCAGCCCGAGTACACGGTCGACGTCACCGCGGTGGGCGTGATCCGCTTGCTCGAGGCCATCCGCAGCTACCAGAAGCACAGCGGGCGACTGGTGCGCTTCTACCAGGCCGGCAGCTCGGAGATGTTCGGCTCGGCCAAGCCGCGCCAGCACGAGGGCACGCGCTTCGAGCCCCGCAGCCCCTACGCCTGCGCCAAGGTGTACGCGCACTACCAAGTCGTGAACCACCGCGAGAGCTACGGCCTGTTCGCGGCCAACGGCATCCTCTTCAACCACGAGAGCCCGCGCCGCGGCGAGAACTTCGTCACGCGCAAGATCAC
>CAYMYN010000084.1:0-4425 GCA_964394665.1 uncultured Planctomycetaceae bacterium
CGACCGGGCTCGTGCAGTTGAGGTCGCGCGTGAGCAGCTCGTTGACGTCGTTGTGCGTGCGGCAGTCGTCCCACTCGCCAGGGTCGGTGAAATTGCCATCGCCGTCGAGGTCGAGCTTGTCGCGGTTCCAGTTGCCGACATGGTCGAGCGTCCACTGCTGGTCGCGGGTGCGGTCCGTGATCGAGCCCGCGTCCAGGGTGCCCTCGTCGGCACGCGTCAGGCGGTCGATGCCGTCGATTCCGTACAGGACATCGAAGCCCGCGTGGACGTGGTCGTCGGCCCACAGGATGTTCGAGTTCTCATCGTAGCCGAGCTCGACGTGGTAGATGTTGGGCGGCGACATCCCGAAGGGCAGCTCCCCGTACTTCGTCCAGCGGCTGTGCACGACCCGGCCGAAGCGGTCGAGGTCGGTGTAATCGCCCGTCGTGTTGCCCTCATAGAGGCGCCAGCGGATCTCGGGCTCGGGGTAGTCGGTAGCCACCACCTGGCCGAGGCCCAGGTACTCGTAGGCGACCGCGACGGTGGCCCCGTGGGTCAGCGAGGTCACCCGGCTCACGGCATCGTCGAAGCGCCCGGACACCGAGCGATAGTCCAGGCTCACGCTCGCGCCGCTCGGCAGCGTGATGCCGGTTCGGCGCAGGCTGTTGCGCCCGCCGGTCGCTTTGGCCCAGGTGTAGCTCACCTCGTACTCGTGCTCGGGGGTCGTCTCGCCAAGAACTGAGTCCACGTCCTGACGATAGGTCTCGACGTTGCCCCAGCCATCGTAGCTGAAACCGGCCTGGTCGAGGACGGTTCCGCCGGAAGTACCCCAAGAGGCGCCGCGGGTCACAACCACAGCAGCCTCGTGAGGCCGGACGCCAGGCCGGGGGGCGGGGCGTGGAGCCCGCCCTAGCTCGCGGGCCCTGGCCCGACCGGGGCCTATGCGCACCGGTCCGCGATCGGCCTCCAGGGCTGCCCGTCCCCCACCGGGCGACCGTCGACATCGAGCGTGTGCCCGCACGCATCGCACTTCCCGAGATCCTCGCCGTCGTAGAGCAGCGTGATCGTCAGCGGGATCGCCTCGGGCGCGCCGCAGGTCGAGCACTGCGGCTGGAGCTGCTGGCGGGCGAGGGCCTCCGAGAAGGCGCGGGGGCGGGGGGAGGGCATGGTGGGGGGGGAGGAAGGCCTTTGCCCGCAGGACGGGGGGACTCGACTGGAGAGATGCGGAACAAGCCGGCCTGCTGCGCGCCGGGCCCCTGCACGGATTTCGCCGCAGTTCTTATCGCAGGACCAGACTCAGGCGCCGGTGTTGGCCGGGTTCCAGTTCGATTTCCTGGAGGTTCTGCCCGTCCGCTGAGGCAAGGCTGGGAAGCAATCCGAATAGTGCATAGGTCCCTGGAGCCAGCGCAGAAAAGCGATAGGGCCGAGATTCGAAGAAGACCATCCCGCCTGCACCTGGACGGATGCCGAAACCCTTGCCCAAGAGGAGCTGAATCGGACCGGAGTAGGCGTCACCGGACTCGTCCAGGACGTCCAGCTCAAGCGCCGCCAGATGACCGAGGTCGAGTGCTAGGTGTACGGGGTCTATTCCGATCGCTATGGTCTGGAAATCCTCCCCTGGGACCGGATGCACGATCGAGCCGCTGGCCGCGCTGACTAGGATACGGTAACTACCGAAAGGGATGCCCTCGATTCTTTCCTCCCGGTCCGAGAAGCCCGACAGGAAGTACTCCAGCGTGCTCCCTTCGTCGGAGAGCAACGAGACATGCCCTTCGGGAAATAGCGTCCGAGAGGAGCCCGCCGCCGTGAGCGGGCAACGGAGGAAGGTCAGCACTAGGTTGCCGAACCCGTCGACTCGACGCATCAGCGACACATCGTATTGCGCCAGCCCATTGTGCAATGGGAACGCGACCACCTCCACGTCCAGAGGATCATACCCGGGGTACCTAGCGCGCACACGGAGCCCCTCGACGGCTGATCTGCCATCCGTCGCGGTTACCACGATCAATACTTCGTCGGCGGCCCGCTCGGTGCGATCCGGGAAGAGCAGGTGCCGCAGGGTCGAAGATCCGAACCTGAGGCCATCGCTCTCCGAGGGTAACTGGATGATTAAGCCACGGGAGCCTCGGCTTGACGCTCTCATTGGCCCACCGTCCGCATCCGCAAGCCGCACGAGGATGCCATAGGCGGCTTCAACGGCCAGCACGACGTTCTCATCCCCAGGGACGATCCCTGCCAGCGGCTCGCCGGAGAGAGCACCGTAGCCGGCTGCACCCAGCGTGTACTTCGTGCCGGGAGTGAGACTACCGATTTCGAACGATCCCTCCTGATCCGTGGAGCAGAGGAAGGTGGATGGATCCCCCGCCAGGGCTCTCGATGCGTGCCGGGACGCTGGCTCACCCCGCGTGGTCTCCCATGCCAGGACGAACCACCCGGCGCCGACCGCGCCACCATCCTGCCCCACAACTCGACCACGGATGCGCCCTTCTGGTGCAAGCCGCACGGAGTGCTGCTCGCCCTCGAGGGCATCGACCCAGTCGCTGCGTGTCGCGTAGCCAGGATGGGACACGATGATCGTCTGTGGCCCAGCCTCCTCTATGAAGAGCACTCCACGCTCGTCGCACGAGCCGACGTACTCCGTGCCATCGACTCCCCATCGATCTACCCGCGCCCCAGCCACTGGGAATCCCGAGTCGCCTTCAATCTGTAGCGCCCACCGCCCGGCGTTCCCAGCCGGAATTCGAACGTCCTGCCGATCCACGTCGAGGACGGTTCGGCCCTCCATGCCTTGAAGTCCCTCCGGGACCAGCACATCTCCACGCCCCGGGCTCTCGGGAAGCAGCGCGGGTCCCGACGGACGAGATGAACTCCATCCCAAGTATAGCACACCAGCACACAGCAAGGCGCCAACACTTAGATAGGCGGGCCACTTGGGAATTGCGTCAGGACCAGACATCGTGGGCGCTCCCTGCATCAGCGACTCAGGATCCAAAGACCTACCCCCGGGAGCTCAGCCGCCGCCTCCTCCTCCGCCGGGAGGAGAACTTGGCTTGCAGCGACCGACGAACTCAAAGTCGCCCGTATCCGGGTTCTGTTCCCCAATCGCCTTACAGGTCCCAGCTACCGGACATCCTCCCACTCCACAGTCTCCCCAGGGGAGAGGTCCCCCGCTTGATCCAGGAGGCCGGTAGAAAACGACCTGGCAACACGTACTCGCCAACTCTCCATCGCAGGCACAAGCATGAACCTGGATCGTGATCGTTCCTTGCTGTGTTTCCACCGAGATCTCCATCACGATAGTCTGGCATCCTGCCGCGCAAGGGTTGTGGCAGTAGATCGTCGCGGGCCCTAGGACGGGCGGGTCGGTCGAGATCAGGGGGAATGTGACCTCGGCCTTGCACTCCGCCGCAGCCGGGAATGCACCAACCTTCACGGGGGATCGAGGGGCACGCGATGGGACAAGCACCAGCCCCCAGAGGCCGACGAGAACCAAGAGCAGTTTTTCCACGGGAACCTCCAGCGTGGTACGATTTGAAAGGAAGAAGAATCAGGTTGCTAGCTATGACTTGCAACCGCGCGATCTAGGAGTGGCGCCCCATCTTCTGTGATGTGCTGCACCGTATTCTTTGCTGTTCAGACCATACGATCACCCGATGTTATCACCTCCTCAGGTAGGTCAGTAGGTTCAGGTCGGCCAGCGCACATGCGATGGCCCTATTGTCGGTTCGCGGCGCGCTCGCGCCCCCTCCACTGCTACAACGTCCGCCGACCCACCGAACAACCGACTTTCTCTGAAAAATCCCTTCTGCCCGCTACCCTCATCCCAGGCGCGGGATCCGGACGCGAGGCGACGCCAGGAGGGCCGGGAGGGGAGTTGTTTCGGTGGCGACTGGGTCAGGAGATGGCGCACCCAAGAGATCGCCCACAGGCCTAGCCTGGACACACGAGATCGGAGCCGCGAGCTGTGCGGCATCGGTCGTCTGGTACTGGCGTGGGTGGTCACTGGGGATCGTCCTCCTATACCCCCACAAGCAAAGTAGGGCCGAAACCGATCCACTTTCTCGGATTTCTTTTTCGGCTTCCCGTCTGGCATATGCGCTAAACCCCTGATGGAGAAGGACTTACATCCCTGGGGCCGGACGCCGCGTTCCCACATCTGGCACCCGCCCGCTCGCCGCGCTGGCGGCCCATCGGCTCGGCCTTGGCCCTCCACCCCAGGCTTGGGCCGCACGCCTGCTCGGCCCACGCGCACCGCGTTGGCCCCTGTCGCGGCCTGCGCGTTGGGCCCGAGCCACCCCCCCCCACCGGCACGCAGCGCGCCCAAGGGCCACCCAGGGCGCCGCAGGGGGCGCGCGATCGTGGCGGGATCGTGGCACTCGCGCTGCCGGGGAGCGCCTCGGCAGCACCTGCGAGCCGCCGTAAGCCGCGCCCCCGCAAAGGCTTGTG
>CAYMYN010000085.1:0-4367 GCA_964394665.1 uncultured Planctomycetaceae bacterium
GCCAGAAGTGGCGGCTTGGAGGTAGGGCCCGCGAGGTTGCTACGAGTGTAGCAGGTGGTCGGTCTCCTCAACAGCGGGGCCCCGCGTGCAGCCCAGGACGCGGACCACCCTGAGGTTCTGCCCGTCCCCTACGGGACGGCCATCTACATCGAGCGCGTTCCCACACGCCTCGCAGCGCCCGAGCTCCTCGCCGTCGTAGAGCAGCGTGATCGTCAGCGGGATCGCCTCGGGGCCGCCGCAGGTCGAGCACTGCGGCTGGAGGTGCTGGCGGGCGAGAGCCTCGGAGAAGGCGCGGGGGCGGGGGGAGGGCACGGGTGCCAGGGTGGCATGCGGGCCGCGGGGCTTCCAGGGGGGAGGCCGCGCTCCTCGGGGGAACTGGCGGACACTCGGCCCGCTCCGCTCCTACGTCGCCGGTAGCCGCCACCAAGGCGCCTCCGTGCTCTGGTGCTTCATGCACCCAGCGTCCAGCACCGCTCACGTCAGGCCAAGAAGGGCGGCAACGGGCTCTCGGACGGATACGGTGGCCCTGATACCCCGAGCTGTGACAACTCGGTCGTGCCGAAGGGGAGACTACCTCGGAATGCGACACAATCCCCTGCGACCACCGACGTCCCGCCGAGTCCTCGGGGCATGAGACTTCGCCGAGGATCACTGCACGGGCTACTCTCGCGCACACCGGTGGACCGCGCGCGCGTCTTCCTCGCTACGCTGGATCGGATCGAGGCGAGCCAGCGTCGGCCGGGCACGAAGACACAGCGCAACCCCTCTCAAGAATGCGGCACCCGGCGCTCCAGTTCAGCTTCAGGAAGGCCTCGCAGCTCCTCCAGGAGCTCAAGGAGGTCCAGCTCCTGAAGGCCCTGCTGCTCGAGCACCCTGATTGCCCGGTCGCTGCTCATGAGCAGGACATCGACCACCGCTCTCGACTTCGGTGCGACACGATGCTGACGCAGTCGGTCGACGGCACGCTTGTACTCGGTGACGCCCTCATGCACCTCACGGGTATAGAGATCGGTGATCCGGATGGATGGTCGTGGCCTGAATGCTAACGCCGCGAGGTAGTTGGCCAACAGACCCGAGGCGACGCCGACGAGTACTCTTGAGGCCTCCTGTGCCAACTCCACCCACGGCTCGGCATAGTACTCCGAGTACCAGTCATCGTAGATCCGCGCTCGTAGGGGGCCGTCTGCGAGTGCTGCCGCCAGGCAGACGGCGCGTAGCTGATCGTCGGAGTCGTCCATACCGTCGAGAGGATGGCCAGGTCAGAGGTGCTGGTCGGCAGGCAGACCGGCGCCGAATGGTGTGCTGCACCGAAATTCTCGCTGTTCAGCCGTGGGGCTCACCTGGAGTTATCGCCTCCTCCGGTAGGTCAGCGGGTCCACTTCGGCCAACGCACCCGCGATGGCAGCTCCGTCGATTCTAGCGAGGGTCCTCGCGACCGGGTCCCCATGGCCTGGGAATCGGCCTCGTCAACAGCGGGGCCTCGCTTGGCGCCCACGAGGCGCACAACGCGCAGGTTCTGCCCGTCCCCAACCGGGCGGCCGTCGATGTCGAGCTTGTGCCCGCACGCCTCGCAGCGCCCGAGCTCCTCGCCGTCGTAGAGCAGCGTGATCGTCAGCGGGATCGCCTCGGGGCCGCCGCAGGTCGAGCACTGTGGCTGGAGGTGCTGGCGGGCAAGGGCCTCAGAGAAGGCGCGGGGGCGGGGGGAGGGCATGGGGGGCAGGGCTGCTACGAGTGTAGCAGCGGGTCAGCCGTCGCAGGCCTGGCAGCGGCCCAGTTGCTCGCCGTCGTGGAGCACGACAGTGGTCAGCAGGAACTTCTCGGGCAGGCCGCTGCTCGGGTACTGCGGCTTGATGTCGGCCAGGAGGAGGGCCTTGGCGAAGGCGGCGGGGCGGGGGGAGGGCATGGAGACGCACGGATCAGGCACGGCGACAGAACGCTCTGGGGCAACTAAGGCTGAACGTGCTTTAGGAGAAAGTTCAATAGAGGCCTATCCAAGGCCCGAAGGAGCACCTTCTCTGGAAGCGTACGCAAGAGAATTGCGGCCGCCGCTTTAGTCTCAGTGCTATACCACACGACTCTATAAAACGGCAGTTCGTCACGGACGCCCGTTGCATCGGCCAAGAGTTGTACGGCCGTGGCGCTGCCAATGCGCAGATTCGTCTTCCAGATAAACTTCGGCTGAGGATCAAGCAGAACGGACGCCTTCGTCTCGCGGGGGACCCGCGGATTAATGCGCACGCGCTCTTTGTATCGATTGACGGTAGTGAGTTCGATACTCCACTCGCAATCGCTCCCGATCAAGTGCTCAGCGATAGCCCCGAAGAACTCGTGAAGACGTAGGACATATTCCTGAATGTCAATGAAGTTGACCCTGATCTTGTTGTATACGGGCACAATCACAGCCCAAGGCACAATCCTCCTATAGCTGCCATCCTCAGCCTTCCAGGTACCAGAAAAAAAGGTCGCGTCTTCACCATCGATCACGCCCCGAGAGACATCCAGCTTTGCGAAAGGACCGATCTGGTCGTCGTGAACGTAGAGAGCATTAACACGCCTCCCCCGCATCGGCAGCGCCTGATCGCCTGATGTTTCGACGCCATGCACCGACGGAAGCATGGAGTAGCCGCTTACCGTAAAGGCATGATGGTCGAGGCCTTCAATCTCGGCGCAGACAATTACAGGAATCTCCGCCGAGAGGTGAGCGAGAATAAGGGATGGAAGGTAGGTCTCCGGAGTGATCTTGAACAATTCGGGCTCAAGCCCTACAGCCCTTATCGCATTACAGATCTGTCGCAGATCAAGGCCGTGATTGGGAAACACGCGCCCGGGTGACGTAGCCTTGCTTGCGACGCTTGTGATCTCAGCGGGGCGGGGCAACTGACTGTGAAAAAGCCTTGACGTCTTATGGAAAGCACACCAAAGCGACGCCGTCGCACATGCAGCAACAACGCTATCTTGCTGCTGATAAGCGAGGCTTTCTACGCGAAGAGGGATGCCGCATAGATTGGCGTCGTAGTAACGAATGGCAGGATAGAATCTCCTCTCACCGTCGGAAGGAAACACCTGCAAAACCGTGCGGCCAATGGGCGCATTCCTGAGCGGTCGCACAACCAAGAAGCCCAAGTAAGCGCCTTGGAGCAGATCCGCGCTACCCGCACCATCTACGATCGCGAGAGATAGATCCTCTTCACTAAACGATGACGAAAAAAGATGGACGCGAAAGCACCGCCGACTGTAATGCTGAAAGCATCTGGAATAGTAGGCGGCGTAGTCATCCAAGAAGTCGCCGTCAATGTAGTCATTCTCTACTACCAGCGTCTTGCACCCAGTCGCGTCGGCGTATCCATCGAGGTACTCGCCAATTGTAGATCGCTCGCCCTCACTCAGCGCAGCTATGCGAGCGGACAGAACGCCCGGCAGAAAGGCCTCTACGGCAAGGTGACTATTAGCCACTTTGGACCGCTAGATGCCAATCTGGGTGCTTAGGAGTTCGTCGGTGATGCGCAGGGAGCGCTTCAGGTCGTTGCAACGTGCCTGGATGCTCTTTGCCCCCAGCGATAGCGCCGCGCTGATCGCCGCAGTCGACTTCTCATCAACCTTCGCCACTTTGGGAGCGTCCGCGACCTCGCGAGGCGCCGATGCCCCGAAGAGGCCTGCGGGCTCGATGTCACCGCGTGTTTGCTCGCTCATGAGGTCCTCCGGTAGGTCTGGGGGTGCGTCTGATCGGCCTTCGGCCCCAGCTAGGGCAAGCTTGAAGCTAGGGTCAAGGAAAAAGACCCTGTTGAGGGCCGAAAAGTGTACCGACTGGCTACCAGCAGTGCAAGAACTGGTTCTGCCTACCGCCTTCTCGGACGCTCCGCTAGGGATGCTGAAGGGCCCCCGAGCGGCCGCCAAGATTGAACAAGGGGGAGGCAGCGTTCTCCGGGTTGCCAGGCATGTAGGGGACAGGGGGGGGTCCCCCATCCCCGCTCCATGCTTGGCCCGAGATGGTGGCGGTGTTTCTGCGGCGCCGTCGTCCCGTATCTCAGCCGCCTCCTAGCTCGAACCCGAACCACTCGCCCTAGCCTGCTCCGATCGTGGCGCTAACGTGGCGCAAGCCCCGCACGCACCGCTCTTCGGGGGCATCCTCGCGATGCCGTAAGCCGCGCCGCCGCAAAGCCTTAGGGTGGTACGCTCGGCGGGATCGAACCTGCGATCCCATGGCGGGCCCTGGAAGGCGAGGACTTCCCGCCTGCCGGGCTCAGGCCGCGACACCCCTTGCTCCGCCAACCCGGGTTTCGGCCCGGGATCATGGCTGTATCCTGCAGGGAGCAGGAGCCGCTGCCCAGGCGGTTCGGGAGGACGGCCGAGGGCGCCGTCGTGAGAAC
>CAYMYN010000086.1:0-4204 GCA_964394665.1 uncultured Planctomycetaceae bacterium
CCGCGTGGCTGGGGCGCTGGGCGCGGCGGCCGGGGGCCGTCGCCGCGCTGGCGGCGCTCGCCGTGGGCGCGCTCGGCGGCGCCCTGGCGCTCACCCTGCTCGCGGGGCCGTGAGCGCGCGGGGCCGGGCGCCGCGCGCCGCCCTCACTCCAGCAGCCGCGCGGCCACCACCAGGATGTCGGCCTGGGTGACGATCCCGACCAACTCGTCGCCGCGCACGACGGGCAGCGCGGAGAGGCCCTCCTCGCGCAGCAGGCGGATGGCCTCGCGGGTGGGCGTGTCGGGGGTCACGGTGTGCAGGCGGCGCGACATCACGTCGCCGATCACGATGTCGTCGAGCCCCTGGCGGCCGTCGCGCAGGGCCGCCAGCAGGTCCAGGAGCGAGAACATCCCGACCAGCCGACCCTCGTCGTTCTCGACCGGGATGTGCCGGATCTTCTCCCAGCGCATCATCGCCTCGGCCAGCGTGACCGTGTCGTGGTCCTGCACGGTGACGAGGTCCGTCGTCATGATCTGGCCGACCTTCTGGAAGGCCAGGTGGCGGTGGGTGCGGCCCGGCAGCCCCACGGGGGTCCACTCGTGCACGGGCTTGCCGGCGCGCTGGCGCTCCAGGTAGCCCTGGACGAGCGCCTGCTGGGCCTCGTCGGGCGGCACGCTCGCCCGCAGGCGGTTGAAGCCCTCGATCATCCAGCGCGCGCCGGTCTGGCCGCTGCTCGCGCGCTCGCCGATCACGTCGAGGTACCGGCTGGCCAGCGCCTCGTCGACGCCCGCCGCGCGCAGCCCCTCGGCCGCCAGCGGCAGGAGCAGGAGCACCAGTTCGTCGGCCTGGCGGATGCTGCCGTCGAGCCAGGTGAGCGAGGCCCGCAGGCCGTTGGCCGCGGCGCCGTAGAAGTTGGCCTGCGCCGCGTGGAAGGGCAGACGCCGCCCCACGTCGCCGTACTCCCCCATCAGGCCCAGCGCGAGGCCGTAGGCGAAGGCCGCGTTGGCGATCGCGTCCAGCGCGGTCGGTCCGGCCGGGATCGGCCGGTGCTCGATGCGCAGGTGGGGCACGCCCTCGTGCACGCCGTAGCAGGGCCGGTTCCACCGGTAGATCGTCCCGTTGTGCAGGCACAGGGCCTTGAGCGCCGGCGCGCGGCCCGCGGCGACCTCGGCCAGGGGGTCGGGCTCGCCGTCGTCCATCGGGAGCACGGCGCGGAAGCGGGAGACGTCGTCGCGCAGGATCTCCAGGACCGACTCGTGCACCCAGTCGTCGCCGAAGAAGACGCGCGGGCGGTGGCCCCGGCGGAGCTGGTGGTCGGCCCGGGTGTCCACGCTCTGGCGGAACAGGGCGATGCGCGTCTCCTCCCAGAGCCGATGGCCCAGGAGCAACGGCGAGTTGCCGGAGATGGCGACGGTGAGCCCGGCGGCGGCCTGGAGCGCGTTGTAGGCCCGCGGGAACTCCTCGGGCGTGACCTGGAGGTGGAGTTGGAAGGAGGTGTTGAAGCTCTCCAGCATCACGTTGTCGTGGGTGGCGAACAGCGAGTCGGTGCCGCGGATCTCGATGCGGAACTTGCCGCGCCGCATCCGGGTCACGCTGTCGTTGAGCGCGCGGTAGCGCGGCGCGGGCGTCATGTACTCGAGGGTGAGGTGCTCCCAGCCCAGCGTGGGCAGGATGCCCACGGCCACGACCTCCGTGCCCGCCGTCTGCGCCGCCTGGCGCATGAGCCCGACGTGGCGGCGCAACTCCGCCTCGTAGGTGCCCAGCGACGCCCCGGCCAGCGGCAGGGGCGGGAGCGCGAGTTCCAGGTTGAACAGCGCGAGCTCGGTCTGGTACACGCCCCCGGGCCCGCCGAGCTTGTCCAGCACCTCGAGCGCGCGCGGCGCCGGACGGCCGTGGTCGTCGATCAGGAAGAACTCGTGCTCCAGGCCGATGCGCCGCGGGCCCGCGTCGAAGCGCCCCTCGGCGATCATGCGCTCGAGCGCGTCGACGTCCGCGATCAGGCGGCGTTCGAAGCGCCGAAGCGCCTGGGGATCGGCGGAGACCTCGACGTCCTGCTGGCCCATTGGCGGCGCAGCATAGCCGGCGGCCTACGGGGAGCCGACGGCCGCCTGCGCGGCGGCGTCGCCGGCCAGCGCCGCCTTGAGGGCGTCCAGGGCCTCGGGGCCGGCGCCCAGGCGCCGGTAGGTCGCCGCCACGGCCGCGGCCAGCCGGCGGCGCAGGGTCCCGGGGTCCTGGGGCACGCGGTCCGAGGTCTCGACCTGCCAGCCGGGGGCGAGGACGCGGGCGACCACGGCCTTCTCCAGCGCGCTCCAGCGCGTCTCGGGGGGGGCGATCGCGGCCAGCGCCTCGACCAACTCGCCGAGGACGCCGGCGGCCCGGGCCCAGTCCGAGTAGCGCACCTTGCGTCCGCCCAGGTCCTTGGACTCGAGGAAGCCGCACCAGGCCTCGACCGCCTTGAGCAGGGCCGGCGCGCCGCCGGGGTCGGACAGCGCCACCAGCGTGCGGGCCGCCTCGACGACCACCCGGCTCTCGTCCCGCGTCGGCTCGCCGCCGAGGGCCCTGCGCGCGGCCCCGGCGCCCTCGGCGTCGCCGAGCCCCGCGAGCGCCCGAAGGGCGAAGGCGCGCGCGTCGAAGGGCAGCCGGGCGTTGACGGCCAACTTGGCGACCGCGGCGGCCGCGCCCTCGGGGCGGTGTTCGGCGAGCCAGCGCGCCGCCTCGAGCGCGCCCCCGCCCCCGCGCGCCAGCCGCTCGAGCCACTCGGCCAGCCCCGGCGCGGCCCCGTCCCAGGCCCCGAGCGGGTCGCCGAGGAACTCGCGCTCCTCCTTCGTCGGCTTGCCCAGGAAGGAGGATCGCGGCCATGCGTCCCGCGCCCCCTTGCCGGCGCGGCGGCGCGGCGCGATGAAGTCGAAGAGCTCCTCCTGCACCGAGGCCGGGAAGCCGTGGCCCACGCCGTCGAGCTCCGTGTAGACGAAGTCGTGGCCGGTGCCGAGCAGGCTGCGCGCCGCGGCGCGGTCCGAGGCCGGCCCCACCACGGCGTCGTCGGCGCCGTGGAAGATGAAGATCGGCGTGCGGGTCTCGATCAGCCGCGCCAGGTTGCTCCCCCCGCCCCCCGCCATCGGCGCGATCGACGCCAGTTCCTCGCACAGCCGGGGACCCAGCGCCCAGGTGCCAAAGCCGCCCATGCTGTGCCCCGTGAGGTGCACGCGGTCCAGGTCCACGTGGTAGCGCAGCGGGACCTCGCGCAGCACCGCGCGCACGAGCGCCTCGTTGACGGACGCCTGCCAGCCGGCCACGAGCGCCGTCGGACAGGCCACGATCACGCCCCGCCGGCCGGCCAGGTCGCGGTAGAAGTTCATCGCGCTCGGGCCGCTGCCCACGACCTCGTCGCCGTTCTTCCCGTCGGCCCCGCCGCCGTGCAGCCCGATCAGGAGGGGCCAGGTCCGCGCGGGGGTGTACGCCGGGGGTACGAAGAGCGTGTACACGGCCCCGGGCAGGGGTTCGGCCTGCCAGGCCAGCGGGCGGTCCTCCTGGAGGCCGGTGGGCTCGAGCGCCGAACGCCGCAGGCGCTCGAGTTCGTAGGGCTTCCAGGCGAGGCCGAGCCCCTGCAGCTCGCGGGCCTTGGCGCGGCGCTCCTCGACCCCCTCCAGGCGCGCGTAGGCCGCAAGGCCCTCGGCGAGCGCGGGGTCGAGCCAGGGGTTGCCCCGGCGCTCGGCCTCGTGGGCGCTGCGGCCCCCGATGCCCTTCAACGCGACGGGCTGCGCGGCGTCCGCCCGTAGTGCGAGCGCAAAGGCCACGCGGGCGGCGGCCTTGAGCTTGTGCCCGCGCGCGTACTCGCCGATCGCCGCGAGCGCCGCGGCGTCCTCCGGGTCGGCCGCCTCCAGGCGCCGCCAGGTCTCCACCTCCGGCCGCGGCGTGCGCTCGACCTTCTTCACCTGGTCGGGCGCCAGCCGCACCAGGTGCTCGGGGTTGGTCACCCCCGGATTGCGCGACCAATAGAGGTTGAGGACGACCCCCTCCGGACCCTCGGAGACGATCGCCCCCTCCACCTTGCGCCCGGAGCGCGGGTAGAGCGTGTCGGCGGCGGCCCCGGCCCCGACGCAGGTGACCAGGAGGGGCGCCAGCCAGCGAGGGAGGGCGAAACGCACGGCCCCCCAAGGCTATCTCGATTGCCCGTACGGAAGGTATAGGGGGAGGTAGCCCCGATCCTGGTGGTTGTCAAAACCCA
>CAYMYN010000087.1:0-4062 GCA_964394665.1 uncultured Planctomycetaceae bacterium
CGAGATGCTCTGCCTCCTGGGCGGCGATCTGGGCGCGCAGCGCCGCGAGCTCGGCTAGGCGCTGGACGATGGCGGACAGGCGGGGCGCGGTGGCCTGGAGGTCCGGTGCGGCGGCGCGTTGGGCGCGGGGGTCGCGCTCGACCCGCTCGCGCTGCTCCACGAGCTCGCAACCCTCGACCCGCCCAGCCAGGCCGGCCAGCTCCTGCGGGTCGGGGAGCCCGAGGGTGGACTCGGGGGTGCGGCGGGGAACGACCATCACTCGGCCCCCCGCAGCTCGAGGGCCTCGAAGACCTGCCGCTCGATCTCGAGCCGCGCGGCGTCATCCACCGGCGCGTACCAGGGGTGCTCCAGGCCCGCGCGGTCCCGGCGCCGGGGGAAGGCCAGGCAGCGGCCTCCGTCGGCCGTCCTGCGCAGCGTGAGCCCGTCCAGGCGCAGGTTGCCCATCCGGCAGCGGACGAACCCCAGGAGGCCGTTGGCGCGGTCGCGGGCGTTGGCGGGGGTCAGGTGGACGTCGGTGACTCGACTCCCCTGGTCGTTGCCGAGTCCGGCCCCATCCGGCCGCTGGGACCTGGAGCGGCTCACGCGGCACCGTCCCGGCCCTCAGGCCTCGTCTCGTCCCCGCCATCGGGCTCCTGGAGCACCTCGCCGGTGCGGGGATCGACCCGCTCCCCGCCTGCCGCGATCACGCTGCCATCAGGAACGCCGGAGGCCGCAGTGCGAGCAAAGCGAATAAAGCGGGCAAAGCCCACTCCAGCCGGGCCGCCGGAACTACTTTGCTCGCTTAACTCGGTTTGCTCGCAGCGCGGCTCTCTGGCGCACCACCGCTCTGCGGGACGACCGCCTGTGTTCCGTTGCTCCGTCGCATAGGCCAGACCACGCTCCGCGAGCTCGTTCAGGGCCTTTCCGAGCTTCGATCCAGGCACATGCCCACCAAGAGCTTCGTGCAGTTCGCGGCGGGTTCGACCCTCATCGCCGGCCGCCCGGAGGATGCGAAGGACCGAGTCCGCAGTCGGGTTTCCCAGCGCATCACCGAAGATGTAGGTAGCGGAGCGCTCCACGTAGCCGAGGACCGCGAGCGCCGCTTCCAGATGCTCGCGCCGAATCCGGTCGGCTCCATCGAGCAAGGCGAAGATCAGTGAGAGCCGGATAGCCTGCGCCGCGGCCCTCGCCGTGAGTTCGCCAACCAGGCCGGGGCGATCCTCGGTGAGCATCTCGTAGACCTCGTGCCACAGGGCCCGGGCCTCCTCGTCTCGAATCAGCAGCCCCCGCTTGCGCGCGAGCACGATCCGCTCACGAATCCGCTCGACGAGAGCAGCCAACCGCTCCTCCGGCACCGTCCCCCCGTCGGGAAGGACCTTTGACCGCCGGGTCATGATCCAGAGGAAGCGGTTCCCGAGCCCGTTGGCGATCTCCGTGCGATCGAGGTTTTCGCGGAGCTCCGGTTCCGTGATGTGCCCGATGACCGAGACATGCGGCTTGGTGGCCCGTTCGCGACTGTTCTTGGCGAGGGTTCCAAGATCATCGCCATCCCAGGCGCTCCGCAGAACGCTGGACAGGGTGTTGCCCTGCCGGCCGCCCGCTTGGAGAACGCTCACAAACTCGCTCTCGTACACGCCCAAGCGCTTATCCTCGACGCCCGGATCCGCGAGCACGTGCCCCTCTGGCGCGAGAAAAGGACTCAGATCGACGCCGCGCCGCGAGTTCGCTTCGGCCTCGCACGCGAGGCAGGACCACGGCGCGCCTTTCGGCTCGCCTCCCGACAGCGCGCAGGTGTGCTCGATGAGCCCGGGTGCCGATTGCGGCTCGGGGACCGGCTGGACCTCCTGCCTGCGGCCCTTCTTGGCCTTCGACTTCTTGCTCTTGGCCTGACCGGTACCCTTCGACTTCTCCAGCTCGAAGCGGGGGTCGCGAACCGCGTGGATGAGCCCCTCACCCGAGACGAGGCCTCGCTCGACCCGCCAGGTCTCGTCGGCAAGCTGAATCGGCTCCAGCGCTCGCTTGGCGCTGGTGCCTTTGCGACCGGCTGAAGTGGGCCCCACCACCACCGCAAAGGCGTTCGCATGGTGCTCCGCACCGTCGGCCATGCAGTGAGGGCCTCTGCCGACTGCCGAGCCGAAGGCAACCAGGAACTGGACGAGAAGCGCTTCTCGACCCGCTTCCGTGTGTGGTGCGAGCAAACGAACAAAGTCTCCCGCCAGCCCACAGAACGCGGCCTCGTGCATGGGGGCCGGCCAGCGATTCGGGGGGGCCTTCGCGCCCGTGATACGCGTCCGGGCGGAGCCAGTAGGCGCCTCCGCCCGCTGGGGCGCCCTTCTGGGCTGGGCCGCACCCGCCTGGAGGCCCGAGCGAAGGGTGGCTTCGGTTTCGCGCTCCTCAAGCCCTGCAAGCCGCCCTGCGGCCCGTAGGGCGGTCTCGGCATCGTTGAGCGCGACCTCCTGGCCCGCCACGAGCTGCCCCAGAGCGAAGGCTGCGCGGTTGAGGGCATCGTTGCGCTCGCCCTCTGGCGCTCCGGCTACGCGGCGGGACTCGTCCTCCAGCGCCCGGCGCCCGTACGGCGTCGTGGACCTGGTGGGCGGTGGCGGGAGAGGCTTCCTGGGCGGCGGGCTCTTCGCCTCGCGCTGGCCGCTGGCAGGCACGGTGGGAGCAGCCTCCACCAGGTCCTTGATGCTCCAGGGTTCGGAGCGGAGAAGCTCAACCTCGGCCACGCGCTGCGGCTCGCAGTCGTGCCCAGGACGGCTGCACTCGACCCTGGCCTGGGGCGTCCAGAACATGCGCGCCAGGTCGCGGAGCGGCTTCGGGTCCACGGTCAGCCCCTCGACTCCAGCCTCCGCCAGGGCAACACGAACGAGTTCGGCAGCCCCCAGGCAGGCGCGCTGGTACTCCGCGGCGTCGATCGCGGGCACCTCGAGCATCAGCGCGGCGCGGACGCCGTGAGGCGTGCCGTGCGCGAGGTTTGCCAGGTCGTCGAGGGCAGCGATGACGCGCCGGGCTAGAGCTGGGTCGATGGCGACGTGCCCGTCCGTGTCCAGGTCGAGGACGACGGCGCACGCCCCTTCCCAGCCGTCGCCTGCACGGTGGTCGTCACGCCAGGTGCTGGGCGCCCACCAGGCTTCGGGGCCACGATGTCCGGCGATGGCCTGTGCGAGGGCATCACGAGGTTCGCCGGACAGATCCAGCCGCTGCCCCCTTGGGTTGGTACGCCCGGAGCCGAGCGTGATCGTCCAGGTGTTGGTCGGACTGGGCGGCGCTTCGGGGCCACCAGCAGCCGGTGCCGGATCGGCCTGGGCCGAGCCCTCGGACTGAGGCTGGAACTGCCGCCCGTCTCCGGCGACAATCCCCTCGTCGGCGGCGCCAACCCCGACCCCCGGCCCGTGCGCTTCTCCAGAGCGGCGGGCCGCCTTCTTGGGGCGGGTCATTGGGGGCCCTCCGGCGGCGTCGATGCGCCGTCGGGCGGCTGGGGGGCGGGCTCGCTGGCGCGCTCGATCCAGGCGAGCAGCCAGCTCCCGAGATACAGGATGCGACGCCCAACGCGGGCGTAGCGGAGGGTCCCCCCGCGTCGCGCCCGAGCCGTTACTCCCTCGGTGACGTTCAGGAGCAGGCGCGCCGCGCCGTCGGAGTAGATCGCTTCGCGCTCGATGCGCGTCGGCGGAATCGAAGGTAGTGCCATGCCCCGCACTCTTCAGCCGAGGGGGGCGCTTTGGTGCGGTCTGCGGTCAGGTTGCGGTCAGGTTGCGGTCGGGTCCGCCAAATGCCGCTCGGGCAGAGGGGCCTTCGCGTGCTTCGCGAGGGCGCGGCGCATCTCGCTCCACGCCCAGAGGGCGGGCCGACCGCCACCTCCCTTCCGACGAGGAGACGGCAGCTCGCCTCTAGCCTTCAGATCCTCGAGCGTGCGCTTGCCTAGTCCGGCCTGGGCGGCAGCCTGGTCGAGCGTGACCAGGAACTCCTCCGGAGGCTCGTCTCTCACTGGCCCGCTCTCCGGATCTCGCGGGTACCCCTGGAAGTGCAGGTCCTTGAAGTACTGCCCCAGGTCGAAGCGCGCGGGGCCCTGGCTCTCTCTCAGCG
>CAYMYN010000088.1:0-3675 GCA_964394665.1 uncultured Planctomycetaceae bacterium
AGGCGCTGGACGATGGCGGACAGGCTGGGCGCGGTGGCGGGCAGGTCCGGTGAGGCGGCGCGGGGGTCGCGCTCGACCCGCTCGCGCTGTTCCACCAGCTCGAGCCCCTCGACCCGGCCTGCCAGGCCGGCCAGCTCCTGCGGATCGGGGAGTCCCAGGGTGGGCTCGGGGGTGCGGCGGGGAGCGTCCATCACTCGGCCTCCCGCAGCCCGAGGGCCTCGAAGACCTGCCGCTCGATCTCGAGCCGCGCAGCGTCATCCACCGGCGCGTACCAGGGGTGCTCCAGGCCCGCGCGGTCCCGGCGCCGCGGGAAGGCCAGGCAGCGGCCTCCATCGGCCGTCCGGCGCAGCGCGAGCCCGTCCAGGCGCAGGTTGCCCATCCGGCAGCGGACGTAGCCCAGGAGGCCGTTGGCACGGTCGCGGGCGTTGGCGGGCGTGAACGCGACGTCGTGGATGCGGAGGTGGTCGGAGACGCCGTCACCCACACGGGGGCGCCGGGGAGCAGAGCCGCTCACAGCACGGCCTCCCCTTTCTCCTGGTCCTGGGGCGGATCCGGCGGCGGACCCGCCTGGTCCAACGCCCCGTGGCTCGGCGCCCCGACGCGCCCCTCCAAGGTTGCAGGTTCCCCACCTCTTGCAAGGTTGCATCCTTGCAACCTTGGCTTCTTGCGCCGCTTCGAGGCCCGTGGGGACCCCTTGGGGGCCTCCGACGTGCGCTTCCTACCCCTAGCGGGCTTCGTCTCTGCCTCGGGGAAGGTTGCAGCGCTTGCATCCTTGGCTTCGGGACCCTCCTCCACGCTCTCTGCCCCAGAACCCCCCTCCAGAGGGTCCTGCGGGGGGTTGCAGGGCAAGGATGCAAGGTTGCAAGCCTGCACGGTCCCAGGGCCTTGCACGGTTGCCCCGACCGACTCGCCCCTCGCTCCGGCGTCGTCGACCTCTTCCTCCCGGACCGCCTCGCCCGGTTCGGGCTCCTGCTGCGCATCAGCGTGCTCTGCAGCCTGCGGTTGCCCATCGGGCTCGGGACCTTGTTCGGGCCGCCCCTCGGACCCCGGCGTCTCCTCAGGCTCCAGCGTCCAGTACCAGACGTCCCCCTCGCGGAAGGACCGCGCCCCGACGTCCCTCTTCGCATCGCTGAGCGTGCGCTTGCCGATGCCTTTGAGGACCGCCGCCTCCTCGACCTCCGTGGCAGGAACGGGACCATTCGCCAGGAGGTTGAGGATCAAGTCGCGGGCGATGGCGCGCTTGGAGGGGCTCTTCGCGCTCGAGCCACCGCCGCCGTTGCCGTTGCCGAGCAGTTCGTCGGCAGTCCGCTCGTCTGGGCCAAGCCACTCGAGCCGCGGCGGATCTCCGGTGATCGTGTAGACCAGCCCAAGACCCTCCGTTCGGGCCAGGTTGCCCTTGGTAGGTGCCAGCACTCGCCGCTCGGGATCGTCCGGGTCCTTGGCAACCAGGAGCCCGACGCGCGCCGCTGCGATGAAGGCGATACTTCCGATGGACCGGTGAAGCGCCGATCCCACGTTGCCCTTCGACAAGTGCGTGATCGCAAGCAGAGCCACGCGCGTGCGTTGCGCGAGCTGCGACAACGGCCCTAGGAGGAAACGAACATCGGTGTTCCGGTGGCTGTCAGTCCCCTCCCCCATGTATGCCGAGATGGGATCGATGATCACCAGGACCACGTCGCCGATCTCGTCG
This sequence comes from uncultured Planctomycetaceae bacterium, assembly GCA_964394665.1. GTDB lineage: Bacteria > Planctomycetota > UBA1135 > UBA1135 > CAYMYN01. The sequence continues at coordinate 1,691 of CAYMYN010000088.1, forward strand.
ATCTTCTTCGCCAACTGAGGGATGTCGGCGAGCGAGAAGGAGCGCTCTTTGCCCTTCTCGATGATGCCGTCGAGCACATGGATCCGGGCGAGATCCGCGCCGGCGGCTTCGAGTCGTGGGCGAAGCGTATCGGCCGCATCGTCCTCGGCCGTCACGATGATGATCGAGCCCGGGCCATAGACCTCTCCTGTGGGAAGAGGACGGCCCGAAGAGATGCACGCAGCGACATCAAGGGCAGCCCAGGTCTTGCCGAGCCCCGGATCCCCCGCGAGGAGCGTGGGCTTCCCGCGTGCGAGTCGACCCGGCCAGATCCACTCGACCTCCTCCGCCTCCACATCCGCGAGGCACCGCGTTACGGCGCCGTCGCCAGGTTGGCCCGGCGGCTGCTTCGATTCCGGTTCGACCCAACCGTACTGCCGCGCCAGGTACCAGAGGCTCGACTCGCTGACCTGGTCCGAGCGCTCGCCCGGCGCGAACGAGTTCCACTGCGCCTGTTGCGTGGACCCGTCGTAGTTGCCTAGCGACGTCGTCCGCGACCACGCGTCCCACAGCGCGAACCCCTGCTCACCGAGCGCGGTCTTCACCGCCATACCGGCTCGCATCCAGATGTCGCGGGTCTCCGGAGGGATCGCTGCTAGGGCCGACATCGCGCGCCGATGCTCGGTCGGGGGCAGCGTGGAACCGCTCGTGCCTTCCTGCTGCGCGCCGCTCTTCTCCGCGGACGCCCTCTGGAGCCGCTCGATCAGCCACGCCGGCGCCTCGGCGATCTCGGCCTCGTCGGGATGCACGAGCCACGCGTAGTGCTCGCCCGAGGCGTGCAGCGAGGGAGGCGCGACGACGTATCCGCCGCGCGCGCGCACGTCGAGGCCTGGGCCCAGTTTGCCCGTTGAGCAACTGATCTCGACGCCGGTTGGCGGCTTCAAGTAGATGTGACCGCCGCCCGAACCCGTCTCTACCTCAGGCGTATCGGGCAGCGCACCGTGCTCATCGGTCAGCTTCTTGAGCGACTCGCGCCCGTTGCGCCCGGCCTTGATGTCGACGTCGAGGACGACCAGGTGCTTGGTCGAGATGCCGATGTTGGCGGTGGGCCAGCACGCCCACCACTCGCCGATGCGCTGCGGGTCGGTCGTCGCGTCTTTCCAGCCGCGCTGGGTGTAGGGGTGCTTGCCGGGGCTGCTGCAGCTCGAGTTGCCGCAGGAGCACTTGCCAGACGTGACGTCGTGCAGCGGGAGCACCGGCCAGCCGCGCGACGCGTAGTCGAGGGCGGTACCTTCAGCCGGGTTCTCCGGCTGGTGCTCAGCGGACACGGGAGCCCTCCTGTGACACCTGGTTGGGGGTCGGGGCGGGAGGCGGGACGCGCCGCTCGAGTTCGCGCAGCAGGATACGGGCGGATACCGAGTCAGCGCCGAGTGACCGCTCGGTGTCGCGCAACGCGTGAAGCAGGTCGCGGGTGGGCAAGTCGTGGAGTCGCATGGTGGAGCGACCCTCTCCGATGTGCCCCTGTCCCGTGGTGCCGGCGGACGTTGGGCGGACGCGATGTCCGGCAAAGTGGCGGCCACCACGGACCCGCTAGGCCCGGAAAAGCGCCGCAAGAAAAATGCTGGACGGACGAGTGGCGGACGCGACCGAGCACTACTCGCGCAGGCCTGCGAGCACGGTCTCGACGGCTCGCGTGTCGTAAAGGTAGCGCGGCTCGCGGGGACGGCGCTCGGTCACCTCGACCCATCCGCCGAAAGTAGTACGGCGCCAGCGCTCAAGCGCCTTGCGGGTTCGGTCGCGCCCCAACCCATCGCGGTCGGCAAGATCGGTCGCCGAAAGGTAGCCCGCTCCGCTTTCGCCCCCCCCGGTTCCGCCGGCCGCGTCCGTGCCTCCCCGGCTCGTCTCCGGCACCTCGATCTGCGGGTCGTGCGGGTACCCCTGGAAGTGCAGATCCTTGAAGTACTGCCCCAGGTCGAAGCGCGCGGGGCCCTGGCTCTCTCTCAGCG
>CAYMYN010000089.1:0-3670 GCA_964394665.1 uncultured Planctomycetaceae bacterium
CCCGGGGTGGAGCACGCACAGCCGGCGCGCTTCGCGGCGCGGCTCGGGCGCGCGCGCGAGCCGCCGGCAGAGCCCGTGGGGCCTCAGCACCAAGCGTCCGACCGGCAGCTCGAGGCAGGGCTCGAGCTCGCGCAACAGGTAGCGGCTCGGGACCAGGATGCGGGCGGCGGCGGCCAGCTCGCGCTCGAAGGCCAGGCGCCGCCGCTCCAGGCGCGCGCGCAGGCTCTCGCGCGAGCTGCCCGGCTCCCCCGGCGCGAGGCAGCCGACGCAGCCGCCGAGCTCGCGGTCCCGCGGACAGGCGACGCGCAGGCTCGAGGGCAGGCGCGATCCGCGCGGGCAGGCGCTGAACGCGTCGTGCAGGGTCACCACCACGGGCCGCTGGGGCGCGAGCCGGCGCACGAGACCCGAGGAGAAGGTCGCCCAGTGGTGCAGGTGCACGAGTTCGGCGCCGGCCACCGCCTCGGAGACGCGCCGTTCGACCGACGGCCGTTCGAGGCCCAGGGGCGAGCCCTCCGCGGCGCGCAGGGGCACGCGGTACAGGTCGAAGCCCTCGTCCTCGCCGCAGGCCGGCTCGGCCGCGTGCCCCTCCCCGCCCTCGGGCACGACCAGACGCACGTCGTGGCCGCGCCGCGCGAGGGCCGCGGCCTGGGCCCGCGCGACCCGCGCGACGCCCAGCAGGTCGGGCGCCGAGCCCGGCGACAGGACCGCGATCCTCACGCGCGCTGTGCCCTGGCGGGGGCCGCGCCGCGCGGCACCGGGATGCGCAGGTCGGTGAGCGGCGCGAAGGCCTCGGCGAACCGCGCCGCGGGCTGGAGCGCGAGACCGCGGAACGCGGCCAGGCCCTCGACGGCGCGCGCGAGCCCCGCCGGTGCGCAACGCTCGAGCGCCGCGCGTTTGGCGGGCCAGGTCGCGCCCACGTCGAGCGTGAGGCCGGGCGGGAGCGCGGCGCGCAGCTCGTAGCCCCAGGCCGGACCCTCGAAGTCCGCCAGGGCGGCCGCCAGGGCCGCCGCCTGCGACAGGGCGCGCGCGGGTGCGTCGGGCTCGCCCGACCAGGGCGCGTAGAGGGTCGCCGGCCGGCGCTCGAGCAGCAGCCGCGCCAGGCGTCGCGCCAGGTCGGAGGCCGCGCCGGCGATGGGCTCGGGGAGGTCCCAGGAGTCGATCTTGCGCACGCCCAGGGCTTCCGCGGCCGCGCGCACCTCCCCCTCGGCCGACCCGAAGACCTCGACCAGGTCCAGCGGGTCGCCCAGGGCGGCGTGCAGGGCCAGGGTGCCGCCGGGCCCGGCCAGGGCGTCCAGGGTCCGCGGTGCGAGGACCAGCACGGGGCCGGCGCCCAGGAAGGGCGGCCGGAGGGGACCGGGGGCGTCGGCGGGGTCGGCGTGGGGCTGCATCGGGGAGCACGGCACCCGCGCGGGTGCTCGCTCCCAGGAGCATCGGCATCCCCTGGCCGCCGACTGCACCCCGCGGCGCCGGACGGCGCTCCCCGGGCGGGGATCAGGCGCCCACGCGGGGGCGTTCGACCTGCCGTGGGTCGCCGAGCAAGGAGCGGATCGACTGCAACAGCACCCGCGCGCGGCCCGGCTCGTCGGGCGCCTGCTTCCAGTCCGCGTGCGCCGCCTCGAGGGGCCGCGCGATGTTCTGGTTGACCTGGCGCTCGACGCGCACCGAGAGGTCGAGCCGTCCGCCGGAGCGCGGCTCGTACCCGATCGTCGCCCGTTCGCGGAAACCCTCGCCGCGGAAGGGGTGCAGGTCCATGCGCCAGCCGGAGGTCACCTCGCGCGTGCGCGGGTCGAAGCCCTGGGCGGGCACCGGGAAACCCTCGCGCACCAGGGCCAGGCGCGTGACCTCGAAGAGCACGCCCAGGCTCACCGGCTGCACGTCGGCCTCCACCCACTCGGGCTTGGGGGAGCTCTTGCAGCCCGCGAGGAGCAGCATCAGGAACCACAGGAACCTGCGCGCGGCGTGGCGCGCGGACGGGCGGTCGGGGCTCGGATGGACGGGGATCGAACTCAAGACTGGGCCTCCGGCTCGTCCTCGCGGCCGTCCCGCAGCACGATGCGCACGGGAATGTCCGCGAAGTCCAGCTCTTCCTGCAGACGGTTCGTGAGGTAACGCAGGTAGTCCTTGCCGAACAGGCGCTTGTCGTTGACGAACAATACGAAGGTCGGCGGGGCGACCTCGGCCTGCGTGGCGTAGCGGATCCGCGCGCGATAGGCGGACGAGCTCGGTGCGCGCGCGGCGAGGGCCGACTCGAGCACCCGGTTGAGCTCCCCCGTCGCGACCCGCTGTTGGGCCTTGGCGTGCAGCCGCTCGCAGAGCGCGAGCAGCTCGTCCACGCCCTTGCCCGTCAGGGCCGAGAGGAAGGTGCGCGGCGCGAAGGAGAGGCCCGGCAGCTCGGCGTCGAGGTAGCGGTGGAAGTCGGCGCGCGTCGCGTCCGACACGGTGTCCCACTTGTTGCAGGCCAGGACCACGGGCTTGTAGTGGTCGACCGCGTACCGCGCGAGTTTCTTCTCGATGGCCGAGACCGGCTCGATGGCGTCGAAGAGCAGCACCACCACGTCCGCGCGGCGCACGCTCTTGTGGCTGCGCGCGTCGCTGTAGAACTCGATCGCGTCGGCCAGCGAGCTCTTCTTGCGCAGGCCCGCGGTGTCGATCACGACGAAGGGCTTGCCGTCGCGCTCGAAGCGCACGTCGACCGCGTCGCGGGTCGTGCCCGGCACCTCGGAGACGATCATGCGCTCCTCGCGCGCGAGCCGGTTCACGAGCGTCGACTTGCCCGCATTGCGCCGGCCGACGACGGCCAGCTTCATCGCCGGGGCGGTGTCGGGCTCGAGCGCGAAGTCGCCCTCGGGCAGGAGCTCGATCAGGTGCTCGTAGAGCTCGGTCAGGCCCTCGCCGTTCTGCGCGCTGATCGCCCACGGGCCGTCGGCCACGCCCAGGCGTCGGAACTCCTCGACCTCGTAGCCGAGCTTGCGCCCCTCGACCTTGTTGGCGATCAACACCACCGGGATCGTCGCGCCGCGCAGGCGCCGCGCGACCTCCTGGTCGAGCGGGGTCAGGCCGTCGCGCGCGTCGACCAGGAACAGCACCAGGTCGGCGATCGCGAGCGAGCTCCGCACCTGCTCCTCGACGTGCGGGCCCAGGTCGTCCCGGTCGACGATGCCGATGCCGCCGGTGTCGATGACCTCGACCCAACGCGCGTCCTGGCCGTGGAAGAGGCGCGCGGGCACGGCGACGCGGTCGCGCGTCACGCCGGCGGTCGGCTCGACGATGGAGATGCGGCTGCCGCACATGCGGTTGAGCAGCGTGCTCTTGCCGACGTTGGGCCGACCGACGATGGCGACCCGCGGGAGGTGCGCGCGGGTCTGGGAGGGAGCGGGGTGGTTCACGGGCCGGACCAGGGTAGCGCCGCCCGGGGGGCGGCGGCGGAGGGCTGCTAGGGCAGGCGCAGGAGGCGGTGGACCTGGGGCACGACGCGCACGTCGAGCCCCAGGGCGCGGGAGCGGGAGACGAGCTCGAACAGGGTGTCCCGCCCTGGGGCCCGCACGTCCCCGATGGGACTCGCGGGCTGGATCACGAGCGGCACGCGGGGGGCGAGCTCCGCCAGGTCGGCGAGCAACTCCCCGAACTCCCCGGGCGCACGCCCCGCGGCGACGACCAGCTTGGCGCAGGC
>CAYMYN010000090.1:0-3663 GCA_964394665.1 uncultured Planctomycetaceae bacterium
GCCCGCGCGGCCTACCTGTGGGGGGCGGCGGCGGACCTTCCCGCGGGGGGCCTTTCGCGCCTTCGGCGCTGGAAGGACGACCTCTTCGAGCGCGCGCTGCCGCGCGCCCTCCTGCTGCACGCCGGACGGCTGGACGAGGCGCGCCTGGACGCCTACGCCACGCGCCTGGAGCGCTTCCGGCCGGCCGTGTTGCAAGCCTACCCGAGCGCGGCCGACCTCCTCGCCCGCCACCTGCTCGCGCGCGGCCGGCGCCTGCACGTCCCGATGGTCGTGCTCACCGCCGAACCTGTGTTCGCCGACCAGCGCGCGCGGGTGCACGAGGCGCTGGGGGCGAACGTGCTCTCCTTCTACGGCTCCCGCGAGATGGGCTGGATCGCCGCCGAATGCCCCACCCACCACCGCCTGCACCTCAACCCGCTGGGGGTGGTGATCGAGGTCGACGCCGCGGGGGTGCTGCGGGCGACCGACCTGCTCAACCGCGCCATGCCCCTCCTGCGCTACGAGACGGGCGACACGGGCCGGCTCTCGGCGGGCCCGTGTCCCTGCGGCGATGCGCGCCCGACCCTGGACCGCATCGACGGCCGCGTGGGCGACATCTTCCGCCTGCGTTCGGGGCGGCGCTTGAGCAGCACCCTGGCCGACATGCGGCCGGCCCAGCAGACCGGCCTCGGGCTGTTGGACGTGCAACTCGTCCAGGAGGACTGGGACCACCTCACGGTGCGCTACGTGCCGGGCCCGGACTTCCGCCCGGCGGACCTGGGCCCGTACCTCGCCTTCCTGGAACGCCTCTTCGCGGGCGAGTTGCGCCTCCTGCCCGAGGCCGTCGGCCGCATCGAACCCGAACCCAACGGCAAGGTGCGCCACGGCATCTGCCGCCTGCCGCCCGAGGGCCCCTGATGCGCGTGCTCGTCATCGACGAGGCGCTGCCCTGGCCGCCCGACAGCGGCAAGCGCATCCGCACCGCGGCCCTGCTGTCGCGGCTGGCCGGCGAGGCCGAGATCCGGCTCGCCTACCCGACGGCCGGCGACGAGCCCCGGGCGCTCGAGGCCGCGCGCGCGGCCGGGGTCGAGCCCTGGCCGGTGCGCCGCCGCCCCCGGCCCAAGCGCGGCCCGGGCTTCGCGCTGGACCTCGCGCGCAACCTCCTGCTCGGCGTCCCCTACATGGTGATGGCGCACCGCTCGCGCGCCCTGGGCCGGGCCGTGGCCCGGGTGCTGGCCACCCGCGCCGTCGACCTGGTGCACGTGGAGTGGACCCCGCTCCTGGCCAACGTGCCGGAGTCCTGCGCCCTTCCGGTCGTGGTGTCGGCGCACAACCTGGAGGCCGACATCTGGGCCCGCTACCACGCGCACGAGCCCCGCGGGCTGCGGCGCGCCTACATCGGCCTCCAGGCGCGCAAGGTCGCCCGCTACGAACGCGAGGCCTTCGCCCGCGCGACGGCGGTGACGGCCGTGAGCCCGCACGACGCCGAGCGGATCCGCGCGCTCGTGCCGGGCACGCCGGTGACGACCGTGCCCAACGGCGTGGACGTCGCGGCCTTCCGGCCGGACCCCGACCGGCCGGTGGACCCGGAGCGCTGCGTGTTCGTGGGGGCGCTGGACTGGCGCCCCAACCAGGACGCCGTGCGCTGGCTGCTCGAGGAGATCTGGCCGCGCGTGAAGGGCCAGCGTCCGGCGGCCCGGCTGCTCGTCGTGGGCCGCCGGCCCCCCGCCTGGCTCGCCGCGCGCGTGGCGGCCGAGCCGTCCGCGGAACTGCTGGCCGACGCGCCCGACGTGCGGCCCGCGGTGCGCGGCGCGGCGCTGAGCCTGGTGCCCCTGCGCATCGGGGGCGGCTCGCGCCTCAAGATCTGCGAGGCCCTCGCCCTGGGGCGGCCCGTGGTGAGCACGCCCGTCGGAGCCGAGGGGCTGGAACTCGAAGGCGGGCTGCGCCTGGCCGACGGCGCCGAGGCCTTCGCCGCGGCCGTCCTGGACCTCCTCCAACACCCGCAGGAAGCCCGTCGGCTCGCCGCCCGCGGCCGCGAACAGGTGCTCGCGCGCTACGACTGGGACCGCATCGCCCCGCTCCAGGCCGCGCTGTGGCGCGACCTCGTGGAGCGCGACCGCCCGGGCGGCCGCGTAGGCTCTCCGCCATGACCTCGCTGCGCCAGGGCCTGGCCGTCCCGGTCGCCGAGCTGGCCGACCTGGGCGCGCGCCTGTGGCCCGGCTCGCGCCGGCGGCTCGCGATCCTCATGTACCACGGGCTGGTGGAGCGCCGGCTCGAGCCCTTCTGCTGGCACCAACTGCCGCTGGAGGCCTTCGAGCGCCAGGTGCGCTGGGTGTCCCGCAACCTCCACCCCCTCCCCCTGGAGGAGGCCCTGGACCGGCTCGTGGCCGGCACGCTCCCCCCCCGGGCCTGCGCGCTCACCTTCGACGACGGCTACCGCAGCGTGCGCGACCTCGCCCTGCCGCTGCTGGCCGCGTTGGGCCTGCACGCCACGGTGTTCCTCATCACCGACCTGGTGGGCACGGCCGAGGTGCCGTGGCCCGACCGGCTCTACCTCGCCGTGCGCGCCACCTCTGCCCGAGCGCTCGACGCGGGCGCCGCGGGCCTGGGGATCCTCGACCTCTCGGGCGCCAAGCGCCGCGCGGAGGCGCTCGGCCGGGCGCTCACGGCGCTCAAGGCGCTCCCCGCGCCGCGCAAGCGCGTCGTGCTCGCGCAGTGGCTCGAGCAACTCGGGGCGCCCCCCGACCCGGACCCGGGCGAGTTCAGGCTCCTGGACTGGGAGGACGTGCGCGCGCTCGGCGCCACGGGCCACGTGGCCTTTGGCGCGCACACGACACGCCACGAGATCCTCTCGCGCCTGTCGGACGACGAGGTCCGCGAGACGATCGCGCGCAGCCAGGGCGAAGTGGCGCGCCGGCTCGGGCGAATGCCGCGGGTCTTCGCGTACCCCAACGGCCGGGCGGTCGACTTCGACGCCCGCGCGTCGCAGGCCGTGGGCGCGCTGGGCGTGCCCTACGCGCTCTCGACCGTCGAGGGGCTGGCCGAGGCGGGGTCCGATCCCCTCGCGCTGCCGCGCGTCAACGTCGGCAGCGACCTGCCCTACGCGGTGTTCCGGCTGCGGGCGCGCGGCCTTTGGCCGCGCCGCGCGTAGCCCGGCCCGGAGCCCGACCTCACCGGTAGGCGTTCAGGGGTCGGAACTACGGAAGTGCGGCCCGCTGGACGCAGGCCCATGGCCGACGCTCGCCGCAGGCGGCGAGGGGCCGGGTTGGCCAGGCCCCGGGAGGAGGCCCTTGGCCGTGTCGTCCTCGCGGGGCAAGCGCCACGTGAGGCGCAGCACGGCGAACCCCGGCCGAGCATCCAGCGAGCCGAACCCTCCCAGCTCCGACTCCTGAACACGTATTCTCACCGGCCCCGTTCAGCCCATGCGAGTTGCGCATGTGGCGGGCAGCGCTCCGATCCAGCGCTCGCACGCGAAATCCAGGCGCCTTCGCACGCGACCGGGTCGCTGGGGCAAAGGCCGCGGGCAGCCGGGCGAGCCCATGGCCGCCAGCCACGGCGCGTTGCGCCGTGGTGGGACGGCGAGCCGGCGCAGCCGTCCCGTGGCGGACCGTGGCAAGAGCCACGTGAGACGCAGCACGGCGAACCCCGGCCGAGCATCCAGCGAGCCGAACCCTCCCAGCTCCG
>CAYMYN010000091.1:0-3092 GCA_964394665.1 uncultured Planctomycetaceae bacterium
TGACTCTCTTCCGAGGGAACGGCGCCCGACCGGCCGCGATGGACCAGCCGGGCGCGTGGCTTGACGGAGATCGTCAGGATGCGGTCGCGTTCGGCTCCGCCTGCTGGGCCTTGGCAGCGCGCTTGGGATTAGCCGGCAGCGGCGCCGCCTCGAGCATCCCCTTCTCGACCGCCCAGACCAGCGCCAAGCGCAGCACGCGCCGCGTGCGCTGCCAGGAAGGCTCGGCCTTCGGCGCGCCGTCGCGCGCGATCATCACCGCGTCGCTCTCGAAGTAGTTCTGGACCTTGCGCGGCGTGAGCGAGCACAGGAGCACGTCCTCGCCGAAGTGCTCCAGCACGATCTTGAGCTCGCGGCGATAACCCGAGACCGTCGCCTCGCTCGCGCCCTCGGCCTCGATCGCGGCGATGAAGCCCGCCGAGGCGTCGAGCAAGGTCGCCGAGGTGACGTTCGCGGGACGCATGTCGGGCGGGGCGGGCAGGTTGGCGACCGTGCGTTCGTGGATCGCCTGGGGGTCGTCGGGCGCGAGGTCGGACTGGTCCACGTCCTTGCGGCGGCCCCTGCGCCCCTTCGCCACGGGCGCGCCCTCCGCGGCCTCCGCGGCCTCCGTGGCGCCCTCCGTGGCCTCCTGTGCGGGCTCGGCGGCCGGCTTGGCCAGCGGCTCGGCGGCGGGTTCCTGCGCCGCCTGGGCGCGCTTGGGGCGCGACGGGCGGGCCTTGGGCTCGGTGCTGGTCGTGGCGCCCTGCGCGCCTTGCTCCTCGGTGCTCGTCGTCGCGATCTTCTTGGCGGTCTTCTTCGTGGCCATGTCGTCGTCTCCTGGCGTTGGGCGCGCCACCATCGGCGCGCGACGACATACAGGGCTCGGAATCCGCCCGCCGGGAAGGCCGGTTCTGCACTATCCAGCGAGCCCCAGGTAGGGCTTCAGGCTTGCCAGAATCGCCTTGCTGAGGGGCGCATCCGGTGCCTTGCCCGAGCGCCCCACGAAGGCCCACGAGACCGCCCGCGACGCACTCGTGCCGCCTAGAAGTGCTGGATCCAACAGCTTCGCTCCGGCTGGCTCGGGCGCAGGTGCCAGGCGGCCAGGGCGAGCGCCATCACGCAGTCGTCGTGCATCCCCGCGGGCGCGCTGGAGCGCACGTTCCCCGCGTCGCTGATCGAGTACTCGAAGGCTTCGAGCTCGTCGATGCCCTCGGGCCACAGGTCTGGGCGCGGCAGCACGATCTGCCCCTGCTCGAACATCATCGCCAGCGCATCCACCAGCGCCGACTTCGAGCGCTGCGTGAACGGATAAGGCTGCGCGTGGCAACCGGCGCGCAAAAGCGACTCGTAGATCGGCTCGCCCGCGCCCGTCGAGTCGACCAGCACGCTGTCGTGCCGATACGCCTGGGCCACGGCTCGGATGCGGCCAATCTGAAGGTTCCAGTCGATGCGGTTGAAGCGGTCCACGTGCACCACCTCGCGCTGGCGGTTCATGACCACGATCACCGTGTAGTCCTCGACCTTGGCGAGGTCGACGCCGATGCGGAAACGCTCCCCATGGCGCGCAGCCCGCAGGTCTCCCGTGGCGCAGTCGCGGACGTTGCGGAACACGGCGCCCGAGCCCTCGAGGAACTGCGCGCCGTACTCCTGCATGAAGACGCGCTCTGGCACCCGCGCGCGCTCCTCCTCGATGCGTGCGCGGTCGAGCAGCGGGCTCGTCCACGAGGGGTAGTTCCAGGACTGGTAGGCGTCGTCCCGGCCCTGGCCGCGCTGATAGAGATCGTAGAGCCAGCCTTTTCCGCGCGGGGTGCTGATGAGCAGCGCCCAGCCCTGCTTGTCCAACAGGCGCTGGGAGAGGTGCGACTGCCAGATGGTGGGTTTCGGGCGTGCCGCCTCGTCCACGATGAGCCAGTCGAGACCCTCACCGAGCAGTGACACCGGGTTGTCGGCGGTCTTGGCGCGGATCTCGCTCGTGCCGCCGGCCATGTTGCGCAGCACCAGGCGCCGCTCGTGGTCCTTCATCGCGACCACGCGGTGGCGCAGGTGCTGGAGCGCGACGAGCTGGATCTCGCGGAACACGCGGTCGGCGAGGTCATAGGTCGGCGCGACGACCCAGCCGACCGAGCGCTCGCGGGGCTCCATCGCAGCGGCGATGCCCTCCATGGCGGCGCACACCGTCTTTCCCCAGCGCACGCCACAGGCCACGATCCGACGCGGGGCGCGGGAGCGGTGGACTTCGAGCTGGCCGGGGTGGGGCTGGTAGCCCAGGTCTGCGAAGAGGCGCGGCTTGTTGAGCCGGTTAGTCCGGGGCTGGATCATCGCTCACCTCGGGCTCGTCGCCCTCTTCTTCCTCCTCGCCGGGCGTCATCCAGCGCTCGTACTCGCGGCGGATCGTCTCCTCGACGGTCGCCTGGCGCTCGGTCGGCTCGCCCAGGACGAGCAGCTCGTGCTTCCAGCCGATGGCCAGCGCCTGTGCCGCCTTCACGGCCTTTTCGGGCGGCAGCTTGGCCAGCGCTTCGAGGGCCTTGGCCTGCAGCACCCGGGCCGACTTGAGGTGCCGCTCGCGCACGACTTCCATCGCTTCCAAGAGCTTCTGGTCCGAGCGCTCGCGAGCCTTGGCGTCGAGCTCGCGGATTCTGCCCTGCCAGTCTTGGGCCTTGGCGTGGCGCGTGACCGTGACCTTTGCGACGTCGTAGTGATCGGCGACGGCCTGGTAGCTGCGCTCAGGGCCCAGGGACACGTAGTGCTCGAAGGCATCGTCCGGCAGGCGCCCGCTCATCCGCCATCACCTCCCGATCGCTCGGCGGCGAGCATGGCGAAGGTCTCGTGCGACCCTTCGAGCTGCGCTTCGCGCCCGGTCGCCTTCTGCCAGCGCTGCACCGCCACGTCCACGAAGCCTGGGGAAAGCTCCATGGCGAAGCAGCGACGCCCGAGCCGCTCGGCCGCGATGATCTGCGTGCCGCCGCCCGAAAAAGGCTCCAGGCAGATCTCTCCGCGACGCGTGTGGTACCCGATCGGCTTCTCGAAGATCTCGAGGGGTTTGACGGTCGGGTGGTCCACGCCGGCGGCGTCGCGCTGGGCGATCTCCCAGATCGTCGTTTCGTTCGAGGGCGGCC
>CAYMYN010000092.1:0-2650 GCA_964394665.1 uncultured Planctomycetaceae bacterium
CGGCCGTCGGCCATGCTGGGGCTCTGGGCCGCCACGGGGCGGCCGGGAGGCCCGCATGGCGCGCGCGCACACAGCCCCGTCGAAGGAACTGGTCGAAGGCCGCCGCCGGCTGGACGCCTGGCGGCAGACCCGAAAGACCCGGGCGATGCCCGAGGACCTGTGGGCCCTGGCCGCGCGCCTGGGCGCCCGCCATGGCGTGAGTCCCACGGCCCGGGCGCTGGGGCTGCGGTACGGGGCGCTGCGGGCGCGCGTCGACGCCGCGCGCCGCCCGGCCCCACCCCGGTTCGTGGAGGTCGGGCCGGCGCCGCCCGGCCCGGCGTGTCGGGTGGAACTCGAGGACGGGCACGGAGCCCGGATGCGTGTCGACCTGCCCCCGCAGGCCTGGCCCGTGCTGGAGGCGCTGGGGCGGCTGTTCCTTGGCCGGCGCGCGTGATCCAGCTCACGCCCCACATGCGCATCCTGGTGGCGCTGGAGCCGGCGGACTTCCGGCGCGGCATCGACGGCCTGGCCCGCCTGTGCCAGGAGGGCCTGGGGGCCGACCCCTTCCAGGGAACCGTGTTCCTGTTCCGCAACCGCCGGGGGACGGCGATCAAGGTGCTCGTGTACGACGGCCAGGGATTCTGGCTCTGCCACAAGCGGCTGTCCCAGGGGCGCTTTCGCTTCTGGCCCAATGGCACCCGCCCGGTGCGCCCGCTGGAGGCGCACCAGGTCCAGTTGCTGCTGTCGGGCGGCGACGCCGAGGCGCCGGCCCAGGTGCCCGGCCCGTGGCGGCGCCTGCCCCATCCGGTTTGAGGATCCCGCGGCGCAAGCCCCCGGCCCACGGAGCCGATCCTTTGGGGCAAGCGGTCCGCGCGCGAAGAACGCGATGCGGGCCTGACCTTGCGGAGCCGTACGATGACGGCCCAGGCCCACGGTGCGGCGGTCGACCTGAGGATGGACGAGCTCGAGCAGTTGGTCAAGCGGGTCAAGGCGCTGGGGGCCTCGGCGTCGGACGCCGAGGTGCTGGAGGCCCTCGTGGCCTCCTACGGCTACCTGACGGAGCTGATCCGGGACAAGCAGACGACGATCGGGCGCCTGCGCCAGATGCTCTTCGGGGCCAGCAGCGAGCGGACGGAGAAGGTGCTTTCGGCCGCGCCGGCGGGCCCGGCCCTGGGCCCGGCGGCGCCGGCCCCGCCGCGCCCCAAGGTCCCGGGCCACGGGCGCCAGGCGGCCACGGCGTACACCGGCGCGCGGCGCGTGGCGGTGCCCCACCGGGCCCTTCGGCCCGGCAGCCGGTGTCCGCACTGCCGGGGGACCCTGTGCGCCAAGGGGCCCCGGCGGCTGGTGCGCATCACGGCGGCCGTGCCGATCTCGGCAACGGTGTACGAGCAGGAGCGCATGCGCTGCAACCTGTGCGGCGAGGTGTTCACGGCCCCGGCGCCTACGGGGGTGGGCGAGGAGAAGTACGACGCCTCCGTGCCGAGCCTGATCGCCACGCTGCGCTACGGCACGGGCGTGCCGCTGTACCGCATCGCCCAGTTGCAGGCGGGGGCCGGCGTGCCGCTCTCGGCCTCGACGCAGTGGGACCTCCTGGCGCGCGCCGCCGGCGGGCTGGAACCAGTGCTGGCCGAACTGGTGCGCCAGGCGGCCCAGGGCGAGGTGCTGCACAACGACGACACGCCGATGGTGATCCTGGCCTTCCTGAAGGAGCGGCGCGAGCGCCCGCCCCCCGGCGGGGACGCCGACGAACGCACCGGCGTGTTCACGACCGGGATGGTGGCGCGGTGGGGCGGGCGGCAGATCGTGCTGTACGCCACGGGGCGCCGGCACGCCGGGGAGAACCTGCTGGAGGTGCTGCGGCACCGGGCGCCCGAACTGCCCCCGCCGGTACAGATGTGCGACGCGCTCGAACGCAACCTTCCCCCCGGCCTTCAGACGAGGGTGGGCAACTGCTTGGTGCACGGACGCCGGCAGTTCGTGGACGTCGTATCCGGCTTCCCGGAGGCGGTGGGCCACGTGCTGGAGGAACTCGCGCTCGTGTACCGGGTGGACGAAGCGGCCAAGGCCCAGGGCCTGACCCCGGAGGAGCGACTGGCCCGGCACCAGGAGCAGAGCGGCCCGGTGATGGAGCGGCTCTACGCCTGGCTCGGGGCCCAACTCGACGAGCGCAAGGTCGAGCCGAACTCGGGGCTGGGCAAGGCGATCCGGTACGTGCGCAAGCGCTGGGATCGCCTGACGCTGTTCCTGCGCGTTGCGGGCGCGCCCCTGGACAACAACCTGTGCGAACGGATGCTCAAGCGCGCCATCCTGCACCGGAAGAACAGCCTCTTCTACAAGACCCAGAACGGGGCCCGGATCGGGGACCTGTACATGAGCCTGATCGCCACGGCCCGGGCGGCCCAGGCGGACCCGTTCGACTACCTGACGCAGCTCATCCGGCACGCCTCCGAGGTGGGGTTGGCCCCCGGGGACTGGATGCCCTGGAACTACCGGGAGACCCTCGCGGCGCGGGCTCCCGGCCCCGGCCCCTGACGCCGGCAAAGGCGCGGGCCCGATCACGGCCCTCCCCCCAGCGAACGCCGGCCCCGGCGCCCAACATGGGCGCGCCGCAGGCGTCCCGGCCCGGCCGCCCGCCCCGCCGGGCCGGAAAACCGAGGGTCCCGCACGCTTG
>CAYMYN010000093.1:0-2480 GCA_964394665.1 uncultured Planctomycetaceae bacterium
TTACCCCACCAGATCGCCATGCCTGAGGCCGCCAAAATTTCGGTGCAGCACACACTCAAGCCGCGCCAAGGCCGACCGCGGGGGGCGCTCGGACGGATACGGAACATCCTTGCTGGGTTTGAGCTTGCGCGTCATGGCGCAACTTGGGGGAGATGGGGGCAGTGGTGGTTCTTCAATGTTGGGAAGGGGTATGCTATGATGACGGACGAATCGGGTCATGATAGCAGTGAGGATCAGCACGCAATGGACGCAGGTGAACAAGCCGCCATCAACGCCAAGGGGGGGGGAACTGACGAAGGGACAACTATGTAAATCTGTCAGGAGGTTTCCGTCGCGACTTCACCTCTGTCCATGTCTGACTTGTGCCACCCCCGGCCGTTATCCGCGGTTGCGTTATTCCGCAGTGGGCGGCAAGGTGCGCGCCGTTCGTATGGCATCGAATGGTCCTGCCGAAGGCATGGAGTATTACTATGCCAAGAACTGAGGTCCGGAATTCTGGGTGTTCCTTTGCGATGGCCCTGGCGTGGCTGTCATTTGGAGTCCCATTAGTTTGCGCTGGAGTTATTGTTGACTCGCCAGTCATCTATTTTGCTCTAACGTGTTGGCTCTGGTGGGGCCTCGTGCCGTGGGCGATGCTGCTACCACTCATGGCGGCACGCGGACTTAGGCCATTCTTTGCATGGGCATTGTTTCCGCTTGTGGTTGGCCTGGCTTTGTTTTGCATTCTAAGGAGGAGTTGAGGGATGCGTCCGATGAGCTTATGCTGCGCCGAAGTCTTGGGCGTGTTGGCGGCGGAACCTATCACCTGGGATCCTCGGCGTCTCCGGTAGGCCAACCAGCCTTGATGGCAGTCGCCCGGACAGTAACCGTCGCTTCACGCCCACCTGGAAGCGCCGGCAGGCTGGGTGCCTGGTGCCCGTGTGTGGCAGCCACCGGGAAGCCGAGACGCGCCGCCTTCTCGAGCGGCGCGAGCGTGAGGGTCTGACGTGCGCGACACTCCGAGGAAGTCCCCGCAGGTTCTGGAGTCCGGCACCCGTCCTTGCCACCCTTCTCCCATGCCCTCCCCCCGCCCCCGCGCCTTCTCCGAGGCCCTGGCCCGCCAGCACCTCCAGCCGCAGTGCTCCACCTGCGGTGCGCCTGAGGCCATCCCGCTGACGATCACGCTGCTCTACGACGGCGAGGAACTCGAGCGGTGTGAGGCCTGGGGCCGAGCGTCAGGATCGCGCGGCCTCTGCGGCGCCCTGGGTGGCCCCTGGGCGCGCCGTGGGCCGGTGGGGAAAGTGACTCGGGCCCAGCGCCCAGGCCGCAACTCGCGCGCCCCACAGGCCGCCAGGTCGCGTCAGCGCCCCTCGCGCCTGGCCGCCTGCGCCAACGCCCATTCGCGCCAGCGGGGCTCCTCGGCCCGCAGCGCAATCTCACGCAGCCAGGCCTCCAGCCGCTCGTCCTCGATGCGGGTCCGCAGCGCCAGGCTGGCGGCGCCCATCATCGCCGGCAGGTGTACGGGATAGGCCTGGAGTGCGGCGTCGTAGGACTCGAGGGCTTCCCTGTCGCGGCCGGCGGCTTCGAGGGTCAAGGCCAGGTTGACGCGTGGGTCGGGGTGGCCGGGCAGCAGTTTTCGGGCCCACTCGAACTCTTGGGCGGCCTCGTAGAGCTTGCCCTGGGAGAGGAGCAGCACGCCGAGATTGTTGTGGGCGGGGCCGTGGAAGAGATCGGCGCCGAGGGCGGCGCGCAGCAGGCGTTCTGCCTCGGCTGGATCGGAGGGCAGAGCTGCTGCGGCCTCTTGGACCAGGCGCTCGGCACGTCCGGTGTCGCGCGCGGCGGCGGAGGGCGGATCGTAGGGGCCGGTGGGGGAGGCGCTGCGGCAGCCTGGGAGCCAGAGGGCTAGTGCCAGGAAGAGCGTGGCGGCGCCCGTCCCTTCGCGTTGGGACCGCCTCATCGGATCCACCTCGGCTCGAGCCTCGGCCAGCCTGGATCGATGCCGGCCTCGTGCACCGCGGGGCGCGAGAGGTGGCGCAGGTCGGCGAAGCTCTGATGGCGCATGGCGCTCGCCCGCAGGAACACGAAGAAGCGCGACTTGGTGGCCTCGCTCGAGCGGTTGCGAAAGAGCGCTCCGACCAAGGGCAAGTGCCCCAAGAGCGGCACGCGGGTCGTGGCCTCGGCCTCGGTTTCTAGCTCGAGCCCGCCGACCACCACGGTGTAGCCGTCGGGGATCGTCACCACGCTCGAGAGCGTGTTCTGCTGGCGCGGCGGGGGAAGGGTCGGCTCGATGGGCTCGCCGACGAAGCTCGAGATCGAGATCGAGTACTCGAGCACGATCCTGTCCCCGTCCGCGACCTGGGGCTGGACCTGGATCGACGTGCCCGCCTCCAGGGTGCCGCCTAGGCTGGTCGTCGCGACCGTGTTCGATGCGTTGACCGAGACGTAGGGCTGCTCGAGCACCGAATCGAGCTGGGCCGAGTGGTTGTTGTTCACCAGGATCT
>CAYMYN010000094.1:0-2322 GCA_964394665.1 uncultured Planctomycetaceae bacterium
GCTGTGCCCAGCAGAGCGCGCCATCGAGGAGCGGAGCCCGTTCCTTGCGCCGGGGCCCTCAGGCCCCCCGCGCGCAGCACCCCCTCTGCCAAGACCAGGCACGCGTCAGCGGGCCGGTCTTGCACAGTCCGCGCGGGAGCGCGGAGCAGGGGGCATTGCGCCCCAAGCGCGGAGCGGCGACGAACGAGGGGAATCTCACTTCCCTCGCGCCGGGCCCCTCACGCCCCCCGCGCGCAGCACCCCCTTTGCCAAGCGGCGGCGCGCGAATGCGCGCAAACCTTGCACGGTCCGCGCGGGAGCGCGGAACCCGGTTCCAACGCGCGCCCGCCCCCTTCCGGCCCCTCGAATGATGCACCGGAGCCTGGCTCCGTATGGGCAATCGAGGGTCAGCGCTTCGCGTCGTCGTCCTCGTCGGAGGAGAGCACCGAGAGGAAGGCCTTCTGGGGGATCTCCACGTTGCCCACCTGCTTCATGCGCTTCTTCCCGGCCTTCTGCTTCTCGAGGAGCTTGCGCTTGCGGGTCACGTCGCCGCCGTAGCATTTGGCGGTCACGTCCTTGCGCAGGGCCGAGATCGTCTCGCGGGCGACGACCTTGCCCCCGATGGCGGCCTGGAGCGGGACGGCGAAGAGGTGGCGGGGGATCGTCTTGCGCAACCGCTGGAGGATCCGGCGGCCGCGGGGCTCGGCGGTCTCGCGGTGGCAGATCATGCTCAAGGCGTCGACCTCGACCCCGTTGACCAGGATGCGCATCCGCACCAGTTCCGCCGCCTGGTAGGCCTTCACCTCGTAGTCCAGCGTCCCGTAGCCGCGGGTCGCGCTCTTCAGCTTGTCGTAGAAGTCGAAGACGATCTCCGCCAGCGGCATGTCGTAGACCAGCATCACGCGGGTGGGCGAGAGGTACTGGGTCTCCACGTACACGCCCCGCTTCTCGGTGCAGAGCTTCATCATCGAGCCCACCGACTCGTGGGGGATGATCATGCTGCAGCGCGTGATCGGCTCGCGGAACTCCTCGATGTAGTTGGGATCCGGCACGTCCGACGGCTTCTCCACCCGCACCGTCGTGCCGTCGGTCTTCAGGATCTCGTAGGTCACGTTGGGCGCCGTCTGGACGAGGTCCACGTCGCTGTCGCGTTCGAGGCGCTCCTGCACGATCTCCATGTGCAGCAGGCCCAGGAACCCGCAGCGGAAGCCGAACCCGAGGGCCTCGGAGGTCTCGGGGACGAAGGTGAACGAGGCGTCGTTGAGGCGCAGCGTCTGGAGCGCCTTGCGCAGGGCCTCGAAGTCCTTGGGGTAGGTGGGGTAGAGCCCGCAGTACACCATCGGTTGCGGCTCGCGGTAGCCGGGCAGCGGCTTGAACCCCTCCGGCGGCGGGCTCGTCGTGACGGTGTCGCCGATGTTCACGTCCTCGAGCGACTTGATGCTGGCCACGAGGTACCCGCTCTCGCCCGCCTCCAGGCGCGCGACCTTGGTGCGGTGCGGCGCGAGCACCCCCACCTCCATCACGTCGTAGTCCCGCCCCGCCTTGACCAGCCGCACGCGCTGGCCGGCGGCGAGCGAGCCGTCGATCAGACGGACGTAGACCACGACGCCCCGGTAGGTGTCGTACACCGCGTCGAAGAGGAGCGCCTTGAGCGGCCCCTCCGGGTCGCCCACCGGCGGCGGGACGACCTCGATGAGGCGCTCCAGCACGGCGCGGGTGCCCTCGCCCGTCTTCGCCGAGCAGGCCAGGGCGTGGCGCGCGTCGATGCCCAGGACGGTCTCGATCTCCTCCTTCACCTCCTCGGGGCGCGCGCCCTGCATGTCCACCTTGTTGAGCACCGGCAGCAGTTCGAGGCCGGCCTCCACGGCCAGGTAGGCGTTGGCGACGGTCTGGGCCTCGACGCCCTGCGTGCTGTCCACCAGCAGGATCGCGCCCTCGCAGGCGGCCAGCGACCGGCTCACCTCGTAGGAGAAGTCCACGTGCCCCGGCGTGTCGATCAGGTTGAGGACGTAGTCCCGGCCGTCCTTGCGGTAGGCCATGCGCACCGCGCGGGCCTTGATGGTGATCCCCCGCTCCCGCTCCAGGTCCAGGTCGTCGAGCACCTGGTGGGCGCCGGAGCGCTCCTCGAGCAGGCCCGTGAGCTCCAGGAAGCGGTCGGCGAGCGTGCTCTTGCCGTGGTCGATGTGCGCGACGATGGCGAAGTTGCGGATGTGTTCGAGGCGGCGCGCGGCCATGGCGCCGGATCTTACGGCGGGCGGGCGCAGGTGTCGGCCTTCGCCGGGCTGCGCGCGAGAGCCGCGCCCGTGCGCCAAACCGCCCCGGCCGCCGGGGCGCGTCGCCCGG
>CAYMYN010000095.1:0-2321 GCA_964394665.1 uncultured Planctomycetaceae bacterium
AAGGTGATCTGGAACCTACGCAAACCGTGGCGAGACGGGACCCGCGGCTTCGTGCTCGGGCCCCCTCGTCTTCATCGAGCGCCTCGTCGCCCTGATTCCCCATCCCCGCGAACACCAGCTCACCTACCACGGCGTGCTGGCCCCTGCCTCGCCGTTGCGCTACGGCGTGGTCCCGCTCCCAACGTCTCGCCGAGCAGGCTCCAGCCGGTGGGCGGATCCCCCGTCCACGGCGCCCGCACCCCGCAAACGCTTCTCCTGGGCCGAGCTGTTGCGCCGCGTCTTCGCCGTCGACGTCCTCGCCTGCCCGCGCTGCAAGGGCCGGCGCCACTTCGTGTCCGTCATCACCGATCCGGCTGTCATCCGCCGCATCCTCGAGCACCTGAAACTCGCCACGGAGTCTCTGCCCCTGGCGCCCCCCCGCGCTCCGCCCCAGCCCAGCTTGCCCTGGTGACCCACGCCCGGGGCCTCCCCCAGCCCTGACACCGCTCCCAAGCCCAGCCCGCCGCCCTCTCCTCCGGGGCCCGCGGGCTCGGGGTGTTGCCCTGCCCGAACCCAGCTACCCTCCAGCAGGCCCTCGAGCCCCCCCTCGAGCCCTTTCGGCCCCCGCCCCAACCTCCGAGCCGACCCCTGACCTCGCCCGAGCCCCTCGCTCGAGCGCCCCCTGCGCCCCCTCACCCCCTCCTTCCACGCCCGAGCCTCCCAAAACCGCCACTTTGGACCTCCTATCCGCAAGTGCCGACGGACGTCCCGGCGGGCTGTGTAGTAGTACTGACATCAGACAAACCCCTCTCCAAGGGAGGAGGTATCCGGCATTCAGCGACATCCAACGGTGACGGCACGTTTAGGAGCAAGAACGACCAATCAGCGCCCCAGGACAGCGCCACGCCTGAGCAGGCTTTTGGGCAGTACCACGGTGCGATTACTGATGCAGGGGGAACCCCATGCTATCAGGTGTTGTGTAATGACTGCTAGGTTGTTATGTGGCATGAACAGAGTAGGGTTAGAAATCTAGGCACGATGAGACATCGCTGGCGGTTCGTGATTGTTTGTCTCGCGGCTGTAGGGGCGGCTCTCGTGGTCGTTCCGAGGGGCTTGGGCGAGATTTTTCATGGCGTCTTCGGCCCCGGCGCCGAGAGCGCTTCGATGGCTGACTCCCAGGCATTTCCGGAAGCCGATCGGCGGCTCGCTGCCTACCTAGCGGCGCAGGAGATCGCCCTCATCGATGCCGGTGGAATGGAGATGGACTCGGCTGGATTCCATCTCATCTTTCCGAGCGATGCGGGAGATCCGGATCTGAAGAACCCCGCGCTCTTTCCCTGGCCGGGGGAGAACACTGTCCGCCGGTGGGGGTATTGGCCCGCTCGACCCCGGTACGAGCTAGCCTATCACGCGTACGACGATGTGCTCGGGAGGAACTCGCACGTCGTGAACGTCTCGTTCAACTCAGTCGTGCCGACGGCGTTGTTCTCCTACAGCATGATCGACGAGGAGCCCATCGGCACGGTCGCGATCCTGGGCCATGCTAGCACGGACGCACTTGTCGCGTTGCGGAAGCTGCTGGCTCCGCTTGCGACGGGCCCCGAACAGACGACCGATTGGTACGGCATCATGCGACCCACCGGAGACCCCTGGACCACCAAGCGGATCGTGTTGGTCGCAGACGATGTCGCCTTCCGACCGATCGACATCAGCCAGGCCGTCGCCGAATTCGACCAGGGCTTGATCAGCGAGAAGACGTTCGTTCTAGCCGACGGGCTCACGTTCGAGGAGGCCATGGACTTCCTGAGTCGATTGAACTGATTGCGGTCGAGCTCGGTCCCGGCGGGCCCCAACCCCGCCCACCTGGTCGATCGCGTGCTCCCGCACGTGCCGATGCGCCAGTAGGTGTCGATGCCGTGGGCGCTGCGCGTGCACCTCGTTGCTGCCGTTCCTCTGCGCCGCCTCCGTCCAGTCGCGCGCCGCATCGGGTCCGGAATCGGGCCGGGCCCTGGAGCGCCTGATCGATCCGCACCTCACCCGAGCGAACAGCGAGCTCGCACGCATGGCTCCGGGCTCCTTGCGTGCCGAGTCCGGCGGTTACTCACTGCATGCCGCCACGTGCATTCCCGCCGCCGACAGGGAGGCGCTGGAGCATCTCTGCCGCTACGTCGCCCGCCCACCGCTCGCGCAGGGCCGCCTCCTGCTGCGCGACGATGGAAAGGTGATCTGGAACCTGCGCAAACCCTGGAGGGACGGAACCCGCGGTTTCGTGCTCGATCCCCTCGTGTTCATCGAGCGCCTCGTCGCCCTGATTCCCCATCCCCGCGAACACCAGCTCACCT
>CAYMYN010000096.1:0-1808 GCA_964394665.1 uncultured Planctomycetaceae bacterium
ACACGACCTACTCCCACGCCGAGAGCTCGTTCCTGCAGCTGGTCATCGAGTGGGGCATCCCGGGCGCGCTGCTCGTCACCGCGCTCGCGATCGCGGTCGCGCGGCGGGCCGTCCGGCGCGGGCGGCACGGGCCACTCGAGGCCGGTGCGCTCGGCGCGGTGGTCTCGATCCTGGTGCATGACCTGGCTGACTTCAGTCTCGAGCTCCCCGCGGTCGCGATGGCCGTGATCGTGGCGAGCTCGCTGCTGTTGCCGACCCGCCTCCGCTCGTCGACGGCCAGCGGTCGAGAGGCGCGACGGTCGACGATCGTGCGCGCGGCGCTGGTGGTCGCCGGGCTGGCGGTGATCGCGACCGCCGCGTCCTCGTGCGGTCGCAGCGCCCGCGAGGATCGCGACCGCATCGCCGCGGCCACGGGCGACCGCCTCGACCTGGCGCGCGCGGCGCTGCGCCGCCATCCGGCCGACGGGCTGGCCGCCGGCCACGCCGCGCAGGCGCTCTTCGGCCAGCGATCGCCGCGCACCGCCCACGTCGCGAGTCGCGCACTCTACCTGCAGCCCAACCACCCTGGCCTCCACCACCTCGCCGCCCGCGTGCTCGCGGCCTCGCAACGCCCGCGTCAAGCCCAGGTCGAGTTCGCGCTCGCGCTGCGGTGGGCGCGACGCATCGATCCGATCCTGGACGACCTGCTGCGGGTCTTCCCCGCAGCCGAGGACGCCGCCCGCTGCCTCCCGCTCGAGCTGCGCCACGTCTCCCGGCTGCGCACCGCCCTGGACCAGCGCGAGCGCGGTGACGTCACCCTCGCGTACCTTCGCCGCATGGTCGCGCTGTTCCCCACCGACCTCGGCGCCCAGCTCGCGCTCGCCCAGCAAGCGCTCGCCCTTGGCCGTCCCGAGGAGGCGCTGGGTCCGGCCGCCCTCGTCCACGACCAGCGTCCGACCGCCGCCTCGGCGCTCGCGCTCGCCCAGGCGCGGGCCGCCACCGGCCACCCGGCCGAGGCCATCGAGCTCCTGCGCCGGGCCCCACCGGCCGAGAACGCGGGGCAGACCAGGCTGCTCGCGGGCGTGCTCTCGCAGCTCCTGCACGCGCGGGGTGACCTCCTGGGTGCACGGGCGGTGCTGCTCGAGGCGGCGGCCCGTGTGCAAGGTCACCCCCGCGAGGAGGCCGATCTCCAGCGCTGGCTCGCGAACGTCGAGGCCGCGCTGAGCCGGCAGCCGGCGCCGCCCCCAGGCCCCTGACAACGCTTGTCGTTTCAATCAGTTGAGTCCGAGCCAGGACAGCCTGGATGTGCTAAGCACCTGAACGCGCGGCCCGTCCCCGGCATCCAACGGTCTCCAACGTGAGCGAATCCAGCGCGGACAGCGCCTCCTCCCCCGAGCCCCTCGCCGCGAGCCTCCGCCGCCAGCTCGAGGTCGTCCGGAAGCGAGCGCTCGTGGTGATCGCCGCGATCGCGATCGCGATCACCGGCGCGGTGCTCTACACGATGCGGCTGCCGCGGATCTACCAGGCCACGGCGACGGTCGTGGTGAACCCGCAGGCACCCCGGGTGTTCGGCAACCAGGTCGACGAGGTCTTCGAGCTCGGCACCGGTAGCTACTGGTCCAACCAGGAGTACTACAACACCCAGCTCGAGATCATCACGAGCTTCCCGCTGGCGCGAGAGACCGTCGAGAAGCGGATGGGGGACACCACCTTCATCGAGAAGCTCGCGCCCAGGGACGCCCACCCCGAGCTCTCCGACGCGGACCGGGCCGATCTCGCCGCCGACACCCTGAAGGCCATCGTCAGCGCGCGCCAGTCCCGGGAGAGCC